>CAVWJQ010000006.1:0-478195 GCA_963755445.1 uncultured Acidimicrobiaceae bacterium | reverse complement strand
TCTTGGTGACGAGATGATCCGGAATATCGGCGCAGGCAAAAGGAGCGAACAGCGAACCGGTGATTCCCCGCCTGAGGCGGCGCCAGTGGTCACCGGGGGGGAACAGGTCTAGGCCGAAGGAAGGCTGTTCATTTCGCGGAACGCCGCTGAGGACGGTGTAGCGGGATCTCTGGCGTCCTTCGCCACCTCGTTGGCCATCAGATACGTCGCGATCAAGCTGGTCTGTGGTAGTCGCTCAGCTGTGAGTACCGACAGTCCGGCGCTGGCGAACTCGGTGACCCAGGAACAGGCCGAGAAGCACAAGTGCAACGACGAGTCCTCTGGACAGCGCTCTCCTCGCTGTTCGACTTTCCTCCACGACTCCCATTCTGACCTCCCGGTCCTCTCTGGTCGACTCCGCCTGTATGGCCGTACGCCGACAATGCGGCGCTAGAGCTGCGAGACTCCGGGGAGGGTCTTCCGGACTGGGTAGTCGGCAATGACGGCGCGGCATCGCGCAATGATCCGGACAGAATGCGGTGTCTCGGGGGGTATGACGGCCGCGTCTCCAGGACCAAGGTGCCACTCTTGCCCTGCAAGCACCAAGACGAGCTCCCCTTCAACAACGTTCCAAACCTCTTCTTGAGGGTGTTGGTGCTCATGGAGATCATCAGCGGTCGGTTCGATGTCCCAATGAGCGAAGGTCATGTTCTCGGAGTGGAAGAATCGGCCCGACCAGCCTGGAAGTGGGGAACCCTCCAGCATCTCGGACCTTCGCATCAGTGCCATGGAGACCTCCCCTGCTGTGGAGCCATGACGACAACCCTACGACCCGGTGGTTGGTCGTAGCTTGCTCTACCTCGAACGAAGCATCGAGTGGTACGGGCGCCTCTTCGAATCGCCTCCCGTTGCGGTCATTGACGAGGAAACGTTTCGAGAGGCGATTTGGTTTGAGCCGATGCTCGCAATCCATGGTCTCGCATTTCGGGACCCGGACAACATTCAGCTCGAGTTCTTTCTGCCGACGGGATCGTAGGTTGCGGAGTGGCCCCGCAGGTCGGGGCGAGGCGCCACAGCCGAAGTTGAAGACGCAAACCGCATGTCAGTGAGTTCCTGGGTGACTGCCGACGTTCGCCGCATATGTCACCAGCCAAGTCCTCGCCTGCGATCGTGTCCTGCGCGAGCTGCGCGTACGCTTAGGTCCGAGCGCAAGCCACCTTTGCGCCGAACTGGATGGAGTCCTGTGGCAGATCTTTCAGTGTTCAGCGACCTGGTACCTCTCGACCACGGGCTGTGTGTCCTCAGCTCAATCCGTAGGAATGGCAGCGTGGCAGCCTCGGTCGTCAACGCCGGCGTCTTGCAGCACCCGGTGACTGACGTGGCCGTGGTCGGCCTCGTTGCCCGCGGCCTTCGCAAGCTGGACAACCTCCGCGACGATCCCCGGGCCACGATTGTCGCTCGGGTCGGCTGGCGATGGGCGGCCGTCGAAGGAGAAGCCCAGATCATTGGACCAGACGACCCCCATCCGGATGTGGATGGCGAAAGCCTGCGCCTACTGCTTCGTGAGGTCTTCGTAGCCGCCGGGGGAACGCATGAGGACTGGCCCGAATACGACCGAGTGATGTTCGAAGAGCGCAGCGCTGCCGTGCTTATCGTCCCTCGGCGAACGTACGGGAACCCTGGCTGACGCCCTCGGGTCGGGGGCAATCTCGCCGATCAACCTGGCGGCTGCGCCGTTCTGGAGTGGTTTCAGCGTGAGCCGGGAGGAGCCCAGAAGGCCCGGACGGAGCAGCATGGTCACGCACGTCTGGAAGAACGCAATAGATCAACTGCCTTCTGAATGCGCCGAGCGTCCACGGATGTGGTCTGAATCTCCAGGAGCTTCCGCCGATTCTTCGGGCCCCTCAAGAGCGTCACTGAGCGACGTGGCGTGTCAACGGCCGCTGCCACGGCTCTCAGAGCGGCCTCGGTCGCCCGCCCGCCATCTGCCGGCTCAGCGACGCGAACGACGAGTGCCCCGTCGAAGTCCCCGCCGACGTGCGGAGTTGATGAATTCGGCCGAACATGGATCTCCACCCGCACTCGAACCAGTTTGCACGGTACCCAGTGCGGAATGCACCAGTTCGTCGCCTCGGAGTCGCTGCATGCCTTCGGTTGAATTAGGCCAAGGCACGTGTCAGGACTGAGGCAAATTCGACCGGCTCGGTGAGAAAACCCACATGCCCCCCTGGGAACTCCATCAGCGGTGTGCCGAGTCGTCCGGCCAGTGCGACGGCCGTGCGGTGGGGGAACTCGCCCCTCGACGCAGCTCCTCCTGCCACAATGATCCGGGTCGGCGCCGCTTCTAGGGCCGGGAAGTCGGGTTGGTACAGAGCGATTGGCAAGAGGCCGTGCTCGAAGAACCGCGTGCTCGTCGCCACCTCCTCAGCCGAGGGTGGTTGGGGATCGGCCGGTGCCTCAGGTGGGCGCATGGTCAAGCCGGTGAAGGAAGAGAAGGCATCCCAAGCTGCCCCGATGCCCTTCTCCGAGAACGTGGCGTAGATCTCGTGGAATCCCGCCCGCGCCTGCTCGGCCTCTGGCAACAGCAGGGCCAATGGCGCCTCGTGGGCGATGAGGGTATCGACCTGGTCGGGGTAGCGGGTAACCAGAGCGAGGCCCGTCACCGCGCCACCACTGCTGCCGAAGACGTAGGCGGGGGCCTTACCGACGGCTGCTTCGAGTATCTGGTGAACATCGCTGGCTATCAGGTCCGGGTCGGCATCTTGGTCAGGGTTGTCGATCGTGCTGCGCCCGAAGCCCCGTGGATCGTAGGTCACGACCGTGAAGGTCTCGGCCAGCACGGGCGCGATCGCGGCAAAACCCGAGGCGTCCATCGGATGACCGATCAACATGAACGGAGGGCCCGCACCTTGCACCTCGTAGTACAAGCTCGCTCCGGGGACGTCCAGCGTGTGGCTCGTCGGTAGAGACATCACCCACATCACTCCTCACTCGGGTTCAAAGTTTCGCAGGAGGTTTCACAGTCACAACGACCTCAGTGATGAGCAGCACTTCGCTGCGCTGCTCGAGTACGCCGGGTCTGAGAGCCCCGGGCGCGGCAGCAGCGGATCATTCGGTCTTCGGACTCCAGTGGTCGGACAGCGGGCGAAGGACGAAGATGAGGATGCCGAGGTATTTGTCCATCCACGCCTGCTTGTGCGGGTAGCGGTGCCTGGCGTCCTCGGACAGCTGGGGCTCGATCGCAGTTTCGATCCACAGCCCTGCGGCGCTGAAGACGTTCAACAAGTCCGACATCGTGTAGGGGACTTTGGAGAGCGTGATCTGATCGTTCCAGCTGCCGCGGTAGGAGTACACGGTCCTGCTGAAGTACTCCTCGCCGAGCGAGGTCCCGTTCCGCTCGGCGCGCTCCAGGGCGTATCGGATCGGCTGGGTCCTGGTCAGCAGAATGAAGCCGTCGTCAGTCAGCATCGTCCGAGCCGTCCGCAGCGTGCGAACCGGATCTGACGTGTAGCCAAAGGACTGCAAGAACATGATCCGATCGAACCGTCGACCCGCGAGCGCAGTGACGGAGTCCAACTCGGACAAGTCGCCCTGGACGAGTTCCAGACCGCTCGGGCGGTTGGTGATGAAGCTGCCGCTGATGTCGACGCCCACGGAGGCGCCGGCGCCAGCTCGAACGAGCTCGGCAAGTTTCCCGCCGTTCCCACAGCCGACGTCGAGGACAGATCGACCGGTGATGTCCCCAAGGCACTCGCGCTGCGCGGGCCATTCCACCAGCCGGTCCAGCGAGTCGTCCCTGCTGCGGGCCCGCTCGTAGCCGGGCGCAAGCTGCACCCACGGTTGGGCCGCATCCGAGCGAGTCGGGCCAACCGAGTTCACGATCTCGTCAGAGTCGTTGGATTCCACCAGCCAGTCAATGTAGACGCCTCAGGCGTCACCTCAGAAGAGACCGTGGAAAGTGCCGCGATCGCCGCGTGGACGTCACACACTGAGCGTCACGAGGTCCGGCCAGAGCTCCTGAATCGCTTCGAGGTCGGTGGCGCCGTGTTCGCCGATCCGCCGCAGGCGATGACGATCGGCGATCGTGTTGGCGCATTCGAGTGTCGAAGGCGTGAGACGTCTGTGCGCATCGATGACATTGGGTGGTGCCGGATACGCAACCAGCCAGGCCAGGTGCAAGACATGGCAGAAGGCGCCGATCCGTCCTCCGAGCCTGACCCGATGAGGTAACCGCTCGGACGTGAAGACGGCCATCGCTTTCAAGGGAACCCAGGGGGGATTCGCAGAGGCGAAGCCCCGCAAGGCTTCTCTAGAAGGGTTTCTCGATCTCCAACGAGAAGTGCAGGACGAAAGGTTCCTTCGGACATCGCCCTCTACGAAGAGTCTCTGCGTCCATCATGTCGGATCACGAGGACGGCGCAGCTCGACGATTCCTTTGCCGCCCTGATTGGGGAGGCAGACCAGGCCGGACAGGGCGCTCACCGAGCACCGCGGAAGACGAGCTGAGCACCTCCGCTCGAAGTCGTGAATGTGGCCGGGGACTCAGCGGTCGGGCGTCAGTGGATCCAGTCGGCGCCGAACCTCCAACGTGTTCACCCCGAGAGCGTCCAGCAGAACCGCCGCAGGGTCTGGTGGTCGGAGAGTGAGGATCTGGGCGAGCACCTGGCGGGCCGTGATCTGGAGCTTCCGGCGGTTGGGCTTCGACGCTTCCTCGAGCACCTTCTTTGCCGCCGGCGTCATGCGGAGGCGATCTCCTTGCGCGACATCTCTGAGCCTCGGCTTCTTCGGCACGGCGCGCATCGGCAGCGGAGGGGCGTCGGTGCCGGCCCCAGGCCCAGGGCGCCCATGGCTTCGTGATCGAGTGACTCGAGGGCCTGACGAGCTTGCTGGAGGCTCACGCCCAACACGCCTTCGATGGAGGGATCCTGCAACAAGGCGAGCACGAGATGATCGGTGCCATACCGGCGATCACCTCGGCGACGAGCCTCCTCAGCGGCTTGCAGACAGATGGCCCAGGCGTGAAGCGTCTCTGGCGCGACGGATTCGGTGGTCATGCTGACTCCTTGTTGTATTTGGTGTGGACGGATTGGCGGGTGACGCCCAAGGCGTCGCCGATCTGCTGCCACGACCAACCCATCTCCCGGGCCGCCGCGACGTGCTTCGCTTCGACTCTCTCAGCGAGGCGATGGAGCGCCAATGAGGCGCGTAGCCCAAGTGCCGGGTCGTCCGACGAGAGATTCGTGTTGAGCTCCTCGATGTCCATGGCTGTCAGTTTAGACTGACGCACCGATGTGTCAACCGAAACTGACATGCGCAGATAGCCAGACCGGTGTGGCCGCCAAGCCTGGACGACCCATCGCGTCGTTCCCGGTCGGCTGCGACACCGCAGTCCCATGAATATGCAGAACTGTGTATACTTATGCGATGAAAGCAGGGATCCTGGGTGCGTCGGGCTACACCGGGCTCTGAACTGTTGCGCCTGCTCGCCGGGCATCCCGAGTTCGAGGTGGCGGTCGTCACGGCCCATTCGCACGCCGGCGAACAGGTCGGCACGCACACGCCGTCGCTGGCAGCGGCGTATCCGGGACTGGCCTACGAGGACAGCGACCCCGCCCGTTTCGACGGGCTCGACCTGGTGTTCTGCGGCCTGCCCCACGGGGAGTCCCAGCGCATCGTCCCCGAGCTCCGGTCCCGGGTCGGTCTCGTCGTGGACCTGGCGGCCGACTTCCGGCTGAAGGACGCCACCCTCTACCCGCAGTGGTACGGCGAAGAGCACAGCGCACCCGACCTGCTGGCCGAGGCGGTCTACGGGCTGCCCGAGTTGTTCCGGGAAGGCCTGGCCGGCGCCACGCTCGTGGCGGCAGCCGGTTGCTACCCGACAGCGGCGGGTCTGGCTCTGGCCCCGCTGGTGCGGGCCGGCCTGGTGGAATCGAGTGGACTTGTCGTCGATGCCGCGTCGGGCGTGTCGGGTGCCGGCCGGGGGCACAAGGAATCGCTGCACTTCGGGACCGTCGACGAGGACTTCTCGGCCTATGGCCTGCTGACGCACCGGCATACTCCCGAGATGGAGCAGATCATCGGCGGGGAGGTGTTGTTCACGCCACACCTGGCGCCGATGACGCGGGGCATCCTCGCCACCTGTTACGCCCGGCCTTCGGCCGGCACGGCGGTCACGACCGAAACCGTCATGGCCGCGCTGCACGAGGCCTACGACGCCGAGCCGTTCGTGGTCGTCACGGACGCCCCACCCTCGACGAAGGCCACGGCGGGGTCCAACGCCGCCCACGTGACGGCCCGGGTCGATCCCCGCACCGGTTGGGTGCTCTCGCTCTGCGCCCTCGACAACCTCGTGAAGGGCGCCTCGGGCCAGGCGATCCAGTGCGCCAACGCCGCGCTGGGCCTGCCCGAGACCACCGGACTGCCGATTGCGGGGGTCTACCCGTGAGCGTCAACGCACCGCAGGGCTTCGTCGCCGTCGGGGGTTATGCCGGCATCAAGGCGGCCAAGGCCCACGACGTCGCAGTGGTGGCGACGGCCGACGGCCGGGCCGTGCCCGCCGCGGGCGTCTTCACGTCGAACCTGGCCGCGGCCGCACCGGTCCAGGTCAGCCGGGCCCACCTCGCTGCCACCGGTGGCAAGGCGGCCGGGGTGATCCTCACGTCGGGTAACGCCAACGCCGCGACCGGGGTGCCCGGTCGGGAGGCGGCCGAGCGGCTCTGCACTGGCGGTGGCCGGCGACATCGGCGCCACCGCCGAGGAGATCCTGATCTGCCAGACCGGCCTCATCGGGATCCCGTTTCCCATCGATCACGTCATCCCCGAAATCGAGCCGATCGTGATGGCGCGCACGGGCCGGCCCGAGTCGGCGGCCGAGGCGGCCAAGGCCATCATGACGACCGACACCGTGCCCAAGGAGGTCGTCGTCGAGGGCGACGGCTTCACCGTGGGCGGCATGGCCAAGGGCGCCGCCATGTTGGCGCCGAACATGGCGACGATGCTCGCCGTGTGCACGACCGACGCCGCCGTCGAGCCCGCCGTCCTGCAAGCCGCGCTGCGCGAGGCCGTCGCGGCCTCGTTCAACACCATCACGGTGGACGGTTGCACCTCCACCAACGACACCGTGCTCGTGCTGGCCAACGGCCTCGGCGCCAGCCCGTCGCCTGCCGTCCTGACGGCTGCGCTGTACGAGGCCTGCCGGTCGCTGGCCGAGCAGATGGTGGACGACGCGGAAGGGGCGACCAAGGTCGCGCACGTCCACGTGCGCGGCGCCGTCAGTGACGAGGCGGCGCACATCGCAGCCCGCAAGGTGGCCGACTCCATGCTCGTGCAGTGCTCGCTCTTCGGCGAGGACCCCTATTGGGGCCGCATCATCTCCGAGCTCGGCTCGGCCGGCACGCCCTTCGACATCGACCGGGTGTTGCTCGCCTACGGCAGCACGGTGGTCTGCGCCGGCGGGGTCGGCGTGCCGCACGACGCGGCGGCGGTGGCGGCGCACATGGCCGGGCGCCACGTCGTGCTCGACTGCGACCTCGGACTGGGCTCGGGCGAGGCGGTCGTCCTCGGCACGGACCTCGGCTACGGCTACATCGACGAGAACCGGACGACATCGTGACGGCCCGCGAGGCCCCGATCGTGCCGCCCAAGGTCACCCGGGCCCAGAAGGCGGCTGCGGCCAAGACGGCGTCCGTGCTCGTCGAGGCGCTGCCCTACATCCGCCGCTTCTGGGAGAAGATCGTCGTCGTCAAGTACGGCGGCAACGCGTTGCACGCGGCAGCCAACGCGGACAGCGAGGGCGCGGAGGATCCCGGCGACGCGCTGGCCTCGTTCGCCGAGGACGTGGTCCTCATGCGTGCCGTGGGCATGTTGCCGGTCGTGGTGCACGGCGGTGGCCCCCAGATCGGCGAGCTGATGGAGCGGCTCGGCAAGGAGACGGAATTCCGCAACGGGCTGCGGGTGACCGACGCCGACACGCTCGACATCGCCCGCATGGTGCTGGTCGGCAAGGTGAACCGCGACATCGTGTCGGCCATCAACGTGCACGGGCCCATCGCCGTCGGGCTGTCCGGCGAAGATGCGAATCTCATCACCGCCGCGCCGCGTCACGCCGACCTCGGTTTCGTCGGCAACGTGTCGCTGGTCGATCCCACCATGCTCGAGCGGTTGCTGGCCGAGGCGCTGATCCCCGTCGTGGCGACGATCGGGGCGGACGAGTCGGGCCAGGCCTACAACATCAACGCCGACACGGTGGCCGGCGCCCTGGCAGAGGCGTTGCAGGCCGAGAAGCTCATCTTCCTGACCGACATCGAGGGGCTGCGGGTCGTGGCCGACGATCCCACCACGGTCATCCACCAGGCGTCCGCCGCGGTCATCGACGAGATCGTGCGCGACGGGGGAGTGCAGGGCGGCATGATCCCCAAGGTCGAGGCCTGCGCCAACGCGGTTCGGGCCGGGGTCGGCCAGGCGCACATCCTCGACGGGCGTGAGCCCCACGCGCTGTTGCTCGAGCTCTTCACGGACTCGGGTGTCGGGACGATGGTGGTCCCGTGAGCAGCGTCGACGCCGGGGCCGGCGTCCCTTCGGAGCGCTCGTCGCTCATGCGGACCTACGCCGACCCGCCCGCCACCTTCGTGCGCGGCCAGGGCACCCTGCTCTACGACGCCGACGGCACCGAGTACCTCGACTTCATCACCGGCCTCGCCGTGGTGTCGCTGGGTCACGCCCACCCGGCCGTGGCCGATGCGGTGGCCGAGCAGGCGAGGACACTCAGCCACGTGTCGAACCTGTACGGCAACGCACTGGCGCCCGAGGTCGCCCGCACCATCGACCGCCTCATCAACGGCGGCACCGGCCAGGCCGGGGGTCAGGTCTTCTTCGCCAACTCGGGCGCCGAGGCGAACGAGTGCGCGCTCAAGCTGGCCCGCCGCTGGGCCGGCCTCGGCCGCCACGTCGTGATCAGCGCCGACAACTCCTTCCACGGCCGCACGCTGGCCACGCTGACCGCCACCGGCCAGCCCGAGAAGCAGGCGCCGTTCGTCCCGCTGCCCGAGGGATTCGAGCACGTGCCCTACGACGATGTCGCTGCGCTGGACAAGGCGCTCGACCCCGACACGGTCGCCGCCGTCCTGCTCGAGCCGCTGCAGGGCGAGGGCGGGGTCATGGTCCCGAGCTCGGACTACCTGGGCGCGGTGCGAGCGCTCTGCACCGAGCGCAATGCGCTGCTCATGCTCGACGAGGTCCAGACCGGCCTCGGGCGGACCGGTCACTGGTTCGCCTTCCAGGCCCAGGGGCTCGAGCCCGACGTGGTGACGATGGCCAAGGCGCTCGGCAACGGCATGCCGGTCGGCGCCTGCTGGGCCCGGGCGGAAGTGGCGGCGGCCTTCGGTCCGGGCGACCACGGATCGACGTTCGGCGGACAACCCCTCGCCCTGGCCGCGGTCAAGGCGACGCTGGCCGTGATGGAGTCCGAAGACGTTCCCCGCCGCGCCCGCGAGCAGGGCGAGCGGCTGGCGACCGGGCTGGCCCTGCTTGCCGGGGGTCGTCTCGGTGCGCGGGGCGGGCCTGCTGTTGGCGGCCCAACTCGAAGCGCCGGTGGCCAAGGAGGCGGCGGCCTGGGCGCTGGCGCACGGCCTGTTGGTGAACCCCGTGCGGCCCGACGCCATCCGCGTGGCACCGCCACTGCTGGTGCGCGACGACGAGATCGACACGGCGCTCGGGATCCTCGGCGAGGCGCTCACCGCCTCGCTGCCCGGCTCGGACGGATCGCGGTAGGGCGAGGGGATCGGCGCATGCGCAACTTCTTCGACCTCGACGACCTCGACGCCGACGAGTGGGAGCACCTGCTCGGGCTGGCCCTCGAACCCCCGGCCGCGCCGCCGCTGGCCGGCCAGGGCGTGGCCCTGCTCTTCCAGAAGCCCTCGGCGCGCACGCGCAATTCCACCGAGATGGCGGTCGTCGACCTGGGCGGCCATCCGGTGTACATCCAGGGGACCGAGGTCGGCCTGGACGAGCGCGAGACGGCCGAGGATGTGGCGCGCACCCTGGCCTGCTACCACCGCGTCCTCTGCGCGCGTGTGTTCGAGCACTCCGTGCTCGTGCGCATGGCGGGCGCCCTGGAGCGCAGTGGCTTCGACGTCCCCGTGGTGAACCTCCTCTGCGACACCGCCCACCCGTGCCAGGCCGTGGCCGACGTGCTCACCATGCGCGAGGCGCTGGGCCCGCTCGCCGGCCGCGTGCTCACCTACGTCGGGGACGCCAACAACATGGCGCGCTCGCTGGCGAAGGCCGGCCTGCTCGAGGGCATGGAGGTGCGCTTCGCCAGCCCGGCCGCCTACTCCTTCTCACCCGACGACCTGACGGGCCTGCAGGCCTTCGCCGACCGCGTCGGCCGCGGCGGCACCGTGCAGACGACCGACGACCCGGGCCAGGCGGCGAAGGGCGCCGCCGTGCTCTACACCGACGTCTGGACGAGCATGGGCCAGGAAGGGGAGCGGGCGACCCGACTCGCGGCCTTCGAAGGCTTCACCGTCGACGGCGCGCTCGTCGAGCAGGCGGGCGACGACGCCGTCGTGCTGCACTGCCTGCCGGCGCACCGGGGCGAGGAGATCACCGACGGCGTCCTGGAGGGCTCGCGTTCGCTGGTCTGGCGGCAGGCCACGCACCGGCGTACCGCCATGCGGGGCGTCCTGGCCTGGGTCGTGGAGGGGTCGCCATGAGCGGGCAGGCGCCGAGCCGGCTCACGAAGAACCAGCGCCAGCACCGCATCACCAAGTTGCTGGAGTCACAGCCGGTGACGAACCAGGCCCAGCTGGTGGCCTTGTTGGGGGACCAGGGGATCGAGGCGACCCAGACGACGGTGTCGCGTGACCTCGAGGACCTGGGCGCGGTGAAGGTCCGTCTGCCCGGTGGCGAGACGGCCTACGCGCTGCCCGAGCTCCCGACGCAGCAGATCGCCCCCGAGGACCACCTCCGTCGCGTCCTGGGCGAATGGGTCGTCGAGGTGGCCCACTCGGGGAACCTCGTGGTCCTGCGCACGCCACCGGGCTCGGCCCATGTGGTCGGCTCCGCACTGGACCGCAGCGGGCTCGAAGAGGTCGTCGGCACCGTGGCCGGTGACGACACGGTGCTGGTCATCGTCGAGGAGCACATCGGCGGCGCACCGATGGCGGACCGCCTGCGCGACGTCGCGGGCATTGCCGTCACGAACAAGATCGCATTGAATGGGAAGGAAGAGGACTGAACATGCCTGATCGAGTCGTACTGGCCTACAGCGGTGGCCTCGATACGTCCGTCGCCGTCCGTTGGCTCATTGAGAACGAGGGCGTCGAGGTGGTGGCCGTCGCCGTCGACGTCGGGCAGTCGGCCGACCGCGGCGGCGAGGACTGGGACGCCGTCCGCAAGCGGGCGCTGGCCGCCGGGGCGGTCGAGGCCGTCGTGATCGACGCCCGCCACGAAATGGCGGAGCAGTTCTGCGTGCCGGCCCTGCAGGCCAACGCTCGCTACGAGGGCAAGTACCCCCTCGTCTCCGCCCTGTCGCGCCCGGTGATCGTGCGCCACCTCGTCTCCCAGGCGCGCCTGCACGGGGCGACCGCCGTGGCGCACGGGTGCACGGGGAAGGGCAACGACCAGGTGCGCTTCGAGGTCGGCGTGCGCGCCCTGGCGCCGGACCTCGGGATCTACGCGCCGGCGCGGGTCTGGGGCCTGACCCGGGAGGACTGTGTCGAGCTGGCCGCCAAGTGGGACATTCCGATCACGGTCACCAAGGAGAAGCTGTACTCCATCGACGACAACCTCTGGGGCAAGGCCATCGAGTGCGGGGCGATCGAGGATCCCTGGGCGCCCGCACCCGACGACGTCTACACGCTGACACGGGTGAGCGAGACGGAGCCGGTCGAGACCATCGTGGGCTTCGAGGCCGGCGTCCCCGTCAGCCTCGACGGCACCACCTACGGCCCCTACGACCTGATCGCCCGGCTGGGCCAGATGGCGGGCAGCCGCGGTTTCGGCCGTCTCGACATGATCGAGAACCGCCGGGTCGGCATCAAGAGCCGCGAGGTCTACGAATGCCCGGCCGCCCTCGCCCTCATTCAGGCACACGCCGATCTGGAGGACCTGACCCTCGAGCGGGACATCCACCACGAGAAGGCGCGGCTCGAGCCCCGCTGGGCCGAGCTCGTCTACGACGGGATGTGGTACTCCCCGCTGCGCTCGGCGTTGCAGGCTTTCATCACCGAGAGCCAGCGCCACGTGACCGGAGAGGTCCGGTTGCGCTTCGCCGCGCCGGGCACCTGTGCCGTGGTGGGCCGCCGCAGCCCGGTCGCGCTCTACGACCACGACCTGGCGACCTACGATGCGTCGGACAGCTTCCGGCACGCGGACGCGGAGGGGTTCGTGCGCTTGTGGGGCCTCGGGGTGGCCACGTGGTCGGCCCGGCAGGGGCCCGGCGCGCAGACCGGTGTCGACGCACCACCGCCGGCGGAGGCAGGAGAGGTGAGGGGAGAGCATTGACGCTCTGGGAGGGACGGATCTCGACGGGCATGGCCGACGCCGTGGCCGATTTCACGGTCAGCCTGCCTTTCGACCGCGTGCTGGCCCACGACGACCTGGCCGGCTCGCGCGCACACGTGAAGGGCCTCGGCAAGGCGGGGATCCTCAGCGACAGCGAGGTGACCACGCTGCTGGAGACGCTCGACATCGTGGAGGAGGAGCTCGCCACGGGCGCCTTCGCCTTCGCTCCCGGCGACGAGGACGTCCACACCGCCGTCGAACGGCGCGTCACCGAGCTGGCCGGCGACGTCGGGGCCAAGCTGCACACGGGGCGGAGCCGCAACGACCAGGTGGCGACGGCCCTGCGCCTCTGGTGCCGCCGCTCGCTCATCGGGGTGGCCGAGGAGATCATGGCGCTGCAGGACGCGCTGGCCGAGCGGGCCCGCGAGGCCGACGGCGTCTACCTGCCGGGCTACACCCACATGCAGCGGGCGCAGCCGGTGCTGCTGGCCCACCACCTGCTGGCCCACGGCTGGGCGCTCGCCCGCGACGTCGACCGGCTCGTGACGACGGTGGACCGGCTCAACATTTCGCCGCTCGGCGCCGGCGCGCTGGCCGGCTCGTCGCTGCCGCTCGACCCCGACTACGTGGCGGCCGAGCTCGGCTTTCACGGCCGCTTCGAGAACTCCCTCGATGCCGTGTCCGACAGAGACTTCGTGGCCGAGGCGCTGTTCGATCTCGCGCTGCTGGGGGTGCACCTGTCGCGCATGGGCGAGGAGATCGTGCTGTGGTCGACGGAGGAGTTCGGCTTCTGCACGCTCGACGACGCGTACGCCACCGGCAGTTCGATGCTGCCGCAGAAGAAGAACCCCGACGTGGCCGAGTTGGCCCGGGGCAAAGCGGGTCGCCTCATCGGGCATCTCACCGCGGTGCTGGTGACGCTCAAGGGCCTTCCGCTGGCGTACAACCGCGACCTGCAGGAGGACAAGGAGCCGATCTTCGATGCCGTGACCCAGGTCACACGCGGCGCTCATCGCGTTGCGCGGCGTGTACGCGACCGCCTCGTGGAACGAGGATCGCATGCAGACGGCGGCGGACGGTCCGGCCGCGGCGGCCATCGACCTGGCCGAGTTGCTGGTCGAGCAGGGCATGCCCTTCCGCCAGGCCCACGGGCTGGTCGGCGGCCTGGTGCGCGAGTCGCTCGAGCGCCATGTGCCCCTGGTCGAGCTGGTGGCGGCCCACCCCGACCTGGGGGAGACCGCAGTGGAACTGCTCGAACCGGGCGTGGCGGTGACACGACGGCGCACCCCGGGAGGGGCCGGTCCGGGACCCGTCAACGAGCAGGCGGAGCGCTTCGCCCGGCGGCGCGACGTCGACCGGGCGCGGCTGGCCCAGTGGGGCCCGCACGGGACGGCGTCATAGCTCGCGTTCTCGTCACCCCCGGGGCGGATGTGGCAAATGCGCGGCACAGCCCCCATGTCAGGTAACCCTCAGGTGAACGCAACATAAAGATGTCCTTCTTGGGTTGTATCGGGGGTGCCTAGGGTGGAGGCTGTGCGCAGAGCCACATCGACGAGAAGCCCCGAATCGACGAAGTGCGCCGGCATCCGCCTCCGAGGGTCCGAGGGGGGAGGCGGGATCGGCAGCGTTTCGGGTCTCCGCGTCGAGCCCACAGGAAGCCCTCACCACGTGGAGATGCAGACATGCAGAGGATGACCGGCATCGACCCGATGTTCATCTACTCCGACACCCCGGAGACGCCGATGGAGATCGCCTACGCCTGCGTCTTCGATCCCTCCTCGCTCCCCGGCGGCTACAGCTTCGAGCGCGTCACGGGTGTGCTGCAGACGCGGATACCGACGCTCCAGCCGTTCCGGCGCCGGCTCATGGCCGTCCCGCTCGGGCTGGATCACCCGCGCTGGGTCGACGACCCCGATTTCGACCTGGCCAACCATCTCCACCGTGTCGCCCTGCCGGCTCCGGGCGGCGACGCCGAGTTCCGGGCCCAGGTCGCCCAGGTGATGAGTCGCCCGCTCACGCCGGAGCAGCCGCCGTGGGAGATGCACGTCGTCGAGGGCATGGCGGGCGGGAGCATCGGGCTCATCGCGAAGATCCACCACTCCGTGATCGACGGCATCGCCGGCGCCGAAATGCTGGCCAAGCTCCTCGACCTGACCGCCGAGGGCAGCGCGGTGACCGAGCCCTGCCCGCCCTGGATGCCGCCCCGGCTGCCCTCGCAGACCGAGCTGATGACCGACGCCCTGCCGAGCTTCATTCGCAGCCCGCTGCGGGGGCTGCGCGCCGCGCGCGAAGTCGGCCGCACGGCGGTGCGGATGGCCCGTTGCGCCATCGACGAGCGGCTCGGCCCGATCTCCA
Organism: uncultured Acidimicrobiaceae bacterium; assembly: GCA_963755445.1. GTDB lineage: Bacteria > Actinomycetota > Acidimicrobiia > Acidimicrobiales > RAAP-2 > Bog-473. The sequence goes on along the minus strand of CAVWJQ010000006.1, from coordinate 463,357 downwards.
TCCCGTTGGGCGCGCCCGACACCTTCGAGACACCCGTGGGCGCCGACCGCGCCGTGGCCTTCACCGCGCTCGACCTCGAGCAGGTGCGGATGCTCAAGACGCGCTTCGGCTCGACCATCAACGACGTCGTGCTGGCCGTCTGCTCGGGTGCGCTGCGCGCGCACCTGCGTCGCGCACGGTCAGGACACCGAGAGCCCCCTGGTGGCGGTCGTGCCGGTCTCGGTGCGCGGCGACTCGGGCGGGGCCTCGCTGGGCAACCACCTCTCGGCCATGTTCGTGCCGCTGTCGAACGACAAGAAGACGCCGCTGGAGCGCCTGCGCACGGTGACGGCCGCCAGCGCGGCCAGCAAGGGCCAGGAGCGTGCCGTGGGCTACGGGCCCATGGCGACCCGGCTGACCGAGGCGGTGCCGCCGGCGGTGGTCAAGCCGATGGTCCAGCTCGGGGTGCGCTCCGGCGTGCTGCGCAAGCTGCGCCCCGGCAACCTCATGGTGTCCAACGTGCCCGGTCCCGACTTCCCCCTCTACTTCGCCGGCATGGAGCTCCGTGCGGTCTATCCGCTCGGTCCGGTGATCGACGGGGTGGCGCTGAACATCACGGTGCAGAGCTACTGCGAGTCGCTCTTCGTCGGCATCAACGCCTGCGCCTCGGCCGTGCCCGACCTGCCGGGCCTGACGCAGGCGATGGTGGACGAGCTGTCGCTCCTGTGCCGCATGGCGGTGGGGGCGGGGGAGCCGCACCGGGCCGCCCGGGCCCGCTTGGCCGCCGGCCACGACCCGGCGCCGACGCCGGGGGCCATCCGCCGGATGGGCACGCCGACACGTCATCTGAGCCGACCCGGCCCCGGCCGCGCCCTGCGGCCGGGGGCGGGCGGTGGCGCCGGGGCAATGCCGGTGCGCCAGGGTGGCGCCGTGGAGCGGTCGGATCTGGAGGGCAATCCCGTCACGCTCGCGCCCTGGCTCCTGAACAAGGTGCTCGCCCGGGGCGACCGGGCCGGCCGGATCGTCGAGGTCGAGGCGTACCACGGGGCCAACGACGCGGCATCGCACGCCTACCGGGGGCTGACCCCCCGCACCGCCGTCATGTTCGGGCCGCCCGGCTTCCTCTACGTGTATTTCACCTACGGCATGCACTGGTGCGCCAACGTGGTCTGCGGGCCCGAGGGCGAGGCCGCCGCCGTCCTGATCCGTGCGCTGGCCCCCCTGAGCGGGGTGGAGGAGATGTGGGAGGCCCGCCCGGCCGCCCGCCTGGAGCGCGACCTCTGCAACGGCCCGGCCAAGCTGTGCCAGGCGCTCGGGATCACGGGGGACGACAACGGGGCCGACCTCCTGCGCCTGCCCGCCGGCGCCTCCGGGCCGCCGGCCGCTGACGCCGGTGCGGTCCGGCTGCTGGACGACGGCACACCGCCGCCCCGGCGTCCCGGCCGCGGGCCGCGGATCGGCATCAGGGAGGCGACGGACAAGCGCTGGCGGTTCTGGGTGCCCGGCGATCCCTCCGTCTCCCGGCCCTGAGCGACCGGCCGGCCCTCTGACCTGGGCAGACGAGATCCACTGCGGTGTCACCACCCTGTCACGGCCGTGCAACAACGGCGGTGCATCATGTCGGCATCGCATCGTGGTGACATGCGGTAGATCGAGGACATCAGCAGGCGGCGCACGCCCCCGGAGCCCTGGTTGGCGGACAGGGGGAGGCGGAAAGCCCGTTGAACCTTCGAGCACCGGGTGGACATGCGGAGGGCAAGGTAGCTTCCGCATCCACCCCCGGTGCACTGCGACGCCTGCTCTTCGGAGGGAACCGGACCGTTCGAGCGGGCATCCGCCGGGGACGGCGGGTGTCCCGCTACGATCGGTGCCAGAGCCGGATCCCGGGTCACCACCCGGATGGATTTCGGCGCCCAAGGCGCGTTGACGCTCTGTCTCGCGCCTGCTACAGTGACACTCCCGTCGGAACGGCCCCCCAAGGCCCTCCGGCAGCTGAAGGAGACTCGCCGGCATCGTCCGGAGCAGTCCTTCGGCACACCCGGCATCAACACCGGCAGTACTGGTGCGTGCCCGGTTGCTCCTTGAAAACGGAATAGTGAGAGCCAAAAGCCAGTGCGGGCAATTCATCCGGACTCAAACGGATGGGTTGTACGTCAATTACAAAAGCAGTACACAGGTCTCGGAACCCCTCGGGGTGAAGCGGCCTGTGGTCACAAATAGTTCGAGTCAAACTATGGTGACTCTCTGATTTTCGGGAGGTTCTGTCCCTTTGGGGACCGGGCTGAACGTAAGTCTCGATGGAGAGTTTGATCCTGGCTCAGGACGAACGCTGGCGGCGTGCCTAACACATGCAAGTCGAACGCGCTCCATTCGGTAGCAATACTGATGAAGAGCGAGTGGCGAACGGGTGAGTAGCACGTGAGCAACCTGCCCCGAAGACCGGGACAACACCGGGAAACCGGTGCTAATACCGGATATCCCTATCGGACCGCATGATCTGATAAGGAAATGGATTCCGCTTCGGGAGGGGCTCGCGGCCTATCAGCTAGTTGGTGAGGTAACGGCCCACCAAGGCATCGACGGGTAGCTGGTCTGAGAGGACGATCAGCCACACTGGGACTGAGACACGGCCCAGACTCCTACGGGAGGCAGCAGTGGGGAATCTTGCGCAATGGGCGAAAGCCTGACGCAGCAACGCCGCGTGGAGGACGAAGGCTTTCTGAGTTGTAAACTCCTTTCAGCAGGGACGATAGTGACGGTACCTGCAGAAGAAGCACCGGCCAACTACGTGCCAGCAGCCGCGGTGATACGTAGGGTGCAAGCGTTGTCCGGATTTATTGGGCGTAAAGAGCTCGTAGGCGGTTTGATAAGTCGGGTGTGAAACCTCCAGGCTCAACCTGGAGCCGCCACTCGATACTGTCATGACTAGAATTCGGTAGGGGACCACGGAATTCCTGGTGTAGCGGTGAAATGCGCAGATATCAGGAGGAACACCAGCAGCGAAGGCGGTGGTCTGGGCCGACATTGACGCTGAGGAGCGAAAGCGTGGGGAGCGAACAGGATTAGATACCCTGGTAGTCCACGCCGTAAACGTTGGGCACTAGGTGTGGGGACTATTCAACGGTTTCCGTGCCGCAGCTAACGCATTAAGTGCCCCGCCTGGGGAGTACGGCCGCAAGGCTAAAACTCAAAGGAATTGACGGGGGCCCGCACAAGCGGCGGAGCATGTGGCTTAATTCGAGGCAACGCGAAGAACCTTACCTGGGTTTGACATGTAGGGAAAAGCCGTAGAGATACGGTGTCCTTCGGGGCCTTACACAGGTGGTGCATGGCTGTCGTCAGCTCGTGTCGTGAGATGTTGGGTTAAGTCCCGCAACGAGCGCAACCCTTGTCCTATGTTGCCAGCGGGTAATGCCGGGGACTCGTAGGAGACTGCCGGGGTCAACTCGGAGGAAGGTGGGGACGACGTCAAGTCATCATGCCCCTTACGTCCAGGGCTGCACACATGCTACAATGGCTGGTACAACGGGCTGCTATCCCGCGAGGGGGAGCCAATCCCAAAAGCCAGTCTCAGTTCGGATTGGAGTCTGCAACTCGACTCCATGAAGTCGGAGTCGCTAGTAATCCCGGATCAGCAACGCCGGGGTGAATACGTTCCCGGGCCTTGTACACACCGCCCGTCACACCACGAAAGTCGGTAACACCCGAAGCCGGTGGCCCAACCTTTTAGGAGGGAGCCGTCGAAGGTGGGATCGGTGATTGGGGTGAAGTCGTAACAAGGTAGCCGTACCGGAAGGTGCGGCTGGATCACCTCCTTTCTAAGGAGTGCTATCGGCCCTTTCGAGAGCTTTTCTCGGAAGTGACGTCGATCACTACCCAGTTGAACACTGGTTACTCGGGCGCTCTCGTATACCGGCAGATGGATGGCCGCCTTTGACACCCTTGTGGGAGCTGCTTGCAGCGAGCACAAGAACGTCGGAGCCCGTCACCCACAGATCGGTCCCTGCGGAAGCGTTCGGAACTCTCACTATTCCGTTTTGAGGGAGTGACCCATCGGGTCGTTCCCGGTGATGTCCCTTCGGTGCTCGTCTGAGCCCGGGGCGGGGCACTGCCAGCGTGTCGAGTCGAGCCCTTCGGGAGCTCCTCGAGTCGCCGGCGTCTTTGCTCAACCTCGTGGTTCAGGTCTCTCGCGTGCCGGCGGTGACCGCTCACCCCGCGTGTGCCCTGGTCGGGCGGTTTGTTCCGGCTGCTCTCTGTTTTGGCTTATTCGACGGAGAGTGGTGACGGAGTTCCGGCCCCGGCGTGCGCTGTGCAGCCCCTTGAGAATTCCAAAGCGAGCACGAGCATCTTTGTTCTCCAAGCTACAAAGAGCCAACGGTGAATGCCTTGGCGCCTAAAGCCGAAGAAGGACGTGGGCGACTGCGAAAAGCCACGGGAAGCTGTCTACCTAGCGTCGATCCGTGGATATCCGAATGGGGCAACCCAACACCTGTCATGAGGTGTTACACCCGCCTGAATGTATAGGGCGGGGCGAGGGAACCGGGTGAATTGAAACATCTAAGTAACCCGAGGAGAGGAAAACAACAGTGACTCCCTGAGTAGCGGCGAGCGAAACGGGAAGAGCCTAAACCGTGCCGGTGTTAAAGCCTGATGGCGTTGCCGGTATGGGGTTGTGGGATTCAAGAGATGGGGCATCAGACCTGTCACGGAGTTACAAATCCAATGTCTAGTGGAATCAGTCAGGAAAGCTGAACCAAAGAGGGTAATGGTCCCGTACACGAAACATATTGGACTCCGCTTGAACACCCGAGTAGCGCCGGATCCGGGAAAGCCGGCGTGAATCTGCGAGGACCATCTCGTAAGGCTAAGTACTCTTAGGCGACCGATAGTGAACTAGTACCGTGAGGGAAAGGTGAAAAGTACCCCGGGAGGGGAGTGAAATAGTACCTGAAACCGTTGGCTTACAAACAGTCAAAGCGTCGTAGCTCCACCGTTGCCATGATCCCTTCGGGTGAGATTGGTGACACATGGTGGATGTCTGCCGTGATGGCGTGCCTTTTGAAGAATGAGCCAGCGAGTTACGGTGTGTGGCGAGGTTAACCAGCGATGGGTAGCCGAAGCGAAAGCGAGTCTGAATAGGGCGTTGAGTCGCATGCTGTAGACCCGAAGCCGAGTGAGCTTGCCATGGGCAGGCTGAAGCGAAGGTAAGACTTCGTGGAGGGCCGAACCCACCTAGGTTGAAAACTGGGGGGATGACCTGTGGCAAGGGGTGAAAGGCCAATCAAACTCGGTGATAGCTGGTTCTCCCCGAAATGCATTTAGGTGCAGCGTCGGGTGTTCAGCATCGGAGGTAGAGCACTGGATGGGCTAGGGGGCCTACAAGCTTACTGACCCCAACTAAACTCCGAATGCCGATGCTCAAGAACCCGGCAGTGAGACCACGAGGGATGAGCTTCGTTGGTCGAAAGGGAAACAGCCCAGACCGCCGGCTAAGGCCCCAAATTCTTGACTAAGTGGAAAACGATGTGGGAACGCAGAGACAGCCAGGAGGTTGGCTTAGAAGCAGCCATCCTTAAAAGAGTGCGTAATAGCTCACTGGTCGAGTGGTCCTGCGCGGATAATGTAACGGGGCTCAAGTCAAGAGCCGAAGCCGCGGATTTCCGTCATTAGACGGGAGTGGTAGGGGAGCGTCGATCTCGCAGAGAAGCGGCGGTGTGAACCGTCGTGGAGCGTGGTCGAGTGCGAATGCTGGTATGAGTAGCGAGAGAGGAGTGAGAAACTCCTCCGCCGTAAGCCCAAGGGTTCCTGGGGAAGGCTAATCCTCCCAGGGTAAGTCGGGAGCTAAGGCGAGGCCGAGAGGCGTAGTCGATGCACAACTGGTTGATATTCCAGTACTACCGTGTCCGCGCCCATTCCAATCCAGGGGTACTAAGGGGATGACCTTCGGGTCGAACCGACCAACCTTGGGGCGGACAGCAAAGGAGCGACACAGGAAGATAGGTGAGCCCAGGCGTTGGTTGTCCTGGGGTAAGCGTGTAGGGAGGGATCTAGGTAAATCCGGATCCTGTAAATCCTGAGACGCGATGCCGAGCCATCCCAGGCGAAGTCACTGATTCTATGCTGTCTAGAAAAACTTCTAGCGAGCTGACACGGTACCCGTACCCCAAACCAACACAGGTGGGCGGGTAGAGAATACCAAGGCGATCGGGAGAACTGTGGTTAAGGAACTCGGCAAAATTCCTCCGTAACTTCGGGAGAAGGAGGGCCTCGATAGGGTGATGGACTTCGCGTCCTGATGCCTGAGGGGGCCGCAGAGAATTGGGGAAAGCGACTGTTTACTAAAAACACAGGAGCGTGCGAAGTCGTAAGACGATGTATACGCTCTGACGCCTGCCCGGTGCCGGAAGGTTACGGGGAAGGGTTAGTCTTCGGACGAAGCTCTGAACCTAAGCCCCGGTAAACGGCGGCCGTAACTATAACGGTCCTAGGTTAAGTAACCCCATAGAGTGCAATGGGTAGCTGCCCCCGTATCGGTAACGATACGGTGAGTAGTCGGCCATATGCTGGAAACTCCGAGTATCCGACGGTACTCATTCAGTGTCACAACCGCTGTTTAGGTTTGTGATGTGAGTAGTGAAAATCCGTTCGGTGCGGACAATCAGCAGGAAAGACTCTGGTACTGCGGATGGATTGCCGGTTTCGTCGATGGGGAAGGCTGTTTCAGCTGCCCCATTTTCCGAAATCGGAAGACGGCGCTTCGACTGGCAGGTGCAGCCCACCTTCGTGGTGGTCCAGTCAGCGTCGAGTCGTGATGTGTTGGAAGATCTTGCACGCTTCTTCGGATGCGGCAAGGTGTATGTGAATCGCCGGCATGACAATCACCGGGAAGACATTTACCGGTATTGCGTGACGAGGTTCGCAGATCTGCGGGACGTCATCGTCCCGTTCTTCCAAGAGCACCAGATGCGAACTTCGAAGAGTGAGAACTTCGAGAAGTTCACGACGGTGCTTCGTCTCATGGAGGAGCGCAAGCACCTCACGGTTTCCGGCTTGATCCAAATAGCCGAGATCACGGAGACGATGAATCATCGGAAGCCATCCAAGGTCCTGAGAATCCTCAGAGACCAAACGCCGACCACCTCACAGGTCATATAGGTAGTCCCTGTGAGATGAAGTTATGGTCCGGTCCCTACGGCGACGTAGGGAGATCAGCGGAAACGACCTGGTCCGCTAATCACTTGAATACCTTTGAGTGATTGGTTGTAACAGAACAAGCGAAATTCCTTGTCGGGTAAGTTCCGACCTGCACGAATGGCGTAACGACTTTCCTACTGTCTCAACCACAGACCCGGCGAAATTGAAGTACGAGTAAAGATGCTCGTTAGCTGCATCAGGACGGAAAGACCCCGTGGACCTTTACTATAGCTTGATGTTGAGTTTTGGTACTATTTGTGTAGGATAGGTGGGAGACTTTGAAGCATTGGCGCTAGCCAGTGTGGAGTCAACCTTGAAATACCACCCTTTTAGTGCCGGGACTCTAACCTCGGTCCGTGATCCGGATCAGGAACAGCGTCAGGTGGGTAGTTTGACTGGGGCGGTCGCCTCCTAAAATGTAACGGAGGCGCCCAAAGGTTCCCTCAGGCTGGTTGGCAATCAGCTGTCGAGTGCAATGGCAAAAGGGAGCTTGACTGCGAGACCTACAAGTCGAGCAGGTGCGAAAGCAGGGCATAGTGATCCAGCGGTTGCTTATGGAAGCGCCGTTGCTCAACGGATAAAAGGTACCCCGGGGATAACAGGCTCATCTTCCCCAAGAGTCCATATCGACGGGAAGGTTTGGCACCTCGATGTCGGCTCGTCGCATCCTGGGGCTGAAGCCGGTCCCAAGGGTTGGGCTGTTCGCCCATTAAAGCGGTACGCGAGCTGGGTTTAGAACGTCGTGAGACAGTTCGGTCCCTATCCGATGCAGCCGTAGGAGATTTGAGAAAGGCTGTCCCTAGTACGAGAGGACCGGGACGGACGTAGCTCTCGTGTGCCAGTTGTCCTGCCAAGGGCACGGCTGGTTTGCGACCTACGGGTGGGATAAGCGCTGAAAGCATCTAAGTGCGAAGCCCGTTTCGAGATGAAATCTCCCACAGGGTTAACCTGGTAAGGCCCGTGGCTAGACGACCACGTTGATAGGCCGGAGGTGTAAGTGCAGCAATGCATTCAGCCGACCGGTACTAATCGGCCGAGGGCTTGGAGATCTACTCGCTCGTGCTCGCTTTGGAACGCTCAGGGGCTGCGGAAACGCAGCCTCAGGCGTGGCCCTGTCTGTCGATAATTCGACGACGGTGGTGCCCCGCTGAGTGCAAAGTTTCCGGTGGCCATGGCGGCGGGGAAACACCCGTTCCCATTCCGAACACGGCAGTTAAGCCCGCCCGCGCCGATGGTACTTGGGGGGAGGCCCCCTGGGAGAGTAGGTCGCCGCCGGGATTTCTCACGAAACCCCCTCTGAGCTTCGGCTCGAGGGGGTTTCGTACGTTCCGGGCCCGGTGAGCATGGCCACCGCAGCTGGCATGCCCCGGTCACCAACGGGAGTTCGAAGCGCTGCGATACTGCCGCTCATGACGAGCCAGCGGCTCCGGGTCCTCCCGATGCGCCCGCGGGACATTGACGAGGAGCACCGGGCCTCGACCCCGCTCGAGCTGTTGTTCGACCTCTCCTTCGTGGTGGCGGTCTCCCTCGCGGCGGACCAGCTCAACGCCGCCCTGGGGGCGGGTCACTTCCATACGGCCATCGTCGGCTACCTGACGGTGTTCTTCGCCATCTGGTGGGCCTGGGTCAACTTCACCTGGTTCGCCTCGGCCTACGACGTCGACGACCTGCTCTACCGCCTCTTGACCTTCGTGCAGATCGTCGGGGTCCTGATCCTGGCCGCCGGGTGTCGACGGTGCATTCAGCACCGGGAATTTCACCACCATCACCATCGGGTACGTCGTGATGCGCGTCGCCATGGTGGCGCAGTGGCTCCGGGCCGCCTCGCGGTGACCCCGCGGCGCGGCCGGCCGCCCTGCGCTACGCGGCCTGCATCAGCATCCTGCAGGTCGGCTGGGTGCTGCGGCTGTTCCTCCCCGAACAGGCAGGCACTGTGGGCCTTCTACCCGCTGGCAGCCCTCGAGATGCTCGTGCCCGCCTACGCCGAGCGGGCCGCCCACGGCGGCGGCACGCCGTGGCACCCCGGCCATATCGCCGAGCGCTACGGGCTGTTCACGCTGATCGTGCTGGGGGAGTGCATCGCCGCGGTCACGGTGGCGCTCCACAGCGCCAGCTCGTCGCACGGCATCTCGGCCGGGCTGGTGGCGGTCGTCGCCGGCGCCGTGCTGCTCGTCTTCGCCATCTGGTGGTGGTACTTCGAGAACCCGGCCGAGGAGGGCCTGCGCATGTCGCGCCAGCTCGCCTTCGTCTGGGGCTACGGCCACTACGTCGTCTTCGCCTCACTCGCCGCGCTGGGGGCCGGGCTGCAGCTGGCGGCGGCGAGCTCGCACGGCGCGCTGTCGTCGACGACCGCCACCACGGCGGGGCTGGCGGTGGCGGTGCCGGTGGCGGCGTACATCGTCGTGACCTGTGTGCTGCAGGCCCGCCTGGGCTCGCAATGGCCCGGCCGCGTCACGGCGGCGTGCGCCGCATCCGTGGTCGTCCTGCTGCTCGGCGGACTGGCTCACGGGCTGGGGATCGGGCTGTCGACGCTGCTGATGGGCGTGGTGGTGGCTGCGCTCGTGACGGCCGACGAGCTCCAGCGCGATCGCCATCCGCAGCTGGACCCGCGGCCCGGCCCGACGGCGTTCTGAGCGGCCCGCGCCGGCGGCCGACGGCAGCGACCCGGGTGCGCGCGACCGGGACCCCTAGAATCACCTGATGCCCCAGAACTCCTCCCAGCCGAATCGCCGCGCCTCCTCGGCGCGGTCGGGCGGGTCCGGGCGACCGGCCCGGCCCGGAGGCGGGGGGCAGGGGAGCCGCAGCGGCACGGGCCGCCCGTCGTCGAGGAGCGGCAGCGCACCACGCAGTAGCGGCACCGGCGGGAGCAGCAGCGGCGGCAGCAGAGCCGGAGGTGCAGCTCGCCGCAGCCCATCCGCCGGGACCGGAGGCGGCGGGACACGTCGCCCGGCCAAGCCAGGCGGTACCCGCTCCGCGACCGGATCCCGCACCGGCGGCACCGGCTCCGGCACCGGGCGCAGCGGGGGAGCGGCCTCGTCGAGACCGACGAGGCCATCGGGCAAGAGCGCTGGCCAGACCGGACGCCCCCGCTCGGCCGGCTCGAGCACACGCCCACGCACAGGGACGGGCGCCGGCACCGACGGCCCCCGGACAGGCTCGGCCCGCCCGGGGGCACCGAGGTCGGGCGCACCCAGGTCGGCTGCCGGCCGCTCGGGCCCGCCCCGGACCGGCGGCGCACCACGGCGCCGCCCGGCCGACGAGCGCGGCAGCGGCGCACGGGACGACAGGCCACGGACCGACCGGGCGCCCCGTGAGGAGCGCCCGCCGCTGCCCCCCAAGGCGGCGGGGTGGGGCAACGTGGCCCGTCGCGGTGCGCACCAGGTCAGCCGGCGCGGTGACGAGGAGCGCGCCTGGGACGACTCCGCCGAGAACGAGCGTCGTCGCGGGGCGCGACGGCCCAAGCCCGCCGCACAGTGGACGCGGGACGACGGCGCCAAGGAATGGGAGGACGACGACGCGCCGAGCCGGAGGGGCCGGCGCCGGAGCGCCGCGGCCACGGAGGCCGCCGCGACGACCGCCTCGGCGGCCGAGGCGATCGCGTCACTCGGGAACAAGCACGCCCTGCCGCCCGAGATCGCCACGGAAATCCGCAACGCCGCCGACGTCGCCACGGCCCACCACCGTGAGCACCTGGTCCATCGGGCCGAGTCGGCCTTCGGCGCCTACGAGCGCAACCGCTTCACCGACGCGCTGCGGGCCATCAAGCCCGTGGCCGACGAGGCTCCCGGCGTGGCAGCCGTGCGCGAGCTGGCCGGGCTGGCCGCCTACCGCGCCGGCCGGTGGCGTTCGGCCGCCGGGCATCTCGAGGCCTTCGGGCGCCTGAGCGACTCGACCGAGCACATCCCGGTGCTGATGGACTGCCAGCGGGCGCTGCACAAGCCCAAGAAGGTGGCCGCCCTGTGGGCCGAGCTCCGGCAGAGCTCGCCCGAGCCCGACGTCCTGGCCGAGGGCCGGATCGTCGCGGCGGCCTCGCTGGCCGACGCCGGCGACCTCAACGGCGCCATCGCCATGCTGTCGACCGCGGGGGCGACCAAGGCCCTGCGCAACCCGTCGGAACGGCACGTCCGCCAGTGGTACCTGCTGGCGGACCTGTACGAGCGGGCGGGCGACGTCCCCAAGGCGCGGGAGTACTTCGAGCGCCTCTTCCGCACCGACCCCGAGGCCTACGACGTGGCCGAGCGCCTGCGGGGCCTCGGACCCGAGCGCCGCGGCCGTGCGCCACGGCGCACCAAGGCCAAGACGGCGACCTCCACCAAGCTCGGGCCGCCCAGCGCCAAGAAGGGCTGATCCGAGCGGGGTCAGCTCAGGGGGTCGAACCGGTCGTCACCGCCGGAGCCAGCGTCGTGGTCGTGACGGCGGCGGGCGGGGCGGCCGGCGCCGCCGGTGCGGTCGTCGTCGTCCCCGGTGCGGTCGTCGTCGTGGTGGTCGGAGGTGGTGCCGTGCCCAGGTCCGGCCCCTCCACGGTCACCAGCGTCCCGATCGGGGTCAGCGCCCAGAACAGGGCGGCGTTGGCGTAGCTCATCTCCACGCAGCCGTTGCTCTGGGGCGTCCCGTAGGAGGAGCGGATGAAGCCGTGCAGGGCGTCGCCCCCGTTGAAGTAGCTGGCGTAGGGGACGTTTGGGTCGTCGTAGGTGGACCCGTCGACGTTGGTCCCCTTCATTTCCGAGAAGCGCACGTGCTCGAAGACGGCGTACGTCCCGTCGGTGGTGTCGGCGCCGGGCGCCCCGCTGTTGACGGGGACGGTGTACTGGACCGTGCCGTTGTTCCACAGCGTGGCCGTCTGGGGGACGACCTTGTTCACCAGGACGTAGACGTACGGCGTGGCGCTGACCTTGTTGTTGATGACGTCGTTGAGCAACGCCGTCCACACCGTGGGCCCGGCCTCGCCGTCCACCCCGATGCTGTTCTGGTTCTCGAAGTTCTCGATCGCCGCCTTGGTGATCTCGTTCATGGTCCCCTGGGTCCACTGCGAGGTCAGCTGCGCGGGCAGGCTGGGCCAGCGCCACGAGAAGCTGCCTTGCTGGTCGAGTGCCAGGTCGGCGTGGGTGGGGGCCGGGCCCGTCGGGGAGAAGCCGACGGGCAGGTAGTCGAGCTGGGCCAGGAGCTGTTGGAGCCGCAGGGTGTCGCCGGCGGCCACGCCGAAGGCGACGGTGTGGGAGCTGCTCAGGGTGGCGCCGCTCTTCGACGTCAGGCCGTGGGCGCCGCCCGGGATGGTCACCACCTCCTGGGTGTAGGGGATGAGGGGCGAGTCGAGCTCGTAGGTGAGCGTGGTGGCGTTCGACTGCACCCACTTGCCGGCGATGCTCGGGGACAGCGTGGGCGCCGCCTTCTGCAGCGACACCGGGGCCGAGAAGGTCAAGCGTGATGGGCGTGTTGGGCGGCACGTTCTGCGTGCCCGCCGCCGGGGTCACGGACTGCAATGCGAACGACGACGCCGGACCACCCGCACCACCCGTGCCCGAACCGCTCCCACCCGACCCCGCCGACCCTGTTGGAGAGCCGGAGTGCGTCGGCGACGACCCAGCTGAGTGCGAGCGCGACCGCCACGGCCGCGACGACAACCGCCGCGCCCACAAGCAGCACCCAGGGACGCAGGCGCAGAGGCCTGCCTGCCCGGGATTCGAGAACGTTCATGGCCTCCGCTCGCTCAAGACGTCGCCCACCTCGCAAACCCAGTTGGCGCCAACCAGCGTACGGGCCGGATCGCTGACGAACGCGTCAGGGGCGACGGAATTGTGATGAATTTCAGGCGGCATCGGCGTGACGGCGCTTCGAACCGGCGCGAACGGCCCAGGGAGCCCCGCTGACCCTCCGGTAGCATGAGCCCCATGAGCACGAGCACATCGAGCAGTTCGAGCACCGACCTGCAGGCGCTTCTCGGGGACGAGGCCGACGCCCTCCTCGGGTACACGGCCAAGGCGTTCCCCGCCGAGCATCTCACCCTTCCGGGACCGGATTACCTGAGCGAGGTGTTCGTCAACAGCGACCGCAACCCGACCGTCCTGCGCAATCTCGGGTGGGTGTTCGACCACGGACGCCTCGGCGGCACTGGATACATCTCCATCCTCCCGGTCGACCAGGGCATCGAGCACTCGGCGGCTGCCAGCTTCTCGAAGAACCCGGCCTACTTCGACCCGCTGAACCTCCTGGAGCTGGCGCTGGCCGGCGAGTGCAACGCCGTCGCCACGACGCTCGGGACGCTCGGCCTCGCCTCGCGCAAGTACGTGCACCGCATCCCCTTCATCGTGAAGCTGAACCACAACGCGTTCCTGCACGTCCCCAACACGTACGACCAGATCATGTTCTCCGATGTCCGCCAGGCCGCCGACCTGGGTGCGGTCGGGGTGGGCGCCACCATCTACTTCGGGTCCGACGACATGGACCGCGAGTTGCAGCAGGTGTCCGAGGCCTTCGCCGAGGCGCACCGGCTCGGGATGTTCACGGTCCTGTGGTGCTATCTGCGCAACTCGGCGTTTCAGAAGGACGGGGTCAACTACGAGCTCTCGGCCGACCTCACGGGCCAGGCCAACCACATGGGCGTGACGATCGAAGCCGACATCATCAAGCAGAAGCAGCCCGAGAACAACGGCGGCTACAACGTCGTCGGCTTCGGCAAGACGGACCCGCTCGTCTACGACCAGCTGACCACCGACAACCCCATCGACCTCACCCGCTGGCAGGTCGTCAACTGCTACGCCGGCCGCATCGGCCTCATCAACTCCGGCGGCGAGTCCAAGGGCGACAGCGACCTGGCCCAGGCCGTCCGCACCGCGGTGATCAACAAGCGGGCCGGCGGCATGGGCCTCATCGTGGGCCGCAAGGCCTTCCAGCGGCCCCTGGCCGAGGGTGCCGCCCTCATCCACAGCATCCAGGACGTCTACCTGAACAAAGAGGTCACCATCGCCTGAGCCGCGGGTCGCCGCCGAGCCTGCATGCGGGCCCCTGGCGGGGCCCGCCTCGCCGGGCCGCTGCGGCCCTCTCCGGAGGACGGGGTCGTCCCGCTCAGGGGCGGTGCCGAGATGAAGACTGTATGAAGAAGGCTCCCTGTGAGCCGAGGTTAGGATTGGCTGCAACGAGCAATTCGGACGCAGGGTGCCGCGCGCCGTCGCGGCAGGGTGCGCTGGCCCGCTGGAGTGAGCCAAACCTCTCGACGTCCACGACATGAGACGAGGCAGCCCGTGGCATCGGGAACGCAACACGAAACAGAGGTATTGGACCAGGTCATCGTGCGTTTCGCCGGGGACTCCGGCGACGGCATGCAGCTCACGGGGGACCGCTTCACCACGAGCAGCGCCCTCATGGGCAACGACCTGTCCACCTTTCCCGACTTCCCGGCCGAAATCCGGGCCCCGGCCGGCACGGTCAACGGGGTGTCCGCCTTCCAGGTGCACATTTCGGACCACGACATCCTCACGCCCGGCGACTCGCCCAACGTCCTGGTGGCCATGAACCCGGCCGCCCTCAAGGCCAACATCGAGCTCATGGCCAAGGGCACGGTGCTCATCGTCAACAGCGACTCGTTCGAGGAGCGCGACCTGGCCAAGGCCGGGTACGCCGAGAACCCCCTGACCGACGGGTCGCTGGCGGCCTACACGGTCTACGAGGTGCCCATGACCTCCATCACCCAGGAGGTCTGCAAGGAGGCCGGGGTCAAGCCGCGCGACGCCGAGCGCTCCAAGAACTTCTTCGCCCTGGGCCTGATCAGCTGGATGTACACGCGCCCCGTGGAGCCGACCATCGAGTGGATCACGCAGCGTTTCGGCAACAAGCCACTGGTGGCCGACGCCAACACCCGCGCCTTCCGGGCCGGCTACGACTTCGGCGAGACGGCCGAGCTCTTCGAGTCCAACTACGAGGTCCGGCCGGCCACCTTCGAGAAGGGCGAGTACGTCCAGGTCACCGGGAACCAGGCCCTGGCCTGGGGCCTCATCGCCGGCTCCCGGATGGCGGGCGTGCCCCTGTTCCTGGGGAGCTACCCGATCACGCCGGCCTCCGACATCCTCCACGAGCTGAGCCGCCGCAAGGAGTTCGGTGTCCGCACCTTCCAGGCCGAGGACGAGATCGCCGGCATCGGTGCCGCGCTCGGGTGCCTCCTTCGGTGGCTCCCTCGGCGTGACCACCACGAGCGGACCGGGCCTGGACCTCAAGTCCGAGACGATCGGCCTCGCCATCAACCTCGAGCTGCCGCTCGTCATCGTCGACGTCCAGCGGGGCGGGCCGTCCACCGGACTCCCGACCAAGACGGAGCAGGCCGACCTGCTGCACGCCATGTACGGCCGTCACGGCGAGGCGCCGCTCCCGATTCTGGCGCCCAAGACCCCGAGCGACTGCTTCGCCATCGCGATCGAGGCGGTCCGCCTGGCGGTCAAGTACCGCACGCCGGTGATTGTGCTCTCGGACGGCTACCTGGCCAACGGCGCCGAGCCGTGGCGCCTGCCCGACCTCGAATCCTTCGCACCGATCGAGCCGGACTTCGCCACCGAGCCCAACCATGTGGACGACGACGGCACCGAGACGTTCTGGCCCTACGTGCGGGACCCCGAGACGCTGGCCCGCCCCTGGGCGCCGCCGGGCCTGCCCGGCCTGGAGCACCGTATCGGCGGCCTGGAGAAGGCGGACGGGACGGGCAACGTCTCCTACGACGGCGTGAACCACGAGCGCATGGTGCACCTGCGTCGCGACAAGATCACCGGGATCGCCGACGACATCCCGTTGGCCGAGGTCAACGACGAGACCGGGGACGCGCAGCTGCTCCTGGTGAGCTGGGGTTCCACCTACGCCGCCGTGGCCGCAGGGGTGAAGCGCATCCGGGCCCGCGGCATGAAGGCGGCCCACCTCCACCTGCGCCATCTGTATCCGCTGCCGCCGAACCTGGGCGAGGTGCTGCACCAGTACACCCAGGTGCTCGTCCCCGAGATCAACCTGGGCCAGCTCAGCCGCATCCTGCGGGCCGAGTACCTGGTGGACGCCCAGACCATGTCGAAAATGCAAGGCGTGCCGTTCCGCGTCGGAGAGATCGAGGCAGCCATCACGGCGCTGCTCGGAGGGAAGTCATGAGCGAGTCCAACGGCGCCACCGCCACCGCCGTCCCCGTCACCGCCCGCAAGGACTGGAGCAGCGACCAGGAGGTGCGCTGGTGCCCGGGTTGTGGCGACTACTCCATCCTGGCCGCCGTCCAGATGCTCATGCCCGACCTCGGCGTGCGTCGTGAGAACACGGTGTTCCTGTCGGGCATCGGCTGTGCCGCCCGCTTCCCGTACTACATGAACACCTACGGCATGCACTCCATTCACGGGCGGGCGCCGGCCATCGCCACCGGCCTGGCCACGACGCGGCCCGACCTCGACGTCTGGGTCATCTCCGGTGACGGCGACGCCCTCTCCATCGGCGGCAACCACCTCATCCATGCGCTGCGCCGCAACGTGCGGTTGAACATCTTGATGTTCAACAACCAGATCTACGGGCTGACCAAGGGTCAGTACTCCCCGACGTCGGAGGTGGCCAAGGTCACCAAGTCGACGCCGTTCGGCTCGGTCGACACGCCGTTCAACCCGGTCTCACTGGCGCTCGGCGCCGAAGCCACCTTCGTGGCGCGGACGCACGACATGGACCGGGCCCACATGCAGGAGACCTTCCGGCGGGCGCACGAGCACAACGGCGCCGCCTTCGTCGAGGTCCTGCAGAACTGCAACGTCTTCAACGACGGTGCGTTCGAGAAGATCACCAGCCGCGACGCCCGGGCCACCATGCTGATCCCGCTGCACCACGGCGAGCCGATCGTCTTCGGCGCCGAGGGTGAGGAGCGGGGCGTGGTCCAGCGCGCCGACGGGAGCCTCGAGATCGTGTCCGTGGCCGAGGTGGGCTCCGACGCCCTGTTGGTCCACGACGAGAAGCGGGACGACCCCGGTCTCGCCTTCGCGCTGTCCCGCCTGGCCCGGGGGCCCTACGAGCCGACGCCGATCGGCGTCTTCCGCGCCGTCGAGCGTCCCGAGTACGGGTCGCAGATGGCCGAGCAGATCACCGAGGCCCAGGGCAAGCGGGGCCTCGGTGACGTGGAGGCGCTCCTCCGGTCCGGCTCGAGCTGGACCGTCGACTAGGACGGGGCGACGACCTCACCCAGCCGGGTGAAGGAGTTGCAATAGAAGAGCCGTCCTCCCGGGGGTCGCCAGTCGGCCCAGTCGGCGTAGGCGGGGCTCTCGGTGCCCCCGAGCCGGGGTGCCACGTGGTCGATCATGGTGGCGAAGGTCGCCTCGGCGTCCGCGTTGTCGAACTCGTAGAAGTGCATGTACCGCGGATCGGTGGCCGCGGTGTTCTCGTAGACGGAGATCTGCGTGAAGCCCGGGATGGCCGCCGCCGCGATGTGACGGATGTGGACGAAGTCGCCCCAGTCGCGCAGCTGCTGGGCCAGGTCCGGTGTCCGCGGGCTGATCCACACGATCATGAGGCCGAGGGTCGGGCCGCCGGTGAGGATGCCCTGGCTCGGGCGGGGTAGCGGCGGAAGCAATGGGACTCGGAGACATCCGGCGCCGCGACCGGCGGCTCGTAGCCCTCGTGCGCCTCGACCACGACGAGCGTGCTGCCCGTCGCGAATGCGCATGGGCAGGTCGGTCCGCTCGAAGGCGGCGTTCTCCCACCACGTCACCCGCTCGACGCCCGGGCGGGCGGCCAGCTCCCGGGCCCGTCGGGCGCAGGCCTCGGGCGAGGCGTCGCCGAGCGCCAGGTGCAGCAGCGTGGTGGGCCGGTCCTCCATGCCTAGGCCGCCGGCGCAGCCTGGATCTCGTCCCGGATCCGCTCGAGGGTCGTGCGCATGCCCTTGCGGTTGACCTTGCCCCGGGACCACCCCCACAGCGCCCAGTAGAGGCGCAGGCCGAAGGTGGGGCTCAAGGTGAAGGACTCGGTGACGTCGCAGCCGCCGCCCTCCGACGGGGCGATGTCGTAGCGCCAGACGTTGAGCGGCTTGTCGTTGTTGCCCACCCCGAAGGCGAAGGTCTTGCCCGGTTCGCAGGCGGACACGGTGCAGGTCGTCCAGTAGACGGGCCCGATGCCGTTGCGCTTCACGTGGCCCCGGAACCGGGCGCCGACGGCGGGCCCGGTGGCGCCGTCGATCCATTCGGCCTCGAAGGTCTCGGGGCTGTAGCTCCCGATCCGGGTGACGTCGCTGACGAGGTCCCAGACCTGCTCGGGTGAAGCGGACATGTGGACGGTCACCGAGTCGTGCACGGGGTCACCTCAGGGCAGGTCGAGGGACCGGAACACCATGCCGGTCCGTGGCTTGGGGCTGAAGAACGTCGTCTTGGGCGGCATGCGACGACGGGCGTTGGCCCACTCGTCGATCTGGGTGACCGTCACCGGACGGAGGAGGAACGCCGCCTGACCCTCGCCGTCCCGCAGGGCCTCCATCGCCTCGGCGACGCTGTGACGGTGCATCACCTCGTGGGGCGGGAGCGCCGCCAGTGCCGTGGCGATCAGGTTGGAGTCGAGGTCGTTGCCCTCCTGCTCCAGGACCTCGGCATGGGGGAGCAGGAGGTAGGCCTGACCGTTGGCCACGAGGGCCAGGGAATGGGAATCGGCCAGGGCGCCGAGCGTGCGGTCGTCGGCCGCGCCGGCCCGGACGACGTCGAACCACGGGGCCAGGGCGGCCACGAGGTCGAAGTCCTCGGGCAGCCCGCTCACGGTGCGGTGGATGGCGCCGACCGTGAGCTGGTCCTCCGCCAGCTCCACGACGAGGGCCATGACGAGGTCGTAGGGACCCGGGGCGCCGCCGTTGGCCTGGCGCTGTTCGGCCTGGTAGGCCCGGGCGGTCTCGTAGCGGTGGTGCCCGTCGGCGAGCACGACCGGCGCCTTGGCCAGCGCCGTACCGACGGCATCGACGGTATCGGCGTCGCTCAGGACCCAGAGCTGGTGCCGGACCCCGTCGTCGTCGACCACGTCGGCCACTGGCTCGTCGTCGGTCGGGTCGAAGGTGGCGGTGACCCCGGACGCCATGGAGAGGCCCCAAATGGGGGACAGGTTGGCCCGCGTGGCGCGCAGCAGGTCGAGGCGATCGCTCTTGGGCTTGGGCAGGGTCTGCTCGTGGGGCAGGATGTCGCTCTCCGCACCGGGCTCGGCCAGGCCGAGGGCCCCGATCACCCCCGTTGTGGCCCGCCCGGCGGTATCGGTCATCCGGTAGGGGTAGAGGCTCGGCCCGGCATCGGCCACGAGGAGGCCCTTCTCCTGCCATCGGGTGAAGAGGTCGGCGGCGACCGCGTAGCGGTCACGCCGTCCGGACAGATCGGCTTCGGGGAGCTCGACGAGGACGGCGTTGGCCCGGTGCCGGGAGGCCAGATGGGCCCGTTCGGTGGGCGAGATCACGTCGTAGGGCGGGGCGATGACCTGGGCCAGCGGCGCGACGTCGGGCCGGTAGCGCAGGCCCTGGAACGGTTCGAAGCGCGGCACTCGGCCACTCTGGCACACGCCAGACGAGGGCGTCGCGGGGCACTCCCTAGACTCGTGGCGTGGACGACGATGGCTTGGACCGGATCCTCACCGCTCCCAATGTCATCACCATGGTGCGGCTGCTCTGCATCCCGCTCTACCTGTGGCTGCTCTTCGGCGCGCACCGCCAGATTGCGGCAGCGGTCCTCCTGGCCGTGCTCGGCGCCACGGATTGGGTCGACGGTTTCGTCGCCCGGCGCTACGGCCAGGTGTCGACCTTCGGCAAGGTCCTCGACCCCACCGCCGACCGGATCCTGGTCGGGACGGCCGTGATCTCCATCATGGTCTACGGCGCCGTCCCGCTCTGGTTCGGCCTGGCGACCATCGCCCGCGAGGTCCTGGTGTCGGCCATGGTGCTGCTCCTGGCCGGCACTGGGTGCGGCGCGCATCGATGTGTTGTGGGTGGGCAAGGCGGGCACATTCGGACTGATGTTCGCCTACCCCACGTTTCTCCTCGGTGACGGCACGGCCGCCTGGCAGGAGCCGATCCGGGTCATCGCCTGGGTCACGGGCCTGATCGGGCTCTCGCTGGCCTGGTGGGCGGCCGGGAGCTACATCGGCCCCGCCCGGCAGGCATTGCGTCAGGGCCGGGCGGCACGCCGGAGCACCGTATGAAGGCCGTGATCATGGCCGGGGGCGAGGGCACCCGCCTGCGCCCGCAGACCTCCAACCTGCCCAAGCCGATGCTCCCGCTCGTCGGTCGCCCGATGATGGAGCACATCGTGTCGCTGCTGCGGCGCCACGGCATCACCGACATCGTCGTCACGGTGGCGTTCCTGCCCAACGCCATCCGCAGCTACTTCGGCGACGGCAGCGAGCTCGGGGTCTCGATGGTGTACGCCACCGAGGAGTCGCCGCTCGGCACCGCCGGATCGGTGCGCAACGCCCGCGAGCAGCTGACCGAGCGCTTCCTCGTGATTTCCGGCGACGTCCTGACCGACATCGACCTCACCTCGGTGATCGATTTCCACGAGAAGAACGAGGCGCTGGCCACGATCGCGCTGTGCGCGGTGGAGAATCCCCTCGAATTCGGCATCGTCATCACGCGCGAGGACGGCACCATCGAGCGCTTCCTGGAGAAGCCCGGCTGGGGCCAGGTGTTCAGCGACACCATCAACACGGGCATCTACGTGCTCGAGCCCGAGATCTTCGAGCGCATCCCCGAGGGCCGGTCCGTCGACTTCTCCGGCGAGGTGTTCCCGGCCGTGCTCGAGGCCGGTGACCCCCTGTACGGCTACGTGGCCGACGGCTACTGGGAGGACGTCGGCACGACGGCGGCCTATCTCAAGGCCCACGAGGACATCCTCGACGGCAAGGTCGACGTGGACGTGGCCGGGTTCGAGCTGCGCCCCGGCATCTTCATCGGCAAGGGCTCCTCCATCGACCCCTCGGTCCGCATCGACTCGCCGGCCTTCGTCGGCGAGAACTGCACCGTCGACGAGGGCGCGGTGCTCGGGGCCTACACCACCGTGGGCGCCAACACCCAGGTGGCGGCCCGGGTCGAGACCCAGCGCTCGGTCATCGGCGAGAACTCCTACCTGGGGCCGGCCGTGCGGGTCGAGGGCGCCGTCCTGGGGCGTTCGTGCGACCTCCGGGTCGGGGCCCGGATCGAGCCCGGAGCCGTCGTCGGCGAGGGGTGCCTGATCGGCGCGCACGCCGAGGTGCGCAGCGACGTGAAGGTCTACCCCTACAAGGTGGTCGAAGCGGCCGCCCAGGTCAACGCCTCCATCGTGTGGGAGTCCGGGGGATCCCGGACCCTGTTCGGCCCCGAGGGGGTGCAGGGCATCGCCAACGTCGACATCAGCCCGGAGCTGGCCGTGCGCCTGGCCAAGGCGTGGGCCTCGGGCTTCGAGAAGGGCACCTCCATCACCGCTTCGCGTGACACCAGCCGGGTGGCCCGGGTGCTCAAGCGGGCCCTGATGGTGGGGTGCAACTCGGTCGGCGTGAACGTCAACGACCTGGAGTTGGCCACCGTGCCCGTGACGCAGCACCACGTGCGCATGCGCGGCAACCGGGCGGGCCTGACGGTGCGGCTCAGTCCGGACGATCCGCAGTCCGTCGTGATCCGCTTCTTCGACGAGCAGGGGCATCGACCTCTCCGAGAGCGATCAGCGGCGCGTCGAACGCACGTACCACCGTGAGGAGTTCCGTCGCGTCACCGCGGGAGAGATCGGGGACATCGACTTCTCACCCCGCACGATCGAGTTGTACACGGCGGATGTCGTCGAGGCGTTCGGGTTGCGCCGGGGAGCCGGGCACGAGGTGAAGCTGGTCCTCGACCTGTCCTACGGCGCGGCCAACTTCGTGATGCCCAACCTCTTGTCGAAGGTGGGCGCCGACGTGCTCAGCATCAATCCGTATGCGCAGACCCCGGGCATGATCGCAGTGGACAGCGCCGTGAGCGAGGCCAGGGTGGCGGACGCCGTGCGCGGTTCGGGAGCCGACCTGGGCGCCGTGATCGACGCCGGCGGCGAGCGGCTGACGCTGATCGACGGGACTGGGCACGTGCTGTCCGACGACGAGGCGATCATGGCCTTCATTGAGTTGTCAACCATCGCCGGGGAGACCGGCGGGGTCGCACTGCCGGTGACGGCGAGCGATCGCACCGTACGCCGCTGCCGGGAACGCGGGATCGAGTTGATGCTGACGCCGTTGTCGCCGTCGGGATTGCTCCAGGCGGCCGCGTCGGGCGGCGTGTCCTTCGCATCCGACCGGCGGGGAGGGTACGTCTTCCCGGCATTCCTGCCGGCCTTCGATGCCGCAGCCGCCCTGGCCCGCCTGGTCTCGCTGCTCGAGGAGAGCCCGAGATCGCTGGCCGAGATCGTGGCGGCCATCCCGGAAATGCCCATCGTGCGAGGCCGACGTGGCGACCCCCATGGAGCAGAAAGGCCTGGTCATGCGGACGCTCATGGAGCAGCTGACCGAGGAGGGGGCCGAGCTGGTCCTGGTGGACGGCATCAAGGTGGTCTCCGACGAGGGATGGGCCCTCGTCGTGCCCGACCCGGCGGACCCGGTCACCCACGTCTGGGCCGAGGGCGCCGACCCCGTGTCGTCCGAGGCGTTGGTGGCGACGTACGTCGAACGGATCGCCCGGACGTTGCCCTGAATTTCGGGCCTGCAGCGGCTGCCGGTGGTCCGGTATGGTCGCCCCCCATGAACATCCCCGACGACCTCCGATATTCACCGGAGCACGAGTGGGTCCGCCTAGAGGGAAGCACCGTGCGGATCGGCATCACCGACTACGCCCAGGACGCGCTGGGGGACATCGTGTTCGTCGACCTGCCCGCTGTCGGGACCGAGGTCGAAGCCGGCGGACAGCTCGGCGAGGTCGAGTCGACGAAGTCGGTGTCGGAGATCTATTCACCGCTGGCCGGCACGGTGACGGCCGTGAACGAATCGCTCACGGCAGGACCCGAGACCATCAACCAGGATCCCTATGGCGAAGGGTGGCTCTGCGAGCTGGAGCTCGCGGCGAACGCGGATCCGGGCAGCCTCCTCGACGCGGTCGCCTACGGTGACCTGACCGCCGACTGACCTGGCGTTCGGGGGTCTGATGAGGGCAGGAGAAGTCGGTCGTGGGGTGGGGTACCGTGGACGGCGTGTTCTGTCACAACTGCGGGCACCGCAATCCCGAGGGCGTCAACTTCTGCTCCTCGTGCGGAGCCGCGCTCCTCGCGGACGGCGATGACGCCACCATCACGCTGCACCCGACCGACGAGGGTGAGACGACAGAGGACTACCCGGATGTCACCTCGGTCGAGATCCCGCACGGCGCCGGCGTCCTCGTCGTCACGCGTGGGCCGAACATCGGGGCGCGCTATCTCCTCGGCGGGGACGTCGTGAAGGCCGGGCGGCATCCCGAGAGCGACATCTTCCTGGACGACATCACGGTGTCGCGCCGCCACGTGGAGATCTCACCGACGGACGGGGGCTACTCGGTCCGTGACGTGGGCTCGTTGAACGGGACCTACGTGAACCGGGAGCGCATCGACGAGGTGCCGCTCGCCCCGGGCGACGAGGTGCAGATCGGGAAGTTCAAGCTCGTCTACCTGGTGGCGGGCAACGAGTGAGCAGCCGGACCTATCTCTCCATCGGTGACGTCCTGACCCTCCTGCGGGAGGAGTTCCCCGACGTGACCATCTCGAAGATCCGCTTCCTCGAGAGCCAGGGCCTGGTCAATCCCGAGCGCTCGCCGTCGGGCTACCGCAAGTTCTTCGACCACGACGTGGAGCGTCTGCGTTGGGTCCTGCGCCAGCAGCGGGAGCACTTCCTGCCCTTGAAGGTCATCCGTGACCGCCTGGCCGACGGTGACCTCGGCGACGACGTCGGAGCCGAGCGACCGAACGGCAAGGCGGCGCAACCGGCGCACGCGGTCGCCGTCGGGCGCGTCGGGTCACGCCCACGAGCAACCCACCAAGGCCGACGAGGAGGCCATGGCGCGCATCCTCGCCGACGCGTCGCGACGCGCGGCGCGTCTCCCCGAGGACAAGCAGGCGCGCGCCGGACTCCAAGTGGTGGCCGAGGCTGAAGCCGTCAAGACCGCGGCCGCCGAGCCTTCGGCCCAGCACGAGAACGCGACGACCGCGACGGCGCCGCAGCGACGGACCGCGGCAGAGCGACGCGCCGACGCCACGTTGAGTGTCCGGCCCGTCGCGCCGACACCGGCGTCCGCGGCGACCGCAACGCGACCGGCCACGGCAACGGCACCGCGCGCGGCACGACCGGCGGAGGCACCCGTGGCGCCGCGGCCGCGACCCGGCACGGGGCGAGGCGGGCGCGCGCAAGAGTGACGCAAAGGCGCCCGAGGCCGCGTCGACACCGCGCGCCGACGCCGACGGCGAGTCCCGCCGCGCCCGTGGTCACCGGCGCGAGCCTGTCGGCCGAGGAGCTGTGCGCCGCCAGCGGCCTCTCGCTCGACGAGCTGGCGGGTCTGAAGGGGTTCGGCCTCGTGGAATGCGTGAGCGTCGCGGGGATCGAGACCTACGACGAGGATGCCCTCACGGTGGCCAACCTGGCGGCTGCGTTCCGCGCCTTCGGGATCGAGCCCCGCCACCTGCGCCTCTACCGGAACGCGGCCGATCGCGAGCTGGGGCTCATCGAGCAGGTGGTGATCCCTCTTTTGCGGCAGAGAAACCCCGAATCTCGCCAGCGGGCCGTCGACGGAGCCGACCAGTTGGCTGCGCTGGGACAATCGATGCGGGCCACCCTCCTGCGCCAGTCGCTCCGCCGCCACCTGGGGGGGTGACGCAGGCCCGGAATCGGGCGCTACATTTCAGTCATGGTCCGTGTGCTCCTCCGTGCCGTCAGGGTGGACCTGCAATCGAATACCCCCGTGCTCCTGCTGCAGGAGACCGAGGGCGAGGGGCGCACGCTGCCCATCTTCATCGGCAGCCCCGAGGCAACCGCCATCGCCTACGCCCTGCAGGGGGTGACGATGCCTCGACCGCTGACCCATGACCTGATGAAGGACATGCTCGGGGCCCTCGACATCAACGTCGAGCGGGTGATCATCACCGAGCTGCGTGCGTCCACCTACTATGCCGAAATGCACCTTGTGCGCGGCGAGGAGCGGACCATCGTCTCGAGCCGGCCGTCCGACGCGGTGGCCGTCGCCGTGCGGACCGAGTCGCCACTCTTCGTGTCCGACGAGCTCATGGAGTCCGAGGGGATCATCCTGGCGCTCGACGCCGAGGAAGAAGAGGACGACACGCCCGACGAGCTGGTGGGTCAGTTCAGGCAGTTCCTCGACTCCGTGCGGCCCGAGGACTTCGAGGGGTGACGCTCCGTCCGCTGGGCGCTCGCCTCCGTCGCGGGCGCCGCCGTCGTGTTCGCCGCGTGCAGCAGCAGTCCCGAGCAAGCCCAAGAAGGTCACGACGACGACACGCGCCACGACGTCGACGACGTCCGCCCCGAGCACGACCAGCACCACGGCCGCCTCCACGACGACGTCCACGGGCGCGACCACGACCGCGTGCAGCCACATCACGCGCATCTCCCGGCCAGGGGCAAGGTGCCGCCGGCACGATCACCGGCGTGGTCACCGTCACCAACACCGGGACCACCGCGTGCACGGTGAACGGCTATCCGACCATGGCGCTCTTCTCCGGCAGCGGGGCGCCGCTCACCGTCACGATGGTGAACGGGCTCACGGTCACGGTCTCGAGCGCGGCGAATGCACCGCCGTCATCCGTCTCGGTGGCTCCGTCCTCGACGGCGCAGTTCGCCTACCAGTACTCCGACGTACCGGTCGGCTCGCAGACGAGTTGCCCCACGTCCGAGTCCGCCTCGGTGACCATGCCCGGCTCGATCGACCGCCTCCTCGGCGTTCCAGCTGGCCATCGGTCCCTGTGGCAACGGGACGATCAGGGTGTCGCCCGTCTACGCCGGCTGACGTCCGCCGGGCGTCCATTGCGTCAGGGCGGGGTTGACGAGGATCGCGGCCGCGCACGGCGGCGTCGAGCACGCGGTCGAGGGCCGCCGTGAGCTCGTCGAGCCCGATCTCCTCGTTCACCATCTCCTCGCAGTGCTGCAGCGGGAACGCGTCGGCCATGTCCCGCCAGAGCTCCCGGCGCTCCTCGATCGGCGTCGCCACGGTGTCGATCCCCAACAGGGCGACGCCACGCACAATGAACGGATAGACGGTCGTGGCCAGCTCGTTGCCTCCGGTCAGCCCGCTCGCCGCCACCGCGCCGCCGTAGCGAACCGTGCGCAGCGCTTCGGCCAGCGCCCTCCCGCCGACGCAGTCGACGACGCCGGACCAGAGCTGGGGACCCAGGCTCCGTCCGTCGTCCTCGGTGAACTCGCGCCCGACGACCCGCGTGGCCCCGAGCTGCTGCAGGTAGTCGTGCTCCGTCGTCTTCCCTGAAGACGCCACGACCTCGAACCCGGCGTGAGCCAAGAGCGCGACGGCGGCACTCCCGACGCCGCCGGAGGCACCGGTGACGAGAATGGGCCCGTCCTCGGGTTTCGTACCGTGGTGGACGAGGCGGCGAAGCGACAGCAGGGCGGTCGAGCCGGCCAGGCCGATGATGGCGGCGGTGCGACACGAGAGGGCGTCGGGGAGCGGCACGACCCAGTCGGCCGGGACACGGGCGTAGGCGGCAAAGCCGCCGTGGCGGTCCACGCCGAGGTCGTAGCCCTGCACCAGCACGCGCTGTCCGGGCGTGAACTCGGGACTCGTGCTCTCCTCCACGCTGCCCGTCAGCTCGACGCCGGGGACGAGCGGGAAGACCCGGGCGACCCGGTTCCCGGGTCGGGTGACCATGGCGTCCTTGAAGTTGATGGCGGACCACTCGACCCGGACGAGCACCTCGCCCTCGGGAAGGTCGGTGTCGGCCAGCTCGACCACGGCGGGCCGGATGACCGCTCCCGCCTTGGAGAGCAGGTAGGCCGCGAAGCGCACGGGCTCACTGTAGAGGGCCGGGCCGCCGCCTTCCGGCGCGTCGGCTTGCAACGGGTACGTTCGGAACGTGACCACGAGCGCAGATTATGGGGGTTGGGCCTCGCCGCTCGCGGCGGGCGACGTGGCCCGGGCCAAGGTGTCGCTCTCGGAGCTCTGCTCTGACGGCAGCGCCGTCTTCTGGCTCGAGTCCCGCCCGTCGGAGGGGGGTCGGACCGTCGTCGTGCGGGCCGATGCGCAGGGGCCGGCGGATCATTCGCCCGAGGGCGTCAGCATCCGCAGCCGGGTCAATGAGTACGGCGGGGGAGCGTTGTGTCTCGTTCCCGGTCGGTCCGCTGGTGCCTTCGCCTACGTCGACCAGTCGGACCAAGGGGTGTGGCTCTGTGACGGTGCGGCGCCACGGACGGGGCGGTACCCACGCCCCTGAGCGCGCCCGCACCGCCGGGCGAGACGCATCGTCACGGCGGTTTGTGCGCCACGGCTGACGGCGCGTGGGTGTTGGCCGTCCGTGAGGCGCATCCGCGAGGGATCGACCCGGCCTGTCCGCAGTATCGTCGCCCTCGCCACGGGCTCCGGATCGCCGTGCGAGACCACGCTGCTCGACGGGCACGACTTCTTCGGCACGCCGCGCCCGCACCCCGCCGGTGACCGCCTCGCCGTCGTCGCCTGGGACCACCCGGACATGCCGTGGGACGCCTCGGCCGTGCTGCTCCTGCCGCTCGGCCACGCCGCCTGCGCGGAGCACGACCACGACCACCCGACGCTCCAGCCGTCCGGGCCGGCGCAGCGCGGTGGCCGGCGGCCGCTCGGAGTCGGTCGGCCAGCCCGCCTGGGCCCGGGACGGCTCGTTGCGCTTCGTCTCCGACCGCTCGGGTTGGTGGCAGCCGTACCGTCACGGCGGTCGGCCCGGCACGACGGAGGAGCCTCGGCCCTTGACCGCCGTGGAGTCCGAGTTCCACGGGCCCGACTGGGTACTGGGCCAGCAGACGATGGCCGAGACGGGCGACGGGGCACTCGTGGCGCGCATGACGACCGCCGGGCGGGACGCGCTCGTCCGATTGGATCGACGAGGGACAACCGCAGCCGCTGGCGCAGCCGTGCGTCTCCATCGCCGCGCTGTGCGCCCACGGAGACGGCGCTCGCGCTCATCGGGAGCACGCCTGACGCGGCATCCACCGTCTGGCTCTGGCGCCCTGACGGCGGGGCCCACCCCTTGCGCCCCCACGCCGCCGTGCCGTTGCGAGCGGCGGACGTGGCGGTGGGGGAGCCCTTCAGCCTCACCGGCCGGTCGGGTCGCCCGGTCCACGGCACGCTGTACCGCCCCGCATCGGGCGCAGGTCCAAGGACCGGCAGGGAGCCCACCCCCGCTGGTGACGTGGTGCCACGGTGGCCCGACGTCGTCGTGCCAGGCCGGGTTCGACCTGACGCTGCAGTTCTTCACCACTCGGGGATTTGCCGTGGCCTGCGTCGACTACGCCGGCAGCTCGGGCTACGGGCGCGCCTACCGCTGCGCTCTCTGGGGCCGGTGGGGCGTCGCCGACTCGGAGGACTGCCTCGATGCGGCGCTGTTCCTGGCGGCCCGCGGTGACATCGACCCAGAGCGGATGGCCGTACGCGGTGGCAGCGCGGGCGGCATGACGGCGCTCAATGCGCTCGCCGCCGGGGAGGGGTTCGCGGCCTGTGTGTCGTGGTACGGGGTCACCGACCTGCTCGGACTGGTGGCGACCACCCACGACTTCGAGGCCCATTACACCGACCGCCTGATCGGACCGCTGCCGGTGTCCCGCCCGCTCTACGAGGAGCGGTCTCCCGTCCACCGGGCCGGCACCATGCGTGGCTCGGTCCTGCTCCTGCAGGGAACGGATGACCCTGTGGTCCCGCCGGCACAGGCCGAAGGCATGCGGGACGCCCTGGCAGCGGCCGGCACCTCCTGTGACCTGGTCTTCTTCGAGGGCGAGGGTCACGGCTTCCGTCGGGCCGACACGTTGACCGCATGCTTGGAGGCCGAATTGGCGTTCTACCGACGTCACCTTCACCTCTAGGATCGACCGCGGGGGTTCCTTCCCGCGTCCCCCCTGTGTGCGAGGCTTTTGCGAGGCCATGCTGAACGATTCCGCGACGACCATCCCGACCTGGGCCACGCCCTTGGCCGATCAGTGGCAGCGGGTATGGGGTCGCATCAAGCGGATCTCCCCCGAAGTGGGCGACGCGCTGTTGTACGGCGTGAGCGCGTTGTTCGCCCTCCTCACCATCTACACGTCGACCAACGCGCTGTACCAAGTGTGGGGACGGATGGCCCTGCTCCCCTTCGCCTTCGGAGCGGTGGCCTCCGCGGTCCTGGCCATCGCGGTGCGCCGTCTCCGTCGACGCCAACCAGAGCAGGCGCTGACGAAGCGTCAGCACCGGCGCGCCTGGCTGACGCGGATCATTGTGGCGGCGTGCGTCTTCGCCGGTTCGCTCGCCATTCCGATGGGTTTCGAAATCCTTTGGCGGTTCGACCACGTGGCGGGTTCCCACCAGCAGCCCGAGGTGGTGACCGTCGAAGTCGGCGGTCAGGATCTCGTACACGACAAGGATCCATATGTCGTGCCGGTCCGTCTGCACCATCCGGCGAAGTACCACCCTCCCGGCCAACCGAATTTCGAGGGGTTCCTGCCCTATCTGCCGGTCATGGCCGTCGCCGGCATTCCGAGTGAGATCTGGCCGAACAACGGGCTGAGTGACGCCCGGATCTTCTTCTGCGTCACGACGCTGGCCGTGGCCTCCGTCGCCCTGTACCTGTGCCGGGCCAACGGGCGCCGGAAGATCCGGGCCATACAGGCGCTCATCATCCTTCCGCTCGCCTCGCTGCCGCTGGCGACCGGAGGCGACGACATCCCCGTCGTTGCCTTCCTGCTCCTGGCCATCGTCCTGGCGCAACGGCGACGGCCCTTCGCCTCGGGCGTCGTCTTCGGCATCGCCTCGGCCATGAAGTTCACCGCCTGGCCCCTCGCTGCATTGGCGCTGTTCGCCGCGCGCGGGCGCAATGGCGAGCGCCGACCGTTCTCCATGCTGGCCGGCATGGTCGTCGTGGCCGTCCCGACGATCTTCCCCTTCGCCCTGCGCGGCCCCTTCGCCCTCATCGACGATGTCGTGCTCTTTCCTCTCGGGTTGAGCAAAATCCCGACGACGGCGGCCAGTGCACTGCCCGGTCACGTGTTGGTGAGCGAGTTCCCTTCCATCAGCCGGGCACTGCCCCTCGCCGTCGGCATCATCCTGACGGTCCTGCTGGCGCGGCATCTCTACCGGCGCACGCCGGGCACGGCTGCCGAGGTCTGCATGATCACCGGCGTCGTGATGTCCGCCCTCATTCTGCTGGCGCCCGACCCGCGGATCGGGTACCTGCTCTACCCGATCAACTTCTTCGTCTGGGCCTACCTGCTCGACGAGCCGGCCCCACCGCCGGACCTGCTGCCCGCGGATGCAGCGGCCGAGGTCGTGAGCGCCGGATCGAACTGACCGCCTCCGGAGCGGCTGCGCCGTGACGGCGGGCTAATCGGGGTCGGCGACCTGGAAGAGCCGCACGGTGAAATGGGTCGTCCCGCGTGGGGGACCACCGGCCGGGAAGGTCGTCGCGTCGACGGTCGCTCCCAACTCCCAGTAGTAGCCGTCCGAACCGGCGAGCTTGCCCAGGACCTCGAGGGCACCCGGGTTGTTCCTCGCCGGACCCTGGTCGGCGATCTGCCAGCCCTGGGACTTCATGTCGGCGGCGTAGAAGGCGATCAGCGCCGCCTGGGACTCCTGGGAACCGAAGGTGACCTGGGCGTCGAATTGGCCCGCCCCCGCAGTGTTGTCCTGGTGGGAGATCCGGACCGACCCGGCGGGGAGGTCGACGGCGTTCAGGATGTTGATCGGTGGTTCACCGCCGCTGGCGATGGGGGCGAGCGACGACGCCGCCTGCACGGCGCGGAGCGAGACGCCCGGCACCGCGACCTCGCTCTTCGAGTGCTTCACTGCGGCCGGGGACTGGGAGGACACGATGCCGATGGTGACGAAGACGACGAGGATCAGCGCCGCCAGGCCGACGACGATCATGGCCGGCCGCATGGAGAAGCCCCCCGAGGCGGGAGGCCGCTGTGGTTCGAGATCGCCGCTCATGACGGCCCCAAGCCTAATGGGAGCATTTGGCTCGCTTAAGAAGGCAAGCTGATGCCGAGCCACTCGGCGGGAGCACCCCTCCAGCCCGGGTCCTGAACCCTACCCATAGCTCGTGCCCCGTCGGGTTGGTGAGGAGACTGACAGCTGGTGGGATGTCGTGCCTCGAGCACTTCACCATTAGGTCGCTGCGCATCTCCTCGGGGCTCATGAGCGAAAGGAGGAGCAGTGCTCTTTGTGGGAGTGGACTGGGCCGAGGACCATCACGACGTCTGCGTGATGGCCGAGGACGGGATGGTGCTGGGCAAACGCCGAGTACCCGACAGCGTGGCCGGGATCGGCGATCTCCACGGACTCGTGGCCGCGCACCTTGTCGATGACGACCAGGTCGTAGTCGGCATCGAGATCGACCGTGGACTGGTCGTGTGGTCGATGCTCGAAGCCGGCTACGAGATCTATGCCATCAACCCGTTGGCAGCCGCCCGATACCGCGACCGCCACAGCACTTCTGGAGCAAAGTCCGACCCCGGCGACGCCAAGGTGCTGGCCGATCTGGTGCGCACCGACCGGCACAACCATCGGGCCATCGCTGGTGATTCAGATCTGGCTGAGGGGGTCAAGCTCTTGGCCCGGGCCCACCAGAACGCCATCTGGAACCGCCAGCGCCAGGTCAATGCGCTGCGTTCGTCGTTGCGCGAGTACTACCCCGGGGCCTTGACCGCCTTCGGCACCGATCTGGCCAGCCCAGACGCATTGGCTGTTCTCTCAAGTCGCCCCCACCCCCGAGCTCGGCCGCGGGCTTTCACGCTCGAAGATTGCCTCGGCGCTACGTCGCGGCGGCCGCCTGCGCTACATCGACCATCGAGCCGAAGAGATCCAAGCGGCACTGCGTACCGATCAGCTCGCCGCCCCCGAGCTGATCACCGAAGACTCACGGGCTCATAACGCGGTCGGCTCTGGCGCTGATCGTTTCGTTCAACGCCCAGATCGTCGAGCTCGAGTCGGCACTCTCGGAACATTTTGAGCAGCACCCGGACGCCAAGGTCGTCCTTTCCCTGCCAGGACTCGGGACGGTCCTCGGCGCTCGGGTGCTGGGCGAGTTCGGTGATGACCGGACTCGTTTCTCCGGAACCAAGTCTCGCAAGAACTACGCCGGCACGTCGCCTGTCACCAAAGCCTCGGGCCATAGCAGGGTCGTGCTCGCCCGTTTCGCCCGCAACCGACGCCTCGGCGACGCCTGCGATCGGTGGGCCTTCTGCGCCCTCAGCGCATCACCAGGGGCTCGTCGCTACTACGACCAGCTCCGAGCAAGGCAAAAGAGCCATCGCCAGGCGCTCCGCCAACTGGCCAACCGCCTCGTCGGGATTCTCCACGTCTGCTTGGAGCGAGGAATCCTCTACGACGAACTGCTTGCCTGGCCGGACGACTCACAGCTCGCGGCTTGACTTCTTAGGGCCGTGGGATGTCTACGGGGCGCCTGACCACCCGAAATGGTCGAGGGGCCCGTGCCCGGCGCCCAGGCGCCACCCGGCACCGCCGGCCAGGGCTCGCGCCACGAATGCCTTGGCCTGGGCGATCGCCTCGGGCACGGCGGCCCCACGGGCCAGTGACGCGGCGATGGCGGCGGACAAGGAGCAGCCCGTGCCGTGGTCGTTCCCCGTCACCACACGCTCGCCCGGCAGGACGACGGTCCCTTCGGGTCCGGCCACGACATCGTCCGCCGAGTCGGTGAGGTGGCCTCCCTTGACCACGACGTACCGGGCCCCCGTCGACCTGATGCGCTCAGCCACTGCGATCCGGGCCTCGAGGGTCCCGAGGCTCTCGACGTCGATCTCACCGAGGACGGCGGCCTCCCGGAGGTTGGGCGTGACCACCAGGGCGTGGGGCAGCAGCTGTTGCAGGTACGCGGCCACGCCCGCGGGCTCCAGCAGTCGGTGCCCGGTGGACGACACCAGGACCGGATCCACCACGAGCTGGGGGAGCAGCCCGCCTGCGGCCAGATCGGCCACTGTCTCGACGATGGCGGCGGTGGCCAGCATGCCGGTCTTCACGGCCCGGATGTCGAAGTCGTCGAGGACCGCCTCGACCTGCTGGCGTACGAAGTCGGGCTCGAGGGCGACGACGCCGCGCACCGCAGCCGTGTTCTGCGCGGTCACCGCGGTCAAGGCGCACGTGCCGTGCACCCGCAGCGCGGCGAAGGTCTTGAGATCGGCCTGGGCGCCGGCGCCGCCGCCCGAGTCGGAACCGGCGATGGTCAACGCCGTCGGCGGTGTCGGGTCCGGCACCGAGCCACCATAGGCGGGCACCGGGGTATCGTCGTCCGGTGACCCGCAACGACGCCGGTCCCGCCACGCCCGTCCCATCCGAGAGCGTCCTCTGCATCGCCGGGGAGGCACTGGCCTCGCGCCTCATTCTCGGAACGGGCGGCATGACGAGCCTCGACGTGCTGTCCGCCAGCACTCGAGGCCTCGGGTACCGCGATGGCGACGGTCGCCGTCCGGCGTGTCGAGGCCGCCGGCCGGGGGTCCCTCCTCTCGCTCTTGCGCGATCGCGGCGTCCGCGTGCTGCCCAACACGGCGGGCTGTTCCACCGCGTCCGAGGCGGTGCTCACGGCCAAGTTGGCGCGGGAGGCCTTCGGCACCGACTGGGTCAAGCTGGAGGTCATCGGCGACGACCGCACCTTGTTGCCCGACGCGGTCGAGCTGCTGGCCGCCGCCGAACAGCTGGCCGAGGACGGTTTCGTGGTGCTGCCCTACACGACCGACGACCCTGTCCTGGCCTTCCGGCTGCAACAGGTCGGCTGCGCCGCCGTCATGCCCCTCGGCTCACCGATCGGCAGCGGGCTGGGCATCCGCAACCCCCACAACATCGCCCTCCTCCGTGAGGCCGTCGACGTCCCGGTGATCCTGGACGCCGGGATCGGCACGGCATCGGACGCCGCCCTGGCCATGGAGCTGGGCTGTGACGGGGTCCTGGTGGCGACCGCCGTCAATCGTGCCCACGACCCCGTGGCCATGGCGCGGGCCATGCGCCTCGCCGTCGAGGCCGGTGCCGAGGCCCGGCGATCCGGGCGCATCCCCGTTCGCTTCCACGCCGAGCCCTCCAGCCCCCTGGAGGGCCGGGCCGACCTGGCCGGAGGCGCCCCCGGTCGCACCCTGACCGCAGCCGGGCTTGACGCGCTTCGTTAGGCTGCCCTAACTTTCGGGCTACCTAACAAACGGACCCGGGTGGGGAAGTGGGAGCGGCAATGCGACGGAAGAGGGCGTCGGATGACGGCGCGGCGCCGCAGGGGCGCGGTGGCCCTCGGCCTGGCCCTCGCCGTGGGAGCGGTCGTGCTGGCCGGATGTTCCTCCGGTTCGACGGGCTCGTCGGACGCCTTGACGGTCTATTCGGGCCAGCACGTGCAGACGACCCAGGCCTTGATCGCCGCCTTCGAGAAGCAGACGGGCATCCCGGTCAACCTGCGCAGTGACGACGAGGACGTCCTGGCCGACCAGATCGTGACGGAGGGCTCCCACTCGCCGGCCGACGTGTACTTCACCGAGAACACGCCCCCGCTGCAGTACCTGGCCTCCAAGGATCTCCTGGCGTCGGTGGACCCGTCCACGCTGGCCAACACCCCGCACGGTTCAACTCGCCCGACGGCAAATGGGTGGGCGTCACCGCCCGCGTCAGCGTCATGGGGTACAACACGTCGCTCCTGAGCCCGAGCGAACTGCCGAAGTCGGTGATGGAACTGGCCGACCCGCAATGGAAGGGCAAGATCGGCATCGCCGGCTCCGAGACCGACTTCCAGCCGATCGTCACGTCCATCGCCGCGCGCCCACGGCGACGCGGCCGCGTTGCGGTGGCTGGAAGGGGTGAAGGCGAACGCCGGCAGCCACAGCTATCCCGACAACGAGACGCTCATCTCGGAGGTCAACCGGGGGCAGGTGGCGCTGGGCGTCATCAACCAGTACTACTGGTACCGTGAAAAAGCCCAGGTCGGCGCGGCAGGACTGCACTCGGCCATCGCCACGTTCGCCCCGCACGACCCCGGGTACGTGATCGACGTGTCCGGCGCCGGCATCCTGAAGTCGTCGAGCCACCAGGCCGACGCGCAGCGCTTCCTCGCCTTCCTCACCTCGAAGCAGGGCCAGGAGATCATCGGGCACAGCGAGAGCTACGAGTACCCGATCGCGTCCGGGGTGACGACCTCGCAGCCCGAGACCCCGTTCGACCAGCTGCAGCCGAACGACATCACCGTTGCCGAGCTCGGTACGGGCGCCGAGGCGATCAAGCTCCTGCAGGAGGCGCAGCTGCTGTGATCGAGGGCACGCCGGCTC
Organism: uncultured Acidimicrobiaceae bacterium; assembly: GCA_963755445.1. Taxonomy (GTDB): domain Bacteria; phylum Actinomycetota; class Acidimicrobiia; order Acidimicrobiales; family RAAP-2; genus Bog-473. Next base: position 427,792 of record CAVWJQ010000006.1, on the reverse strand, counting down.
CGGGCCGCCGCGGCGGCCGGCGCCGGTTGCCGCCTCTGCTCACCGCCGGAGCAGTGCTCGTGTCGGTGGCGGTCCTGCTGCCGCTGGTCTTCCTGATCGTGCAGGCGGTCCAGGTCGGGTGGGCCCAGCTGCACCAGCTGTTGTTCCGCAGCCTGACCGCCACGCTGATCTGGAACACGGTGTCGCTGGTCGTCGTCGTGACGGTGCTGAGCGCCTTCGTCGGCACCCTGGCCGCCTGGTTCGTCGAGCGGACAGATGTCCCGTGCCGCCGCCTCCTCGCCATCCTCGTCGTCATCCCGCTCGGCATTCCGGACTTCGTCGTGAGCTTCGGCTGGAAGGCGATCTTCCCTTCCATCGCCGGCTTCTGGGCCGCCGTGCTCGTCATGACCCTGGCCGTCTATCCGTTGGTCTTCCTTCCGGTGGCGGCCAGCCTGCGGGGCGCAGACCCGGCGCAGGAGGAAGTGGCGCGCAGCCTCGGGCTGGGCCGGGTGCAGGACGTTCTGGACCGTCACCGTGGGGCAGGCGCGGCTGGCCATCTTCGGGGGAGCGATCCTGGTGGGGTTGGTCGTGCTGGCCGAGTTCGGCGCCTTCGAGATCCTGGGCTACCAGACGCTGACGACCGAGATCTACAACGAGTTCCAGGTCGGGTTCAACCAGCCGGCCGCCTGCGCCCTCTCGCTCATTTTGGTGCTCCTGGGCGCGCTGCTCCTCGCCAGTGAGGACACGGTGCGTGGGCACGGGCGCTCGGCGCGGCTGGGCGCCGGTGCCGCGCGTGCAGCTCCGCCCCCTCCCGCTGGGCCGCCTCCGCCCCGTCGCGTTGGGTGGTCTCGGCCTGCTCGTCGTCCTGGCGCTCGGCGTCCCTGTCGGGTCGATCGTCTATCTGCTGCTCAAGGGAGGCAGCAGCACGTTGCCGGCGGCGGCCTCGCTGCCCGACGCGACGCTGAACACGTTCGGCTATGCCGCGGCGGCCGGCGTCGTGGCCACGCTGGCCGCGGTACCGATCGCCCTCCTGTCGGTGCGCTTCCCGCGGCGCAAGGTGCTCGAGCTTGGAGCGATCGAACCTGGTGGTCCTCGCCGTGCCCGGCCTGGTGATCGCGTTGAGCCTCACCTACGTGACCGAGCACTTCCTGCAGGGCCGCTTCTACCAGACGACCCCGCTGCTGGTCGTGGCCTACGCCATCATGTTCTTCCCTCTGGCGGTGGTCTCCGTGCGTGCCGCCGTGGCCCGGGCGCCGGTCGGGCTCGAAGAGGTGGCCGGCTCGCTCGGCGTGAGCCGACGCTCGGTCCTGTGGCGCGTCACGCTGCCCCTGATGGGGCCCGGCCTGGTCGCCGCGTTCGCGTTGGTCTTCCTCGAGACGGCGACGGAGCTCACGGCCACCCTCGTCCTCCACCCGACGAACGTGGAGACGCTGGCGACCCAGTTCTGGGCCTTCGAGTCGAACGTGTCCTACTCCCAGGCCGCCCCGTATGCCGGCGTGATGGTGCTCATCGCGGCGGTGCCCGGCTATGTGCTCGGCCGTTGGTTCGACCGCCAGCCCGGCCGGATGGGCAGCAGCCGGCCCCGGACCGGACGCGCCCGGTGCGCTGTTGCCGACCAGAATGATGTCGACGTGAAAGACCTTCGCATCACCGGTGTCGCCAAGGCCTTCGGGCCCCAGCCCGTCCTGCGCGGGGTGGATCTGGCCGTGCCGGCCGGTTCGTTCACCGCCATCCTCGGTTCGTCGGGCAGCGGCAAGACCACGCTGCTGCGGATCGTGGCCGGCTTCGAACGGGCGGACGAGGGGCAGGTCAGCATCGGGGGAGTGGTGGTCGACGATGCCGGCCGGGGCTTCATGCCCAGTGACCGTCGTCGCATCGGGTACGTGCCGCAGGAGGGCGCGTTGTTCCCGCATCTGAGCGTGGGACGCAATGTGGCCTTCGGGCTTCCCAGGGGCCCGAAGCGTCGGGAGCGTGTCGACGAGCTCCTCGAGCTGGTGGGACTGTCGGGGTACCGCCGCCGCTTCCCGCATCAGCTCTCGGGTGGGCAGCAACAGCGGGTTGCCCTTGCCCGCGGCGCTCGCCATCGAGCCCGAGCTCGTCCTCTTGGACGAGCCCTTCTCCTCGCTCGACGCCGCAATGCGGTCCTCGGTCCGTGCCGATGTCCATGCCGTGCTGCGCCAGGCCGGGACGACGTCCATCCTCGTCACCCACGATCAGGACGAGGCGCTCTCCATGGCCGACCAGGTGGCGGTCCTGCGGCACGGTGTCATCGCGCAGCTGGACACGCCGGCGGGTTTGTACGGCCGTCCCGGCGACGTGGACCTGGCGCAGTTCCTGGGGGAGTCCAACGTCCTCGACGGGGAGGTCCACGGGGGCATGGCACGCACCGCGTTGGGCGATCTCGCCGTGGCCCAGGGGAACGGGTCGGCGGGCGGGCGGTCCGGCCCAGGTCATGGTCCGGCCGGAGCAGATCAGGCTCGAGGATGCCCCCGGCGGAGGGGTCGCGGCGACGGTGCAGAGCTACGAGTACTACGGCCACGACGCGGTCGTGCGGGTCCGTCCCGAGGGGCCCGGCCTGCCCGACCTGGTCGTGCGGGTCACCGGGGGCGCTCCGCTCGAGCCCGGGCGCAGGGTCGGGCTCTTCGTGCACGGGACCGTGGTGGTCTGGCCCCAGGAGCCCGGGAATTCCCCCCGAATAACGCCCTCGTAACTACTGCTGTGTCGTCCGTCATGCACTACAGTGACGGTTGGAGTGGTAGCGCAGGAGTGGGATTGCAGGGAGGTGTGATGGTCGACGACGCCGTACCCCAGGTCGGGGGGTTTCATGGGCCGCAGGTGTGTGGTCTCGTGGGGATCTCGTACCGGCAGCTCGACTATTGGGCTCGCACCGGGCTTGCTCCAGCCGTCGGTGGCGACGGCCAAGGGCAGCGGCTCGCGACGGGTCTACGCCTATTCGGACGTGCTCGAGCTCAAGGTGATCAAGCAACTGCTCGACTCCGGGGTCTCGCTGCAGTCGGCGCGACGGGCCGTCGAATGCCTGCGGGAGGACCTGGGCTCGGACCTGGCGTCGGCCAACCTGGTGCTGACGGGAACCAGTTCGGTGCTGGCCCGATCCAACGGTGAAGTCGTGGATCTGCTGGCCGGCGGACAGGGTGTGTTCAACATCGTGCCGTTGGCCGGTGTGGTCGAGGAGCTGGACGCAGACATCGTGAGCCTGGACGCGGCGTCCAAGGATGCTCCGGCCAAGTCACGTTCCTCCCGAGTGCAGGTCGCGCGGGCCGCGGGGGAGTGACCTCGACGGACCCAGCGCGTGTCGGGCGCATCCACCATCCGGCTTGCGTGCCCGCGGGGCAGGTCCGTTTCGCCCATCCTTCCGAGCGCCTGTTCGCCACACTGCTCGACCTGTCGGGCGAGCGCTGGCAGTACGAGCCCGTGGAGTTCCCGCTGGCCTGGGACGACAGCGGCTCTCCCGTCTCGGGATTCCGCCCGGACTTCTACCTGCCCGGCCGCGGCGCGTTCATTGAGCTGACCACAGCCGACCAACGACTGGTGACCCGCAAGAACCGCAAAGTGCGGCGCATGCGCGAGCTCTACCCCGAAGTGCCGATCTCCATCGTGTACCAGCGTGACTTCGTTTCGCTGATTGCGTCCCACGGACTGCTGTCCGGAGCGGCCTAATCTGGCTGGGTGGATACCGATGACGGCGCCGACACTGCTGCTCCGGGTGTCGCCGCTCCACGCGTCGCACATCGCGCTGGGGGCCAAGATGGTCCCGTTCGGGGGCTGGGAGATGCCGCTGGCCTATCCCAGCGGAACGGTGGCCGAGCATCGGGCCTGCCGCAGCTCGGCGGTGGCCTTCGACGTCAGCCACCTCGGCACGGTGCGCGTCCTCGGCAGCGACGCGTTCGGCCATCTCCAGCACTCGCTGAGCAACGACCTGACCCGGATCCATCCGGGACGGGCGCAGTACACCCACCTCCTCGACGAGGACGGCTTCGTGGTCGACGACATCATCGTGTGGTGGATCGACGAAGAGCGGTTCGATGTCATGCCGAACGCCTCGAACACCTCGGATGTCGTGGCCGCCATCGGCGGGAGGGACACCACCGACGAGAGGGCGGTCATCGCGATCCAGGGCCCCGAGGCCGCTCGCGCCTGGCGCAGGTCTCGTCCGAGGCGGCCACCGTCCATCGGTTCGCGGTCAGGCAATTCGAGTGGGCCGGAGCGACCTGTCTGGTGGCGGGAACCGGCTACACGGGCGAGGAGGGCGTGGAATGCGCCGTTCCCGCCGAGGTGGCCGTCGACTTCTGGGACGCGATCCTGGGACAGGGCGTCCTCCCGGCGGGCCTCGGTGCCCGCGACACGCTGCGCCTGGAGGCCGGGCTCCCGCTCCACGGTCACGAGCTCGGTCCGGGCATCACCCCGTTGCAGGCGGGCCTCGGCTGGGTGATCGGGTGGGACAAGGGCGATTTCACGGGTCGGGCCGCGCTGGAGGAGGAGCGGGCGAACGGCCCGGCGCGGCGATTGCGCGGGTTCGTGGCGGATGGACGGCAGCCGTTACGGGACGGCTCACTGCTGCGTGAGGGCGCCGAGCAGGTCGGCATCCTGACCAGTGGGAACTTCTCGCCGATGCGGGAACGGGGGATCGGGCTGGGCTTTGTCGACGCCGACGCACGGCTGCTCGACGGGGATGCCATCACCATCGTCCAGCGCGGACGGGAGCTTCCGGCCCGGCTCGTGCGTCCACCTCTGTGGCCCATCAGGGACGAGAGCGAGTAGCTCGCCGCGTGCAACCGGCCCGCCATGGCGGGTCCGGTAGAGTGAGGTGCACAACTGAATACGCCGTTTGAACCGGAGCGCCAGAGTCCCCGCAGCACGCAGTCGAGGGGACGCCGGAGGAGCAACTCTCCCCGAGAAACTCTCAGGCCGACATACCGCTCCGGCGAGGCAACTCTGGAAAGCAGGTACGCCTGCACCGAAGGTGGAAGCCGCGTAGTTCGCGGTGAGGCTCTCAGGTCCAGTGACAGAGCGGGGAGGACGTCCGACAGTTCCGCGTGAGCGGAACACGTGAGGAGATCCCCCGTGAGCGAGCAGCAGGCCGGCAATCAATCCGAGGTACTCGAGCCCTTCGAGGACTTCGTGCGACGCCACGTCGGCCCCTCTGACGACGAGCAAGAGGGAATGCTCAAGGTCCTGGGCTACGAGTCACTCGACGCGCTGGTCGATGCCGCGGTTCCGGGAAGCGTGCGGAGCCTCGGCACGCTCCGCCTCCCTCCCGCCGTCTCCGAGCAACAGGTCCTCGAGGAGCTCCGCCGGCTGGCTGCCAGCAACACGATCGCCGAGCCCATGATCGGCCTCGGCTATGCGGGGACCATCACGCCCGGTGTCGTCCGGCGCAACGTGCTCGAGAGCCCCGCGTGGTACACGGCGTACACGCCGTACCAGCCCGAAATCAGCCAGGGCCGGTTGGAGGCCCTCCTGAACTTTCAGACGATGGTGACCGATCTCACCGGGCTCGACACGGCCAACGCCTCCCTGCTCGACGAGAGCACCGCCGTGGCCGAAGCGGTCACGCTCATGCGCCGCCGGGCCACGAATGCATCGAATCGGGTCATCGTCGACGCCGACTGCCTGCCCCAGACCCTCGCCGTGCTGGCGACCCGCCTCGGGCCGCTGGGGCTCGTCATGGACGTCGTGGACCTGAGTGCCGGTACACCCGAGGGCGACTACTTCGGCCTGGTCCAGCAGTACCCGGGTTGCTCCGGCGCGCTGCGCGACTTCGAGGCGCTGACAGCCGAAGCCCATGCCAAGGGGGCGCTGGTGGCGGTGGCGGCGGACCTCCTCGCGCTGACGCTGCTCAAGCCGCCGGGGGAGTGGGGGGCCGACGTCGCCGTCGGCTCCACCCAGCGCTTCGGCGTCCCGCTCTGGTACGGCGGGCCGCACGCGGCGTACATGGCCGTCAAGGGCGGCCTCGAGCGGGATCTGCCCGGGCGGCTGGTCGGCCTCTCCATCGACGCGGAGGATCGCCCGGCCTACCGGCTCGCCCTGCAGACGCGGGAGCAGCACATCCGCCGCGAGAAGGCCACGTCCAACATCTGCACGGCGCAGGTCCTGTTGGCGGTCGTCGCTTCCATGTACGCCGTGTACCACGGCGCCGAGGGCCTGCGCGGCATTGCCCGCCGCATCCACCGCCGGGCCGCCGAACTGGCGGCGGGTCTGGAGGCCTCCGGCTTCACGCTTGGCCCACCGGGAGTTCTTCGACACCATTGTGGTCGAGGTGCCGGGCTCCGCGGCGGCCGTCGTCGCCGATGCCCGTGACCGCGGGGTGCTCTTGCGGCTCGTCGACGCGGACCACGTCGGGATCTCGTGCGGCGAGACGACCACGGCGACCCACTGCGCCTCCGTTCTCGAGGCCTTCGGGGCGAAGGGCGGGGGAGCGGGCGCCGAGACCGCGCTGCCGGAGACCCTCCTGCGCCGCGGACCGATCCTGAACCATGCCGTCTTCTCGGAGCACCACTCCGAGACGGCCATGCTCCGCTATCTGCGCCGCCTCTCCGACCAGGATTTCGCGCTCGACCGCGGCATGATCCCGCTCGGGTCCTGCACCATGAAGCTGAACGCCACGACGGAGATGGAACCCGTCGGCCTGCCGGGCTTCGCAGAGATCCACCCGTTCGCGCCGATCGAGAGTACGCCGGGCTATCTGTCGCTCATCGACGAGCTCGAGGGATGGCTGGCGGAGGTGACCGGCTACGCCAAGGTGTCCGTGCAGCCGAACGCGGGGAGTCAGGGAGAGCTGGCGGGCCTGCTCGCCATCGCGGCGTACCACCGGTCGCGGGGCGACGAAGGACGCAACGTCTGTCTCATCCCGTCGAGCGCACACGGGACCAATGCGGCCTCCGCGGTCATGGCCGGCATGCGTGTCGTGGTGGTGGGCGCGCTCGGCGACGGCACGGTGGACCTCGAGGACCTGCGCCGGAAGTGCGAGGAGCACCATGACCGCCTGGCGGCCATCATGGTGACGTACCCCTCGACGCACGGGGTCTACGAAGAGGGCATCACCGACATGTGCGCGCTGGTCCACCAGCACGGTGGTCAGGTCTACATCGACGGGGCGAACCTCAACGCGCTTCTCGGCCTCGCCGAGCCGGGGAAGTTCGGCGGTGACGTCTCGCACCTGAACCTGCACAAGACGTTCTGCATCCCCCACGGCGGAGGTGGGCCCGGTGTAGGCCCGGTGGCGGTCGCCGAGCATCTCGTCCCGTTCCTCCCGTCCCACCCGTTGCACCCTCGTCCCGCACAGCGGGAGGGGATCGGCCCGGTCAGCGCCGCGCCGTTCGGCAGCGCAGGCATCCTGGCCATCAGCTGGGCCTACATCCGGATGCTGTCGAACGAGGGCCTGTCTCACGCCACCAAGTCGGCCGTCCTGGCCGCCAACTACGTGGCGGCGAGGCTGGCCCCGTCCTTCCCGATCCTCTACACGGGGAAGCACGACCTGGTGGCGCACGAGTGCATTCTCGACTTGCGTGGTTTGACCAAGTCGACCGGCGTCACGGTGGACGACGTGGCCAAGCGGCTCATCGACTACGGCTTCCACGCGCCCACCGTGAGCTTCCCGGTGGCGGGAACGCTCATGGTGGAGCCGACCGAGAGCGAGGACCTGGCCGAGCTCGACCGCTTCTGCGATGCGATGATCGCCATCCGGGCGGAGATCGAGGAGGTGGCCTCCGGTCGCTGGGAGGTGGGGGACAGCCCGTTGCGGGGGGCGCCGCACACGGCCGCCGCGCTGGTGTCGACGTGGGAGCGGGCCTACGACCGCCAGACGGCGGTCTATCCGGCGGGCCAGACGGCGGCCAAGTACTGGCCACCGGTCGCCCGGATCAACCAGGCCTACGGAGACCGCAACCTTCTGTGCAACTGCCCACCGCCCGAGGCCTTCGAGGACTGAGGCGGACACGGACCGGTGCGTCAGAACAGCGCGGCGAGGCCGAGGCCGGCGGCAGCGGCCCCGAGGCAGACGACGAGCCCTCCCACCGTGTAGACGGCTGCGTCGCGGTGGTGCCCGGTGTGGAGGAGGTGGATGGTCTCCCAGCTCGCGGTCGACCAGGTCGTGTAGCCGCCGCAGAGCCCCGTCCCGATGATGGCGAGGAGATGGGTTCCGAAACCGTGGTAGAGGGAGAGGCCGGTCAGGATCCCGAGCAGGAGGGACCCGGAGGCGTTGACCAAAACGGTGCCCAAGCGGCAGCGGATCGGAGCGCCTGATGCCGACATGGTGGATCACCAGCGCGCGCAGGGCGGCGCCGGCCCCGCCGGCGACGGCGACGAGGAGGGCGAGTCCGAGAGTGGGGGAGTGCGCGCTCATGCGGGCACCATGCGCCGGCCCAACGTGTGGCCGGCCACCACGAGCAACAAGCCGCCGACGAAGGTGGCCGCCAGGTAGGCCACGCCGGTCACGATGTCGCCGTTCTTGGCCAGCAGCGTGGTCTCGACGGTCAGCGTGGAATAGGTGGTCCACCCGCCGAGGAAGCCGACGACCAGCAGTGGCCGGAGCAGGGGCGCCCGCGGCCCGACGTGCTCGGTGAGCGGGATCACGAGACCGATGGCCAGGGATCCCGACAGGTTGACCAGCAGGGTCACCCAGGGAAAGCCGCCGGTGGCGACGGGGTGGTGCGCCTCCAGGAGATAGCGGCAGACGGTTCCGGCGGTACCTCCGATGAAGACCACGAGCAACGTGGCCGCCGACAGGGAGAGGGGAGGGAGCGTCGCCTCGTCGAGCAGGTCGTCCCCGCCGTGTGGGTGTTCGGGCTCCAGTGGCTGTTGCGGGTCTTCGTCCATGGCCGGGCCTCCAGTGCCGCCGCTCAGGAGCCATCAGCCATGTCGGTGTCGGCGGTTCAGGGCAGGCGCCCCCCGGCGGGACCCATCGCCGGACGTCAGTCAGGAATCGTAGCCAGCGCCGCGGCCGGCGACGGGCATGCCCTCAGTCCAGACGTGGCCCCGGCGCCCGACGGAACTCGAACGGCTCGCTCTCGCGACCCGCAACGACGTACCAGCACTGACCCGTCGACTCGGCGTCGAGGATGCGTTGGAAGGCGGCCACGACGTCGGCCACGTCGATGATCGGGAATCCCATGTCGAGCAGCGTCTGCTCCGACCCCTTGATGATGTTGGTGTAGGCGAAGGACGGGCACAAGGCGTGGATGCGGATGCCCTCGGGCTCGTAGACCTGCCCGAGCGAGCGCGCCAGGCCGACGACGGCATGCTTGTTCGCGGCGTAGATCGGATCGAACGGGGTGGCGACGAGGCCGGCCATGGATGCGGTCGCCACGATGGTGCCGCCACCGCTGGCCTTGATCGCGGGCCGGGCGGCCGCAATCCCATAGACGACGCCGTCGAGGTTGATGGCCATCGAACGCCGATAGGCCTCCGGATCGAAGTCGTCCCCCATGCCGCACCACGAGGTGACGCCCGCGTTGATGTGGGCGATGTGGAGGCCCCCGAACGCCTCGACCGCGAGGCGCAACGGCAGCCGCGCTCGCGGCCGGGTCGGTCACGTCCGTGCGGATGAAGCGCCCTCCGAGGTCTTCGGCGACCGCCTGTCCACGGGCGACGTCGATGTCCGCGATCACCACGTGCGCACCGCGGCCGGCCAGATGCCGGGCGACACCCTCACCGATGCCGTTGCTTCCTCCCGTGATGAGGGCGACCTTGCCGTCGATGTCGAATGCCATGGCACTCGATCGTAGGGGACCTTGGCCCGCTCAGCCCACGAGGGGGGAGGGGAGCGGCTGGGCGTGGACGACGCTGAGGTGCTGAATGGGGCGGGTCATGGCGACGTACAGGAGGCGCAGGCCGCGGCGGTCGTCTCCGGCGATGGCGGCCGGCTCGACCACGACCACGGCATCGAACTCGAGCCCCTTGGAGGCCGGCGCCGGAACGATGGTGATCGGCCGCGTCATGGCGTCGCGTTCGAGCAGCCCGATCTCGGCCCTGCGCCGAGCGCTCCGTGTGACTTCGGGCACCAGGTCCTCGGGCACCACGACGGCCACCAGGGCGTGGTCCTCGGCCAATGCGACGGCCTCCTCCAACGCGGCCGCCGCCAGCTCGCTCTCGCGCACCCGCCGGACCGTGGGATCGGTGCGGCCGAGCCGGATGGATGCAGTCGGGTCGATCCCGGGTGCGGCGACGGGAAGCAGCCGCGAGGCGAAGTCCAGCACGCGGCCCGGGGCGCGGTAGCCGAGGCTGAGCTCGTCGTGGTGGTGGGGGGCCGAGTCGGGCAGATGGCTCCGCACCTCGTCCCAGTCGGCGTAGGTCCACGGCCCGGTGGCCTGCGCCAGGTCGCCGAGGATCGTGACAGAGCCGGACGGCGCCCGTCGGGCGATCATGCGGAACTGCATCGGCGTCAGGTCCTGGGCCTCGTCCACCACGATGTGACCGTACGAGCGGCTCCGGCCCCCCGTGAGGAACGCCGCCTCGTCGAGCAAGGCGAGGTCGTCGGCGCTCCAGGCCGTCGACGAAATGGTCGAGCCGCGGCTCCGGAGGAGGAGGTGCCGTTCCTCGGCGGAGAACAAACCGCCGGAGAAGCGCTCCAGCTGCTCCCGGGAGGACAGGAGGTCGCGGACCAGCGTCGTGGGGGACACCGACGGCCACAGCGTGTCGAGCAGCGTCCCGAACTCCTCGGACGCCGTGAGCTCTCCTTCGAACCACGCTTCGTCGGCTCCGAGCCGCCCCGAGGAGCGGAACACGCTGCGCGCCTCGCTGACCAAGCGGGACTTCAGCGCCAGACGCCCCGACTTGTAGGGAGCGGGCCGAGCAACAATGGAGGTCACGAGGTCGTTGACCCGTTCGCGCTCCAGCGTCGCCCGCGCGAAGCGCACGCGCAGGCTGACGTCGCTCTCCAACGGCCGGCGCCGCCCGGCCAGGGCGCGCCGCAGGAGCTCTCCCATCCGCGGATCGCCCTTGACCTGACGGACCGCCATGGGCTCCTCGGCCCGCACCTTCGCCTTGGGCGCGATGTCGCCGATGGTCGTCTGCACGACGGCCTCTTCGCCCAGCGCGGGCAGGACCTGCGCGATGTAGCGCAGAAAAGCCCGGCTGGGACCGAGGACGAGCACGCCCTCGCGACTGAGCTCGGGATGGTTGTACAAGAGGAAGGCGGCCCGGTGGAGCCCGACCGCGGTCTTGCCGGTGCCCGGTCCGCCCTGCACCGTCAGGAGTTGGGCCAGTGGGGCACGGATGATCTCGTCCTGCTCGGCCTGAATGGTGGCGACGATGTCGAGCATCTCGCCGGTACGGGCCCGCTCGAGCTCGGCCAGGAGGGCATCCCCGCCCCGCAGCCTGGTCGCGCCGGCATCGCCTCCGGCATCACCGAAGAGATCGTCGGCCACGGCCAACACCGCGCCGCGATCGACCATGATCTGGCGCCGGCGGGCCAGGCCGAGAGCGTCCTTGGCGCTCGCCCGATAGAAGGGGACCGCGACGGGAGCCCGCCAGTCGATCACGACGGGGTCCGAGCGGGTGTCCTCGACGTGTCGCCGGCCGATGCGCCAGGTCGGCCCGTCCTCCTCGTCGATGCGCCCGAAGAGCAGGGGCCGTGGGCTCTCGGCCAGCAGCGCCACCCGGCGCGAGAGGGCGGCGACGTAGTCGAGGTCCGGATTCCCCGCCGCGATGAGGTCGGCCAGGAGCTTCTCTGCTCGCTGGCGCATGGCGGCCAAGGACGTCAGCGCATGGTCGAGCGCGGCCTGTTCGGCGGCCACCTCGGGGTCGGTCGGGGGAGTGGCCACACTCATGAGCCCCGGAACTCCCCCGAAACACGCGCAAAAGCGCCCGCGCAAAAGTCCCCGGACATTCCGGGGACAGTACTTCATTTAGACCTCGACTTCAACCCCCTCAGCTGGACTTTCACCTTCTCGTCCGACTGAACTTTGAACCTTTAACCAAGGGGCCTTAGTGCCCGTCACTTTAACGAATTCGAGCACCAGAATCAATCCCTTTTCTGGATTCGCCCGACCGGGAAGCCAGGTCCCTTCCGGCGATGTCCGTTCTGCGCCCTCCGCAGCGGCGGTCGCGGCGTGGGTCGTGCGGCACACGCCATCGCCTCATCGCCCGGCGGCGTCGGAGGCCGATCCGTTCAGAGCCCTCAGGAGCCGTCGAAACCCGAGAGCTGGTCCCGAGGTCCACGGATCTGTCGTCAGTTCGGGCTCGGCGCGAACTGGCTGGCGCCGGACACCGGCCGTTTTGTCACTGCGGTCGGTCAGCGCCGACCGGCTCGGTCGGTCCGAGGAACTGCAACCTTCCCGGCGGGTGCCGTGCGGCTGCCCGCCGTCCGTTTCTCTGCTGCCGGTGCCGGCCGGACCGGAGGAGGGGTGATCCGCCGGCCCGGCGACCGGCCCTCCTCGAATTCAGATATGACTTAACATAATGAACATTATCGGCGGTACCTCAGGAACGGCCGGAAGTGGTTCGGTGGGTTGAGCTGGGAGAACCCCTCTCGTCAGTCGGCGGACGGTTGGGGCTCGAAAAGGAACTGCATGGCGTCGCGCATGGCCCCGTCGACGAGTTCCATGCGGATCCCGAGTTCGTTGTCCCGGTGATAGCTGAACGACGTCGGTGCGCTGGCGCCGGCTCTGCCGCACAGCTGCAACGGGCAGCCGGCTGCGCTGAAGGCGTCGCTCTGTTCGGGCAACGAGTCACTCCAGAAGCCGATGTGGTGCAGGTTGCTGGCCTCGTTGCGGACCCAGATGGATCCGGGGACCTCCAGAATGAGCTCCAGGCAGGGCGTCCCCGTGGAGTAGCGCATGGTGGTCGGGAGCACGATGTCCCGGCCGGCCTCGTCCCGGTAGTCGACGGCGTCGAGGCTCATGATCGGTCCCCAGGTGACGCCGAGAAGTGCGCTCAGCTTGGCGCTGGCGGCCTCCATATCGGTGACGACGATGCCGACGTGGTAGTGGTCCATGGTCTTTCAGGGCTCCCAACGCGCGAGTTGGCTGCGCAGCCATCCGTTCTCCCAGAAGCTGATGTTCCCGCCGTGCTCGAGCAGGAAGCGGTGGGCGGCCGCCAGGACGGCCTGGGCCCGGGCCGAATCGGGTTCGGCCGCCACCGCCGCTTCGCCGAGCCGGATCGCCAGGGGGGCCTCGCCGCGGGCCAGCGCCGCCTCGGCCCGGCCCACGACGGCGTCGGTCCCTGCCGCCTCCGTCAGCTCGGCCAGGGCGCGTCCGGTGCTGTCGGGGTAGAGCTCGCTGCTCGACTGCAGCCGGAACCAGCCGACGTAGCTCTCCCACAGGGTGCGCACGGCCCACGAGACCTTGCCGTAGCCCTGGCCCACGCGGAGCTCGGGCGGGAGTTCGATCTCCTCCATGAGGGTCCAGACGTCGACCCCGGCGTTGAAGCCGTCGAGGGCCTTCTGGTGGACGTAGTCCACGGCGCCGTGCAACCGGGCCAGGCTGGCGTCGATCAGCTCTTCGCCGACGATCGGATCGTGTCTCCCGGTGACGAGGACGGCAGGCCGCAGGGCGCGCAAGGTCCGGACGCTCTCCAGGTACGGCTCGACGAAGCGGTACCTGTCCCCCCGCAGGGTGTTGAGGTTCGGGAAGTGCGGGAAGAGCGGCCCCAGCAGATTGCTGATCAGCGCGGTGCGCCGTTCGGGCAGCCACACGATCGCGCTGTCGATCGTCTCCCCCACGGCAGCGTGCAGTTCCAGCTGCAGGCCGTCGGCGTCGAGCTCGAGCATCCGGTCGAAGGTGATGTCGGGCACCGGTTCGGACTGGCGCATCGAGACGCCGGGATTCTCGGCGGCAATACGGCGGGCGTCGGTGCCGAGCGTGTCGAACCAGATGCCGGCGGTGCGCATGCGCAAGCGAGCGGATCCGTGCGTCGTCCGCCTGACACTGCTGGTTGTTCTGCTGGGCCACGTACGCGGTGCCCTCCTCCTTGAAGAGGTCGACGCCTCCCACGTGGTCCACGTGGGCCTGGGTGGTGATGATGTAGTGGGTGGGGCCGGGCCGCACGGCATCGAAGACCCGTCTTGTGGTGCGGTGCTTCGAACCCCATGCCGGTGTTGACGATGACGCGGCCGTTGTCGGTCGGCAGCAGGTAGGCGGCGGTGCACCCGCCCGAGCGGTAGACGCCCTCCGCCACCGCCGGCGCGGGGTCGTCGTAGGCGGGCTGCATCAGCTCGCGGCCGGGCCGCGTGTCGATGAGGTGGTCCACCTCCTCCTCAATGGTCATCGGACTTCGATCCGCACCGGAAAGGTCTCGAGGTAGGGCCCGAAGCGCGTCCGCACCTCTTCGGGGGTGACGGCGAAATCACGGCGGAGGTCGTAGGCGACCCTCCCCTCCCGTCCCCGGGGGTGGGCCGCCTGATAGTCCGCGATCTCGGCCCGGGCCTGATCGGTGAAGGGCACCCCGGCGCGCTCGTACACCCGTTCGAGTGTGCCGAGCTCGTCCGCCATGTACTCGTCGAAGAAGACGTCCACCGTCCGATCTTCCGCCAGGAGATGCCGGTCGCGCAACGACGCGTCGAGCAGCGTCCCGATGCGCTCGGTCCAGTAGTCGCGGTACCACTCCGGTCGGGTCGTGCGGTAGGCGGTGCGCGCGCCGTAGCAGGCCATGGTGATGGTGGACTGGACGACGGCCACCGGGTCGCGATGGGTCACCACAATGGTGGCGTCGGGGAATGTGCGCAGCAGCGGCCCGAGCTGCTCCAGGTGTTGCGGCGACTTGAGGACCCAGCGCTCTTTCGGGCGGAACCACTGCAGTATCTGGAGGACCGACTTCATGTAGGCGTAGTGCGGGGTCTGGTCCTGGGCCAGGTAGTGGTCGCGCCACTGCGGCGCCCGGGCCACCCACTCGAGCGTGTAGCTCGAGAAGTCGGGCATCTGCAGCTCGATTTCCTCGTGGACGTGGTCGGGCTCCATCGGGTGCATGGCTGCCACCAGGGGCGCCGCCGCCCGCATGGCGTCCCAGGTCCCCTGGCAACGGGTCCAGCGGGGGTCGACCCCGTCCACCTCGGAGGGCTCCGTGGGGTTCGGCACCGGCTCGTAGGACTCCCACAGGGGCATCGACCGGAACCGGGTGTCGGCGGCCAGGAGATTGACGAGGTGGGTGGTCCCCGAACGCGGCAGCCCGACCACAATGACCGGTCGCGTGATCGGGATCTCACGGATCTCCGGGTGCCGGGTCAGGAGGTCATGGATGAGAAGGCGGTTGGCGGCGGCCCGGACGCAGTCGCCGAACATCATGAGCCTGCCGATGCCGGTGCGCTGCTCGTCGGCGTCCATCTCGGCCAGCTGCACCCCGAGCCGCAGCGCGAAGTCCCCGTCCCCGAAGTCGTGCAGGCCGGTGCGCCTGATGGCGGCGTCGCACACGGCGTCGACCGTGAGCACCGTCGTTTTCGACTCCCCGTACGCAATGGCCATCCGCTGGACGTCATTGAGGACGGGCGCGCCCAGGTCGTCGATGGCGATGACGTCGCCCATCACGCTCCCTTCATTTGGCGAGGTAGCCGCCGTCCACGGCCAGCGTGCTGCCCGTGATGAAGGAGGCCGCCTCGCTCGAGAGAAAGAGGACGGCCGCCGCGACCTCGGCGGGCGTGCCCATGCGCGGCAGCATGGCGCGGGCCAGTTCGCCCTCCAGCAATTCGGGGAAGGCCTGCATCGGCGCGGTCATCGGGGTGTCGATGAGTCCCGGGGCCACTGCGTTGACCCGGATGCCGTCGCCGACCCAGTGGGCGGCCAGGTTGCGGGTCAGCGTGAGGAGGGCCGCCTTCGCCGCCGCGTAGCCCGGCACAATGGTGGTCGAGCGGAACGCCGTCATGGACACGAGGTTCACGACGCTGGCGCCTCCCGCCATGGTGCTGGCGCCCAGTGGTCCTCGCAGGCCCATGGTCAGGCGCATGGCACCCTCCACGTTGAGGTCCAGGGCGGCGGCGAAGCCGTCGGGGTCCCACTCGTCGCGCCCGTCGGGGAAGTTGGCACCGGCGTTGTTGACCAGCACGTCGAGCGTGTCGAACTCCGCCGCCAGCGCCTGCACCGCCCCGTGGTCGCGCACCTCGAGGGGCCGGTACGTGAAGGAGGACAGGTCGCGGTCGTACCGGCCGGCCTCCGGCCGCGTGCCGGTGACGGTGACGTCGGCACCGCAACCGGCGAACGCCGTGGCGATGGCATGCCCGATGCCACTCGTCCCGCCGGTCACGAGGACCGACGTGCCGCCGAAGTCGAACCGGAGCTGGTTGGTCACTCGTCGCCTCCGAAGGTGATCATGACCTTCCCACAGTCCTTCGAGCCCTCCAGGAGGGCCAGCCCCGCGTCGAACTGCTCGAGCGGGAGCGTGTGGGTGATCAGGTCCGACAGGTCCCGCCGCGCCAGGAGCTCGATGGCGTCCTCGAACCGGGCCGGATACTCGAACGAACCCCTGATGGTGAACTGCTTCATCAGGACCTGGACGAAGTTCGTCGGGCACCGGCGTGTAGTGCAGCGCCACGAGCGACATGCGCCCGCCGAAGCGCCCCCGCTCGATGATCTCGCCGAGCATCCGGTCCGATCCCGACGCCTCGATGAAGACGTCGGTGCCCGGCGTGGGGCCGAACATGAACGGCGCCGTGCCATGGAGACGTGCGAGCCCGTCCCACAGGTCGTCCTCGAGGGGGTTGATCGCGTGGTCGGCGCCGAATTGCTGCGCCAATTCGAGCCGGCGCCGGCTCGTGTCGATCGCCACCACGTCGCGGACGCCGCGGTCGGCCAGCGTGGCGATGGCGAGGAGGCCGATCGGGCCGCACCCGACCACGGCCACCCGCTCCCCTGGTTCGACCTCGCCCTGGTTCACCGCCTGCATGCCGACGGCAGCGGGCTCCGCCAGCGCGGCGACGTGCAGACCCATGGCGTCGGGGACCGGGAACAGGCGTCGGCCCTTGGCCGCCTCCCGGACGAGCGAGGAGCGGGGTCAGGCCACCCTCGGCTGCGCCGCTGCCCAGCCGGCCCAGCTCCTCGTCGGCCGGGTGGACGATGACCCGGTCACCCGGCGCGACGCCGTCCACCTCTGCGCCGGCCCACTCGACCACACCGGCCATCTCGTGACCCAGCGGCATCGGCCGGCCGGTGATGCCGCCCATGTGCACGAAGGAGACATCGGTGCCGCAGATCCCACAAGCCGCCATCCGGACGACGGCGTCGCGCGGGCCCGGAGGCGTCGACGGGACATCGTCGAGGCGGACATCGTGGGGGCCGTGGACCCGGATCTGCTTCATCGGCTCGGGCCCGCCTCGGTTGGTCGCACACTCCCCTCCCCCACGGCTGCGCAGTATGCCGTGCCGGCGCTCCGGCCGTCGGCTCGACCGAGCGGCATTCCTCCGGGGCGCCGGGGCGTGCGAGCCCCGCCACCCCGGAGGTGCCGCCGCAGCTGCCCGACCGGGGTGGGGAGGGGTGGAGGCTGGCGCACTCCATCGGACCGCTGTCTGCCCCCAGCTGTGCCATCAGCTTTGGGGCGCGATCGGCGTCAGCTGTGCGGATTCTTAGAGTCCGGCACGGTTCCGCAGCACCCTGACCTGGGGATTGGGAGGAGCCGACGCCAGAACCCCAAGCGGGCTCACAGCTGGAATTCTGCTGACTGTGACGTGCCCGGTCTGAACTTGCCACATGGCGAAAACGGAAGCCGTCGACGCGCCGGAGCACCCCGTGGATCTGACGGAGGAACTGCCGCTCGACGACGAGAACGTCCTGGCGGCCGAGCCGCCCTCGGTCTGGCGCCGCTACCGCTGGCCCATCGTCGGCGTGGTGGTCGTCCTGGTCGCCGGGGCCGTCGGCCTGACGCTGTGGCTGACCTCGAGCTTCGACGCCGGCCACGGGGCTGACCGTGACGACGGTCACCGTGAAGTGCCACCACCGGGACCATCCAGCAGACGGTGGCGAGCTCGGGGACGCTCGAGCCGGCCAGCCAGGCCAGTCTGAACTTCGCCGTCTCGGGCACCGTGACCGGCGTCAACGTCAAGGCCGGCCAGACGGTGACCGCCGGGCAGGTGCTGGCCACGGTGGACACCTCCGCCCTCTCCGAGGAGGTGACCGCGGCCCAGGCCCAACTCACCTCGGCCCAGGACCGCCTCTCCAGCGACGAAGCGTCCGGGGCCTCCACCAGTTCGATCGACTCGGACGAGGCATCGGTCACGTCGGCGGAGTCGTCGTTGTCCACCGCCCAGACCAACCTCAAGGACGCGTCCTTGACCTCGACGATCTCGGGCACCGTGGCCTCGGTCAATCTCACGACGGGCCAGCAGGTGACCGGGACCGGGATCGGGGTCGGGCGGCACAGGCAACAACAACAGCGCGGCGTCGAGCGCCGCCAGCAGTGCCGCCTCGAGCAGCAGCGGTTCGGGCTCGTCCACGGGCCAGGTCGTGATCATCGGGACGGACTCCTACATCGTCAACGCCACGGTCGACGACACCGAGATCGGCGAGATCGCCGACGGCGACCAGGTCGACATCACCCCGAGCGGCGCCACCACGCCCGTCTACGGCACGGTCGGATCGATCAGCCTCATCGGCACGACCAGCTCCAACGTGACCACCTTCCCGGTCGTCATCGACGTGACGGGAAGTCCAACGGGCCTCTACGCCGGAGCGACCGCCGACGTCAGCATCATCGTCAAGCAGCTCAACGACGTCACGGAGGTGCCCACGGGCGCCATCTCGTACGGCACCAACGGCCAGGCCACCGTGACCAAGGTGGTCAACGGGAGCCACGTCGTCACCAACGTCACCGTCGGCGCGGCGGAGAACGGTGAGACGCAGATCACCAGCGGCGTGAAGGCCGGCGACAAGGTCCTCGAGCGCGAGATCACCTTCAAGGCTCCCGGCGGCGGGGCCGGCGGTCTCTTCGGCGGCGGGACGGGGACGACGCGTCGCATCGGCGGAGGCGCAGGCGGCTTCGGCGGGGCCGGCGCCGGTGGCTTCCCGACCGGAGGCTTCGGCGGCGCGGGAGCCGGTGGATGACCGTCACCGACCCTCAGGGGATACCCCCTGTGCGGGACACGGTGATCGAGCTGGAGCGGGTGACCAAGGTCTACCGAACCGGCACCATCAGCGTGGCCGCGCTCCGCGGCGTCAGCCTGTCCATCGACCAGGGCGAATACGTCGCCATCATCGGGCCTTCGGGCTCGGGCAAGTCGACGCTCATGCACATCCTCGGCTGTCTCGACGTCCCGAGCTCGGGCGGTTACCACCTGGCCGGCGAGGACGTCAGCCACATGAGCGAGACGGCGCTGGCCGAGGTGCGCAACCGGCGCATCGGTTTCGTCTTCCAGCAGTTCAACCTGCTGCCCTCCATGACGGCCTGGCAGAACGTGGAACTCCCGATGGTCTACGCCGGCGTGCCGCGGGCCGTCCGCAAGGAGCGGGCCATGGAGGCGCTGGGCCGCGTCGGCCTGGCCGGTCGCGTCAACCACCGGCCCGGAGAGCTCTCGGGCGGCCAGCAGCAACGCGTCGCCGTGGCCCGGGCACTGGTCACCGAGCCGGATCTGATCCTGGCCGACGAGCCCACCGGCAATCTCGACTCGAAGTCGGCGGCCGATGTCATGCGCCTGATGGGCGAGCTGCACGACGCCGGCCGCACGCTGGTGCTCATCACGCACGATGTCGAGGTGGCGGGCGCCGCCGGCCGCGTGGTCGGCATCCGTGACGGCCTGCTGACCGAGAACGACCCCCGCTACCTGGAGAGCGTGCGGTGAGCTGGCTCGAGACGATCCGCACCGGGATCAACGGCGTGCGCAGTCACCGGCTGCGCTCCTTCCTGACCGTTCTCGGCATCCTGATCGGCATCGCCGGCGTGATCATCGCCGTGGGCCTGGGCGAGGGCGCCTCGGGTCAGGTCACCTCGGAGATCAACGCGCTCGGCTCGAACGTCCTGACCATCACCCCGGGCAGCTCGACCTCGACCTCGGGCGTCCGCCAGGCGTTGGGATCGGCTTCCACCCTGACCACGTCGGACGTCTCGGCGCTGGCCTCCCCGGTCGACGACCCCGATGTCAAGGCGGTCGCCGGCATCACGTCGTCCTCGGAGGTCCTGACCGCCGGGAGCGAGACGGCGACGACGACCGTGCAGGGCACGACGCCGTCGTGGCTCACCGTGCGCGGCCGCACGGTCGCCCAGGGCCGCTTTCTCGACAACCAGGACGTGAAGGACCTCTCCGCCGTCGTCGTCCTGGGCGAGACGACGGCGTCCGAGCTCTTCAGCCGCGCCGACCCGGTGGGCCAGACCGTCGACGTGAACGGCGTGCCGCTCACCGTCGTCGGCGTGCTCACGTCCACCGGCTCGTCCACCTCGTCGTCGAGCACGACGGACCCCGACGACACGGCGATCATCCCCATCACGACGGGCGCCGAGCGCATCTTCGGCGGCACCTCACGCGACTCGGTGAGCTCCATCGCCGTCCAGGCCCGCTCGTCGGCCGACCTGACCGGCGCCTACCAGGAGGCGGACCACCTGCTGCTGCAGCTGCACGGCATCACCGACGCGGCCGACGCCGACTTCACCATCACCTCGCAGGCCTCGCTCATTGCGGCCAACACGTCCGTCGACCACACGCTGACGATCCTGCTCGGCGGGATCGCCGCCATTTCGCTCATCGTCGGCGGCATCGGCGTCATGAACATCATGCTGGTGTCGGTCACCGAACGCATCCGCGAGATCGGGCTGCGCAAGGCCCTGGGCGCCACGCCACGGGTCATCCGCCGCCAGTTCCTCGTGGAGGCATCGGTGCTCGGACTGGTCGGCGGGCTGCTGGGGGTGCTGGCCGGATTGCTCGGGGTCCTCTGGCTCCCCGGGCTCATCGGCGACCCGATTTCGTCGAGCCCCACCGCCGCCGTGGGGGCGCTGGCCATCGCGCTGGCGATCGGCGTGCTCTTCGGCGTCTACCCCGCCAGCCGGGCAGCCACCCTCGCGCCGATCGATGCGCTGCGCAGCGAGTGATGCCCATGCATGAACCGCCACGCACCCACGCTCATGGAACAGAGATCGCAACAGAAAGAGGAATCAGGACGATGCAGGCACTGACCAGCCGGAGCAGCAACCGCGACGCTTCATGCGTCTGGCCGGCACGGGCGCCACCGCGCTGCTCGCCGCCACCGCGGTGGCCTCGACGGCGGGAGCAGCCACCACGCCCGCCAACCGCCCCATCGGCGCCTCGGGCAGCGTGGCCGCCCTCGGCGCATCGAGCATGGAGGTCCAGAACACCAGTTCCGGGCAGACGACCGTGAACTGGAGCACGACCACGACCTTCTCCAAGACGGTGACCGAAGCGGTCAGCGCGCTGACCGCCGGTGACTGCGTCACGGTGAGCGGGACGCCGTCGAAGAAGTCCAAGACCACGATTGCGGCGCGTTCGATCACCGTCAGCACGGCCAGCACGTCGGGCTCGTGCACGCTTGGTGGTCGCACGGGCGCCGCGGCCGGAGCTGCCGGTCCGGGCGCGGCGGCTTCCCGGGCGGCGGGTTCCGACGGACCGGTGGAACCGGCGCGAGCGGGGGTGGCAGCGCCGAAGGCGGGACGCGGCCGAGCTTCGGCGGCGGCTCCAACTTCCGCAAGGGGCTGGCCAACCTGGCCATCGCCTCGGGCAAGGTGACCGGTGTCAGCGGCTCCACCGTGACGGTGTCGGGGATCAGCATCAGTCCGGGTTCCTTTCGCCCGTGGCGCGACCAAGTTCCTCCTCGAAGGCGAAGAAGCCGACCGCGCCCAAGACGAAGACCGAGACGCTCAAGATCACGACATCGAGCACCACCACGGTGAGCGCGACGCAGACCGCGGCATCGACCGACCTCGCCGTCGGCGACTGTGTCAGCGCCTTCGGTCCTGCGGCGAGCAACGGGTCGGTGACGGCGAGCACCGTGCGGATCACCGCCACGAGCGGGACGTGCAGCGGCGGGTTCGGCGGCTTCGGCGGCGGGGGCCCCGGCGGCTTCGGCGGTCCCGGCGGCCCCGGCGGCGGGGGTACCGGTGCCTAAGTCGGGCTCACGCTCGGGCTGGGGCCGCGCCGGCCACCGGCGCGCCGTCCTGGTCGGCGCGGTCGTGGCCGTCGTCGTGCTCGGCGGCGGTGTGGCCGCCTGGGCCGAAGTCGGCAACGGGAGCGCCGGGTACCGCACGGCCGACGGTGACCCGCGCCGACATCGGCACCACGCTGAGCGTCGTGGGCAACGTCGAGCCGGTCAGTGACGCTGCGGCCTCGTTCCAGGTGGCCGGTCAGGTCGCCACGGTCACGGCGACGCCCGGACAGGTCGTCACGGCCGGGCAGACCCTCGGCACGCTCGACACGACCGCGCTGAGCGAGTCCGTCTCGTCCGCCCAGTCCACTGTCGCCGCCGACCAGGCCAAGCTGGTCGAGGACGAGGAGAACCAGACCAGCTCCTCTGCGGCCTCCGCGGCCAAGACGCCGACCTCGACCCCGTCCTCCACCACCACGACGACCGCGCCCGTCGCGCGGCACGACGGGCGGACAGAGTGCCACCGTCACCGCCGATCAGACCACGCTCACCAGCGACCAGTCGACGCTGTCGACCGACCAGAACAAGCAGGCGGCCGACCTGGCCCAGGCCCAGAGCGACTGCACGAGCGCCAACACCGGCACCCCGTCGGGCAGGCGGCCTGCGAGGCCGCACTCCAGACGGTCTCGGCCGACGAGCAGCAGGTCTCGAAGGACCAGACCGCCGTCTCGAAGGACGAGACGGCGCTCGGGCAGGCCCTCGATGCCGAGTCCTCGAGCGGGGGCACGTCGACCGACGACGCCCGGCTCGACCCCCACCCAGGGCAGCCACGCCGTCGATGCGTCCAGTGACGCCACCGGCAACACCGGCACCGGTTCCACGGCGGCGGGCGCCGGCTCCACATCGGGCGGCACGGGTTCCAACGGATCGGGCTCCAACGGATCGGGCTCGACCGGGTCGGGCGCCAGCGCCGCCAGCGACACGCCCGAGCAGATCGCGTCGGACCAGGCCGCCATCGATTCCGCCGAGGCCGATCTCATCAACGCCGAGCAGTCGCTCAAGGAGGCCACGCTGAACAGCCCCATCGGCGGGACCATCGTCTCGGTGGACATCGCGGCGGGCGACACGGTCAGCGCCGACTCGAGCACCGACATCATCACCATCATCGGCACCAAGTCCTACGAGGTCGAGGGCACCCTGACCAGCTCGCAGGTCCCCTCGGTCAAGGTGGGTCAGAGCGCCAGCGGTGCAGGTCGACGGCACCACCGGCTCCGTCGAGGGCACCGTGTCCCAGGTGGGGCCCGTGCAGTCGAGCAACGGTGAGTACAGCTACCCGGTCGTCGTCGACCTCCCGACGTCGAACGCCACGCTCTTCACCGGTTCGACGGCCGACGTCGACATCGACACCGGGTCGGTCTCCCACGTGCTGGCCGTGCCGACGTCGGCCGTCGAGACGACGGGCACCCGCACCTTCGTCCTCGAGCCCGACAAGGGCGAGCTCACCCGGAAGGTCATCAAGGTCGGGATGGTGGGTGACACCTACACCCAGGTCCTGTCCGGGCTGACCGACGGGCAGAGCGTCGTCCTGGCCGACTACGCCGAGGCCGTGCCTTCCTCCAACACCGATCTGACCAACGCCCTGGGTGGCGGTGGCGGGTTCGGTGGCGGCTTCGGTGGCGGCCGGTGGCTTCGGCGGCGCCGGCACCTTCCGGCAGCGCATCAGCGGGGCCGGCGGCGGCGGAGGGTTCACCGTCGGCGGTTGAGCCCCGGGGCGACGAGCGCGACGGCGCGGGCGCAGGGCGGTACGGTGGCCTCGTGGCAGCGATCCGCCTCGACCAGGTGAACCTCGTGGTGCACGACGTCCCGGCCAGCCGGGCCTTCTACGCCGCGGCTCGGCCTCCGATTCGGTGACGTCGCCGACCCGGTGTGGGACGCCCACCACGTCTCGGCCCGCCACGACGACGCCACGCCGCTCGACGTGGACCTCGACAGCGAGAGCTTCGCCGTCCAAGTGGAACTCGGGCTGGTCCGGCGGCAGCGGGGCCATCCTCGGCTTCAAGGTGGACGACGCGGGACGAGGTGGACACCCTGGTGGCCTCCTTGGCCGCCGAGGGCGTGGCCGTGCAGCAGGCGCCCTACGACGCCTTCTGGGGCGCCCGCTACGCCGTGGTCAGCGACCCCGACGGCAACGGCGTCGGGATCATGAGCCCCATCGACCCCGCCCGGCGCAGCGAGGCCCCCTCCCCCGCATGAGCCCCGAACCCGACGAGGCGATCGATGTCGTGGTCGAGATCCCCACGGGGAGCCGCAACAAGTACGAGTACGACCACGAGCAGCACGTCATCCGGCTGGACCGCCGCCTCTTCACCGCCACCGCCTACCCGGCGGACTACGGCTTCGTCCCCGACACCCTGGCCGGCGACGGCGACCCGCTCGACGCCCTCGTCCTGGTCACCGACCCGACGTTCCCCGGCTGCGTGGTGCGGGCGCGGATCCTCGGCGTGTTCTCCATGCGCGACGAGAAGGGCGTGGACGCCAAGTTGATCTGCGTCCTCGAGCACGACCCGCAGTGGGACGGCGCCCACGACATCGACGACGTGCCCGAGCACCTGCGCAACGAGATCGCCCACTTCTTCAGCATCTACAAGGACCTCGAGCCCGAGAAGTCGGTGGAGGTCCAGGGCTTCGCCGACCGGGCCGCCGCGCTGGAGGAGCTCGAGCAGTGCCAGATCGCCTACCGTGCGGTCGAGACGTAGACAGGGAGGGACGACATGCCGTTTCCGCGCCAGGAGGTCCAGGCAGACCGTGGAGCGCTACCACAAGCTGCGCGAGCGCATCGACGAGGGCCTCGAGCCCGACGCCTTCGGCGTGCTGGCCGACTTCTACACCGAGGACGCCGTGTACATCGACGGCGCCTGGGGGCGCATCGAGGGGCGCGAGGCCATCGCGCACTGGCTGGTCGACTCCATGCTGGGCATGGAGGACTGGAAGTTCCCCATCGAGTTCACGGCCATTGAGGGGAACGACGTCGTCGTCAAGTGGACGCAGATCATGCCGAGGACGAGGGCCGGACGGGACGCCGTACCGGCAGTCCGGCTACTCGCGCCTCATCTACGCCGGCGACGGGAAGTTCTCCTACGAGGAGGACACGTACAACATGGCCCACGTGCTCGAGGACATTGCGGTCGAGCGGGTGGACCCCGAACGGCTCCATGAACGTGCCGCCCGCGCACCCGGACCGGAACTTCGACATCCCGCCCGGCGCCCTCGTCGGCTAGGCCGAACGCCTAGGGCGTCCCCCCGGTCCTGCCGGAGTTCCCGAAGCCGGGGAAGCCGCCCCCGCCGAAGGGGTTGGTCGTCGAGCCGGTGTTCCCGGTGGACTGCTGCTGTTGGGCTTCGGCCTGGCTGCCCAGCGTCGCCGTCGTCGTCCGCTTGCTGTCACCGACGTAGTAGGTGATGGAGACCGACTGCCCCGCCTTGGCGTTCTGCACGACCTTCTGCAGGTCGTCCGACGACGCAATGTTGGTGCCGTTGATGTTGACGATCACGTCGCCCTGCACCAGGCCGGCCTTGGCGGCCGGCGAGCCCGAGACCACGCGTGAGGATCACGGCGCCCGTCGTGGGCGTGAAGCCGTACTGCTGGCGCAGTGCCGGGGTGAGCGTCGTGATGTCGACGCCGAGGTAGCCGCCGCCGTTGCCGGACTGGCCGCCCTTCTGCGAGCTCGGAGATGAGCGCCTCGACGGAGGCCGCCGGAATGGCGAAGCCGATGTTCTGCGACGACGTCCCGTCGCTCGACGTGCCGGCGACGGCCGTGTTCATGCCGATGACCTGGCCCGACGTGTCGATGAGCGGTCCGCCCGAGTTGCCGGGGTTGATGGCGGCGTCGGTCTGGATCATGTTCTGGAGGGTCTCGGTCTGCGTGCCCGCTCCCCCGGCGGTCACCGAGCGCCCGAGGGCCGAGATGATGCCCTGGGTCACCGTGGGCGTGCCCGGCGGCGAGGCCCAGCGCGTTGCCGATGGCCACCACGGCGTCGCCCACGACGGCCTTGCCCGAGTTCCCGAAGGTGACGGTCGGCAGGCCCGAGGCGCCGTTGATCTTGAGGAGGGCCACGTCCTTGGACTGGTCGTAGCCGACGAGCGTCGTCGGGAGCGCCTTGGTCTGGCCGTACTCGGTGACGGTGATGGTGCCGGTGTTGCCGCCTTCGCTGTAGAGCTCGATGACGTGGTTGTTCGTCAGCACCTCGCCGTCGGAGGTGATGATCATCCCGGTGCCCTCGTCCTCGCTGCCCTTGGACTTGACGTCGATGGAGACGACGGAGTGGATGACCTTGTTCACGAGCTGGGGAATGGTGACGTTGCCGCTGAGCACGGCGGCTCCGGGCGCGGCGCCGCTCTCGTGGATGGTGACGTCGTCGTTGCTCGCCGCTGTTGTTGTCGGCCAGGGCGGTCACACCGGCGCCGATGGCACCCCCGATGAGGGCGGCCACGATGGCCACGGGGAGCCAGGCCTTGAGCCGGCCCGGCGTGCGGCGCCCGCCGCCGGCGGGGCCGGGCCCGGGGTAGGTGGCGTCGCCCGAAGGCGGGTACGAGAACGGGACCGCGGTCGGCGTGACCGGGGTCGGCGGCCCGGGGTCGGTGGCGGTCGGCGGCTCCCCACGAGCTGGGCGGGGGCGGCGGGTACGAGGAGCCGCCGGTGGCCGGGGCGAAGGCGGCGCGGGGCGGCCGGGGCGTCGGCGGTGTGGCGGCGTCTCGCTCCCCTGCTCCACCCGGGGGCGGCGGGGGTGGCGGGGGTGCCGATGAGGACGGCGTCGCCTCGGCACGCACGGCTGTCGGCCGGCGTGGCGCCGTCGGGCTCGGCGGGCGGCGGCGGGCGCTGCTTCGGGTGTGCCGGCAGCGGGATCCGTCCCTGGCTGCTCGGTTTCCTCGCTCATGTGGATCCTCCTGAAGGGGACGTGACTCGCCCGCACCGCAGCACGGTGGGGGGTGTCCGTCCCGGTGGCTCCCGCAGTCCAGCGGACGTCCTCGCCCATGTTACGGGATGGCCATCGCGCCTTGGCATCGGGGAGGGGCGCCAGGCGAGGTAGCGTGTCCGCCGCATGTCACGGCGCATCGACATCGAATTGACGAGCCAGACCGGCGACGGGTCATGGACCTGGCGCGCCGCTGGCGCGCGCCAGCCCAAGGGGACCGTCGAAGCCGCCCTCGTGCCGGCCGGCGAGGCCGTCGGCGCGGTGCTGCGGGCGGACGTCGAAATCGGCCTCGAGGGCATCGAGATCCTCTCGCTGACCGCGGCGAAGCCGGCGCGCTCGCCCGAGAAGACCGAGGGCCGCATTGAGGTCAAGGGCACGCCCAAGCGTGCGCCCGACGTGTCGGTGATCCTCGCCCCCGGCTCGGACAAGCGGCGCCGCGACCGCGACGACGACGGTGAGCGACGCGACCGGCGTGGCGGCAATCGACGCGGCCCGGGCCCGGGTGGCGAAGGTCGCAGTGACGAGCGCGGCGGCGACCGGCCGCCACGCGGGGCCGGCGGGCCCCGCCGTCCCGGTGGGCAGCGCCCCGGCGAGAGCGACGGCCGCCCGGCGCGCGGCGAGCGTCCGGTCGCACCCACGTCGACCGTGCACCGCAACGCCATGCTGGCCGCGCTGCGGCCCGAGCAGATCCCGATCGCCGAGCAGCTGCTGCGCGGCGGGCTGCAGGCCGTCCGGCAGGCCATCGAGGCGCAGAACACGTCCAACAAGGCCGCCGGCAAGCCGCCCGTCGCGTCCGATGCGCTCCTGGGCATGGCCGACGAGCTGCTGCCCGTCGGTGCGCCTGGCCGACTGGAAGGACCGCGCCTCGGTGGCGCAGACGGCGGGCAAGGAGTACCGGCTGCGCGAGCTGCGGGCCGTCGTGGCCGCCTCGCGGACGGTGAACCTCGACGAAGAGGGCCGGGCCATGGCCAAGGCGCTGCAGGAGTCGCTCGATCAGCGCACCACGGCGCTGCGGGAGGAGTGGCTGGCCCGCATCACCAACGCGCTGAACGACGGGCGGGTGCACCAGGCGGTCGAAGCCTCCATCCGCCCCCCCGAGCCCGGCACCCGCCTCCCGGCCGAGCTGGCCGTGCGGCTGGCCGCGGCCGCCGGGGAGGCCATGACGGCCGATCTGGCCCCCGAGGATTGGATGCGCCTGCTCGACGTCGTGGTGGCGTCGCCGGTGCGACGGACGGTCAAGCCGGCCGGCATCCCCGACGACGAGGTGGCCAAGCAGGCGGCCCGCAATGCCGCCGGCGCCGTCCCCGCACTGGCCAAGCTGCTCGGCCTCCGCATCCCGCCGCCACCGCCGCGTCGGGTCAACACCGAGCGCCGGTTCAGTCCAACCGGCGGCTGAGCGTCAGGAGGCGGGCCGTGAAGCCCGACCCCTCCAGGCGCTGTTTGGTGGTGCGGTCCCCGGGGAGCGCCAGGGCGTCCACCACGCCACAGCCCTTCTCGGCACACCAGGCCACGGCAGCGTCCATGAGCGCCGTGCCCACGCCGACGCCCCGGGCGCGCCGTCTCCACGTAGCAGCAGCGCGATCAGGCCGGTGGTGACCCCACGGGGCCCCGGGGCCGCCGTGACGGCCAGCAGGCCCACCACCGCCCCCTCGTACTCCCCCACCAGCAGCTGGGTGCCGTCTCCGGGCTGGGTCCACCGGTCCAGCAGCGACACGGTGGTGGCGTCGCCCACGAGCGCCGCTCCGCCCCGCATCGACTCGGCCGCCACGAGGGCCTGCGAGAGCAGACGGGTGCAGGCTTGCCGGTCCTCGGGGCGGGCGAGCCGGGCCAGCTCCATGGCCGCTAGCCCGCCGGAGGGACCGCTCGACTGCTCCTCGAGCAGCTGGCCGGCCCGGTTGAGAATTGTCCGGCGATTGCGGGTGGAGCCCTCGTAGCGGCGGACGGCGTCGAGCTCCTCGGGGCCGAGGCTCTCGAGCCGGCGGACCACCTGGGAGGCGCTGAGCGTGTCGTAGTCGGCCAGCGCTCCCCCGACGATGGCGGCGGCGGCCGGGTCGGGTGCCGGTCGCTCCGGGCCGGGTGCGGCGGGCTCGGGCTCGGACGTGGCGTCGGGCTCCGCCGCCGCGGCGACCGGCGCCGTTGCCGAAGAGACCGTCGAGCCGGGCCGAGAGTTCACGCTGCTTCTGCGTGACCACGAAGCGGCCGACGAAGAGCGCGTTGCCCAGTTGCATCTCCAGGCGGCGACGACCTTCGGCGATCAGCTCGGGGATCTCCTCGACTACCGACACGGCGACGCCGATCGGAGTCGCTGCAACACACATCGAAGGTGCGGCGGAGCGGGCTCTTGTCCGACTGCCCGCCATCGGGGTCACCGTCCTCAGACACAGTCCCGGCAGAGCATCCTCTTCGCGTCTGCCAGTTGGCTCGGGTGCTTGACCAAGAAACACGAACGGCAGACGAACTCGTCGGGCTGCTTGGGCAGGACCCGCTCGTTGCCCTCGGTCTTGTCCTCCTGATCGGTGGCTTCCTCGTCCTCGGGCTCGTCCTCGACGACCAGGCGCTCCTTGAGGATGACGTCCAGGCTGGCCTCGACGTCCTCGTCGTCGGGCTCCTCTTCCTCCTCCTCGTCGTCGCCGTCGCCGGACTTCTCCACCACGGCGGCGGGCGACGGCGTCAGGATCTCGGCGACCTCCTCGGCCTCCTCCTCGTCCTCGTCGTCGACGTCGACGTCCACGACGACGTCGTCGTCGTCCTCTTCGAGCGCGTCCACTTCGAGGTCGTCATCGTCGATGTCGACGTCGAGGTCGTCGTCCTCGACGACGTCCGCATCGTCTGTGTCGGGGGCCTCCGCCACCACTTCTTCGGCCTTGGCCTTCTTCTTAGTCGGCATTGTGCCGCGGGAGCATAGACGGTTCGCGGGACCGTTCAATCGCTGTGAACGAGATCCCCGTCCGGGGCCGAGGAGGCCGGATCAGGGGGGAGGGGCGGGAGGGCCCTGGGGTCTTTGGCGCCATCTCACAGGCCTGGTTGGCCAGGCAAGCAACACGTTCTCTACTCGACCCCCAGGGCCAACCACCGCCTCTCACAGCACATCCCCACCTGCAGCTGTGCAGCGGCGCTTCGGCGCATCTGCAGCGTCCTCAGGGGCGTCGGGGACTGCGCCGTACATTACGCAAATCAAGGGTGGGGTCGTCAAGGAGCGCAAGGGGGTCCTCACCAGGGAGAACGGCGGTAGTTCCTGGTCAATGGGTTGCAGATTTTTCGGAGCGCCGGCGCTCGGCCCGGCGCTCGGACTCGAGGCGCTCCAGGTCGGTGGCCCCGTGGTCGACGAACGTCATCGCCTCGGCCAGGGCGCGGTGCCCGGCCACCTCGGCGATCGCCCGGTGCATCTGCTGCGCCACCCGTCGGTAGGCGGGGTGGCCCTGGGCGCCCGAGCGCAGCTCAATGAGATGCATGGCCTCGCGCGCGTTGAACTGCATGACGTAACGGATGCGGTGCGCCAGTGCCACGACGTACGACGCCTGTTCGGGGAAGTCCGGCCGCAACGAGCGGTAGAGCTCCTCGGCGCGTCCGATGGCTTCGTCGTAGCGATCGCCGAGCCCCGCGTCGGCGACGAGCTCGGGCATGTCGTAGCCGAGTGCGATGCCGAGGGGCTGCCACTCCATGGTCAGCATGCGGTGGCGCTGCAGGTCGCGGAAGGCGCCGTAGTCGGTCACGAGCTCGAAGCGGTAGTCCGTGCGCTCGAAGGCGCGCCCGGGCCGATGCCGTCGGTTGCGCCGGTCGCCGACGTAGGCCGTCAGCAGTGCGACCCGATCGTCGTGGCCGAGCTGGCGCACCCGGCGGGCCGCTTCCCGCTCGCTGCAGCCCAGGTGCGAGAAACAGGCTGCCACCAGGACCTTCTCTTCCCCGTCGGGATCGAAGTCGAGGAGCGCCACCTCGGGCTCGCCTCGCCGTCACGCGCCGGTGCCTCCAGCGGTCCGAGCTCCGGCCACAGGCGCGACACGATCCGCGCCGTGCGATCGCGCGTCGACGCCAGGTACTCGGACCACTCGCCACCGCGCGCGGGAACGTCGACGCGTTGGAGGAAGGAGGGGATGACCTTGCGCAACTCGTCCAGCATCAGGTCGGCGTAGTTGCGGGCTTCGGGGAGCGGGTGCGCGCGCATGCGCAGCAGCAGCTGCTCGTAGGCCTGGCCCGTCCCGTAGATCCCGATGTTCGACAGCGAGGCCGCCGGGAGCAGGCCGCGCAGGGCGTCGAGTGACTTGGCGCGTGTGGCCTGGCGGTAGACGAAGTCGCTGTCGCCCGACTGCTGGGGGAAACGCTCCGCCACCCAGGCCTGCATCTGGGGCAGGAGCGCGCCGTAGGTGTCGAACACGCGATCCATTTCGCCGACGAAGCGGGCGCCGTGCGGGGAGTCGAGGATCTCGGGCGGTCGGAAGTAGCGGTACTGCCCGTTCTCGAGCCGTTGGTTGTAGGCGATGTAGCGCGTCGACTGCTCGAGGTACGCCATGAGGCGCCCCCACTCGAGCACCTTCGACAACACGTTGGACGCCTGCTCGCAGGCGAGGTGGACCCCCCCGAGTTGGGCGACCGAATCGTCGCCGTATTCGACGAAGACCTTTTCGTAGAGCTGCTCCGCGCGCTCGAGCCCGACGGTGGCGTCGACGGTGGCGTCGCCCGAGATGTCGAGCTCGCCGACGAACTCGTCGAGGAAGAGCCGGCGCAGGCTCTTGGGTGAGCGCGAGTAGCGGGCGAAGAGGGCGCCCTTGACGACCTCCGGCAGGTTGACCAGGGCAAACACCGGCTGGTCCAGGTTGGTGACGTAGCGCCGGAGCACGGCTTCCTCGTCGGCCGTGAACCGCTCTTCGGAGTACGGGAACATGCCCGGGTAACCATAGAACGAGGGTGACTCGACGGTGGCGGATGGGCTCAGAGGCCCGGCAGACCCCCGGCGACCACGCCCCGCAGCAGGAGATTGACGACCTCCCGGGCGGCCGTGGCGACCTCGGTGTCGACCGCGGAATGCGAGACCTGCTGGGCCAGGTCGGCCACCGACTTCATCGTCCGGACGAAGTCGCCGGGGGCCAGCTCGCCGACATCGCGGGCGGCGACCCCGAGGGCGGTGGCGAAGGACGCCCCCCGGGCCCAGGACGCCACCGCGGTGGCCAGGCCCGGCGCCGGCTGGCGGGTGCGCGGCACGTGGTGCAGCTCCTCGATGGCCCGGATGCGCTCGGCCAGGACGCGCCAGGGCGTCGTTGCGCCACGCCAGCTCGGACCGGCGCTTGTCGCCGAGCCGGTCCTGGAGCGGTCGTCGCTGCTTCTCGTGGCGGGGGCTCTGGTGGCCCGGGGTGCGGCGGGCCCGCCGCGGCTCGAAGACCACGGACGAGAGGACCCCGGCGAGGACGGCCGGCTCGGCCCCGGCCAGGAGGTCGGCCCCGAGCGCCTCGGCGATCAGGAGATCGGCCTCGTGGTAGATGCGGGACAGCCCGCGCCCGGCCGGTGTCACGCTCCAGCCCTGCACGTAGCCCAGGTGCTCGAGGACGGCGACCCGATGGCCCAGCTGCTGCAGGAGGAGGTCGGGTGTGCGGGCCTGCCACTGGGCGAAGGAGCGCTGCAGCACGGCGGCCGCGGTCTCGCGGTCGAAGCGCGCCGCCAGGTTGACGGCGAGGTTGTAGGTGGGCCGGAACGCCGAGCGGAGGTCCGGCGGCGGCGCCGACGCCACGCGGGCGGCCTCGGCGAAGGTGATCTCGCTGGACCACGAGACGACGGCATGCCCCTCCTCGTCGAGCCCGCGGCGCCCGGCGCGGCCGGTGAGCTGCAGGTACTCGCCCGAGGTCAGCGTGGCCCGTCCGGCCCCGCCGTACTTGGTGAATCGCTCGATGACGACCGAGCGCGCCGGCATGTTGATCCCGAGCGACAGCGTCTCGGTGGCGAAGACGACCTTGAGCAATCCGGCGGCGAAGCACTCCTCCACCGTCTCGCGGAAGATCGGGACGAGGCCGGCGTGATGCGCCGCCACGCCGCGTTCGAGGCCTTCGAGCCATTCGTCGTAGCCGAGGACACCCAGATCGTCGTCCGTCGAGCGACTCGACCCGCCGCTCCACCACCTGGCGGATGGCCTTGCGCTCGGCCGAGTCGGTCAGGCGCACGCCGTCGCGGACGACCTGGCGCACCGCATCGTCGCAGGCGGCGCGGCTGAAGATGAAGACGATCGCCGGCAGCATCTCGCGGTGCTCGAGCTCCTCGACCATCTCGGTGCGCCGGGGCGCCCGGTAGGGCAGGCGCGGCCCCCTCCCCCGCCAGTGCGCGGAGCGGCCCCGTCTGGAGCGCCCGCCGCACCGCCTGGTCGATGCGCAGGCCCTCCCCGCCGGGTTGCCCGTTCTCCAGCAGCAGGGGGCACAGCAGCGTCTCGCCGTCCTCGCGGCGGTGCACGGCGAAGTGGTGGCGCAGGACGATCGGCCGGTGGCGCTCGACGATGATGGAGGTGTCCCCCCGGACCGAGCGCAGCCAGCCGCCGAGCTCGCCGGCGTTGTTCACGGTGGCCGAGAGGCAGACGAAGCGGACCTCGGGTGGGCAGAGGACGAGCACCTCCTCCCAGACCCCGCCCCGGTAGGGGTCCTGAATGAAGTGGACCTCGTCGAGCACGACCGTGTGCAGGCTCTCGAGCAGGTCCGAGCCCGCCAGCAGCATGTTGCGCAGCACCTCGGTGGTCATGACGACCACCGGCGCCCGCGGCCGCAGCGTGGTGTCGCCGGTCAGCAGCCCGACGTGCTCCTCCCCGTAGGTGGCGACCAGTTCCCCGTACTTCTGGTTCGACAGCGCCTTGAGCGGCGTGGTGTAGAAGGCCTTGCCGTGGGCCGCCAGGGCCCGGTGCACGGCGTAGGCGGCCACCAGCGTCTTGCCCGAGCCGGTGGGGGCGGACACCAGCACCGAGTGCCCCGAGTCCAGCGCCTCGAAGGCCTCGTGCTGGAATTCGTCGAGGGCGAAGGGGAGGTCGGCCTCGAACTCCGCCGCCCCGGCCGTCCCCTGGACGGGCCATGGGAACGCGGTCAACGCCCGAGCAGCTTCCCGATACCGATGGAGAGGAAGTAGAAGACGACGAGCGGGATGGCCAGGGCGAACATGGAGAAGGGGTCCGAGCTCGGCGTGAAGACGGCGGCGATGATCACGATGATGATGACGGCCCAGCGCCACGAGTGCAGCAGGCGCGCCGGCGTCACGACGCGCGCCAGCTCCAGCGAGACGAGGATGACCGGGAACTCGAAGGTCAGTCCGAAGATCGTCATCATGAGGAGGATGAGGCCCAGGTACGGGATGGGGTCGTAGATCGCCTGCAGGTTGGGACCACCCACCGACTTCAACCAGCCCAACGCGTGGGGCAGCGTGAGGTAGGCCGTCGCCGCACCGAGCAGGAAGAGCACGAAGGCGCTCAGCACGAACGGGATGGCGTACTTGCGCTCGGTCGCCTTGAGTCCCGGCGTGACGAAGCGCCAGATCTGGAAGAGGATGATCGGCGACGCCAGGACGAGGCCGCCGAAGAGCGCGATCTTCACGCGCAGTGACAGGCCGTCGAGCGGCGACGTCACGAACAGGTTGCACGAGCCGTTCGACGCGATCAGCAGTGACGAGCTCCCCTTGGCGGTGTGGTGCGTGGTCGTCGCGTCCACGCTGCAGAGGGGGTGCAGCAGGAAGTTCAGGATCGGCTGGTAGGCGATGACCGCGAACGGTGGCGGCGACCACGAAGGCGATGGCGCAGATGATCACCCGGCGACGGAGCTCGCCGAGGTGCTCCCCCAGCGTCATGTTGTCCGGCGACGGGCGGCTCTTTCGTTTGCCCGTGAAGGGAATGGTGACCACGGTCGAGCCTTAGTTCAGCGTCGGGTCGCCGGGAACGATCACGCCCGACGGCTTGGGAGCCCGTGGTGGTCGTTCGACGTGGATCGGCGCCGGTGCGCGGCGTCGGCGGCGTCGGGCGCGCGCGGTTCGGCCCTGCGCGGGCGCGTCGTGGCCGTCTGTCGCCGTCGTCGGTCTCGGGTGCCGCGTCAGCGTTCGCTGCCGGCGCCGTCCGTCGCCGCTGTGCGTCCGCCACGGCGTGCGTTGCCGTTCTCGCCGTTCAGGTTGGGCGGTTGCGAAGGAGCCGTCCGGCTTCGTCGTCCGAAGCCATGTTGGAGAGGTGGTTGAGCAGCGCCGACGGTGAGCGGGCCAGCCGGGCGATCTCCGAGGTGTCGGGCAGGTCGGGCATGGTGTCGCGCACCTGGGTCTCCATCCGGTGCCGGAATTCGTTGAAGGAGCGCCAGGCGCCGCCGATCTGCTTGGCCACCTGGGGAAGGCGGTCAGGGCCCAGGAGGATGATGGCCACCACGCCGATCACGAGCAGCTTGCCTGGATCGAGATTCAACATGCGCCTTCACTCTACGGTGCCGCTACAAGGACTGGATGAGCCGCTCCACCCGCTCGTCATGGGACTTGAACGGGTCTTTCAGGAGCACGGTGCGTTGAGCCTGGTCGTTCAGCTTGAGGTGCACCCAGTCCACCGTGAAGTCCCTCCGGCGCTCCTTGGCCCGCTTCACGAAGGCGCCCCGGAGCCGGGCCCGGGTCGTCTCGGGGGGCTTGGTCATGGCCTCGGTGATGGCCTCGTCGGTGCACGTCCGTTCCATCTGGTCACGCTGTTGCAACTTGTAGAACAGGCCACGGCTGCGGTCGACGTCGTGGTACATGAGGTCGATCATCGCCACCTTGGGGTGTGAGAGCGAGACGTCGTGACGGGCCCGCATCTGCTCGACCAGGCGGTACTTGGCCACCCAGTCGCACTCGCGCCACAGGGAGGTCGGATCCGCCTCGAGCCCCTTGAGGCAGTGCTCCCACATGTCGAGGGCGCGGTCCTCCTCCGGCGAGAGCCCCCGCCGGTCGCGGAACTTCAATGCCCGTTCGAGGTACTCCATCTGAATGTCGAGCGCGCGCATCTCACGGCCGTTGGCCAGGCGCACGCGGCGTTGGCAGGTGATGTCGTGGCTGATCTCGCGGATGGCCCGGATGGGGTTCTCCAGCGTCAGGTCGCGCAGCACCGTCGAGGAGTCCTCCAGCATGGCGAGGAGGATGGACGTCGTGCCGACCTTGAGGAAGGTGGCGTACTCGCTCATGTTGGAGTCGCCGACGATCACGTGCAGGCGGCGGAAACGCTCGGCGTCGGCGTGCGGCTCGTCCCGCGTGTTGATGATGGGCCGGCTGCGCGTGGTGGCCGACGAGACGCCCTCCCAGATGTGCTCGGCCCGCTGGCTCAGGCAGAACACGGCGCCGCGCGCCGTCTGCAGGACCTTGCCCGCCCCGGCGTAGATCTGGCGGGAGACGAGGAACGGGATGAGCACCTCGGTGTAGCGGTTGAACTCGTCGTTGCGCTCGGTCAGGTAGTTCTCGTGACAGCCGTAGGAGTTGCCGACCGAGTCCGTGTTGTTCTTGAACAGGTAGACCTCGCCCCGGATCCCCTCCTCGCGCAGGCGCGCCTGGGCGCCGGTGACGAGCTGGGCCAGAATCCACTCCCCCGCCTTGTCGTGCACCACGACGTCGCTGATGCGGTCGCACTCGGGCGTGGCGTACTCGGGGTGGCTCCCGACGTCGAGGTAGAGGCGGGCGCCGTTCTCCAGGAAGACGTTGGAGGACCGTCCCCACGAGACGACCCGCCGGAACAGGTACCGCGCCACCTCGTCGGGGCTCAGGCGACGCTGCCCGCGCAGCGTGAACGTGACCCCGTATTCGTTCTCGATGCCGAAGATGCGGCGTTCCACCAGGCCAACCTACTGCCGGCTATGCCAGGAGTTGCGCCAGCTCCGCTTCGTCGATGCGGCGGAAGGTGCGGCGGCCGTTCATGCGGCTCAGAATGGCCACTTCGAGGTCGCCGGCGCCCAGGGCCCGGTCCGGCCCGCCCAGGGCGGTGGTGGCCGCCTTCACGGCCGCCGCCAGGTCCCAGTCGGCCTGCCACGCTGCGCCGACGCGCTCGGTGATCGTCTCGGCATCGCCCCCCAGCACGGCGAAGCGGTCCTCGTCGGTGATCGTGCCCTCGTAGGCGACGTGGTAGAGCTGGTTCTGGTTCTGGTTCTCGCCGAGCTCGGCCACCAGGATCTCGACCTCGAGCGGCTTCATCTCGTGGGTGAAGACGTTGCCGAGGTACTGCGCGTAGAGGTTGGCCAACGAACGGGCGTCGACGTCCTCGCGGCTGTAGGCGTACCCCTTGGTGTCGGCATGGCGGATGCCGGCCACGCGGAGCTGGTCGTACTCGTTGTACTTGCCGACACCGCCGAAGGCGATGCGGTCGTAGATCTCGCTGATCTTGTGCAGCGAACGCGACGGGTTCTCGGCCACCATGGCGATGCCGGCGTCATAGGTGGTGGCGACGAGCGAGCGGCCCCGGGCGATGCCCTTCTGGGCGTATTCGGCCCGGTCCTTCATCACCTGTTCGGGTGCGACGTAGTACGGCATGCTCATTGCGCACGCTCCGCTTGCTTGCGGGCGATCAGGGCGCCGAAGCGTTCGGCCACCTCGTCCTCGGGGACCTCCCGGTACCCGGCGGCGTCGACCACGGCGATGATCGGGTAGATCCCGCGCACCAGGTCGGGCCCACCGGTGGCGGAGTCCTCGTCGGCCGCGTCGTAGAGGGATTGGATGGCCAGGTCGACCGCTTCGTCGCGTCCCAGGCCCTCCCGCCAGCCCAACTTGATGGTGCTGCGGGCGTCGCGCCCACCCGAACCCGTGGCCTGGAAGTCGGTGTCCTCGTAGTGGCCGCCCGTGACGTCGTAGTTGAAGATGCGTCCGGTGCTGCGGGACGTGTCGAAGCCGGCGAAGAGCGGCACGACGGCGAGGCCCTGCATGGCCAGCGGCAGGTGCTGGCGCACCATCTGGGCCAGCTGGTTGGCCTTGCCCTCCAGCGAGAGCGTGGCGCCCTCCACCTTCTCGTAGTGCTCGAGCTGCACCTGGAAGAGGCGCACCATCTCAATGGCCATGCCGGCCGTGCCCGCGATGGCGACGGCGGAGAAGCGGTCGGCCGGGAAGACCTTCTGCATGGCGTGGTGGGCGATGATGTTGCCCGCCGTGGCCCGGCGGTCGCCGGCCATGACGACGCCGTCGACGTAGCGCAGGGCAACCACCGTGGTCCCGTGGGGGGCCTGCACCGGGGTCAGGGCGTCGAGCGTGCGGGCGGGTGCGTCGGGCTGACCGGAGGTGATGCGCAGGAGGCCGACGAAGTCCGGGCCCGGATCACGTTCCGGGGGAAAGAGGGGAAGGGCCACGGGTGATTACTGCCCGCCCTTTTGCACGTAGTTGCGCACGAACTCCTCGGCGTTGTCCTCCAACACCTCGTCGATCTCGTCGAGCAGGTCGTCCAGCTCGGCCTTGATCTTCTCGCCGCGCTCGGAGCTGGCCGGGGCGGCCTCTTCGACCTCGGTCTCGGTCTCGGTCGACCGGGTGCCCGAGCCCTTCCTCTTCTGTTCCTGTTCTGCCATCGTTGCGTGTCCCCGTCCTGTGGTACGTGCGATCTTCGCCTATGAGTTGAGCCGTGTGAGCAGGTCGGACGGTCCTGTGCTCTGCGCCAGGAGTTCGCCGGTGTGCTCGGCTGTTCCCTTGAGGGGGTCCATCATAGGGACGCGCCGCAGCGGGTCTGCGCCGACGTCGAACACGAGGGAATCCCAGTTGGCCGTGACCACCGCGTCGGGCCACCGGGCCAGGCATTTGCCCCGGAACCAGGCCCTGGTCCCGGTGGGCGGCTCGCCGACGGCGTGGGCGACCTGGGCCGGCGTGACCAGCGTGCGCATGTCCAGCCGCCGGAACACCGACTTGTCCGGCCGCAGGTCGTGGTATTGCAACGCCAGTGCAGCGACCCGGGGGTCCTTCCAGCCGCACGAGTGCCGGTCCTGGTAGGCCAGCAGCAGCTCGCGCTTGGCCACCCAGTCCAGGGTGTCGGCCAGTGTCGGCGGGGTCCGATTCCAGCCCGGACAGCACGGCCTCCCAGTGCTCCAGCACGAGGGCGCCGACCTCGCCGTCGTCCCCGAGGGCGCCCAGGCCGAACTCCTCGGCGTACTTGCGCGCCGCGCCGAAGAGCTCCCACTGCATTTCGAGGGCGGTGGCGGTCGACCCGTCGGTCAGGGCCAGGGGACGCGTCAGCGTGAGGTCGGCCGAGACCTGGTGCAGGGCGCGGACCGGGTCCGAGAGCGAGAGCTCGCGGGTCGGGCCGGCGTCGTCCTCCACCATGGCGAGCACAATGGCGGTGCTGCCGACCTTCAAGAAGGTGGCGATCTCCGACAGGTTGGCGTCACCGACAATGACGTGCAGGCGGCGGAACCGCTTGGGGTCGGCGTGCGGCTCGTCGCGCGTGTTGACGATCGGCCGCTTGAGGGTCGTCTCCAGTCCGACGATCTCCTCGAAGAACTCGGCCCGCTGCGACAGCTGGTACTGCACCGTGTCCGCATCGAGGGCCGCCGTCTCCGTGCCGACCTTGCCCGAGCCCGTGAAGAGCGTGCGCGACACGAAGTGCGGGACCACGCCCTCGATCACCTTGGCGAAGGGCACGGCCCTGTCCATCATGTAGTTCTCGTGGCAGCCGTAGGAGTTGCCCTTGCCGTCGGAGTTGTTCTTGTAGACGATGGGCGCCGGCTGGTCCGGGATGCGGAGCGCCGCCGCCACCATCGACCGGCGCAACACCTCCTCGCCGGCCTTGTCGTAGACGAGGCACTCCAGCGGCGTCAGGCACTCGGGGCTCGAGTACTCGGGGTGGGCGTGGTCCACGTAGAAGCGGGCCCCGTTGGTGAGGACCGTGTTGGCCAGGTGCGTCTCCACCATGGGGGCGAGGGAGCCCTCGCGGGCGAAGCCCCGGGCGTCGTTGCCCGGCGTCTCGTCCTCGAAGTCCCAGCCGATCTTCTGCTCGACGTCCGCCGCGTAGGCGTTGACCAGTACCGAGGATGCCGCGATCGGGTTCTGCTCCGCACCCGGTGAATGGATGCCGTACTCGGTCTCTATGCCGCAGACCTTCGTGATGGCCACGGTGCGACCCTAACTTCTAGAGGTACTGGCCGGTACCGACCCGCTCGATGGAGCGGCCTCCGTGCACCTCACGGTCCTCGGTCAGCAGCGTCCGGACGTAGACGATCCGCTCACCCTTCTTGCCCGAGATCCGCGCCCAGTCGTCGGGGTTGGTCGTGTTGGGCAGGTCCTCGTTCTCCTTGTACTCCTGGCGGATGGACTCGAGCATGTCCGAGGTGCGGATGCCGCCCGACTCGCCGGCGATGACCCGCTTGATGGCCAGCTTCTTGGCCCTGCGCACGATGTTCTCGATCATGGCGCCCGACGCGAAGTCCCGGTAGTAGAGGATCTCCTTGTCGCCGTTCTGGTACGTGACCTCCAAGAAGCGGTTGTCGTCGTCCTCGCGGTACATCTCGGCCACGGTCCGCTCGATCATGGCCTGGACGGCCTTGGACTCGTCTCCCCCGCCGAGGCGCTGCACCTCGTCGGCGTCCAGCGGCAGGGTCGGGGTGAGGTAGCGGCTGAAGATCTGGCCGGCGGCCTCCTCGTCGGGCCGCTCGATCTTGATCTTCACGTCGAGGCGTCCGGGCCGCAGGATGGCCGGGTCGATCAGGTCCTCCCGGTTCGAGGCGCCGATGACGATGACGTCGCGCAGCGACTCGACACCGTCGATCTCGGCCAGCAGCTGGGGGACGATGGTCGACTCCATGTCCGAGCTGATGCCGGTGCCCCTGGTCCGGAAGAGCGACTCCATCTCGTCGAAGAAGACGATGACGGGCATGCCCTCGTCGGCCTTCTCGCGGGCCCGCTGGAACACCTGGCGGATCTGGCGCTCCGTCTCGCCCACGTACTTGTTGAGCAGCTCGGGGCCCTTGATGTTGAGGAAGAAGCTGCGCACGTTGTCGTTGCCGGTCTTCTGGGCCACCTTCTTGGCCAGCGAGTTGGCCACGGCCTTGGCGATGAGCGTCTTGCCGCAGCCGGGCGGCCCGTAGAGCAGGATCCCCTTCGGGGCCGGCAGCGAGTACTCCACGAAGAGGTCACGGTGCATGTAGGGCAGTTCGACGGCGTCGGTGATCGCCTCGATCTGCGTGTCGAGGCCGCCGACGTCCGCGTAGGTGATGTCGGGCACCTCTTCGAGGACGAGCTCCTCGCTCTCGAGCTTGGGCAGCTTCTCGATGAGCAGCTGGGTGCGCATGTCCATCAACAAGGAGTCGCCGGCGCGCAGCTTCACGCCCAGCATCTCCTCGGAGAGCTCGGCCACCCGCTCCTCGTCGGCCCGGGCGAAGATGACGCAGCGGCGCTTGTCCTCGAGCACCTCCTTCAAGGTGACGACCTCGCCGGAGAATTCGCCGTCGCGCACCAGCACGACGTTGAGGCTCTCGTTCAGCACGACCTCGTTGCCCTTGCGGATGGCCCCGGGGTCGATGTCGGGGTGGAGGCTCACCCGCATCTTCCGGCCGCTCGAGAAGACGTCGACGGTGCCGTCCTCGTTGATCCCGAGGAAGGTGCCGTAGGCCGCCGGCGGCTGGGTGAGCTTCTCGACCTCCTCGCGCAGGGCGGCCAGCTGCTCCTTGGCCTGCTGCAGGGTGAAGGTCAGCTTCTCGTTCTGGGAGGTGGCCTGGGCCAGCTGGCCCTTCGACTCGAGCAGGCGCTCCTCGAGGGCCTGCACCCGGCCGGGGCTCTCCTGCAACCGGCGACGGAGCGCGTGGATCTCGTCCTCGGCGTCGGCCAGCTCGGCGCGCAGCGCTTCGGCCTGGGCAGCGGCTTCGTCGGGAGTTGCGGTCACCACTGGTCACCCTAGCCCTCGCCCCGGTGCGATTTGCCGGCATTGCGGGCACACCGCCGATGCACCGGGTCACCAGGTCGGGGCGAGTACGCTGGGAGCAACCGCGTGGCCGGATTGACCGCCCGCGGCACGCCTCACTACGGTCCTCGTGGCCCGTTGGACGGCTGCGACAAGGGAGAGAGTCAGGTACATGAAGGTCTGGATCGACCAGGATCTCTGCACAGGCGACGGGCTGTGCGAGGAGATCGCGCCTGCCGTGTTCACCCTCTTGGACGACGGCCTGGCCTACGTGAAGGAAGAGGGCGACGTGAAGAACGAGCCGGGCGGCTCCGCCGGGATGGCGGGCGTGCCGGCCGACCTCGAGGAAGCCGTCGTCGAGGCCTCCGAGGAGTGCCCCGGGGAGTGCATCTTCATCGAGCGCGACTAGCTCGTCGCCTCAGGGCGCCAGCGCCCCGCCCAGCAGCCCCCGCAGGTCCTCGTCGGTGATCCCCTCGGCCTCTTCGGGCCCGATGCGGATCGTCCCCTTCCCGTTCCAGAGTCCCGGGATGGCGCGCCACGAAGCCGCCGTCGTTGTCGCCCCGCCAGCCGTAGACCGACACGCCGTGCTTCCACACGCCGAGGTTGAGCCGGCGTGGCCCCACCCGGTAGGCCGGCATGCCGTAGGACAGCGCCACCTCGGCAGTCGGGGTGCTCGGCCAGGACGATGGCGTGCAGCCGGTCGAAGAGGGGCCGCTGCGCCGGCGGGAGCGCCTCCATGTACGCCTCGACCGCCTCGTCCATCGCGTCAGCCGTCCAGCCGCCGGGCGGTGGTGAGGAACCCGGTGTGCCCGACCATGCGGTGGTCGGGGCGGACCGAGCGGGCCTCGACGTGCCACGTGCGGCGCATGATCTCCTGCGTCTCGGACAGGCCGAAGGGCGTGTCCTCGTCGTCGAGCGTCTGGCGCAGCAGGGCCGTCTGGTTGATGGTGGGCAGGTAGGCCAGCAGAATGCCGCCGGGCCGCAGCGCCGCGGCGGCGCCGGCCACCACCTTGTGGGGCTCGGGCATGTCGAGCAGGATGCGGTCGAGGCCGGTCTCGTCGATGCCCTCGGTCACGTCGCGGATCTCAATGCGGTACGGCGCGTCGGGGCCCAGTGCGGCCGCCACGTTGGCCTTGGCCCTCTCGGCGAAGTCCTCGCGCAGCTCGTAGCCGACGATCGACGCCCCGGCCCGCAGCACGGTCATGGACAGGGCGCCCGAGCCGACACCGGCCTCGAGCACGCGCTGGCCCGGCGCGATGTCGGCCGCGATGAGGATGGCCCCGAGGTCCTTGGGGTAGATGACCTGGGCCCCCCGCGGCATCTTCAGCACGATGTCGCTCAGGGTGGGCCGGAGCACGAGGAAGCTGCGCCCGGTCGAGCCGTTCACGCGGCAGCCCTCGGCGGCGCCGATGATGTCGTCGTGGGCCAGCACGCCCGCGTGGGTGTGGAAGGTGGCGCCCGGCACCAGCGTGAGGAGGTAGCGCCGCTCCTTGGGATCGATGAGGAGCACCCGCTCCCCCGCCTCGAGCTGCCCCGGCACGGGACTCAGGCTTCGGTGGCGGGAGGCGTGTTGCGGTCGCGCACCGTGATGAGCAGCTGCTCCCCCGGCGACACCTTGACGCTCGACACGGGGCTGGAGCGGTCGTTCAGGACGCGGCGCAGGAAGAAGGTGGCGCCGGCGAGCAGGAACCAGTACCAGTTGCCCGCCACGCCGCGGCGCACGCCGGCGCGGAGGAAGCGCCGCAGCAGCAGGTCCACCTCAGAGCCGCCGGATCTCGACGACGGCGGACTTGGAGCGGCCGCGCCGGCGACCGGCCAGGAAGGCCAGCGTCAGGAGCAGAATGCCGACGGCCCCGGCGACGGCCAGGCCCCGGGGCGCGGCGGCGCGCGCCGTGGCCTCGCCCTCGCCCATCACCTGTGAGTAGGCGGCCTGCAGGTCTTCCCGTGTGATGAGGCGCCCGTTGCTCCCGGCCCTCGTGGTCGTGCCTGCCATCAGCTCGCTCCCTCCTGTCCTTCGATCTCTCTCGCTTCGCGCCGGGCGATGACCTCGGGCAGCTTGGCCTGTCCGGGCCCCGCCTGAATGCGCAGGGCGGCCACGGCGATGACGCCGATGCCGAGCACCACGGTGACGGCGTAGGGCACCCACGACCAGTCGCCCGTGAGGGCGGAGCCGGTCTCGGTCTGCAGCAGGCGCAGCACCCCGAGCAGAATGAGCAGCAGGCCGAAGGCCAAGAAGAACGAGCCGGCGATCCCCATGTAGAGGAAGCGGCCCAGACCCCGCAGCGGTTCGACCACCTCCTGCTTGAGGTAGTCCACCGTGAGCTGGAAGGCGTCGTCTCCCGCGTTGCGCAGCCCGTGGTTGCCGTTGTCCGCCGATGGTGCCATGAGGCGACCAATCCTGGTCCCTGAGCCGGTCCTACGCAAACACCGTCCCCGGCGGGCGCCTCAGTCGCGGTCTTTGTAGATGTAGGTGGACGAGGCCCGGGCGACC
Source organism: uncultured Acidimicrobiaceae bacterium (assembly GCA_963755445.1). GTDB lineage: Bacteria > Actinomycetota > Acidimicrobiia > Acidimicrobiales > RAAP-2 > Bog-473. The sequence continues at coordinate 383,586 of CAVWJQ010000006.1, read as the reverse complement.
AGCCTCTCCCCTTCGTCGCCGTCGACACGGGCGGTGACGCTGGCCTCGACGAAGGCCACGCGGCGCCCGCCGGAGACCACCTCGGCGGTGCAGGTCAGCTCGGCGCCCGGCGGGACGGCCCCCAGGAAGCTGATCTTCATTTCGGCGTTGGAGCAGAAGACCCGGCGCTCCTGGACGCAGGTGACGGCGGCCGCCCCCATGGAGGAATCGGCGAAGGCGCCGACGAAAGCCCCCCTGCATGATGCCGGCCGGGTTGGCGAAGCGCTCGTCCGCCCGCATGCGCCAGACGCAGCGGCCCGGGGGTGGCCTTGTCGACGCACGTCATGCCCAGGGTCAGGTCGCTGTTTGGCGGCACCTGCATGCGGGAAGCCATGAGGGTGAAGAGTAGGTGACGGCCTCACGGCCGCCGGAGAGGGACGGTTAGGGTTTGACCATGGTGCAGACGTCGACCCCGGTCGTGCAGGACCCCAGGTTGGTGGAGCTCGGCATCAACGTGATCCGCGGCATCGCCATGGACGCTCCGGAGAAGGCCAACTCCGGGCACTCGGGCACCGCCATGGCGCTGGCCCCGCTGGCCCACGTGCTGTGGACGCGCATCATGAACTACGACCCGCGCGACCCCGAATGGCCCGACCGCGACCGCTTCGTGCTCTCCAACGGGCACGCCTGCATCCTGCAGTACGCCATGCTGCACCTGACCGGCTACGACCTCTCGCTCGAGGACCTGCGCCAGTTCCGCCAGTGGGACAGCCGGACGCCGGGCCACCCCGAGGCCGGCCACACCGCCGGCATCGACGTCACGACCGGGCCGCTCGGCCAGGGCGTGGGCGACGCGGTGGGCATGGCGATCGCCGAGCGCTGGCTGCGCACCACCTTCGGGAGCGACGTGTGCGACCACCGCACCTACGTGATCGCCGGAGACGGCTGCTTCATGGAGGGCATCTCGCACGAGGCCGCCTCGCTGGCCGGGCACCTCGGCCTGGGCCGGCTGCTCGCCTTCTACGACGACAACCACATCACCATCGACGGGCCGACCGAGCTGGCCTACGACGACAACGTCCCGGAGCGCTTCGAGGCCTACGGCTGGCGTGTGCGCAACCTCGGTGAGATGGCCAACGACGTCGACGGGCTGGAGGCCGCCATCCGCGAGGCGCTCGACGTCCCGGCGGACGGGCCCGACGCCAAGCCGACCCTGCTGGTGCTGCGCAGCCACATCGGCTGGCCCTCCCCCAAGCTGACCGACACCGCGGGAGCCCACGGCTCGCCCTTCGGCGCCGACGAGATCAAGGTGACCAAGGAGATCCTGGGCCTGCCCACGGACCAGACCTTCTGGGTGCCCGACGAGGTGCGCGACTTCTACGGCCAGCAGATCGGCCGCGGCGCCGAGCGCCACGCCGAGTGGACCGAGCGCTTCGAGGCCTGGCAGGGCGACCGGGCCGCCTGGGACGCCGCGCAGGCCGGCCACGGCCTGGCCGGCTGGGCCGACGACCTGCCCGCGCTTCGAGGCCGGCAAGCAGCTGGCCACCCGCCACGCCATCAACCAGTGCATCGACGCCACGGCGGCCAAGCTGCCCGGCCTGCTCGCCGGCTCGGCCGACCTGACCGGCAACAACGGGGTGAAGGTCAAGGGCGCGCGAGATCCAGTCCCGCGAGACGCCCGGTGGGACGCAGGTCCACTACGGGATCCGCGAGCACGGCATGGCCGCGGCCATGAACGGCATGGCCCAGCACGGCGGCGTGCTCCCGGTCGGCGGGACCTTCTTCTGCTTCTCCGACTACATGCGGCCCGTCGGTCCGCCTGGCCTCGTTGACCGGGACCCACGTCATCTACTCGTGGACCCACGACTCCGTCGGGCTGGGCGAGGACGGGCCGACCCACCAGCCGGTGGAGCACCTGGCCTCGCTGCGGGCCATGCCCGGCCTGCAGCCTCGTGCGCCCGGCCGACGCCAACGAGACGGCGCAGGCCTGGCGCCTGGCCGTCGAGGCCGACGGCCCGGTCGGCCTGGTGCTGACCCGCCAGGACGTCCCGGTGCTGGCGGGCACGGCCGAGCGGGCGCCCGAGGGCGTGCCCCGGGGGGCCTACGTCCTCGTCGACAGCGACGGGCCGCCGCAGATCGTGCTGGTCGGCACCGGCAGCGAGGTCCAGCACGCGGTGACCGCGGCGGCCACCCTGGCCGGATCGGGCGTGGCGGCCCAGGTGGTGTCGTTCCCGTCCTGGGACCACTTCGAGCGGCAGCCCGCCGACTACCGGGCCACCGTGTTCCCGCCCGGCGTGCCGGTGCTCAGCATTGAGGCCGGGGCCACGTTCGGCTGGGACCGCTACGCCGACGACGCCATCGGGTTCGACCACTTCGGTGCGTCGGCCCCGGGCGCGCTCGTCATGGAGAAGTTCGGGATCACCGCCGAGCACATGGTGGAGCGGGCCCGGGCCCTCCTGGCCGACACGGGCGACTGACCCGGGCCGGCGCCGCGCCGCCGGCCACACGCATCGCGAGGAAGGGAGCTGTACCCATGACCCGACTGCAGGACCTCTACGAGATCGGGGGCCAGAGCCCCTGGCTCGACAACCTGCGCCGCGACTGGCTCGAGGGCGGCCAGCTGGCCGAGCTGCTCGCGCTCGGCGTGCGCGGCATCACGTCCAACCCGACCATCTTCGCCAACGCCATCAGCGGCCAGGACACCTACGACGACCAGTTCCGCTCGCTCATGAAGGACCACACGGTCGACGGCGCCTACTGGGAGATGGCCATCACGGACATCGAGACGGCGCTCGGGGATGCTGCGGCCCCTCTACGACGAGAGCGACCGCGAGGACGGCTACGTCTCGCTCGAGGTGTCGCCGGCCCTGGCCCACGACACCGAGGGCACGCTGAAGGCGGCCCGTGACCTGCACGCGCGCATCGACCAGCCCAACCTGCTCGTCAAGGTGCCGGCCACCAAGGAGGGCGTCCCCGCCATTGAGACGCTGATCGGCGAGGGGCACAGCATCAACGTCACGCTGATTTTCGGCCTCGACCGCTACGACGAGGTGATGGAGGCCTACCTGCGCGGGCCTCGAGGCGCTGGTGGCCGCCGGCCGGGCGGACGAGCTGTCCAAGGTGGCCAGCGTGGCCTCCTTCTTCGTCAGCCGGGTCGACACCGAGGTCGACCGCCGCCTGGAGACCCTGGCCGGCGGGGACAAGGGTGACGCCGCCATCCTCGGTCTGCGCGGCACCGCCGCGGTGGCCCAGGCGCAGTCCGCCTACCAACACTTCCACCGCACCTTCGCCGGCGAGCGCTGGGAGGCGCTGCGGGACAAGGGCGCCCGCGTGCAGCGGCCGCTGTGGGCGTCGACCTCGACCAAGAACCCGGGCTACCCCGACCTGCTCTACGTGGACAGCCTCATCGCGCCGGCCACGGTGAACACCATGCCCGAGCCGACGCTGCGCGCCTTCGAGGACCACGGGACCCTGAAGCGGACGGCGGACGCCGACCCCGACGGGGCCGACGCCGCGCTGGCGCGCCTGGGCGATGCCGGCATCGACATGCTCGACGTGGAGCAGACGCTCGAGGACGAGGGCGTCCACTCCTTCGCCAAGTCGTTCGACGAGCTGTTGCAGTCGCTGACCGACAAAGCCGCTACCTTCTGAGCCGGGCCACACAATTTCCTTGGACAACCGAGAGGAGCGCGCATGAAGATCGGCATGATCGGACTGGGCAAGATGGGCGCCAACATGACCGAGCGCCTGCTCAAGGGCGGGCACGAGGTGGTGGCCTACGACCTGAGCGCCGACGCGGTGCAAGGCGGCGGCGGCCAAGGGCGCCGAGGCGTCGAGCAGCCTGGCCGACCTGGCGGCGAAGCTCGACTCCCCCAAGGCGGTCTGGGTGATGCTGCCGGCCGGCCACATCACCGACTCCACCGTCGAGGAGCTGGCCGGGCATGTTCGCCAAGGGCGACGTCATCATCGACGGCGGCAACTCCAACTACAAGGAGTGGAAGGCGCTGGCGGACAAGCTCGAGAGCACCGGCATCGGCTTCGTCGACGCCGGGACGTCGGGCGGCGTGTGGGGCCTGACCGAGGGCTACTGCCTCATGGTCGGCGGCACCAAGGAGGCGGTGGCGGTCGTGGAGCCGGCGCTGCTGACCCTGGCGCCCGAGGGCGGCTACGCCCACGTGGGCCCCGTCGGCGCGGGCCACTTCGTGAAGATGGTGCACAACGGCGTGGAGTACGGGCTCATGCAGGCCTACGCCGAGGGCTTCGAAATCATGGGCAAGGCCGACGAGTTCGACCTCGACCTGCACGAGATCGCCTCCATCTGGCGCTACGGCTCGGTGGTGCGCAGCTGGCTGTTGGATCTGGCCGAGCGGGCGCTGCGGCCCGGGTGCGGGCTTCGACGACATCAAGGGCGTCGTGGTCGACTCGGGCGAAGGTCGCTGGACGGCGCAGGAGGCCATCGACCGGGGCGTGCCGGCACCGGTGATCGCCACGTCGCTCTTCACCCGCTTCGCCTCCCAGGACCCCGACTCGCTCCAGCTGAAGATGCTCTCCGCGCTGCGCAACCAGTTCGGCGGCCACGCCGTGACGCTCGAGATCGGGCGGGCAGGGCCTGGAGACCGGGACCCCGACGCCGTAGCGCCGATCACGCCATGCTCACCCCGGTCGACGACGTCACCCGCGCCTTCAGCGACGCCGTGCGCGACGCCTTCGCGGCCCGCCCGGGCCCGCGCTTCGCGCTCGTGCTCTCGGGCGGCCCGACGGCGCAGCAGTGCTACGAGGTGCTGGCCACGGCCGACGGCATCGACTGGGGCCTGGTGGACATTTTCGTCGGGGACGAGCGCGTCGTGCCGCCCGACGACGAGGACGCCAACCAGCGCCTGATCCGCGAGTCCCTCATCGACCGGGTCGGCGGCGTCGGCTCCTTCTCGCCCATGCCGACGGTCGGCCCGGTCGACGAGTGCGTGGCGGCCTACCAGCGCGTCATGGCGGACCTGGTGACCGGTCCCGGCATCGACCTGATCCACCTCGGCATGGGGCCCGACGGGCACACGGCCTCGCTCTTCCCCGGCGCCCCCACCCTCGAGGCCGAGCCGGGCGTCCTGGTGCTGGCGACCGAGGACCCCAACGGCGTCAACCCGCACCCGCGCCTCACCCTGACGCTGCCGGCCATCAATTCGGCCCGCCTCGCCGTCTTCACGGTGTCCGGCGCGTCGAAGGCCGACGCGGTGGCCGCGCTGGTGCGCGGCGACGACCTGCCCGCCGCCCGCGTCCATGCCGGGCGCGACGCTGTGGCTGGTCGACGGCGCCGCGCTGCGCCGACGCCCCCTAGATTGGCCGCAATGCTCTCCGACGCCGATCTCCTCTCCACACCCCTCGACGACCTGACCGCGCTGGCCCGCGTCGTGCGCGACGGGGCCCACGGCAGGCGGGTCACCTACTCGCCCAAGGTCTTCATCCCGCTGACCATGCTGTGCCGCGACAAGTGCGGCTACTGCACCTTCGCCAAGGCGCCGGCCCGCGTCACCGCGCCCGTACCTCCTGCCCGAGGAGGTGCTGGCCATCGCCGAGGCCGGGCAGGGCGGCCGGCTGCCACGAGGCCCTCTTCACCCTGGGCGAGCGGCCCGAGCTGCGCTACCCGGTGGCGGCGGAGTGGCTGGCCGGCGCAGGGCTACGCCTCGACGGTGGACTACCTCGCCGCCATGTGCCGCCTCGTCCTGGAGGAGACCGGCCTGCTCCCCCACGCCAACGCCGGCGCGCTCGATGCCGGCGAGCTGGCCACGCTGCGCCCGGTGGCGGCCAGCCAGGGCATGATGCTCGAGTCGCTGGCCGAGGGCCTCGACGCCCACCGGGGCGCGCCCGACAAGGTGCCGGCCCGCCGCCTGGCCACCCTGGAGTTCGCCGGCGAGCTGGCCATCCCCTTCACCACGGGCATCCTCGTCGGCATCGGCGACACGCGGGCCGACCAGCTGGCCGCCCTGCGCGCCATCGCGGCCTCGCACGCCCGCCACGGGCACGTGCAGGAGGTCATCGTCCAGAACTTCCTGCCCAAGCCGGGCACGGCCATGTTCAAGGCCGCGCCCTGCCCGCCCGAGGACCTGCAGTGGGCCATTGCGGCGGCCCGGCTGGTGCTGCCGCCCGAGATCCACGTGCAGGCGCCGCCCAACCTCTCCGACGACCTGGGCCCGCTGCTCGACGCCGGCATCGACGACTGGGGCGGCGTCTCGCCGGTCACGGCCGACCACGTGAACCCCGAGCGGGCCTGGCCGGCGCTCGACATCGCTGCGCCAGGCCACCGAGGCGGCCGGGCCACACCCTGGCGCCCCGCCTGACCATCTACCCCACCTTCGCCCACGACCCGGCGCGCTGGCTCGACCCGGCGCTGCACTTCCCCGTGCTCGACGCCTCCGACGCCGAGGGCCTGGCCCGCGACGCCTCGTGGTGCTCGGGCGGCGAGGAGCCGCCGCCCCCGCTGCTCGACGAGACCGGCCCGCCGCGTGGCGCCGGCGGCCGTCGCGGCCGGGACCGGCCGTGGTGCGGTGGCCGAGGTGCTGGCCGGCGTGGCGCTGGGCCAGGAGGTCGGCGAGGCCGAGATCGTGACGCTCTTCAGCGCCCGCGGCCCCGAGGTGCGCATGGTGGCCGAGGTGGCCGACGACCTGCGCCGGCGCATCGCCGGCGAGGACGTGACCTTCGTGCGCAACCGCAACATCAACTACACGAACGTCTGCACCTTCAAGTGCCGCTTCTGCGCCTTCTCCAAGGGCCCGCTCTCGCTCAACCTGCGCGGCGCGCCCTACCTGCTGGAGCTCGACGAGATCACGCGGCGCGTCGCCGAGGCGGTCGAGGAGGGCGCCACCGAGGTCTGCCTGCAGGGCGGCATCCACCCGAACTTCGACGGCGACTACTACCTGCACGTGCTCGAGGCGGTGCGGGCCGGCTCGACCGACATCCACATCCACGGCTTCACCGCGCTGGAGGTGACCGAGGGGGCGCGCCGCTCCGAGGTGCCGCTGGCCGAGTACCTGACCCGCCTGAAGGAGGCCGGCCTCAAGACGCTGCCGGGCACGGCGGCCGAGATCCTCGACGACGAGGTGCGCGCCGTCATCTGCCCCGACAAGATCAACACCGAGGAGTGGCTCGAGGCGCACCGCACCGCGCACAGCGTGGGCCTGCGCTCCAACATCACCATCATGTTCGGCTCGGTCGAGCATCCGGTGAGCTGGGCCCGCCACATGGTGCGCACCCGGGACCTGCAGCGCGAGACGGGCGGCTTCACCGAGTTCGTGCCGCTGCCCTTCGTGCACATGGCCACCCCGATCTACCTCCAGCGCAAGGCCCGGCGGGGACCGACCTTCCGCGAGACCGTGCTCATGCACTCGGTGGCGCGCATCGCCTACGCGGGCGACATCGACAACATTCAGGTCAGCTGGGTCAAGATGGGCGCCGAGGGCGCGCGCCAGCTGCTGCGCGCCGGGGCCAACGACCTGGGCGGGACGCTGATGGACGAGAACATCTCGCGGGCGGCGGGGGCGCAGCACGGGCAGCGCATGGGGGTCGAGGAGCTCGAGGCCATCGTGGCGCCGCTCGGGCGGCCCGCTGGTGCAGCGCTCGACCCTGTACGCGCGCGGCGGGCGCGTGAGCGACGAGACCGAGGCGGCGGCGCGCCGAGCGCGCCTTCGACGTCCTCTTCGGAGGGCAACGAGCTGTCCACGGCCCAGTCCCGCGAGCTGCAGGACATGATCGGCTCGCTGAGCGACCTGGCCCGCGAGGGCACCTCGGTCGGCGACCTCAAGATCGCCAACACGGCCCTGGCCGAGATGGCCGAGGCCTTCCGGGTCTTCCGGCCCTACCGCCACGTCCGCAAGGTCACCATGTTCGGCTCGGCCCGCACGAAGCCCGACGACCCGATCTACCTCCTGGCCCGCGACCTGGCCGCCAAGCTGGCCGCGGCCGACTGGATGGTCGTGACCGGGCGCCGGTCCGGGCATCATGGCGGCCGGGCTCGAGGGGCGGGGCGGGACCACGCCTTCGGGGTCAACATCCGCCTGCCCTTCGAGGGCGACGCCAACCCCTTCATCGCCCAGGACCCGAAGCTGGTCGAGATGCGCTACTTCTTCACCCGCAAGCTCATGCTGATCAAGGAGTCCCACGCCTACGCCGTCCTTCCCGGCGGCTTCGGCACCCAGGACGAGTCCTTCGAGCTGCTGACCCTGCTGCAGACGGGCAAGGCGGAGCCGGCGCCGGTCGTCATGATCGAGACGCCCGGCGGCACCTACTGGCACACCTGGCTGCGCTTCGTGCAGGACGCCGCCATCGACGCCGGCTGGGTGTCGCCCGAGGACCAGGCCCTGTTCAAGGTGACCAACACCCTGGAGGAGGCCACCGAGGAGATCCTGGGCTTCTACCGCAACTACCACTCCATCCGCTGGGTGGGCGACCTCCTGGTGCTGCGCATGCAGCTGCAGCCGAGCAAGGCCGAGCTGGCCGACCTGAACCGCCGCTTCGCCGACATTGTGCGTGCGGGGCAACATCCGCACGGCCGGGCCCTTCCCGCCGGAGCGCAACGACCACCCCGAGCTGCCCCGGCTGGCCTTCCGCTTCGACCGCTTCCACTACGCCCGGCTGCGCCAGCTCATCGACGCCGTGAACGAGTGCACGGGGTGACCCGGACGGGGGCGCCGCCGCGGCCTGGCCGCGCTCGCTCCCCCTCCTCGCGCTGGCCGGACCTCGGCCTGTCGCTCCCCGCGGCCTCCAGTGCGGCCGCACCGCTCCCCCGGTCAACTCGGCCGTGCCGTTCGGCACGACGGCCGTCGGCGCCAACGCGGTGGCCCACGCCAACGCCCCGGTCGTCGCCATCGCGGCGACGCACGACGGCGGCGGCTACTGGCTGGCCGGCGCGCGACGGCGGCATCTTCGCCTACGGCGACGCCGGCTTCTTCGGCTCGGCCGGCGCGCTGCCGCTCAACGCGCCCATCGTCGGCATGGCGGCCACGCCCGAGCGGCGGCGGCTACTGGCTGGTGGCGGCCGACGGCGGCATCTTCAGCTACGGCGACGCCGGCTTCTTCGGCTCGGCCGGCTCGCTGCGCCTCAACGCGCCCATCGTCGGCATGGCGGCGACCCCTGACGGCGGGGGCTACTGGCTGGTGGCGTCGGACGGGGGCATCTTCAGCTACGGCGACGCCGGCTTCTTCGGCTCGGCCGGCTCGCTGCCCCTCAACGCGCCCGTCGTCGGGCATGGCCGCCACCCCGGACGGCGGCGGCTACTGGCTGGTGGCCCGCGACGGCGGCATCTTCACCTACGGCGACGCCGGCTTCGACGGCTCGGCCGGCGCGCTGTCCCTCGACGCGCCGGTGACCGGCATGGCGGCCACGCCCGAGCGGCGGCGGCTACTGGCTGGTGGCCCGCGACGGCGGCATCTTCACCTACGGCGACGCCCGCTACTTCGGCTCGCTGGGCGGGACGGCGCTGCCCGGCCCGGTGGTCGGCCTGGCCGCCGACGCCCTCGGGCGGCGGGCTACTGGCTGGCCGTGGGCTCCGAGCCGCTGGCCGGCGAGGTGGTCGGGATCGACCCCGGCCACAACGGCCTCAACTACAGCGCGCCGGGCGTCATCGACGCGCCGGTGTTCAACGGCACGGGGACCGAGACCTGCGACACGACGGGGACGGCGACGGACAGCGGCTACACCGAGGCGCAGTTCAACTTCAACGTGGCGACGTATCTGCAGGCCGACCTGCAGGCCGAAGGGGCCACCGTGGTGCTGACCCGGCCCGACAACGCCGGCGTCGGGCCGTGCGTCACGACGCGGGCCGCCATCATCAACGACGCCCACGCCGACGTGGCGGTCGACATCCATGCCGACGGCGGCCCGGCCGACGGGCGCGGCTTCACCGTGCTGGAGCCGACGGCGGACGGGCCGAACGACGGCGTGATCGCCTCGTCGGCCGCCTTCGCCGCCACGCTGCGCAACGCCTTCGTGGCCGGCACGCCCATGCCGGTCAGCGACCTACGACGGGATCGACGGCCTGCAGCCGCGCAACGACCTGGCCGGCCTCAACCTGACGACGGTGCCCAAGGTGCTCATTGAGTGCGGCAACATGCGCAACGCCACCGACGCCGCCCTGCTCGTCACCCCGTCCTTCCAGCAGGCGGCCGCTGCCGCCATGGCCCAGGCCATCACCACCGACCTGACCGCCGGCCCGGCCTGAGTCAGCCCGCTCCCGAGGGGCGCCCGGCGCAGCGTGGTGTAGACGTGGCCCTGCGGCGACGGCTCGGAGGCCACCAGGTCGACGTGCTCGACGGCGAAGGTCGAGTCGAACGGGATCCCCTGCCAGATCGGCCTGGGCCTGGGGCCCCAGCCGTCCCTTGACCCGGGCCAGGGTGAGGTGGCCGTTGAAGGGCGGGCCGCCGCCGTCCCGCTCGGGCACGACGGCGCCGTGGCCCCGGCGACGACCGCGGCCAGCTCGTCCAGGCCGTGGGCGGGCAGCTGCAGGACCCGCACCCGGGAGAACCAGGCCGTGGCCGGCCCCAGCCGGCACTCGGCAGCGGTCCGGGGAGCGCGGCCACGGCGTGCCTGCAGGGCCGGGCCCAGCAGGCCGACCTCCTCCTCGGTCACCTCACCGAGGAAGCGCAGCGTCACGTGCCAGCGGGTCGGCCCCACCTGGCGCAGGTTCTTGGCGTGCCCGAGCTCGAGCGCGGCGAGGCGCCGGCGCGTCGGCTCGTCGGGCCAGGCGGCCACGAACGTGCGCATGCGGGCGGGAGGGATCAGGCGCCGTCGTCGAGGAGGGCGCGCGAGCCCGGAGCCGCCGCGCAGCGCGGCGACGCAGCGCTCGAGGGCCCGGCGGGCCTTGACGATGCGCTTCTCGAGGGCGAGGGCCTCCCCGGTCTCGGCCGAGTCCGGGTCGCCGGCCGAGGCCAGGCGCAGCGCGTCGAGCGCCATGTCGGTCAGTTCCTCGAGGACGCCGTCGAGCCGCTCGGCCAACTCGGCCACGGCCTCGTCGCCGCTCACTGGGGCAGCGGCGTGTGCTGCACCGTGTACGCGTCGTCGGCGTAGGCGGCCCGCATGACCTTCTTGTCGAACTTCCCGACGCTCGTCTTGGGGATCTCGATCGACGAAGGTCCACTGGTCGGGCAGCCACCAGCGCGGCACCCGGCCCACCAGGAAATCGAGCAGGTCGGCCGGCGCCGGGGTGCGCCCGGGCTTGGGCACGACGGCGACCAGGGGCCGCTCGGACCACTTCGGGTCGGGGATGGCGATGACGGCCGCCTCGAAGACGTCGGGATGGGCCATGACGGCGTTCTCCAGCTCGACCGAGGAGATCCACTCGCCGCCGGACTTGATGACGTCCTTGGTGCGGTCCGAGATCGTCATGTAGCCCTGGGTGTCGAGCGTGCCGACGTCGCCGGTGCCGCAGCCAGCCGTCGTGGAACTTCGCCGGGTCCTCGTCCTTGTAGTACGAGCCGGTGACCCAGGGGCCGCGGATCTCGAACTCGCCGACCGACTTGCCGTCGTTGGGCAGCACGATGCCGCCCTCGGAGACGACGCGCACCTCGACCCCGGCCACCACGCGGCCGGCCTTGATCTTGTAGTACATGGCGTCGTGCCCGTCCTTGCGGCGCGCCGGGGGCAGGCCGAAGGCGGCCAGCGGGCTCGTCTCGGTCATGCCCCAACCCTGGATGATGGTGGCGCCGAAGCGCTCCTCGAACGCCTCGATGAGGGACTGCGGCACGGCGGCGCCGCCGGCGGTGATGCCGCGCACCCGTCGAGAAGTCGATGGGCGTGTCGAGGGCGAGCAGGCCGTTCCAGATGGTCGGCACGCCGCAGGCCAGCGTCGGCTTGTGCTCGTTGATGACGTCGGCCAGGTTCTGCCCCATCAGGTACATCTGCGGCATGATCATGTCGGTGCCGGCCAGCCAGGCGCCGTAGGGGGTCCCCCAGGCCATGGCGTGGAACATGGGCACGATGATGAGGATGCGGTCCATCCTCGGTCATGCCGACCGAGGAGGCGGCCTGCTCGGCCATGGTGTGCAGCCAGATGGAGCGGTGCGAGTACACGACGCCCTTGGGGTTGCCGGTGGTCCCGCTCGTGTAACACATGGCGGCGGCGGAGCGCTCGTCGAGGTCGGGCCAGTCGAAGCCGGGCTGCTCGGCGGCGAGCAGCCGCTCGTAGGACAGGGTCTCGCCGAGGGACGAGGTGTCGCCCTCCCCCACCACGATGATCGTCTCGACGGTCTTGAGCTCGTCCTTGATGGCGGCCAGCAGCGGGATGAGCGAGGCGTCGACGATGATGCAGCGGTCCTCGGCGTGGTTGACGACGTAGGCCAGCTGGTCGGCCGGGAGCCGGATGTTGAGGGTGTGCAGCACGGCGCCCATGGCGGGAATGGCGAGATACGCCTCGAGGTGGCCCTGGTTGTTCCAGCAGAAGGTCCCGACCCGGTCCCCGGGCTCGATGCCCAGCCGGGTCAGGGCGGCGGCCAGCTTCTCGGCCCGGGTGGTCACCTCGGCGAAGGTGGCCTTGCGGCTGCCGCCCTCCTCGACGGTGATCACCGAGCTGTCGCCGTGGACCTGCTGCCCGTGGCGCAGGATGTCTCTGATCAGGAGCGGGGCGTCCTGCATGGTGCTTTGCATGCTCCAAGTATGACGAGCGCGCCTTTGCCGTGCCCAGAGGGGCGGGCAAACCAGCGTTCCGGGCCGTTCCGGGGCAGGGCCTCGAGGCGGCAGTGAGCCCCGGCGGCCGGGGCGCCGAAAGGAGAGGTGCCCCCTGAACTACTTCTCGACAGAGATGGCGAGCGGCGGGACGACCCCGTGGCGCGGCATGGCCGCTGCAACCTCAAGGGGTGGCGAGGCACGCGCTGCCATCACGGCTGCAGGGTCATCGGCATCGGCCATGACGGCGACCGTGTTGCTGCCGCCCCGCGGGCAGGTCCACCGGGTTCCGGCCGCCGACCTCGGCGATTGACTGGGCGCCCTCTTCCTTTGAAAGACAGCCAGATCTCGACGTCGGCCACCCCGTGCGCGATCACCACCTTCGTCATCCCATCCCCTCCCACGAACGCGCCGCTCTCGATACGGCGCCGCAACCCCTGTCCACGGCGAACCGTGCCCGCCCTGTTCCGTGAGATGGCCGTGGTGTTCCGATCTCGTGCGTGGCCACCGATATTGCAACGCAGGCTTGGGTATTGACAGAGACGGCGTTCCGATTCCGAACCCGCGGAGGTGCAGTGATGGAGGTCCAGTTTCTGACGAGCATCGCCCCGATTGTGCGAGACAGTGAGGCCTCTCGACCCTTCTACGCGGAAGCCCTGGGCCTGCGCTTCGAAGGCAAGGAGGGCGACTACATGTTCACCCACGAGATGCGAAGGGGCGAAGCACTTCGGTCTGTGGCCCCTTTCGGAAGCGGCGAAAGCGTGCTTCGACTCCACCGAGTGGCCGGCCGACGTCCCGGTTCCGCAGGCCAGCCTCGAGTTCGAGGTTCCTGACGTGGCAGATGCCGCAGCTGAGCTCACCGCAAAGGGTTATCGGCTCATTCATGGGACCCGCACGGAGCCCTGGGGTCAGATCACGGCGCGGCTCTTGAGCCCGGAAGGCTTGCTCGTCGCTGTCTGTTTCACTCCGGCGTTCCACGAGGCATAGGCCCGAGCCGCCTCTTCAGGCGGAGCCCCACGCCTTGGTCGACCCACTCTGAAGGGGCGACTCCGGGCGCCATCGGAGCAGGACTTCGGCATTCCGGCCGGTCGAAGACCGCGGGTTCACGGCTCGGAGTCAGAACCGGGAAAGGGCGACCAGTCCCCTTGCGGGTCGGTGGTTTGTCCCAGCTCGATGAGATGGCCGTCGGGATCGCGGATGTAGCAACGAATCTCGTAGTTGTGCTGCTTTGGTGGCGTCAGGAATTCAGCTCCGAGGGCGCTCCACTTCTCGTAGGTGGCATAGATGTCCGTGACCCGGATATTGAGGAAGCTGCTGACTCTGTTGGAGTCGCGAGGCGTTTCCAGGATCACGTCGGGCTTGTCGTCAGTCGGCCCTCCCCCGGCATTGATGACGATGAAGCTGTTGGCCAGGGCGACATTGGTCGGCTCCGGTCCGAAGACCACCGTGCCGCCGAGCACTTCGGTATAGAACCGTGTGGAACGTGCGACGTCGTCGGACACGATGAAGTGGGTCAGGACCATTCCCTCTTCGGGCCCATCGGTGGCAGCCATGTCGCACCTCCATTGATCGGCAGATGCCCGTCCTGCTCCGGGCCTGCGACTGTTTCCAGGACAGAAGTATCCACCCTCCCCCGGGACGGCGAGGGCGATGCCCGCCGGACGTAGACGCCCGCTGCGTCAGGCGCCCTTCTGGAGGGGAGGTGACCGTCAGAGCCGTCGGTGGTGTCAGGTACCTCGGGGCCCCTTCCCCGTCTCGTCCATCACGAGAACGACCGCCTGGTACCTGCCCGGAGGGAGGGCCGAACCGAGGCCACCGTCGCACCGTGCCGTCCCGACGAGGTGGGCACGTTCTCGTGCTGACCCTTGGTGAGCCGCATGCCGTAGCCCGTGCCGGCGATGCCGCCGGTGTAGGCACCGACGATCCTGTGGGTGCCACGGCGGACGATCACGGCCTGGAGCGGTTGCCCGGTGTCCATGAAGAAAGGTGCCGTCCCCCGATTGGTGATCTCGACGTTGCCGGTGACCACGTCGCCCGAACGGACCGTGTCGGTCTTCAGATGCAACGAGAGCGACAGACCGCGTGGCGGTGCCGTCCACGAGGGCAGCGATCCGCATTGTGGGCTCCGGACGGCGTGCCCATTCCAGATGGTGAGTCCCACCGAGATCGTGAGAGCAGAGCCGTACTTGTCCTGCAGCTGCTTGGCCAGTCCTTCACTCCCCGGCGTGAGCCAGACGATGATCCGGCCCGACGGACACGGGGCAATACCCTGGAAACGACCCCCGGCCATGACTCGAATGGCTGTGGCGGTCGACTGCACCTGCGCTTGCGGCAGCGTGGATCCGGTCGTCGCGCTCAGGCAGCTCGGCAGCACCACCTTCGGCGTCGGGATGGGCGGGTAGCTCTGTGCCGAGGCGGGAAGGGCTTGGGCGAAGAAGCCAGAGGCCGATGGCCAGCACAACGAAGGTGAGCCGCGCCTTGCGCACCGGGGAAGCCTATGGCGGATGAGGCCGATCTGCCGCTGTCCATCGGGGACGCATTGGCTTGCTTCGAGGGATGCCGGGAGATGGCGTATCGATCACGGCGGATTGACGACCACTTCCGCCTGTCCTGCAGTCGGGTCAAGATGCCGTTCTCACGCTTGGGCCCGACCGACGAGAACAGGATGGTGTCCAAGGGATACCAAAGGCCGACCCAGGCCAACACCCAGCCGGCAAGGTTGGGAAGTGTGTAGTCCTCCTGGGTCTGGGCGACCGCCGTCGCGACGGCGATCACGAGCCCGATGAGAGCGATTGGGATGCCGACCTTGAGCGCGGCGTAACCGTCCCGCCTCGTGATGCGGCGCTCGCGGTCGTTGCGGCGTATCCGGTCCTCGCAATAGCGGGCAACCGTCTGTCGAAGACGGGCCGCGGTGCCTGGGTCGCGCTGGGATGCCGGGAGATCGAGCTCCAGCCGAACGGGAGACCGTGACCGGCGACTCCGCAGCTCGTTGACGCAGTAGTCGATCCCTGGCTCAAAGGCGTCGTGCGACGCCATGGGATCCCACTCGGGCGTCTGGAACATGTCTTCAATCCGCCCCAACTTCAGATGGATCACCTCGGTCCGGTTCATGCGGATTGTTTATCCCAAGGCGACCTCGCAATGCCCCGTGCCAACGGGCTCGGAGGAGGTGCCGGCCCTCCCTCCGGAGCGGCTCCGTACGGACTCGATCGGGCTATGCCCTGGCCATCCTCGAATTGGATCGGGTCGGTCCGACCGACGTCGAAACACCGGAACACCGAGAGTCGAACTGGGTGCAAACGGTACCGGGCAAAGGTTGGTTCATGCTGCTCCGTCTCTACGGTCCCCTCGAACCATGGTTCGATCAGACATGGCGACCAGGCGAGTTCGAGCTGATTTGAATTGAGCGTGTATCCGTTGCAATCGAGCTTGCGAGCTCTCAGTTGGGAGCACCTACAGATTCGCTGAGCACCTGCGTCCGGTTCGTGGTCCAGGTTCAGATTGTGGCTCTGCGTAACGGAGTGGTGAGTGGGGTGCCTCCGTACGATGCTACGAATCAGCCGCAGTACCTTCCACAAGTCTCGAGCAGGCACCTTTGGGCTAGGGCTCACTGCTCGACCGTCCGACGCAATGCCACAGACCATTGGTGTTCCGGCTGAGGTCACGCCTACTGGCTACGAGCCGTACTTCTGGTAGGCGAGGACCCAGTTGCTCGCGATTGCCTTTTGCGCTGTCGCCAGGGTGATCTGTCCAGAGCAGACGAGCCTATTCAGCTTGTTCTCCAGTGTGTCCTTTGAGTTGTAGGTCGACGTGGCACCTGGTCTGTCGTTCGGCTCAACCCACAGATTCGCCGCATCATTGGGATCACCGCCCAGTTCGAGGGAGATCAGGTGGTCGTACTCCGCGGTGTGAAGCGATCCTGGGTACGAGTAGGCGGCGGCTGAAGCAACCTTCTCATCTTCAGTGACGCTCTCGGGGGGCCGGATCCTCGTTGTGTACCCGCTCTGACAAATGGTCGAACTGATATTTCCCTGATTCACCTGTGGGTTGATTGCCCCTGGGGTGCAGTGCGGATCTGGAAGCGGGTCGGCACCGACATAGGTGTAGTGGCACGATCCCGGCGCTGGTTGTGGTTGAACTGTATAGACCATCATCGGGCCGGGGCCGACTCCGAGCCCCGGAGTGCCTGAGGGAATGACTGTCGCTGTGGTTGGCAGAGCCGTGGTCGGCGCTGTGGTCGGCGGAACTGTGGTCGGCGGAGTCGTGATCGGCGATACCGCAGATGGTGCGGTTGAGGAAGTCGTGGATGCCCGAACAATGGTTGTCGTCGGTATCGTACGGGACTGAACTGCGGTCTGATTCCTCTGAGTCACGTTCGCAACCACAATCACGATGATCAGTCCGGCCGAAGCCCAGAACCACCATCTGTTGTAGATCGGGATCTTCCGTGGTCGTCCACTCGGGAGTGGTTCTGGACCAGAGGGCGGATGCCCAAAGTCAGTCGGCACTTCGGATCAATGCCTTCGCTGTCACTGTGATCGCCATCGATCCCGACTGTCTGTCGCCGTAGTTGTGCAGATCATCGGGGTGCCGCTCGCCGTCACACCGAGCGCCCCGTCTGCCGAGCAATACGCTCCAGGGTGGACAACAGGCAAACTCGATGGTGCAGGGTCGGGTAACGCCGTGGTCGGCGGAGTGGTCGGCGGAATGGTGGCCGGCGGAATGGTCGGCGGAGTGGGGCCGGCGAATGGCCGGCGGAATGGTCGGGGGAATCGTGGTCGTCGAAAGCAACGCCGCAGTGGTCGTGGTGGCAGAGGACTGACCAGCGTTCTTCGCCGCGGGATTCTTTTGGGTCAGACTCCCAATGACGATCAGAACGACAATCCCAGCGATGACCCAGAACCACCATCTACGGAAGAAGGGCTTCGATCCCGGAGCCTCAGGAGGCGGTTCAGGGGCTGACGTCATCGGATCATCATGCCGTGGCGTAGGGGCCATCCGCTAGGTGTGATTCCCGTCAGCGTTGTTGTCCGTCGATGTCGGGCGCCCCGGAGGTCCGTGGCGTGGAGATGGTTCTCACGGCTGCGAGTGTTCCCAACCTGGCTTGGGCCGCTTAGAACCTGTCTGACGAAGACGAGCGTGATCTGCTCGCTTGGGCCTGACTCGGAACGACGGGTGGGGTAAACCAGTTCACCGGTTCGGGGAAAGTCCTTGTGGACGTCTTCCGAACACCTTGAGGGGTCTAACGGGGCTGAGCGGGGTCAGGCCGCGACGCTCAACGGAATCTCGACAGGCACGATGGCGAACGAATCGTTTCGACAGAGCGCCTTTGTGCTCGTAGGCACCTGGTTGTGTCCCAATCCTCAACCGCTCGACAAGAGCGGCCGATACAACCGAGGGCCGTGAACACCACTTCAAGAGGTTGCATAGAAAGGCTCACGCACGCGGCATACGGAAACCACACTCGCGTCGCCCGGTTTCGTTCCACACGCCACTAGCGAAGGGACGTTGCACGCGAAAGGACGAAACATGGGGAACACGAAGCGGGGATTAGGTCGCAGTCCGCTTTCTACTGCCAACGCAGACTTCACTGTCGAAGACATCGGGTTCCTGTTGGATCAGCTTGTGTACTGGCGGTGTCACGCCCACATGTTGGAGTTCGAACTAAGCGATGTATCCAATGGACGTGATCGGGTGGGCCGTTCAACTGAATGACCAGCTCCAAGGAAGTAGTTAGCTCGGGTCGCCCCGAACGCCGGCAGGTCGCAGCGTGTCCTAATTCCGGCTGGAATTCCAGAAGGTATGGACCCATGCTCCTTCGTCCGCAACGGGTTCCAAAGAGCGGACGCCACCTCCAATTCGATCATGGAGTGCGAGAGCGGAGAAGCCGGCATTTTGCTCATGAACGTGAAGGGCCAGTGTGACCAGCTCTTCGCTCCAGAAGCGTGATCCCGGCTTCGCTTCCACAACAATGAACGCGCCGAGGGAGCGTCGTCGTCTTTGTGCAATCCGATGGCTACTCTTCTCGCCCGAAGGCACGGGATTGACCCCAGCCCAGCTCGATTCGTATCCAGCCAAGAACACGTCAATAACAAAGGCCACCCTGTCTTTGGTCGGGATTCACCACGCCGCGTGATGACGTGTCCACAGTGGCCGGCGTCTCGAACCGACCTGGGTGCCCCACAACACTGTGACGAGGTGCCACCCCTGCGAATCATCTGGGATACCCGTTTCCGAGCGCGCCTGCAGTTCGCGTCGCATGGCACTGACCACTACGTGCAACCACCAAAGTGGCGGTCCCAAGTCCGGGAGTCGTCGCCAGCGTTAAGACTTCTGGCACCTGCCTCCGTTGGGAAGCTGACTGGTATCGACGTCTGCATCGGGATGCGAGTCACGAAGGTGACCCCTCCCCGTATCGTTGTCGTGGGAGGGAGGGAGCGTCGACCCTGTTGAGCCAGTGACTGGAGTAAGCGTCGGGGAGTCCTTGGCACAGATCGAGAAATCGGCGGCGCTAGAGGAGCACCCCCCGAGGATGAGGAGGCCGCCCAAGGAAGCGAGGGAGAGAGCGGTAATCGCTATCCGATTAGAAATGCTGCGACCAACTCCGCCGATCATTCTGGTCGACTGGCTAATCTCTGCTTGAGGCGACTCGCTACCGGGCACTTCGGCCGCTGGCATAGATCATCTATACCTCAACTCCACTTTCGATGCTGACAGGGGCATCCCCGTACGCCGGGAATGGGTGCCCCCTGCGGCATCATGTCGGGAGAGAGCCCGCACCGGGACCGTCGAGACGCCAGAATGGTGAAACCGTCTGGAGGAGGATGCGTTTCATGCCTGGTGTCTTCGTGGTTACCGACAGCTCTTGCGACCTGGAACAGGACGACATCGCTCCGTTCAATATTGAGATCGTGCCACTTTCCATCCGATTTGGCGACGAGGAATTTACCGACCGGCTGGACCTGAGCACCGAAGACTTCTACCGGCGAATGTCGAACAGCACAGACCTGCCCCAGACAGCCTGCCCGTCGCCCGGCGCCTTTGAACAGGCATTTCGCAACGCAGGCGGCGCTGGTGCTGAAGCGGTGGTGTGTCTCAACATCTCGAGCGACCTCTCGACAACTCTTCAGTCGGCTCGCACAGCGGCCGACGTGTGCGAGATCCCCGTCCATGTGATCGACAGCCGGACAGTATCGAGCGGGCTTGGCACACTTGTCGTCGAAGCGGCCAAGACAGCCGCTGGTGGGGCCGACGTTGACGCTGTATTGCGACGAGTCAATGACCTCATTCCACGCACCCACGTGCTGGCAGCCCTGAACACATTGGAGAACCTGAAAAAGGGTGGACGGATAGGGGGTGCCGCTGCAATGGTGGGGTCGCTGCTGTCGATCAAGCCGGTAATCGACCTGACCGGTGGCGTCGTCCACGAAGCAGGTAAGGCCCGGACCCGCAAAAGAGCACTGCAGATGCTCTACGAACGCTTGAGCACCGCCGGGCGGATCGAGGACGTCGCAGTGATGCATGGTGGCGCCGCTGATATCGATCAGTTCCTCGATCTCATCGCTCCCCACTTTCCCCGAGAGGCGATTCGGATCGGCACATTGGGTGCTGTGGTCGGTGTGCACGGCGGACCCCAAATGATCGGTGTCAGCTGGATTGCAGCTACGTAGGTGATCTGGCTGCCCTGATCGCCGGCGCGGATGCGGTCAATCGGGAGCGCTCGTAGGTCGACTCATCCGAGGAGCCGGATAGCCCTCGGTCTCGACGATCCGATCGGCCACGAACCCCAAGTGCTCGTAGAACGGCATGGCATGAGGGTTTGCCGTTACCTCCAGGCTCTCGAAACCGAGGCGATTCAACCGTGAGGAGATGTCCAGCACCAGCGCCATTGCGATGCCCTGCCGCATACGAGGGGGATCCACGAAAAGGTCTTCAAGCTCTGCAACCCCGTTGGATATCAGGTGAGTGGCAAAGCCCGTGATGGTGCCGTCCTCGTACACAGCAACCCTCGTCCTTCCTTCTCGCATGCCTTGGTCCGAGAGGACGAGCCACTCCGGATGTTCCAGCAATAGCCCGCGATCGTTCTCATTGGACAGGGATGCTCTCCGGAAGATCCCCTGCAGGTCCTCCATGTCAGGCGCTACGGCACTACGTATGAGGAACGGCATCGATTCGGATTGTCCCACGCGACCGGATCTGCCCTTGCGTACGCCGGGAGCGAGCCGGTCGCCAGCGTGCTGAGCCGCAGCGCGCAAGCAGGATATCCGGTCACGGGTCCTCGACTGAGGAAATCACGTACCGCTTGACGTCGGCCGATTCAATGGGCGGCGAATCAGAATCTGGCTGTCCAGCACCTCTGAAGGCCAGGAGGTGTCCCTCACTGTCCCAGCGCTCGAAGATGTTGATTCGGGTGGGATCGAGCGGATCGGCCGCCTGCACGAAATCAAGGCACCCTGCTGCTTCACGGGCTAGGCCAACGACAGCGGCGTTCGCAGCCAGAAAGCCTGACCGGTGGTCGGGATGAACGATCAACCTGCCAGCGATGATCAGCATGGCTCAACTTTAGGTACTTGGCAGCAATGTCCGTATTCAGACCGTCCCCATTCGCTGTCGGAAAGGTCGCCGGGCCTGTGACATGCTCAAACCGCTTCAAAATACGAGGGCGATTGATGGTCTTTGGCACGCATGTGATCATCTTCAGCAAGGATGCCTCGGCTGACCGTGCCCCTTTTTCGGGACGTACTTGGGTTTCCCTCGGTGGTGCCGGGCACGACTGGTTGATCCTCGCCCTGCCACCAGTTGATCTTCGCCCTGCCACCAGCCGAGTTGGCGGTGCATCCTGCGGACGGTGACGTTGGGCACGAGTTCTACCTCATGTGCAAGGACCTGCCGGTCCGAAAGAGAGGCTCTCGCGACCAGGGGTGTTCGGACTTCGGAAGTCGAAGAGGCCAGGGTGGGGTTCGGCCACGAAGATTGAACTCCCTGGCGGAGGTCAAGTCGGTCTGTACCAACCCAGACATCCGACAGCGGTTCCGGCACCTTCCGACTGATCCATCCTCGGGCTGAGACTGCCCCTCTCGCCGGTTCGGTGAAGCACTCAGCTGAGCGATTGACCTTGTTGTTCGAGCGCTTCTCTGGATGAGCCGAGAGGCGTCTTCGGCCCGAATCCATGGAGAGCGGTCAGTTCCTTGGCAGACACTCCATCGAGTTGGCCAAGTGAAGTGAAGCCAGCTCCAACGAGTGCACGAGTTGCAGGTGCTCCGATGGTTTTTGGCAGATCGATCTGTTCCTCAGGAATGAAGAGGACACTATCGCCCAGAGTGGCCCCCGTACCCCGGCAGCGCGAACGCAACGACACCAAACCAGATGATCGGGCCGACCGCAAGCTCAATTCCAATGCCGCAAAGGTGCTCCCCTTCTTTGCCTACGTCTTCTCCCGGTGTGAGGGTCCGACCCCCGCCCCATAACTGCGGCGTGTGTCGACATCTGGGCGGCTGATGTCTTCTTCACTACCATCCGACCGAATCCAATAGCGAGAGAAGGTGCTCGAAAATGGGTGGAACCGATGGACCACAATCCAGACGAGATGCGGTCGTACCGGCCTCGTGGAACGAGTTCTACGAAGCGACCGGCATTCCCGCCGCGTTCGATCAGGGGAGGTACTCCGCCTGACGGGCCACACCGGCGACAGGGCGGACGGGACCTTTTCAAATGACCCTGAGGCCCAGACCCGGCAGACTTTCGAGAACGTGGCGTTGACACTCTCCGAAGCTGGGCTGCAGTGGTCCGACGTCGTCGAAATCACGACGTACAGGGTCGGACTCCGAGCGCAGGCCGAGGTTGCTCTTCGGGTTGCCGCTGAATTCCTCAGTCCGCCCTATCCCGCCTGGACAGATGTCGGCATCACCGAGCTGTTCGAACCTGAAGCGGTGTTCGAGATGAGCTGCGTCGCGGTGGCTCGAAACGTGGACCGCCAGAGCACAGAGACTGCCCTCTCACAATGAGTAGACAGCAAAGCCAATAATCTTGTGGCGGCCAACCGAACGCTCAGTCGCGAGGACTCAACCGGTTATCACGTTGTGCACGGTGGAGACCATGGGTTCCTTGAGTCCGACGCCCAACTCGGTGAGGATGGGCATGAGCTTCGGTCCGAAAGCGTCGAAGTCCGCCTGGGACTCCCAAATATCGAATACCTGGATCTCGCCGTTGGATTCGAGTGCGCAGTGGTAGGTACGCCCTTTCGGGTTTCCTCCACCAGCAGCCTCCAGCTTCTTGATCGCGGTGTCGTACTTCTCGGGCGTGAAGCCTTCGTGCACGAAATAGATTCCGAGTGCCACAGGGCACCTCCTTCGTGCTCCGGCCTCCGCTTTGGATCCGTCATGGAAACATACCTGGGTGTAAATGGCGAGAGGCTTGCTCACCACAAAAGGAGAACGCAATGAATGTGCGTTGCTGTCCACGACGACGGACCGCGTTTCTAGGGCAGCACCACGTTCAGCCCGATCCCCCTCGCCTCGTCGGCCGTCCGTCCCGACGACGGATCGCCGTTGTCATCGAACTGCCGCTGCCAGTCGCCCAGCTCATCGAGAAGCGGCGGGGATGACCTGCCCCGTGCGCCGGCTACGTACCAGCCGCGGGAACCGTTTCGGCCTGTCCGAGTTCGGCCTGCGACCCGAAGAGATCGAGATCGGGCTTCAGGAGCTTTCGATGTGTCCAGAGGACCGTGCCAGCGGTCAGGCACAGGTAGGCGGCGACGATGAGAACTCGGACCGTGTCGGAACGGCCGCCCAACGATCCGAACACACCCGGTCCGGATATCGCGAAGATCAGGTAGACGGAGAAGACCCCGAGGACGAGAAGCGAGAGGACGGACACGAAGGCCACCGAGGACACGTAGCTTTGGCCGACGCGCTGAGAGGGGCCCTGGTGTCCGCGGTCGGCGTAGAGAGCGAAAGGCCGCGGCGTAGGTGCAGGGTCAGCAAGACGGCGCTGATGATGGTGATCAGCCCTCCGAACAGGATGGCGCGGGCGGCGGGGTTGGACACCGAGTGGGAGTGGTTGCCGACCAGCACGACCACCCCGGCGACAACGACGGCCGAGCCCAATACCGTCGTCGCAAGCGTGACGAACGACACGGCAAAATAGAAGACCGACTGCGGGCGCCGTCCGCTGGGGTCGGGATCAGCACGGTTGGCCACGACGATGATGACGAAGATTCCAACAACCGACAGGACCGCCAGGACAGCAAACAGATCGACGAAGATGCCGAGAAAGGTGGACAGACTGAGTCCCTGACTTTGGGTGAGGAGACCGGTCGACCCTCCGCCCTGGTAGGTGATTCCCGGTGTCCCGCCTTGCGTGACTGGGTCAGCGGGGTGAAGTTCGGAATGGTGGTCGGAACCACGCTCGCGATGCTCATCTGATTGCTCCCGTCTCCCGATGATCGGTGACCATAGCCCCATGGAGCCTGAATCCGATGTTTTCGATGCTTGGCAGGCCTTCAACTGTCCGGGCGTGTATTCGACGCCGACGTAGGAGTCCTGAGGAGCGACAGCCTACGGAGGGGTGTTCGCCTTCGGTGACGCACCGTTCTGGGGGTCCATGGGTGGCATGCCACTCAACAAGCCGGTCGTCGGGATGGCCGGGAACACTCACGGGGGCTATTGGCTCGTCGCGGCCGACGGAGGCGTCTTCGCCTTCAAGGGTCGATTCGAAGGATCACTGGGCAGCGTCACCTTGAACGCTCCCGTCACCGCGCTGGCGTCGAGCACCGACGGGAACGGCTACTGGATGGTCGCGCAAGACGGAGGCGTCTTCGCCTTCGGTGATGCCCCGTTCTGGGGTTCCACTTTGGGCCTTCTGAGAGCCCGCTCGAGCCGGAACGAGGTTGCCCCCGCAGGCTGGACGGGGTGCCGCTTTCCGGTGATCGGAGCGACGGCAGCGCTTTCGGATCGACCGGTTGGGTTCAACTGCCCGGGGCCGTTGCCTGGAGGACGATGCCGTTGCCGTCAGGGTCGTCGAACGTCACAAAACGTCCCCAGGGCATTTCTTGGATCTCGCCGGCGATCGGGACACCCCGACCTTTGAGATCGGCGACATCGCCTTCGAGATCATCGGTCTCCAGGACGGTGCCCTTGGCTGAGCCGGCGGGCATTGTCGGAAACCAGGTCACGAGGGTGATTGACGTTGTGCCGCCAGGTGGAGCGATCTGCACCCATCTCATGTCCGGTGCCATTTGGACGTCTGCAATCAGTTCGAAACCGAGGACCTCGACGTAGAAGTCTCGAGATCGGTCCTGATCTGAGACCGGGAGAGAGAACAGCTGAATACTTCTGATTGTCATACGCACATGTTTCCTCTGACTGCACGTACCGATCAACAGGTGACCTCCGACGGCGATCCAAGTCTCTGCTCCCGTATGCCGGCAAGGTGACAAGGAGCGGACCCGGATCGAGTACGCAGACCGGCCGGTCGCTAATGCTGGGACGGATCCGAACGCTCCTTCAGCATTCGTTGGCGATCCCGGGCCCCGAGGCGAGCAGGTCTTGTGGCGTCAACGAAATCGACCAGAGCAGCGACGAACTGCTCCGGTGCCTCAATCTGAGGGAAGTGGCCGACGCCCTCGATGATGACCAGTCGGCTTCCCGGAATGGCCTCGTGTGCCGCATGCGCATGGCTCACGGGGATGATGTCGTCCCGCTCCCCCCAGATGATCAACGTCGGCATGGGGGAAGCCAGGTAGAGACGATCCATCGCACTCACCGTCTGCCCGCCGGGGTCGATGACGGATCTGATGGTCCGGGCGAACGCCTGTCGGTTGTCCGCCTCGGCCAGCGAGGCGTAGGCACTCCACATCTCGGCGATTCGCCCCAGTCTGATGCCGCGGTCGTTGATCGAGCGCAACAGCCTGTCTCCCCAGTCACGAACGACCCCCGGGAAGATCAATGGCATCAGGTACTCGCTCCCCGGCAGGGTCATGAATCGGAGGATCCAGTTCACTTCTCGTCCGAGGCCGCCACTGTCCACCAGGACGAGACGATCGCAGAGCTCAGGATGTTGGTAGGCGAGCTGCATGGCGACCCCGCCGCCGAACGACTGGCCGACGACAGTGGCCCTCTCGATGTCGAGGACTTCGAGAAGATCGCGGATCCCACTGGCGAATGCACCCAGCGAATAATCCCCGACCGGTTTCTCGGACAGACCGTGACCCATGAAGTCCGGCGCGATCACGGTGAAGCGATCGATCAGGAGAGGGGTCACGTCACGCCAGGTCCGGGAGCTCCCGGCGATGCCGTGGAGGAGGAGGAGTGCGGGCCCTCTCCCCTCCATGCGATACGCCATGTCGTGACCATGGATCGAGACATGCCGGATCGGGGTTTCCACAGGGACATCATCCCTCAACGGTGCGTGCAGAGTGACGACACCCACCCGAATTCGAAGGCCGGCGTCAGTCGTTCACCACTCGGTGGCGACTGGTCGTCGGTCTCAGGCTCCGAAGCACGAACTCCCCGTTCTCGGTGTACGTGGAGGGACCGAACGGCGTCTTTGTGCGGACCTGAATACTCCGGCGATTCTGGAGCGGCAGCCCGGACTGTGCGTCGAACCAGAGGTCGTCGCGTTCTGTGCCGACCTGTGGACCACTCAATCTCCATTGCACCTCGACGTGGACGGCAGGGATCTTGTGCCCGGCGATGGTCAGGTTCGGCTGGCCGACAAGGCGGGTGGTCCCGGCACTGACCAGGGTGCCCTGTATCTGCGTCGATGTGCCCGTACAGAGGGCGGGCGAGGCCTTCTCCAACGCGCTCGAAGAGGGGATGCTCAGCAACCCCGGCGAACACCGCAATGTCGACAGGTTGGTCTCGGCCACGGGCCCGACCATCCAGCGCTGCCACACGAGTCCTCCGGTCTCCACGAGGCCGGAGGGATGTCCGCAGTAGGTCCAGCTCTGCCAGTGGTTCGTGGAGTAGTCGATGCGGAAGCTCCAGCAGCCGTCGCTTTGGACTTCCACGGTTCCCGGCAATGTCGGCCCCTCGGCCTGGGAGAGGGGCGGGAGGCTCAGGCTGTCGGTACCCGAGCCCTGATAGGAGTACACACCCGGATTCGGATGGGTGCCCGGATCGGCCGCGGGGTCTCGAGTGGTAACGGCCGATGGCCTGGCTCATGCTCACCGGACGGGCCCGACCTTCAACGGTGAGTACCACCGAGACGACGATGAAGAGTGATGACCAACGACAGCAACACCAAGAGCACCGTGCGGACCCGGTGATGCCGGACGGGGTGCTCGACCTCGACCGAGCCGGACGGCGCTTCTTCTGCATCTTTCGTGTCCGAGAGGCCCACATCATCATGGTGGTCTCGAGCGAGACCCCCGAATAGAGACCAAGGTCCTCGGGGCACAGGACGTCCCGACCATCTGACGCCGGTCGTGCATCGTCGTCTGGGGCCTGCTGGTCGCTGGATCTCCCCGTTCGAAGATTCGGGAGATGCCGGCGCCACGTTCCGACAGGTAGGGGAGCCGACCGTTCCCCGGCATGGCACCGACGGTCGAGGTCCCTGCGTGAGGGCACCCGATGAGGGGTCTCGTCGCGGCTCTCCTGGCCGTGGGGTTGGGAGTGGCCGTCGTCGGGACGGCGATTCTGGCGTCGGCGACGTCGCTCCTCGGCGTCGGCAGCGGTGGTCTCGGCCGCATCGACGGCAGCCACGGCCAATATCCCTGCCGCCATGCTGGCGCTCTACCAACAGGCGGCGGCAACCTGTCCGGGACTGCCCTGGACGATCGTGGCCGCCATCGGCACCGTGGAGTCCGACAATGGGCAGTCGAACCTGCCCGGGGTGCACAGCGGTGCCAACTCCGCCGGCGCCGAAGGGCCGATGCAGTTCGAACCGGCCACGTTCGCCGCCTACGACGAACCGGTGCCGCCCGGCGGAGCGACCCCACCCAGTCCCTACGACCCGACCGACGCCGTCTATGCAGCGGCCAGGCTCCTGTGTGCGAACGGCGGGGCGGGAGGAGCCGACCTGTCCGGGGCCGTGTACGACTACAACCACTCCGCTGCCTACGTGGCACAAGTCCTGGCGCTGGCGCAGACGTACGCCGCTGCGTCGACGGCAGCGTCCGGCGGCAGCCCGGCACTGGCAGCGGCTTCGGGTGCGGGCGCACTCGCGGTGTCGTGGGCCCTGTCCCAGATCGGGACGCCCTACGTGTGGGGCGGCGAGACACCGGGCGAGGGCTTCGACTGTTCGGGCCTGGTGCAGGCTGCTTACGCCGTGGCGGGCGTGGCACTCCCCCGCGTGGCGCAGGACCAGTACGACCACACCGCGAAGTTGGCGCCCGGCGCGGCGCTGGAGCCGGGCGACCTCGTGTTCTTCGGGGGCGGCGCCGGGCTCCATCGACCACGTCGGTCTCTTCGTGGGGGTGGTGAACGGCCAGGACGTCATGGTCGATGCGCCCCATACGGGCGCGGATGTCCGCGCGGAGGCCTTTCCCGCCACCGTTGGCGCATCGTTCGGGAGCCTGCTTTTCGTCGGTGCGACGCGGCCGGCGTGACGGCCGGGTCGGCTAGGACGCCTGTCGACCGCCGCTGACCGGGGGCGGATCGGTGCCCGGGACACCGGCGTCGAGGACGTGCTCGGTCCACTCCGAGCCCGACCAGTAGCGCTTCTCGTGCCGGCCCGACGGGTCGATCAGCCAGCCGGGAGCGATCCCTGTGAATGCGACCTTGCCCGGTGTCTCGCTGTCGAGGTCGGAGGGTTCGGTCGTGCCGGCGGTGTCGGTCGGGAACCTCGTCGGCCCGAAGGCCCTCGGCTGGCCAGGTCGGCGACGCCGCGACGAGAACGCCCGCATCGCGAAGAACGCGAAGAAGACGACCACGAAGAGCCAGGAGCCATGACCGTAGAAGTACGTGGTTGCAGCCTATTGGTCGGCTGGGCGCCTATCGGGTCGGGCCGGGACAACTCGGCGATCCCGATTGCGAGCAGGTCGGCGTGTGTCCATCGATCGCCCCGCAGTCGGGGCAGACCCGGTTGGCCCAGCAGGCGGGATCACCGCCCTCCGGCGCGTCCTCAGCTCCGGCCCCCTCCTCGTCGCAGGCGCGGCACTCGAGGGACGAGCCGAGCCGCTCCGCCCTCCCCTGCTCGGTGAGGACCCAGGCCCGCTCACGCCAGGGCGGCTGGTGCCGAACGTGCTGACGGTGGCCACAGTGCAGAAGGGCCACCCAGTCCCCCGCCTCGTCCCGTTCGAAGCCCACGATGGCACGCTCCACGGCTATAGACCTCCTGGACGACTCTCTTCGAGGAGCCGCTGGAGCGTCCGTGAGATATCCATATGCATCGTAGTACGATGTTATCGTAAGACGATGGTTCTGCGAGATGCCGACTACGAGGACCTGTTGGCGCTGCGGACCGGCTTGCGCCGCTTCCTCCGCTGGAGTGAGCAGCAGGCGGAGGCGGCCGGCCTGACGCCGGCGCAACACCAGCTCCTGCTGGCCGTCCGCGGGCACCCGGACCGCCGCGGCCCCACCGTGGGCGAGGCGGCCGACTATCTCCTCCTCCGGCACCACAGCGCCGTCGGGCTGGTGGACCGGGCCGTGGCGGCCAAGCTCGTGAAGAGGATCCGTGACCCCGAGGACCATCGGGTCGTGCGCCTGCAGCTCACCGCGGCGGGGAGCAAGCGCCTCGAGGCGCTTGTCGGAGGCCAGTCTCGAAGAGCTCGGGCGGCTCGGGCGCACGCTGCCGAGCGCCTGGCGGGGCCTCATGCCGCGCCAACCGCTGCACGGCATTGCGACGCGGGCCTGACCCGCCGCCTCAGACGGCGCGACCCCGCATCCCCCGGTACTGCCGGACGAGCGACGCCGTCGAGGCGTCCTGGTCCGAGAGGTCCGGCGCCGCGGTGTCGGTCAGGATCGGCGCCAGCTCCTTGGCCATGACCTTGCCGAGCTCGACGCCCCACTGGTCGAACGAGTCGATGCCCCAGATGGAGCCCTCGACGAACACCGTGTGCTCGTACAGCGCGACGAGCTGGCCGAGGACCGACGGCGTCACCTTGGGGGCCAGAATGGTGGAGCTCGGCCGGTTGCCCGGCATGACCTTGTGCGGCACCACGGCGGCCGGCGTCCCCTCCGCCGCGATCTCCTCGGCCGTCTTGCCGAAGGCGAGCGCCTTGGTCTGCGCCAGGCAGTTGGCCATCAGGAGATCCTGCTGGTCCCCCGTGTCGTGGGTGGACTCGGCGAAGGCGATGAAGTCGGCCGGGATCAGCTTGGTGCCCTGGTGGATCAGTTGGTAGAAGGCGTGCTGGCCGTTGGTGCCCGGCTCGCCCCAGAAGATCTCCCCCGTCTGCGCTGTGCACCGGCGTGCCGTCGAGCTTGACCGACTTGCCGTTCGACTCCATCGTCAGCTGCTGCAGGTAGGCCGGGAAGCGGGCCATCCGGTGGCTGTACGGGCAGCACGGCGTGGGTCTGGGCGCCGAAGAAGTTGTTGTACCAGACGTTGAGCATCCCCTGGATCACGGGGAGGTTCTCGCCGGTCGGCGCCGTCCGGAAGTGCTCGTCCATGGCGTGGAAGCCGGCGAGCATTTCGCCGAACGCCTGCCGGCCGATGGCCACCATGAGCGAGAAGCCGATGGCCGAGTCGTAGGAGTAGCGGCCGCCGACCCAGTCCCAGAACTCGAGCATGTTGTCGGTGTCGATGCCGAACTCGGCCACGCCCTTGGCGTTGGTGGACACCGCGACGAAGTGCTTGGCCACGGCGTCGTCGCCCGCGGCGTCGCCCAGCCCGGCCAGCAGCCAGTCCCGGGCCGCGGCCGCGTTGGTCAGCGTCTCCAGCGTGGTGAACGTCTTGGAGCTGACGACGAAGAGCGTCGTCTCGGGGTCGAGGTCGTGGGTGGCGGCGTAGAGGTCGACCGGGTCGACGTTCGACACGAAGCGGCTGGTCGAGCCCGGGCTGGGCGTAGTCGGCCAGGGCCAGGGTGGCCATGGCCGGGCCGAGGTCGGAGCCGCCGATCCCGATGTTGACGACGGCGGCGATGCGCTTCCCGGTGGCGCCCTTCCAGTCGCCGTTGCGGATGCGGTCGGAGAGGTCCCCCATCTTGTCGAGGACGGCCTGCACGTCGCCGACGACGTCCTGGCCGTCGACGTGCAGCTCGCTGCCCGGGGGCATGCGCAGCGCCACGTGCAGGACGGCGCGGTCCTCGGTCGTGTTGATGTGCTCGCCCGCGAACATGGCGTCGCGATGCGCCTCGACGTCGGCCGCGTCGGCCAGGTCCATGAGGAGGCGCATGGTCTCGTCGGTCACCCGCTGCTTCGAGTAGTCGAGGACGAGGTCGGCCGCGCCCGCCGTCATCCGGCCGGTCCGCTCCGGGTCGTCGGCGAAGAGCTCGCGGAGATGCGTCGTCGAGATCTCCTCGTAGTGCGCCGCCAGCGCCCTCCACTCCGGTGTCGCGGTGATGTCCATGCCAGGCAATCTACGGCGCGACGTCGCGCGCGGTCGCGTCCTCGGCGAGGAAGGAGACGATGGCGGGAGTGCCGCGGCGTCCTGCATGAAGAAGCCGTGACCGCCGTCGAACATCTCGAGCCGGGCGCCGGGGATGGCGCGGGCCAGGAACTCGCTGTTGGCCGGCGGGGCGATCCCGTCGAAGCGGCCGCCGCACACGAGCGTCGGGCAGGCGATGGAGCCCAGGCGGTCCGGCCGTGTCGTGCTCGGCCCGGGCGGCCAGCTGGTTGGTGAGCCCGGGCGGGGTCTCGGCCTGGTCGTCGAGGCGCATGCGCTCGCTCAGCAGGCGCACCATGTCGGGGTTGGCCTGCTGCCAGGCCTCGTCCCACCGGGTGTCGATCAGTTGCATGCGCACGGCCGACCGTTCCTCGGGGCTCAGCTCGAACAGCTTGTGCAGCGGATAGGAGGCACCGCCCTCCCCGCCGGCCGAGGTGCAGGCCAGGACGAGGCGGCGCACCCGCTCGGGGTGCCGGATGGCCAGCTCCTGGGCCACCATGCCGCCGAAGGAGATGCCCAGCACCAGGCAGTCGTCCCAGCCCACGGCGTCGAGCAGCGCCGCCGCGTCGTCGGCGAAGTCCTCCATGGCGTAGGGCCACGGCGGCACGCTGCTCTGTCCCAGGCCGCGCTGGTCGTAGGCCAGGACCTCGAAGTGCTCGGCCAGGGGGCCGTCGGTCACGCGGGGCTGCTGGCGCAGGTCGCCCCCGGTGCCCGAGATGACCAGGAGACGCTGGCCCGTCCCTTCGAGCTCGTAGTACAGCGAGACGCCGTTGGCTTCGGTTCTGGGCATGGCATGCACAGTACCGAGCGGCCGGCGCGAGACTAGCGCAGGGCCACCTGCCCGGGCACGATCGGCGCCGGGAGCGACGTCGTGCCCATGAGCCAGCGGTCGACGGCCGCCGCGCAGGAGCGCCCCTCGGCGATGGCCCAGACGATCAGGCTCTGGCCCCGCGTCTGGTCGCCGCACACGAAGACCCCGTCGACGCTGGTGGCCCAGTCGGCGTCGGCCGCCACGGTGCCCCGGGGGCCGACCTCGACGCCGAGCTCGTCGACCACGTTGCGGCGCTCCGTCCCGACGAAGCCCATGGCCAGCAGCACCAGGTCGGCCTCGAGCTCGAACTCCGAGCCGGGCACCTCCTCGAAGACCGGGCGCCCGTCCTCGGTCCGCATCTCGACGGTGTGGCCCCGCAGGGCCTGCACGGCGCCCGATCCGTCGTCGACGAACTCGGTCGTCGTCACCGAGAAGAGGCGCTGCCCGCCTTCCTCGTGGGCCGAGGAGGTGCGCAGGATGAGCGGCCACAGGGGCCAGGGGTTGTCGGCCAGGCGGTCGCTCGGGGGCTCGGCCATGATCTCGAGCTGGTGCACCGAGGCGGCGCCCTGGCGGTGCGCCGTGCCGAGGCAGTCGGCCCCGGTGTCGCCGCCGCCGATGATGACGACGTGCTTGCCCTTGGCGTTGATGGGCGACGCGCCGAGCGCGCCCTCCTGCACCAGGTTGGACGGCTTCAGGTACTCGAGGGCCAGGTGGACCCCGTCGAGCTCGCGCCCGGGCACGGGCAGGTCGCGGGGCAGGGTGGCCCCGCCGGCCAGCACCACGGCGTCGAAGGCGGACCGCACCTCGGCCGCCGGCCGCACCGTGACGTCGGGGGCGCACGCCGTGCCGACGCCGCGCTCCTCGCCCGGCTCCGCACGCCGTCGCCGGCCGCGGGCTCGGGGCTCCCGCCGACCGAGGTGGAGCACACGAAGGTCACGCCCTCGGCCTCCATCTGGGCCAGGCGGCGGTCCAGGACCGCCTTCTCCATCTTGAACTCGGGGATGCCGTAGCGCAGGAGCCCGCCGGGCTTCTCGGCCCGCTCGAACACGGTCACGAGGTGCCCGGCCCGCACCAGCTGCTGGGCCGCGGCCAGGCCGGCCGGACCCGATCCCACCACGGCGACGGACTTGCCGGTGCGGACGGTCGGCAGCTGCGGGGTGACCCAGCCCTCGTCCCAGGCCCGCTCGACGATCTCGTACTCGATCCGCTCGATGGTGACCGGGTCCTCGTTGATGCCGAGCACGCAGGCGGCCTCGCACGGCGCCGGGCAGAGACGCCCGGTGAACTCGGGGAAGTTGTTGGTGGCGTGCAGGCGCTCCATGGCGCCCGGCCAGTCGTCGCGGTAGACGAGGTCGTTCCACTCCGGGATGAGGTTGCCGAGCGGGCAGCCGTCGTGGCAGAAGGGGATGCCGCAGTCCATGCAGCGCGCGCCCTGCTCCTTGGTCGCGTCCTCGCCGAAGGGCTCGTAGACCTCGCGCCAGTCGCGCAGCCGCACCGACACCGGGCGCCGCCGCGGCAGCTTGCCGCGGGTACTCCATGAAGCCCGTCTTCTTACCCATGCGCGGCCTCCATGACGGCCTGGTCCACCGAGCGGCCCTCCGCCTCGGCCAGGCGGGTGGCCTCGAGGATGCGCCGGTAGTCGCGCGGCATGACCTTGACGAACTCGAGCACCTCGGTGTCCCAGTGCTCCAGCAGGGCGGCCGCCACGGCGGACTCGGTCTCGACGCCGTGCCGCTCCACCAGGGAGCGCACGGTGAAGGCGTCGGTCGGATCGAGCGGCTCGACGTCCACCAGCTCGAGGTTGACGCGCTGCCCGAAGGTCCGGCGCCGGGTCGTAGACGTAGGCGATGCCGCCCGACATGCCGGCGGCGAAGTTGCGGCCGGTCGGCCCGAGCACCAGGACCACGCCCGCCGGTCATGTACTCGCAGCCGTGGTCGCCCACGCCCTCGACCACGGCGGTGGCCCCCGAGTTGCGCACGCAGAAGCGCTCCCCCACCTGGCCCCGGATGAAGACCTCGCCGGCGGTGGCGCCGTAGAGGATGACGTTGCCGGCGATGATCTGGTCCTCGGCGGCGAACGGCGAGCCCTCCGGGGGCCGCACCATCAGCCGGCCGCCCGAGAGCCCCTTGCCGAAGTAGTCGTTGGCGTCGCCGTAGAGGCGCATCGTCACGCCCCGGGGCACGAAGGCACCGAAGCTCTGGCCGGCCGAACCGGTGAAGGTGAGCGAGATGGTGTCGTCGGGCAGCCCGGCCGCGCCGTAGCGCCGGCTGATCTCCGACGCCGAGCAGCGTGCCCACCGTGCGGTCGACGTTGGTGATCGGCAGGGCCAGCGACACCGGCGTGGCGTCGGCCAGGGCCGGCGCGCACTCGTCCAGGAAGGCGTGGTCCAGCGCCTTCTCCAGCCCGTGGTCCTGCTCGACCAGCTGGCGCCGTGCCATGTCGGCCGGCACGTCGGGCTCGGCCAGCACCGGGAGAGGTCGAGGCCGGCCGCCTTCCAGTGCGTCACCGCCGGCTCGGTGTCGAGCAGGTCGACGCGGCCGATGGCCTCGTCGAGCGAGCGCAGGCCGAGCGAGGCCAGGAGCTCGCGGACCTCCTCGGCGATGTACTCGAAGAAGGTCTCGACGAACTCGGGCTTGCCGCTGTACTTGGCCCGCAGCGCCGGGTTCTGCGTGGCGATGCCGACCGGGCAGGTGTCGAGGTGGCAGACGCGCATCATGATGCAGCCCGAGACCACCAGCGGCGCCGTGGCGAAGCCGTACTCCTCGGCGCCGAGCAGCGCGCCGATGACGACGTCGCGCCCGGTCTTCAGCTGCCCGTCCACCTGGACGACGATGCGGTCCCGCAGCCCGTTGACCAGCAGCGTCTGCTGCGTCTCGGCCAGGCCGATCTCCCAGGGGATGCCGGCGTGCTTGAGCGAGGTCAGCGGCGCCGAGCCGGTCCCGCCGTCGTGCCCGGAGATCAGCACGACGTCGGAGTGGGCCTTGGCCACCCCGGCCGCCACGGTGCCCACGCCCACCTCGGCCACCAGCTTCACGTGGACCCGGGCCAGCGGGTTGGACGACTTGAGGTCGTGGATGAGCTGGGCGATGTCCTCGATGGAGTAGATGTCGTGGTGGGGCGGCGGCGAGATGAGCCCGACGCCCGGGCGTCGAGCCCCGGGTGCGGGCGATCCACGGGTAGACCTTGATGCCGGCCAGCTGGCCGCCCTCCCCCGGCTTGGCGCCCTGGGAGATCTTGATCTGGAGGTCGTCGGCGTTGACCAGGTACTCGCTCGTCACGCCGAAGCGGCCGGAGGCCACCTGCTTGATGGCGCTGCGCCGCAGGTCCCCGTTGGCGTCGGGCGTGAAGCGGTCGGCGTCCTCGCCGCCCTCGCCGGTGTTGGAGCGGCCGCCGAGGCGGTTCATGGCGATGGCCAGGGTCTCGTGCGCCTCGGCCGAGATGGAGCCGTAGGACATGGCGCCGGTGGAGAAGCGGGCCACGATGGACGACGATCGGCTCCACCTCTTCGATCGGGATCGGGCCCGCCGGGCGCCGGCTTGAGCCGCAGAGGCCGCGCAGCGTGCCCAGCTTCTGGGCCTGGTCGTCGACGGCCGCCGTGTACTCCTTGAAGATGTCGTAGCGCTTGGACCGGGTGGCGTGCTGCAGCTTGAACACGGTCTTGGGGTTGAAGAGGTGGAACTCGCCCTCGCGGCGCCACTGGTACTCGCCGCCCACCTCGAGCTCGCGGTGCGCCCGCTCGGTCGGGCGGGGCTCGTGGGCCTGGCGGTGGCGCGTCGCCACCTCGGCCGCCAGGACGGACAGGCCGACGCCGCCGATGCGGCTGGCCGTGCCGGTGAAGTACTCGTCGATCAGCGCGCCGTCGAGGCCGATCGCCTCGAAGACCTGGGCGCCGGTGTAGGAGGCGACGGTCGAGATGCCCATCTTGGACATCACCTTGAGGACGCCCTTGCAGGCCGCCTTCATGTAGTTGCGGCGGGCCTGGCGGGGCGAGACGCCCTCGAGCAGGCCCTCGGAGATCATGTCGTCGATGGAGTCGAGGGCCAGGTACGGGTTGACCGCGGCCGCGCCGTAGCCGATGAGGAGCGCCATGTGGTGCACCTCGCGGGCGTCGCCCGTCTCGATCACCAGGCCGACCTTGGTCCGCGTCTTCTCCCGCACCAGGTGGTGGTGCACGGCCGCCGTCAGCAGCAGCGAGGGGATGGGGGCCCAGTCGACGTTGGCGTTGCGGTCCGACAGGACGATGAGGTTGGCGCCCTCGGCGATGGCCTCGGAGACCCGGCGCCGCACGTCGTCGATGGCCCGGCGCAGCGACTCGCCGCCGGCCGCCGTCGGCGCGCCCGGCCTCGCCGGCCTCGCGCACCTCGAAGAGCCCGTCGATGGCGAAGGCCTTGAAGCCGGGCGTCTCGCCGCCCTCGTTGACGTACATCAGCTTGGCCAGGTCGTCGCGGTCGATCACCGGCAGCGGCAGCAGGATCTGCCGGCACGAGCCCGCCTTGGCCTCGAGCAGGTTGGCCTCGGGGCCGATGGTGGCCGACAGCGAGGTCACCAGCTCCTCCCGGATGGCGTCGAGGGGCGGGTTGGTCACCTGGGCGAAGAGCTGGGTGAAGTAGTCGTAGAGCAGGCGGGAGCGGTCCGAGAGCACGGCGATGGAGGTGTCCGAGCCCATGGAGCCGAGCGGCTCGGCGCCGGTGCGGGCCATCGGGCGCCAGGATCACCCGGAGCTCCTCGGTGGTGTAGCCGAAGAGGCGCTGCTGGGTGACGACGCGGCCGTGCTGGGGCGTGAGCATGGTGCGGGCGGGCAGCTCGTCCAGGCGGACCTGGTCCTCGGCCAGCCACTCGCCGTAGGGGTGCTCGGACGCCAGCTCGGCCTTGATCTCCTCGTCCTCGACGAGGCGGCCCTTGGCCGTGTCGACGAGGAACATGCGGCCGGGCTGCAGCCGGCCCTTGCGCACGATGCGCTCGGGCGCGATGTCGAGGACGCCCACCTCGCTGGCCAGCACGACGAGGCCGTCGTCGGTGACCCAGTAGCGGGCCGGGCGCAGGCCGTTGCGGTCGAGCACGGCGCCGACGACCGTGCCGTCGGTGAAGCAGACGGCGGCCGGGCCGTCCCACGGCTCCATGAGCGACGCGTGGTAGCGGTAGAAGGCGCGCCGCTGCGCGGTCCATGGTGGTGTGGTTCTCCCACGCCTCGGGGATCATCATCAGCACGGCGTGCGGCAGCGAGCGCCCGCCCAGGTGCAGCAGCTCGAGCACCTCGTCGAAGCTGGCCGAGTCGCTCGCCCCCGGCGTGCAGATCGGGTAGATGCGCGACAGGTCGCCGTCAATGAGCGACGTCTCGAGCAGCGCCTCGCGGGCGCGCATCCAGTTGCGGTTGCCGGCCAGGGTGTTGATCTCGCCGTTGTGGCAGAGGTAGCGGTAGGGGTGGGCCAGCGGCCAGCTCGGGAAGGTGTTGGTCGAGAAGCGCGAGTGCACCAGCGCCAGGCCCGACTCGAAGGTGGGGTCGCGCAGGTCCGGGAAGAACTGGCGCAGCTGCTCGGAGGTCAGCATGCCCTTGTAGACGATGGTGCGGGCCGACAGCGACGGGAAGTAGACGTCGTCGACGGCGTGCTCGACCCGCTTGCGCAGCACGAAGGCCCGGCGCTCGAGCGCCATGGTGTCGACGCCGGCGCCGGCCGGCGCGACGAACAGCTGCTCAATGCGCGGCATGGCGCTCTTGGCGATGTGGCCGAGGTCGCCGTCCTCGGTCGGGACGGTGCGCCAGCCGAGGACGCGTCAGGCCCTCCTCGGCGGCCGTGTGCTCCACGACGGCGCGCGCCTTCGCCGCGTCGTCGGGGTCGGTGGGCAGGAAGACGAGGCCGACGGCGTAGCCGCCGGCGTCGGGCAGCGTGAACCCGGCCGCCTCGGCCGCGCCCGTGAGGAAGCGGTGCGGGATCTGCACCAGGATGCCGGCGCCGTCGCCGGTGTTGACCTCGGCCCCCGAGGCGCCGCGGTGGGCCAGGCGCTCCAGGACGGTGAGGCCGCGGTCCACGATGTCGTGGTCGGGACGGCCGTGCAGATCGGCCACCATGCCGACGCCACAGGCGTCGTGCTCGTATGCCGGGTCGTAGAGGCCAGTGGCCATCGGCGTCCTTCCGAGTGAGGAGAAGTTGAACGGATACCGGGACGACGTTGGCCCGAAGTGGAAAGAACAGGATACACGACCGCTCTCGTAGGCTTGTCACATGGGATGGCGCGTCCATGTCGTGGGGGGCGGGGTCATCGGGCTGGCCTGTGCGTGGGAATTGTCACGCAACGGTCATGAAGTGACGGTGGTTGCGCCGGCCCCCGGGCGCGACGGTGCGTCCTGGGTGGCGGCCGGCATGCTCGCCCCGGTCACCGAGGCGCACTTCGGCGAGTCGGCCCTGACCGCGCTGCTGGTGGAGGGCGCCGCGCCACTGGCCCGCCTTCGCCGCCGCGCTCGAGGCCGCCACCGGTCTCGCCATCGGCTACGACACGACGGGCACGGTGACGGTCGCGCTCGATGCCTCCGACCGCGCCAGCCTCGACGACCTCCTCGCCTACCAGCACGCGCTCGGCCTCGAGGCGTACCGCCGCAGCGCCAGCGAGTGCCGCCGCCTGGTCCCGGCGCTCAGCCCGGCGCTGCGCGGCGGCCTCGAGGTCCCCGGCGACCACCAGGTCGACAACCGTGCGCTCCTCGGCGCGCTGCGCCAGGCCTGCCGCGACGGCGGGGTGACGTTCGTCGAGGGCCGGGTGGCCGCGCTGGAGGACGGTCCCGCGCTCGTCCTCGACGACGGCCGCCGCCTCGCCCCGGACCGCGTCGTCCTGGCGGCCGGGACGGGCCTGCCCGCCATCGACGGCCTGGCCGCGGCCGGGCTCCCCCCGCTCCGCCCCGTCAAGGGCCACATCCTCCGCCTCGGGCCCGCCGGACGCCGCGTCGCCCGTCCCGCTGCTGGCGCGCACGGTGCGCGGCCTGGTGCACGGGCGCTCGGTGTACCTCGTGCCCCGCCCCGACGGCTCGGTCGTGGTCGGGGCGACGGTCGAGGAACGGGGCGCCGACACCGCGGTGCGGGCCGGCGCCGTGCACGAGCTGCTCTGCGACGCCCGGGCCATCGTGCCCGCCGTCGACGAGCTCGAGCTGCTCGAGGCGGCCACCGGGCCTGCGCCCCGCCACGCCCGACAACACGCCGCGCATCGGCTGGACCGGCACTCGACGGCGTGCTGGCCGCCGTCGGCCACTACCGCAACGGCATCCTGCTCGCCCCGCTCACCGCAGCCGGCCGTCGCCGCGCTCGTCGGGCGCCGCCCGGTGGCGCCGCTCATCGAGGCGCTCGCCCCCGCGTGAGCGCGCTCACGCTCCGGGTGAACGGCGAGCCGGTCGAGGTCCGCGCCGGGTGCCACCATCGCCGACCTCGTGGCCGGGCTCACGGCCGAGGCCGACCCCAAGGGCGTGGCCGTCGCCGTCGACCGCTGCGTCGTCCCGCGCTCGGAATGGGCCACCACGCCCGCCCGCGCCGGCTCCCTGGTCGAGGTGGTGACGGCCGCCGCCGGCGGCTGAACGGCCGTTCGCCCGAGTGTCGGCACCGGCGGTTGCCCGACCTCTCATTGTCCGCGCCCGCCGGCCGGTGCCAGAATCATCTTGATGTCGAATGAACCCCGCCAGGGTCCCACCGCGTTCGTCCTGGCCGGCGGTGGCACCAAGGGCTCCTTCGAGGTCGGTGTGCTGCAGTACCTGGTCGGCGTCGAGGGCATCGCCCCCGACATCATCACCGCCACCTCGGCCGGCGCCATCGCCGCCACCGTCCTGGCCCAGGCCCGCACGCTCCCCGAGTTCGAGGACCGCGTCAACGAGATCGAGGGCGACGTCCTGGCCTGGACCCAGACCGAGCACGTGTTCGGCAAGCAGGCCTGGCTCGGCGCGCTGGACGGGACCGCGCTCGGCCGCGAGATCCACCAGGAGATCACCGAGGGCACCCGCCCGCCCTTCCCGCTGACCCCCTCGACCGTCCTGGCCGGCAACGAGGTCGTGCCGGCCTGCGACACCGGCCGCAAGGGCCGGCGCCAGGCCCGCAAGGCCCGGCGCAAGCGCCAGCGCCACCTGGCCCGGCTGGTGGCCGGGGCCGGGCTCCGGCTGCCCCGGGTGCGCCGGCACCTGCGCAGCAGCGGCAGCTCGGTCCTCAACCTGGACCCGCTGGAGGGCTCGCTCCGCCACGGCAGCGAGGACGGGGTCCGGGCCGTCGACCCCGAGCTGATCGCCCGCCCCGGGCTGCAGCTGCGGCTGGCCGTCACCGCCCTGCGGGCCGGCGTCCTGCGCTACGTCACCGAGGACGGCACCATCGTGGAGTCCGACGCCCGCACCCCCGCGCCCGGCGAGTCCGCCGGCCCGGTCGACCTGGTCGACGGCGCCATCGCCTCGGCCAGCGTGCCCATGGTCTTCCCGCCCCATCCGATGGCCGACGACGACTACGTCGACGGCGGGGTCATCGAGATCGTCCCGGTCTCGGCCGCGGCGTCGCTCGGGGCGACCCGCATCATCGCGGTGGTGGCGGTGCCGCTCCGGCTCCCCCGCGACGAGCGGGACTACGCGGCCGCCCCCGCCGGCTACATCGGGCTGCGCTCCATGGGGATGATCGGGGTGGCCGAGCGCCAGATCGCCAACCTCAACGTCCACCTGCCCGAGGGGACGACCCTCACGACGGTGGACCCGGTCGTCGACGTGGTCGGGCTGTTCGAAATCGAGCCGGGGCTCCTGCGCATCAACAAGGACTACGGCTGGCTGCGCGCCGCCGACCTCCTGGCCGACGGCGACGCCTCCATCCGGGCCGACATCGCGGACGGCACGCACGCCATCGTCGAGGCCCGCCGCGCAGGCCTGGCGCCTGGAGGAGTCGCTCTGGGCCGTCGGGCGGATCGGGCGAGAGCGACGCCGGGACGCTCGCCCTCGTGCGCGAGCACAAGGAGACGGTGCGCGCCCTGGTCGACCGGCGCAAGCAGCTCGGCTTCCCGGTGCCCGACGGCTGCGAGGACTGGTGGACCGGCTACGAGGCGCACACGGCCGAGCGGCCCCAGGGCCTGCCCGTCCTCTCGTCCGGCCGCGGCTGACGCGTCACCGCCTCCGGGCCGGTCGTCAGACGGTCGGGCCGCCCATCCAGCCCCGGCGGCGGAACACCACGACGAGCGCCACCGCGGTGACGACGTCGACCGCCGACGCCGACGACCCAGAAGCTCCACGTCCGACGTGATGTTGCGCACCAGGAAGCCGAAGTTCTGGCCGAAGAAGCCGGTGAGGAAGCTCAGCGGCAGGAAGATGGTGGCGATGATGGTCAGCTGCTTCATCACCACGTTGAGGCGGTTCGACACCGTGGAGAGGTGCGTGTCCATGACGCTCGAGAGCAGGTCCCGGTAGTTGTCGACCTGGTCCGCCACGCGGATCAGGTGGTCGTAGAGGTCGCGGAAGTAGCGCGAGCCCCTCCTCGGTCAGGCCGGGCACGTCGGTGACGCCGGTGTTGATGCTGGCGATCATGTCGCGCTCGGGCGCCACGATCTTGCGCATGTTCATCAGCGACCGTTTCATCTGGAACAGCTCGCCGAGCTGGGCCTCGGTCGGCGCCTTCAGGATGTCGTCCTCCAACGAGTCGATCTTGTCGTCGAACTTGGAGAGCACCGGGAAGAAGCTGTCGACCAGCCCGCCGACGACGAGATACACGACGACGAGCTGCGGTGAGGCCACGGTGTTGAGCGGATGGTTCTCGAGCCATTCCCGCACGTGCCCCACCACCGGGCACTTCCCCCGGTGCACCGTGACGGCGTAGCGGTCCGTCCAGAAGCAGTGGACCTCCGCCTTGTCCGTGTGGTCGGGGTCGGCCCCGCGCGCCACCAGTAGACGAAGCCGTCGTAGGTGTCGATGCGTGGCCGCTGCTTGAAGCGCTCGGCCGACTGGACGGCCAGGTGGTGGAACTTGAACGTGTCGGTCAAGAGGTCGCTGACGGTGCCGTCCGTCGCC
Source organism: uncultured Acidimicrobiaceae bacterium (assembly GCA_963755445.1). Lineage (GTDB taxonomy): Bacteria > Actinomycetota > Acidimicrobiia > Acidimicrobiales > RAAP-2 > Bog-473. The sequence continues at coordinate 341,669 of CAVWJQ010000006.1, read as the reverse complement.
TCGTCGTCGAGGTCGAGCCAGAAGAAGTCGTTCCCGGCCAGCGCGGCCTGCACGTTCTCCATCGTGGCGGGCGTGTCGGTGCCGCCTTGGCGCAGGGTCCCGTGCAGCACGCCGCCACAGTCTCTCCGCGCCCGGCCGCGCGCTGGTGGATGCGCCGTGGGTCAGTCGCGGACCGGAGCCGACGTTCAGCCGAAGCGCCCGGGATCGAACGTGCCCGGCAGCGGCGCCTCGTCCGCCGGCAGGTCGACGCCGGCCATGGCGTGGGCCAGCCCACGGGCCGACATGGGCCCCTGCAGCAGGCCGTTGGCCCCGTGCCCCGTGGCCACCCAGGCGTTGCCCCAGCCCGGCAGCCGGCCCGACCACGGCCCGGTCGTCGGCCGAGGTCGGGACGCAGCCCGACCCGCGTCTCGAGGTAGTCGGCACCGTGGAGGCCCGGCGCCACGGTCAGGCACTCACGCAGCAGCTCGTGGAGCCCGGCCGCGGTCACGCTGACGGAGAAGCCGGCGGTGGCCTCGAACGTGCCGCCGCAGGCCACCCTCCCGCCGGGCCAGGGCACGAGGTAGTGGGTGAGCAGCGGCTGGACGATGGGCCACTCCCCCGTCTCCGCCCCGACGCCGAGATGCACGATCTGCCCCTTGGTCGGACCGACGGGCAGGCGCGTGCCGAGCCACTCGCCGACCGCCGCCGTCCAGGCGCCCCCGGCGATGGCGACGGCGCCGCAGGCCACGTTCTGGTGCCCTTCGACCTCGACCGCCTCCACGTGGCGCGTGCCGCCCGCTCCCGGCCACCACGCCGTGGGCCGCGCCCGTGACGAAGGCCACGCCACGGCGCCGCGGCCGCCTGCCGCAGTGCGGCCGCCATGCCGCGCCCGTCGACCCGCGCCGACGCCGGCGCGTGCAGCACGCGGTGCACCGGGCCGAGCGGCGGGAAGAGGGAGCTCGCCTCCTCCGGCGTGATCTCGACCACCTCGCCCGGCGAGCGGCGCAGCACGAGCTCGGCGAAGGGGGCGAACCATTCCTCTTCGCGTCTCGCGCAGGCCGATGGAGAGGATGCCGCAGCGGCCGTAGCCCGTCTCGTCGATCGCGGCGCCGTCGGACGCCAGCCGGGCCAGCAGAGCCGGGTAGTGCCGCCCGGCCTGGCGCAGGAACGGCCACAGGTCGGGATCGGCCTCCGCGCTCGTGAGCGGCGACAGGATGCCCGCCCCGGCGTCGGTGGCCCGCCCGGGATGGCCGGCGTCGATGACCGTGACGCTCGCCCCCAGGCAGGCCAGCTCGTAGGCCAGGGACAGCCCCACCAGGCCGGCGCCCACCACGGCGACATCGCAGATCCTCGCTCATTCCCGCTCCATCACCCCGAGTCCAGCAGGCCCGCCCCCGTCGTGCCAGCGGTGCGGCACTATGAGCGCTGTGCAGGTCGTGCGGACACCCGAGGAACGCTTCGCGTGACCTGCCCGGCTTCCCCTTCACGCCCCGCCGGGCCGAGCTGCCCGACGGGCTGGGCATGCACTACGTCGACGAGGGCCCGGCGGACGCCGAGGTGGTCCTGTTGCTCCACGGCCAGCCCACCTGGTCGTACCTGTACCGGACGGTCGTGGCCCGCCTGGCCGAGCACGGCCTGCGTGCCGTGGCGCCGGACCTCATCGGCTTCGGTCGCTCCGACAAGCCGCTGGACCGGGCCGCCTACACGGTGCAGGCCCACGTCGACTGGCTGGCCCAGTTCGTCGCCGCCGTCGGCCTCTCGGGGGTGACCCTGGTCGTCCAGGACTGGGGCGGCCCGCTCGGGCTGGGCCTGCTCGACGCCGTCCCCGGCCTGGCCCGCCGGGTCGTCGCCGCCAACACGGTGCTGCACACCGCCGACCCCGCTCTGGCCGGCCGGTTGGCATGGCCCTGCCACGCCAACCCCGACGGCACCGTCACGGTGGCCCAGATGCTGCTCGACTACCAGCGCCTCACCCAGGAGCTCACGCCGTTCCGGCCGAGCCTGTTCGTGCAGGGGGCCACCGTGTCGGACGTGCCGGACGCCGTCCTGGCGGCCTACGACGCGCCGTTCCCCGACGAGAGGCTTCTGCGCCGGGCCGCGCCAGCTGCCGCTGCTGATGGGCCTCACGCCCGGCAGCGCCTGTGCCCGCCTGAACCGCCGCACCATGCGGACGTTGGCCGCGTTCGACGGCCCGTTCCTGACCGCGTTCTCCGACGGCGATCCCGCCACCCGCGGCTGGGCCGAGGTGCTGCAGGCCCACGTGCCCGGTGCGGCCGGGCAAGCGCACGTCACCATTGCGAACGGAGGGCACTTCCTCCAGGAGGACTGCGGCCCCCGGCTGGCCGATGTCGTGGCGCGGGTCGTGGGGGGCACGCCCCCCGCCTGACTACGAGGCCGGCGTCGACTCCTCGGGCGCGGCCTCGGGCGCCGGTGGCCGGGGCGGCCAGCGCATCGGGCTCGGCCGGGCCGCCGGTGCCCAGCTGGGCCTTGAGCGCGGCCAGCTCGTTGTCCACCTGCGCGTCCTTGCCGACCTGGTCGAGCTCCTTCTGGATGTCGTCGGTGCCGCCGCCGACGTCCTCGAGGACGCCGGACTCGAGCAACTCGTCGAGCGCGCCCGAGCGGGCCTGCATGGTGGCGATCTTGTCCTGGGCCCGTTGCAGCGACGCCCCCGAATCGTTGAACGACTTCGAAATGCCGGCCGTGCTCTCGTCGACCTCGGAGATGGCCTTGGCCGCGGTGTACTGCGCCTTGAGCGTCTCCTTCTGGGTACGGAAGTCGTTCACCCGCTTCTGCAGGGCGTCGAGGGTGGTCGTGAGCTTCTTCTCCTCCTCGTCGAGCTGCTGGCGCTGCGGCTCCATTTCGTCGATCTGCTGCTGGGCGGCGGCCTTGCGCGACAGCGCCTCCTTGGCCAGGTCCTCCCGGTTGGCCGTCAGCGCCTGCTTGGCCTGATCCTGCAGGTGGTCGACGGTGTGCTGGAACTGCTCCTGCTGCAGCTCCAGGCGCTTCTTCGACGCGGCCAGATCGACCAGCGCGCGGCGCACCTGGGTGATCTGCTCCAGCATCTTCTCGTAGGAGAGGTCGAGCATCTCGTCGGGCTTCTCCGCCGCGTCGAGCGCCTTGTTGGTCTTGGCCTGCACAATGTCGTGGGCCCGCTGGAAGATTCCCATGTTGCCCTCCCTGAGGGGTCGGTCCGTGACCCCACCATAGGTTCGAATCAGCCCGTCTGTGCCCCCGTCGACGGCTCCGGGTCGTCCAGCAACGCGCGGATCACCGAGGCCTTGGCCAGGGTGTACGCCCGGCGGTCGTGCGGGTACTGCTGGGCCAGCTCACGCTTGACCGACTCGTAGCGCTCCCGCGCCGCGGCGTCGGTGAGCAGGAGCGCACGGAAGCGCCGGTAGTCGACCCAGGCCTGACTGCCCGCTCCCACGACGTGGACGTGCACGGTGCGCAACTCCCCCGGGCCGCGCACCAGCAGGAGCCCGCCGTCGTCCCCCTGGTCCCCTTCGTAGCTGTAGGCACCGGTGGCGCACAGGCGGCCCACGACCTCGTCGATCGGCACGCCGTCCCCCACCGCCGCCACGATGTCGAGGATCGGCTTGGCGGCAATGCCGGGCACGGCCGTGCTCCCGGCGTGCATCACGTCGACCACCAGATCGCCGAGCAGGGCACGGACCGTCGCGCACTCCTGCGCCCCGAGCGCCGCCCAGTCAGGGTCGTACGGGGAGAGACGGACCTCGGACGTCGCCAGCCCGAGGCCGTGTCCGCCCGCTGGCTCCGCCGAGGAGCCGGTCATCGCCGCGTCCACGCCACTGCGATGCCAATGTAGCCAACGGCTCTCGCCCGAAGCCGGGTCACGATCCGGAGGCGGCGACGATCGGCCCGTTGAGGTGTGTGCCGGACATGTCGCCGTCGCCCGGCGCGTCGCCGAAGGGGGACACCTTGCCGAGCGCCGTCACGACCCAGTAGCCCCCACCGTCGGACGTGGCGAAGATGGCGGACGCCGGGTCGAAGCCGCCGGCCGAACCGGCCGGCATGCCGCCCAGCGCGGCTGCGTCGCCGAACGGGAACACCTGTCCGGCCCCGTCGAGGATCCAGTACCCGCCGCCGTTCGACGTGGCCGCGGCGGAGGTGATGGTCGAGCCCTGTTGACCCGGCTGGCCGTCGTTGTGGCGTCCCCGAAGGTGTACACGGCGCCGAGGCTCGTCACGACCCAGTAGCCGTTGCCGCTGGCGTCGGGCACCACGGCCACCGCGGCGCCGTGGCAGCCGCCGATGCCCGGACACGAGCCCTCGAACCGCGCGTCGCCGAAGGCGAACACGCCCCCGTCCGAGGCCACCATGAAGTAGCCACCGCCGTCGGAGGAGGGCACCATGCCGACGATGGGCGCGTTCAGGCTGCGCGGCAGGCCCGAACCGGCGGGCTGGAGCCCACTGCCGGGGATCGAGCCGTAGTAGCCGGCATTGCCGAAGGCGAAGATCCCGCCGTCGGAGGCGACCAACCAGTAGCCGCCGCGGCTGGCGGTCGGCGTGATGCCCACGACGGGGCGCTGCAGATGGATCGACCCCGTCGAACCGTAGAACTGGGCCGAGCCGAAGGTGAAGATGCCGCCGTCGGAGCCGACCAGCCAATAGCCGTGCTGCGCGCGCGGGCGGCGGCGGCGGTGGCGGCGCGGGCGGTGCGACGGCGGGCGCATCGACCGTCAGGGTGAAGGCCTGGGTGGCGACCGGTGCCGATGCCGTTGGCGGCGACGAGGCAGACGGTGAAGGTCCCCCCGTCACCGGGCTGCGGCGTCCCGTCCAGGGTGGCGGTCGTGCCGCCCGTGTAGTCGAGGCCGACGCTGGCCGGCAGGGTCGACGGGGTGCACCCGCTGAAGGCGGTGTCGCTGACCGAGCTGACGCCGGGCGTCCCGGTCGTCGTGATGGTGAACACACCGGCAGACCCGGCGGAGAAGGTCGTGTGGTCGGCGCTGGTGATGCCCGGTGCGGTCGTGCTGCCGCTGCCCGTGTAGGTGTACTGATCGGCCGCGGAGACCGCGCTGGTGCCGGCCGGCGTCGTGACCGTGATGTTCACGAGGCCGGGGTCGATGCTCGGCGGAATGGTGGTCGTGATGGAGGTGCCGCTGTAGGTCATGGAGCCGATGCTCGCCACCGTCCCGAAGTCGACGATGGGCGCCACTCCCCCGTTGATGAAGTTCGTCCCGTGGATCGTCACGCTGCCCGAGGGGATCTCGGGTCCCGACGCCGGTGAGACCGACGTCACGGTCGGCGCGCTCGTCGGGGCGTAGGTGAACTCGTTGACCTGGGCCGTGCCGGACGAGCTGGACGTGCCGGCGGTGGTGGAGACCGTCACGACGACCTGGTCCCGGGCGGTGCCCGCCGGATCGGCCGGCGCGTCGGCGCTGAGCTCGCCGTCCCAGTTCACGTGGACGTTGGTGGCGGCCACTCCCCCGAAGAACACCTGCGGTGTCGCCGCGGTGTCGAAGTAGTTGCCCTCGATCGTCACCGGCGTGCCGGCCGCCGTGCTCGACGAGGAAGCGGGCATGACCTGGACCACGTCGGGTGCGCGCCGCGGTCGTCGGTGTCGGCAGCGCGCTCGGCGTCACCGGATCGACGTCGCTGTCGGGCGGATTCTGCTGGTTCGCGAAGAGCTGGGTGTACTGGCCGGTGCTCGTGTCGGCGTCTCCCATCTGCGCCGTCTGGCTGCCCGTGGTGGTCCAGGGCCCGAGGATGTTGTCCCGGTGACCCCAGCAGTTCGGCGTCGCCCGGTGCGGTGCACTCGAGGTTGGTACCGCCGTAACCGTCGTCGTACATCCAGGCGAAATCGGCCCCGAGCGGCGTGTAGTCCAGCGCGAAGTTCGATCCCCAGCCGTTGTCGTGGTAGGTGCCGGGCGGCACGGGGTCGGCATTGCCCACCGCCCCGGTCAGCGCCACCGTGTTGAGGGCCGGGTCGAGACCCGAGAATTGCGAGAGGCCGCGGTCGCCGCGCTCCTCGTCGGCGATGATCAGCTGCTGCACGGGTACCGGGTCGGTGGCGTAGTCGCTCGGCAGCACCATGGGCCCGAGTCCCTCGAGCGAGCGGGCGTAATTGATGTTGTGCAGGACGGAGTCGATGCAGCCGGTGCTCGTGTCGTCGACCGGTGTGAGCGTGCAGTGCGGCATCACCTGCGGCGAGACGTTCACCGACGGCTTCGACGGCGGCACAATGCCCGACGCGCCCGCCGGTACCGGCGCGGCGGCGACGGCGACCAGCGCGGATCCCAGCCCGCCGACGACGGCGAGCGCGGCGCGCAGCAGCGAACTCGGCACGGCGCGCGCGCCCGATTGGTGCCGTCTCCCCATCCGTTCGCCCCCTCGTGCCCGGGAATGGATCAGCGGGCGCAACGTACCATTTCGCCTGCGGCGGTCCGAGGGGTTGCAGGGTGAATTGTCGCCTCTTTGCGGGCGGGCGCGAGGCGCAACCGCGCTGCACCCACCGACCTCATCCGCACACGGATGTGCCTGGCGATTGGGGCCTCGAGGCCCGTTGTCCGTGCGTTGTGCCGGTTGGGTCCGGTCGGCTCTATTTCGATCCGGGAGGCACTGTCAGCATCCTGATTGGAGCTAGGGATTGCCAGGAGGGAATCGATGCTGTCAGAGTGGCATCAGAAGGCCGCCTGCCGGGGCCAGGGACCGGCGGACTTCGTTCGGGGTCCGAAGTCCGACTACGGAGCCATTCGGGAACTCTGTGAGACGTGTCCGGTGCGGCCGGATTGTCTGGAGTACGCGCTGGCCGATGAATCGCTGACGGGTTTGTGGGGCGGGACCACCGACACGGAGCGGCGGATGATCCGGCGGCGCCGGGTGGCCTGAGCCACGACGGCCCTTCGCGCGCGGCCGTCGCGTCACTGCGCAACGGCGGATGCCATGCGATGCTGGGGCATGAGCGACCGGAGACACCGCACACCTCGGCGCTGGCGACCACTCCTCGCTGCCGTGCGCCGCCTTCGTCGTTCTGGTGGGAACGGCGATCGCGGGCGCGGGATCGCTGGCCGCGGCGGCCACGACCACCACGACGGCGACCCATCCGGCCCTCGTGCCGCAGAGCGGCTCGTACGTGTTCACGCTCACGTTCGACGGTCTGCAGCGCGACTACCGCCTCCATGTGCCGCCGGCCGCAGCCTCCGGGAAGCCGCTGCCGCTGGTCCTCAACCTCCACGGCGCCACCCAGAATGCGCCAGCTCGAGGAGATCACCTCGGACATGGACCCCAACGCCGACATGAACGGCTACCTGGTGGCCTATCCCGACGGGACCCGCATCGCCAAGGTCCTCACCCCCGACCCGGTGGCCAAGGACGCGCAGTACGGCTGGAACGCCGGGATGTGCTGCGGCCTCCCCGTCACCAAGCACATCAACGACGTCGGCTTCCTCCTCAAGGTCATCTCCGACATCGCCGCCAAGACCCCTGTCGACCTGAGCGGGTCTATATGACGGGCATCTCCAACGGCGGGATGATGGCGTACGCCATGGCGGCGGAGGCCTCGGGCCACTTTGCCGCCATCTCGTCGATCTCCGGGCAGGTCGAGATACCGGTCATCCACCCCACCCGGTCCGTCCCGACCATGGAGTTCCACAGCGTCGACGACCCGATCGCCAAGTTCAACGGGACGCCGAGCAAGAACCCTCTGCTTCGCCTTTCCGTGATGGAAGGCATCGATCAGTGGGTCAAGGCGGACGGCTGCGACAAGAAGCCGGTCACCGGGACACCGATCGTGGGTGCCGCGGGGTCGATTTCGGCCGGGGAGACGGCGACGCCCATCACCTACACGCACTGCCGGTCCGGTGCAGAGGTCGCACTGTGGCGCTTCACCGGATCAGGACACGTCTGGCCGGGAAGCCCTCTCAACATGGGGCCGAAGAAGAACTGGATCCTGGCCGGCGTCGGACGGGGCATCATCCTCGTCAACGCGGACGAGACGATGTGGCAGTTCTTCGAGAGGTACTCGCTTCCCTCGAACCCGCGTACAGGGGTTGCGCGCGTCTGACCGTCTGCCCGGCTGCCGTCTGACCGTCGTGCCTGGCGGGTGGTGATCCGCAGGACGGCAGTATCGCCCGACGGCGGTTGCGGCCGTCTAGGTTCTGACGAGGACGTCGCTCATGACACTCAAGACAGCGGTGATGGCCTGCTCGGTCTCGGAGAGTCGGACGAACTCGATCCCGACTCGGATGTCCCGCGACATCATCGGCGACGCGTTCTTGATCTGGCCTTCGAGGCGGACGTTCACGCAGCTTCCGTCGCCGGGGAGGTTCACGGACACCAGCCGGCCCACCAGTTCGGAAGGATTCGGGTGGTCGAAGCTGATCCCGAGCCCGAGCATGGAGATGTCGACGACCCGACAGTCGCTCCACCCGGCGGTCTGCTCTCCGGCGAGCTGGTACGAGGCGGCCCATCCGGCAGGCTGCCGATGGAGACGGCGGCGATTTTCCACGATGAACCCTTCCGTTCCGGCACCGACCGGGCGCTTGTCTGCGGCCTTGCCCAGGCCGCTGTGGGTGAAACATGCCATGTGACCTGCGATTGTGACTCCAACGCCCGTTCGGGCCCGAGGATTGTCGGTCCGTTGTCGGAATCCTCGGCCTGGTCTCTGGAACCCGGGCGACCTCGACCGTCGCCCGCGACGGCCGCTCGGTCCTCGCCTCCCGCCGCGCGGACGGGGCGCAGGGGTTCAGCGCGTGAGCTGTCGCCCGAGGAGCGACCCGGCGAGGCTCATGGCCACGGCGGCGATCACCCCCAGGAGCCAGAGATGCTGCACCGTGACGGAGATGTTCTCGTGCACGAGCCAGAGTCTCCGGTAGAGCCCCCCGATGAGGAGGACCGCGACGGCGAGGATCCCTGTCGCGGCGGCATATCTGGTGGGTGCGGACGGCCGGCGAAAGGCGACGATTGCGCCCCCGATGAAGAAGGCGGCCGCGACGACGCAGGCGGCGATGACCCAGAGATGCGTCGGCTGGTCGATCATCGGCCGGCCGTGCCAGTCCTCCTCGATGATCATCGTCGGCACCGAGATCGCCAGAACGAGAAGCGCCGACCCGACGACGTCGGCCCAGCCGGGCGATCGCAGCGCCTGCATGTCGAAGCACGCTAGATCGGCCGCGGCCAGGGTCCGTGGCGGCCGACACTTCTGGGACACGGCTTGGGACGGCCACGCCGAATGCGGCACCTACCGGCGCCCTCCATCCGACCGCACGGTGTCGCCCGGGGGATGTTGCCAGTGCCGTGACTGTCGGGTGAGCGAGTCGCAACCGATTCGGCGTTCGGAACGAACGGACGCGAACCGCTGTATTTTCTTCGGTGGAGAGAAGGTTGGGCGGAGCGGAATGACATTTGAACCGGACTGGGCGCAGCAGGACATGACCGAGCGGGTCGCCTTCTGTTCGAGGGCCGGATGCGGCCGGGCGTTGACCCGTGTGCACAACGCCACGGGGATCGACGCGGAAGGCCGTATCGGCCCACTGTGGACCTGCAAGGACCATCGAATAGAGCTCTGGATGAAGGTCGGCGACGAGCTGGTTGCCCCGCTGGAGTGGTGGCCCGACTGAGGCTGTCGCAGCCCGACGTCCGGGTCCTGGCTGGCCCTTTCGATGAGCGATGAGAGGAGGCTCAAGGACGCAGCGTCCTGAGCCGAAAGAGAGATCGTCAGGGTTGCGGCCCCTGCCTTCGGGCGGGGGCCGCTTTCGCGTCCCCAAGGCCGCTCAGGCACGACCGGGTCCGAATTCCAGGCTTCCCGTGCTCGGACAACACGCGTATGGGAACCCGTGTTGTGCATTCGTTGTGTGAATCCTCAGGATTCAGTAACCTTTGTCCGACCGCTTGGGGTCCTGGATACAGGAGGTCGGAACCTGTGAGCACTGCTCAGCACTCGGTGAGCCAACGCGATCCTTCGCCGTTTCGTAGCCGCAGCCACAGCCGGCTCGACCTTCAATGAGCAACTGTGTTTCTTCGCACAAGGAAACGATGCTGTCGGATCCCGTGTGCCGTGTGGATGGTGGGCGACCCTGGCGCTCGTTCTCGCCGTCGTTCCCTGGGCTCTCGTCGGGGTGACGATCTGGATGCTCGCCTAGTCAGTTCGGGTCGGGGCCTCAGGCCCCACGGCGCATCGGGAGCTCCGACGCTCACAATGGCCCTCCCAGAGGAGTTGTGCCGCCTCGAACGAGTCGACGGGACTGTTGATGCCGTCGGGAGTGGCGGATTCGCCGTCTCGCTTGCAGTCCTGGCAAACGACGAGCCAACGGCCGTCAGACCTCTGCACGATCTTCGGGTGATGCACCTTCCGGACTGCTGACAACGCCTGCTCCCCTACCTGTCTTGCGGAGTGACACTAACGAGCGCCCATGCGCGTTGCGAGAGGGGAAGCAGGTCCAGGTCGCACGCGAACACGTGATGAACCCTGCGACCCACCCCCGTTGCCGGACGCGACACGCATGTTTGGGCGCAACCTGCGGATGGGTAGTGATCGTCCGGGTCCGGTTGCTCGCACCTTCGAGCGCCGGTCCGCTTTGGGCGACGGCCCCCGGGTTTCTCGAGGTTGCGCACCCGGGGGCTGCTTCGCGTTTCGAGAGCTCCGGTGGTCGAGCATGATGCGTCGTCTCACCGCTCAGCGCAGGACGATCCGAGGGCCCCGGTGATTCTCGGCGAGTCGCTCGGCTGTCACCTTGTCGGGGAGCGGGATGCCGATACCGATCGGCACCGAAGACGTCCGATCCTCGGTGCACCAGGGTCCAAAGTCACAGAGGGGACCCGGCCCGAGAATGTCTCGACCTAGAGGTCGACTTCCCCCAGTGGTTGATCGGCGGTGACACCCGCAGCGGACATGGGGAGCCACATTTCGCTGAGGGCGTCCCACCACCACCAGGCACGACACGTCGTCTGCTGCGGCCGTACGGGCTCGCATCGTGCCTTGGCTCGATTGAAGCGCAGGCCGAGATCAAAGCGGAGCACTCCGCCACAGTCCTGAGGGCAATCTGACTCGATCATTTTGCGGAAGTTATCCCTGCGGCCCGCGGGCGACCAAGAGCAAGAGCAAGTTGTTGGGCTGCGTTCGCGAGGTCGTCACGCCCGTGTTTTCTGGCGCGCTCCGAGCCGGTTGACCGCCGTCCGGACCTCTCACGCGCTGCGACGCATCCGAGGAATCTGCCGTGCGACGTGACCCTCCCAGATGCGCTCTGCCGCCTCGAAGGAGTCGACGGGATCATGGATGCCGATGGGTCTGGTCGACCCACGTTCCTCGTCGACCATCCCGTTGCAAGCGGGACCCAGCCGACGGTCGTGGTCTTGTGGCTAGGCGGTCTTGAGCTCGGGAGTCAGCAGATCGTCAGTTGGCGACGACTCGCACGGGCGCTGCTGGCGCAGCGTCCGATGCAGAGTCGGCGACATCCTCCAAGGTGCGTCCTGCAGGTTCGGGCAAGAGCCCGGTGACGGCAAAGCCCAGCACCGCCGAACGCCGGCGACCGCAAGAAGACCCCGGAGGCCGATGTGGTCCTGGAGCACAGGGACCAGAAAGACGCCGACGAAGGCCCCCAGCTTGCCGACACCGGCGGCAATCCCATGCCCGGTGGTGCGCATGCTCACCGGGAAGACCTCCGAGGGCAGCACGAATGTCGTCATGTTCGGCCCGAACTGAATGAAGAAGTAGCTCAGCCCGAGGATGGCCAGAAACGGCGCCACCTCCTTGGGTGAGTTGGGGGACGATGGCGAGGACGATGAAACACAACGCCATGACGGAGAACCCGATGAACTGCAGTCGACGGTGACCGATGCGGTCCATTCGTTTGACCGCGAGCAGATAGCCGGGGACCGCGAAGATCACGAACATCCCGAGTGACCACAGCAGCTTTGTCTCCAAACTGGCCGTGGCGTCCACTTCTTTCAGGATGGCGGGAAGAGAGAGGGTGTTGCCGTAGTAGGCGTAATCGAAGAGGAACCACGCGCCGGCGGTGCCGAGGAGAAGCTTGAGCATGTGCGGGTCGGTCAAGAAGGTGCCGAGACGCATCCGGTTTGAAGCCGAACCGGTTCGAGTGGGCTCGGTGATCACGCCCTCGCTGAAGTGCTCCAACTCACCGGCAGCACGGTCGTGCTCGCCCTGCACCTGGGCCAGATAGCGCGGGGACTCCGGCATCCTGGAGCGCAGGTAGACGACAGCCGCAGCGGGAATGGCGCCGAGGCCCAACAGGATGCGCCAGGTCAACGAGTCGCTGATGCCCGAGGACAGCAGCACGAGAGCGACCAGCGGACCGACGATGAGGCCCAATGCCTGCATGGAGAAGACGAGGCCGACGAGGCGTCCCCGGTCCTTGCGGTTGGAGTACTCGCTCATGAAAACGGCCGACACGGGATAGTCGCCGCCGATGCCGAAGCCCAGGACGAGACGGGCGACGACGAGGAAGATGAATCCCGGCGCCAGTGCCGAGGCGATCGCCCCGATGATCATGATCACGGCGACCGTGACGTAGACCTTCTTCCGACCGATGACGTCTGCGATGCGACCGAAGACGAAAGCTCCGATGAACGCGCCGAGAATGGCTGCACCGGTGACCCAGCTCGTCTGCAGCGTGCTCAGATGCCACTGGACGGCCACCAGGGCGGCCACGGTCCCGATGACGAACAGGTCGTAGGCGTCGGTGAAGAATCCGACGCCCGAGATGATGACGGTGCGTCGGTGGAACTTGCTCGTTGGGGCCTCGTTCAGGAGATCGGTGACGGTGGGGGCCGGTGCGACGGTGCTGTTCGGAGCGTTCTCTCCCCCTTCCTCACTCTCCTTTGAACCCGACGCCGTCAGTTCGCTCACTCGATCCTTGCCTTCCGTCCCGTTGATGCCCCGCTGCAATGTCGCAGGCCAGCGTGACGAAAAGGCAAACTTCGGGTTATCTCGAGGTGAACAGCACACGAATGTTTGGCAAACTACCCCTCCTGACCTGCGTATATTGCGTCGTGCCCGGAACTGGTGACCCGCAAGCTGCGAAGCGCCAATGGGCCTCCATGGCCCGGGAGCATCTGACGGCGGTCACGCACGCCGTTGACAAGCTCCGAGGGGTCTTTCAGGAGGATCCTCCAGCCGACTCCGAAGTTGACGAGGCGGTCGCGGCAGATGTGCTGGCAGCGTGCAGCAAGCTCAGCGACTGGCTCCGAAGCGGGCACACGCCGAGAGGATTCGCCCGCGCCGAAGGTGAGCTCGGAGCGGCAGGGGGCGTCTACCGCAACGCCGCGGTCGCCTTCAAGAGCTTGGCGGAGGTCGAGGGGGCTCAGCGACAGGCCCGGTCCCGCGCCTGTGCCACGCTCCTGGAGCAGGGTGACCACCATGTGGAGTTGTTCGAGGCCACCCTGGCGAAGAAGCTCGGTGACAATACGCCGCAATAGTCGGAATCTTCGTTGGCTAGCCCTTTCTTCGGCCCGGATGCCATCGCGCCCGCGTGCGGTCGTCGGGAGATCGTGGCGACACCGTCCGGCCCCGAAGTGCTCGAACAGAAATGCCGCCTGAACTGCTCTTCGAGTCGGGCTGCCGGGATTTGAACCCGGGACCTCTTGACCCCCAGATATCCCCCACTTAGCAGTGTGCTTATCAGGGATTCCGTAGGTAACTCGCGACCGAAACGAGAGAAGTTATGCGCGGCTCATTGGTGATGCCGTCGATGTCAACCGGTTCGCGCCCCGGCCCGGTATTGATCAGGAATCGGTCACCCCTCTAGGGCTCGTGAAAGGCGTTTATAGATCAGATGCGGCCGTGTGCAGGCGCCTGGACCTACAGGTCCAAAATGCCCACAAGCTCCGGCCCAGCAGAGAATAAGCCATGGATGAATCGGGAGACGCCTGACGAGGTGGCCTTGCGGCATGTTCTCCGGATTTTCGAGAAACGACGAAGGATGACGCATAGAGGAGAGGAATTAGTGCGGTATCGCATCATCCGAAGGACGTCGACGATGAGATGAAGGTGTGGTGGCAAGATGGAAACCCGGATTACAACTGGCTCACGCCTCCCGGTCATCCGTGTTATGGGTCGACGGATGTGTTCCCCTCTTGGTGTGCATAATTGGTGGCCTGGGTTACAGGCGAATGGAGTTGCTCACCACGATGGGGACTCTGCCGGATGAGTAATAACAGGCTTTCCTAAGCGTGCTCGTTGAGAGAAGCCGACACTGGAAAACACTCACCGGCCCGGGTCACCGTAGTGCGGAATTGACGAAAGCCCATGAGACGAACGCCTATCATTAGGTCTCGTTTACTACGTGTTCACGCTTGCCCGTTTGGAGGCTCAAATGGACCTTGGCTTGTATGTGCCGAATGGCCATGCCGGAATAACCGACGACGCAATCTTTGGCAAACCGTACCCTTATGGGTTTGCGATTAGTCCGGCGACATTTATCACCATCGCGCAACTTGCCGAGGAGTACGGCGTTGCTTCGCTGTGGTTTGGCGACCACGTGATCCTTCCCTCAAGCACCGTCGCGTCTCATCCGGGGTTGGGCCTTCCGCCCGGATCCGCTATTCGAAACGGCGAGCCCTTCTTCGATGCGACGGCTGTGATGGCCTCGCTTCGCGCGCAAACGAATCATGTGCGTCTCGGTTTTAGCATCCTTGTCATTCCGTACCGCAATCCAGTGACGACCGCGAAGTTTCTCGCATCGGTCGATGTCTTAACCGAAGGAAGGCTTATTCTCGGGTCCGGCGTTGGCAGTTTTGTCGAAGAGTTCAGGGCGCTCAATGCTCCATACGAGGCCCGTGGACAGGTGACGGACGAGTACCTCGCAGTAATGCGTGAACTCTGGACCGCCGATGAACCATCTTTTGATGGCGACCATTATCACTTGGAACCGGGACTGACATTTCTGCCAAAACCTGCGCACGGAACTATACCCATCTGGGTCGGTGGAAATACGAAAGCGGCTATGCGACGAGCCATCCGCCTTGGGGAAGGTTGGCTTCCCGTGTTACAACACGCACGATGTGCTTAGGCAGAAGTGGGAACAACTCTGTGGACTTGCCCTCTCCGAGGGTCGAGATCCCTCCTCCATCACATTTGCTCACCACATTCGTCTTTTCGTCGACGAAGGTGCCCGTTCTGAGGCCCCCCCCGGTATCGGTTCGCCGAGCAAAATAGCAGACGACATAGCACGATTTGCTGAACTCGGTGTTGAACACCTTGTACTTGCCACGCCCCCAGGACCGACGACTGCTGCCATACGAACTCAGATCGAGCGCTTCGGAAATGAGATTCGGCCGTTGCTCCCTAAGGAATGGTTTCGGGCGACAGATCGTTCTTGATTGTCGCCTCGTCGGAGGTGGGAGTCTACGGCAGGCGCCCCTCAATCCTTGGCGTGTCGTTTCACACGAGCACGCCGGCATTCGGTCGAACAGCACCGTGGCGGTCGGCCACGACCTCTAGGATTGGGAAAGCATGTGGCGCATTCGATGCAAACCCGTTCAATCGTCATATTGACGCTGATAACTCCCTGAACCCCGGGAACATGGGACTGCTGCACGATTCGGTGACAACTGACCTGTGGTGCCGAGAGGCACCGCTTGGAAGGATGTCGCCATGCCCAAGCCCTATCCAAAGGAGTTCCGCGAGGACGTCGTAGGCGTCGCCCGGAGCCGGCCGATGGACACCACGCTCAAGCAGATCGCGGCTGACTTCGGAATCTCAGATTCGTGCCTGGCCAACTGGTTGGCCGTCGCCGATGCCGATGAAGGACGACGTGCCGGCCCGAGCAGCGAGGAGATCTCCGAGCTGCGAGCGGCCAAGCGCCGGATCCGGCTGCTCGAGCAGGAGAACGAGGTCCTGCCCGAGCGGCGGCCTATCTGTCTCAGGGGAACCTGCCCCCAAAATGATGTACCCGCTCGTCTCTGAACTGGCCGTTGACGGGGTTCCCGTCACGGTGACGTGCCGGGTGCTCAAGCTGGTCCGCCAGGACTATTGCCGCTGGCTGGCTTCACGATCACTGCCAGTGAGCTCGAGGAGGCCTATCTGGCCAACGCGCTCTTCGACGCCCATTGTGACGACCCTGAGTTCGGCTATCGCTTCTTGGCCGACGCGGTTAAGAACTCGGGCTTCAGTGCCTGCGAGCGCACCGTGTGGAAGATCTGCTCGACCAACGGCTGGTGGTCCCCATCGAATACGAGACCATCATGACCACACCGAGTTTCAGGGCTGCCTGACCGAACCTGTCACCGAATCGTCCAGCAGTGCCCCCGGGCCTCGGTGAGCGGAGCCATCTGGTGCGGGCAGCTCTCGGGCTTCGAACTCTTGTCGGCCAGGGCCGCCATGCCGCCGTTGGCATAACGACGCAGCCAGGCGTGGACACTTTGGCGGCTCACCCCGTTGCGCCGGGCCACGTCTGTTACGGACATCCCGTCGAGGACGTCGATCACCGCTCGATAGCGCTGTTCCACGGCTTTGAGCTCCACCAGCACGGTCGGCCTCCTTCGGTTCTGTCGACGACTGCGTCAACAGCGAAGAAGGTGGCAGCGGCCACGTGGTGGACCTCTCAGGCACGAAGTGTCAAGCAGGTACCGGAGTCAGTGTCGCCCAGGTACCGGAACCGCGCCCGAGAGTGTCAAGCAGGTGCCGGATCCACGCCGTCAAGCATGAACCGGAATTTCACACACGCACGCGCTCTGTGGTCGCGTGGACCGCGGGGATGGCCCGACGCCGCCGCCAAGAGGCCGAGAGGCATGGCCTCTGACCTGCACTTTCGAGTCGGGCTGCCGGGATTTGAACCCGGGACCTCTTGACCCCCAGTCAAGCGCGCTAACCAAGCTGCGCCACAGCCCGTGTGTCGTCGAGGCACTTCGGAGAGGTGCGCATCCCGACGGCTCGCCGGAGCGAGATCGGGACCAGAACGACCTGAGGATGGTACTCCACCCCGATCAGGGGGACCGTCAGACATCGGGGTTTTCCCTGGTCCCGGGCGTTGCCACAAAGAATTGTGCTTAAGCACCACCGCCCGGGAGTCGAATTTACCGCCGTGGCGACAATTGCGCGAGGCACGCAACTTGACCTGCTGCACTACGTCATCGAGACCCAGCGACTGGTGAACGCAGTCCCCGCCGCGGCGGGCGACCGTGCGCTCGAGGTGGTTCTCGAACGGGTGCAGACAGTGACCAATGCAGACGGTGCGGCCATTGAGGTGGCCGACAAGAACGTGATGGTCCATCGGGCCGTCAGCGGCCTGCAGACCGATCCCGAGGGAACCCGGACCGTCGGCGACCAGAGCCTGGCCGGGCTCTGCGTGCAGGTCGGCATGCCGCTCCTGTGCCGCGACACCGAGACGGACCCCCGGATCGACCCCGAGGCCTGTCGGCGGGCCGGCGTCCGTTCCATCGCGGTGGCGCCGATGATCCGGGGCGGGGAAGCGGTCGGGGCCCTGCGGGTCGTCTCCAGCGAGGCCGAGCACTTCGACGACGCCGACGTTGCCGTCCTCGAGTTGATGGCCAACCTGGTGGCCGCCGGGCTGTCGACCACCTCGAAGCTCGAAAGAGAAGCCGAGCGCGCGCTGCGCGACCCGCTGACCGGTCTCGCCAACCGCTTCATCTTCATGGATCGGCTCGCCCATCACGGCTACGAGGCTCGCCGCTACGGCAGGCCCTACGGGCTCTTCCTCATCGGCCTGGACCGGTTCTCCGTGATCAACGAGTCGCTCGGACAGGAATGGGGCGACGCCGTCCTGCGCTCGGTGGCCCAGGGCCTGAACAACACGGTCCGCGGCGGCGACACCCTCGCCCGCATCGAGGGTGATCAGTTCGCCGTCCTGTGCGGCAACGCCGAGCAGGACGTCGTCGAGGACCGGCTCAAGGGCCGCATCGAAGGCGTCGTGTCCGAGGTCAACAAGGAGCTCAGCCTGGACGGCTACACCCTGACCGCCAGCGTGGGCGTGGCCTGGAGCGCCGGGTCCGACACCACCGCCGAGGAGATGCTCACCCACGCCCGCGCGCTCGCTGCGGCGCGCCAAGCCCCACAGCTAGCGCCGCCGGCTCCCCGGCGCCGCTCAGGTCTCAGCCGATCCGGCGCAGCGACGCCCGGTACCGCTTGGCGTTGTTGACGTACTCGAGACCCGAGATGCGGATCATCGCGACGTCCGAGCGGCCCTCCAGGATCTTGGCCGGCACGCCCAGGGCCAGTGCGCCCGGCGGGACCACCACGTGGTTGGGCACCACGGCATTGGCGCCGACGGTCGCACCCGTGCCGATGACGGCCCAGTGCAGGACGACGCTGCCGGAGCCGGCCAGCGACTCGTCCTCGAGCGTGCACCCCTCCAGGTGGGTCAGGTGGCCGACCACGCAGCCGTCGCCGATGACGGTCGGGAAGCCCGGGCCGGCGTGGACGACCGTGCCGTCCTGAATGGACGAGCGCGCGCCCACGGTGATCGTCCCGTAGTCGCCGCGCAGGACGGCGCCGGGCCAGACGCTCGACTCGGGGCCGATCGTGACGTCCCCGATCACGACCGCGTCGGGGTGCACGAAGGCGTCGTCGTCGATGCGCGGCGCGACGCCTTCGATCTCGTAAATGGGCATGGCGAGCGACGCTACACGTGGCTGACGATCCAGGTCACTCCCTGGTAGCCGCGGTAGCCGAGGTAGATGACGCTGGCGACCAGCATCGCCTTGAAGTACCAGGGGATCGGCGCACGCTCCTGTTCGGCCAGGATCGTGCCGCACGTGGGGCACTCGCCCTCCTCGCCCAGATCCTCGTCTTCGACGAGCGTGTCGCACTCTTCGCACCAGGCCATCAGGACCGGCCGCTCCTCACTTCCCGCCGATCCGCACGCGCAGCTTCATCGGCGTGGCGCCGAGGTCGAACTTCTCCCGGATGCCGTTCTCGATGTAGCGGAGATACGTGGGGTGCAGCCGCCCGTTCGTGAAGAGCGTGAAGGTCGGAGGGTCGATGGCCCCCTGCACGACGTAACGGATCTTGTAGCGCGGCGAAGCGTGGCGGAGCTGGAGCTCCTGCACGGTGCGATTGAGCGCCCCCGTGGGGATCCGCTGGTGGTACGCCGTCACGCAGTCGCGCAGGGCCGGGAGGATGCGTTGGACGCCCTTGCCCGACAGGGCGGACAGCTTGAGCACCGGCGCCGCGCCCAGGAAGGCGAGCCGGTCCCCCACGCCCGCCAGGACGTCGTCGCGGTCGTCCACCGCCACCAGGTCCCACTTGTTCAACACGACGATGGCCGGGCAGCCCGAGACGCCGATGCGCTCGGCCAGTCGCTGGTCCTGGTGCGACGCGCCGATGGTGGCGTCGATGACCAGCAACGCCACGTCGGCCCGCTCCAGGGCACGCAGGGCGCGCATGGTCGCGTGCTGTTCGGTGCCGCCGCGCTCGGTCTTGGACGGGCGGCGCAAGCCCGCCGTGTCGATGAACCGCACCGGCCCGTCGACCGTCTCGACCACGGTGTCGATGGCGTCGCGGGTCGTGCCCGGCATGTCGTGCACGATGGCGCGCTCCTCGCCCAGGAGCTTGTTGAACAGCGTCGACTTCCCCACGTTGGGTCGGCCGATGATGGCGACGCTCGGCGTGCCGGGGTCGCTGTCCCCCCTGCCCCGGTTGGCACCGGACGTCTCCGCCTCGTCCTCGCCCGGGAGGGGGACCGGCAGCAGCGCCACCACCTCGTCGAGCAGGTCGCCCGTGCCGCGTCCGTGCAGGGAGCTCACCGGGAACGGGTCGCCGATGCCGAGGGAGACGAACTCCCAGATGGCCGCGTCGCGGCTGGCCCCGTCGACCTTGTTCACCACGAGCCGCACCGGTGGGCCGGCGCGCCGGATGACCTTGGCCGCTTCGAGGTCCTCGTCGGTGACGCCGGTGGTCACGTCCACCACCATGAGGATCACGTCGGCCTCGGCCAGGGCGCGCTCGGCCTGGTCGCTCACCTTGGACTCCAGGGCGTCGCCCGCCGCCAGCCATCCCCCGGTGTCCATGATGGTGAACGGGACGCCCGACCACTCGGCCGACAGCTCCTTGCGGTCGCGGGTCACCCCCTTCTCCTCCTCGACGACCGTCGCCCGGGCACCGACGATGCGGTTCACCAGCGACGACTTGCCGACGTTGGGGCGCCCGGCGACCACGACCATGGGGCTCATGCGGCGCACACGGGCCGGAAGGACGTGCCGTCGAGGGCCCGGCGCAGCGAGGCCCCCTCGGTCGGCACCACCTCGACGTCCCTCGGCAGGTCCGCCAGCGTGAGCCCGTCGAGGAAGCGGCCCTCGTTCAGGCAGGCGTCGGGCAGCAGGCAGCGGGACTCGTCGGGCACGTCCTTCAGCGCCCGGGCCACGTCCTCACCGGTCAGCAGGCCCGCCACGCCGATGTTGCCCCCGAAGAAGTCGTTGGCGATGGCCTGGAGGCGGATGTCCTGGCGCGGGTGGGCGGCCACCAGGGGGCCGAGGACCCGGGCGCCGTAGGTGCCCGTCAGGATCGTGACGGGGCGGCCGTCGGCCCCGGCGGGGGCGGTGGGGAGCCGCGGGGCCCGGTAGCCCTCGGCCGGCGCGGCGTCGACCGACGCGAAGAACCCGTGGCGCACGCCCCCGGGACCGCCGGCGGCGGGACGGGCGAAGGCGTCGACGAAGGCCCGCGCCATGCCGATCCCGTTCTCGTGCTGGGGGTAGCCGTCGTAGCTGCGGGCCGGCGGCAGGTCCCGCCCGGCCAGCAGGTAGTACTCGTCGGCCGCGTAGACCATGCGGTGGCCCACCGCCTTCTTGTAGAGCCGCTGCCAGTCGCCGATGGTGTCGAGGACGCGCTCGGCCTCCTCCTGCGTGTGCGGGCGCATCTCGGGCTCGTTGGAGTAGCGGCTGAGACCCAGCGGGACCGCACCCACGCTGGACAACGCCGAGTAGCGGTCCAAGATGCCGGCCAACGTGTCCTCCAGTGCGGCGCCGTCGTTGACGCCGGGGCAGACGACGATCTGACCGTGCACCTCAATGCCGCCGTCGAGGAGGACCTCCAGCCAGCGCAGGCTGGTGGCGCCCTTCGGGTTGCGCAGCATGTGCGCCCGCAGCTCGGGGTCGGTGGTGTGGATCGACACGAACAGCGGGCCGAGGCGCTCGGTGAGGATGCGCTCCGCGTCGAGCTCGGTGAAACGCGTGAGGGTGGTGAAGTTGCCGTACAGGAACGACAGCCGGTAGTCGTCGTCCTTGAGGTAGAGGCTGCGCCGCATGCCCTTGGGCAACTGGTAGATGAAGCAGAACGCGCAGTGGTTGTCACAGGTCCTGATGCGGTCGAAGACGGCCGAGGAGACCTCCACCCCGAGCGGCTCCCCCGCCTCCTTGTCGATGCGCACGACCCGCGGCAAGGGCGCGCCGGCGCGGCGCACGAGGACGCTGAGGTCGCCCGCGTCGCTGAGTCGTTGGAAATCGATGACGTCGCGCGGCTCCTGCCCGTCAATGCTCAGGAGCTCGTCACCCACGGCCAGACCGGCGCGGGCTGCCGGCGACGCCGCGGTGACCGAAGTCACCGTGGGAGCTGACATGGAATACAGGTTAGTGCCGATAACCTGGACTTTGTGCCCGGAGTCGACCGAGTGATGCTGGCCGAGCCCCGGGGGTTCTGCGCCGGCGTCGAGAAGGCGATCAAAGCCCTGGCCTGGATGGTCCGGGTCTTCGAGCCGCCCGTCTACTGCTACCACGAGATCGTCCACAACCGGCATGTGGTCGAGCGCTTCCGTGCCCAGGGCGTGATCTTCGTCGACGACGTGGCCGATGTGCCCCCGGGTGCGCCCCTGATGCTCAGCGCCCACGGGTCGGCGCCCGAGGTCGTCGAGGCCGCACGGGCCCGGGGTGGCGCCGTCGTCGACGCCGTCTGCCCGCTGGTGACCAAGGTGCACCACGAGCTCAAGGTGCGCAGCCGCAAGGGCTTCACCGTCCTGTACGTGGGCCATGCCGGGCACGAGGAGGCCGTGGGCACCATGGCGGTGGCGCCGCAGTCCGTCCGCCTCCTCGAGCACGAGGAGGACCTCGCCGGACTGGACGAGCTGGCCGCCGAGGGCACGCCCGTCGCCCTGCTGGCGCAGACCACGTTGAGCCATGACGAGTGGCGTGGCCTGATGGAGGCGGCCCGGCAGCGCTTCCCCGACCTCTGGATGCCCAACCGCAGCGATCTCTGTTTCGCCACGACCAACCGGCAGGCCGCCCTCAAGGCCATCGCCTCGGAGTCCGACGCCGTCGTCGTCATCGGCTCGGCCAACTCCTCCAACACCGTCGCCCTCGAGAAGGTCGCCCGGGCCGGCGGCTGCCCGCGGGTGTTGCGCGTCAACGCCGCCGACGAGCTGCCCGACGACCTCGTCCGGCACCGTGGGCGTGACGGCGGGGGCCTCGGCGCCCGAGGCCTTGGTCGAGGAGGTCATCGCCCGGCTCGCACCGGCCCAGGGGGTGACCGAGGTCACGGTCACCACCGAGGACGAGTACTTCCCGCCCCCGCCCGAGCTGCGGGAGCTGCTGCGGGCCGTGGGCTCCATGCTGGGCTTCTTCGCCGGCGGGTCCCGTCCCGGCGGGCCGATCCCGCCGCCGAGGACCGTTCGGTCTCCGCGGCCGACGTCCTGGACCTACTGGCCTCGTGAGGCCCCGGGCGCGATGATTGGGCCATGACGTTCACCCGGATGGACGAGTCGACGAAAGAGCAGTGGGATCACATCATCGTCGAGTCGATCGAACACCAGCCCCGCGTGGCCGACCGTGTGCTGGCCATGCTCGCCTCGCTGGAGGAGATCACCGACGGCTTCGAGGTCGACCAGCTCGTCCACTCGCTCCAGACGGCCACCCGGGCCGAGGAGGCGGGCGCGTCCGACGAGGTCGTGGTGGCCTCGCTCTGCCACGACATCGGCAAGGCCGTCTCGGTCATGAACCACCCGCGCATCGCCGCCGAGATCCTGCGCCCCTACGTCGGCGAGGACACCTACCGCATGATCGACGCCCATCAGGACTTCCAGGGCCGGCACTACTACGAGTACCTGGGCCAGGACCCCGACGCACGGGACAAGTACAAGGGCGCGCCCTGGTACGCGCTGGCCGAGCAGTTCGCCGACGAGTGGGACCAGACCAGCTTCGACCCCGACTACCCCACCAAGCCGCTCTCGCATTTCGAGCCCCTGGTTCGCCAGGTCTTCGCGACGCCTCGGTCGTTTTGAGTCCCGGACGCGGCGCCACCTCGGGCGCCGCCATTCACACCGACCCTGATCGCGCGCGGCCGCGTCATCGAGACCTCACGGCGGGAGTTCGACACCCGCCATCCCGACGTGAAGCTGTCGCCCGTCGTGGGCCTCATCTGCGCCTACGAGGAAGAGGACAACATCGGGGCCGTCCTGGCGGCCATGCCCGAGGAGGCCTGCGGCCTGGCCGTGACCACCCTCGTCATCGTCGACGGCGGCAGTGACAAGACGGACCAGGTGGCCAAGGACTCCGGTGCGGTGACCTTCGTGTTGGACGAGAACCTCGGGCACGGCTACGCCCTGCGCGTCGGCTACGCACTCTGCATTGAGCTCGGCGCGCAGTTCGTGGTCACGCTGGACGCCGACGGGCAGAACGACCCGGCCGAGATCCCGGTCATGCTCCAGCCCCTCGTCGACGACAGGTCGGACTTCGTGGTGGCCTCGCGCGTCCTCGGGCAGGACACCACGACGGACAGCACCCGCAAGCTCGGCGTGCGCGTCTTCTCCTTCATCATGAGCGCCATGGGTCACACCAAGCTCACGGACACCTCCAACGGCTACCGGGCGCTGCGGGTCAGCATGCTCGACGACATCGCCTACCGGCTCGTCCAGCCGCAGTACCAGACGGCCGAGCTCCTCATCATCGCCATGAAGCGCGGCTGGCGGGTCAGCGAGGAGCCCACGGTGTGGCTGCCCCGCGCCTCGGGCACGACCAAGAAGGGCAAGAACTGGCTCTTCGGCTTCCGCTACGGGCGGGTCGTGGCCGAGACCTGGTGGAAGATGCGCAAGGAGCCGCACCACCAGTAGGCGTCCGCCGCCCCGCCGTCAGTAGCGCCCGGTCTTGTCCCGGGCCTCGTCGTAGACGGCCTGCAGCTTCGGCACCAGCGCCTCGGTGGCGGCCCGCACGGCCGAGCGCGAGACGCGACCACCCTCGGTGCGCGCCGGCGGCGGGATGGCCGGCCCGATGACGACCTGAATCGTGCGCGGCTTGGGGATGGCGCTCCCCTTGGGCATGGCCAGGTCCGACCCGCCGATGCCGATGGGCACGATCGGCGCGCCCGTCCGCGCCGACAGGAAGGTGGCCCCTTCCATCAGGTCCTCGATCTCCCTGCCCTCGCGCCGCGTCCCCTCGGGGAAGAGGACGAGCAGCTCGCCGCGGCGGAGCACCTCCTCGGCGCGCTGGAGCGCCTCGCGATCGGCCGACTCGCGGTGGACCGGGAAGGCCCCGACGGTGAGGAGCAGCTTGCCCAGCCACTTGTTGTTCCACATCTCGTCCTTGGTCATGAAGAAGAGCTTGCGGTCCGTGCAGAAGGCGGCGAAGCCGAAGTCGGCGAACGACCGGTGCACCGGGGCGAGAATGGCCGGCCCGGTCTCGGGGATGTTCTCGCGCCCGACGACCCGGGGCCGGAACCAGGCCCAGAGCACGGTGCCGAAGATCATCCGCTCCACCCGGTAGAGCGGCGTGCGGCGGGGGTCGATCTCGAAGGGCTGGTGGCGCCCCGGCGCCTGGGCGCCGCGCCACCGTCCGACTCCGCCCGCGTCCGGTTCCGGCGACGTTCCCGCTGGGCTCACAGCCACGACAGCACCTCCTCGACCACATCCTGCACGGTGCGGCCCGTCGTATCGAGCCGGTGGGCGTCGGCGGCCTCGCGCAGCGGACTTGCCTCCCGGGTCGAATCGATGCGGTCACGCCGGGCCACCCCCTCGGGAGCCTCGTCGTTGCGCCGGCGGGCCCGCTCCTCGGGCGACGCGGTCAGGTACACCTTGACCTCCGCCTCCGGGAAGACGACCGACCCGATGTCGCGGCCCTCGACCACCCCGCCGCCATGGGCGGCCGCCCACGCCCGCTGGCGCTGCACCAGATGGCGTCGCACCTCGGCGTTGGCCGCCACGACCGAGACGGCGCGCCCGACCTCGGGCGAGCGGATGACGCCGGTCACGTCGCGCCCGTCGATGGTCACCCGGTCCCCCACCACAATGGTCGACGCCCCCGCCAGCGCCGCCACCGCGTCGCCGTCCTCGGGCGGCGTGCCCAGTTCGAGCGCCAGCGCCGCCACGGCCCGGTACATGGCGCCCGTGTCCAGCCGCTCGACGCCCAGGTGCTGGGCCACCGCATTGGAGACGGTGGACTTGCCGGCACCGGCCGGCCCGTCAATGGCCACGAGCAGCGCCCGGGGGGCGTGGGGGCCCGCCGCCAGCCGCTCCAGGTCGTCGGCGAAGGTCGGGTAGCTCGTCTCGACCGCCCCGAACCCGGTGAGCAGGCTGCGCTCCCCCGGCGCCGCGGCCAGCGCCGCCACGGCGGCCGACATGGCCATGCGGTGGTCACCCCGGCTGTCGAAGCGACCGCCCCGCAGCGGGCCCCCCACGCCGGTGATGGCGAGCGTGTCCCCGTCGATGCTGGCCCGGGCGCCGAACGTCTCGACCATGTCGGCCACGGCGACGAGACGGTCCACCTCCTTCACCCGCAGCTCGCCGACGTCGGTGAACAGCGTCGTGCCGCTGGCCACGGCGGCGGCCACCGCGAGGGCAGGGATCTCGTCGAGGGACGGGATCTCGCTGGCGTGGACCTCGGTCGCGCGTGAGCGGCCCGGCCGTGGCCCGGATGGTCGTGGTCCCCGGTTGGCCGGCGATGAGCGTGATGGAGGCGCCCATGCGCCGCAGGACGTCGATGTAGCCGAGCCGGGCCGGGCCGTCGTAGACGTCGGCGATGTCGACGACGCTGCCGGGGACGACGCACCCCGCCACGGCGAAGAAGGCCGAAGCCGACGGGTCGCCGGGCACCGTCCGGTCGACCGGCTTGAGCGAGGACGCCCGCACGGCGACGACGCGGCCTTCGCCCCAGGGCTCGACCGTCAGGTCGGCCCCCGCCTCGGTCAGCATCTCCTCGGTGTGGGCGCGCGTCGTGACCCGCTCGCGCACAATGGTCGTCCCCTCGGCCGACAGGCCGGCGAGGAGGATGGCCGACTTCACCTGCGCGCTCACGACCTTGGCGGTCCAGTCGATGCCGTGCAGCGTGGCGCCCCGGACGCGCACGGGCGGCAGGCAGCGCTCGCCCCGGCCCGTCACGGTGGCGCCCATGAGCCCGAGCGGCTCGGCCACGCGGTCCATGGGCCGGCCCGAGAGTGACTCGTCGCCGATCAGCTCGGTCTCCCAGTCGAAGCCCGCCACCAGCCCGATCAGCAGGCGCATCGACGTGCCCGAATTCCCGCAGTCGAGTGGCCCGTCGGGCCGGTGCAGTCGGGCCCGGCCGCCGTGCATGACCACCCGGCCGTCTTGGTGGCGCTCGACGCCCGCCCCCATGGCCTCGACGGCGGCCAACGAGGCGGCGACGTCGGCGCCGTCGGACAGGCCGCGGATGACCGACGTCCCCTCCGCCAGCGCGCCGAGGAGCACGGACCGGTGCGAAATCGACTTCTCGCCCGGCGTGCGGACGGTGCCCCGGCACGGCGTGCCGCCCTCGACGACCAGAATGCGCGGTGCCGTCATGACAGCTGCTCCGCCCGGCCGGGGTAGCCGGCGGCCTCGACCGCCACGCGCAGGGTCTCGGCGTCGGCGTTGTCGACGACCAGAATGAGGACGCCGCGCGGCCCTTCGGCCGAGTGCGCGATCTCGATGTCGTAGATGCCGATGCCCGCGCCCGCCGCCAACGAGGTGATCTCCGCCAGCACGCCGTCGCGGTCGGGCACGGGGATGCGCAGCTCGGCCAGGTGTTCGGGCCGCACGGCGCGGGCGGGCAGGTTGCGCCGGGCCGCGCTGGCCTTCTGCAGCAGGTCGAGGATGGCGGGCCGGTCCTGCCCCGCCACGCGGTCGCGCATGGTGATGAGGTCGTTCACCAGCCCGTCGAGCGCCGCCACAATGGCCGGGGCGTTCTCGGCGCAGATGTCGGGCCAGATGCCGGGATGGCCGGCGGCGACCCGCGTCATGTCGCGGAAGCCCCCGGCGGCCAGCCGCAGCAGCGTGCCGTCCTGCTCGGCCCCGTCGGTCGCGGCGTTCATGAGCGTCGCCGCCACCAGGTGCGGCACGTGCGACACCATGGCCACCAACCGGTCGTGGTCAGCCGGCGACAGAACGAGCACGTCGGCGCCCAGGCTCATGACGACGCCCTTGAGCCGGTTGAAGGCCTCGAGGTCGGTGGTCGCCGTGGGCGTGAGCACCCACACCGCGCCGACGAAGAGTTCGGGGTCGGCACCGGTCAACCCGGTCTGCTCCGAGCCCGCCATCGGGTGGCCGCCGATGAAGCGCGGGTGGTCGCACTCCCCCACAATCGTCGTCTTGACGCCGCTCACGTCGGTTACGACAGCGTCGGCCCGCCGGCCCTCGTCGCCCAGTGCCTCCCGCGTCACCGCGGTCACCGCAGCGGCCGGCACGGCCACGAAGACCACGTCGGCCCCCAGGTCGTCCCCGACGGCGTCGATGACGCCCGAGGCGAGCGCTGCCTCCAGCCGCGCCGGGTCGGCGTCGAGTCCCGAGACGTGCCAGCCGCGCCGGCGCAGCCCGAGCGCGATGGAGCCGCCGATCAGCCCCGTCCCGACGACGACCGCCCGCCGGCCCGTTCCGGCCTCAGCCGGGGAGGTCATCGCGCAGCGATTGGGCGCCGTGGAGGTAGATGTGCTTGATGTCCTCCCGCGAGCGGGTCGTGTGGACGTGCAGCAGGACCCGGATGCAGAGGGGCTTGGAGCCGGGGACGGCGATCTCGGCCGCGCACAGGAGTGGGACGGCGCCGAACCCGATCTCCCGGATGGCCGTGGCCGGGAAGGTGCTCGTGACGTCGGCCGTGGCCGTGAACAGGACGCTGATGATGTCGTCCTCGACCAGGTCGTTGCTGGCCATGAGCTCGCGCATGAGCTCCTGGGAACGCTCGGTGACCTGGGCCACCGTGTCCTCGTCGACCGTCGTCGCCCCGCGCAAACCCCTGACTGTGGGAGCAGCTGCCATGGCGGGTCACTCTACCGGCAACGCTCGGAGTCCCAGTTGAGGGGCAATTCCTAGGGTTGGCTCGCCGCCCGGGCACCGCCGGACCCGGCCGCGGCGGCCAGGGCCCGGACCTCGGTGGCCTCGAGGTCACGCCATCGCCCCGGCGCCAGGTTGGGGTCGCGCACCGGGCCGATGCGGGTGCGCACCAGCCGCTGGACCGGGTGGCCGATGGCGCTGCACATCCGGCGCACCTGGCGGTTGCGGCCCTCGTGGATCACGATCCGCAGCACGCCCGGGGCCAGCACGCCGACCTCGGCCGGCGCGGTCATCCCGTCCTCGAGCTCAATACCCTGGCGCAGCGAGCGCAGCGCACCCGGCGCCGGCGTCCCGCCCGCCACCTCGGCCACGTACTCCTTGGGCACGCCGTGGGACGGATGCGTGAGGAGCTGCGACAGCGCGCCGTCGTTGGTCAGGATCAGCAGGCCCTCGGTGTGGCGGTCCAACCGCCCGACCGGGAACACGCGCGGCTCGGCCGGCACCAGCGTCATGACGGTGGGCCGGCCCTGGGGGTCGTCCGCGGTGGTGATGGCGCCGTCGGGCTTGTTCAAGAGGTAGTAGACGAGGTCGGGCGCCACCGGGACCAGTGCGCCGTCGACCTCGACCCGGGCCGTGTGCAGGTCGATGCGCCGGCCCAGCGCCGCCACTTCGCCGTCGACGCGCACGCGGCCGGCGGCGATGAGTTCCTCGCAGGCCCGGCGGGAGCCGAGGCCGACCCGCGCCAGCACCTTCTGCAGGCGTTCGCCCTCGGGTTCAGGCGTCGTCAGCGGACGTCTCGACCCCGAGGCCCAGGGCCGACTGCAGGTCGCGCTCGAGATCCCCGGCCACCTCGGGCCCGGGGAGGAAGTCCTCCACCGCCGGCAGCTGCTCGAGCGAGTCCAGCCCGAGCCGTTCCAGGAAGAGGTCGGTGGTCCCGAACAGCGCCGGTTGGCCCGGGCCGTCGGCGTGGCCCACCACCTCGATGTAGCCACGCTGCTCCAGCAGCCGGCTGACGCCGTCCACGTTCACGCCGCGCAGGGCCGAGATCTGCCCGCGCGACACCGGCTGGCGGTAGGCGACGATGGCCAGCGTCTCGAGGGCTGCGGTCGACAGGCGGTGCGACACCTCGCGGTTGGCGAAGCGCTCGACATAGGGCGCCATCTCCGGGTGCGTCTGCAGCCGGGCGCCCCCGGCAATGCGGGCCAGGACGAAGCCGCGGTGCTCGCGCTCGTAGGACTGCGCCAGTTCGGTCAGCACCTCGTCGACCTGCTCGACCGGCACCTCCACCAGCTCGGCCAGCAGTTGGGGCGCGATGGGCTCCACCGCTACCAGCAAAATCGCCTCCAGGGTGCGTCCCAGCTCTGCGTTCTCCACCTGATTCAAACCTTCATCCTTCGTAGTCGTCGATGGCGAAGCCGTCGAGCTCCGCCAGGCCGCGGCCACTGGTCACCTCGGCCAGGGTGTCCGTGGCCACCCACGAGATGGCCAGGTCGCCGAACGTCGCGCCCTGGCCGAGCGTCACCCGGCCCATCTTGCACAGCTCGAGCAGGGCCAGGAAGCGCACGATGACCTCGATGCGCGTGCGGCATCCCTCCACCAGCGAGCGGAAGGAGGTGGCGCGGTCGGCGGCGGGCACGGCGATGAGGTCCGACACGGCCTCGGAGACCGACAAGGTGTCCACGGTGACATGGGAGAGGTCGACCCGCGGCACGGGGCGCTCGGCCGACCCCCGCAGGTAGGCCTGGGCCAGGTCGTCGGGCGTGATCCCGGCCAGGAGGTCGGGGGCGTGCACCACGAAGTCGTCGTCGAGTCCGACCTCGCGCGGGATCGAGCGCGAGGCCTGCTCGGCCAGGGCGACGAAGACGTCGGCCGCCGCGGCGTAGGCGCGGCACTCGAGCAGGCGCGCCAGGAGCAGGTCGCGCTCCTCCCAGCCCACCAGGTCGTCCTCCTCGTCGGAGGTCTCCCGGCCGGGCAGCAGCTTCTGCGACTTGAGCTCAATGAGGATGGCGGCCACGAGGAGGAACTCGGAGAGCTGGTTGAAGTCGATCTCCTCGCGCTGCGCTGCGAGCACGCTGACGAAGCCGTCGATGACGGGCAGCAGGGGGATGTCGAGGATGTCGACCTCGTGCGACGAGACGAGGTGCAGCAGCAGGTCGATGGGACCCTCGAAACTTGGGGTGGAGACCGAGTAGGCCACTGACTGACGTTATCGAACCGGCCGCCTGCCCCGGGGCACCCCAGGTCACCGGCCAGAGCGGCCGCCGGGGCGCCCTACCATGGCGCCCCATGAACCGGATCGTCTCGGGCATCGCGCCCTCGGGCAATTTCACCTTGGGGAACTATCTCGGGGCGCTCCGGCAGTGGGTGGCGGTCCCCGAAGGCACCGAGGCGCTGTTCTTCGTGGTCGACCTGCACGCCCTGACCAC
Organism: uncultured Acidimicrobiaceae bacterium; assembly: GCA_963755445.1. Lineage (GTDB taxonomy): Bacteria > Actinomycetota > Acidimicrobiia > Acidimicrobiales > RAAP-2 > Bog-473. The sequence goes on along the minus strand of CAVWJQ010000006.1, from coordinate 311,156 downwards.
CCCGATCGAACCGGCGGACCTGCGGGCCAACACGCTCGACGCCGCCCTCAATCTGCTCGCCGTCGGGCTCGACCCCGAGCGCTGCACCATCTTCGTGCAGAGCCACGTGCCCGAGCACGCGATGCTCACCTGGCTCATCGAGAGCACGACGACCATGGGTGAGCTGCGCCGGATGACGCAGTTCAAGGACAAGGGGAAGGACCAGGAGTCGGCCCGGGTGTCGCTCTTCACCTACCCCGCCCTCATGGCGGCCGACATCCTCCTCTACGACGCGGCGGAGGTGCCGGTGGGCGACGACCAGCGCCAGCACCTCGAGCTGACCCGCGACGTCGCCATCCGCTTCAACCACCACTACGGCGACACCTTCGTCGTCCCCGAGGCCGCCATCCCGCGGGCCGGCGCCCGCGTGATGGACCTGCAGCACCCCGAGCGCAAGATGTCCAAGTCCGCCGACTCCCCCCTCGGCACCATCCGGCTCCTCGACTCGGAGGAGGAGATCACCAAGAAGGTGCGCAAGGCGGTCACCGACACCGACGGTGAAATGCGCTACGACCGCGAGGCCAAGCCCGGTCTGGCCAACCTGTTGGACCTGTTGGCCGCGGCGACGGGCCGCACGGCGGCGGACGTGGCCGCCGGCTACGAGCGCTACGGCGACCTCAAGAACGACGTGGCGGCGGCGCTGTCCGAGTTGCTGCGGCCGGTGCGCGAGCGGCGCGCCGAGCTCGAGAAGGATCTGCCGTACGTGCACGAGGTGCTGGCCCAGGGTGCGGCGCATGCGCACGAGATCGCGGCCGCCACCTACGCCCGGGCCGCCGAGGCCATCGGGCTGCTTCCGCCGGCGCCCCGCTAAATCCCGAGCACGCTGGTCCACCAGCTGGACAGCTGGCCGAACAGCCACGTGATGGGGCCGTGGGGGTAGAGGAAGAAGTTCAGCAGCACCAGCCCGAGCAGAATCGGCATCGTGTACTGGCGGTAACGCAGATACGTCGGCCAGTAACGCGCCGGGAGGAGGCGCTCGAAGAGCACCGAGCCGTCGAGGGGCGGGATCGGGATCAGGTTGAAGATGCAGAGCCACACGTTCACGAGGCCGATGTAGAAGACGACCTGCGCGGTGGTCGGGATCACGCCGTAGGTCGGCAATCCGGGGCGGATCACCTTGATGAACACGACGGCGGAAATGGCGGCGATCACCGCGTTGGTGGCCGGCCCCGCCAACGACACCAGCACGCCCTGATTGCGCGGGCTGTGCAATTTGGCGGTGTTCACCGGGACCGGCTTGGCCCAGCCGAAGACGCCGGCGCCGGCCAGGGACAACAAGGCCGGGACGATCAACGTGCCGACGGGATCGACGTGCGCGATCGGGTTCAGGGTCAGGCGCCCGGCCCGTTTCGCGGTGTCATCGCCGAACGCGTTGGCCACCCAGCCGTGCGACACCTCGTGGAGGATGATCGACGGCACGATGACGCAGAAGACGATGACTTCGGACTCGGTGATGTGGTGGCTGCGGTACAGCGCGATGAAGACGATGACGCCCGCAATGACCCACAGGGCGCGCTTGGTGCGGAGGTCCATCGGTCGGCGCCCCCCGGAGGAGGGAGCTCCGGAGTAGCTCACCTACTGCTTGGCGGCGTCGGCGATGCAGAGGCGTGCGGCGGGCATGGCTTCGAGCCGGGCGGCGCCGATGGGCTTCCCGCAGACCTCGCACAGGCCGTAGGTGCCGGCCTCGAGGCGCACGATGGCGGCCTCCACCTCGTCGAGGGTCTCCCGCAGCTCAATGGCCAGACGCTCGGCCTCGCCCCGTTCGGCCGTCACCTGGCTGGAGTCGGCGAAGTTGGAGTCGTAGTTGAGGCCGCTCCCCTGGTCGGCGAACCCCAGTTCCTTCAGCTGGGCCTGCAGACCCGCCTGCTCGCTGTGCAGCAGCTCGGCAAAATCGACGTCGGCGGTCTCGGCCGTTGGAGCCTCGTTCGGCATGGGGTCATGCTACGCGGTCCCTCCCCCTCGATGTTCCCGCCCGTGGGTGGGCGCCCTCGTAGGCACGGCGCAGGTGCTCGGCCGAGACCTTGGTGTAGCGCTGGGTGGTGGCGATGGAGGCGTGGCCCAGGAGCTCTTGGACGACCCGTACGTCGGCGCCCCGCCCGAGCATGTGGGTTGCGCAGGAGTGGCGCAGGACGTGCGGGCTGACCTTGTCGCCCAGGCCGACGCGGTTGGCGTACTTCTTCACCACGCCGAAGACCCCGACCCGGGACAGCCGTCCGCCGCGGGCGTTGAGGAAGACGGCCTCGGCGTCGCTGCGGCTGCGCCACTTCTTGGGTTCGAGCAAGGGCCGGCCCTGACCCGAGAGCCACTCGGCCAGGGCGGTGCGGGCGAGCGAGCCGATGGGGACGACGCGCTCCTTGTTCCCCTTGCCGAGCACCCGGAGCAACGGCAGGTCGGTGCCCTCGACCGCCGCGATGACGTCGCCCAGGTTCAGGCCCACCAGTTCGCTGACGCGGGCGCCGGTCCCGTAGAGCACCTCGAGGATCGCCCGGTCCCGCAGGACCATCGGTCCGGTCCCGACGACCGAACCGAGCAGGAGCTCGGTCTCCTCCTCGCTCAGCGCTTTCGGCAGCAGGTCCGTCACGGAGACCGACGGCAGGTCGAGCGTGGGGTCGTCGGCGCGCAGCCCCTCTTCGACGAGGAAGCGGTGGAAGCCGCGCAGGCTCGAGAGGGCCCGCGCCACGGACGAGGCGTTGTGGGTCCGGCGCAGCAGCTCCAGGTACGCCGCCACGTCGGCGGAGGTGGCCTGGTCGATGCTGCGGCCCCCGAGGCCCTCCTGGTAGGAGGCCAGGTCGCGCCGGTAGGCGGCCAGGGTGCGCGGCGAGCGCCCCCGCTCCACCTCGAGCCACGAGAGGTACTCCTCGGCGTCCCGGGGCAGCGAGGTCGTCACGAGGGCCGGCCCTGTGCCCGATCCCGCAGGCGTTGGCGGGCCAGGGTGAGCCCCAGCACCGTCGTCTCGTCCTTGAGCGTCCCGTCCGCCACCAGCGTGTCGACGTCGTCGAGGTGGATCGTCTCGACCGTCATGTAGCCCTCTTCCACGCCCTGGGGGCGGCTCGGAATGGAGGACAGGCCGGTGGCGAGGTAGATGAGCGTGTGCTGGTCGCTGATCCCGGGCGTGTTCCACGTCCCGATCAGCAGCTCCAGGTTGGCCGCCTCGAGCCCGGCCTCCTCGGCCAGCTCGCGCCTCGCCGCGTCCTCCGGTCCCTCCCCCTCCTGGTCGAGCGTCCCGGCGGGGATCTCCAGGACCAGGGCGTCGACGGCGGCCCGGTACTGGCGCACCAGGGTCACGGTGCCGTCCTCGTGTACGGGGACCACCGTGACGGCACCCGGATGGCGGATGACGAAGCGGTCGAAGGGCTTGTCGTCGGGGTCGAGCAGGTGGAAGCGGTCGACGCGGAACAGCCAGGCCCGGAGGAGCTCCTCCTCCGAGACGCGGCGGAACCCTGGCACGGGCCTAGGTGACGGCGTCGAGGTCGAGCAGGTGCGGTTCGCGCCCCTCGGCCCGCTCGAGGGCTGCGGCCACGAGCTCGCGGAAGAGGGGGTGGGCCCGGTCGGGCCGGCTCTTGAACTCCGGGTGGGCCTGGGTCGCCACCCAGTAGGGGTGCTCCTCCAGCTCGACGAACTCGACCAGCCGCCCGTCGGGCGAGATCCCCGAGCAGACGAGGCCGACCGCGGCCAGCCTGGTCTTGTACTTGTTGTTGAACTCGAAGCGGTGGCGGTGACGCTCGGTGACGCCGAGGGTGCCGTAGGCCTGCGCCACCTTCGAGTCGGGCACCAGCGCGGCCTGGTAGGAGCCGAGGCGCATGGTGCCGCCCTTGTCGGTCACCTCCGCCTGGTCGGGCATGAGGTCGATCACCATGTCCGGGGAGAGGCTGTCGAACTCGCGTGAGTTGGCCCGCTCCAGCCCGGCGCGGTCGCGTGCCACCGAGATCACCATCACGTGCAGCCCGAGACACAGGCCCAGGCACGGGATGCTGTGCTCGCGGGTGTAGCCGGCGGCGGCGATCATGCCCTCGATGCCGCGCTCGCCGAAGCCGCCCGGGATCACGACGGCGTCGAGCCCGCGCAGCCGGTCCGTGCCCAGCAGGTCGGGGATCAGCTCGGCGTCGATCCAGTCGAGCTCGACCTGCGCCCCGTGATGGAAGCCGGCGTGGCGCAACGCCTCGACCACCGACATGTAGGCGTCGGGCATGTTGACGTACTTGCCGACGATGCCGACCTTGACCCGCCGCGACAGCGACTCGACGCGGTTGACGAGCGTCTCCCAGTCGGAGATGTCGATCGGGTGGGACGCCTCGTCGATGCCCAGCGTCCGGCAGACGTAGGAGTCGAGTCCCTGCTCGTGCAGGACGAGGGGGATCTCGTAGATGCTCGGTGCGTCGACGGCCGAGACCACGGCGTCGATGGCGACGTCACACTGCAGGGAGATCTTGCGCTTCAGGCTCTCGGAGATGGGCTTGTCGCTCCGGCACACGATGACGTCGGGTTGGATACCGCGGCTGCGCAACTCCGTGACCGAGTGCTGCGTCGGCTTGGTCTTCTGCTCGCCCGACACCAGGTACGGCACCAGCGTGAGGTGCATGTAGCAGACGTTGTCGCGGCCGATGTCCCGGCGGAACTGGCGTATTGCCTCAATGAACGGGACGATCTCGATGTCGCCGACCGTCCCGCCGATCTCGACGATCACGATGTCGACGTCCTCGTCGGCCAGGCGCTTGATGCGGTCCTTGATCTCGTCCGTCACGTGCGGGATGACCTGCACGGTGCGGCCCAGGAAGTCGCCTCGGCGTTCCTTGGCGATCACGGCGCTGTAGACGCCGCCGGTCGTCGTGTTGGAGCGCTTGGACAGGTTCTCGTCGATGAAGCGTTCGTAGTGCCCGAGGTCGAGGTCGGTCTCGCCGCCGTCCTCGGTGACGAAGACCTCTCCGTGCTCGCCCGGGTTCATCGTCCCGGGGTCGACGTTGATGTACGGGTCGAGCTTGCACATCGTCACCCGGAGGCCTCGGCACTTGAGGAGGCGGCCGAGCGAAGAGGCGGTGAGACCCTTCCCGAGCGAGCTCGAGACACCGCCGGTGACGAAGATGAACTTGCTCACGCCGCCTTCGGCACGCCGAGGATCAGAGGGAGTGATCGGGGCACCTGACCACGATAATCGACAGCCACCGATCGCGCGGTGGACTACCGGCCCTGTGGGGCGCCGAGCAGCTCACGGGCATGGGCGCGGGCGGCATCGCTGTCGGGGTGGCCCGACAGCATGCGGGAGAGCTCGGTGACCCGGTCCTCGTCCTCCACCGCGGTCGCCTTGGTCACGGTGCGGCCCCGGGACGTGCCCTTGACGACGCTGATCTGCGCGTCGGCCTGTGACGCCACCTGGGCCAGGTGGGTGACGACGAGCACCTGGCGGTCGCGGCCGACCTCGTGCAGGGCGTCGCCCAGGGCCAGCGCGGCGGCGCCGCCCACGCCGGCGTCGACCTCGTCGAAGACCATCGTCTGCGGACCGCCGAGCCCCACCAGGCGGATGGCCAGCATGGCGCGGGCCAGCTCGCCGCCCGAGGCCGCGCGCGCCAGCGGCTGCACCGCCTCGCCGATGTTGGCGCCCAGGGCGAGCTCCACGGGCTCCCCGGCCCCGCCGGGCGCGACGTGCACCTCCAGGCGGGCCCCGGCCATGGCCAGCGCGCCCAGCCGCTCGCCGACGAGATTGCCGAAGGAGCCGGCCGCCTTGGCCCTGACCTTGCGCACGGCCGCCTCGGCGTCGGCCAGCTCGCCGAGCCGGCGGTCGCGCTCTTCCTGCAGGCGGGCGGCCTCGCCCTCGGCGTTCTCGAGCGCGGCCAGGCGCACGGCGCCCTCGCTGCCGTAGGTCATGACGGCCCCGAGGTCCTCGCCGTACTTGCGCCGCAGCTCCGCCAGCAGGCGGCGCCGCTCCTGGACGTCGACGAGGCGCTGCGGGTCGTCCTCCCAGCCCTCCACCTCGTCGCGCAGCGTGCGGGCCAGGTCGGACAGCTCCACGGCGGCGGCGCCGAGCCGGGCGTGGTAGCTCTCGAACGCCGCCCGGTCGGCCAGCGCGCCGCCGGCCCGGCCGAGCAGGTCGACGGCTCCCCCCTCGCCGGCGGGGTCGATCAGCTCCAGCGCCTCGAGCGCGGCGTCGCGGTAGGCCGAGGCGTCGGCCAGGCGGTCCTCCTCCAGGCGCAGGCCGGCCTCCTCGTCGGGATCCTCCAGGTGGGCGTTGGCGATCTCCTCCACCTGGTAGCGCAGGACGTCCGCCTCACGGGCCCGCTGCTGGGCGTCGCCGCCCAGGGCGGCCAGCGCCTCGTCGAGCGCCTGCAGCTGGCTCCGGATGGCCCGCACCCGGCTGAGGTCCGTGCCGGCGAAGGCGTCGAGGACGTTGCGCTGCGCGGCGGGCGACACCAGGGCGCGGTGCTCGTGCTGGCCGTGGATCTCCACCAGCTCGGCGGCGGCCTCGCCGAGCGCGCTCAGCGGGGCCATGCGGCCGTCCACCCAGGCCCGCGACCGGCCCTCGGCGGGGACGGAGCGGGTGAGGATCACCTCGCGGGCGTCGTCGCCGTCCCCCAGCACGAACCGGGCCTCGACCAGCGCCTCGGCGGCCCCGGTGCGCACCATGCCGGGGTTGGCCCGCCCGCCCAGCACCAATTGGAGGGCCGTGACCACCAGCGTCTTGCCGGCGCCGGTCTCCCCCGTCAGCGCCGTCATGCCGGGCCCGAAGACGAGGGTCAGGTCCTCGATGACGCCGAGGTCGCGCACGTGCAGGTCGGTCAGCACGGCGTGCTCACGGGTCCTTGTGGGCCAGCAGGCGGAAGCGCAGGATGCCGCCGAAGGTCTGGGGCTCGTTGCGCACCACGCGTACGGGTCGCTCGGCCACCGTGCAGGTGACGGTGTCGCCCGGCTTCAGGCGTCCGATCTCCTGCCCGTCGATGACGAGGACGCCGGACCGGTCGGGCGCGATCTCAATGGTGACCTCCTGGTGCTCGGTGAGCACGAGGCTGCGGTCGAGCGAGAAGTGGGGCGCCACCGGCGTCAGCACCATGGCGCGCAGGGTCGGCGCCAGGATCGGGCCGCCGGCGGAGAGGTTGTAGGCGGTGGAGCCGGTCGGCGTGGCCACGATGAGGCCGTCGGCCGAATAGGTCAGGGCCTCCTCGCCGTCGACCGAGGTGGCCAGCCGGACGGTGTGGCCGAAGTCGATCTTCTCGATCACCACCTCGTTGAGGGCCAGCAGCGACGTGATCGCCATCACCGAGTGAACGGTCCGTAATCGCCACGTCGAGCGCGCAGCGGTCCTCGATGACGGCCTTGCCCTCGAACACCTTGGTCAGTGCGCCGCGCACCTGGTCCGGCAGGAGGTCGGGCAGATAGCCGAGACGGCCGAAGTTGACGCCGAGCACGGGGACGTCCTCGGTGGCGGCCAGGCGCACCACGCGCAGGAAGGTGCCGTCGCCGCCCATGCTGACGGCCACGGTGGTGCCGCCGAAGTCGACGTCGGCCAACTCGACGTCGGTGCCGGCCTCGACTGACCCGGTCGGGCCCGCTGAATTGGAGGATGCGGGCGACGTCGCCCCGCTCGGTCAGCCAGTTCGCCGTGGCGGTGGCCAGCGCGAGCGCGTCGGGGCGGTCGGGATGGACCAGGAAGGTGACGGTCGCCATCGGCGATGGGCTCAGCCGGCCGGAGGGCCCGGTGGAAGGTGTCCGTCCGCCTCCGACACGGCGGCGCTGAGCAGGGCGGCGACCTCCCCGGCCTGTCCCTGTGCCGCACCCTTGCGGGCGTGCACGAGGAACTCGACGTTGCCGGCCGAGCCGGTCAGGGGGGAAACCATCGCTCCCATGATGCCGGTTTTCGCGTCAAGCAGCGCGGACGCCACGCCTTCGAGGGCGCCCAGCCAGAGTGCGGGGTCCCGGATCACGCCCTTGCCCCGGGACACCGCGGCCCGGCCGGCCTCGAACTGGGGCTTGACCAGGAGGACCAGGTCGGCCTCGGGCGTCGCCACGGGGCCGGTCAGGGCGGGCGCCACGCTCCGCAGCGAAATGAAGCTCAGGTCGGCCACCACGAGCGGGCACGGCTCGTAGGCCGGGTCGGCCGCAGTCAGCTCCGCCGGGGTCAGGGTCCGCACGTTGGTGCGCTCGAGCACCGTCACGTCGGGGTTCTGGCGCAGGGAGGGATGGAGCTGCCCGTGGCCGACGTCGACCGCATAGACGTGGGCGGCCCCGTGCTGGAGCAGGCAGTCGGTGAAGCCGCCGGTGGACGCACCGGCATCGAGGGCGCGCCGGCCCGTGACGGCGATCGGGAAGCGTTCCAGTGCGGCCTCGAGCTTGAGGCCACCCCGGCCGACGTAGGGCGACGGGGGACCCAGCACGACGACGGGCTCGTCCGGCGCCACGAGGCGGGCCGGCTTGTCGGCCTGGGTGCCCGAGACGAGAACCGAGCCGGCGGCCACGGCCGCCTGGGCCTCCTGCCGGGATTCGACGAGGCCGCGTCGCACGAGCTCGGCATCGAGCCGGCGGCGGGCCCCGCTGCTCAGCTGGCGGCCTTCTTGGACGCCGAGTCGCGACTCGGTCCTTCTGCGTGAGACTCGGAATCCTTCTTGCCGTGGGACTTCTTGCCGTCCGTGTGGGACTTGTCCTTGTCCTTGTCCTTGTCCTTGTCCTTGTCCTTCGACTTGGTCTTGGGCGAGGCGCCGGGCTTGATGCCCGGGATCCCCGAGGGCACGACCCGGGTGGCGGTGTCGCGGGCGCGGCTGGCGGTCTTGCCGGCCTGCGCGGTGACGTCCTTGGCGGTCTTGCCGGCCTGGGCCGTCACGCCCTTCGCCGTCTGGCCCGCCTTGTTGGTGGCGTCCTTGGCGGTCTTGCCGGCCTTCGACGTGGCGTCCTTGGCGGCCTGGCTGGCCCGCGTCGTGACGTCCTTGGTCGCATTGCGGCCGGCCGCGGCCGTCCTCTTGAGGACCTCGGCCACCTGGTTGGCCAGCGACTCGAGCGACTTGGGGTCGATCCTCTCCAGCTGGACCGCCACCTCGTGGCGCACCAGTTCGAGCACCTGCTCGCTGGACCTCTGGCTCCGCTCCACCAAGTTGTCGACCCACTCCTGTGCCTGGCTGCGCTGGATGTCTCCCGCGTTCACCAACTCTCGCACGATCTCCTCGGCCCGGCCACGGCTGACCTGTCCGAGGACGGTCCCTGCATCGAGGTACTTGCGTATGCGCTCATTGCTTGCCATTTACACAAGAGTATCTGAAGTGCTAGCTGGCGGCAAGCACTTTGCCGGGCGGGCTCAGGGGGTCGCGGTCGCCGTCCAGGGCCTGCTGGACCAGCCGGAGGAAGTCGGGCGCCGTGGCCGCCGGGTCGGCGTCGGCCGGGACCTCCCCCTTCTTGGTGACCCCCGAGAGGACCAGCCCGAAGGGAATGCCCAGCTGGGCGGCCAGGGCGCCGTCGGTCGAGGGCCGGTCCCCCACCATGACCCTGAGGTCTCCGGGGTCGACCCGGGCGACGATGGCGTCGGCGGTGGGCCGGTGGGGCTTGCCCGCCACCTCGGCGTCTGACGCCGCTGGCCGTCGTGACGGCGGCCAGGATGGCGCCGGCTCCGGGCACCAGTCCCTCGGGCGTCGGGTAGGTGGCGTCCTCGTTGGTGCCGATCAGCCGGGCGCCGTTGCGCACGGCGGTCACGGCGGTGGTCAGGCGCTGGTAGGTGAAGTCGCGGGTGAGGCCGACCACCACGGCGTCGGCCGGCCCCTCGGGCACGACGGTGACGCCGCGGGCGGCCAGCGCCTCGAGCACGCCGTCGCCGCCGAGCACCACCGCGGTCGTGCCGGGTTGGAGCAGCCCGGCGGCCACGTCGGCCGAGCGCAGCAGGTCCGCGTCGTCGGCCGTGATGCCGCAGTGCGCCAGCTGGCGTTGGAGCTCCGCCCGCGTCGGCAGCGCGTTGTTGGTGGCGAACAGGACGCGCACACCGACGCCGCGCAGCCGGGCCACCGCCTCGTCCACGCCGGGGATGGGCCGGCCTGCGAGCCACACCACACCATCGAGGTCGACGACCCAGGTGCCGCCGGGTGGTGGTGGCCAGGCGGACGTCGACGCGGGGCTCGCGTTCGGGCTCTGGCTCTTGGCGGGCATCGGGGCGAGGCTAACCCGCTCACGAACCCGCTCCCTAGACTCAGCCGGCGTGGCCGAGCTGCAGATCGACGGGGACGAGCTGGTGCTCCACCTGCGCCCCATGGAGAAGGCGGAGGGCGCGCACGGCGACATCCGCGTGCCGCTGACCGCGGTGACGGCGGTGCGCGCCGTCGACGACCCGTGGCCCGAGTTGCGCGGCATCCGTGCGCCGGGGACCGGGCTGCCCAACGTGATCGCGGTCGGCACACGCCGGGGCAACTTCGGCAAGGACTTCGCCGCCGTGCACGGCAAGGGCCCGGCGGTGGTGGTCGAGCTCGAGGGTGCCGACTACGGCCGCTTCGTCGTCACGCTGGACGATGCGGCGGCGCGGGCGAAGGCGATCGCGGAGGCGCTCGGCAAGGGCTGAGCCCCTCCGGTCAGCTGTCGGTCCAGGGCGCCTGGAAGGTGATGGACCGGGCGACGTCGCGCTGGGTGACGAAGCCGACGACGCGGTCCCCGCTCAACACGTACAGCCGGGAGCGCTGGTGGCGGCACATCAGGGCGACGGCCTCCTCCAAGGAGACGTCGAGGTCGAGCGCCACCACATCGGCCGGCCCGGTGAATTCCGAGAGGCTGACCTGGCGCGGGTCCCGGTCCTTGGCGACGACCTGGGACACGATGTCCCAACTCGTGACCGTGCCGGCCAGGCTGCCGTCGCTCAGACACAGCGGCGCCGCGTCGTCACGGTGGGTGGCCAGGTACCGGGCGGCGTCCGCCGCGGTCTCCGTGGTCCGGAGGACATCGACGTCCTCGCTCATGACGTCCCGGATGCTCCTCATGGTGCCTCCCGCTGCGGGCCACTCGAGTCGTCGGCCTGTTCCCACACTCGCGCTTGCGGTATTCCGAGAGCAATGGCCACTCCGGGGCGCAGCCGGACACCGCCACTGCGGTGCCGTCACTGCGGGTGCCGCCGCCGCCGCAGTGCGCAGTGCGCAGGCGGTCAGCCGAAGGCGAGGAGGTTGGTGGGGTCGGCCAGGACGTCACCGACGTCGCGCAGGAAGCGCGCCGCCTGCTGGCCGTCGGCCAGGCGGTGGTCGAAGACGAGGCTCAGCGTCACCAGGTGGCGCAGCGCAAGCTCGCCCTGGTGCTCCCAGGGCCTCCGCTGCAGTGTCCCGATGGCCACGATGGCCGCCTCCCCCGGGTTGAGGATGGGGACGCCGGCGTCGACGCCGAAGACGCCGATGTTGGTCAGGGTGATCGTCCCGCCGCGCAGGTCGTCGGTGCTGCACCGTCCGGCGCGGGCGCGCTCGGTCTGATCCCCGAGCGCCGCGGTCAGCTCGCGCAGGGTCAGGTCCTGGGCGCGCTTGATGTTCGGCACGACCAGGCCACGCGGGCTCGCCACCGCGATCCCCAGATTGACGTCGCGCTTCGTCACGACTTCGTCGGTCGCCTCGTCCCACGAGGAGTTCAGTGCGGGGTGCTCACGGAGGGCGAGGACCACGGCCCGGGCGACGATGGCGAGCGGTGTCACGCGGAGACCTTCGAAGCGCCGGTTCTGCCGCAGCCGGTCGATCAGCTCGACGGTGGGCGTGGCGTCCACCGTGAGGAAGAGGCAGGCCTGGGGCGCGGTCGCCACGCTGCGGGTCATGGCCTCGGCCATGTGCTTCTGGACGCCGCGCACGGGCGTTCGGGTCTCTCCGTCGGCCTGCGCGGTGGGCGGCGGCTCGGACGCGCGCGCCGTTCATGTGGGCGGCCAGGTCCTCGCGGGTGATGACGCCGCCGGGGCCGTGGCCGGTGACGTCGGCCAGGTCGATGCCGTTCTGCCGTGCCATGAAGCGGACCGGCGGGGCCGCGAGGGGCCTCGGGGGCGCGGTCGGTGTGGAGGGCGGTGAGGTGCGGCGGCGTGCGCGGTCCGGGGGGTCGGCGACCCGTTCACGGTGCCCGCTGCCGTTGCGGCGACGGCGGCTGGGTGGCGCAACGGATGGCCCGTAGCCGACGAGCATCGGCACCTTCTCCTCGCTGTCGCTCGCCTGCGGCTGCGACTGCGGCTGCGGTGCGGCTGCCCGGTCGGGACAGCGGTGTCGGCGGCGGTAGCAGCGGTGTCGGCTGTGTCGTCGGCGCACTCGATGGTGATGATCGGCGCCCCGACCGCGTACCGTGGCGCCGTCCGCAGCCAGCACCTCGACGACCGTGCCGGCGAAGGGGCTGGGCAGCTCGACGACCGCCTTCTCGGTCTCGACTTCGACGAGGACCTGGTTCAGGGTCACCTCGTCACCGACGCCGACATGCCAGGCCACCACCTCGGCCTCCGTGAGCCCCTCGCCGAGGTCGGGCAGGAGGAATTGGCGGTGGGTGCTCACGGCTGGAGGCACCGGTCCACCTCGTGGAGGATGCGGTCGGCATCGGGGAGGAAATGCTGCTCCGCCCGGGAGGCCGGGTACGGCGTGGCGAAGCCGCCCACCCGTCGCACCGGCGCTTCGAGATGGAAGAAGCACCGCTCCGAGATCCTGGCTGCGATCTCGGCCCCGAGCCCGCAGAAGACGCTGGCCTCGTGGGCGACGACCAGGCGCCCGGTCTTCTGGACCGAGGCCTCCAGCGTGGCGAAGTCGATCGGCGACAGCGAGCGCAGGTCGATGACCTCGAGGGAGGTGCCCTCCTCCTCGGCGATGCGGGCGGCATGGAGCGCGGTGGCCACCATGGGGCCGTAGGCGGCGATGGTGGCGTCGCTGCCCACCCGGACGACCCTGGCCAGGCCGAGCGGGACCTCGGCCGGCGGGGACCGCCGTCGCGTCGTCCCGGCCTCGACGGCGTCGTCGTCGTCGACGTCGCCCTTCTCCCAGTAGCGCCGCTTGGGCTCGAAGAAGACGACGGGGTCGTCCGACGCGATCGCCTGCTGAATCATGCGATAGCCGTCAGCCGCGTTGCTCGGCGTCACGACGCGCAGCCCGGCGGTGTGCGCGAAGTAGGCCTCGGGTGACTCGGAGTGGTGCTCGACCGCGCCCACGCCGCCGCCGAAAGGCACGCGGATGGTCAGCGGGACCGTCACCCGTCCCTCGTTGCGGTAGTGGAGCTTGGCCACCTGCGAGACGATCTGGTCGAAGGCGGGATAGATGAAGCCGTCGAATTGGATCTCGCACACCGGCCGGTAGCCGCGCAGGGCGAGCCCGACCGCCGTGCCGATGACGCCGGACTCGGCCAGCGGCGTGTCGATGACGCGGCGGTCGCCGAAGTCGCGCTGCAGGCCCTCGGTGACCCGGAACACGCCGCCGAGCTTCCCGATGTCCTCCCCCATCAAGACGACCTTGGGGTCGTGCTCCATCGCCCGCCGCAGCCCGCTGTTCAGCGCCTTGCCCAGCGACATGGTGGCCATCTACGACTCCTCGTCGAACGACGCCAGGTAGGAGAGGTAGGCCTCCTTCTCCTCCTGCAGGAGCGGATGCGGCTCGGCATAGACGTGGGCGAAGAGGTCGGCGGGCTCCGGGTCGGGCATGGCCAGGCAGCCGGCGCGCAGCGCGGCGGCCACGGCATCGGCCTGGGACGCCACCTCCTGGTCGAAGGCGTCGTCGGCCAGGCCTTCACGGTGGAGCAGCGCCGACAGGCGCGCCAGGGGGTCCTTGACCCGCCATTCCTCGTCGTCGGCCCGGGCGCGGTAGCGGGTGGGGTCGTCCGAGGTGGTGTGGGGGCCCATGCGGTAGGTCACGGCCTCGATGAGGGTCGGGCCCTCCCCCGCCGAGGCGCGGGCCAGGGCGAGCCGCGTCGCCGCCAGGACGGCGAGCACGTCGTTGCCGTCGACCTGTATGCCCGGGATCCCGTAGCCCTGGCCGCGCTGGGCGATCGAGGTGTGCGACTGCAGGCGGACCGGCTCGGAGATGGCCCACTGGTTGTTCTGGCAGAAGAAGACGACGGGCACGCCGTAGCTGGCGGCGAAGCCGAAGGCCTCCGCCACGTCGCCCTCGCTCGTGGCGCCGTCGCCGAAGTAGGTCAGCACGGCGGAGTCGGCGCCGTCGAGGGTGACGCCGAGCGCGTAGCCCGTGGCGTGCAGCGGCTGCGACCCGACGACGATGGCCGGCGTGGCGATGCCGTGCGCGGCGGGATCCCACCCCGAGAGGCCGGCGCCGCGCCAGAGCCGCAGCATCTGCACGGGGTCGACACCCAGGCAGTAGGCGACGCCGTGCTCGCGGTAGCTCGGGAAGACGAAGTCGTCCGGCCGCAGGGCACGGGCGGAGCCGACCTGGGCGGCCTCCTGCCCCAGGAGCGGTGCCCACAGGGCCAGCTCGCCCTGCCGCTGCAACGCCATCGCCTCGGCATCGATGCGGCGGACCACCACCAGATCCCGGTAGAGGTCGCGCAGCTGGGCAGCGTCGACGTCGGCCACCAGGTCCCAGTACGGGCAGCCGACCGTGCGCTGGCCGTCCACCGAGATCAGCTGGACGAGGCCGTCGAAGCCCGTCCACTCGGGGATCTCCGTCCCCGGAACCCGCACCGGCGCAGTGGTCACCTGGACTCCCTTCACGAGCTGGGCCCGACGGGGGTATTTCACCACGGATGTGCGCTTTGGGGCGGGTATATGAATCAGATCAGCGGATTGTCACCGATTCGTTGCTCAGATGTGTTCGAGGACGCAACGGGTCACCGGGACAACATGGATTGCCGAGCTGGTGCCGCCGGACCGGGCCGGCGGCGGGGTTCAGGAAGCCTTGCGGCGGGAGGCCGTCTTGGCCCGGGCGGGTGGCCTTCGTGGCCTTGGCCGCCTTCTTGGCGGGAGCGGCGCGCTTGGCCGTCGTCCGCTTGGCCGTCGTCCGCTTCGCCGGCTTGGACTCCGAGCCGTTCTTGGCCGCGGCGGCGATGCTGGCGTTCAGCGCCTCCATCAGATCGACCACCTTGGCGACGGGCTCGGGTCCCTCCTGCAGCACGATCTCGTGGCCCTGGCGCTTCTCGTCGATGATGGCCTCGACCTTCTCGCGGTGCGTGTCGTGGAAGCGCTCGGGGTCCCAGTCGCTCTCCATCGACTCGATGAGGAGCTGGGCCATCGAGAGCTCACGGTCGGTCACGTCGCCCGTCTCGGGCAGCTCGAGGTCACGGCCGGGGTCGCGCACCTCGTCGGAGAAGTACATGGTGTGCAGGGCCAGCGCGTCGTCCTCGGGGCGGATGGCCACCAGGTACTCCTTGTTGCGCATGACGAGCGTGGCGATGCCGATGCGGCCCGCTTCGGCCATGGCCTGGCGCAGGAGGGCGTAGGCCTTCTCGGCCCCTTCGCCCTCGGGGGCCAGGTAGTAGCTCGACCGGAAGTAGACCGGGTCGATGTCGACCAGGCCCACGAAGTCCGAGATCTCGATCTGGCGCGATTTCTTCGGCTCGGCCGACTCGAGCTCCTCCTCGGTGAGGATGACGTACTCGCCGCCGCCGAGGTCGTAGCCCTTGACGATCCGGTCCTGGGGGACCTCCTCGCCGGTCCGCTCGTTGATCTTCTTGTAGCGGATGCGGTCGGACGTGCCTTCCTCGAACTGGTTGAAGTGGATGCTCTTGTCCGAGGTGGCCGGGTAGAGGCCGACGGGGATGTTCACCAGTCCGAAACTGATGGCCCCCTTCCAGATCGTGCGTGGCACGCCCTCCAAAATACCAGCCCAGGGCCGGTCCACCACCTTGTTACAGCCTGTCGTCACACTAAATCCATGGTGAAGGACGCTCCGACCGGCTTCGGCCCCGCCCTGCTGCGGGGGTTGGCCGACTTCGGGCCGGTGGAGCCGTTCTCCGGAGACCTGTCCCTTGAACTGGGCATTTCCGTCTGGCTGCGCACGAGCGGGACGTCCCTCCTCGAGGCCCGCTCGTCCCTCCTGGAAATCCGCCGGGTGATTCTCGAGGTCTGCGGTCTCGACCCGTCCACGGAGCCCTCTCCCGATGGTCGGGCGCTCCCCCAGGTCCGACGTCGTGAGCCTGGTCGGCTACGTCTCCGAGCTGCTCCGGCGGGCCTCGGCGGGGCTCGGCCGCGGTATCGAGGCGGTGGTCGAGTCCGTGGTGGCGGAACTGCCCCTGCCCGAGGACGAGGCGCTCGGGGCCTAGCGCCTACTGCCGGCTGGGCCCCGAGAGCCGAGGCCCGGCTAGAAGCCGAAGGCGCCGATGATCTCTCCGTTGAGGCCGGCGGCCGCCATGCTGCCCAGGAAGGGCGAGTCGCCGTACGAGAAGACGTCGCCCCGCGCCGAGGCGACCCAGTACCCCTGGTTGTCCACGGTGGGGAAGATGGTGGTGGCGGGGTTGAACCCGTTCACGTACCCGACCGGGGCGCCGAAACTGGTCGGCATCGCCGAAGTTGTCGACCACGCCGTTGGAGAAGAGGAGCCAGTACCCGTTCCCGTCCCGGGTGGCCACGCCGTCGACCACGTGCACCGGTGAGGGGGTGGGTCCGCCGTAGTAGCCGGCATCACCGAAGGCATAGACGCCGCCGGTGTTCGTGACGAGCCAGTAGCCGTTCCCGGTGTGGTCGGGCATGACGGCGACGGCCGTCCCCGCGCAGCCGCCGATGCCGGGGCAGGAGCCCTCGAACTTGGCATCGCCGAACGCGAAGACGCCACCGTCCGAGGCCACCATGAAGTAACCGTCACCGGTGTAGGTCGGCACCATCCCGACGATCGGCGCGTTGAGGCTGTGCGGCAGCCCGGATCCGGCGGGGTGGAGCCCGACCCCCGGGAGGGAGCCGTGGTACGTCGAGTCGCCGAAGCTGAAGATGCCGCCGTCCGAGGCGACGAGCCAGTAACCGTTGCCGGTCGAGGTCGGCGTGATGGCGACCACGGGACGCTGCAGAGGGGTGCCACCCATGGAGCCGTGGAACGTGGCCGTGCCGAAGCGAGAAGATGCCGCCGTCGGATCCCACGAGCCAGTACCCGTGCGAAGCCTCCTGGACCGGGAAGGACTGCGGACTCCCGGTGGCGCCGAAGAAGTTGGTGCCTTGCGAGACGCTGGGCGTGAGCGTGCAGACCCCGAAGCCGACGAAGGTGACCGTGAGGCCGTTGGAGCCGACGCTGCACACCTTCGGGGTACTGGAGGTGACCGACGTCGTGCCGTCACCGCTCGTGCCGACGATGGCCGTGAAGCCGAAGAACTCGCTGGCGGGCGACGGGATGTCGGTGATGGTCGGTGTGGTCGGGTGGCCCGGCCGATGGTGAGGGTCTGGGCGGCGCCCGTGCGAGCTGCGATAGTCGACGCTGGCAGCAACCTGCGCACTCGAGTGAGCAGGTGCCGACGCCGACGAAGGCGACCGCGAGGCCGCTGGCGGTGCAGACGTCAGGGGTGTTCGACGTGACTGACGGCGCGCCGTCACCGGTTGGTGCTGACGGCCGCCGTGAAGCCCCCGCCGAAGGTGCCGCTGGCGGGCTTGTTCGTGATGGTCGGGGCGGTAGGGGTGGCCTGGGCCACGGTGAAGCTCTGCGGACTGCCCGAGGCGGCGGCGAAGTTGGTGGTCGCCTGCCGTCTGCCCGGTCAGGGTGCACGTGCCGGCCGTCGGATAGGTGACCGCGAGGCCGCTGGTCGTGCAGACGTCGGGGGTGCTCGAGGTGACCGACTGCGCCCCGTCGCTGCCGTCGGTGTTGCCCAATTGCGCGGTGAACCCTCCACCAGCGGGCCAGATCGGGTTCGAGGGGATGTTGGTGATCGTCGGACCGGTCGGTGTCACCTGGCCGATCGTGAAGGTCTGGGTGCCCCCCGAGGCGGCGGCGAAGTCGGTGGTCTGCGCCGTCTCGGCGGTCAATGTGCAGTTGCCGGCGGTCACGTAGGTGACCACGAGGCCGCTGGTCGTGCAGACGGCGGGGGTGCCGGAGCTCACGGACTTTGTCCCGTCGCTGTTCGTGCCGGTCACGCTGGCCGTGAAGTTGCCGTCCGAGAAGACCGCGTTGGTGGGGATGTTCGAGATCGTCGGGGGTGACGGTGTGGCCCGGGCGATCTGAATCGTCTGCGTGACGCCCGTGTCGGCGACGAAGTTGGTGCTCGCCGCGGTCTGCGCGTTGAGGTCGCAGGTGCCGGCCGAGACGTAGGTGACCGTGAGGCCGCTGGCCGTGCAGACGCTCGGGGAGCCCGAGGTCACCGACGTGGCGCCGTCGCTGTTCCTGCCATTCACGCTGGCGGTGAAGCCGGTGTCGGCGAGCCATGTCGCACTCGGAGGCAGGTTGGAGATCGTCGGCGGCGGAGACGGTGTCGCCTTCTGGATGGTGAACGACGCGCACAAGCCCGACGATGGATCGTTGAACCCGTCGTCGCCGTTGTACGTGGCCTGATACGAGTACGTGTCGGCATCGAGTGTGCCGGTCGGATCCGAATTCGGGACGCTGCCGTCCGGGTTGAGGTTGACCGGCTGCGTGCTGATCGGAGTTCCGGTGCACGAGCCGCCAGCAAATAGCTGGTACGTGAGTGTGCCGCCGGCGGGATTGGCGTTGTCCCCCGTCACCGAGGACGTGTCGTAGGCGCTCGCCCCAAAAACTTCGGTGCCAGCCCAAGGGCTGTTGGTGCCCGCGTCATTGACGACGTTCGTGACCGTGGAGGTTGCCGCGCTGGCAGGCAGTACCAAAAAACCTCCGGAGATGGCCACGAGAGCGGCGATGACGACGAGATGCTTCTTCATCGGATGACCTCGCCATCGGCCAGTCCGGCGCACCAGCCCCCGAGCAGGCCGAGGACAGGCAGATGCCAGCTGAAGTCAAAAGCGCCGCCCACGGCCCAGCACACTACGGCGGCCACGGCACAGGAGGACAGCGGGCCCGCCCGGCGGAGGTCTCTGACCAGCGAGAGGCCCACGAGTGCCACGAGACCCAGACCCGACGAGGCCGGTATCGGCGGCGATCTGAAGGTATTCGTCATGGGCGAAATGGGCCGACGAACCGTCGGAAGTATGAAGCTCAAGTAGACGGTCAGGTCCGACCCCGGTGAGCGGGGACGAGAGCCATTGGTGCAGAGCAGCCGACCATTCGGCCGACCGGTCCTGATCGCTCGGGGCCAGGAGCCGGAGGCCGACTTCGTGGTGGACCAGAAGGGCGACGCCGATGGCGGCGCCGAGGGCAGCCACGCCGACGACCCTCCGGACGAGCGGGGTCGACCACGACCTCGGGAGCCCACGGCCTGCCACGGCAGCGACGAAGATCGCCAGGACGAGCACCGGGGCGAGCCAGAGGACCGGGCGCTCGTCCGGCGAGGACGCGATGGCGGCGACACCCAATGCCAACCCCGCGACGAGCGGCACGGCGAACTCCCGGTAGCGGTGGGCGGGGACGAGAAAGGCGCCGCACGCGACGGCCAGGAGCGCACCACGACTCTGCGTGGCGAGGACACCGGCGAGGTTCAGACAGACGACGACGCGGACGAGGGTCGGAGCCCGTGTACATCCGAGCGCGAGGAGAAGACAGACGCCGCACGCCAACCCGGCCGCGTCGGCGTACGTCAGCGAGGAGGACAAGCGCCAGAGTCCCTGCGCGGGTATCGCCGCCGGGAACCAGCGCCAGATCAATCCCGCGAATCCGACCAGTGCTCCGACCGCGCCGAGGCTCGCCATGGACAGTGCCGCCACTTCACGTCCGCGTGCCGGGAGCGGACGAACGGCGGCGAACGCAGCGGCGAAGGCGATGATGCTCGCGCCCAACGGCAGGAAGTCGGCCCCCGTGCCGGCCGTGACCGATCGGATGTACCACCACACGGCGAGCAGGCCGAGGCTGGCGATCACGAACGCGCTGCGACGGTCCGGTGGCGCCGCAACGAGTGCGGCAACAAGGAGCACGCCGGCAATCAGTGCGACAGCCGCGCCTCGGCATGCCAGAAGCCCCCTTCACGCCAACCGGCGACAGCGGCGAGAACGAGAACGAGGGCGGGTACGACGCGCCGGTCGAACCGATCCGGTCGGTCATGCGGCGGGTGTCGGCTCAATGGGAGCTGATCATGGAGCGTTGTCACTGGAGTCCTTCGCCGGCTCGAAGCACAGGAAACGGTATCCGTCGCCGGGAGCGCTGTTCGAGCGCGGTGGGCCGTCACTACACGAAGGGGGCAGGGTCACAGCTGGCCGTCAGGAAGACGGGTCATGATGGACGCGGATGGCGGAGAAGAGACGGCGCAGGCTCGTTGTGGCGGTGGTCAGTGTGGCCGTGGTGGTCGTGCTCGCCGCGGTCCTCGGCCCCTACGTCTACATCCACTTCATCGAAGGACCGGCACCGGCCAAGCTCGAGCTGCCGAAGGCGTCCGCCACGAGCACGACGTCCAAGGGATCGGCCACGTCGTCCTCGTCCTCGTCCCCGTCGTCGCTCGACGGGACCTGGAACGTGGGATCGGGCTCGCAGGCGGGCTACCGCGTCCAAGAGGTCCTTGTGGGTCAGAACGCCACCGCGGTGGGTCGCACCAGCAAGGTCTGGGGCTCCATGACGATCTCCGGCTCGACCGTGACCAAGGCCTCGTTCACGGTCGACATGGCGAGCGTCGTCAGCGACCAGAGCCAGCGCAACGCTCGCTTCGACGGACCCATCATGGACGTGAGTCAGTTCCCGACGGCGACGCTCACGCTCTCGACGCCGATCGCTCTGGGGACGATCCCCGCAGACGGCGCGGTCGAGCACTACAACGCGGTGGCGGACCTCGACATGCACGGGGTGACGAAGTCCGTGAGCTTCCCGGTGACGGCGGAGCGCGTCGGATCCGGCATCGACGTGCTGGCCGATGTGCCGATCACCTTCTCGGAATGGAACATCGCCAACCCGAGCATCGGCGGATTCGTCACCACGGCCAACTCGGGCACACTCGAAGTGCTGCTGCATCTCACGCAAGGCCCGGGCAACCCCGCCTCGAAGTCGTCCGGAGCACCGCAGGCCCGGTCGGCGGCGGCGGCCCGGTGACGGTCCCCAGCACCACCGTTCCTCCTCTGAGCGTCCCTTCCGGCTGACCGCCGATCATCCGGTCCCGGAACGGGTCGCGGCGATAGTCTTGGTGCGCCCAGCGGCCCGATCGGTGCAGCACAACCCCTGGTAGGGATCCCGGTTGCTGTCTCACGCCCCTGCGGGGGTATGGCCAGAGGGTGAAAACCCGACAACGCCGAAAGGATTCGTGACAACCGTCGACCAGCCCCTGAAGGGCAAGCGCAACGAGCTGGGCTTGCTCGGTTCGGGGCGGCAGAGGCTCAATGGGTGGGGCCCCGCCCTCCTGTCGATCGCGCTGGCGGTGGCCTACGGCCTCTACATCGCGCTGCGGACCTACGAAGTCGACCTGGGCGTCTATCTGCGCCTCGGCGGGAAGTACGTCTTCACGTCGCACCTGTATTCCTTCGTCCTCCCGAACACCAGCCTCCCGTTCACCTATCCCCCGTTCGCCGCGCTCCTGTTCGCACCGTGGCAGCGCACGTTCTCCAGCGTCGGCTCGGTGCAGGCGGTCTGGACGATGGGCAACCTGGTGGCGCTGGTCGGTGTGCTCGTCCTCTCCGTGCGCCTCGTCAAGCCGTCCCTCGACCGCGTCGCGACATGGCGACTCGCGCTGGCCCTGAGCCTCCCCGCGGTGCTCCTCAACCCGGTCCTGATCACCATCGGCTTCGGTCAGGTCAACCTGTTCGTCACGTTCCTGGTGATGTGGGATCTGCTCAGCGAACGCAGGATCGGGAAGCGACAGGTCCCACTCGGGTGTGGCGACGGGACTCGCCGCAGCGGTCAAGCTCACACCGCTGCTCTTCGTCCCGTATCTGATCCTGACCCGACGCTGGCGCGGGGCGCTGACAGCTCTGCTCACGTTCGCGGCCTGCGAGCTGTTGACGTTCGCCATCTCGCCGACGTCCTCGAAGGCCTACTGGACGAAGGCCATCTTCAAGCCGGGCCGGGCCGGCGACCTCACGATTGTGGACAACCAGAACCTCTGGGGGGTCCTCGACCGGTTCACGCACGGCGTCCTGCCCGACGGTCTCATGCTGCCGTTGCTGGTGGTGACTGCGGCCGCCGGGCTGCTTCTGGCGGCGCAGGCGCACCGGCGGTCGTCGCCGCTCCTGGGCGTGCTGGTCTGTGCGGCGACGTGCCTCCTCGTCTCCCCCATCTCGTGGGTCCATCACCTCGTGTGGGTCGTGCCGGCGATCCTGTGGCTGGCGTTCGCGCCGGACAGGCCACGCTTCGGGCCCGTCCTCGCCGGGGCGACGGCAATCCTCTTCTGGAGTGCGCCCGTGTGGTGGGTGCCGTACAAGAACACCTCGGACCTCCACCTGAACCTGCTGCAGCAGGTGGCCGGGAATTCGTTCTTCTTCGCCATGCTGCTCTTCGTCGGCGGCGCGGGGGTGCTCGTGCTCCGGCGTGGGCCCCGTGGAATGCACAAGGGCGTCGGGCTCCCGGCTCGACTCCGGTCGTAGCCTCGGCCGGCAACGGCTTCCCGGCCGCGCCCATCGCTGTTGTCCGTCCGTTGTGCTCGATCGAACCGAATTGCCCTACTCGGCGACGCCGATGATCGCCAGAATCATGCGCGGGGGTGGGGTGGCCGGGGAGTCTCCGGGGGGATTCGTCACCCCGCCCCCTTCTCAGCACGCGGGCTCCCGCTTCGACTGACCCGTTCCGCCGATCCGTCCCTGACCCTTCGCGGGCCGCTTTCTTCGCTAGAAGGGAGGTGGGGGCCGGGTTGGAGGGGCTAGGGGAACCTCAACGCCCGGCCCCCACCCCCTTGCCCGTACCCCCATGGGCATCCGTATCAACAAAGTTAACAGAGATTCAGCTGGGAAAAAAGGGTGAAACCCCTGGGAACATCGGGGATGCACGACGGTTGCAGTCCAGCTCTTCAGTCCGGTTGCAATAGCGCCTGACCTGGTCGTTCCGGAACCGGGGTCCGGGCCCCGCCGCCGGTGCAGATTTTCTCTCCGAATATCTCCCCTCCGAACGGGCTCGAAGGCCGAGATCTCGGGACCGAAAGTTGGAACTGGAGTTGAAGACCAGACCGCGAATCGGTGCACTCAAATTCTTGCACTCGAGGAGCAAGGTTCCGCATTCAGGTCCGTTTCCGCTGCACGTTCGGGCGTGGCCTTGCCGCGTCCGGGTGTCAGATGGTGCTGACACCCAACGACCCCGAGAGCAGGTGCCAAATGGATTTCCGACGTCGAGTGCCACGCCACGCTGCGGGCTGGTCCGGTTCCTGTCGCATCGATGGCGAGCCTGTCGACCAGCATTGGGTGTGCCGGGTGGTCGACATCGCGGACCTTGGCCTGGCGATCCAGCTGCAACACCCCGAAGGCGTCCATCTCGTCGGTCGGCGCATTTCCGTCGAGAGTCCGACGGCGGGCGCCTCGGTGAGCATCCGCTTGGAAGGCGACGTGCGGTACGCCATCCCGGCCGGCGACGACACGGTTCGACTCGGCATCGAGTTTGTCGGACTGACGGAGCTCGAGCAGACCGTCGTCAAAGCGCTCGGGATCCTCAGCATTTCCGGTTAGGACGATCAGATCCCGACGATTCCCTTCCCGGCCAGGATGACGCCGAAGAAGAGGTAGATCACGGCCATCACCGTTCCGTTGTTTCGGTCGAGCCAGTCCTTCCACGCGGTCAGCACGCTCTCGGAGCGGTCGCCCAGGGCCACGGCGGTCACGATCGGGGCGGCGACGCCGAGGGCAACCAGAACGGTGTAGATAGCGATCACCACGACCTGCTGGCTCCCGGGCAATTCGCCGTTGGCGATGACGACCCCCGACGCGACGGCGACCGCGATGTTCTTCGGGTTCAGTGCACCGACGGCAAGGCCGGCGAGCAGAGACCTTCCCGCGTTGAAGTCGCCGATCCCCTGCATCCATTTCGGCGTCTCAGGCTGCTCGTCGGGACCCGGGCGATGAGCGAACTTCCGCACGGCGACAACCAGGAGCAACACGCCGAGCGCCAGCAGCAGCGCAGAGGCGCCGCGGGAGCGATCTGAATCGGGGTCGAGGCCGATGGCGTCCGCCAGGGCCGTGATACCGCTCACCACCGCGGCGACACCGATCATGAATCCTGCGAGATAGCTCGAGGCGTTCGCAATGGGCCGCTTGGAGAAGAGCAGGAGGATGGCCGCCACGATGTTGATCGGGGAAACGGCGACCACGATGACGAGCGGCAGGATTTCGCCGATGACGGTCTTCATCGGTGTCCTGGCCGCATCATGATCCGGTCAAGCTACCGGGGCCGACCTCGCCAGACGAAACGGGGGTGATCCTTGAATGCCCAGGTCAGGACGCCGGTGGGGAATGTCCGCCACGGGCGTCGTGGAGGCGGTGAGGAGGGCAGGCGGGATGGGCCCTCGCCGGCTGGCCCGCTAGCCGGTCGCCGCGAGGCTGCGGTGCGTGCCCCGGTGGTTCTCCGCCAGCAGCTCGGCCGTGATGCGGTCGAACATGCGGATCCCGATGCCGATCGGGACATCGGACGGACGTCCCTCGAGGCACTGGGGGCACTCGACGAGGCACGCGCCGTCGGTGGTGTCGACGACCGTTGGACTGTGGGGGCTTTGCATGGGCCGACCTCCCTGCTTGCACCGACAACGAGGAAAGTGAAGTTACCTTTCGTCGGCGCGTGAGAGTGGGATGACATCGGCCTGTTGTTCTGCGCTCTGGCCGACTGTCAGAAGAGCGGTCAGCGGCTGGCGGTGACCACCCTCATCGGCCCGGAATGGTTCTCGGCCAGACGCTCGGCGGTCACGCGATCCGGGAGAGGCATGCCGATACCGATCGGCACCGATGATGCCTTGTCGTCCCGGCATTGCCTGCATTCGACGACCCACGGTCCGTCGGGGCGATGGACAACTCTGGGTTGGTGCGGGCTGCGCACGGCCGACCTCCTGCTCCTCCTGCAATGCCCCCTCGGCAGGCTGGACATTATCTGTGGCCTGCCTGAGGTCACAAGATGAGGAACCCCGCTGGTCAGTGCAGCGTCATGGTGAACCCGCTCGTGCCGTCCTGGGCAAAGCCGGCTGCGATGCAGGTCGTCCCGGTGCAGGCCACGCCACCCATCGATCCGGCCCCGCTCGGCAGCGTCTGGAACTTCCACCGGGAGTCGGCAGTGTTCTGGAAGATGATCGGGGGCGCGTTGCCCACCGCGATGCAGAAGGACGTCGTGCAGTCGATGTCATTCCAGGACCGGGCCCCGCTCGAATTCCCGACCGCCTGGTGTGTCCACGTCTGCCCGTCGGTTGTTCCGAGGACCGGCTGCTGGTTGGCCTGGCCGACGACCTCGCAGCTGGTGTCCGACCAGCAGGAGGCGCCGTTGTAGACGGAGGTGTTGCCGGGTGTCGTGTACTGCGTCGACCACGTCAAGCCCTGGTCGGTCGTCCCGAGGACGACGCCGCTGGTGTTGCTGGGGCCGTTCGGCCATTCTCCGGCCGCGAAGCAGGACAGGTCCGACGGACATGCCACGGCGTTCGTGGTCGCGGCCGAAATGGGTGTCATCGCCCACGCGGTTCCTCCGTTCCCGGTCGAGAAGGAGACGCCCTTGGTCGCCGAACCCGCGCCCACGGCGACGCAGTGCACGGTGTCGGGGCACGACACCGCACGGAGGTCACCTGCCTCCGCGTTGGCCGTCCACGTGGCTCCGGCGTTCGTCGTGACGAGAATCGACGTGCCACCGACAGCCACACAGTCGCTCGCACTGGGGCACGAGACGCCTTCGAGGATCGGGGTACCAGCAGGCAGGAGGAGGTCCGCCCAGGTGTTGCCCCCGTTTCCCGTGGCGTAGGCAGCCCCTTGGGTCCCCGATCCTCCGACGGCGACACAGCTCGAGGGTGTGGTGCAGCTGATGGCGTAGAGCGGCTGCGCGGTCGTCCCGGCGGCCTGCCAAGCGGACTGCGACGGTGCTGATCCTGTCCCGGTTGCCGCGGTCGTGGGCGTCGTCGAAGCACTGGCGGGAGGCGATGTGGATGGTGGCGTCGAGGTCGAGACGGGCGTCACTGGTGCAGCGGTGGTGGAGGTCGTGCCCAAGATCCCGGCCACTGCATTCTTTTGGGCCGCCGAGGGGGTCGGGGATGACGACGAGCAGGCAGCGAAGAGGACAGCTCCGAGGCCGATGAGGGTGATGGCGACGCGCGCTTCGCTGCTCATCATTGTCGACCGACCGCCCTAGAGCTGCGCACTCTCGCTGTCCCGACGCTCACCGAGTCGTTTCCTTTCTTCCCTGACAGGCTCGTTCTAGCCCGGGTTGCAGGCCTCTCCGGCCGGTGTCGATTCACGTTCGCGGAACTGTCACAGAAGTTCAGCTTCAGTGGGCCGACCGGTGGCTCGAGCCTCCGGGGCTTCGGGGTCTTCGGGGTCCGGGGCTCCGGGGTGGAAGCATGGACAGGGTTGCGAGCAGGAGGGTGACGCCAATGACACGTGCAGCCGTCATGATCCGTGGGATCGGCTGCGCCGCGGTGGCGTTGGTGGCGCTGGTGGCGGCGGGGTGCGGTTCGACCACTGGTCACGCCCCGGAAGCGTCGCGGACGACCACGACAAAGGGCGTCGTCATTCAGCTGGTTGGACCCAACGGGCCTGAGAATCAGGTCGTGCCGGCCAGAGTGACCGTCCCGAACGTCATCGGGGAATCGGTGACCGAAGCCAATGCGGCCATCACGGACGTGGGCCTCGTTCCGGCGGCGAATCCGACGGTCTGCCATTCCCACACCACCGCGGTGCGCTCGACTGTCGAACGTACAGTGCCAACCGTGGGTTCCCGTGTCGCTCGAGCCTCCCTCGTGGTCCTCTGCTGAGCGCCGGCAATGGCGAAGCAGTGCCTGACGCGGTGAGATCCATATGGACCGTAAAGACGGGTAGATACCTCGTGTCGCTCCGTCGCGCCTGAACCCTTACTCTCTGCAGAGCGACGGAGCGATGGCTGGACCGCATGCAGCGAGGGGCTGTGCGCGGGCTCCAACACAGGGGGAACGTGATTCGACGAGCAACGCCGGTTCTAGCGGCCATGGTGGTTGTCCTCGGGATGTTCGCCCTTCCGATCACCGGCGTCGCTGCGGCGACATCGCCACTGACCTGGTCGAGCACGGGTCAGATCGATACTGCGCCCCCACTGGGAGCGGGCACCCATATGCAGTCGGTGTCTTGCCCTTCCTCGGGCCTCTGCGTGGCCGTCGATGCGGACGGAAATGTCTTGACGTCGATGAACCCGACCGGAGGTGCGGCCACGTGGCAGCGCTGGCTCGTCGACCCCGGCAACTGGTTGGCATCCGTCTCGTGCCCCACCAGCTCGCTCTGTGTCGCGGGCGACAGTGAGGGAAACCTCCTGATCTCCACGAACCCGACCGGTGGCACCGCCACCTGGTCGAAGCTCAGCATGACTCCGGGCGTTGTCATCGATGCGGTGTCCTGCCCCACCGCATCCTTCTGCGTTGCTGCCACCGAGGGCGGCCAGGTGATTCCGTCGACGAATCCGACGGGTGGGAGCACCGCGTGGGCCGTGAAGGGAGTCACCAACCCCTTCCCCCTCGTCTCGGTCTCGTGTGCCAGTCCGACGCTCTGTGCAGCTGTCGACAGTCCCGGCCAGCTGCTGGTCTCGACCACCCCGACCCAGGGAGGACTGGCGTGGAGAGCGATCTCTCCCGCCGGGACGGGTAAGAGGGTGCTGTCGGTCTCGTGCGCGACGGCCACGTTCTGCGCAGCGGGAGATGACGACGGAGACGTGCTCACCTCGACCAACCCCACGGGAGGCGTCACCGCCTGGACGCCCAGCAACGTCGATTCCGCCGCCTATATCGGTGCGATCTCGTGCCCGACGGCCTCGTTGTGTGCCGCCGGCGATGCCCTGGGTCGCGAGGTGGCGTCGACCGATCCCACCGGTGGGTCTGCCGCGTGGGTCGGGGCCCCCGTCGACTCCCTCGGCCACAACGTCAACAACTGGACGGGTGGGATGTCCTGCACCGCGAGCGGGCTGTGCGCCATGGTCGACGAAGCGGGCGACATCCTCACCTCCACCGCGCCGGCAGGAGGACTCTCCGCCTGGTCCAAGGCCGCGGTGGACGACTTCAACCAGATCGACGCGGTCGCATGTCCGAGCACGGCGCTCTGCGTTGCCGGTGACTCCGCCGGCAACCTCTACTCATCGACTACACCGGCCGGCGGACCCTCGGCCTGGTCGCGGGCGACCATCGACCCGGGGAGCTACATCAACAAGATCTCCTGCCCGTCCGTTTCGCTGTGCGTGGCCACCGATGGAACCGGCGGGGTGCTGACCTCGACCAACCCCACGGGAGGTGCTCAGGACTGGACCCGGGCTGACATCGACGGCACCACGAGCGTCTGGGGGGTTTCGTGTGCCTCGGTGTCGTTCTGTGTCGCCGTGGACGCCGATGGCGGGGTGCTGACCTCGTCGAACCCCACCGGGGGTGCCCCGGGGTGGACCCGCGCTGATGTCGACGGCAGCACCTTGATCTGGGCCGTCGCCTGCCCGTCGGCGTCTCTCTGTGTGGCCGGTGACGAGGCGGGTGACATCCTCACTTCGACCACTCCGGCGGCTGGGGCAGCCGCATGGCACGCCGCTCCCGTCGGCCAGGGCGGCATCGGCGTGATCTCGTGTGCGGGCACGGCTGTCTGCGTGGCGGGAAACGGCACCGGCCAACTGTTGCGCTCATCGACGCCGAGCGACGGCCCGGCGAGCTGGAGCGTGAGCGGCTCGGACCCGGGGCACTGGATGGCGGGGCTCACCTGCACGGTGAGCGGAACGAGCCCGCTGTGCGTGGCCACGGATAGCGGCGGCAACGTGCTCACCACCTCGGACCCGGCGGCCGCCGCACCGACGTGGACGAGCGCCGACGTCAATGGCTCCAATGTCATATGGGACGTGTCCTGCCCGGTGACCACCTTCTGCGTTGCGGGCGACGTCACCGGGTCAATCCTGTGGGGAGTTGGTGGACCCCCGCCCGCCGTCACCTCCGTGTCCCCGAACTCAGGCCCGGTCGCCGGTGGAATCACCGTGACGATCACCGGCAGCGGCTTCAACGGGGCAACAGCGGTGACCTTCGGGAGCGTCCCCGCGACGAACGTCACCGTCGTCTCGAACACACGAATAAGCGTGCTCGCCCCGGCACAACCGGCGGGCCTGCACAATGTCTTCGTGAGCGGGCCGACCGGCACGAGTGCCGCCGTGTTCGGCGATCTCTTCACCTATGGACCCCCGCCCGCCGTCACCTCCGTGTCCCCGAACTCAGGCCCGGTCGCCGGTGGAATCACGGTGACGATCACCGGCAGCGGCTTCAACGGGGCAACAGCGGTGACCTTCGGGAGCGTCCCCGCGACGAACTTCACCGTCGTCTCGAACACACGAATCAGCGTGCTCGCCCCGGCACAACCGGCGGGTCTGCACAATGTCTTCGTGAGCGGGCCGACCGGCACGAGTACCGCAGATTTCGGCGACCTGTTCACCTACGCCCCACCTGGTTGAGGGCTCTACTCCTTTCAGGTCGCCAGGGACGCGCCGACGTCCGTCTCACGTCACCCTGTCGGAGCGGGAGACGGCGCGCCACCGGCGTTCAGAGGATTGCTGTCCGGAGGTCCCTCGGCCGAGCCCAACAGCACGATGCCGACGATGGCCACAAGCAGCCCCACGACCGCCGACGCCGTATGGCCGCCGCCGTCCGCCGAGAGCCTCTCTCCGTACACGACGATCCCCAGGATCACGCTGGAGAAGAGCGTCACGGCGTTGCTCGACGCCATGGCCGGTGCGAGGACGCCGGTCTTGAGCGCCCCCTGCTGGAGGACGAACCCGATGACGGCCGACGCCACGAGGACGTAGACCGACCAGTCGGCGAGAAGTGAGAGTGCTCCATGGCCCAGCTCGCCGACGAAGGTCTTGGTCACGGCGGCCTGGAGCCCGTAGCCGAAGCCCGCGGCGCAGCCGAAGAGAAGAGCCTTCGACGCGCCCTTCATCCTGATTCCGAGCGCAGCCAACGAACCGACGAGGACCATCGTGCCGAGGCAGGCCCCCCACCACAAAGAGGCACTCGGGTGGTTCGTGCCTCCGCTCGGGGCACCAGCCCACAGGAAGAACATGATGCCGACCAGTACAGCGACGGCTCCAAGCCACTCCCTCGGCCCGATGTGCTGCTTCGTGAGCCAGATCCCCAATGGGAGCGCGATCACCAGGCTCATCGCGGTCAGAGACTGCACGACAACCAACGGACCGCGGTCGAGTGCCGCGGCCTGCAGGATCCACCCCGCAGACTGCGAGATCATTCCGGCCAGCCAGACCGGCTTGTGAAGGATCTCGACCAAGAACCGTGGATCGTTCTCCCCCGCCGTGGTCTGCAGCGTTCCCTTTTGCTGCAGGACCGTCCCGAGGGCGAAGGCCAAAGCGGCCAGTACCGCGAACGAGTACGCCACCCTCCCCCCTCAGCGCGGCCTGACGTCAGTGGGGCGGCGTCCGACCGTGCAGCCCGGTCGGTCCGGTCGGTCCTGCCAAAGAGGCGTCGCGGGGCTCGTTGCCGTCACCAGGCCAGGTCAGAACCGGGACGGCACTTCGCGTGGGTGCGTGTCCGGCTCCCGGTAACCGCCCCGCCTCTGGCGAGCCGGCAGGACGACGTGCTCTGCTTTCTCGTTCTTGTAGGGAACCAGGTTCAGAATGTGGCTGATGACGTTGAGGCGCGCCCGGCGCTTGTCGTTCGAGTCCGCCACGTACCAAGGGGCAACCTCGGTATCGGTTGCCGCGAACATGGCGTCGCGTGCCCTCGAATAGTCGTACCAGCGTCCGTACGATTCGAGGTCCATCTGGGAGAGTTTCCAGATTTTGCGGCCGTCGTCGATGCGAGCGGTCAGGCGACGCGTCTGCTCTTCCTGGCTGACCTCGAGCCAGTACTTGAGCAAGATCACGCCGGAGTCGACGATCGCCTGCTCGACCATGGGGACGAGCTCCAGGAACCGAGTCGACTCCTCGGGGGTACAGAACCCCATGACGGGCTCGACTCCGGCGCGGTTGTACCAGCTCCGATCGAAGATCACGACCTCGCCACTGGCCGGGAGATGAGGGATGTAGCGCTGGATGTACATCTGCGAGCGCTCCCGCTCGTTCGGGGCGGGCAGTGCCACGACCCGGAACACGCGGGGACTGACCCGCTCGGTGAGCCGCTTGATCACACCGCCCTTGCCGGCGGTGTCGCGGCCCTCGAAGACGATGCACACCTTGGCCTTCTCGTCGACGATCCAGCGCTGCATCTGCACGAGCTCCACCTGCAGGCGCCGGAGCTCCTCTTCGTAATCCTTGCGCCGCATCTTGGTCACGGGGTCACCCGGCTCCTTTGCATGGCGACGCGGTCTCCGGAGCGCGTGCTGGGTCGTGACACGGTCGAGGCTCTTCGGGGTGGGAGTCCCTAGGACTTCTGCGACTCGGCGGCGTCGGCTTCGATCGCCTCCTGATCCGCCTTGAGCTGCTTCTCCTCTACCTTCTGGGCCCGCTTCATGGCGGAACGGACCTTGGCCTGCATGTCCGAGACGGCGACGACGACCAGGCCGGCCTCACCCTCGTCGAGCGACTCGCCCAGGTCCTTGAGGTCACTCCGGCTCATCCCCGCCGCGGCGTGTCCGGCCAGCGAACCGAGCAGGGCGCCGGCGCCGGTCGTGCCCAACAGGAGGCCTCCGCCGATGGCCGCGGCCGGGAACAGGACGATCACCAGACCCGTCGCCAGTCCGACCCCGCCGCCGAGCACTCCCCCGACGCGCGTCGGGGTC
The DNA here is from genome assembly GCA_963755445.1 of uncultured Acidimicrobiaceae bacterium. Classification (GTDB taxonomy): domain Bacteria; phylum Actinomycetota; class Acidimicrobiia; order Acidimicrobiales; family RAAP-2; genus Bog-473. Next base: position 279,394 of record CAVWJQ010000006.1, on the reverse strand, counting down.
TCGTGCTTCTTGACGATCTTGACCTTGCCCTTGTGGTCCCGCTCGATGACTGCTGCGTCGTAGGCATCGACCAGGTTGGCCTTGGTGTGGAGTTCCTTGACGAGCTCGTAGTCAGCCAGTGCGTCGGCAGCATCGCCGTATACACCGCAGTACACCAACAGAGTGTCGATGGGCATATGAGCGCTCCTCTCGGGTCCAGTGCGCCTGAGACTAGTTGCGCCTCAGCGTGAGAGGCGGCTCAGCCTGTGTCGGGTTGTTGGCGCCTCCGACACGCAATCGCTGGGTTGGACCTGAGCGTCGACCTCTAGCAATTCTGCAGACGGGAGACTAGAACCAGAGGGCACAGGAGGAGTCGCACATGGCAGAGGGCAACGAAGGCCTGGGCCCGATCAGTTATCTGGTCGTGGAGTTCCCGGGGAGCAAGATGACCGGCGAGGGCTTGCCAATCCTGGTCGATCTCGTCGACCAGGGCATCATCAGGATTCTGGATCTCGTCTTCGTCGCCAAGGGTGAGGACGGCTCCTTGGGGATCATCGGGCTGGCCGATCTGGACCATGACGGAACGATCGACCTCGCCGTCTTCGAGGGCGTCTCCTCGGGTCTGGTGAGCCAAGCTGACCTCGATGACGCCGCACCGGTGATCGCTCCGGGGTCTTCTGCGGCCATCCTCATCTTCGAGAACCGCTGGGCGACCTCCTTCGTTCAGGCGCTGCGACGTGGCGACGCCCAACTCGTGGCCGCCGGCTACATCCCCCAGGACGACCTCGCGGCCGCGCTGGACGCGGCCGGGGACTGAAAGGAAACCGACATGCCACTTCTCCGAGGCATCGCCCGTACCGCCGCGATCGCCGGCACGGCCACGGCCGTGTCGAACCGCGTCTCGCGGCGCCAGCAGAACCGCTGGGCGCAACAAGACGACCAGCAGTACGCCCAGCAACAACCGCAGTACGCCGCGCCCCCACCGGCCGCGCCCGCGGCCCCGGCCCGGGACCAGGTGGCACAGCTCAAGGACCTCGCCGAGCTCAAGGCGCAGGGAATTCTCACCGACGCCGAGTTCGACGCGCAGAAGGCGAAGATCCTGGCCTCCTGATCACCGGCGGCCCTCGGTGTCGACAAGACATTGATGGCCGCGAGGGAATCGGCTGCTGATCCTCAGAGATCGTCGACCGGCGGCTCACCGTCGACCCAGTTCCACTCGCTGTCCAACATGAACTGGGTCGACCACCCGGCCGGGGCCTGTGGCCACTCCCGGAAGAGGAGCAGCGACATCACGACCGCCTCGGCGGCGGACGGCGTTCGTTCGATGCTGAGGGTGCGCACGAGGTCGACGAAGTCGTCGGGACACTCGGGCACTTCGGCGACGGTGCGCAGCAGCCACTTGTGGTACGGGTACAGCACTCGGTTGTGGGCCAGGATCAAGCGACAGGCGAACAGCGACAGCCGGCTCGCCGCCCACCCGGCGAGGTAGGGGTCGTCGAGCTTGGCCGCCTCGCCCACGTACCACTGGGCGGTCTGCGCCTGCGCGAAGAAGCGGGCCATACGCTGCTCGACGCCGGCTTCGGGATAGGTGGCCGCTGCGTGCACCAGCGCATCGAGCGCCGGGTCGGTCGACCAGGCGACGATCGCGCCCAGGAATGCCGATCGGGCCGGCTCGCTGCCCCGCTCCACGACGGCTTCGAGGAAAGCCCGGTCGATGTACTTGGCATCGACATAGCCGCCCTCGTAGTCGCAGAGGTCGGTCGAGAAGAAGGTGAGATCGCCGCTGGCCCGGCGTCGGGCGAACGCCTCGTCGCTGACGATCAAGAACCCGTCGACGTCACTGTCGGGGCGGCCGTACCCCTTGGTCAGCGAACCGGCCACCACCACGGCGAGCACTTCGTCGTCATGGGCAGCGGCGTCGGCCCAACGCTTGATGGCGTCTCGATGATGCTGCAGCACGGTCCCTCCCTCCAGGTCGACACACGATCATGGCAGAACGGGGCACGCTCCGACCGGGTCGGCTTGAGACTCGGGCCGCGGTCGGGAAGGACTACTTGGTTGGCTTGACTACTGGCCCAGGGCGACGAGCGAGCCGTTGTCGAGGGGTATGTAGACGATCCCGTTCGACACCGCGCATTCCCCCTGGATTTCGCTGACACCCGACTTGTAGGTGAGCAGCGTGCTGCCGTTCGCGGTGTTCAAGAAGACCACGTTGCCGCCCAGGGTTCCCTCGACGACGACGCCTGGGACAACCGTAAGGCCCCCGAAGAGTCCACTCGATTGGCAGCTCCGCCAGACGAAGGCTCCGGTCGAAGGGTTCAGTGCGTCGATATTCGCCTGGCAACTGGTTCCGTTGATGGTGGTGCTGCCGCCGCCCACGTAGAGATTCGTGCCGTCCCACGAGGCCGAGACAATTGATCCGACCGCGGGATCCCCGCTGGCGGTGGCGACCGTCGACTGCCATACGGGTCCAGCGGCCACGTTGGTGCGGTCCCACGCATAGAAGATGGCGTCCTTGTTCACCGCACCCACGAGGGAACGAACCTGGCCGTTGATGGTCGCCGTGAAGAGGGTCGGAGTGCCGCCGAAATCGGGATCGCCGGCACCCTGGCTGGAGACGGGCACGTTCCAGTATCCGAGCAGGCTGAGGTCACTCGCCTTGAGCTCCACGATGGCGGGAGCCATGCCCACCCCGTTGCTGCAGGCGTGTGGGGTCCCGGTGGTGACCCAGATGGTGCCGGCGCTCGTGTCGACCGTGGGTGACGACCAGATACCCCCGCCGATACAACCGTTGGGGACCATGTTTGCGGTCCCCGTGATGGCACCCGTCGTGGCGTTCATCGCCACGAGCTTTCCCTGCACGAGCGGGCAGTCGCCATAGGACGCCACTCCCATGTAGATGGTGCCGTTGTAGAGCGCGGGCGAGTCCCACAAGAAGTTGTCGGGTGACGTCCCGAGCCGGGTCTGCCAGATGATCGTCCCGGTTTGGGCGTTGAGCGCATAGAAGACGCCATTGCCGCCGCCGACGAACATGGTGAGGGTGCCTCCCACGGTCGCGATGGTCGGTGTGCTCGTCGGTCCCGAGGTGGTGGGAGAGCAATTGTCGCTCGTGGGCGGCGTCGTCGTCCCGATATTGGTGGTCCAGAGGTCCTGCCCGCTGAGGTTGGCGCCATGCTCCACGCCCCTCCAGTCGGACCAGAAGAGCATGTTGTTGGCCACGATCGGCTGCGCAAAGCTGTCAACGCCCCCGCTGGCGGTCCAGTGCACCTTGAGGCTCGCGGCGTTGGCGGCCGTGAGGCCCGTCTCGGACGGGTAGAAGCCGCTGCGGGCAAGATCCCCGCGATAGGTCACCGTCGGCGCGGGCGTCCCGCCCGTGTAGACGAACTGGTCGTTGGCGTTGGTGGGGCTGGTCCCTCCCGCAGCGACGACCGTGATGTCGACCGTGCCGGATCCGGGCGGGGCCGTCGTGGTGATGGAGGTGGCGCTGTTGACCGTGAAGGTCGACGCCGCGAGTCCGCCCGAAGTCGACCTCGGACGCGCCGGTCAAGTTGGTGCCGCTCACGGTCACGGGCGTCCCGCCGGTGCTCGGACCCGTGTTGGGGCTCACGCCGGTCACGGTGGGCGACGGGGGTGGCGACCCGGCGGTGATGGACACGTTCTGGACCGCATGGATATCGGTCAGGCCGCCCGTTCCCCCGGTGAATCCAACCAGGACCGTCGGGGGCAGGCTGGTCGCATAGGTCAGCACCTGGGACCCGTCCATGGTGACGGTCAGCCCGGTGGAGAACGTCGTCACCACGAAGTGATGCACGGTGTTGCGCAGTGAGGGGATCGAAGAGTTCGTCGTCGCGTACTGCAGCGTGCCTGCCGTGGAGCCCTGACCCGTGGCGATGCCCACGAAGTTGCTCGAGGGGTTCACCGAATTCTTGTAGGTGTCGAGCGAGACGGCGATGCCCTTGAGCCCGGCATACCCCTCGCCGCCGCCGGACGACCCGAGCGCCGTCGGGGTCGTCGCGCTGGCGTCGGCCAGGGTGAAGGTGAGCCCATCGGCGCCGGTGCCCGATCCGATGGACGCATCGAACGCGGCGGAGATCCCGACCCCGGGTACCGGCGTCGGCCAGAAGGCCGACCCTGCCTCGTTCGCCGTCGCCGCCGTGAGCTGGAGATTGGGCGGCGAGGCCGACGACACGAGCGTCGACGACCCGTTGAGCTGCCATCCTCCGGCCGTCGGTGACGGGATCACCCCCGGCGGACTCCCCGCGCTGTAGGTGAACTGGTCGTTCGCACTGGTGGCGCTCGTGCCTCCGGGCGTGGTCACCTGCACGTCGACGGATCCCGAACCGGCCGGCGCGGTGGCGGTGATGGTGCTGGCGTTGTTGACGGTGAACGACGTGGCCGGGATCGACACCGAAGGCGACCGCGGTGGCGCCGGTGAAGTTGGTGCCGCTCACGGTGACGGGCGTGCCGCCGGATGTCCCGCCCGTATTCGGCGTCAGGCCGGTCACCGTCGGCGCGGGCGTCCCGCCCGTGTAGATGAACTGGTCGTTGGCGTTGGTGGCGCTGGTCCCTCCCGCAGTGACGACGGTGACGTCGACCGTGCCCGATCCGGCCGGGGCCGTCGTGGTGATGGAGGTGGCGCTGTTGACCGTGAAGGACGTCGCCGGGTTCGCACCGAAGTCGACCGCGGACGCGCCGGTCAGGTTGGTGCCGCTCACGGTGACGGGCGTCCCGCCGGTGCTCGGACCCGTGTTGGGGTTCACGCCGGTCACGGTGGGCGACGGGGGCGGCGGCCCGGCGGTGATCGACACGTTCTGGACCGCATGGATATCGGTCAGGCCGCCCGTTCCCCCGGTGAACCCGACCAGAACCGTCGGGGGCAGGCTGGTCGCATAGGTCAGCACCTGGGAGCCGTCCATGGTGACGGTCAGCCCGGTGGAGAACGTCGTCACCACGAAGTGATGCACGGTGTTGCGCAGTGAGGGGATCGAAGAGTTCGTCGTCGCGTACTGCAGCGTGCCCGCCGTGGAGCCCTGACCCGTGGCGATGCCCACGAAGTTGCTCGAGGGGTTCACCGAGTTCTTGTAGGTGTCGAGCGAGACGGCGATGCCCTTGAGCCCGGCATACCCCTCGCCGCCGCCGGACGACCCGAGCGCCGTCGGGGTCGTCGCGCTGGCGTCGGCCAGGGTGAAGGTGAGCCCGTCGGCGCCGGTGCCCGATCCGATGGACGCATCGAACGCGGCGGAGATCCCGACCCCGGGTACCGGCGTCGGCCAGAAGGCCGACCCTGCCTCGTTCGCCGTCGCCGCCGTGAGCTGGAGATTGGGCGGCGAGGCCGACGACACGAGGGTCGACGACCCGTTGAGCTGCCATCCTCCGGCCGTCGGTGACGGGATCACCCCCGGCGGACTCCCGGCGCTGTAGGTGAACTGGTCGTTCGCACTGGTGGCGCTCGTGCCTTCGGGCGTGGTCACCTGCACGTCGACGGATCCCGAACCGGCCGGTGCGGTGGCGGTGATGGTGGTGGCGTTGTTGACGGTGAACGACGTGGCCGGGTTCGCACCGAAGGCGACCGCGGTGGCGCCGGTGAAGTTGGTGCCGCTCACGGTGACCGCGTGCCGCTCGGTCCTGTGATCGGGTTGACCAGCGTCACGATCGGTGCGGGAGGTGGAGCGGCGTTGTAGGTGTAGCGGTCGCCGCTGTTGGTGGCGCTCTTACCGCCCGGGTTCGTCACGGTCACGTCGACGGACCCCGAACCGGCCGGTGCGGTGGCGGTGATGGTGGTGGCGTTGTTGACGGTGAACGACGTGGCCGGGTTCGCACCGAAGGCGACCGCGGTCGCGCCGGTGAAGTTGCTGCCGCTCACGGTGACCGCGGTGCCGCCGGACGCTCCGCCCGCGTTGGGGGTGACAGCCGTCACCGTCGGGGCCGGAGACCCGCCCACCGTGACCGAGATCGCGCTGGAGCGAGGTCCCTCGGCCGTGCTGTTGTAGTCCGCCACCACATACGTGTGGGTGCCCGTCGTGACTCCCGTATTGGTGAAGGTGGTCGGTGTCGGACTGGGCCAACCGCCCGCCCAGAACTTCGTCGTCGTGTCGCGGTACACGTTGGCGCCCAGTGCTCCGGCTGCCGTTCGTCCAGCCGAGCGTGACGGTGGTGCCGCTCACGGACGCGTGCAGCCCGGTGGGCGCGGCGGGAGGCGTCCCTGCCGCTCCGGCCTCGTCGGTGAAGCCGGCGCCGGCGGCGATGAGGGTCGCCGCGAACAGCAGTGGTCCCAGGACGCGCCAGGCGCCACGGTGGGGATCAGAACGCAAGGGCAATCTCTGTGTCCGGCTCATGGCAAGCCCCCGTTCTCTCTGGACGCCCGCCACGGAGGGATCGGCTCGGATTGCCGGCGCCCTGCCCGTGGCAATCGCTATCGGTGGGAGTGATCATGCCGCGGCAATGCACGTTGGGCCACTGGAGGGGCGGGAATGCGCCGCGGCCGGGCGCTCGTCTCCGGCAGTCGTCGACGGGCCGGGCTCCGTGCGGCCCCGGATAACGCCATAGCCGTCCAGGTCACAGCAGCTTCAGAGGGTTTCGTCGCGCAAACGAGATCGTCGGCTCCAGCCCCGGGACTGGGAGGTGGACGGCCAGAAGTCGCCCAGGTGCGAGGCTTGTCACTCTGCACCCTCGCCAGCATGAGAGTCCTGCCGGATCCCAGCCAAAGTTGCCTGCCCCAGGACGGCAGAAGGTGCACGCCCTTCCGAACCGGATTGTCCCCGAGGTCGGTCGAACACCCAACCGCTCTTTTCGGAGAAACGAAGACCGTCGCATCGGCCTCTGCCTCATCTAAGTCGACGTTCACCTGGCTGTGTCCGTGGAAGCTCACCTCGCACGTCATGCCATGGTCGACCCAGGCGAGAAGGGTGTGGCCAAGGATGATCTCGCTCCCGTCCGGGAGTGCGTCATGGGCACGCGTGTACAACTTTGCGCGGCGTCCATGCACTCGGAGGACACTGGGTTGATCCCGAAGGCGAGCAGTACGACGGAACCGGCGCCGCGCTCTCGCTGCGCTTGCCAGTCAAGAGGGACTGAAAGTCGGTGCCTGTCATGAGGACAAAATGACCGAGAGAGCCTCCACCGATCGATTGTTCTGGTACCCAAGACCCGTTGTTCTGTTGGAAGGACACGCCCACGTAGCGGCGCAGGATGTCCTCGAGAGTGACGGCCGCGTCGGGCTCGTCGGGAACCATCAGCCGCGTCAGACGCGGCTTGTTCATCGGCGCCGATCGTACGGGTGGGCTGTCCGGGGTACGTCAGGCCGGTCTACGACTCCGGACGCGACTCAGCCCTGTGGAAAGGACTGAATCGGCCACCCGCGCCTGATCGCCAGTGGAATAACAATGGCCAGGGTGGCAATCGGATCGTTGCTCACCGGCCGGGAACTTGGAACTGGGCCGAATGGGCGGAACCTGCTGAATTCTCACACAACGACCGTCGTTCCTTGTCCGTCCGTTGATCGAGTTCGGTCCAATCGGCTCTACGTAGGTCTGGAGGCGCTTGGCAGTATGCCCGGAGAGGGGCGGCGATCCTTTGGCGGCGCCGCCCCTCATGTCGTACCGGGGTGGGGAGCGGAGGCCGGGGATCCTCGCAGTTCACAGTCCGCCGCTCCCCCCACCTCGGTCGAGCAGCACAGGGCTCCCGAATACCGTCTTAAGGGTGAGCCAGCGACAACAGCCGGGCCAGCCCTCCCGGGGGCTGAGGGACCTCAAGCGTTCGGCCGGCCGAGGGCCATCTCCGATCAGCCGTAGAGCGGGCGCACCCCCCCGGTACGTTGCACTCCGCGAATCGGACGAGCAAGATCACCGCCGGGCGATTGACCCGCCATCCCGCCACGGCGAGGTCGTGAGCCCGTTTTGGGGGTGAGGATCTGCCCCAACCCCTTGCGCCGCCGGCGGCGCGGGGTTGGGGCACCTCCCTCTGGCCCGCCCATTCCGATCTGCGGCGTCGTCCGCGGCAGCCCGAGCGCGAGGACCTCTCGTCGAGCGTCAGCGGCGGGGTGAGGTTCTTCCATGCGCCGGCGCCTTCCCGCACCCAGACGCGGCCGCAGACCTCACAGGGAGGAACCAATGGTGTCTGCCGCAGAGTGCTCGATCTTCACTCGAACCGCGCCTGAACTCCGAAGTCCAGAGACGCTCACCCGCTGACGCTCGCTCCGCGATCTGCTGCTGTCGCCTTCGACCAGAACGGAGAAGGATCTCGGTCTCGTATGGATTCGCGCTTGCACGCTCGATGCACGCAGTTTCGAATCCCCCGAGTTCGGAACGGCGGTCCCGTTCCATAGAACCGCCTGACCTGCAGTGTCGGAGGGGGGACTTGAACCCCCACGCCCTTGCGGGCACCAGCCCCTCAAGCTGGCGCGTCTGCCTATTCCGCCACTCCGACGAGCATGCAATGGGAAAGCAGCGTCCGGAGATCGTAGCGCGTGCCCATCGACCCACTTCCTGGCCCCGGATGCCCAATCACCGGCCCGCCGGCGCCGGCGCCCCGCCCCTACTGCCCCGGCAGCGACGGCGTCGTGTTGTTGGTCGACTGCGGCACCCGCACCGCCCACAGCTGGGCCGCCCACAGCAGGCTCGTGCTGCGCGGCATGGCGTTGACGCCGCCGATGGTCCGGCTCCAGACCAGCACCGTCGGCTCGGCGAACAGGGGCAGCGAGACCATCTCGTCCCACAGCTGCGTGTCCGCCTGGTCGTAGTAGGTCATGGCGGTGTTGGGGTTGAGCTGCTGCGAGGCCGTCGTCACCGTGGTGTCGAACTGGCTGTTGGAGAAGTTCGTCCAGTTCTGCGAGCCGTTCTTCCCCGGCGGCCCCAGCAGCATGGTGTACCAGGCCATGGTCTGGCTCATGTACGGCGTGAAGGTCTGCGGCAGCACGGCCAGGTCGGCGAAGCCCGCCGCCAGCGACCTGGCCCGTCTCGGCCGCGCCGGCGACCGGGACCACTGTCGTGTCCAGCCCCGCCGCCCGCAGCTCGGACGCCAGCACGGGCGCCGCGCTCGTCGCCCAGGGGTCGCTCGAGTCGTAGACCATGTGCAGCTGGAAGGGCGCGCCGAAGGACGAGTGGTAGTACGGGTCGCCGACCGTGCGGACCAGGCCCGTGGCCGCCAGGAAGGCGGCCGCCTGGGTCGGCACCGGGGTCACGGGGAAGTTCACGCTGCCGCCGGAGCCGATCTTGGTCGTCGAGGTCGACGAGGCGGGCGGCGGGACGGTCGTCGTCGACGAGCCCGTCGACGGGGACTTGTAGTTCGCCTGGCCCTGCACGACGAGGTGGCTGTTCCCCGGCGCAATGGTGGGCGAGGCCCAGCTCACCTGCTGGTTCACCAGGTCCTGGCGGTTGATCGTCAGGGCGATCGCCGCCCGCACGTCGGGCGGCAGGTCCGAGTCGAGCGCGCTGGCCATGTCCAGCTGCAGCATGGTGGCCGAGGTGTCCACCTCGCTCTGCGCCCCCGGCAGCCCCGTCATCTGGGTCAGGAAGGACTGGGTCACGGTCGTCGGGGCCGCCACCTGCACGTAGCCCGAGGCCATCCACTGCCCCAGCTGCGCCGTCGAGGACGCCAGGTGGACGACGATGGACTTGGCGTTGGCCGGCGTGCCCCACCACTTCGGGTTCTGCACCAGGGTGATGGCGGTCGGCGTCACCGTGCCCAGCATGAAGGGGCCGCCCGACAGGTCGATGTTCGGGTCGACGGTGGTGCAGGCCGGGTTCCAGCCCACCTTCTCCATCACGTGGGCCGGCACCAGATTGGCGAACAGCATCTGCCAGTCGGCGAAGGTGGTCTTGAACTTCACCGTGACCGTGTGGCCGCCGTTGGAGCCCGTGACCGACGCGATGTCGCGGTAGCCGGCGATGCTGGCGATGTCCGCGTTGGCCGTGGCGTCGTCGGGGTCGCCGCGCTGCTGCTCCCAGGCGTACTTGAAGTCCGCGGCGGAGATCGCCACGCCGTCGGACCACACCGCCTTGGGGTTGAGCGTGTAGACGATCGTCTCGGGCTTGGTGTTGACGAGCTCGGACGACACGATGAGCGAGTCGTTGGCCGTCGAGGCGCCCGAGGCGTTCACCACGAAGGGACTGGGCAGCACGCCCGCCAGCACGGTCTGGGTGCCCGGCGTGTCGCCGCCCGGCGTGTTGGGGTTGCACCCCGTCGGGCTCAGCGTGGTGCCGAACGAGATCGTCCCGCCCGCCACGCCGACATAGGTCACGGTGGTCCCGCCCCCCGCACCGTTGTTGCTGCAGGCGGCAGCCAGAAGGGCCAGCAGCGCGCTCGTCCCGACCAGCCAGCGCCAGCGCCGGGGGCGTGGGCCCCGGCCCGTCACTGCAGCCGGAGGTCCAAGACCACTGTGGTGAGGGCGAAGACGATCGCCACGGTCACCGTGATGCGGTCCAGGTTGCGCTCCACCACCGTGGAGCCCTGGGCCGCCGCGCCGACGCTGCCTCCGAACATGTCGGAGAGGCCGCCGCCTTTTCCGCTGTGCATCAGGATCAGGAAGATGAGCCCGAGCGCGGCCAGGACCTCAATGACGATGTAGATCCAGGTGACGGTGTCCACGGTTGCCAGCACGGCGGAGCCTCCAACTCACGAACTCGAGGGCCGAACCCGCCGGTTCGGCCTAGGAACGGTAGCAGGCGGCGGTGGCCCGAATGATGTCGGTGAAGGCGGCCGCCTCCAGGCTGGCGCCCCCCACGAGCAGGCCGTCCACGTCCGGCTCGGCCATCAGGTCGGCCGCGTTCTCGGCGTTCACCGAGCCCCCGTACTGGATCCGCACCGAGGCCGCCGCCTCGTCCCCGCCCACCTTGGCCACCAGCGAGCGGATGAACACGCAGGCGTCCTCGGCGTCGACCGCGGTGGCCGCCTGGCCGGTCCCGATGGCCCAGATCGGCTCGTAGGCCAGCACCAGGCCCGCCACGACCTCGGCCGCCAGGCCGGACAGCGCGGCGAGCACCTGCTCCTCCAGCACGCTCTCGGTCTGGCTGTGCGCCCGCTGCTCCTCGGACTCGCCCACGCAGAGCACCGGCGTCATGCCGTTGCGCAGCACGGCCCGCAGGGTGGCGGCCACCGTGGCGTCGTCCATGCCGAAGAGCGTGCGCCGCTCCGAGTGGCCGACGATGACGTAGGCGGTCCCGAGCCGGGCCAGGAAGCGGGGCGAGACCTCGCCCGTGCGCGCGCCGGCGTCCTCGTCGGAGCAGTGCTGGGCGCCCAGCGCCACGGGGATGTGCTCCTTCTCCACCAGCGTCTGCACGGTGCGCAGGTCGGTGAAGGGCGGGTGGATCGACACGTCGACGCGCGCCACGTCGTCGGGCTTCAGGCGCAGGCCGAGGTCGCGCACCGTGTGCAGCGCCTCGATGTGGTCGTGGTGCATCTTCCAGTTCCCGCTCACCAGCGGGCGCCGGGTGCTGGTGGCTGCGGCGCTCACCCGCGGGTGTGGGGTGCGTTGGGCGCCTGGCGCAGCGCGTCAATGCCGGGCAGGTGCCCCTCGCGCTCGATGAACGACAGCGAGGCGCCGCCGCCGGTGGAGAGGTAGCCGATCTTCTCGCACAGGCCGAGCTCCTCCAGCGCGCTGGCGCTGTCGCCGCCGCCGACCACCGAGAAGCCGGGGCTGTGCGCCACCGCCTCGGCGACGATGCGGGTGCCCTCGGCGAAGCGGGGGTCCTCGAAGGCGCCGAGCGGCCCGTTCCACAGCACGGTGCCGGCGCCCAGGACGACCTCGGCGAAGGCCGCCGCCGAGTCGGGGCCGATGTCCAGGCCGGTCCAGCCGTCGGGCAGGTCGCCCTCAATCACCTTGACGCTCCCCCGCGGCCCGTGCCCCAGTCCGGGCGGCCCGAAGGTGCCACCGGGCTCCAGGGCCTTGGTGTCGGTCGGCAGCAGGATCTCGACGCCCGAGTCGAGCAGGGTCCGGCAGGCCTCCAGGTGCGTCTCGTCCAGCAGCGAGCTCCCCACCGTGACGCCCTGGGCGGCCAGGAACGTGTAGGCCATGCCGCCGCCGACGACGAGCGTGTCCACCTTGGTGGCCAGGACCTTGAGCACCTCGAGCTTGTCGGCCACCTTGGCCCCGCCGACCACGGCGACGAAGGGGCGGGCCGGGCACTCCAGGATGCCGCCCAGCACCTCGACCTCGCGGGCGAAGCGCAGCCCGGCCGCACTGGGCAGGAACGCCGGCGGCCCGACGATGGAGGCGTGGGACCGGTGGGCCGCACCGAAGGCCTCGTCGACGTAGGCGTCGAAGCCGGCGATGAGGCGCTGCACGAAGGCGGGGTCGTTGGCCTTCTCGCCCGGGTCGAAGCGCAGGTTCTCGGTCAGCTCCACCCCGGGGCAGAGCGACTGCAGCCGCTCGCGCACCGGGTCCATCTCCCAGCGCGGGTCGGGTGCGCCGGCCGGGCGGCCCAGGTGCGACGCGGCCACCACCTCGGCCCCCTCGTCCTGCAGCCGGCGCAGGGTGGGCAGCGCGGCGGTGATGCGGAAGTCGTCGGCCACGGTGGCCCGGCCCCGCACGCCGATGTGCAGGGGCACGTTGAAGTCCACCCGCACCAGCACACGCTTCCCCTCCAACGGAGGAAGGTCCCCCAACAGCGGAATGCCACGCAGGGGGTCCATGGGGGTCAGCCCCCTACCAGGACGGTCAGGTCGACCAGCCGGTTGGAGTAGCCCCACTCGTTGTCGTACCAGCCGAAGGTCTTGACCAGGCCGAGGTCGTCGTTGATCGGCATGACCATGGTCAGCCCGGCGTCGAAGGTGCACGAGGCGGGCGAGCCCACGATGTCGCTCGAGACGATCGGGTCCTCCGTGTAGACGAGGTACTTCTCCAGGGGCGGCTTGGCGGCGGCGGTGGCGAAGGCGGCGTTCACGTCCTCGACCGAGGGGTTGCCCTTCACCACGGCGGTGAAGTCGGTGATGGAGCCGGCCGGCAGCGGCACCCGGAGCGAGTAGCCGTCGAGGTGTCCCTTCATGGCGGCCAGCACCAGCCCGGTGGCCCGGGCCGCGCCGGTGGACGTCGGCACGATGTTGGTGGCCGCCGCCCGCGCCCGCCGCATGTCCTTGTGCGGCAGGTCGAGCAGGTTCTGGTCGTTGGTGTAGGCGTGCACGGTCGTCATGAGCCCGCTCACGATGTCGAACTCGTCGTCGATGACCTTGACCATGGGGACGAAGCAGTTCGTGGTGCAGGACGCGTTCGAGATGACGACGTCCTTGTCGGGGTCGTAGTCCTGGTCGTTGACGCCCATCACGAGCGTGGCGTCGGCGTCGCCCGACGGAGCCGAGATGATGACCCGCTTCACCGAGCCGCCCAGGTGCTGGGCCGCCTGCTCCCGGCTCGTGAAGATGCCGGTGGACTCGATCACGACGTCGGCCTCGAGCAGGTCCCAGGGCAACTGGGCCGGGTCCCGTTCGGCCATGACGCGGATGGGCTTCTCCCCCACCAGCAGGTCGGTGCCCTCCACCTGGACGGGGACCGACAGGCGCCCGTGGGTCGAGTCGTAGCGCAGCAGGTGGGCCAGCGTCTCGGCCGAGGTCAGGTCGTTGACCCCCACGACCTCCACGTCGGCGCCCGAGGCCAGCACGGCGCGCAGGTAGTTGCGGCCGATGCGCCCGAAGCCGTTGATCCCGACCCGCACCGTCACTGTGCTCTCACCAGCTGTGCTCTCCGCGCCCTCACCAGCTGTGCCTTCACCAGCATCGCCCCCACCAATCTGGACCGCACGCTCATCTCGTTCCTTCCTCTCGGCCCATTCGGCGTCCTGCTGTACCGCTCTCCGGCTGTATCGCTCTCCGGCTGTTTCGTTGTACCGACCGCTATGCCAGCAGACCCGACAGTGCCTGCGCCAGTTTGGCCGGGCTGTGGACCAGGGTGTTCTCACCCGTCAGGGGGACGTCGTGCACCGGAGCCTCGGTCATACCGACCCTCATACCCCGGATGCTGTCACAGAGCACCACGTCCACCGTGACATTGTGCCTGGCCAGGGCGGCCACATGGTCCGCCACGTCGTAGCCCTCGGTCTCGCAGACCTCGCCGCGCAGGTTGCACACGTACACGACCTGGGCTTTTGTGGAGGCCACCGCCTCGGCGATGCCTCCCACCGCCACGGCGGCCAACACGCTGGTGAAGAGGGATCCGGGCCCGATCACGACCTGGTCCGCCTCGCAGGATCCGCTCCACCGCCAGCGGCGGCGGCTGGGCGTCCCCGGGCACCAGGGAGACCTGCTCGATCCCGGTGGTCCCCTTGACCGCCACCTGCCCGGCCACGGTGCCGTGGCTCGATTCGGCCTTGAGCACCACCAGCTCCGAGGTGGCGGGGAGCACGTCCCCGCTGGCCCCGAGCAGCTGGGCCGCCTCGGCCACCCCGAGGACGAGGTCCCCGGTGGCGTCGATCAGCCCCGCCAGAATCAGGTTGCCCAGCGCGTGGCCGGCCAGCTCCCCCTCGTCGTAGCGGCGCTCGAAGGCGGTGGCCAGTGCGGAGTCCTCGTCGGCCAGGGCCACCAGGCACTTGCGGATGTCCCCCAGCGCCACGACGTTGAGCAGCTCGCGCAGGCGGCCGCTGCTCCCGCCGTCGTCGGCCACCGACACCACGCCCGTGAGCAGCCCGGCGTAGCGCCGCGCCGCCCGCAGCGTGACGGCGGTGCCGTGCCCGCCGCCGATGGCCACCACCGAGGGGCGCCCGCCGCGTCGCCCGCCGCGCCCCACGCCGTCGGGGCTCACCGGTCGATGTCCCGGTGGAAGACCGACACCGGCTCGCCGTGCGCGCTGAGCCGGGTGGCCAGCTCGCGGGCCAGCGTCACCGAGCGGTGCCGGCCCCCGGTGCAGCCCATGGCGATGGTCAGGTACGACTTCCCCTCCCGGGTGAACGCCGGCAGGATGCTCGTCAGCAGGTCGTCCACCTTGTCCAGGAAGTCCTGTGACTCGGGCTGGCCCAGCACGTAGTCGCGCACGGGCTCGTCCTCCCCGCTGAAGGGGCGCAGCTCCTCCACCCAGAACGGGTTGGGCAGGAAGCGGCAGTCGAAGACCACGTCGACGTCGAGCGGGATGCCGTGCTTGTAGCCGAACGAGATGACCGAGGTCTGCATGCGCGGGCGCCTCGTCGTCGCCGAACGCCTCCAGGATGCGCATCCGCAACTGGTTGGAGTTGAGGTCGCCGGTGTCGATGAGGAGGTCGGCGCGCTCGCGCACCGGTTGGAGCAGCTTGCGCTCGTCGCCGATCGACTCCTCCACCCCGCGCGCCGCCAGCGGGTGGCGTCGCCGCGTCCCCTCGTAGCGCCGCACCAGGACGTCGTCGGCGGCGTCGAGGAAGACGACCCGCACCCGGCGCCGCGTGGCCCGCAGCTCGTCGAGCACGCCGGGCAGGTCCTCGAAGTACTCCGAGCCGGTGTTGGCGCCGCCGCGCCCGATGACCAGCGCCACGCGCTCGATGCCCGAGCCGGGCCGGTCGACCATTTCGACCATCTTCATGATGAGCCCGGCCGGGCAGGTTGTCGATGACGAACCACCCGACGTCCTCGAGGGCGGCCGCCGCCGTCGACCGGCCGGCGCCCGACATCCCCGTGACCACCACGAACTCGCTCATCGGCCCCCAGCTTGGCTCATCACACCGCCGGCGTGGCCCATCGCCCTCCCGGACCGGCTCACGCCCCCTGGCCCGGCTCACGGCCCGGCTCACGGCCGGGCTCACGGCCCGCTCGCGGCCCGGCTGGCCGGACTGGCCGGGCTCATCGCCCGCCGGGCTTGTGGATCGACTCGTAGACGGCGAGCCCCACCTCGTCGGGCAGCCAGGACCGGGACAGCAGCTCCTCCAGCGAGGCGGCCCGCACGGCGTTGACCCCGCCCACCTCCTTGACCAGGCGGGCCTTGCGGGCCGGCCCCAGCCCGGGGATGTCGTCCAGGATGCTCTTGGTCATCCTCTTGCCGCGCCGCTCCCGGTGGAAGGTGATGGCGAAGCGGTGGGCCTCGTCCCGCAGGCGCTGCAGCAGGTACAGGGCGTCGGAGCCCCGGCGCAGCCGCACCGGGAAGGGCGAGCCGGGCCGGTAGACCTCCTCGAACTGCTTGGCCAGCGAGGCCAGCTCCACCTCGCCCTCGAGGCCGAGCTCGTGCACCACCCGCTCGGCCACCCCGAGCTGGCCCTTGCCGCCGTCGACGACGATCAGGTTGGGGCGGTAGGCGAAGCGGCGCGGGCGTCCGTCCGCCGGTACCTCGGCCGGCGCCTTCAGGGCGGTGAGCCGCCGCGTCAGCACCTCTTCCATGGCGGCGTAGTCGTCGTTGCCGGGGACGGACTTGACCTTGAAGCGCCGGTAGTCCGAGCGCTTGGACAACCCGTCCTCGAACACGACCATGGAGCCCACGTAGTCCGTGCCCTGCAGGTGGCTCATGTCGTAACACTCGATGCGCAGCGGCGCCTCGCGCAGGGAGAGCGCCGACTGCAGCTCGGTCAACGCCTTCGAGCGCGCGTTGTGGTCGGCGGCGCGGCGCAGCCGGTGCCGGGCCAGGTCCTCGCCGGCCGAGCGGGTGACCGTCTCCTGCAGGGCCCGCTTGGCGCCGCGCTGGGGCACCGCGATGTCGACGGGCCCGTCGCGGATGGTGTGCAGCCAGCTCTCGAGCAGGGCGCGGTCGGCCGGCTCCTCGGGGACCAGCAGCCGTCGCGGGACCTCGGCCCCGTCGGCCCCGTAGACCTGGCCCACCACCTGGGCCATGAACTCGGGGCCGGACAGGTCCTCGACCTTCTCGGCCACGAAGCCCCGGTGCCCCACCACCCGGCCGCGCCGGACCCGGAAGATCTGCACCGACGCCTCCAGCGGGTCCTCGGCCAGCCCGACGACGTCGAAGTCCTCGGCCCGGTCCGACACCATCTGCTGGGACTCGGCCGCCTTGTGCACGGCCACGATGCGGTCGCGCAGGCGGGCGGCGCGCTCGAACTGGAGGTCCTCGGATGCGTCCAGCATCTCGGCTTCCAGCCGGGCCAGCACGGGCTCGGTGTCGCCCGAGAGGAACCCCATCAGGTCGTTGACGTAGCCGTCGTAGGCCTCGTGGTCGACGGCGCCGACGCACGGGCCCGAGCAGCGGTCGATGTCGTAGAGCAGGCAGGGCCGGCCGAGGCGCTCGTGGCGGGTGAACTTGGTGTCCGAGCACGTCCGCACCGGGAAGCTCCGGACGAGGAGGTCGAGCGTGGAGCGGATGGCGCCGGCGTTGCCGTAGGGGCCGAAGTAGCGCACGCCCTTTCGTCTTGCGGCCGCGGACGACGGCGGGGCGGGGCCATTCCTCGTTGAGGGTGACGGCGAGCCACGGGTAGCTCTTGTCGTCCTTGAGGCGGACGTTGTACCTCGGCAGGTGCGCCTGGATGAGGCTGTGCTCGAGGATGAGGGCGTCGACCTCGCTGTCGACCACCACCCATTCCACGTGGTCGGCCTGGGCCACCATCTGGGCCGTGCGGGGCCCGAGCTGGGCCGACTTCTGCCAGTAGTTGGGCAGGCGGTGGCGCAGGGACTTGGCCTTGCCCACGTAGAGGACCCGGCCCTCGGCGTCGTAGAACTGGTACGAGCCCGGGGCGTCCGGGATGGAGCCGGTCGGCGGGCGGTCGTGCACTGGCTCCAGTTTACTTTCGGGTGCTTCTCGCTCCCCCACGCCCACCGCGCCATCCCTGGTGGCGGGCGTTACACTGGCTGCGCCGGCCTGGTTTCCGGCACACAACCTCGCATCGAGGCCGACATACCCGCGGATGGGCGACCAGGCTGTCCCCGCCGGCCATATCGATGCACTCCCGACAAGGGGGCAGACCACATGCTCAGGCTTCAGGCGCCACTCCCGGAGCGCTACACGTCCGCAAGTCAGGAGTCACTGGACTCCATGATCGGTGCGCGCCAAGGCCGCCCTGGGGTCCCGTGTCTTCATTCTGGGGCACCACTACCAGCGGGACGAGGTGATGCGCTGGGCCGATGCCCGGGGCGACTCCTTCGGCCTGTCGCGGATCGCGGCGGGTCAGTCCTAGGCCGAGTTCATCGTGTTCTGCGGGGTGCACTTCATGGCCGAGTCGGCCGACGTCCTGACGGGCGACCACCAGCAGGTGCTCCTGCCCGACCTGAACGCGGGCTGCTCCATGGCCGACATGGCGGACATCGACCAGGTCGAGGAGGCGTGGGACGAGTTGGCGCGGGTGATCGACGTGGACGGGCTGATCCCGGTCACCTACATGAACTCGTCCGCCGCCTTGAAGGCCTTCGTGGGGCGCCACGGGGGTGCCGTCTGCACGTCGTCCAATGCCAGGGCCGTGCTGACGTGGGCGTTGGACCGTGCCGAGGCCGGCAGGGGTGAGCGGGTGCTGTTCTTCCCCGACCAGCACCTGGGACGCAACACCGGCTTCGAGCTCGGCTACGGCGCCGACGACATGCGGGTCTGGAACCCGCGGCTGGCCCTGGGCGGGCTGTCCGACCGCGAGGTCAAGGAGTCGACGCTGCTCCTGTGGAAGGGGCACTGCTCGGTGCACCAGCGCTTCCGGCCCGAGCACGTGTCCGCTTTCCGGGCCGAGCACCCCGACGGGATCGTCATGGTGCACCCCGAGTGCGCACACGACGTGGTGTCGATGGGCGATGTGACGGGTTCGACCGACGCCATCATCCGGCAGTGGCGGCCGCTCCCTCGGGCTCGGTCATCGGGGTCGCCACCGAGATCCACCTGGTGAACCGGCTCAACAACGAGTCGCCCGACAAGACCGTCGTCTGTCTCGACCCGTTGGTGTGTCCCTGTTCGACCATGTCGCGCATCGACCCGCAGCACCTGGCCTGGATTCTCGAGGGCCTGGTCGAGGGCGAGGTGCGCAACCGCATTGTGGTCGACGCCGAGACGACGGAGTGGGCCAAGGTGGCGCTCGAGCGGATGCTGGCCATTACCTGAGCCTGGTTCTCGAGCCGGGGCCTTTCCGTGCTCCGGTAGGGTCCCGAGTGGTCCGGTGCCGTGGCGACAGGAGGCCCATGCAGTGAGCGATTTTCCCGCCCCACCCGTCGCGGTCAACCACGTGCAGCCGGTCCCCCGGCGGATCCGGGCCTTCCTGGCCGGCCGCCCCGTCTTCGACACGACCGATGCCCGCTACGTCTGGGAGAACACGTCGTATCCGCAGTACTACATCCCTCTGCGTGATGTCGACGCCGGCGCGCTGGTCGACGAGGGCACCACGATGGAGTCGTCACGGGGCGACGCCAAGCGCTTCGGCGTACGGGTCGGTGACGTCGACCGGCCCAGCGCGGCCTCCGTCCTGACGGCGGCCAAGGTCGACGGGTTGGACGACACGGTCCGCTTCTCGTGGTCCGCCTTCGACGCCTGGTTCGAAGAGGACGAGCAGGTCTTCGTCCACCCACGCAATCCGTACACGCGTGTCGATTCCCTGCGGTCGAGCCGGCACCTGCGGGTCGAGTCCAAGGGTGTCGTGCTGGCGGAGACGATCGTCGCCCGTCCTGTGCTTCGAGACGGGCCTCCCGACGCGTTATTACATCGACCGGACCGACGTGGACTTCACCCACTTGGTGCCGTCGGACACGCAGACGGCGTGCCCCTACAAGGGGACGACGAGCGGGTACTGGTCGGCGGCAGTCGAACTGCGGATTCATCCCGACATCGCCTGGACCTATGACTTCCCGACCCGGGACCTTCTGCCGATTGCCGGGCTGATCGCCTTCTACAACGAGAAGATCGATCTGTTCCTCGACGGCGTCGAGCTCGAGAGGCCGCATACGCACTTGTCGTAGAGGCGCTCCGGGTTGCGGGCGCGCGCCGAAACCCGGGCGCGCCAAAGGCCCGGAGTGGTTCGGCTTCTCGAACTGCCGGCGGTGAGAGCAGCCGGGGTGCTGCGGGGGCGGACTGGGCCAGAGGCGAAGCGGGCCCGCCCCTCAGGCGGCCGACGGTGGGGGCCGCTGGCGCTGGCTCGCCCTTGCCCTCTCGCTGGTTGCGCAGGCGGTTGTGGAAGCCACAGAGCAGCCGGCCGTTGTCCTGGGTGGTCAGCCCCCCTGAGGCATAGGTCTGGATGTGGTCGACCTGGCAGTTCTCGGCGGGCTCGTAGCAGTGGGGATGGGTGCAGATGCGGTCGCGCAGCTCGATGGCCCGCCTGGTCCCACCGGTGAAGAAGCGTGAGCGCACGCTGACGTCGATGCGGTTGCCCAAGGAGAACGAGGGCCCGCTCGAAGTAGGCCGAGTCCATCCATGGGGCCGAGGGCCGTTGGGTGGAGGACCGTGCCGTTCTCGAGCTCGCAGATCATGCCCTTGAGGGTCTCGAAGCCGACCAGGACGCTGAACAGCGGGGCGGGGCGGATGCCGTCGGCGGGGGCGGTACGGCTGCGGGTGGCCATTTCGACGAGGGCATCGGCCCGGCGCTGGCCCGAGGTCCGGGCCAGCTCGTCGATCCGCGCCGTCCTCCCCAGGCGCTCTTTGGCCTCGGCGCAGTCGGCCTCGAAGAGGTCGTGCTCGAAGCGGTCGAGCTCGCCCGAGACGATGGCGCCGTTGATGGGGTCCAGCGTCATCTGGCCCAGCCACATGCCGTCGATAGCTCGAGGTCAAGAAGACGTCACGAGAGGCCTTGCGCTCCTGTCGGAGGCCTCGGCCCCGTCGGGGTCGGCCAGCTGCTTCCAATAGGCCAGCGCCCGGGAGAAGTCCTCGAATCCCATGTCGGAGGCCTGGGAGACCAGCATCGCCTCGTCCCGGGCCATGGCGGCCTCGGTGCGGTGGCGCCTGGCCCAGGCGATGGCCTGGGCCTGGTCCTCCCCGATGGCACCGTCACGCCAGGCCTCCGCCACGGCGGGCAGGTGGCGCAGCGTCCGACCCAGTCGCACCCGGCGCTTGGCCCCGGCCCGAGAGACCCGACAACGCGTGGAGATCCACGAGGCGGCCGTCTTGGCCCCGTCGGCCGCCCACTGCTCCCCCGTCTCGAAGGCGGAGGTGGCCTCGGTCATGAAGGACTCGAAGCGCGCTTCGAGGGAGTGCAGCCTCTCCATCGACTCGCCGTCGCCGTAGTGCTCGGCGCCCGAGGCGATCAGTGCCTCGAGTGCGTCCTCGAAGTTCTCCAACTCCATGCGTCGATGGAAGCACGGGGTTGTCACGTCACGCCGATCGGCGGCCCGACATTTCGCCGAAACGCGACATTTGCGGCGTCGAGCTGCACATTTCGCCGGGACAGCTGCGCGCGACGCGTTGCCTGCGACAGCGGACCTCGCACCGACTGCGCCGCACGGTGAAGCGGGTCCGCGGATCACGAAGGGCGGTGGATCAGGATGAGAACATGCCCCAACACGAAATCGAAGCAAGCCTTCCAGCCCATCGCGTCACCAATACGGACGTGACCATCATCGTCAAGAGCGACGGAAAGCGCCTCGGTGAGCTCCTCATCAGCAAAGGCACCATCGACTGGCGACCGACGAGAAAGTGGCGGGATACCTCGACCTGCAGGCTGAGTTGGGAGCGATTCGACCGGGTGATGCGGGAAGAGTGCGGCTGAGGGGAGCGCGACCCGGCCGGGCTGCTGCCGGTGCCCTGCCCGACCCTGCCGGTGCCCCCGAAGCTCGCTGTTACTTGGCTTTCGCCAGCACCGGCTTGAGCACCTCACCGGTGTAGCTGCCCGCCGTCTTGGCCACCTGCTCGGGCGTGCCCTCGGCGATGACGGTGCCGCCCTTGTCGCCGCCCTCGGGACCGAGGTCGATGATCCAGTCGGCCGTCTTGATCACGTCGAGGTTGTGCTCGATGACGACGACCGTGTTGCCCTGCTCGACCAGGCGCCCGAGCACCTCGAGCAAGCGCCGGGTGTCCTCGAAGTGCAGCCCCGTCGTCGGCTCGTCGAGGATGTAGAAGGTGTGGCCGGTCGGCCGGCGGCTGAGCTCGGAGGCCAGCTTCACCCGCTGCGCCTCGCCGCCGGACAACGTCGGTGCCGGCTGGCCCAGCCGGACGTAGCCCAGCCCCACGTCGACCAGCGTCTGCATGTGGCGGGCGATCGGCGGCTGCTTGGCGAAGAAGCTCAGCGCCTCCTCGCACGACAGGTCGAGCACGTCGGCGATGGTCTTGCCCCGGAAGGTGATCTCGAGCGTGTCGCGGTTGTAGCGGGCGCCGTGGCAGATCTCGCAGGGGACGTAGACGTCGGGCAGGAAGTGCATCTCGATCTTGATGGTGCCGTCGCCCGCACAGGCCTCGCAGCGCCCGCCGCGCACGTTGAACGAGAACCGCCCCGGCTGGTAGCCGCGCACCTTGGCCTCGGCCGTCTGGGCGAACAGCTTGCGGATGTGGTCGAAGACACCGGTGTAGGTCGCCGGGTTCGAGCGCGGGGTGCGTCCGATGGGCGCCTGGTCCACGTCGACCACCTTGTCGAGGAGCTTGGCGATGCCCTCGACCTTGCGGTGCCGGCCCGGGATCGTCTTGGCCCGGTGCAGCGTCTGGGCCAGCGAGCGCAGCAGGATGTCGTTCACCAGCGTCGACTTCCCCGAGCCCGACACGCCGGTGACGGCAATGAGGCACCCGAGCGGGAAGGACACGTCGATGTCCTTGAGGTTGTGCTCCTTGGCGCCGCGCACGGTCACCACGTCGCCCGTCCCCGGGCGGCGCCGGGCCGGCACGGGGATCGACTTCTTGCCCGACAGGTACTGCCCGGTGATGGACGCCTTGTTGGTCAGGAGGCCGCCACGCCCCGAGACCGGACCGGCGTGCACGACGTTGCCCCCGTGCTCCCCCGCCCCGGGCCCGATGTCGACGACGTAGTCGGCGGTGCGGATCGTCTCCTCGTCGTGCTCCACGACGATGACGGTGTTGCCCAGGTTGCGCAGACGCTCGAGCGTGGCGATCAGGCGCTGGTTGTCCCGCTGGTGCAGGCCGATGGAGGGCTCGTCCAGGACGTACAGGACGCCGACGAGGCCGCTGCCGATCTGGCTGGCCAGGCGGATGCGCTGCGCCTCGCCGCCGGACAGCGTGCCGGCGGACCGCGCCAGGGACAGATAGTCCAGGCCGACGTCGAGCAGGAACTGCATGCGCTCGCGCACTTCCTTGAAGACGCGGTCGGCGATCATGTGCTCGCGGTCGCTCAGCTCCAGCGTGGACATGGCCTCGACGGCGTTGGCGATCGACAGGCTGCACAGCTCGTAGATGTTGCGGCCCCCCACCGTGACGGCCAGCGACTCGGGCTTGAGCCGGGCGCCCCCGCACTCCGGGCAGGCCACCTCGCGCATGTAGTTCTCGATCTGCTCGCGCGACCAGTCGGACTCGGACTCGCCGTGCCGCCGCTGCAGCCACGGGATGATGCCCTCGTAGACCGCCTCGTAGGACCGCTTGCGGTTGAAGCGGTTCTTGTAGGTGACGTGCACCGAGCGGCTGCCCGTGCCGTAGAGGACGAGCTTCTTGTCCTTGGCCTTGAGCGACTTCCAGGGGGTGTCGAAGTCGAAGCCGCCGAGCTCGGCCACCCCGATCTGCAGGCCGGTGAAGTACTCGCTGCGGGCGCCCGCCCACGGCGCCAGCGCGCCCTCCTCCAGGGAGAGCGAGTCGTCGGGCACCACCAGCTCGGGGTCGACCTCGAACTTGGTGCCGAGGCCGAGGCAGACCGGGCAGGCCCCGTAGGGGGAGTTGAAGGAGAAGCTGCGGGGGGCCGGCTCCTCGAAGCTGATGCCACAGTGGGTGCAGGAGAGGTGCTGGGAGAAGGTGATGGCCTCGTCCTCCTCCCCCTCCCTCGGCACCCTCGCCGCCGGCACCCTTGCCGTTCATGACGAGCACCTCGGCCGTGCCGCCGGTCAGGCCGAGCGCCGTCTCGATGGACTCGGTCAGGCGCTGGCGCATGTTGGCCCGGCTGACCAGGCGGTCCACCACGACCTCGATGGTGTGCATTTCGTACCGGGCCAGGTTGACGTCGGCCCGCTCGGACAGCTCCAGCGGCACGCCGTCGACCCGGACCCGGGCGAAGCCCTGCTTGGCCAGGTCGTCGAGGAGGGAGCTGTACTCGCCCTTGCGGCCCCGGACCACCGGCGCCATGACCTGGAAACGGGTGCCCTCGGGCAGCTCGAGGACCCGGTCGACGATCTGCTGGGGGGTCTGGCGCGCCACGGGCCGCCCGCAGACAGGGCAGTGGGGATGGCCGATGCGGGCATACAGGAGGCGCAGGTAGTCGTAGACCTCGGTGATGGTCCCGACGGTCGAGCGCGGGTTGCGGGAGGCCGACTTCTGGTCGATGGAGATGGCCGGGGACAGGCCCTCGATGAAGTCGACGTCGGGCTTGTCCATCTGGCCCAGGAACTGGCGGGCGTAGGCCGAGAGGGACTCGACGTAGCGGCGCTGGCCCTCGGCGTAGATGGTGTCGAAGGCCAGGGAGGACTTCCCCGAGCCCGACAGGCCGGTGAAGACGATCAGCCGGTCCCGGGGCAGGTCGAGCGAGACATCACGCAGGTTGTGCTCACGAGCGCCGCGAACGACGAGACGGTCGGCCATCTGTGGAGGATACCGGTGGGGTGTGTCACGTCAGGTCGGGACCAGGTCGCCCGGGTGGGCTCGCCGGGACGCGACCGCCGGACCCGGATCGGCGGGGTCACTGCCCCACCGCCGGGTCCGGTCGATGCGGGTCAGGCCGCGGACGCCCCGGACGCCATGCCCACGATGGGCTGGTTGAGCGGGGTGCCGCCGGCGGAGCCGTCGAAGGCGGCGTCGCCGTAGTTGAAGATGCCGCCGTCGGACGCGGCCAGCCAGTAGCCGCCACCGTCGGCGCTGGCGCCCATGCCCACGATGGGCTTGTTGAGCGGGACGGCGCCGGCGGAGCCGAAGAAGCCGGCGTCGCCGTAGTTGAAGATGCCGCCGTCGGTGGCCACCAACCAGTAGCCCGCGCCGTCATGGGTCGAGGCCATGCCCACGATGGGCTTGTTGAGCGGGACGGCGCCGGCGGAGCCGTAGAAGCCGGCGTCGCCGTAGTTGAAGATGCCCCCGTCGGAGGCCACCAGCCAGTAGCCCTGGCCGTCGGAGGTGGCCGCCATGCCCACGATGGGCTTGTTCAGGTGGATGGAGCCGGTCGAGCCGAAGAAGCCGGCGTCGCCGTAGTTGAAGATGCCCCCGTCGGAGGCCACCAGCCAGTAGCCCTTGCCGTCAGGGGTGGCCGCCATGCCCACGATGGGCTTGTTGAGGCGGGACGGCGCCGGCCGAGCCGTAGAAGCCGGCGTCGCCGTAGTTGAAGATGCCCCCGTCGGAGGCCACCAGCCAGTAGCCCTGGCCGTCATGGGTCGAGGCCATGCCCACGATGGGCTTGTTCAGGTGGATGGAGCCGGTCGAGCCGTAGAAGCCGGCGGTCCCGTAGTTGAAGATGCCCCCGTCGGAGGCCACCAGCCAGTAGCCCTGGGTCGCCGTCGTCGGTGAGGTGACCGGAGTCGGCGGCGGGTCGGCGGGGGCGTGGTCGGCGCCGCCGGCACCACCTCGTCCACCTGGTTGTCCCCGTAGTCGCCGACGAGGAGGTCGCCCTGCGACGTGAAGGCCAGCTGGGAAGGACCGCCCTCGGGCGAGTTCGAGCCGAAGAGGGCCTGGGACGCCGGGATCCCCGCCGCCGTCGTGTTGTCACCCTGCGTGCCGCACGTCCCGGTCGACGGTGGAGACCGTCCCGGCGTCGACGGCCTTCACGCAGAACCCCTCGAAGTCCGCGATGTACACGGTGCCCGACGAATCCTCGACGACGCCGAAGGGCTTCACGAACCCGGTCGGGCCCGCCACCGTCGTGATGGTGCCGGTGGCACCGGACACTTCCCGCACGCGGTCGTTGTCCGAGTCGGCGATGAAGATGTTCCCCGAGCCGTCGACGAAGAGCCCGGTCGGGTCGTTCAGGTTGGCCGAGGTGGCCGGGCCGTTGTCGCCGCTGTACGAGCCCGTCCCGGGAACGTTGGGACGCGTTGTCGTAGAAGCAGCTGCCCGCCACAATGTGAAGGTCCGTCTCCGGACGTGGTGGCCTCGTCCACGACGTCGTTGACGACATCACTCAGATAGAGGTTCCCGCCCTGGGTGCGCACGTCCCACGCCCCGGCGTGCCCGGCGTTGGCGTCCCCGTTGCGTGCCGCTGCTCGAGCACAACGTCGCCATGTCACCGGTCGAGACGATCTGGCTGATGGTCCCGCCGGTGGTCACCTCCAGAACAGCACCCTCGATGCAGCCGGGCCCGACACCGGTGTAGTCAGTGCAGGTGGCGATGTAGACGTTGCCCGAGCCATCGGCGGCCACGCCGGTCGGATGGCCGATGGTGGAGGTCTGGGGCGAGTTGGTGAGGTTCAGTGGCAAGAACCCGCCAGAGCAGCCTCCCGCACCCCCGGCGAAATCGCTGATCTGCCCGCCGACCACCTTCCGCACCTCGCAGTTGTTCAGGTCCGCGATGTAGACGGTGCCGTTGTGCTCGGCCTCGTCCGAAGGGGAGTTCAACGGCGATCCGACCGCGCTCCCTGTCGTCGGCGCGCCCGACGCGCCCGACGGTCGACCCCGCGAAGAGGGAGATCGTTCCCGAGGACAACGAGGGCAGCGTGGACGCTGCTCCTGCAACGCCGCCTGCGACTCCCACCATCGAACCCACGACGACGATCGCGCCGGCGATCAGTCCCGCACGAAGCCCGCTTCTCATGCCATCTCTCCCTTGGTTGATCCCCTCTTTGCGCTGCCCTGCCGTCCCCCCCGTGTCCACGCCGAACCTCCGTCACGTCGTGCCGCCCTGCGTGGCCCGACGTCCGTCGATGACGCTGTTGCGACGGAGCACCACCCCTGCGCCCCGTTTCCACCATCCGCCGCCGGCCCGACTGCTGCGACCGTCGACGAATCGTGCGTTGCCGATCATGCCTCCGAGGAAGGCCGCCCCGCCAGCCGCACGGTCGCCGCCCAGGTCGGACCGGCGCTGCACTCCCGCGAGGACGCCATGGACGCCGTGCCCCCTCTACGCCGTCTCTTCGAAGGTGACGTCCTCGTCACCCCAGAACGCGTCGACCGCACTGATGAGTCCGTCGTCAGTGACGGTGAAGACCTCCACACCCCGGATGTGCATGATGCCGCCGCCCGCCAGCGTCAGGTCGATCTGGAAGCGGATGGCGGCCTTGTCGGCCACCGGGTGGACCTCCTCCACCACGAAGGTCATGGTCTCGCAGCCGTCGAAGCCGGACTGGATGAAGGCCTCGATCTCGGCCCGACCAGTGTGCAGACCTGTCGGGTAGGGGTCCATCTGGACCGCATCGGGCGTGAAGAGCGCGGCGTAGGCCGCGGCATCCTTCGACGACACGACGGCGGCGTAGCGGGCCATGGCTTCGCGCAGTTGGGCATTGGTGGGCACTGCGGCGACGCTACCTCTCAAGGGGGGGTGCAGGCCGAGGGGACCCGAAACAGCCGTTCTCCCAGGTCAGCGGCGGATTGTGCGGGAATTGACCCTGGGAATTGCTTGTGAATTGATCGGAAATTGCGTGCGAATTGCGCGTGCGTCATCCCAGCCTGTCGCCTGCGTCCGGTGTGAAGATCGGGCGCCCCGACCCGGTGTCAACCGGGGATGGAGGCGCGCAGATCGGCGATCTCGTCGCGCAGGAGCGCCGCCTCCTCGTAGCGCAGCTCGGCGGCGGCCGCCTTCATCTCCGCCTCCAGCTGGGTCATCAGCTCGACGGCCTCCGCCGGCGTCGAGGCGTCGCCGTCGGCCAGCAGGGCCGGCCGCCGGTTGCCCCGCACCGCCGCGTTCTTGCGCACCTCGGCCCGGCTCCGACCCGCCTTGGCCACGCCCCCGCCTCCGCTGCCCCGCAGCCGCTCCAGGATGTCGGTCACCGACTTGCGGATCGTCTGGGGGTTGATCCCGTGCTCCTTGTTGTAGGCGATCTGCACCTCGCGCCGGCGCTGGGTGACCGAGACGGCCTCGCGCATGGAGTCGGTCACGGTGTCGGCGTAGAGGACGACGAGGCCGTCGACGTTGCGGGCGGCGCGGCCCATGGTCTGGATCAGCGAGGAGGCCGAGCGGAGGAAGCCCTCCTTGTCCGCATCGAGGATGGCGACCAGCGCGACCTCGGGCAGGTCGAGCCCCTCGCGCAGGAGGTTGATGCCGACCAGCACGTCGATGGACCCCAGGCGCAGCTCGCGCAGGATCTCGATCCGGGTGATGGTGTCGATGTCCGAGTGCAGGTACTGCACCCGGACGCCGGCGTCGGCCAGGTAGTCGGTGAGGTCCTCGGCCATCTTCTTGGTCAGCGTCGTCACCAGCACGCGCCCGCCCGCCTGCACCGTGGCGTTGATGCGGGCCAGGAGGTCGTCGACCTGTCCCTTGGTGGGCATGATCGTGACCTCGGGGTCGATCAGGCCGGTCGGGCGGATCACCTGCTCCACCACCTGGTCGGAGTGCTCGAGCTCGAACGCCCCCGGCGTGGCCGACACGAAGACGGTCTGTGGCACCCGCTCCACGAACTCCTCGAAGCGGAGGGGCCGGTTGTCCCGGGCCGAGGGCAGGCGGAAGCCGTGCTCGACGAGGACGTCCTTGCGGGACTTGTCTCCGGCGTACTGCCCGTGCAGCTGCGGGACGGCGACATGGCTCTCGTCGATGACGCAGAGGTAGTCCTTGGGGAAGAAGTCCAACAAGGTGTACGGCGTCTCGCCCGGCGCCCGGCCGTCGAGGTGGCGACTGTAGTTCTCGACGCCCGAGCAGACGCCCGTCTCGGCCAGCATCTCGAGGTCGTGCTCCGTGCGCACCCGGAGGCGCTGCGCCTCGAGCAGCTTGCCCTCCTTCTCGAACTCCTGCAGCCGCTCCCGCAGCTCGACCTCGATGGAGCCGACGGCGCGTTGGATGATGTCGTCGCCGGTGACGTAGTGGGTGGCGGCGTAGACGGCCACGTCCTCCATTTCGTCGCCCATCTCCCCCGTCAGCACGTCGAAGGGCACGATCCGGTCGACGGTGTCCCCGAACAGCTCGACGCGCAGCGCCTGCTCCTCGTAGGCCGGGTGGATCTCCACCGTGTCCCCCCGGGCGCGGAAGGTGCCCCTCACGAGGTTGACGTCGTTGCGGGCGTACTGCAGGTCGACGAGCCGGCGCAGCATGTCGCGCTGGTCCACCTGTTCGCCGACCTTGATGCCGAGGATGCGGTCGCGGTACTCGTCGGGCGAGCCCAACCCGTAGATGCAGGAGACCGAGGCCACCACGATCACGTCCCGCCGCATCAGGAGCGAGGAGGTGGTGGCGTGGCGCAGCCGGTCGATCTCGTCGTTGATGGACGAGTCCTTCTCTATGTAGGTGTCCGTCGTCGGGAGGTAGGCCTCGGGCTGGTAGTAGTCGTAGTAGGAGACGAAGAACTCGACCCGGTTCTTGGGGAACAGCTCCCGGAGCTCCGAGGACAGCTGGGCGGCCAGGGACTTGTTCGGCTCGATGATGAGGGTGGGCCGCTGGACCTGCTCGATCATCCAGGCGATGGTCGCCGTCTTGCCGGACCCGGTGATGCCCTGGAGCGTCTGGTAGGCGTCGCCCCGCCGTACCCCCTTGGCCAGCCCGACGATGGCCGTGGGCTGGTCACCCGAGGGCTGGAAGGGGGAAACGACCTCGAATTCGGGCATAACACAAGGAGGCTACCCGTGGGGTGTGACAGCACGGACGCCCGCGCCGAGCGCCGCCTTCAGCATGGCCGAGGCGAAGCGGAACGCTCCCGAGGAGTAGACGTCGCACACCTCGAGGCCCCGGTCCGGCGTGGTCCGGCCGTCGGGGCAGAAGTGCACGCCGTCGGGAGAGCGGACGATGTTCGTGCCGTGCGGTCCGGTGCAGGGCTGGCCCGTGAGGCAGGGCAGCGACCAGGTGAACCGCCCCTTCGCCAGGACGGCTTGCCCCGCATCGACGTAGCTGATGCCGCCCCTGCTCGACCTGGCGATCGACCGGTAGACCTGATTGAGGGCCGACCCGTTCCTCGTCAGCCTGGCCGTGCTGTCGGCCGGCTGGCCGATCAGGACGACGTCGGCGCCGACGGAGCGGAAGATCGCGATGGCGGCGCGGGTCTCGTCCCTGTACTTCGCGTAGTACTGCGCCGTCCCGACCACGACGCCGCCGTTGCACGCCGTGAAGGCGTCCCCGGAGAACACCAGGACGGCGACCGTGGGATGCCAGTCATGGGCGGCGGTGGCCATCGATGTGAAGTAGTCACACGGCGACGTGCCGGGAAAGGTGTGCACCTGTACCGAGGCACCGGCGCGTGAGGCCAGTGAGGCGAAGTCCTGGCCCGCCTCGGAGACCAGCGAGTCGCCGTAGAGGACGATGCGGGACACGCTGCGCTGTGGCGACTGCGTCGCCGCTTCGTGGACCGGTGCCGCCTCGATCGGCCGGTGGGCGGGCTCCAGGCCCGCGAGCCGGGAGGCTCGGCATGCCGGCCACGACCAGGAGGGCCCCGAACCACACGCTCACCAGACCCGCGGCAAGACGCTGGCTCACAGGGCGAGTATTGCCGATCGGCACGGGCATTCCGCTTCGCCGTCCCCACCGTGCCGGCCACACGATGACGGCCGCGCCACCGGGAGCCCGCAGACGTGGTCCCGGTGCTACCCCGACCCTGCGGTGCGCCCGGCGTCGGCGCCCGTGCGGGCCCGTTTCCGGGCGGCTTCGGCCTGCAACCAGTCCCAGAGCTCCGCCACCTTCACCTCGAGCGCGGCCCGGTCGCCCGAATTGTCGAGGATGAAGTCGGCCTCCTCGCAACGCTCCTCGCGCGAGATCTGCGAGCGAATGCGCGCCTCGGCGTCGGCGCGGTCGAAGCCGCGCTGTCCCAGCAGCCGGTCGAGTGCGACATCGGTCGGGCAGTCGACCACCACGACGACGTCGAGCCGCACCGTCTCGCGATGCAGGGCCTTCAACAGCGGGATGGCCAGCACCACAATGTCGTCGGTCCCCTCGTGGGTGTCACGTGCCTCGATCATGGCGATACCGATGGCCGGGTGCGTGATGGCATTGAGCTCCAGCCGACGCTCCTCGTCTGCGAACGCCAGGGCGGCCAGCGCCGGGCGGTCGATGGTGCCGTCGGCGGCGACGATCCCGGGACCGAACCGGTCGATCAGCGGCTGGTAGGCCGGTCCACCGGGAGCCACCACGTCCCGCGCCACCTGGTCGGCGTCGATGAGGACCGCCCCTCGTGCCACGAGGAGGTCTGCCACGGCGGACTTCCCCGAGCCGATGCCGCCCGTCAGCCCGACCGCCAGCATCAGGTGGTCGCCCGGGCGGAGGCCTTGGCGACGACGGTCTGCGCCGGCTCGACCCGGCGCGGCTTGCGCGCCACTGCGAAGAGCAGCGGCGTGGTGTCGTCGACATCGTCCGTCACGAACCAGTCGTCGGCCGTGATGCCCGTGACGCCGCCGACCTCCTCCTTGGCCAACAACTTGTAGGCGAGCGGCAGGAGCCGCGTGTACAGCCACACGTACCAGGAGTGCGGCATGCGGTGCCGGAGGTCGAGCACGTCGATCCGCAGGAGCCTGGCCGCCTTCTTCCGGCGAGCCTCGAAATGGGCCTTGACCTCGGGGACGGTGTCGAGCCCCTGCAGCCGCACGTCGGCGAAGTGGCGCCCGAGCATGGACTGCAGGTCGTCGAAGTCGAAGAGATGGAGATGGAAGGGGTTCTCGAAGTCGGCCGTCTTGTTCGGGGTGAGGATGCACACCACGCCGTCGTCGCCGACCACACGGGCGAGCTCGGCCACATGCGGCTCCGGGTCGGTGAAGTGCTCGATGAGATGGGACGAGCACACCCCGTCGAAGCTGCCGGTGCGGACGCCGAGCGCCAACGCGTCCATCTGCGCCACGTTCAAGCCCTGCGAGCCGTAGCTGCCCAACGCGGCGGCAACCGCCTCGGACGAATAGTCGACACCGACGACCTGGCGCCCCGGCGCCAGGAAGCGGACGGACTCGAAGCCGTGCCCGCACCCGACGTCCAGAATACGGCCGCTGCCGATACGCTCCCGGACGATCCGGTACCCGGCCTCGTGCAGCGCCAGCAAGGAGTCCGGCGTGATGCCCTGGAGGGGCCGCTCACCCGTCAACTTGCCTTTGGTGCTGCTGGGCATGTGCAGATCCCTTCCTGACACGCCCGGATGGCGCTGGCTGCTTACACTACCGGGCGGACCTTTGAGCCCACGACTTTCTGCATGAGCACAATCACCATTTCCACCGCCTCTCGGGGGCGGCACGCCATCAGAAAGAATCCCCGTGGAGACCGGCCCGAACGACGCGGCTGGATCTGGGGCGGCACCGCCCTGCTCGCGTTGCTGGCCTATGCGCCCGCTGCTGGCGGTGCGGCCCGGCGTCGTCACGCCGGACACCAAGACCTATCTGTATCTGGACCCGCTCCGCTTCCTGAGTCAGGTCCCCTTCATGTGGAACCCGACCGTGGCGCTGGGCACGGTGACGCACGAGTACATCGGCTACCTGCTTGCCGATGGGACCGTTCTTCGCGGTCCTCCATGTGCTGGACGTGCCGGTGTGGGCGGCCCAGCGGCTGTGGATGGGGTCCATCCTCTTCGCGGCGGGCGCGGGCATCCTGTACCTCTCGCGCGTGATGGGCCTGCGCGGGCCGGGCCCGGTCGCCGCCGCGACCGCGTACATGCTGTCGCCCTACTTCCTGCAGTACGCGGCGCGCATCTCCGTCATCCTCCTGCCGTGGGCGGGCCTGCCCTTCATGCTGGCGTTCGCGATCGTCGCGCTGCGCCGGGGCGGCTGGCGCGAGCCCGCCCTCTTCGCCATCGTGGTGGCGCTGGTCAGCGGCATCAACGCGAGCTCCATCATTTACGTCGCCGTGGCGCCCATCCTGTGGCTCCTCTACGCCGTGGTCGTGCTGCGCGAGTCCACCTGGCGCAACGCCCTGGCGACGGGATTGCGCATCACGGTGCTGACGCTGGGCGCGTGCCTGTGGTGGATGGCGGGGCTCGAGGTGGAGGCGGCCTACGGCGTCAACGTCCTCAAGTACACGGAGACCGTCTCCTCGACGTCGCAGACCTCCAACGCCTCCGAGATCCTGCGGGGCCTGGGGTACTGGTACTTCTACGGCTCCGACCACCTCGGGGCATGGACCAACGCGGCCGTCCGCTTCACCCAGCAGATCAGCCTGCTGGTCACGTCCTATGCCATACCCGTGCTCGCGCTCGTCGCCGCCGCGTTCGTCCGCTGGCGCGAGCGCGCCTTCTTCCTGGTGCTCCTCTTCCTCGGCATGGTGCTCTCGGTCGGGCCCTTCCCGTACAACGACCCCACGCGGATCGGCGGCGCCCTCAAGAGCTTCATGACGAACACGACGGCGGGACTCGCGCTGCGCTCGACCGATCGGGCGACGCCGGTCGTGCTCCTGGCGCTGGCCATGCTGCTCGGCAGCGCCCTCACCGCGTTGTGGCGCCGGCTCTCCATCGTCGGGATCATCACCGCACTCCTCGTCGCCGGCCTGGTCGTCGCCAACAACCCGTCCATCTTCAACGGCGAAGCCGTCTCGGCGGGAGCCCTCACCCAACCCGCCACGCTGCCGTCCTACCAATTGGCGGCGATCAAGCACCTGAACGCGACCCACCCCGGGACGCGGGTGTTCGCCATTCCCGGCAACGACTTCGCCAGTCACCGGTGGGGCAACACCGTCGACACGCCCCAGTCCGCATTGTTGAATCGCAGCTTCGTGACCCGGGAGCAGCAGATCATGGGCTCCATCGCCACGGCCGACACGCTCTACGCGGTGGACGGCCCCTATCAGGACGGGACCGCCAACACGAACGCACTGGCGCCGATGGCGCGCCTCATGGGTGCCGGCGACGTCCTGGTCGAGTACGACCAGCGCTACGAGCACTACGGCGTGCCGCACCCGCAGCTCCTGGCCCAGCTGCTCAGCCAGACCCCACTGGGCCTCTCCGACCCCACCTCGTTCGGAACCCCCCGGCCCAACGTCTCCACCTATTCGACCCTCAACGAGGCAGACCTGGCCGCCCCGGCCAACCTGGCGTGGCCGAGCCCGCTCGTGGACTACACGGTGTCGAACCCGCGCCCGATGCTGCGGGCCGAATCCGACACGGGAGCCGTCGTCATGGAGGGCGACGCCTCCGGGCTGAACAGCCTGGCCGGCCTCGGGCTGGTCAACAACGACAACTCCATCTACTACGCGGGCACGCTGGCCGGTGATCCGGCCCGGCTCCGCCGGCTGGCCGGCCAGGGCGCGCAGCTCGTGCTCACCGACACCAACCGCAAGCAGGCCTTCCAGTGGGCCTCCATGACGGCGAACGCCGGCTTCACCGAGACCCCGGCCGACGATCCCGCCAAGACCGACCCGAGGGACAGCCCGATCGAGCTCTTCCCGGGCGCGGGGCTCAGCAGCAAGACGGTGGCGTCGTACGCCGGGGCGGTCAACATCACGGCCAGCAGCTACGGGAACGGCATCACCTACAACCCCGAGTACGCCGCCAGCAGCGCCATCGACAACGACTTCGACACGGCCTGGATCACGGGCACCTTCGTCCCCGACCCCGCCGGCCAGTGGTGGCAGGCGCAATTCGCCAACCCCGTCACCACGGATCACATCACGCTCGTCCAACCCCAGCGGGGCGACCGCTCGCGCTTCATCTCCTCGGTCACGGTGACCTTCGACGGGAAGGATCCCGAGAAGTTCCAGCTGACGAACGCCTCGCACGCGAAGACCGGGCAGACGCTCACGTTCCCCACCCGGTCCTTCCACACGCTGCGCGTGACCATCGACAGCACGACCGACGACCATCAGGACTTCCACTCGGCCGTCGGCCGTCGGCTTCTCCGAGGTCGAGATCCCCGGGCAGACCGTGCGCCAGGTGGTCGACATGCCGACCCAGATGCTCGGCAGCCTCGGGGCGGCATCGCAGTCCGACCGTCTCACGGTCGTCATGACGCGCCAGCGGGAGTCGCAGTACCCGCCCCGCGACGATCCCGAGACGACCATTTCGCGACAGTTCACGCTGCCGACGGCCCGCGCCTTCACGCTCGCCGGCAGCGCCAGCCTGTCGGCACTGATCCCCGACGACGAGGTCGACAATCTGGTCGGGCGCTCCCCGGCCGGGCCGGGCGGCGACATCACGGCGTACTCCTCGGGACGGCTCCCGGGCGACCTCAACGCGACCGCATCGACCACGCTCGACGGCAACCCGAGCACGGCATGGCAACCGGGCCTGGGCATCGCCGCCCAGAAGGGAGCCAGCCTCACCTACGACCTCAAGGGCAACCACACGTTCGGCCAGCTCAACCTGCAGGTGATCGCCGACGGCCGGCATTCGGTGCCCACGTCCATGACGATCACCTCGGGCACCCAGGTGCGCACGATCACCCTCCCGGCCATCGCGGACTCGAAGGTCCCGGGGGCGACGACCACGGTGCCGGTGTCGTTCGCACCGATCAGCGGCTCGCACTTCGTGATCACCTTCGACACGGTGCGGGCCGAGTCCGCCGGCAACTACTACTCGGCGGGAGCCCTGGCCTTGCCGCTCGGGATCGCCGAGATCGGCATCCCGGGCGTGACGCGCCGCTCCGACACCGGCGGCGCTCCCGGGCAACTGCGTCGGGAATCTGCTCACCATCGACGGGAACCCGATCGACGTGAAGGTCGTCGGAACCACGCAGCAGGCGCTGAGCGGCTCCGAGGTGCAGGTGGTCCCCTGCGGCGCTGACGCCGGTGGCATCACCTTGAGCGCCGGCACCCACGTGGTCGAGACGGTCGCCGGGGCACAACACGACCTGCTCGTCGGCGCCGCAGACCTGCACCGGCTGGGACCTCGACCAGCTCACGCTGGATTCGGCCGCCGGCGGCGGGACCGGTTCCGCCGGGTTCCCGACCTCGCAGGGCACCCCGGTGTTGTCGGCGACCCAGCCCGGCGCCGCCCCGACGGTCACCCAGACCTCCAGCCACATCGACACCATGACGGCAAAGGTCACCGGTGCGACCCAGCCGTTCGAGTTCGTGCTCGGACAGAGCGTCAACAACGGGCTGGAAGGCGGTCGCGCAGCCCGCGGCCGACTGCCGGGGCGGGGGCGCACGCCGTCGACCTCGGTCGTTCGCAGCTCGCCGACGGCTTCGCCAACGGATGGCAGGTCACTGCGGCAGACCTGCAGGCGCTCGGCGGGCCCGGCTTCACCGTCACGCTGACCTGGACACCCCAGAAGGTCGTGTGGGGCGCTCTCGCGCTCTCCACCGCCACGTTGGTGCTGTGCCTCCTCCTGGCCTTCCTGCCGACACGGTCCCGCCGTTGGCTCCGGGCCCGCCTGCCGCGCCGTCTGCGCGGCCGGGCCGGCCCGGACGCGCCCGCATGGCCGGTCGACACCCTTCGACTCCCCCGCGCTGACGCTCCCCTTCCTGCGCGACCCCGCGGCGCGCTTCTCCGCCCATCCACTGACCTTCCTGCGCTCGCTCGTCATCGGTGCGGTGACGGCAGGGGTGGCGTCGCTCGTCCTCCCGGGCGCGTACGCGCTCGCGGTCGGTGGCGTCGTGGTCGTGGGCCTCCTGCTGCCCTGGGCCCGTGTCATCGCCACGGTGGGTGGGATCGGGTTCATCGTCGCCGGCGCGCTCAACGTCATCCGGGGCCAGCAGGTCCATCACTACGCATCCGGGTCCGACTGGGCCGGTGCGTTCGTGCACGCCGGCAACCTGGTCTGGATCGGGATGTCACTGCTCCTGGCCGACGGCGTGATCACCGCCTTCGGCCTCCGGACGAAGCGACTGCGCGGTCGGCGCTCCCTCCGAGCCGGGGCAGGCGGTCAGGCCGGTCAGCCCGGACCGGCCGGTCCCGACGGCCCGGACGGTGGGGGTGGTCCCGGCGGTGGCGGAGCT
The DNA here is from genome assembly GCA_963755445.1 of uncultured Acidimicrobiaceae bacterium. Classification (GTDB taxonomy): domain Bacteria; phylum Actinomycetota; class Acidimicrobiia; order Acidimicrobiales; family RAAP-2; genus Bog-473. The sequence continues at coordinate 242,654 of CAVWJQ010000006.1, read as the reverse complement.
CCGGAGGGCCCGGACGGCCCTGTCGGCGGGGGCACCGCAGCCGATGCGGGCCGACGAGGCCGACCGCGACCGCATACAGCCCACGACACACCCGACTCACCCGACACGGTCGAGACGACCGAGACGCCCGATGAAGCCGACGCGGAGACGGCGGACGAGACGGACGGGGAGCGGGTCCCCGAGCCGGTCACACAGACCCTGAGCCTGTCACCCAGCCTCTGAGCCGCGTTGGTCCGGGCGTGCTGCGGGGCAGGGCGGACGATCCCGCCCGTCCTGCGGATCGCTCAGCCTTCGGGCTTCCGGGTCGCTTCCGCCGCCAACGCCTCGAGCGCCCGCCTCGCCGTGGCGTCCCAGGTGAACCAGCGGGCACGGCTGAGCGCGCCCCGGGCCAGGCGGCTGCGGAGGACCTCGTCCCCCAGAATCCGTCCGAGGGCGCCCGCCAGATCGTCCGTGTCCTCGACCAGGATCCCCGACTCGCCGTCGAGGACCGCATCGACGTGGCCGGGGATCGCCGTGGCCACGGCCGGGGTGCCACAGGCGGCGGCCTCGGTCAGGGTCATGCCCCATCCCTCGCGCTGTGAGCTGCTGGCCACGACCCAGGCCCGTCGGTACCAGTCCACGAGCTCGTCGTCGTCGACCCGCCCGGGCAGGCTGACCCAGTCGGTGGCGCCCAGTTCGTCCCGCAACGCCTCCAGGGCGGGGCGCTCGTAGCCTTCGCCGATGATGACCGCCCGCATGTCGGGGTGGTCCTTCTTCACCTCCGCGAGGGAGCGCAACAGGACGTCGAACCGCTTCACCGGCACCAGCCGGCCGACGGCGACGACCAGCGGCGTGGCCTCCCGCGGGCCGCCGGGCGTGTAGCGCTCATCCACCCCGGGGGGCGCCACCGTCACCTGCGCGGCCCCGATCCCCAACAGGTCGACGATCTCGTCGCGGGAGGAGTCCGACAGCGTCACAATGCGGCTCGAGCGGTAGAAGCGGGGGGCGAACCGCTGCTCGGCCATGTTGCCGAGGCGGGCCAGCATCGGGGGCAGGACCATGCCCCACATTTCGGCGTGGACATGGTGCAGGAGCACAATGCGCGGGCCCCGGTACCAGAGCGGGCGACATGAAGGGCATGCCGTTCCAGATCTCCACCAGCGCATCGCCCTGGCGGTGCCCCATACGGATGCCTTCCCATGCCGCGCTCGGGAAGACGGCGTAGCGGCCGGCCTGGCGCACGACGCGGTAGCCGTCCCGGGTGAGCGCCGCCGGGGCCCCGGGCACGGCCGAGGTGCGGAAGGTGACGTCGAGGCCGGCGGCGGCCCAGCGGGAGGCGATCTTGTGGGCGTGCAACTCGGACCCGCCGGCCTCCGGGTCGTCGAGATCGCGCCAGGCGACGAAGTGGATCCGGCGCAGGCCCGCCTGGGCCGCGATGGCCGCCAGCCCGTCGGACTCCGAGCCCGCCGACTCGTGGTGCGGCTCTCGGGGCGCGGCCGGAACCGGCCCCAGGTCGTCACCCATCGGGGTCACGATAGCGGCTTGACCTGCTCCAACTGTCGGACCCTGTGGACGATGACGAATCCGCACAGGATCACCAGCAGCACCACCGCCTGGACCACCACGTCCACCCAGGCGGTCGCCAGCGGCGCCCCGTGGACGGCCAGCACGGCCACGGTGAGGGCCGCGGCGCCACCCACCAGCACCGACGGCCACCCAGCGCCGGCCCACGGCGAGCAGGTACATGGTCAAGACGACCGAGACGCTCAGCATGATCATGGCCAACACCAGCGGTGCCAGGGCGTCGGCGGCCGACGTGTAGGCGTGGTGGAAGAAGATCTGGAGGAACTGCTCGGGCGCCACGACGGCCACCGCCAGCAGGAGCGCCGAGGGGACGGCCAGCAGCACGAGCACCACGGCCAGCTGCCGCAGCGCGTGGCCACCCTGGCGCCAGCGGATGGCGGCCTCCGGGAGCAGGTAGCCGCCGAGGACGACGGCGCCGAACACGATGGCCTTGCTGGTGACCGACACGGCGGCATAGGCGCCGCTGTGCGACGGGTTGTCGCGACCGACCACCAGCACGTCGATGTTCTGGAGCACCGCCACCATGGAGAGGCACACCGACGCCACGACCAGGTCGACGACGACCGTGCGGCGCACCGACCGCTTGCCCACCAGCAGCGCGTCGGGGCGCAGCGACGCCACCCAGCTGCCGGCGTCGAGCAGGCGGACCGCCGTCCCGCCCGCCCAGGCGCGCACCGAGGCCCAGCGGGCGTGGGTGGTGGCGGCCACCTCGCCGATCAGCACCCCGACCGCCGCCCCGGAGGGACCGAACCCCGCTGCGACCAGCGCCACGACGGCGGCCACCCGGAACCCCATCTCGACCAGCAGGTTGACCGCCAGCGGCCTGTAGGACCGATGGGCCTGCAGGAGGCCGCGGTCGAGCGAGAGGAGGACGAAGAAGGCGGCGGCCGTGAGGATGGCCGCGATGCCGATGCCGCTCTGTTGGTTGAGCAGCACGGCCACGGCGTGCCGACTGGTGAAGACCACGGCCGCCCAGACGAGGACGATCAGCGTGCACTGGCGGTGCACCCGACCCGCCCACCGGCGCACCAGATGGCCGGTCCCGTCCTCGTGCCACACGGTGACCCGGCGCACCACGGCGACCACCACGGCCGAGCCCGGCATGGAGAGGATGAGGTAGAGGCCCGTCAACTGGTTCAGGACGCCGTAGCTGTGCGGCGACAGCAGGCGGGCCAGTGCCACGGTGAGGACCACGCTGGCCCCGTTGGCGATGACCCCCGCCGCGGCGAGGGGGCCGGCCTGCAGGAGGCCTGCCCGCATCGACTCGACGCCGGGACGCGCCTCGGGATCGAGAAGCAGCTCGGCGCCGAGGGTCGGCCCGACCGCGTTCGGCGCCAGGGCCATGGCGGCCGGCACCGCCTCGACGACGACCTCGGCGGCAGGGGTGCCGTCCTCGGACACCGCTGCGACCTCGGGGTCGATCACGCGCCGGCCTTCGCCGCCGCTTCGTCCTCCATGCCGATCCTCCCGATCTCAGGCAGGATCTCGTGCTGCAGCAGCACGCCGCCGGCCAAGCTGACGTGGATGCCGTCGGTGTAGCGCACCCGGACCCCGTCGACCGTGGACGTGTAGGTGCCGCCCGGGCTCAGCATCTTGTTGAGGTCGACGACCGTCACCTCGCCGGGCTGCTCCGCGCCGGCCACGCGCGAGACGACTGCGTTGTAGGCGCGGGCACGGGCCGGGGAGTCCTCCGACCAGGGAAGGCCGTCCGGCTGCCGAGCACTGGGGTCGACGTAGGGCATTGTGAACAGCACCACTTTGGCACCAAACGAGCGGAAGATGGCGATTGCGCTCTCCAGGTCGGCACTGAGGTGGGCGTCCCAGGCCGGCTCGCCCACATGGACCCAACGCCCGTCGAAGAGGTGGTCGGCGACCTCCCAGCGGCCGAGCCCGAGGGCGACCACCTGGGGACGTTGGCTGGCCATGAGGAGCGGCCAGCTGGTCCGCCAGTCCGCACAGCCCTGGGTCGCGGGCCCGACCGCACCGGAGGTGACGACCTCCATCTGGGGGTCGAGATCGCAACCGATGGTGGCGTCGTCGGCCACGGCGACGCCGTAGGTCGGAACGCGCCCCCACGGACAGGCCCATGCCGAGGGTCATGGCGACGGAGTCCCCGAGGATGAGGAGCCGGACGGGATGCGCGCCGAAGGCGCCCGCCCGGCCCAGGGCGGTCCGCTCCGTCGCGCTCGAGACCGAGAGGCAGCGACTGCTCCATGCCTCGCCCCGGCCCCGGCGCCGACGCGCCGAGCCGGTTGCCGCGAGGCGCCGAGGCGGAGGCGGAGGCAGCTGAGCAGCCCCGTGGCGCTCAGGCTGAGCAGGCTGACCGTGCCCAGCAGGACGGCGGCGCCCAGCAGGGCCCGCGCTGCCGAACGCTTGAAGATCCCCACTGTCCTCCTCGCCTTCGGGTCTCCGGGACGGGCGGCGGCCCCAGAGGCAGGTCCGGCGCCCTTCCGGCTTGTGTCGGCCCGAAGGCGCCCCCGGTTGACCATTTTCGCCCTGGGCTCAGGGCTGCGCCAGGGCCTGAAGGCCTACACAGGCTCGGGGCCTTCATGGTCACCGTCACCCGTTGTGCGCTGCCCTCCGCCTTGCGGGTGCAGTCGTTGAGCGTGTCGCTGCCGGTGCGGAGAGGCGGCGTGGAGTCGGTCTGGACGTCGTGCCAGACCCAGGCGCCCGCCTCGAGCTGGGGCAGCCGGCCGAGCGCTCCCGTCATGAAGGCGGCCGCGTAGACGGGGTCCTGGCCCCGTTGGAGCTGGGGTGCTCCGAGGTTGGTCGAGATGACGACCGTCGTGACCCGCCAGACGCGAAGGGCGCGTCGGACGGCGGCGTACTGGGCGGGCGTCCCGGTGGGGCTCGGGAGGTCGTAGTTGAACGTCAGCTGGGTAATGACGCGGAAGCCGCCCTTGGCCGCCCCGGCGCGCGCCTCCACCCCCTGCGGCCCTCCCCCACCGGCCTGGCTGTAGTGCATGCGGTCGACCGCCTGCCAGGCCATGGCCGCCTGAATCCCGGTGAACGGCGCCGGATACGACAACAGCACCTGGCCCGGCGGCAGCGTCGGAGCGACCTCGGCGTACCAGCGGGGCAGGACCACCTCGGTCATCACGAACGGCAGGCGGGCGCCGAACGTCACGCCGATGGGGACGAGCGCCACGGCCGCCACGGCGAACGCGCTCGCGATGCCGCGCCAGTTGGGCGCCCAGGCGTGGACATGGTTCAAGATGATGGCGAACATCACGGCGGCGGCCAGGAAGCCGATCGCCATGAAGCGCTGGACGATCACGTTCTCCACGACCGGGATGCGGGCGAACAGCCGTGCCACCTCCCACCATTGCCCCCTGCGCTCCCCGAGCGCGCAGAGGGCGCACAGTGCGAGGACGAAGCCGAAGAACCAGAGCCGTCTGTCCCGCCGGAACGCGACGAGGCCCGCGACGAGCACGGCCAGCAGCCCCCAGCCGAGGTACGCCGCCGACCCCAGCTGCGGACCGGAGTACCCCCCGAGGAGCAGGAACACGTTGGAACCCTGGACGTAGTGCGGCGAGACGTAGCTGGCGGGTACGAAGCCGCCGAGGGCGGCGATGTTCGGCCAGATGCTGCCGGACAGGTGAGCCGGCCCCGCCAGAGCGAACCAGGTCGGCCAGGCCAGCAGCACGCACCCGACGCCCAATCCGATGGCGAGTCCCTTCACGGCGTGACCGGCGCGTCGGCGCACCTCCTCGCCGTCGGCGAGCCGCGCCCCGACGGCCAGGACGACGATGCTGACCCCGACGACCATCGCCGCGATGACGAGGATCTCTGTCGAGAGGAAGAACTGCAGGAAGACCAGGGCCCCGAGGAGCACGCCTGCCCACAGCGCACTGTGGCGCTGGCGGACGACGATCTCGTCCAGCGTGATGAGGATGAGCGGCAGCACCATGAGTGCGGCCGTCATGATGTGCGCCCCCTCGAGGCTGGTCAGCACGAAGGGCGAGAAGCCGTAGAGGAGGCCGCCCGCGAAGGCCGCCGGTGTCCACGGCGCCCAGCGGCGGATGGCGATGAACGCCGTGAAGGCGCTGAGGGCGGGCGCCACGGTGGCGGCGACGTTCAGCGAGGCGACGGGGCCCCAGATCCACGTGACCGGGACCAGCGGCAGGCTCATGCCGGTGACCGACGTCTGCGCCAACATGTTCACGCCCGTGGGGTGGAAGAGCGCGGTGGAGAAGAAGGGATTCTGCCCGTGCGCGATGGCGGTGGCGGGCCACTGGAAGAACCACAGGAAGAGCGCGGGGTCGCCGCAGCCGCACAGCGTGTGGGTGGTGCCGCCCTCGGTCCAGGCGTGCACCCAGAGGAGGAAGCCGAGGCCGAGGTAGAGCAGCCCGACCGTGAGCAGGGTCATCCACCGGCGCCACCAGCCGGTCCGCCCCCGCTTCGTCGTCCGCCTCTTCCGGCAACTGGCGGCGCGCCCGCCTCGGGCGCTCTCCCGGCGCCCTCCCGGGCGCCTCCTCAGCCAGGATCGAAGGCACCTGCACCTGAGCCGGCAGCCGCGGCCGGCGTCCGCCGCGGCAGCACCGGGGCGTCCCGTCCGGTCGACCCCGCCTCGTGGTACTCCTCTTCGACGTTGACCGCCCAGACGTCGTGGTCGGCGCCGAAGATGTTCTCCACGGTCATCATGGCCGTGTACATGGAGTGGTCCTGATTGTTGTACTTGTGCATCCCGTTGCGCCCCACCGGGTGGATGTTGGGCGCCTCGGCCTCGAGCCATTTGCGGATGGTCTCGACGTTGTCCTTGTAGGCGAAGTCGTAGTACGGGTACGCCTTGGGCACGCGGACGACGTAGCCGTGCTCGACGTCGCCCTCCGCCGCCAGGCCGAGGTGGACGAGCTCACGGGTGCCCAACGCGATCAGCTCGTCGTCGGGCATGTTCCACATGGCGTCGCCCTCGAAGACGAAGTACTCGAGCCCGAGACAGGTGCGCCCGTCCTTGACGAGGTAGGGCGACCACGACCCGTAATTCTGGATGCGCCCCACCTCGACGTCGGTGGCGTGGATGTAGATCCAGTTGTCGGGGAAGCTCCGGGACTCCGGCACGATCAGCGCCACCGTCAGGTAGTCGCGGTAGTGCAGGTCGTCCGCGGCAGCCACCACCTCGACGGGGGGCGGCGGGGTGATGGTGTGCACCAGCTCGCGCATCGGCATGGTCGAGATCACGTGGCTCGCCGGCTCGGTGTGGCTGACGCCGTCCTGCGTGTACGTGACGGCTGTCGCCCGTCCGCCCTCGACCGTGATGCCGGTCAGCCGCGCCGACATCTCCAGCCTCCCCCCGGCGGCCTGCACCTTGCCCGCGCAGACCTCCCACATCATGCCGGGGCCGTACTTGGGGTACTGGAACTCCTCGATGAGGGTCGTGATCTCCGTCTGGTTCCGCTTGGGCAGGACGGCGTTGATCACGGCCTTGCGCAGGTCCAGGTTCTTGATCCGCTGCGCCGCCCAGTCGGCCGGCATGTCGGCCACGGGCACGCCCCACACCTTCTCGGTGTAGGTCTTGAAGAAGGTGCGGTAGAGGCGCCAGCCGAAGCGGGCCACCAGCCAGTTCTCGTAGTTCGACTCGTCCTTGGGCGGGCGGATGCGGGCCCACAGGTAGGAGAAGCCGCACAGGATGGCCTCCCACAGGCCCAGGTTCTTGAGCGCGTTCATGGCCTTGAGCGGGTAGTCGTAGAACTTGCCCTTGTAGAAGATCCTGCTCATGCGGGGCCGCAGCATGAAGTCGCCCTCGGGGAGGATCTCGTGCCAGAAGGCCTCGACCTCCGGGACCTTGGTGAAGAAGCGGTGCCCCCCGAGGTCGAAGCGCCACCCGTCCTTGAGCACGGTGCGGCTGATCCCGCCCACGACGTCGTCCGCCTCGAGCACCACGCGGTTGCGACCCCCGTTGGGTCAGGAGATAGGCCGCCGTCAACCCCCCTGGGCCCGCGCCGGCAATGACGACGGGCGCTTCGGCAGGGGCGGTCACGAGGTAGGCAGGTTAGTGGACCCCTCAGGAGCCCTGAGGGAGGGTCCCCCGGCCCATTTCGGCCTCTGGCGGGGTCCCGCCGGGGTCAGGAGCCGCCGGTCGTGAACTCGGTGAGGTTCATCGGCTCGTAGTACAGGGCGGGGTGGCTGGTCACGACGTTGCGCGCTCCCCCGCCGTTCTTGCCGGCGATCTGGGCCAGAGCCGTGGCGATGGTCTCGCACTTGATGCTGTAGGTCTGGTACATCGGCTGCCAGACGAACCAGACGTGGTGCGTCGAGCCGGCCCGCTGGGCCACGGCGGCGGCGAAGGCGTTGGGATCGCCCCGGTGCACGGCGTTGGCGTAGTCGACCCAGTCGACGATGGCGGGCCCGGTGCGGCGGGGGAAGGTCAGCATGTTGTACTGCCCCGGATCGTCGATCTGGCGGTACACCGCGGGGCCCAGCTGGTCCGGGCAGAAGGCGATGATGTCGCCGGGTTTCGCCTGGGCGTTGATGGCGGCCGCCACGTTGTTGGCCTGCGTCCGCTGCGTGGTGACGTTCTGGGCCGAGGAGATCAGCCCCGCCACGACGGCCAAGCCGACGACGATCACGCGGACCCACCGGTTGAGCAGCGTCACCGTCCCCAGGGCCACGAGGAGGACGAACGGCAGGAAGACGACGGCGGCATAGCGCGAGGAGAAGGCACTGGACGTGAGGATCCCGCCACCGATGGCGGCGAACAGCGTGCCGAGCACCACGAAGACCGAGGCTGCGCGGCGCGCGGCCGGGTGCGCAGGTCGAGCTCGATGATGCGACCCGACTTGCCGATGCCGAAGACCGCCAGCGCCAGCATGGCGAAGTAGATGACCGCCAGCAGCCGGCCCTGGTTGGTCCCCGTCTGCAGGGTGGAACCCTGGTTGTCCGTGAAGCCCGTGAGGGCGTTGATCACGGCGGAGAAGTTGGGTGGCGCCGCCCAGGGCGTGCCCGTGTGCTTGGCCTGGTAGACGAACGTCGGTGCCCAGGGGACGAAGAGCAGCACGCCGGCGGCCACGGCGAGCAGGGCGGCCCATGGCGCCTCGCCGGGCTGTCCGCGCCGCCGGCTGTGCCACACGGCGACGACCAGCCAGATGCCGACCAGGGCGACGAGGTAGACGGACCAGTACTGCGTGTAGAGGAGTGCCGCCGTCACGACCGCGACCGCGACGAGGTTGCCGGGACGGGGCTTTTCGACGGCACGGGCCAGGGCCAGGAAGCCGCAGCCGGTCAAGAGGATGACCAAGGCGTACATGCGGGACTCGGTGGCGTAGTACACCGCGAAGGGCGCGCTGGCCAGCAGCACGACCATCGTCCAGGCCACGGCCCGGCCGCCGAGGCGGCGCCCGCAGAACCAGCCGACGGGAAGGGTGAGCACGGCGAAGAGACCGGACAGGGCGCGCACGGCGCTGTTGGACTGGCCGAAGACGACCATCCAGAAGTGCAGCAGGTAGTAGTAGAGCGGCGGCGCCCCGTCGTGCTTCAGTGCATCGGGGATGTCGTGCAGCGGCAGCCGGGCGATGTTGACCGTGAGGGCCTCGTCGAGCCAGAGCCCCGACCGGGTCCAGAATCGAAGGAGCAGTCCGGCGGCGATCGCCAGCCCCACTGCGACCCCGACGGCGATGCGCAGACGGCCGGTGAGAGCGGGAACCTCCTCAGACATGGGGCGCATGGTAGGACAAGGGGCCTCAGGTCTAGGATCATCCGCCGCCGGGGGAGGCCGGCGCCGGGCGAAGGGAATCGACACAGCGAAGGGGGGAAAGGGGCGCCGTGACCCGTTACATCATCAAGCGGTTGGTGCTGCTCGTCATCATCATCATCTTCGTGTCGATCGCGACCTTCTTCCTGGTCCACCTCCTCCCGGGCAACCCCACCGACACCATCCTCGGCCCCAACGCCACGGCGCAGAACGTGGCCACGCTGAACCATCAGCTCGGGCCTGGACAAGCCGCTGTGGCAGCAGTACTTCATCTGGATCGGCCACGTGTTCCAGGGCAACCTGGGCCAGTCCTACACGACGCACCAGTCGACGGCGACCATCATCACGCAGTCGTTCCCCATCGACCTCGAGCTGATCATCTTCTCCCAGATCCTCGCCTTCGCCGTCGCCTTCCCCATGGCCATGCGCTCGGCCCGGAAGCCGAACGGGCTCTTCGACCAGGCGTCGAACAGCGCGCACGTTCGCCATGCTGGCGCTGCCGCCCTTCGTGATCGCACCGGTGCTCGTGCTGTTCTTCGCGGTGCACTGGCACGTGTTCCCCGGGCCGGCGTCCTACGTGCCGCTCGGCCAGGACTTCTGGTCGAACATCCACACCATGTTGTTGCCGTCCATCGTCCTGGCCCTCGGCGGGATCGTCGTCTACTTCCGACTGCTGCGGAACGACCTCATCTCCACGCTGCAGGAGGACTTCATCACCATGGCCCGCTCGAAGGGCCTGTCCGACCGGCGCATCATGTGGCGCCACGCCCTGCGGCCGTCGTCCATCTCGCTGCTGGCCTCGGCCGGCGTCACCATCGGGAGCCTCATCGCCGGCACGTTCATCGTCGAGCTGCTGTTGCAGATGCCGGGACTGGGGTATCAGCTCATCTCGGCCGTCAACCAGGACGACTACACCGTCGTCCAGGGCATCACCCTGTTCGTGGCCGTGGCCATCGTGCTGATCAACTTCATCTTCGACTTCCTGTTCACCATCGTCGACCCGAGGATTGCCCGTGAGTAGCGTCAGCCTGACGAACCCGACCAACGAGGCCTTCGCCGACATCAAGGAGGAGATCACCGCCGAAGAGGCGGCCGATCCGACCAAGAAGAAACTCGGCGTGCTCTTCTGGATCTGCGTCGGCTGGATCGTCCTGGTCGCCCTCGGCCGCCACGTTCGCCAGCCTGCTGCCCCTGCCCAACCCGACCTTCGGGAACTACAACAGCGTGCAGAACGCGGGCCCGGGCTGGGGCCACCTCCTCGGCACCGACGACCTCTACCGGGACATCTTCAGCCGCCTGGTCTACGGGGCCCGGGTCTCGCTGGTCGTCGGCTTCGGCGGCGCACTGATCGGCCTCCTCGTCGGCGGCATCCCCGCCATGATCTCGGCCTACCGCCGGGGCCGGATCGACACGGCGCTCAACACGGGTTCCTACGTGGTGCTGGCCTTCCCCGCCATCGTCGCCGTCATCGCCATCGTGTCGTTCTGGGGCAAGTCGCTCTTCAAGATCACGCTCGTCATCGGCCTCTTCGCGGCGCCGCTGATCTTCCGGGTCGTGCGGGCCTCGACGCTGTCGTACGCCACCCGGGACTTCGTGCTGGCCGCCAAGGCGCTCGGCGCCAGCGACACCCGCATCCTCACCCGCGAGATCCTGCCCAACATCATGCCGACCATCGTGTCCTTCGGCCTGATCGCCGTGGCCACCATCGTCGTCCTGGAGGGCTCGCTGGCCTTCCTCGGGCTCTCGGTGCCGCCCCCGACGCCCAGCTGGGGCAACATGCTCAACGAGGGGTCCAGCCTGCTCACCGGGGCCAAGGGGCAGACGAACCCGTGGTTGGTCATCTTCCCGGCGACCGCCATGTTCCTGCTGCTGATCAGCCTCAACGTCGTGGCCGACAAGCTGCGGGCCTACTTCGACGTCACGGAGATCAAGCTGTGAGCGGGCGGCGCCTGCTCGACGTGGAGGACCTCCACGTCTCCTTCGCCACCAGCCGCGGCCCGCTCCAGGCCGTCCAGGGCGTCTCCCTCACCCTCGACCAGGGCAAGACGCTCGGCATCGTCGGCGAGTCCGGCTCGGGCAAGACCGTGCTGTCCCGGGCCATCATGGGCCTGCTGCCCCAGGCCTCGACCACCCAGACCGGGTCGGTGCGCTACGACGGCACCGAGATCCTCAACGCGCCGAACGACGACCTGCGCAAGCTGTGGAGCACGCACATCGCCATGGTGTTCCAGGACCCGATGACGTCGCTCAACCCGGTGCAGCGCATCGGCAACCAGATCACCGAGCCGCTCAAGATCCACCTCAAGCTCTCCAAGGGCGAGGCGAAGGAGACCGCGCTGTCCCTGCTGATGCAGGTGGGCATCCCCTCCCCCGTCGAGCGCTACGAGGCCTACCCGTCGAGCTCTCGGGCGGCATGCGCCAGCGCGTCATGATCGCCATCGCCCTGGCCTGCGCGCCGCGTCTGCTCATGGCCGACGAGCCCACCACCGGCCTCGACGTCACGGTGCAGGCGCAGATCCTCGACCTGCTGAGCCAGCTCCAGCACGAGCGCGACATGGCCATGATCCTGGTCACGCACGACCTGGGCGTGGTGGCCACGCGGACCGACGAGATCATCGTGATGTACGCCGGCAACGTGGTCGAGCGGGCGCCGACCAACGTGCTCTTCAAGAGCATGGCCATGCCCTACACCGAGGCGCTCCTCAAGTCGACGCCCCGCATCGCCGAGCCGAGCCACACCCGGCTGACCGCCATCGAGGGCCGGCCGCCGGACCTGCTGAACCCGCCGTCGGGCTGCCCCTTCTCGCCGCGCTGCCCCTACGCGCAGGAGAAGTGCCACCTGGAGAAGCCGCCGTTGGTGGAGGCGGCCCCGGGCCACAGCTACGCCTGCTGGTACCCGCTGACCGCGAGCGATCCGGCCTCCCAGCCGTCGCCCCAGCCCGACCCGGTGCAGGCATGACCGACACCACCGTGGACGCGCCGACCGTGGCGACCGATCCGCTGCTGTCGGTCGAGGACCTCCACGTCTCGTTCGGCCGCGGCAACGCGACCGTGCAGGCCGTCGCCGGCATCACCTTCTCCATGCAGCAGGGCGAGACGCTCGGCCTGGTCGGCGAGTCGGGCTGCGGCAAGTCGACGACCGGGCGGGCCATCGTCCAGGTCGAGAAGGCCACCTCGGGCCGGATCACCTTCGGCGACACCGAGCTGACGTCGCTCAGCCGCGGCGACCTGCGCACGCTGCGCACGCAGGTGCAGATGATCTTCCAGGACCCGATCTCCTCGCTCAACCCGCGCCGCCGGGTCATCGACATCGTGTCCGAGCCGCTGACGATCTGGAAGATCGGCAGCAAGGAGGAGCGGGTCGAGACGTCGCAGGGCCATGCTCGACCAGGTCGGCATCGACCCCTACGTCAACGGCTCGCGGCGGCCCCGCGAGTTCTCCGGCGGCCAGTGCCAGCGCATCAGCATCGCCCGCGCCCTCGTGCTGAAGCCGAAGCTGCTGGTGTGCGACGAGATCGTCTCCGCCCTCGACGTGTCGGTCCAGGCCCAGATCCTCAACCTGCTGCAGGACCTGAAGCGGGAGTACGACCTGACCGTCCTCTTCATCGCGCACGACCTGGCCGTCGTGAAGAACGTGAGCGACCGGGTCGCCGTCATGTACCTCGGGCGCCTGTGCGAGATCGCGCCCTCCGACCTCCTCTACGAGACGCCGGCGCACCACTACACGGCGGCCCTGCTGGCCTCGGCCGTGGAGCCCGACCCCGAGGCGCCCCGCACCGTGGCGGCCCTCACGGGCGAGCCGCCGAGCCCGATCAACCCGCCGTCGGGCTGCCGCTTCCGCACCCGCTGCCCACGGGCCGAGGCCCGCTGCGCCGAAGAGGTCCCCGAAATGCGCGAGATCGGCCCCGGCCACCAGGTGGCCTGCCACTTCCCCATCGGCACTTGACCGGCACCGCCGGCGGGGGTTCCGGCGGCCCGCACACCGGCGGGCAGCGACCGCCCGCTCCTGGCCGCCGCCTCCGGCGCCCTGTTCCCGGACCTGCACGACGACTGGCCGCTCTTGCGCCGCGCCCTGGCCGAGCACGGCATCGACGCCGTGACGGCGGTCTGGAGCGACCCCGACGTCGACTGGACGGCCTTCGACCTCGTGCTGGCCAGCGGCGCGTGGGACAACATCCATCACGTCGACGAGTTCCTGTCCTGGGCCGACGGCGTCGCAGCGCGCGGCGTGCCGGTGCGCAACACGCCGGCCACGCTGCGCTGGAACATCGACAAGCACTACCTGCGGGACCTCGAGCGGGCGGGCGTCCCGACCGTGCCGACCGTGTGGGTCGAGCCCGATCGCCGACGCGGCCGGTGCCGTCGCTGCCGGCGGGCGAACTGGTGGTGAAGCCCCGGTGTCGGGCGGCGGCTACCGCACGGCGCGCTACGAGCCCCACGAGCACGCGGCGGCCCGGGCGCACATCAGCGAGCTCACGGCGGCCGGGACGGACGGCCATGGTCCAGCCCTACGAGCCCCGGGTCGACACCGAGGGCGAGACGGCACTCGTCTTCATCGGGGGCCGCTGCAGGCACGCCGTGCACAAGGACCCGATGATCCGCCGGGGCGTCGGGCCGCTCGAGCACCTGATCGACAACCACGTGGTGACCGGCGCCACGGCGACGCCGGCGCAGCTCGACGTGGCGACGCGGGCACTGGCGGCGGCCGAGGACCTCCTCGGTCCCACCACCTACGCCCGGGTGGACATGGTGGACACCGTGGACCGCGGTCCGGCGCGTGCTCGAACTCGAGCTGCTCGACCCGGTGCTCTTCTTCACCCACCACCCCGACGGGGCGGCCGCGGCCGACGCCCTGGCGGGCGAGCTGGCCCGGGAGCTCCGCGCCTCCCGCTTCCTCGCACGCATGAGCGTCGGGGTCGGCGCGGCCCGAGAGCCCGCTGAGGGATTAAGCGCCCTCGGCGGCGGTGCCTCGGCGGCAGGCGCTTCGGCAGCAGGCGCTTCGGCAGCCGGTGCTTCGGCCGCAGCGGCGTCGGCCACAGGCGCTTCGGCAGCAGCGGCTTCGGCAGCAGGCGCTTCCGGTGCGGCAGCGACCTCGCCGTCGGCGGGCGCAGCCTCCGCCGCGGGGACCTCGTTGCCGTCGGCGTCGGTGGTCGGCGGGACGACGTGCGTGCCCGTCTGCTCGGCGAAGTCGGCCCAGGCCGCCTGGGCCTCGGTCTCGGGGGTGAACTCGCCCTCGGCGTAGTCGAAGCCGATGTAGTTGCCCTCTTCGTCGTAGGCGTGCTCGCCGAAGGCCTCGCGGTACTCCTCGGAGACCTCGCCACCCTCGGCGGCCTGCTTGATCGACAGCGAGATGCGGCGGCGCTGCAGGTCGATGTCGATGATCTTGACCCACAGCTCCTCGCCCGGCGTGACGACCTGCTCGGGCAGGTCCACGTGGTGGACGGCCATCTCCGAGATGTGCACCAGGCCCTCGATGCCGTCGCCCACCTGCACGAAGGCGCCGAAGGGCACCAGCTTGGTGATGCGGCCGTAGACGAGCTGGCCCACCGCGTGGCTGTCGGCGAACTCCTGCCAGGGGTCGGACTGCGTGGCCTTGAGCGACAGGCTGATGCGCTCCTTGTCGAGGTCGACGTCGAGCACCTCGACCTCGATCTCGTCGCCCACCGACACCACCGACGAGGGGTGGTCGACGTGCTTCCAGCTGAGCTCGGAGACGTGCACGAGGCCGTCCATGCCGCCCAGGTCCACGAAGGCACCGAAGTTGACGACCGAGGAGACGACGCCCTTGCGGCGCTCGCCCGGCTTGAGGTTCGGCCAGGAAGTCGCCCCGCTGCTCCTTCTGGGCCTCTTCGAGCCAGGCCCGGCGCGACAGCACGACGTTGTTGCGGTTGCGGTCGAGCTCGATGATCTTGGCCTCGATGACCTTGCCCACGTAGGGCTGCAGCTCGCGCACGCGGCGCAGCTCGACGAGGGACGCCGGCAGGAAGCCGCGCAGGCCGATGTCGACGATCAGGCCGCCCTTGACGACCTCGATGACGGGACCGGACACCATCTCGCCGTTGTTCTTCTTCTCTTCGATCGTCGTCCAGGCCCGCTCGTACTGGGCGCGCTTCTTGGACAGGACCAGGCGGCCCTCCTTGTCCTCCTTCTGGAGCACGAGGGCCTCGACGTGGTCGCCGAGCGAGACGATCTCGGCGGGGTCGACGTCGTTGCGGATGGAGAGCTCGCGGGCGGGGATGACACCTTCGGACTTGAAGCCGATGTCGAGGAGGACCTCGTCGCGGTCGATCTTGACGACCGTGCCCTCGATGACGTCGCCGTCGTCGAACTCGATGATGGAGTCACCCATCGCCTTTTCGAGATCGGCGTCACCGAGGTCGTCGTCGACGATGGTGCGGGGGGTGTAGTTCCCCTCGGCGTCGAAGCTGCCCATCGCTTCGGGAGAGAGGAGGGAGGTGCGTGCGTCAGCCATGGTGAAGCTCCTTTCAGCAGGTGCGACTTGCACCCGCAGGACCGCGCCGGGGTCAGTTCGAGAAATATGGTGTGCGCCGCCACCGGTGCCGGCGGGCAAGGCCTGCCAGCGTAGCAGCTGCTCAGGGCGTTGTTCCCCGTCCCTCGGCCCTTCCTACCCCTTGGCGGCGGCCCAGCTCGGTCCCGTCGCCATCGAAATGGTCAAGGGGACCCGGAGGTCGGCCGCACCGGTCAGGGCGGACTCGGTGAGGCGGCGTGCGTCGGCCTCCTCCCCGGCCGCCACCTCCACGATGACCTCGTCGTGCACCTGGAGGACCAGCCGGCTGGCCAGCTTCTCCGCCTGGAGGTCACGGTCGAGCCGCACCAGGGCCAGCTTGAAGATGTCGGCCGCCAGCCCCTGGATGCCGGCGTTCATGGCCTGGCGCTCCGCCGCCTGGCGCACCCGGTAGTTGGAGGAGAGCAGGTCGGGCAGGGGCCGGATGCGGCCGAACAGGGTGCGGGTCAGGCCCTCGACCTTGGCGTCGGCCACGGCGTGGTCCATGTACTGCTTCACGAGCGGGAAGGCGCCGAAGTAGCTCTCCATGATGGCGGCGGCCTCCTCGACGGGGACGCCCAGGCGCTGGCTCAGCCCGTAGGCCTCCATGCCGTAGGCGAGGCCGTAGGAGACCATCTTCGAGTACTCACGCTGGGTGTGGCTCACCTCGTCGGGCGCAATGCCGTAGACGGCGGCCGCCACCGTGCGGTGCACGTCGGACCCGGTCGTCAAGGCGTCGATGAGACCGGGGTCCCCCGAGAGGTGCGCGATGCAGCGCAGCTCCACCTGGTCGTAGTCGGCCACCAGGAAGGTGCTGCCCTCGGCCGGCACGAAGGCGCGCCGGAACTGCTTGCCCTGCTCGGTGCGCACCGGGATGTTGTGCAGGTTGGGGCGGTCCGACGAGATCCGGCCGGTCCGGGCCACGGTCTGGCCGAAGGACGCGTGGATGCGCCCGTCCGGTGCGACCTCGGCCAGCAGCGACTCCCCGTAGGTCGAGCGGAGCTTCTCCACCTCGCGGTAGGCCAGCAGCGCGTCGATGATCGGGTGATCCCCCCGCAGGCTCTCGAGCGTCTGGGCATCGGTCGAGAAGCCGGTCTTGGTCTTCTTGCCCGGCGTGAGGCCGAGCTCGTCGTAGAGGACGGTGCGCAGCTGGGGCGTGGAGTTCACGTTGAACTCGTGGCCGGCGTGCTCCTGCACCTCGGCCTGCAACGCGGCCGCCGACTCCTTCAGCGCGTCGGTGATCGTCTGCAGCTCGGCCCGGTCGACGCCGATGCCGGCCACCTCCATCTTCGCCAGCACCCGCACCAGCGGCGTCTCGATCTCGTCGTGCAGCTGGACCATGCCCTCGGTGTCGATGCGGTGCCGGAAGCCCAGTGCCATGCCGGCGACGTCGGCCGCCTCGCCGGCGCCGTCCTGGGCCAGGTCCCGCTCGGTCTCGCCGGGCTCGGTGATGTCGAGGCTCAGCTGTCCCGTCTGCTCGCGCAGCTGGGCGAGCCGGTAGTCGCCGGTGGAGGCGTCGAGCAGGTAGGCCGCCACGCCGGTGTCCATGACCAGGCCGGTGAGGTCGATGCCGAGCGGCAGCAGCGAGCGCATGACCTCCTTGACCTCGTGGCCCACGAAGGGCCGCGCCAGCACGCTGTTGAGCTTCTTGACCACCGAGGCGGCGCCGAGCAGGTCCGCCGGCACCAGCACGCCCCGGCCGGCCTCGTCGCCCTCGGTGGCCACCAGCACCAGCGCCACCAGGTCGCTGCGCCCCGGCATGCCGTCCCAGCGCGCCGCCAGCGCCAGGCGCCCGGTGCCGAGCGCACCCAGCGCCTCGGTCACCGCGCCCGCCGTCGTGGGCAGCGCCACCTCGCCCAGGTCGAAGGGCGGCGCGGTGAGGTCCGCCGGGAGGTCGTGGCCCCGGGTCTCGGCGGCGAGCACCGCCTCGGCACCCTTGGCCGCAGGACCGGCGCTCCCGGGCACGGGCTCGCCCAGCGCGCCGGCGTCGAGCAGCTCTTCGAGGCGGGACCAGACCGTCTTCATCTCGAAGCGGTCGAAGGTGGCGGCGGCATGCGCCCGGTCCCAGGCGCCCAGCGTCAGGTGGGTGACGTCGACGTCGAGCGGCACGTCGCGCACGAGCGGGATGATGCGGGCGTTCGAGCGCGCCAGCTCCTCGTTCTCGCCGAGGTTCTCGCGCAGCTTCGGCGTCTGCTCGTCCAGGTGGGCGAAGATCCCGTCGAGGTCGCCGTACTTGGTCAGGAGCTTGGCCGCGGTCTTCTCCCCCACGCCCGGAATGCCGGGCAGGTTGTCCGACGGGTCGCCGCGCAGCGAGGCCAGCAGCACGTACTGCGACGGCGGCACCCCGCAGCGCTCGAAGATGCCCGCCTCGTCGTAGAGCGAGTAGTCGCTGACGCCGCGCTTGTTGTAGAGCACGCGCACCCAGGGGTCCTGCACGAGCTGGAAGCTGTCGCGGTCGCCCGTGACGATGACCACCTCGGTCTGGCGCTCGACCGCCTCGGTGGCCAGCGTGGCCAGGACGTCGTCGGCCTCGAAGCCCGGCGCCTCGATCACCGGGATGGCCAGCGCCCCCATGACCTCGCGGATCATGTCGAACTGCGGTGGCAGCAACCACGGCGTCTCCGCCCGCCCCGCCTTGTAGTCCTCGAGGATCTCGTCGCGGAACGTGGCCCCGGGCGCGTCGAAGGCGACCGCCAGCGCGGAGGGTCGCTGCTCCCGGATGAGGTACACCAGCATGGAGGTGAAGCCGTGCACGGCGTTGGTGACCACGCCCGACGAGGTGGCCAGCGTGTCGGGCAGCGCGTAGTAGGCCCGGAAGGCCAGCGACATGCCATCGAGCAGCAGCAGGGGGCCGGAGCGCTCCTGCTGCTGGGCCGCCGCCGGCGTCGGGGTCGAAGTCGGCGGCGGGGTCATGCCGTCGACACTAGGGGGTCAGCGTGCCGTCGACGACCTGTTGCGCCACGTCGCGCATGAGGGCGCGTGTCTGCATGGCGGTGCGCTGTATGAACCGGAATGCGTCGTCCTCGGAGAGGTCGTCGCGGTCCATGAGGACCTGCTTGGCCTCGTCGACGGTACGGCGGGTGGCGATCTTGTCCTCGGCCCCGTCGGAGGAGTGCGCGGCCTCGTCGTCGATGGCCCAGTCCTGGCGGGCCTTGGCCAGCACGTCGGCGATGGCCGGCAGGAGGTCCCGGGGCTGGAACGGCTTGATGAGGTAGGCCGACACCCCCGAGTCGCGTGCCTCCTCGATGAGGTCGCGCTGGCTGAACGCCGTCAGCAGCAGCACCGCCACCTGATGGCGGGACGTGATCTCGCGGGCGGCCCGGATGCCGTCCATCCCGGGCATCTTGACGTCGAGGATGGCCAGGTCGGGCTTGTGCTCCTCGACCAGGGTCACGGCCTCGTCGCCCCGGCCGGTCTCCCCGACGACCTCGTAGCCGGCCGTCACCAGGATCTCCTTGAGGTCGAGGCGCACGATGGCCTCGTCCTCGGCGATCACCACGCGGGCCAACGTGGCCGAGCCTTCGGCCGCCGTCATGCGTGCATCCCTTGCGCCACCGCCCGAACGGGTGCCGTCACTGCTTGCCCGTGGCGACGGCGGCGAGCAGCTCGTCCTGGCGGCGCTCGAGGTCCGCCACCGCCTTGTCGAGGGCGTCGCGCGCCTTCACCATGGCGTCGGCGTGGCGCGCCGCCTCGTTGTGCTCCTGGCTGGCGAGCGGGGTCTCCGACACGAGGGCGCGCACGCGCGCCTCGTCGGCCGACTCCTGGACAACCGCCAACTGCTCATTCAGCACGGCCAACTCCTCCCGCGCCCGGACAAGCCGGGTGTGGACATCTCTGATCCGCCGCTCCAAGAGGACGCGATGCATGGAGCGTCAAGTGTAGGTGGCGGGGAACCAACGACGCTGCGCGTCGAGCTGGGACAGCACGGCCTCGTCGGGAGGGTTCCCGACGCCCGGCCCGGCGGGAACCCGCACCCAGCCGGCGCGCACCATGGGGTACCCGCACGGGTCCACGGCGAGATACTCGGCCGGGTCCCCGACGTCGCTGACCAGGCCCGTCGCGTCCTGGCTCAGGCGGGCGGCCAGGGCCAGATTGGACGAGCGTCCCAGCCCGGCCTCGAAGAAGCCGCCGACGAACGCCGGCACCCCGGCGGCGGCGCAGGCGGCATGGGCGGCCCGGGTCGCCCGCAGCCCGCCGAGGCGGGCCGGCTTCAGGCAGGCCATGGCGCACGAGCCGTTGCGCAGCGCGTCGGTGACCCGACGGGGCGAGGTGAGCGACTCGTCCAGGCAGATCGGGACCGGCACCAGGCGGGCCAGCAGCGCGTGGGCGACGAGGTCGGCCGGGGGCAGCGGCTGCTCAATGCACAGCACGTCGAACTCGGCCAGACGGCTGAGCACCGCCACGTCCTCGTCGCCCGTGCTGAAGGAGCCGTTGGCGTCGACCTGGAGCACGAGGCCGGGATGATCGGCGCGCACGGCGCGCACGGGGTCGACCACCCAGCCCGGCTCGACCTTGAGGCGCACCCGCGCCGCGCCGGCCCGCACCACGGCGTCGACCTCCTGGCGCAGCAGGCCGACGTCGTGGCCGTCGGGGATGCCGACGACGGCGCCGACCGCCAGCGCCTCGAACCCTTCCGTCACGCCGAGGTCACTGGCCAGCGAGCGCCCGGCGGCGCGCAGCTCGGCGTCGGCGACGGCCATTTCGAAGCGAGGCCGCCAGCATCCGGTCCACCGCCGTGCCCCCGAAGAGCTGGGCCACGCCCGCCGACAGTGGGCAGCTCGCCGCCCCGGGCCGCCGTCGCCTCGAACAGGCGGCGCACCCCGAGGTCCTCCGCCGCCTGTTGCACCGTGGCGAGGGGCGGATCGACGGCCGTGCCCTCCGCGAGCGCAGCGCACTCGCCCCACCCCTCGCCCTCGGGGGTGACGACCCGCACGAACAGCAGCGGCCGCACCCGGTGCACGCCGGCCGCGGTCCCGATGGCCTGGCGGAACGGGAGGTCGACCCGGACGAGCTCGACGCCGGTCAGCTGCACGGGGTACCCGGCGGTGGCGGTCGAGGCTCTGCGAGGTCGGCGGGTTCGACGGTGACGGTTTCGCTGCTGGCGTTCCCACACCGCCACCGTAGATGGCAGCTTGTACGATCGAGCGTTCTCGCCCGGATGGCGGAATGGCAGACGCGGAGGCCTCAAAAGCCTCTGTCCGAAAGGGCGTGCGGGTTCGAGTCCCGCTCCGGGCACTGGCGGGTTCGATGTCACGTGACGCGTGCACGGACGGGCGAACAGGTCCGCCGGTCGGGTCAGCTCGACGTTGAGGGCGATCCGCAGGGAAGGCAGAATCAAGCGCATGCGCATCGGCATCGCCCACCATTTCGGCTGGGCCGTCGCCGTCACCGCGACACCTGATCACCGGGTCGTCGACCGTCGGCGCATCGAGCTGATTGAGCCCGGCCTGCCGGTGGCGCCGATCCACCACGAGGGAGCCGCCTTCCCTCTCCATCAGACCGGGGAGCAGCTCGACGACGCAGCCCTTGCCGCTCTGGTGGCGGAGGTGCGGGCGTCGGCAGGCCGAGCCACGTCGGCCGCGCTGGCCGAGATCGCGGCCGCCGTGCCCCAGCCGATCACGTCGATGGCGCTCCGCGCCTGGCCCGACGATTTCCCCGACGACATCGCGCGGCAACGCCGTGTGCCCTACGAGAGCCGGGCCGATTCCGTCATGTATCTCGAAGTCCTGGCCGAGCAGGCGCGCGCACGCGGGTGGGCCGTCGTCTTCTTCGATGCCAAGAACGTCGAGGCGGAGGCGACCCGCCTGTTGGGCGACCGGGCCCATGCGGTGCTCCACGGTCCGCGCCAGGCGCTGGGTCCGCCTTGGGCGAAGGACCACCGGATGGCCCTGGCCGCGACGATCGTCGCCGCCTGACCGACCGACGGGTCGCAGGCCGTTCCGGCGTCAGCGAATGGGACTCCCGAAGCGGATCAGATTTCCGTCGGGATCCCGGACGAAGCCCTCGCGTTTGCCATAGTCCTCGTCCTTCGGGCCGTTGCACCTGCGATCCCGGCCTGACTCCACTCTTCGGCCACCCGATCGGCGTCCTGGCAATGGAGATAGAGAGCGCCGTGACCCGCCGGATCGCCCTCGGTCGCCAGGGCCAGGTGAATCGTGAGATCACGATCCCTGTGGGCGAACGCATAGGTGTCGTCGTGGAACGAGACGTCGAAACCCGCCCGTTCGAACCAGGCCAGCCGAGCGGGCGATGTCCGCCACGTTGAAGATCGGTTCGAGCCCGGTGACGAGCCAGTCCCCGGTCATGAGCTGCACCTGACCGTCCCGCTGCCCGTTGAGTCCGGCGAGACAGTCATGACAGATCGGCATGTCCGGGTGCGATCGCAGTCTGACCCACCAATCGACCGATGCTGACAGCAGGTACAGGTCACGGCCACTGCCGCAATCGTAGGGAGGCGGGCCGAGCGCTCTCGGCCGGTACCGTCACCTCGCCTTCACGTCGTGGTCGCGTCGCCCGCGACCGCCAGGCCGGACGATCACCCTCGAGAAACAACCTGTGAGCAGCGAGTATCGGCTGAGCACACCGAATCCCGGGGGCTGCCACCGGCTCCGAGTGTGCGTCGATCCCCGGAGCCGAACACCCACGTTTCGCACAACGGGGATCACCTGACTGCCCAGAGGATCCGATACTCGCGTTGGAGCAAGGCCCAGAACGTGCAAACCTTGGGAGCCCCGCCGGCGCCGTCGTGATGCGGATCTGGGGGCAGAACGCTCCATTGGCGGAATCACCCATCCTGATCGACCTCTCATGACACGCATCGTTCGAAGCGTCGGATTCGTTCTCGCCCTGGCGACCGTGAGCCTTGGCCTCGGCGCGTTCGCCTGGACCTCGGGCGGTCGGCATCGGCCCAAGGTGGTGGCTTCACACCGCTGCCGCCCGGGTGGGAACTCTGCGTCCTGCAAGGGCTCGCCGCTCCCGCCACGGCCAACAACGTGGCCGACCTCGACGAGTGGCAGGCCGCCGAGGGCGGCTCGACCAACAACACGGCTGCCTTCAACCCGTACAACACGCTGCGGACGACCGACAACACGGGGGCGGCCATCCCCGGGGCGGTGACCTCCGCCAACGGGTTCCCGGCCTTCCCGGCGTGGGCCGGTGGATGTGCGGCGACCATCGCCACGCTCTTCCAGCCGAACATGTGGGTGATCACCGCCGCACTCCGGGCGGGCAACGTCTCCCCCCCGGCGGCCTTCCTGGCGGTCGTCGACCAGAGCGCCTGGTGTGCGCCGTCCGCCGGCCGGGGTGCCCTGCTACGTCAACGCCATGGAGGTCAGCCCGGGCAGCCTCGCTCTCGACGTTCCCACCTCGTCTGCGCTGGACGTCTTCGGGAACGTGAACACGGACCTGCAGTCGTACCAGAAGTCCATCACCACGGTCACGGCCGATCAGGGCACGGTGGCCGAGCGGTACCTGGCCTTGGCGGCGACGGAGACCCAGGTGTCGGCGGCCCGCGACAAGCTCGGCGCCGCCTCCCGCGCCCTGCAGGGATTCGCCGTCAGCGAGTACGTCAACAGCGGGCTGTACTCGGGCGCTCCACTGGTGAGCAATGGCAATGACAGCCCGCAACCGCTGACCTCCCACACCCCGCTGAACGCGGACGGCGTGGTGGAGCAGCAGTACCTCGGCGTGGCCGCCAACAACCTCATCAACGACAACGACGCGGCGGCCGGCGCGTTCAAGGGCTCCAAGCAGCACCGCAGTGACGCCGCCAAGGCGCTCGGCGAGGCCTCCCTCACGTTGACGTCGGATGAGGAGGACCGAGAACCGGGAGCTCGCGCAACTCATCAAGGACGTGGCGACGTTGGAGCACGCCGGCGCCTGTGCCACGCGTCACGATCACGCCACCTCCGACGAGCACGACAGTTGCCGCCGGGTCCACCACCACGACCACGACGACGGCCGCGCCGACGACGCACCACGACGGTCCCGCCGACCACGACCACCACGACGGTCCCGCCGACGACCACCACGACGACGGTCCCGCTGCCCCAGGGCGCGATCGACCCGGCCGCGCCGACGACGACAACCACGACGGTCCCGCCGACCACGACGACCACCACGGTTCCGGCGACGACCACCACGACAGCGACCATCCCGCCGGCGGCGGTTCCGGCAACGACGAACGCCCCGCCCGCGGAAGCAGCCGGCGTGGCTCAGCTGCAGGGTTGCATTGCGACCTTCGCCCCTCCCGCCAGCGCCTGACGGCCGACCGGAAGGCAGCCTCAACCGGACCTCAGAAGCCGGTCGCCGCGATGATGGAGCCGTTGAGGTGGTTCCCCGCCATGGAGCCGTCGTTCGGCGCGTCGCCGTAGGGGAACACGGCACCGGCCGCCGAGGCGACCCAGTAGCCGCCACCGTCAGCGTCCGAGAAGATCGCTGATGCGGGGTTGAAACCGCCCACCGCGCCGGCGGGACCGCCCCGCCCGACGGCATCCCCGTAGGCGTACACGGCGCCGTTCGCCAGGAGCACCCAGTACCCGCCCCCGTCGGCGGTGCGGACGGCGGAGGTGACCGGGGACCCCTGGTTCCCGGGTGCGCCGTAGAAGGTGGCGTCCCCGAAGGCGTAGACGCTGCCGCTCTGGGTCACCAACCAGTAGCCGTTGCCCGAAGCGTCCGGTACGACCGCGACCGCTGCACCCGAACAGCCGCCCATGCCGGGGCACGAGCCCTCGAACCGGGCGTCACCAAAGGCGAAGACGCCGCCGTCCGAGGCCACCATGAAGTACCCGCCGCCGTCGGACGACGGCACCATGCCGACGATCGGTGCGTTGAGGCTGTGCGGGAGGCCCGAACCGGCCGGCGCCAGCCCGGCCCCGGGAATCGACCCGTAGTAGCCCGCGTTGCCGAAGGCGAAGACGCCGCCGTCCGACGCCACCAACCAGTAGCCGGCCTTGTTCGAAGTGGGGCTGATGCCGACGACCGGTCGCTGCAACCTGATGCCGCCGGTCGACCCGTAGAACTGCGCAGACCCGAAGGTGAAGATGCCGCCGTCGGAACCGACCAGCCAGTAGCCGTGCGGGGGCGCGGGAGGAGGCGGCACCGGTCCGCCGGTCACGGTGAAGTCGTTGGCCGCACTCGTGTAGCTGGGCACGTAGTTGCTCCCGTTCGCCCCGCCCAGCACGACGCCCGCGCACGATGCCGGGACCAGTGTGTAGCTGCCTGACGCCAGATTGCCGCTGATGGCGGTCCCGGGGCTGACCTGGCTGCAGCTCAGTCCGGACGTGCTGACGGTCACGCCGGCCGGCGGGTTGCCGGAGGATCCGGCAAAGCTCGGCGCACCGCCGTTGGCCTGGTTCCCGCTCACGGCGACGGGAATCGGCAGTGGCGTGACCGTGATGGTGCCGGGGTTGTAGGTGATGGTGTAGTTCGGATCAGCGGCGCCGCTGCAGGTCGCCGGGTACGGCGAGCCCGTGACAGGGCTGGTGTTGGTGGCGCTGGTGCCACACGTCGGTTGCGAGGTCAGCGACGAGGGGGTGTCTCCCCCCGCGAGCCCGCTGTAGAGCGGCGAGACAGCGGGAGTGGAGCCGTAGGGCACCGATTCGCTCGTGGCCGTGATCGTCAGCGGCGCTTTGGTGACCGTCACCGAGCCGCCGACGTAGGTGATGGTGTAGTTGGGGTCCACGGCGCCGCTGCATGAGGATCCGTAAGGTGAACCCGCCACGGTGCTGGAACCGGTTTCGGTGGTCGAACACGTCGGCTGGGTCGTCAACGACGACGCCGTTTCGTTGCCCGCAAAGCCCGAGTAGCCGGGGGTGATGGTCAGCCGCAGTCCCATACGGCACCGTCGCACTCGATGCCGTGATCGTCAGCGGGACTGCCGTCACCGCGACCGACCCGGCCACGTAGCTGAAGGAGTAGTTGGGGTCGACGGCCCCCGAGCACGAAGAGGCGTACGGCGAGAGCGCGACCGAACTCGACGGGGTTGCCGTGGTCGAGCAGGTGGCACGGGTGGTCAGGGACGTGACGTTGTCCCCGTTGACGAAGCCCGAGTAGTTCGGCGTGATCGTCGGCGGCGTGGCGGCGTACGGCATGGAACCGCTCGAAGCGGTAATCGTCAGCGGAGCCTGCGTCACGACGAAATCGCCTGCCACGCTCGTGTAGGCGACGGTGTAGTTCGACGCATTCGGGCCCGACAGCGAGGCTCCGCTGCACGAGGCCGGCACCAGCGCGTAGGCCCCGGCGGGCAGGGTCGGTGCGATGGTCGAGGCACCTGCCTGGGTACAGGTCAAGCCGGTCGTGCTCACCGTGACGCCGGAGGGCGGGTTGTCCGCACCGGCGAAGGTGGGTGCCCCTCCGTACATCTGGCTGCCCGAGACCGCGATGTCGAAGGGACCCTGGCTGACCGTGAAGTCGTTGGCGGTGCTGCTGTAGACGACGGAGTAGTCGGAGCCGTCCGGGCCACCGAGCGTGAGGCCGCTGCACGACGACGCGAGGAGCGTGTATTGGCCGAGGGCCATGAAGGGACTGATGGCCGTCGACGAGCCCACGGTCGAACAGGTGAGGCCGCTCGTGTTGAGCGTCACCCCGAAGGGCGCCGCGCCGCTCCCCGCGTAGTTGGCGGTCGCGGTGAACGTCGGCGACCCTCCGTAGGGCAGACTCCCCGACACCACCACCGTGAGCGGAATATCGGTCAGGCCGGCCGCCAGCGCCGACGCCACCGGCGTCCCCAGCCCGGTGGCCATGTCGTAGCCGCTCATGGCCGGATAGGTGCCGCCGGCGGTGGCGTTGTAGTCGTTGGTCCCCGACGCGACGTCGTTGACATAGGTGCCGGGCGACTGTTGCGCCAGGAGATACAACGCGGGATTCAACAATCCGTAGCCGGCGGTGTTGCCGTCGGCCGAGGCGACCACGGCCAGGACGGACGCCCACAGCGGCGCCGCCCCGCTGGTGCCGCCCAATGCGTTCCACCCCAATCCGTTGACGCTGTCGAAGATGATGTAGCCGCTGCTGGGATCGGCGTCGGCGGACACGTCGGGAACCTCTCGGCAATCACCGCCCGCGTTGGCGCAGGGGGTTCCCGTGCTGCCACTGACCACGCCGAGCGCCTGTTGGTAGGCCGGCATCGTGAACGTGGTGGAGATCCCGCCCCCTCCGGCCCCCTCCGAGTAGTACAGAGCGTCGTTCCACGCCTGCTCGGTCGGCGGAGGCCCGAGCGTCTTCGCCCCGTGACCCAGCGTCGTTCCTCCGACGGAGGTGACATCGGGCTGACTGGCCGGGTCCGAGACGGCGAGATTCAAGTTCTGAATGACATCACCGCCGTTCGTCTCGTCGGTGACCCAGACGTAGTCGCGGCTGGCGTCGCTGACCAGTTGTCCCATGGCGTCCGTGCCGGTTTCCAGTGAGACGGTCGAGGTGATGCTGTTGGTCGACGTGCTGACGGTGGCCATGACATCGCCCGGAAAACTCAGACCACTGAGCACAGCCAGCACCTCGCTCCCGTCGGGAGACAGGCCGATCGACTGCACCAGGCCGGTGCCGTTGGAGGGCTGGGTCGTGGCGATGGTCTTGACGATCGTCTTGCTGCTCAAGCTCACCACCGAGATCCCTCCCCCGGTCCCGGCATTGGCCACGTAGAGGTCGCCGGACCCGGCGGAGACGGCGAGTGCCACGGGATCATTCCCGACCGAGACCGTCGAGGGGGTCGTGGAACACCCGGTGGTCGTGGTGGCATTGCACGTCGCGGCGGGAAAGTACGCCACCCTGCCGTTGGCACCGTCGGCCACGTAGACCGACCCGCTCCCGCCGGTGTCGACGGCCAGGGCCGTCGGAACCGAGGAGGCCGGAAGTGTGACCGTCGTCACGAACGTCGTCGCTGATGAGGTCGCGCTGTAGACCGCGACCGTGCCGTTGCTGTTGGCCACGTAGAGGGTGGACCCGCTCACGGCGAGCGCCGTCGGCGAACTCAGATGACCACCAGAGGCGATCTGGGTCGGTGCGCCACACCCTGTCGTCGTGGACTGGTTGCAGGTGCTCATGGAGACGGCGGTCAGCGAACTGTTGGAGTTGGCGACGAAGACCTTCCCGGCCGTCGCGTCCACCGCGACCGCGTCGGGACCCGAGCCCGAACCCGTCGACACCGATCCGGCGGTGGCGAAGTTCGAAGGGTTGTTCGTGCTCCCCTCGCTGTCCACGCTGAGGGTGTTGCTCGACTTGTTCGCGATGTACAGCGTCCCTGTCGAGGGTGCGACGGCTTGCGCCACGGGGTTCGAGCCCGTCCCGGCATCGATCTCTCCGTTGATGTTGCAGCCCTGTGCACCCTGGTCGCCTGACGCCACGAAGACGGACTGCCCCTCTGCCGCAGCCGCCTGGAAGAGCGTGTTC
The DNA here is from genome assembly GCA_963755445.1 of uncultured Acidimicrobiaceae bacterium. Lineage (GTDB taxonomy): Bacteria > Actinomycetota > Acidimicrobiia > Acidimicrobiales > RAAP-2 > Bog-473. The sequence continues at coordinate 214,515 of CAVWJQ010000006.1, read as the reverse complement.
TCCGAGTTCTGAAAGGACTGGCCGACATAGGCCTCGCAACCGTTCGTCCAGCTGGCACTGACGATTTTGGCCGTGTCGTCGCTGATGATCTGGCTGAAGACGTCGTAGAGGTCGTTCGACAGGCCTCCCTCGTAGACCTCGATGTTGGCCTTCGGCGCCAGGGAGAGCGCCGTCTCGATGTCGAGCTCCGCCTCGGCCGTTCCGGCTCCGGTGGCCCCGCCCCCGCCGACGGCCACCTTCGTGATCTGACCGGGAGCCAGTGAGATCCCGTAGCAGCCGGCGAAGGTGCTGATGTCGCTCGTGGAATAGCCGGCTCCGGACATCTCGAGGAGTGCGATGGTGGACCCGGCCCCGTAATCACCCGACGAGTACAGCGGATCGAGTGCGTACGCCTGGGCCAGGTCCGGTGCTTCGACCGCCCCCGTCGCGCTCGTCACGCGCGCCGATGCTGGCGGTGCAACTGCTCCCCGTGGGCGTGGGCTGTCCGGGCGCCAGCGTGGGTGCGGCGAGGTCGGCCGCAGGGTGGGCCGCGGCCTGGCTCGCCTGCGGGATGCTCGTCGAGGGCTGCGGAGGGCTGAGCGTGTCGAGCCCGAGGATGCCCTCGATCTGCGGGGCCACCGTGTCGTCCACCTGCGGCGCCGTCGCGTTGTCGTACCCGGTCTTTCCCGACGCCAGTCGGTACTTGGAGATGGGCGTGGAGAAGGCGGACTGCACCTGCGCCACCGTGCCCGAGACGGGCAGCGACAGGCCGGTGGCCGATGGTGCGCCGACGGTCAACCCTTCCCGGCGGAGGCTGGCGGTGACCTGGGCGATGGTGGCGGGGGTCGGGCCGTAGCGCTGGGCCACCTCCGCCGGCGTCAGGAAGTGCCGGTACTCGGGCGAACCCCGATCGGAGACCGCCTGGACCTCCGCCGCCAGCGCGGACGGGTCACGGGGCTTGAGCGTCACGGTCAGCGGGAGGGGGGTCGAGCTGGGCGCGGGGCCGACCAGGGTGGCTCCCGGGGGGACGAGGCCCTGGTGGCCGGGGAGCTTCTCGCGACCGCCCCCGGCGGCCGACGCGGGCGATGCCGTGGCGGCGGCGGAGGTCAGGGCGAAGGCCAGGACGAGAGCGATGCCGAGCACGCAGGCGGCGACCCCGTGCAGCCGACTGCCGCCACGTCGATCCACCATCATCTGTGCGTCCTCCACAGGTGCCCCCCCGGGCGGGGAAGGCTAACGCTCGTCCCTAGGGCTGCAGGTCGCGCCCACGGGCGCGCGCCTCGGGCGCGCCCAACAGGCGTGTGCCTGTGCATTATCGGCAGGCGACAGGCACGGCCTTAGGCCTTGGTTCAACACTTCGGACGAGACGGTGCCCCAGCCCCGGACCTGGCCGACGGAGGTGTTGCGCCCGGGGACTGGCGCCGGGAAGGAACCCGTTGGTCCCCAAGGCCCGGGCCTGGACCTGGACCTGGGCCTGGGCTCGGGGCCGCGGCACCGGAAACCGTGTTGCTCGGCCCTTCGGGGAAAACGGCCCGGGGCCGCCTCGCGCTCGACCCTCAAATCAGGCCGTCGGACCCCGTCATCGGCTCTTCTGCGCCCTTGGTCGCACCGCGCGTCGCACCGGGTTTCCACCGGGTAACCAGCACTGGGCTGCCCCAGCGGGCGTCGCGTCGCACCAGTGGTGCGATTTCGGCCCGGGGACGCGGCCGAATGGCGCGCCGACATGCCACACTGTGGGTTCTCTCGCCCGCCGTCGATCGGAGCCGTCGGACACGTGTTGGTTTTCACCTTCCCCGGACAGGGATCGCAGCGCGCCGGAATGGGTGAACCGTGGGTCGATCATCCCTCGTGGGAAGTCGTCGAGGAGGCGTCGGCCGCCGCCGACCGCGACCTGGCCCGGCTCCTGCTCCACGCTCCCATTGAGGAGCTGACACAGACCGAGAACGCCCAGTTGGCCACCACCGTGATGAGCCTGGTCGTTCTCGACGCCGTCGAGCGCGTCGGCCTGACGCCGGCGGCGTGCGCCGGCCACAGCCTGGGTGAGTACACCGCCCTGGTGGCCAGCGGCTCACTGGGCTTCGAAGACGGCATCCGACTGGTCGTCGCCCGGGGCGAGGCCATGGCCCGGGCCGGGGAGGAAGCGCCCGGCACCATGGCGGCCCTGCTCGGCATCGCCGACGACGATGCCGAGGCGGCCTGTATGCGGGCCGAAGGGGACGTCTGGGTGGCCAACTACAACGCGCCCGGACAGGTCGTCATCGCCGGGACGGTCGAAGCGGTGGCCCTGGCCGGCGAACTGGCCAAAGGGCTCGGAGCCAAGCGCGTCATGCCGATTCAGGTCTCCGGCGCCTTCCACACGCCCCTGATGCAAGGGGCGCGGGCCGACCTCCGCAAGGCGTCTGGCCGAGGTGACGTTCCTGACCCCCGAGGTGCGGGTCGTCGCCAACGTGGACGCACACGTCCATGACGACCCGGCCGAGTGGCCGGGCCTGCTTGTCGGCCCAGCTCTGCAGCCCGGTGCGCTGGCGCCAGACGCTCGAGACGTTCGCCGGGCTCGGCCTGACCTCGCTGGTGGAGCTGGGCCCCGGCGGGGTGCTGAGCGGGCTGGCCAAGCGCAGCCTGCCCGAAATCCAGTCACTGGCCGTGTCCAAGCCCGAGGACCTCGACACGCTGATCGACCAGATCAGTGCGGCGGGGACCTGGCGGGCCGAGCCCGCCCTGCACCAGGGCGAGCACCTGTACATGTCCGAGCGGGTGGTCGTCAGCCCCTCGAGCGGCATCTTCAGCCCCGAATCCTCCCTGCAGGCACCGGGCACCGGTTTGCTGCCCGGGACCGACGGTGGGGCGGACCCCTCCTCGGCGGTCGACGTCGGCGAGCTCGTCGGTCGTGTCGGCGTCTCCGAGGTGCGGACGCCGTTCGCCGGACAGGTGATCGGCTGGCTGGCGGCGGACGGCGAGCGCGTCCAAGAAGGTCAGCCCCTGGTCTGGCTCCGAGTGCCCGACGCCGCGCTGATGGCCGTCGTCCTCGTCACCGGTGGGACCCGCGGCATCGGCGCCGCCTGCGTCGCCTGGTTCCTGGCCAACGGGGACCAGGTGGCCACCACCTTCCGGTCCGCCGAGCCGCCCGAGGCCCCGCCGGGCGCCGAACCCGGGCGCTTCCTCGCCGTGCGGTGTGACGTCCGCAACGCCGAGGAGGTCGAATCGGCCTTCGCCGCCATCGAGGAGCAGTGGGGTCCCGTCGAGGTGCTGGTGGCGAACGCGGGCATCACCTTGGACTCGTTGATGCTGCGGATGAGCGACCAGGCCTTCCACGACGTGATCGATGCCAACCTGACCGGCTCCTTCCGGGTGGCCAAGCGGGCCGTGGCCAAGATGCTCCGCCTCCACACCGGCCGGATCATCTTCGTCTCGTCGGTCGGCGCCTTCGTCGGCCTGCCCGGGCAGGCCAACTACGCGGCGTCCAAGGCCGGCCTGGTCGGGATGGCCCGGGCCATCGCCCGGGAGGTGGGCAGCCGCCAGATCACGGTGAACGTGGTGGCACCGGGCCTGATCGACACCGACATGACCGCCGCCCTCGGCGCCGACCGGGTGGCCGTCATGGCCGGCCAGGTGCCCCTGGGCCGCCCCGGCAGCCCCGCCGACGTGGCGGCCATGGTCGGCTTCCTGGCCTCGGACGCCGCCGCGTACGTGACCGGCGCCGTCGTGCCGGTCGACGGTGGGCTGGGCATGGGCCTGTAGCGTTCAGGGAACCGACGACAAAGGAGCAGATTGTGGACAGCGACGCAGCGTTCGAGAAGTTTCGCGAGTGCGCCGTGGAAGTGCTGCAGGTGCCGGCGGACAAGATCACCAAGGAAGCAAAGTTCGCCGACGACCTCGACGCCGACAGCCTCGACCTGGTCGAGCTCGTCATGGCACTCGAAGAGGCGTTCGACATCACGGTCGAAGAGACCGAGCTCGAGGACATCACCACCATCGGGCAGGCGTTCGACCTGATCTCCGCCAAGCTCTGATGCAGATCGGGATCGGGGCCGAGGGACCGATCCGGGGACGGCGCGTCGCCGTGACCGGGCTCGGTGCGGTCACGTGCTGTGGCGTGGGCGTGGACGCGTTGTGGGACGGGTTGCTGCATCCGACGGTCGTCGGCGGCGTGGTGCGCGACTACGAGCCGACCGATTGGTTCGGGCCGAAGGAAGTGCGACAGCTCGACCGCTTCGCCCAGCTGTCGATGGTGGCGGCCGACCAGGCCGTCGAGCGCGTCCGGCGACCTCGCGGTCGACCCCGCCAAGGCGGGTGTCGTCTTCGCGACGGGTGTCGGTGGCTTCGAGACCTTGGCCACCCAGGTCGGCGTCTACAACGAGAAGGGGCCCGATCGGGTCTCCCCGCGCCTCGTGCCGATGATGATGGCCAACGCCGGAGCCGCCGGGATCTCCATGCGCCTGGGCTGGCGCGGACCGTCCGAGGTCATCTGCACGGCCTGCGCGGCCGGGACGCACGCCATCGCGGCCGCAGCCCGCCTGGTGGCCTCCGGCCGCTGCGACGTGGCCATCGGCGGCGGCTCGGAAGCGAGCATGCACCCGGTGGCCTTGGCCGCCTTCGCCAACATGACGGCATTGTCGACCTCGGGCAACTCACGCCCCTTCGACGCCCGCCGCGACGGCTTCGTCATGACCGAGGGCGCCGCCGCACTGGTCCTCGAGGACTGGGACCGGGCCGTCGCCCGCGGCGCCACCATCTATGCCGAGCTGGCCGGTGCGGCCAGCACCGCCGACGCCCACCACATCACCGCCCCCGCCCCGGACGGCTCCGGCGCCGTCGCCTGCATGGAGCTGGCCTTGGGCGACGCCGGGATCACGCCGGCCGATGTCGGGCACATCAACGCCCACGGGACCTCGACGCCGCTCAACGACCTGGCCGAGGCGCGGGCCATCGCCAAGGTCTTCGGGGAGCCGGGGCCGCTCGTCACCTCCACCAAGGGGGTCACCGGTCACGGGCTGGCCGCCGCCGGCGCCATCGAGGCGGTCGCCGCCGTCCTCACGATCGACCGGGCCACCATCCCGCCCACGGCCGGCTACGCCGAGCCCGACCCCGAGATCACGATCCCGATCGTGCACGGAGAGCCGCTCCCCTGGGAGCCGACGGCCGTCCTCTCGAATTCCTTCGGCTTCGGCGGCCACAACGGCTGCCTGGTCCTGCTGCCTCCTGGCTGAAAGCAGCCGGTAAGGTCGCACCTCCGCTGCCGCCGGTGCAGCGACTCGAGAGGTCCGTTGATGGGAAGGCTGCAAACCTGGGGTGCCGCGGCGCGCCGCTCACGCCTCGTCCAGGTGCTGGCGGCCGTGGTGGTCCTCGCCCTGGTGGCGGGGGGCATCGTGCTGGTGACACGCAGTGCCGGACCACCCGCGGTCCCGCCCGCGCCCGGAGCCACCCCCCACCACCCGGGCCGTCGCGCTCGGGGACTCGGTCCCCTACGGGCACGGACTGGCCAACCCCTACCTGACGCCCCAGATCGGGCTGCCGACCGGCGCTGTCTCCCAGGGGCCGTCCACGCAGGCCTATCCGACCATGGTGGCGCGCGGACCTCGGGCTCACCATGACCGTGCGCCCGACGAACTGTCACCTCGTCGGTGATCAGCTGTCGATCAGCGGCGCCGTGGCCGACGGCGTCGACAACACCACCCGGGACGGCCAGTGCCCGGTGCCGCCGCAGCAGGCCCGCAATCTGTCCGACGAGCTGGCCGCCGCCGACCTGGTGCGACCACCCGGCCCGTCTCGTCCTGCTGCAGGACGGCGCGGACGACATCGACTTCAGCGCCTGCCTCGAGTACCAGCTGGCGCAGGTGCTCGGTGTGGGCATCGGGCTCGGCAACACCTGCGTCGCCGGCGGTTCCGTCACACCGGCCGTCGCCACGCACCTGGCCCACGTGCGGGACAGCCTGACCCAGGCCATCGAGGCCATGGCGCCGCACAGCTCGAAGATCGCGGTGCTCGACTACTACCAGCCCATTCCCCGAGCCGTCACAGATCGCCAAGGGCACCGCCACGGGATCGCTGCACACCAACCTGGTCTGCAGCGGACTCAAGCCCAACGCGAGCACCACCTATGCCGCCGCGCAGGTGGTGCTCGACGCGCTCAACAAGGCGGTGGCCGGCGCGGTCGCGGACGCCCGTGCGCACCACGTCACCAACGTGACCCTGGTCGACGTGGCGCAGGCCTTCGACGGTCACGGGATCTGCACGGCCGATCCGTGGGTCTTCTCCGGTGAGCCCGTGCCCGACGCCACGCTGGCCGCCGACGCCGACCACATTCTGGCGGCCAAGGCGTGCTCGGGCACCGACATCCTCCACGGCCCGGCGGTGTGCGCGTCGCTGAGCGCGTCGGCACTGTCCGCGGAGCGGGACCTGCAGGACTACGTCTGGCGGGCCGCGCACCCGACGGCGGCAGGACAGCGCGCCCTGGCGGCCGCCGTCGAGCGGCAGCTGAGCGGCCGGGTCTAGTCGATGGCGTCGCGGAACGACCCGACGAAGGCCGCCGCGCCGTCGGGGCCCTGCTCCTCGAGGAGGCGGCGCACCAGTGCCGACCCGACCACCACGCCGTCGGCGACCTCGCACACCTGCGCCGCCTGATCCGGGGTCGACACGCCCACGCCGACGCAGACCGGCATGTCGGTGCAGCTCCGGATCCGCTCGACCACCTTGGTGACGTCCGTTCCGAGGTCGACCCGCTCCCCCGTCACGCCCATGCGGGCCACGGCGTAGACGAAGCCACGTGCCCGGGCGCAGATGCGCTCCACCCGCTCGGGAGGGGACGACGGCGCCACCAGCAGGACGGTGTCGATGCCCGCCGCGTCGGCTTCGGCTGCCCAGGGGCCGATCTCCTCGATCGGGAGGTCGGCGATGATGCTGCCGGTGACGCCTGCCGCGGCCATGGACCGCGCCATGCGCTTGTGGCCGGCACGGAAGACCAGGTTGTAATAGGTCATGACCGCGATCGGCACCGGGGCCTCCGCCCGCGCAATGCCGTCGAGGACCTCGTCGGGCACCGTCCCGCGCTGGAGCGCACGCACCGCCGCCTCCTGGATCACCGGCCCGTCCATCATCGGGTCCGAGAAAGGGATGCCGACCTCCACCGCGTCGGCCCCCGCTGCGATCACCGCGGCCAGCGACTGCGTCCAGTCCTCGGTCATGCCTCCCATGAGATAGGGGATCAACAGCTTGCGACCCTCGTCGCGGCGGGCCCGGAGCTCCTTCTCGAGGTCAGGCATCGTTCTGGCGGCCGAAGATCTCGCGCACCTGGGCCACGTCCTTGTCACCGCGGCCCGACAGCGTGATGAGCACGGTGGATCCCGCCGGCAGGTCGCCGCTGCGGGCGTTCTTGACCACCCAGGCCACGGCGTGCGAGGACTCCAGCGCCGGGATGATGCCCTCGGTGTGGCTGAGCAGGCGGAAGGCGTCGAGCACCTCGTCGTCCGACGCCAGGGAGTACTCGGCGCGTCCGATGGCGGCCAGATGGGCGTGCTCGGGGCCGAGGCCCGGATAGTCCAGGCCGGCCGAGATCGACTCGGCCTCGAGGATCTGCCCGGCCTCGTCCTGCAGGAGGCGGGAATGCATGCCGTGCAGGACGCCCGGGATGCCGTTGGTGACCGCGGCGCCGCCCGCCGCTTCGACGCCGACGAGGCGCGCCGGGGTGTCGACGAAGCCGGCGAAGGTCCCCGCCGCATTCGAGCCGCCGCCGACGCAGGCGACCACGACGTCGGGCGCAGCACCGTCGAGCAGTTCGGCACACTGGCCGCGGGCTTCGTCGCCCACGACGCGCTGGAGTTGGCGCACCATGTACGGGAAGGGATGGGGTCCCATGACCGACCCGAGGCAGTAGTGCGTCGTGTCGACCGTGGCCACCCACTCCCGCATGGCTTCGTTGACGGCGTCCTTGAGGGTCCGGCTCCCCGACGTCACCGTGCGGACCTCGGCGCCCAGGAGCTCCATGCGGAACACGTTGAGCTCCTGACGCTGGGTGTCGACCTCGCCCATGAAGACCGTGCATTCGAGGCCGAAGAGCGCGGCCGCCGTGGCCGAGGCGACGCCGTGCTGGCCGGCCCCCGTCTCGGCGATCATGCGTCCCTTGCCCATGCGCTTGGTCAGCAGCGCCTGACCCACCACGTTGTTGAGCTTGTGCGAGCCCGTGTGCGCCAGGTCCTCCCGCTTGAGCAGGACGCGGACCCCGAGGCGCTCCGACAGGCGCTTGCACTCGGTGACCGGAGTCGGACGGCCGCCGTAGTGCCGCAGCAGCCCGTCCAGCTCGGAGCGGAAGGCCGGGTCGGCCCAGGCGTCGTCGAACCACTTCTCCAGCTCGAGGCAGGCCGGCATCAGCGACTCCGGGACGAAGCGGCCGCCGAATTCGCCGAAGCGGCCGTCCGTGTCCGGGTGGCCCATGAGGCCCTCGGCCTCGTCGCTCACCCGTCCCTCCAGTCGTAGGGCTCCCCGGCCATGGCGGCCTCGTCCAGAGGATCGCGGGTCGCCAGACTGGCGTAGGCCTCCCGCGCGTTGGCGATGAACTGGCGGAGAAGGAGCGGGTCCTTGCGACCCGGAGCGGACTCCACCCCGGTCGAGACGTCGACGCCGCCGGGCCGCAGGTGGGTGACGGCCTGGGCCACGTTGTCGGGGCGCAGGCCGCCCGAGACGATGAGGCGATGGTGGTTGGACACCCCTTCGGCCAGCCGCCAGTCGAAGACCTGACCCGAGCCGGGATTGGGCCCGTCGACGAGGAGGAAGTCGGCGCCGAAGTCCTCGAAGCGCGCAATGGTGGGATCACCGGCCGGGAACGCCTTGATCACGGTCCGGACGCGGGCCCGCACCCACTGCGTCTCCTCGGCGGTCTCGTGTCCGTGCAGCTGCGCCGCACCCAGACCGGCCACGCGGACGGCCTCGACGACACGCTGCGGCGCCTCGTCGCGGAACACGCCCACCGTCAGCACGTCCTCGGGCAGGCGCTTGGCGATGTCACCGGCCAGCTGCACCGAGACCTGGCGGGGCGACGGGGCGAACATGAAGCCGACCGCCGACGCGCCGAGGCTGACCGAGAGCAGCGCGTCGGCCTCCGACGTGATGCCGCAGATCTTGACGAACAGGTCGTCGCTCATCGCGCCCCGACGGTCAGCCCGACGAGCTGGCGCAGCTGGGCGGGCCGGTCGGCCGCCCGCATCAGCGTCTCGCCGACCAGAATGGCGTCGTAGCCGGCGTCGGCCAACCGCCGGGCATCGTCCGCGTCACGGATCCCCGACTCGGCCACGGCCACCACGCCGGGCGGGATGCGGGCCGCCATGGCGCAGGCCCGCTCGTGATCCACTTCGAACGTGCGCAGGTCACGCTGGTTGACCCCGACCAGCGAGCGCGCCGGCGTGCAGGGCGCGGGCGAGCTCCTCCTCGTCGTGCACCTCGACCAGCGCGGCCAGCGCCAGTTCCTCGGCCAGGGCGGCGCAGGCCGCCAACTCGGCGTCGGAGAGCGCGGCGGCAATGAGGAGCACGGCGTCCGCGCCCATCAGGCGGGCGTCGGCCACGTCGGCCTCCTGCACGGTGAAGTCCTTGCGCAGCACGGGCAGGCCCGAGGCCTGGCGTGCCGCGGCCAGGTCGGCCACCGACCCGCCGAAGAAGTCGACGTCGGTCAGCACCGAAATGCAGGAGGCACCGCCGATCACGTAGTCCTTCGCCACGACGTCGGCCAGCAGGCCGGGATCCAGGTCGCCCTTCGACGGGGACCGGCGCTTGATCTCGGCAATGCAGCTCAGGCCGTCGGCCTGCAGCGCGCCCATGAAGTCCCGGGGCGGAGGAGTGGCCGCCGCCTGTTCGACCAGGTCGGGCAGGGCGCGGCCGTCGGCCTCGGCGCGGGCCCGGTGCGCAGCGACGATGTCCGCCAGGTAGGTGGGCATGACGCCTCAGCGTAGTGGCGTGCCCTATCTTCCCTGGTCCACTCCCCTGTCGGGCTGACCGAGCCGGCCGGCCGGTGCGCCGACGGGTCAGTCGCGCAGGCGGCTGAGCACCCGCTGGCGGCGCTGGAGCGCTGCACGGGACAGCTCGCCGGAGGGAGCCGGGGGCACCGGGCCGGTCACTGCAGCGTCACGCAGCATGGCGGCCAACCCGGAGTAGATGACCTCGACCGTGAAGTCGTCGAGCTCGATGGAGGCCGTTTCGGTGCCGTCGTCGGACAGGTGCGTGACCTTGACCATCAGTCCGCCAAGACCCGTGTCCGCACGTCTTCACTCTGGCGCTCGATGGCGATGCAGTCGCCGTCTCGGAAGAGCCATCCGGCCGCTCGCAGCGGGTTCAGATCGACCCGTTCCGGCCCGTCCCCGTCCTCCGCGTCGACCTCTTCCGTGTCACCCCCGTTGTCCCCCATGCGCAAAGCCTGCGCCCCCGTCGTCTCAGCCCCGGTGACGTCCGGTTGCCGTTGTGGTGCTGGTGGCTGTCCCCGTCGGTCGGCGGATGCAGAGGGCAGCTCATGGCCCGAGCGCTCAGCGGGCGAAGAGGTGCCAGCCGAACCACACGTAGCCGAGCACCAGCAGCACGCGGAGGATCGGGCCCGTGGCCAGGCGTTCGAGCACGAGCGCCGGACGCGCCGGGGATCGGTGCGGCCCCCGGGAGCGAACCCAGAGCCCGATCGTGCCCAGTCCGAGCAGGGCCCAGACGGCATACGACGGCGCCGAGCTCACGGTGCATCGCCTGTCGGACCGCCGTCAGGGCCGGGGCCGGACGGCGCGGCGAGACCCTCGGGCCTGCGCCGGGCTCCGGCACGCACCATGGCGGCACCGAGGGCGAGCCAGAGGAAGAACATGAGGGCCTTGAGCGCGAAGAAGCGGTCGACGGCATCGGCCATGGAGCTGAACGTCGGGTGGTCGGCCCGGCTACCCCGGGCGGCGTACTCCGCCAACTCCCAGGCCACCACCAGGCCGAAGAGGATCGTCCAGGCCCGCCAGGGGTGCGGGACCCGGGTCTCGCCGCCGCCGCCGGCCACCGGCGCGGCGAAGAGGGGCCGGGGTCGGGGACGGAGCGGCCACCGCCAGACAACCGAGACGGCGAGGACGAGGATCGGCACGCCGGTGGCGATGTCGGCGGACGTCGTGAAGGGCGTCGTCGCCGCGGCCAGCACGGCGTAGACGATGCCGACCCCGACGAGGACCATGTGCCCGGCCGGGATGGGATTCCGCTTCCCGCTGCCCGGCTGCTTTGCTGCAGGCATCGGGCGGTCTTCCTCTCAGCCAGGCCGGCTCAGTGGCAGCAGGGCCGCACGGACGGGGCGGGAGCCGCCGACGCCGTCGCCCGAACGCACCCGGACCGGCCCCGGGGCCTCCACGCTGCGGTGCAGGTAGCCCAACGCCGCCCAGGCCCCCAGTTCGGCGCTCCAGGCGGCGGAGGTGACCGTCCCCATCACCTTGTCCTCGGCGGCGCCGTCCCCGGCGGGGGGTTCCCCGCCGTGCAGGGTCATGCCGCGGGTCAGTGGCGTCTCGTCGCCGGGCCGGCCCACGACGCCGACGAGGCGGCGGGGCACTTTCGAGCCGCGGGCATCGAGCCGGGCGACCAGCTCCTGTCCCGTGTAGCAGCCCTTGGTGAAACTCACCGTGCGCTCCACCAGCCCCGCCTCGGCGGCGATCGTCTTGCTGGTCAGCTCGGTCCCCATGGCGGGGATGCCCGACACGATGCGGCAGGCCTCGACGGCCTCGGCGCCACAGGCGGTGATCCCGTCGGGCAGCGCGGCGGCGCTGGGCGCCAGCACCACGTCCTCGGGGCCCAACAGGTCCACGCCGGTCCAGCCGTTCCACTCGAAGGGCAGGGCCAGCACGCCCCGCTCGGCCAGGACGGTGAGCAGGCCGGCCGCCGCTGCGGCCACGCCGGCGCCCCGCAGCGAGAGGTCGCGCCAGGCCGGCTGTTCGAGCTCCACCTTGGAGCGCAGGAGGAAGCGGCGGAGGCGGGCCACGACGGCGTCGCCGTAGCCCCGGTCGACACTGAGCACGAAGCCCTGGCCGTCCGTGCGGGTCACCCGCAGCAGCGCCGACAGCTTGCCGTCGGGCTCCAGGAGCAGCGAGTCCGCCGTGTCCCCCACCGCCAGCGCGGCGACGTCCTGGCTCAACTGACCCTGCAGGTAGGCCTCCGCATCGGGCCCCCGCACGACGACGACGTCCCGGCCGGCGCGGAAGGCCCCGGCACCGTGGCGCAGCGCCTCGGTCTCGGCGTCGAGCGGGAGGGCGGTCGTGCTCACGGCGCCGTCCGGCCCCGGCGGGCGGCCGACATGCCCCGGGCCGCCGTGACCGCCACCAGGAGGGCGCCGGCCTTGTGGGCGCATTCCTCGTCCTCGCTCTGGGGGTCGCTGTCGGCCACGATCCCGGCCCCCGCCTGCACGCTGGCCCGCCCGCCGGGCGTCACCACCATGGTCCGGATGGCGATGGCCGTGTCGACGTTGCCCGAGAAGTCGATGTAGCCGACCACGCCCCCGTACACCCCGCGCTTGGTCGGCTCGAGCTCGTCGATGATCTGCATGGCGCGCACCTTGGGCGCGCCCGAGAGCGTCCCGGCCGGCAGCGTGGCCCGCAGCACGTCGATCGGCCCCTTGCCCTCGGCCAGCTCGCCCGAGACCTGTGACGTGATGTGCATGATGTGGCTGTAGCGCTCGATGGTCATGAGCTCGTCGACCTTCTCGGTGCCGAAGCGGACGACGCGCCCGACGTCGTTGCGGGCCAGGTCGACCAGCATGATGTGCTCGGCCAACTCCTTGGGGTCCTCGGCCAGCTCGCCCTCGAGGAGCCGGTCGTGCTGCTCGTTCTCGCCGCGGGGCCGCGAGCCGGCGATCGGCCGCGAGATGACCACGTTGTCGCGCAGTCGCACCATCGGCTCGGGCGACGCGCCGACGACCGTGACCTCGGGGAAGCGCAGGAAGTACATGTACGGGCTCGGGTTGAGCAGGCGCAGGGCCCGGTAGACGTCGTAGGGATCGGCGTCGAGGTCGAGGTCGAAGCGCTGCGACAGCACCACCTGGAAGATGTCCCCGGCCCGGATGTAGTCCTTCGCCGCGCCGATGGCGGCCTTGTAGGCCTCGGACGTGACCGTCCGCTCCGCGTCGGCCTTGGGCAGGCCGGGCCGCGGCGCCGCCACCATCGGCCGCGGCTCGGAGCCGTCGGCCGGCCGGGCGCAGTCCGCGGCCAGCTCGACCAGGCGGCCACAGGCGGCGTCGTACGCCGCGCTGACCGCCCGGCTGTCGACCTCGCCACCCGCGCCGGCCCCGTCAGCGGCCCCGGGCACCACGACGTTGTCGACCAGCACAATGCGCTGGCGCCAGTGGTCGAAGGCGCAGAACTGGCCGATGACGACCAGCGCGGCGTCGGGATGGCCCAGGTCGTCGTCGGGCACGTCGGGCAGGCGCTCGACCTCGCGCACCACGTCGTAGCCGAGATACCCGACCAGCCCGGCGTGCAGCGGCGGCAGGCCGGGCAGCGACGGCGACTGGAAGCGCGCCACCATGGCCTCCACCGCGGCCAGGATGCCGTCGTCGGAGTCGGTCAGGCCGAGGCGGCCGGTCGTGGCGACATGCCCGCCGCGGGCCGTCAGCGTGGCCAGCGGCCGGCGCCCCACGAACGAGTAGCGGCCCCAGCGCTCGCCGCCCTCGACGGACTCGAAGAGGAAGCCGTCGTCCTCCCCCACCACGTTGGCGAAGCAGGTGACCGGCGTCAGGGTGTCGGCGACCACCTCGCACCAGACCGGCACGATGCTGTGCGCCTTGGCCAGTGCGGCGAACTCGGCGGGGTCGGGGTGGAAGACCAGGCCGCCCGACGACGTCTCGGTGCCGGGACCGCCCCGGGCGGTCACGGTGCGGGCACTCCCGGGCCCGAGCCGATGGTCCGGAAGAAGCAGGTCCGCTCCCCGGTGTGACAGGCGCCGCGGCCGTGCTGGTCCACCAGGACGACCAGCGCGTCGCCGTCACAGTCCATGCGCACCTCGCGCACGTACTGGCGGTCGCCCGACGTCTCGCCCTTCTGCCAGTACTCCTGGCGGCTGCGGCTGTAGAACCAGCTGCGGCCGGTCTCGAGGGTGCGGCGCAGTGCCTCGCGGTCCATGTAGGCCACGGTCAGCACCGTCCCGTCGGCGGCGTCCTGCACGATGGCCGGCACCAGGCCGCCGTCCTTGTCGAAGTCGACCAGTCGCGCGAGCGCCTCGTCGAACGTGAGCGGCACGCCCTCGGGCGCGGCGGCGGAGGGAGCAGCTCCCACCCCGGCGTCGGGCGCGCTCAAAGGTAGAGCCCCGTGCCGCTGTCGTTGCGGGGCGACGCGATGGCGTGGATGTCGCGCTCGCGCAGAATGACGTACTCCTCGCCGTGCACCTCGACCTCGAAGCGGTCCTCGGGGTTGAACAGCACGGTGTCGCCGACCTTGACGGTTCGCACGTGTGGCCCGACCGCCACCGCCTCGGCCCAGGTCAGGCGCCGGCTGATCTGGGCCGTGGCCGGGATCAGGATGCCGGCCCGCGAGCGCCGCTCACCGTCGGTCTGCGAGATCTGCACCATCACCCGGTCGAAGAGCACCGAGATCGGCTGCTTGTCGTCGGTCACCGCCGGCGTTTCGCCCTTGGCGCGGCCGGACCCGTTCTTCGTCGTCGACGTGGCCACCACTGCACGGTACCGCACGAATGTGCCTGCCCAGGTCAGCGGCCCGGCCGGCGTGCCGGCCCGGTGCAGCGGGCCGGGGCCCGCGGTGGAGGCCTCAGGCGGGCCGGACGGTGACCCCGTGCGCGGCCATGTAGGCCTTGGCCTCCCCGATGGTGAACTCGCGCCGGTGGAAGATCGAAGCGGCCAGGACGGCGTCGGCACCGCCCTCGACCGCACCGTCGACCAGGTGCTGCAGCTCGCCCACGCCGCCGGAGGCCACCACGGGGATGTCCACCGCCTCCACCACCGCCCGCGTCAGCGCCAGGTCGAACCCGTCCCGGGTCCCGTCGCGGTCCATGGACGTGAGCAGGATCTCGCCGGCCCCGTTGGCCGCGCACTCGACGGCCCAGGCCACCACGTCCCGGCCCACCGGCGTCCGGCCGCCGTGGGTGTGGACCTCCCAGCCGCCCGTCCCGTCGGTGCGGGCCCGGGCGTCGATGGCCACGACGGCGCACTGGCCACCGAACTCGTCGGCGATGTCCCGCACCAATCGGGGTCGTTCCACGGCGGCTGTGTTCACCGCGACCTTGTCCGCGCCGGCCCGGAGGAGGCGGCGTGCATCCTCCGCCGCCCGGACCCCGCCCCCGACCGTCAGGGGGATGAAGACCTGCTCGGCCGTGCGCGCCACGACGTCGACCATGGTGTCGCGCTCGTCCGACGAGGCGGTGATGTCGAGGAAGGTGACCTCGTCGGCCCCTTCGGCGTCGTAGCGGGCGGCCAGCTCCACCGGGTCGCCCTCGTCGGTGAGGTCGACGAAGCGCACGCCCTTGACGACCCGCCCGCCGGTGACGTCGAGGCAGGGGATCAGTCGGACGCTGCGCACGCGGCGATCCCTTCCTCCACGCTGAAGCGCCCTTCCACGATCGCCTTGCCCACGATGGCGCCGGACAGCCGGCGGCCTCCGGCCTCGAGGCCGGCCAGTGCGACGAGGTCGTCGAGGTCGGAGACGCCGCCCGAGGCCACGACCGGCAGCGACGTGGCCGCCAGCAGCGCCTGCAGCCCGGCCAGGTCGGGGCCCGACAGCATGCCGTCGCGCGCCACCGACGTGGCCACGACGGCGCCGATGGGATCCTGCTGCCACAGCTCGAGCAGGTCGGTGACGGACTGGCCCGGTGCCGGCCAGCCATCCCTGCGCCTGCGCCTCGGCCACGCCGTCCGCGCCCACCCGGTAGTCGAGCCCGACGGCCACCCGGCCCGGCCAGCGGCGGGCGCAGCGTCCGGCCAGCGCCGGCTCCTCGAGGGCGGCCGTGCCGAGCACCACGCGGGCCACGCCGGACTCCAGGACCTCCGCGGCATCGTCCTCGGAGCGGATGCCGCCGCCGAACTCCACGTTGACGCCGGCTTCCTTGGCCAGGCGCGACGATCCGCCCAGCACGGCGCGCTCGTGCGGCACGCCGGTGCGGGCCCCGTCGAGGTCCACGACGTGGATCCAGCGCGCACCGCCCGCGACGTAGCTCGCCGCCAGCGCGACGGGGTCGCCGTAGCGGTCCTCGCGCGCGAAGTCACCCTGGGTCAGGCGCACCGCCGTGCCGGCGCGCAGGTCGATGGCGGGCAGCAGCTCCATCAGGCCGCCACCGTGCGCGGCGCGCACGAAGTTCGCCAGCAGCGCCAGCCCGGTGGCGCCGGACTTCTCGGGGTGGAACTGGGCGCCCCACAGGCTGCCGCGGGTGGCCAGCGCCGCCACCTCGCCGCCGTAGTCGCACACGGCCGCCGTCTCGGGCCCGACCGGTGGCGCGAAGGAGTGCACGAAGTAGACCCAGGGTCGCGGGCCCAGCCCGCGCAGCGGCGCCGGCTCCTCGTCGCCACACACCTGGAGGGTGTTCCACTGCATCTGCGGGTGCTTCACGCCCGCGGGCAGGGGACCCACCACGCCGGGGAAGATCCCGAGACCCGCCGCACCGGGGCTCTCGACCGAGCCGTCGTAGAGCAGCTGGAACCCGACGCACACGCCGAAGAAGGGGACGCCGGCCTCGACCGCGGCCGCGCGCCGCGTCCTCGAGCCCGCTCTCGCGCAGCGCCCGCGCACAGGCGCCGAAGGCGCCGACGCCGGGCAGCACCACGCCGTCGGCCGCGGCCACGTCCCTCGGGTCGTCGACCAGCCGGGCCGCGGCGCCGACGTGCTGCAGGGCCTTCTCGGCCGAGCGCAGGTTGCCGATGCCGTAGTCGAGGACGGCGATCCGCGGCCGCTGCCGTCACAGGCTGCCCTTGGTCGAGGGGATGCCACCCCCCTCGACGCGCACGGCGTCGCGCAGGCACCGGGCCACCCCCTTGAAGCTGGCCTCCAGCATGTGGTGGGTGTTCTTGCCCTCGAGCCGCCGGATGTGCAGCGTCAGGTTGGCCGCCGTGGCGAAGGCGCGCCAGAACTCCTCGGCCAGCTGCGGGTCGAAGGGCGGCGTGCCCAGTCCGGGCGTGTCGGGCGCGAACTCCAGCGAGTAGGCCAGGTAGGGCCGCCCCGACAGGTCGAGGGCCACCTCAATCAGCGCCTCGTCGAGGGGCAGCAGCATGGAGGCGAAGCGCCGCACGCCGGCCTTGTCGCCCAGGGCCTCCGCCAGGCAGCGCGCCCAGCACGATGCCGACGTCCTCGACGGTGTGGTGCGCGTCGACGTGGAGGTCGCCCGTGGCGCGCACGGTGAGGTCGAAGCCGGCGTGCTTCCCGAGCTGCTCCACCATGTGGTCGAAGAAGGGCAGGCCGGTCGACACCTCGGTGCGGCCGGTGCCGTCGAGCACCAGCTCGGCCTCAATGGTCGTCTCCTTGGTGGCGCGTGTCCTGCTGGCGCGGCGGGCATCGGTGGTCACAGGCTCTCCTTCAGGGCCTGGAGGAAGCGGTCGTTCTCGTCGGCCGTCCCGATGGTGACACGCAGGCAGCCGCGCAGGCCGTCCCAGCTGGCGCAGTTGCGGATGAGGACGGAGTGGTCGAGCAGGGCCTGCCACACCTCGGTGGCGTCGCGGGTGCGGGGCCGGAACAGGATGAAGTTGGCGTCGGAGGGCCAGGTGTCCACCGGCAGGTCGCCCAGGGCGGCCGCCACCCGCCCCCGCTCCTCGGAGATCCGGGCCACCCTGGCCTCCATCTCGGGCACGTGCCGCAGGGCGATGAGCCCGGCCACCTGCGTCTGCGCCGACAGGTGGTAGGGCAGCACCACGGACTCGCACGCCGCCACGACCGCCGGATCGGCCACCAGGTAGCCCAGGCGCGCCCCGGCCATGGCCCAGGTCTTGGAGAAGGTCCGGGTCACGACGAGGCCCCGCTGCTCCGGGCCCGCGCAGGGACAGGGCCGACCACGGTGAGAACTGCCCGTAGGCCTCGTCGACGATCACGAGGCCGGGCGCGGCGCGGCTGACCGCGGCCACGGTCTCGGGCGGTTCGGCCCGGCCCGTCGGGTTGTTGGGCGAACAGAGGAAGGTGATGTCGGGCCGCTCCGTCGCCAGCAGCGCACGGGCGTCGTCCGGGTCGATCAGGAACTCGTCGTCGCGCGCCCCCTCGACGACCTCGGTCCCGGCGATCCGCGCAATGTGGGAGTGCAGGGCGTAGGTCGGCTCGAAGACCAGGGCGCGGCGGCCCGGGCCCCCGAAGGCCAGGAGCAGGCTCTGCAGCACCTCGTTCGAGCCGTTGGCGCAGAACACCTCGTCCGGCGTGACGCCGTGCAGGTCGGCCACGGCCCGGCGCAGCTCGGTGGCCGGCCGGTCCGGATAGCGGTGGAACGACACCTCGGCCAGCGCGGCCAGCAGCTCCTCGCGCCAGGCGTCGGGCGGCGCGAAGGGCGACTCGTTCGTGTTGAGCCGCACCTCGGCGTCGACCTGGGGCGAGTGGTAGCCCTCGGTCAGCTGCAGGTCGGGCCGGACCGGCGGGACCGCGCTCATGCCGGGCCCTTCTCGTCGAGCGCCTCGAGCCGGAGTCGCACCGAGTCGGCGTGGGCCGGCAGCCCCTCGGTCTCGGCCAGCGTCACGACGAGCGGACCGAGCGTGCGCAAGGCGTCGGGCGTCACCCGGACCGCGTGCATGTGCTTGCGGAAGTCGTCGGCGCGCAGCGCCGACGAGAAGCGCGCCGTGCGGTTCGTCGGCAACACGTGGTTGGGCCCGGCGATGTAGTCCCCCATGCTGGCCGGCGACCAGTCGCCGATGAACACGGCGCCGGCGTTCTGCACCAGATCGAGCAGGGCCAGGCCGTCCGCCTCGGGCACCATCAGCTGCAGGTGCTCGGGCGCGACCGCGTTGGCCACGGCCAGGGCCTCCTCCGGGCCGTCGACCAGGCACACGATGCCGGCGCTGGCCAGCGTGGCCTCCAGGTCCGCCCGCCGGCTCGACGCGGCGACGATGCGATCGACCTCGGCGGAGATCTTCTCGGCCTGTTCGGCGTCCCAGGTCACCAACCAGGCCAGCCCGTCGGGCCCGTGCTCGGCCTGCACCACCAGGTCGATGGCGGCGAAGGACGGCGGCGCGCTCGGCGTCGGCCACGACGACGATCTCCGAAGGACCGGCGAAGGCCGACGCCACGCCGACGACGCCGGACAGCTGACGCTTGGCCTCGGCCACGTAGGCGTTGCCCGGCCCGGCGATGACGTCGACGGCGGGCACGCTGCGCCGTCCCGTAGGCCATGGCGGCGATGGCCTGGGCCCCACCGATCCGGTACACCTCGTCGACCCCGGCGATGGAGGCCGCGCACAGTGTCGCGATGTCGACCTTCCCGTCGGCTGCCGGCGGCACGCACAGCGCAATGCTCCCCACGCCGGCCACCCGGGCCGGCGCGGCGCACATCAGCACGGTCGAGGGGTAGCGGGCGCGCCCGCCCGGCGCGTACATGCCGGCGCGCCCCACCGCGCGCGTCAGGTGCCCCACGGTGATGCCGCCCTCGACCAGATCGCCCGGCGGCATGCCCTCGTGGGCGTGGTAGGTCAGGATGCGGCCGAAGGCGACCTCGAGCGCCTGCCAGGAGGGCCGGGTCGGCGTCGGCGCAGGCCTTCTCGATGTCGGCCTCGGGGACCCGGATGCCGTCGGACACGTCCACCCGGTCGAACTCGGCCGTGTAGCGGACCAGGGCCTCGTCGCCCTCGGCGCGGACCTGGCGCAGGATGTCGGCCACCGCGTCGTGGACGCCGGCCCCGGGGTCCGACGGGCGCGGCAGGGCCGCGTCGAACGGCGGCCGTCTGCCGCGGAGGTCCAGGGTACGCAGGGACATGAGGTCACAAGGCTACCGGCGGGCCTCCCCGGCCCTTTCCGCCCTGCGCCCTCGGCGCACCGGCCCGGCGCCGCCCATGGGCCATCATCGGGGCATGACATCCGCCGCCGAGATCTCCTCGCTCTCCTCCACCCTGTCCGAATTGCACGACCGGGTCACCGCTCTGGCCGAGAGCGCCCTGGCCAGTGGCGACGAGGACATGGCGCACGAGCTCATCGCCGTCGAGCGCGCCCTCGGCGGGGCGCTGCGGCGCCTCCGGCGCTTCGGTCAGGGCCGGAGCTCCCGCCGCTGACACGCCGGTCCGCGCGTCGTCACACCGCGTAGAGGACGAGCTCGTGGCCGAGCAGCGAGGCCGCCGTGCGCAGCACGGCCTGTCGCTGCGCCACCACCGCGCAATTGCGCCGTTCCGCCACTTCGACCACGGCCACGACGCTCAGGTCGGACGTGTCGCAACGCGCCGCGATCTCGCCTGAACGTCGGGCGGCCTCGCCGCTGAACGGCTCGACCTCGGTGCCGGCCAGCAGCTCGCCGATGCGGTCGCTGCGCGCCTCGGTCCGGTAGCCCTCGGCCACGGTCACCGCGGGAATCACCGGGACGATGCCGTTGGAGAGTGCGGCCCTGTGCAGCGCCCACATCATCCGGTCGCCCCGGGCCGCCGCGTGGAGCGCGCCGAGCCCGTAGACGAGGCCCTCGCGGCGCGCCGAGATCATCGCCGCCGGACGCGCGAGGCCACTCCGGACACGCCCGAGCGCAGGCGGGCCAGCAGCGCCTCACCGGCGGCCAACTCCTCGGCACTGAGCGATCCCGTCTCGCCTTCCCAGGCGGCCACGCCGCGCAGACCTTGCCGCACCCTCAGCTGCTTCTCAGCCGCCGACGACAGCCACGCGCTGAAGGAGACGCCGTCCTGCTTGGCCGCCTCCTCGACCGACGACGCCACCTCGTCATCGAGCGAAACCGAGCGCTTCGTCACCATGCTCCGAGGGTAGCACCTGAAGTATTACCACATCGCCGCCACCCCGCTCCACCTGGTCCGACCTGGTCCGGAAACACCAATGCCGGCCCGAAGGCCGGCATTGGGCGAGTCGTCCGGGAGGCGGATCCCAGGAACGACCCTTTTGGAACCAGGTGGCGGGAACCGGTTCCAGAAACAATGGTAGCGCTTGGATTTTCCGATTTCACCTTGAGTACAACGAATTGCCAAAAAGGGCGCCGAATACGGCCCGCGTCACGCCGTTTACCGTACCGAAGGGCAGTAATCCGCCAAGGAACATGCGTCACAGCGGGGTTTCCGGGCAACACACGTCTCCGCCCGTGGAGAATCACGCGCAGGCTGAAGGCACCCCGTTCGGGCGCCGGAATGAAGCCGTTCAGCTCGAGCTCGACCTTCACGGCGTCCTTGCGGGCGGGCGCCGGCAGGGCCTCGGTGAGGTGCAGGCGCTCGCTCACCCGCAGCACATGGGTGTCGACCGGGAGGCCCGGGAACCCGAAGGCCACGCTGCGCACCACGTTGCCCGTCTTGCGCCCGACGCCGGGAATCGTCACCAGGTCCTCGAGGTCGGTGGGCACCTCGCCGCCGAAGCGGTCCACCAAGGCGCTCGCCATGCCGATCAGGCTCCGGGTCTTGGCCCGGAAGAACCCGGTGGAGCGGACGAGCTCCTCGACGTGCTCGGGGTTGGCCGCGGCGAGCGACGCCGCATCGGGATACGCGGCGAAGAGCGCCGGGCGTCACCATGTTGACCCGGGCGTCGGTGCTCTGGGCCGACAGGATGGTGGCCGCCAGCAGCTGGAACGGATCCTTGAAATCCAACGCGCAGAGCTCGGCGGCGGTGCCGGGATAGGCCTCGGCGAGACGTTCGACCGTCAGGCGGGCCCGGCCTTTGGCTGTCCTGGGCTTCGCCACCGGTTCACGGTACCGGGTTACGTTGGCCGCAGTGGACGCTCTGGACATGACCGTGGTCGACCTGCGCGAGCTGCCCGCGCCGGAGCGGTCGGCGCTCGTCGCCGTGCTCGACCGGGCCGGTGCGGCCAACGATCACCCCGCGCTGCCCGAACCGCAGCTGTTGGCCCTCACCCAGCGCGCCGAGGCACCGCCCGGCGAGCGCGTCCTCCTGGTCCGGCACGGGGCGGAGCTCCTCGGCTTCGCCCTCCTCTCCCCCGCCCGCGACGGGATCGACCGTGGTGCACGTCGTGGTCGACCCCGCCGTCGCCACGCCGGAGCACGACGTCGACACCGCCCTGCTCCGGCTCGCCGTCGAGGAGGCGCCCGCGGCCTCGGGCATCCACCTCTGGGTCATGCAGGCGACGCCGGCCGACGACGCCCGCGTGGCGGCGGCGGGCTTCACCCCCGAGCGCGACCTCCTCCAGATGCGGGTCGCCCTCCCCCTCCCCGACGACGTGATCGCCGCCACCCGGCCCCTGGCGACCCGGCCGTTCGTCCCCGGACGCGACGAGGCGGCGTGGGTCGAGACCAACAACCGCGCCTTCGCCGACCATCCCGAGCAGGGCGGGTGGACCGTGGCCGAGCTGCGCGAGCGCATGCAGGCCGACTGGGTCGATCTCGACGACTTCCTCGTGGCCGACGATCCCGACGGGCCCGGTCTCATCGGGGCGTGCTGGACCAAGGTCCACAAGGACCGCGACCCGGTCCTCGGCGAGATCTACGTCATCGACGTCGACCCGCGCCACCACGGGCAGGGCTGGGGTCGTTCCCTGACCGTGGCCGGCCTGGTCCACTTGGCCGGGCGGGGCATCACCGTCGGCATGCTCTACACCGACGCCTCCAACGAGGCCGCGGTGGGCCTCTACCGGTCGCTCGGCTTCAGCGTCGACCACATCGACCGCTCCTACCGGCGGGCGAGCCCCGACCCGGCGGACTGATCGAGCAGGCGCTGACCGGCGCCGACCGCGGCGCCGGTCAGCTGGTCAGCTGATGCCGGTGCCGATCGCCTTGCCCACCCCGAAGGTCACGCCGGCGGCGACCGCGGTCACACCCAACTGACGCAGGGCGGAGATCAGCACCGGACGCTCGGTGAAGCGCGCCAGGACGACGCCGACGACGACCGAGGCCACCGCACCCAGGACGACCGAGAGGACGATGGCGGTCGTCCCCGAGGTGAAGAGCCAGGGCGCCAGCGGGATGAAGGCGCCCAAGGCGAAGGTGAAGAAGGAAGCGGCGGCGGCCTGCCAGGGCGACCCCAGGCTCTGCGGGGTGATCCCGAGCTCCTCGCGGGCGTGCGTCTCGAGCGCGAGCTCCGGGTCCTGCATGACTTCGTTGACCATGTCGCTCGCCACCGTCGGGTCGATGCCGCGGCGCACGTACATGCCGCGCAGCTCCGCCGCCTCGCCCTCGGGGCTCCGGCTCAGGGCGCGGCGCTCCACCTCGAGCTCGCGCTCCATCAACTCGCGCTGGGCGGTCATGGAGAGGTATTCGCCGGCCGCCATGGAGAAGGATCCCGCGATCAGGCCGGCCACCCCGGCCAGGCGCACGATCGAGCCACCAGGGTTGGCCCCGGCGATACCGAGCACCAGCGAGACGTTGGTCACCAGGCCGTCGCTCACCCCGAAGACGGCCGCCCGGGCCCCGCCACCGCGGAAGTCCCGGTGGTGGTGCGGCGGCGTCACCTCGTGCTCGTGCGTGGAGCTCACCGGCGTCAGCGTAGTGAGGCCCTCCCAGGCGGGTAGCGTCCTCCTGCGGAATCAGACCCTGACCAGCGAGGAGCCCACCATGACCACCATCATCGACGGCGTCGACGCCTTTGCCGAGCTCGTCGGCAAGGACCTCGGCTATTCGGAATGGCAGCCCATCACCCAGGAGCGGGTGAACCTCTTCGCCGACGCCACCGACGACCACCAGTGGATCCACGTCGACCCCGACCGGGCCAAGGACGGCCCCTTCGGCGTGGCCATCGCCCACGGCTACCTCACCCTTTCGCTGGCCCCCGTCCTGTTGAACAAGGTCATCCGGGTCGACAACACGAAGTTCGGCGTCAACTACGGCTGCAACAAGGTGCGCTTCCCCTCTCCCGTCCCGGTGGGCTCGGATCTCCGCATGGGCGTCACGATCGCCGCGGTCGACCAGACCGACGGCGGCGTGCAGGTGACCTACGACCTCGTGATGGAGGTCAAGGACGCGCCCAAGCCTGCGTGCGTGGCCCAGGTCGTCTACCGCTACTACCGCTGAGTCCCGCTGCCACCGACTGACGCCATGGCGCGACGACGGAACGGGTCACCGCTGCCGCTGCCCACCGGAGAAGAGAAGACGGCGCGCGTGCGCGCCATGTTCGACACCATTGCGCCGCGCTACGACCTCGTCAACCGTCTGATGACGTTCGGGCTCGACCAGTCGTGGCGACGGGGCACGGTGGCCGCGCTGGCGTTGCCGGAGGGATCACTGGTGCTCGACCTGGCCTGCGGCACCGGCGACCTCTCGCGCCTGGCGCTGCGCAACGGCTACCGCGTCGTCGGGACCGACCTGAGCGCGGGCATGCTCGGCGCCAACGGGTCCGCCACCCCCCTGGTCGAGGCGGACGGGAGCCGGCTGCCCTTCGTCGACGGCGCCTTCGACGGCCTTCTCTGCGGTTACGCCTTGCGCAACTTCACCGACCTGGCCGCCACCCTGGCCGAGTCGGCCCGCGTCCTGCGGCCCGGCGGGCGCCTGGCCGTGCTCGAGGTGGACACGCCCGACCGCGCCGCTCTGGCGCGCCGGCTACGACCTGTGGTTCAAGAAGGCCGTCCCCGCCATCGGCGCGGCCCTCTCGGACAAGGAGGCCTACAGCTACCTGCCCCAGTCGGTCGCCTACCTGCCGCCCACACCGGTGCTCCGGTCCATGCTGCTGACCGCGGGGTTCTCCGCCGTGGGCATCCGCCCCCTGGCCGGCGGCCTGAGCCAGATGGTGGTGGCCACCCGCACCGGCGCACCGTGACGCCGGCGGGCTCGCCTGCCCTGCACGCGCGCACCGTCCCGCTCGACTACGGGCCCGATGCGCTCGAGTTCGACGGCAGCCCCACCGTGCTGTTCGACCGCCCCGGACTGACGCTCGTCGGCTGGGGCACCGCCCTGCTCGTCCCCGCCTCCGAGGCGGCGGCGGCACTGGCCGCCATCCCGTGCGACGACGAGGTGGGGACCCTCGGGTCGGGCCCGGTGGCTCTCGGCGCGCTCCCCTTCCACGACACGTTCGACGGCCACCTCGTCGTGCCGCGCTTCACCATGGGCACGTCACGCGACGCCGACGGCGTCACGCGCCGCTGGGCCACCGCCGTCGGACCGGCCGACCTGGCCCTGCCCGACACCGGCGAGCTCTTCGACGCCGTCATCTGGCAGTACGGCACGACGCCCGCCGCCCGGGACACGCCGGAGGCGACGGTGGCCGACCTCTCCACGCCGATGACCGCCGCGGGCTACGCGGGCATGGTGAAGGACGCCGTCGCGCTGATGAGCGAGCCCGGCGCGACGCTGCGCAAGGTGGTGCTGTCGCGGCCGATTCAGGTGCGCCTGCGCGGCGAGCTCTCCCTGTCCGACGTCCTGCGCCGCCTGCGGGCCGGCGAGCCCAACTGCACCATCTTCTCCATGCCCGTGCCCGAGGGCGCCTTCTTCGGGGCCAGCCCCGAGCTCCTGATCGCCCGCCACGGGACGCGGGTGTCGTCCCACCCTCTGGCCGGCACCGTGCCGCGGGGCGAGACGGCGCGGGCCGATGCCGACGCGCAGCGCGGCCTGGCCGGGTCCGCCAAGAACCGGGCCGAGCACCGGTACGTCGTCGAGGACATCGCCGCCACCCTCGGACCGTTCTGCGCCGAGCTGGCGGTCCCGCCCGAGCCCTCGGTGGTGGCCTTCCGCTCGGTGGCCCATCTCGGGACCAGGATCGAGGGGCGCCTCAGCGGCCCCGACGCCGTCGGCGTGCTGGAGCTCCTCGCGCGGCTCCATCCCACGCCCGCCGTCGGGGGTACGCCCCGGGCCGACGCCCTCGCCTTCATCGCCGCCCACGAGGCGGGTGAGCGGGGCCACTGGGCCGGGCCCGTCGGCTGGGTCGGCGCCGGTGGCGACGGGGAATGGATGATCGGCATCCGCAGCGCGCAGCTCGACCCGGAGGTGGGGACGCTCGGGCTGCGGGCCGGCGGGGGTGTCGTGGCCGACTCGGACCCCGACGCCGAGGCGGCCGAGGCCGACGTCAAGCTGGCCACCGTGCTCGACGCCGTCCTGCCCGGCGCCTCAGTGCAGTTGCGGTGAACGCTCCGGCGCCGGCGGGCCGACCGCCATGTCGGCCCGGCTGGCGGCCAGCGGGATCTTGACCACAATGCTGGCCCCGCCCTGCGGCGACGCCGCCACCTCGGCCGTGCCGTGGAGCGCCTCGGCGATGGCCCGCACGATCGCCAGCCCGAGGCCGGTGCCCGAGTGCGAGCGCGACGGGTCGCCCTGGTAGAAGCGGTCGAAGACCCGGCCCGCCACGGCCGGCGGGATCCCCGGGCCGTTGTCGGTCACCTTGATGTACCCCATCGACTGGGCCACGCCGGTCGACACGACGATCTCGGTCCCGGGCGGCGTGTGGGCCTGCGCGTTGCGGACCAGGTTGTGCGCCACCTGGGCCAGGCGCTCGTCGTCGCCCACCACCACGACCGGCGCACCCGGCTGCAGCGTCAGCTCGTGGGCGTGCGGCACCGCGTTGGCGTCGCCCACCGCGTCGGTGCAGATCCGGTGGAGGTCGACCCGCTCCGCCCGCAGCGGCCGGCCCCGGTCCAGCTCGGCCAGCAGCAGGAGGTCCTCGACCAGGCCGCCCATCCGGGTGGCCTCCTCCTCAATGCGTTTGAGGGCCTTGTTCCGGCCGGCCTCGTCGGAGAAGCCGCCGCGGCCCAGCAGTTCGGCGTAGCCCCGGATGGAGGTCAGGGGCGTGCGCAGCTCGTGCGAGGCGTCGGCCACGAACTGGCGCAGGCGCTCCTCGGAGGCCGACTTCTCGTCGAAGGCCACCTCGATCTGGGTCAGCATGGCGTTCAGGGCGGAGCCCAGGCGGCCGATCTCGGTGCCGGGGCGCCCTTCGGGCACACGACGGGTCAGGTCACCCGAGGCGATGGCGTCGGCGGTGTCCGCCATCTGCCGCAGCGGGCGCAGGCCCCGGCGCACCACCACGAAGACCAGGAGCCCCATGGCCAGCAGCACGGCCACGGTGGCGCTGAGCTCGACCTTGCGCAGCGAGGCCAGCGTGTCGTTGGTCGGGTTGAGCGAAATGGAGGTCACCAGGGTCCCCTGGGGCACCGTGACGGCCACGGTGCGGTACTGGCCGTCGGGATCGCCGGTGCTGCGCGAGGACGACGGCGTCGGGGTCGGGGTGGAACGGCCCGGCGAAGCGCCCGACGCGCACCCGGCTGCCGATGTCGGGCACCTGCTGGACGGGGATGTCCTTGGTCAGGATCGGGGCCGGGTCGGGGTGCTCCATCGGCCCCGAGGGCCGGGCCAGGATGACCTTCCCGGCGGGGTCCAGCAGCTGGACGTAGACGTCGGCCGACACCCGCCGCGACAGGTCGGCCTGCGTGACGGGCAGGCCACGCTCGGCGGCGTAGGTGACGTAGTTGAAGCCGAGGGACTCGTTCTGGGCCAGCGTGTTGTCGGCCTGGCCGAAGAGGAACGAGTGGACCGAGGCGTAGGTGACGAGGTCGGCCACCACCAGGCCGACCACGAGCAGCACCGCCACGACGGCGACGAGCCGCTTCTGGAGGCTCATCCGTCCCGAGGCAGGCGGAGGGTGTAGCCGACGCGGCGGATCGTGTGGATCAGTGCCGGTTCGCGCACGTCGATCTTCTTGCGCAGGTAGCTGATGTAGGTCTCCACGATGTTGGGATCCCCGTGGAAGTCGAAGCCCCAGACGTTGTCGAGCAGTTCCGACTTCGAAATGACCCGGCGGGCGTTCTCGAGCAGGTAGCGCAAGAGGTTGAACTCGGTGGCGGTGAGATCGATGGACAGCTCGTCGCGCCACACCTCGTGCGTGTCGATGTTCATCAACAGGTCGGCGAAACGCAGCGTGGAGGTGTCGTTGGCGGCCATCTCGCCGGCGCGGCGCAGGATCGCCCCGACCCGGGCCATGAGCTCCTCGATGCTGAAGGGCTTCGTGACGTAGTCGTCGCCCATGCTCAGGCCCTTCGACCTTGTCCTCCGTGGTGTCACGGGCGGTCAGGAAGACGATGGGCATCTGCTCGCCCTGGTTGCGCAGGCGGCGGCAGACCTCGTTGCCGTCGAAGTCGGGCAGCATGACGTCGAGCATGACGAGATGCGGCCGGAACGTCCGCACCTGTTCGAGCGCCTCGGCGCCGGTGCCGGCCACCCCCACCTGATAGCCCTCGAAGGTCAATGCGGCCGACAGCAGCTCGGCGATGTTCGGCTCGTCGTCGACGACGAGGATGCGGGCCGGGGGCGCCTCGACCGTCATGCCGACCGCACCGGGTCCTCGGCGCCGGCGCCGACGCCGGTGGACGCCTTCGCCTTCTTGCGCGAGCCGTCGAAGAGATGCTGCGCCCCGCGCACGATGCGGCCCAGGCCCCAGAAGGTCACCAGCCCCAACGCCTCGACCACGATGAAGGAGGACATCTTCGACTCGCCGGCCTCGCGGTCGACGAACTTGATGGGCACCTCGGTGATGGAGCCGCCGTACTGGCGCGCCCGGTAGGTCATCTCGATCTGGAAGCCGTAACCCTCGGCCCGGATCTTGTCGAGTTCCATCGCCCGCAGAATGCCGGCCGAGTAGCAGCGGTAGCCCGCCGTCGAGTCGGACACGCCGAGACCGAGCACGGCCGAGGCGTAGAGGTTGCCTCCGCGCGAGAGCAGGTGGCGGTGCCAGGCCCAGTTGGGAATGGAGCCACCCTCGACATAGCGCGAGCCGATCACGACGTCGAAGCCCTCGCTGAGCGGCGCCACCAGGGTCGGCAACGCGGCGGGGTCGTGCGAGAAGTCGGCGTCGATCTCGATGCAGGCGTCGAAGCCGCGCTCGAGGCCCCAGGCGAAGCCGGCCCGGTACGCGCTGCCGAGCCCCGACTTGGAGGCCCGCTCGAGCACGTTGATGTCGGGCAGCTCGGCCGCCACCTTCTTCACGATCTCGGCCGTGCCGTCGGGACTCCCGTCGTCGACCACCAGCACGCCGGCGCCGGGCAGGCACTCGTGAATACGGCGCAGCATCCGCTCGATGTTCTCCGACTCGTTATAGGTCGGGATGACCACCAGCGGTCGCATGCAGGCATTCTAGGTGAGGTTGCCGCTCCGGCTCCCGCAGGGCCCGGAGCGGCGGGCGGGCCCGGTGCCGCCCCCGACCTGCCCCGACCTGCCCCGATACCGTGCGACCGACGTTTCGCGGCCACGAGTCCGGGGCGGCAGGCACGCCCGGCCGACTCAGATGTCGACCGGGTCGACCGTGGTCGACGACCTCCTCGACGATTCGACACCCGCGGCGTCGGGGCCCCGCCGCAACTCCCGGACAATCACCTGGATGGCACCGCCGACGGGGATCCCGATCAGGGCCCCGACGAAGGTGCCCAGCCCGCCGGCGACGCGGCCACCCAGCGCGGCCCCGACCAGCACGGCGATCAGCACCCAGAAGGGGTTGAGCTGCACGGTCTTGCTCATGATGACCGGGTTCAGGACATGGTTCTCCACCTGCTGGTAGACGAGGAAGACGATCAGCATGGTGATCCCGGCGGGGACCGAGTGGATGGCGGCGATGACGACGACGGGGAGGCCCGCCAGCAGGCCGCCCACGAGGGGGAGCAGGTCGACCAGCGCCACGAAGACGCCGAGGAGCAGAGCGAAGGGCACGCCGAGGATCTCGAGGGTGACACCCACGATGATGCCGGCGATGACCGAGGTGGCGCCGTTGCCCAGCATGTAGCCGGTCACCGAACGGATCGACTCGTCGACCACCCGGTTGAGGCGGTCCGCCGTCGAGGGCTGGAAGAGGCTCAGGAAGCCGCGCCACATGCGCGGCGCCTCGAGCATGGTGAAGAAGGTCAGGATCGCGATGGTCACGATCGTGATGACCGTCGATGCCGCGGCCGCGCCGACCGACAGCGCGGTCGCCGGCTTCAGCACCTTCGTGATCTGCGTCGTGAGCTTGCTCGACCCTTCCGACAGGTACTTCTGCAGGTGCAAGCGGTAGACGAGACGGCCGATCGGCCCGTGCCCCTTCTTGGCCTCGCTGACGAGCTCGGGAACCTGGTGCCCGAAGTGCACGGCTGCGGTGACCAGCGGCTCGGTGAACAGATAGATGAGCCCGCCGAGCGCCAACACGCCGACGAGGAAGACGAGCAACGTCGCGCCACCGTGACTCAGGCCCCTGCGGCGCAGGAAGCGCGTGGCCGGCGTCAACAGGAGTGTGAAGAAGAAGGCGATGATCACGTAGACCACGATGTTGCGCAGGACCCACAGGCCGAGGATCAGCGCCGCGTTGATGTCGACCAGCAGAATGACCGTGGCGACCGAGACCACGATCGTCCCCAGGGGAATGCCGCGCCGGTCCGCACTCCCCGAAAATCTCGAGCGCCATGTCTCCTGGGGCTTCGGGGCCATCGCGACCAGCCTGGCATCTTCGAGGTCGCGAGTCGCGGTTCCTCTAAGTCGGGTGGCCCACGTGCAAGCATGAGATCCGATGCACGAGGAGGAACAGACGGACGAACCGGCGCCCGAGGTGACCCACGGGGCGGGCCACGAAGCGGGCCGCGAAGTGTCCGACCTGGTCACGGACGAGCCGGCGGGCGACCCGTCCCCGGACCGACCCCGGTCAACCTCTGAGGAACCTGAGAACGCCGCACCGGTGGCTGCCGATGCCGCTCATGACGATCCGCCGCCCGTCGCCGCGGCGTCGGCGACGCAGGCCCCGCCCGAGCCCGCCGCGCCACCCAAGGTCAAGCGGAGGTTCCTGCCGCGCAACGTGAAGATCGCCCTCATGGTGCTCTTCCTCTTCTTCGTCGGCGAGTACATCCTGCTCCCCGAGCTCGCCAGCGCGCGTCCGCGAGGCGCACCAGCTGAGTCACCTCAACGTCATCTGGCTGATCCTCGGCGCGCTGCTCGAGGTGGCGGCGCTGGTGGCCTACACGCAGCTGACCCATACGGTCCTCTCCCCCGGCGCGCCCGACCGCTGGCGCATCTTCCGCATCAACATGTGGGCGTTGGCCATCAGCCACACGTTGCCCGGCGGCCAGGTGCCCGGGACCGCCGCCAGCTACAAGCTGCTCACCGAGGCCAACGTCTCGGGCAGCACGGCCGCCACCGGCCTGGCCACCCAGGGCATCGGTTCGGCCGTCGTGCTCAACGTCATCTTCTGGCTCGCCCTGCTGATCTCCATCCCTCTGCAGGGGTACAACCCGCTCTACGGCTTCGCCGCCCTTCTGGGCGTGCTCCTCCTGGCCATCTTCGCCGGCGTGATCTTCTTCCTGACCCGGGGCGAGCGGCACGCCGCCGTCTTCTTGAAGAAGGTGGCCGAGCGGCTGCCCTTCGTGCGGGCCGAGACGGTGACCTCGCTGGTCCAGAAGGTGGCCGACCGGATGAAGATCCTCTTCACCAGCTCGGACCTCCTCATGAAGGCCGGCGGCTGGGCGGCGGCCAACTGGCTGCTCGACTGCGCCTCCCTCTGGGTCTTCCTCCTGGCCTTCGGCGCCCACGTCGACCCGATCGACACCCTGGTGGCCTACGGGCTGGCCAACATCCTGGCGGTCATCCCGATCACGCCGAGCGGTCTGGGCGTGGTCGAGATCACCGTCATCGCCATTCTGAAGACCTTCGGCGTTCCGGGCGACGTGGCGGCCGCCGGCGTCCTGACCTGGCGCCTGGTCAACTTCTGGCTGCCCATCCCCTTCGGTGGCGCCTCCTACCTGTCGTTGCGCCTCGGCCATCCCGCGCACGGCGACGGCCAAGGCGATCCCCACCTGAGCGCAACGGCCGTGCCACCTTCCGCCCCGGCGTCGTCCCTCGCGTCCGGCCCACGCCGGCGGTCCCCTTGAGCCGCGCCGGCCATCCCTCCCTGGCGGCCCGCCTCGCCGCGGCGCAGCGACTCCGCCTGGAACGCACGCGCCCGTCGACCCCCGGTGGTGACGTCGAGGCCGAGCGCCGCCTCTACCGCGCCATCGCCGGCTCGGTGAACGTCCCGGTCGGCCGCGGCGCCGCACTGGCGCAACGCACGCAGGTGATCGACGCCGAGGTCGCCCGTGGCCTCGGTCGCGGCATCAGGCAGGTCGTCCTTCTCGGCGCGGGCGACGACGGCCGCGCCCTGCGCTTCGGCGGCGGCGCCACGCGCTGGTTCGAGGTGGACCGCCCCGAGGCGCAGGCGGACAAGCGCAATCGCCTCGGCGCGCTCGGGATCGCGACGCCCGCCACGACCTACCTGGGTCTCGACCTCCAGCACGACGAGCTCGGCGTGGCGCTGCAGGCCGCGGGGCACGACGCCACCGCTCCGTCGCTGTTCGTGGCCGAGACGGTCTTCGACACGCTGACCCTCGAGGCCACCGCGTCCATCTGTGCCGTGCTGCGGGACCGGGCCACGGCACGGCCACGGCACGGGCAGCGTCCTGGTCGCGACCTTCTCGGTGGCGCCCGAGGCGAGGGGGGCCACCGAAGCGCTCCGCGCCGCCGCCGGCCTGCTGGGGCGGGCCACCACGGACGGGCCCCGACGCAGCGACCTCCGACCCGGCGACCCCGAGAAGCTCATGGTCGTGACGGGCTGGCGGGTCACCCACGCCGAATCCTCCTCGGACCGGCGCCTGGACCCCGGCGCCCACACGGTCATCCTCGTCAGCGAGCCCGGCCCGGTCCCGGCCTGAGCCCGGCCCCGACCTCTCAGGAGCCCCCGGCGGCGGTCGGCGCGATGGCCCGTCGGCCCAGGCGGACGGGGTGCTCCATGGCCGAGCGGACCACCCGGTAGGCGGCCCCGATCAGGAGCACGATGAACACCAGCGCGTCGGCGTTCCCCACCGGCAGCAACCAGCCCCGCCCGGCGAAGCGGACGGACGGCCCGTGTGGCACCCACCAGTACGGCGCCGCCCACAGGAGCACGGCCACGCCCAGCGCGTACCACTCGCCGGCCCGCGGCCTGTCCTCGGCCAGCGCCAGCCAGGCCACCAGCAGAACCATCCAGATGTAGTGGTGCGACCACGACACCGGACTGGCCAGCGATTCGGTCGCCTCCACCACGAGCAGCCCGAGGACGGGCGACGAACGGCGGTAGGCGCCGGCGGCGATCAGCAGGCCCACCACGCCGACGGTCACCACGATCACGAAGGTCGTGGGCGTCGACACGGTGTGGCCCAGCATGCGCTCCAGCGCACCGAGCACGCCCTGGTTCCCGACCCACGACAGCATGCCGGCCCGTTGCGGGTCGCGGATGTAGTGCGTCCAGTACGACCACGACGTCGAGACGTTGAACGCGACCGCCAGCAGCGCGGCGCCGAGGAACGACGCGATCGCCCGCCACCCGGCGCGGCCCTGCCGGGTGAGGAAGAGGTACGGGATCAGAATGATCGGCGTCACCTTTATGGCCGCGGCCAGCCCCACGAGGATGCCGCGTGGCAACGGCAGGTCCATGGTCAGGTCGGCCACAATCATGAGGGCCAGAATGATGTTGACCTGCCCGAGCATGAAGGTCTGGCGCACGGGATCGAACAGCAGGACCGGCAGGACGAGCGCCAGGCCCCACCACAGGACGGTCCGCTTGTCGAGCGACCGGCACACGGCGCGCAGGCTGACGACGATCATGCCGAAGAGGGCGGCCAGGTTGACCCAGGAGAACCCGACCTCGCAGACGCGCAGCGGCAGGTGGGCGAACGGCGCGAACAACAGCGCGGAGAACGGCGGATAGGTGAAGCCGAGGTGGTCGGTCGGGTACGTGACCGTGAAGAGGTTGTTCGACGAGGCGTGCGCCCCACCGAGGAGGTAGGTGCTCAGGTCGAGCTGCTGGTGGAAGAGGGCCAGGACGGTCGCCCCGACGAAGGCGACCGCGGCCGCCAGCACGGGCCAGCCCCAGCCGCGGTCCGCCGCGATGGCGGCCATGCGCAGCGCCAGCGCCTCGCCCCGATCGCTTCCCATGCCCTTGCTCATGCCCACATCGGCCCGAGGCTGACCCAACGTCGCCCGGGCCTCGCTATGCCGGGAGCTTGGGCTCGTCACCCTCTTCGACGCGGAGATCCGTGTCGAGCCGCCGGCGCGCCCGTTCCCGCGCCAGCTCCTTCAGCCGCTCCTGCGAGCTCACGCCGTGCCGGTTCAGCACCCGGCGCCAGCGCCGGTCCGAACCGAGCTCCCACGCGTTGGTCTCGTCGGCGAAGACGAGATCGAGCACCTCGAAGAGCCGGGACTGCAACTCGGGGTCGTGCACCGGGACGACGACCTCGACCCGGCGGTCGAGGTTGCGTCCCATCAGGTCGGCCGAGCCGATGAAGATCTTCAGGGGCAGGCCGGTCCCGGCCGCCGGATCGGCGGGGGCGCCACCGAATCGGTAGATCCGCGAATGCTCCAGGAAGCTGCCGACGATGGAGCGCACACGGATGTTCTCGGAGAGCTCCGGGATGCCGGGGCGCAGGCGGCACAGGCCGCGCACCGCCAGGTCGATCTGCGACGCCGGCGCCCGAGGCCCGGTAGAGCGCGTCGATCATGTCGGCGTCGGTGAGGCCGTTGAGCTTCAGGACGATGCGTCCCGCCGGCCCGGCGTCGGCCTGCTCCTCGATCATGGCGTGGATGCGCTTGCGCACCGTGACGGGCGACACGAGGATCTCGCGGTAGTCGAAGTGCCGTGAGAAGCCCGTCAGGTAGTTGAAGAGCTCGCCCACGTCGGCGCCGATGGTGGGGTCCGAGGTCAGCAGTCCGATGTCCTCGTAGATGCGCGCCGTCTTGGAGTTGTAGTTGCCGGTGCCCACGTGGCAGTAGTGGCGCACGCCGTCGTCCTCGCGGCGCAGCACCGAGCGCGGTCTTCGAGTGCGTCTTGAGCCCGACGATGCCGTAGACGACGTGCACGCCCACTTCTTCGAGGGCGCGGGCCCACCCGATGTTGGCCTCCTCGTCGAAGCGCGCCTTGAGCTCGATGATGGCGGCCACCTGCTTGCCGTTCTCGGCCGCCCGGATGAGCGCCGCCACAATGGGGCTGTCGCCGCCGGTGCGGTAGAGCGTCTGCTTGATCCCGAGCACGGCGGGGTCCTCGGCGGCCTGGGCCACGAAGGCCTCGACGGAGGTGGCGAACGAGTCGTAGGGGTGGTGGACCAGCACGTCGCGCTCGCGCAGCATGGCGAAGAACTCGGCCGGATCGTGGGCCGCCTGGGCCAGCCGCGGCGGCGTCATGGGCGTCCAGCTCTCGCCGTGCAGGTCGGGGCGGTCCAGGGCGTAGACGCCCCACAGGCCGCTCAGGTCGAGGGGGGCGCCGACGCGGAACACGCCGTCGGTGCCCGACCTCGAGCTCGGTGGCCAGCAGCTCCGCCAGCTCCTGGCCCATGTCGGCCTCGATCTCGAGCCGGAGGGCCTTGCCGAAGCGGCGCCGGCGCAGCTCCATCTCGATGGCGACGAGCAGGTCGTCCGCCTCGTCCTCCTCGAGGGCGAGGTCGGCGTTGCGGGTCACCCGGAAGGCGTGGTGGTGGCCGATGGTCATGCCCGGGAAGAGCGAGTCCAGGTGGGCCGCGATGACCTGCTCGAGCGGCACGAAGCGCTCGCCGTCGGGCATCATCGACGAAGCGGGGCAGCGCCGGGCGGCACCTTGACCCGGGCGATGCGGCCCTCGCCCGACGCCGGATCCTGCACCTCGACCACCAGGTTGAGGGACAGGTTCGAGATGTACGGGAACGGGTGGCCGGGGTCGACGGCCAGCGGCGTGAGCACGGGGTAGATCTGGCGCTGGAAGACGTCGACCAGGTGCTCGCGGTCCTCGTCGTTGAGCGAGGACCAGCTGGCGAAGCGGATCCCCGCCTGGGCCAACCCCGGCACGATGAGGTCGAGGAAGATGTGGTCCTGGCGCCGGACGAGCTCCTCGACCCGGGCCCGGATCATGGTCAGCTGCTCACCGGGACGCAGCCCGTCGACCGAACGGGTGCGCACGCCGGCGGCCACCTGGTCCTCGAGGGCGGCGACCCGGATTTGGTAGAACTCGTCGAGCAGCTCGGAGAAGATGGCGAGGAACTTGGCCCGCTCCAACAGCGGGACGCCGTCGTCCTCGGCCAGATCCAACAGGCGGGCGCCGAAGTCGAGGCGTGACTGCTCCCGGTTGGTGAAGCGCTGGTACCCGAAGGCCTCGATCTGCTGGTAGGTCGGCGGCGTCGGATGCTCGACCTCGGCCCCGATGCGCTCCTCGGCCGCCGCGCCCTGCCGCTGCCCGGCCGTCCGGCCTCCGGAGCAGGCCCATCGCCCGTGACCTGGGGCGCGGGCTGCGCCGGGGGTTGGTGCTGAGGCTGGGTCTGGGTCATGGCGGAGGGTGCGGCACAGTGCCGTCCGAGACGGTGTGTCACCCCGAATCCTACCCCCCACCACTACGATTCGCCCGGTGCCGTCCGTCGCCCGCGTCGCCCGCCGCCGCTCCCCGTTCCCGCGCTACGTCTTCGGCCCCAAGCCCAAGCGGCGGACGGAGTTGGGCCTGCTCCTCTTCGGCTCGCTCCTGGTCGTCGCGCTCTACGTCATCGCGGTCCTGGGGCAGAAGTCGAAGATCCCCGACAACATCGGCGCCTTCCTCGGCGTCGTGCTCGGTCTGGCGCTGCTGGCGCACATGGCCAACCGCTGGCTGGCACCCAACGCCAACGCGGTGATCCTCCCCCTGGCGGCGCTGCTCAACGGGATCGGTTACGTCGTCATCGCCCGCTGGAACCCGGGACAGGCGCAGGGCCAGGCGGCCTGGGCCGCGCTCGGGGTGATGCTCTACGTCCTGACCCTGCTGGTGGTGCGCTACTCGCGCGACCTGGAGCGCTATCGCTATCTGTTGTTGTTGGTGGCCGGCATCTTCCTGGTCGCCCCGCTGTTCTTCTCCCCTATCTACGGGGCGCGTCTCTGGGTACATTTCGGCAGCCTCTCGTTCCAGCCGATCGAGTTCTCCAAGATCCTCCTCTGCATCTTCTTCGCCTCCTACTTCGCGGAGAACAAGGAGCTGCTCTCCATCCCGACGGCGCAGATCGGCAACCGCCTCTACCTCGACCCGCGGCCGCTCGTGCCGATCATCGTGGCCTGGGGGGCCGCCATGGCGGTCATCGGGCTGGAGGACGACATCGGCTTCGCCGCGCTGCTCTTCGTCCTCTTCATCGGCCTGCTGTGGGTCGCGACCGGCCGGGTGGGCTACCTCGTGCTCGGGCCTCGTGCTCTTCGGGGTGGGCGCCTACATCGCGGCGCGCTACTTCGGCCAGGTGCACCTGCGCGTCGCGCGAGTGGCAGAACCCGTGGCCCACGCCACCGAATCCCGAACGCAACGGCTATCAGCTGAGCCAGGCCTGGTACAGCATGGGCGACGGGGGCGTCGGCGGCACCGGGTTGGGCTTCGACCACTACGCCGGCTACATCCCGGAGCTGACCAGCGACATGATCTTCGCCGGCATCGGCACCGAAATGGGCCTCGTCGGCTGCGTCGCCGTCGTGATGGCCTTCATCCTCCTGGTCGGCGCCGGCTTCCGGGTGGCCCAGACGGCACGCTCGGACTTCTCGCGGCTGATGGCGACCGGGCTGACCCTCATCATCGGGTTCCAGGCCTTCTTCATCATGGCGGGGGTGGTGCGGCTGTTGCCCTTGACCGGCATCACCCTGCCCTTCGTGGCCTACGGCGGGTCGTCGCTGCTGGCCAACTACGTCCTCATCGCGCTGATGCTGCGCATCTCCGACGAGGGCGCGCAGGCCCAGGCCGAAATGATCGCTGCCGGCGCGGCCGGCGGGCCGGGTGAACGGCCCATGGTCCCGGCGCGCTGAACCGGCGGCGGGCGCGCCCGGGACTGATCGGCGGGGCGTCAGCTGTCGCGCCGCGCGCCCCCGTCCGAGCCACCGGCGACCTCGTAGGACCACAGCTCCGACGACACCGAGACCGGGCCGCCGTGGGGCGAGGGCCGGTCGGCGCCGGCGTGGCCGTGGGCGAAGGCCGGCGACGACACCCACTGCTGGAACGACTCCTCGTCACGCCAGCGGGTGACCACCAGCCACTGCAGGCGGTCGTCGGTGGGGCGGAGCAGCTCGAAGCCCTCGAAGCCCTCCTGGTTGTCGACGGCCCCGGCGCGGGCGGCGAAGCGGCGGGCGAGCTCGTCGCCGGAGTCCTCCGGCACGGTGATGGCGTTGATCTTGATCAGGGTCATGCCCCGATCAGATCAGATCCGGGTCCGTGCTGCGAAGCGGGGCGGCGGCGCTCCGTCTCAGGCCGTCGGGCGCTTACGTCGTCGTCGGTGACGGGGCAGGACGTCGCCGGGCTCGTCGAGGAGGCGCTCGTCGGCCAGGATCGGCGCCGGCACCGGCATGCGCAGGGCCAGCACGATGCCGTCGGAGGGCCGGCAGTCGACCCGCACCCGGCCACCCGGCGTCATGAGGTCCAGCTCGGCCAGCAGGTTGCCCTCGTCCCGTCCGACCAGGCGCAGGGCGATCACGTCGATGCGCGACAGCTGCAGCACCTGCATGAAGAGCTCGTGCGTCATCGGCCGGCGCGAGTCCATGCGCCGGAGCGCCTGGGCCATGGCGGTGCCCTCGGGCAGGCCGACCGGGAACACCAGCGCCCGCATCGGGGGTTCGGACTCGACCAGCGTCACGGCCGGGTACGGCGAGGGCAGGTCCAGGGACACGTCCTCGACGTCCATCACGAGGAAGGTCGGTAGGGGCGGCGCTGCCGCGGCCTCCAGGTCGACCGCGGGCCCGACCACCACCTCGGGCTCGGTCCGTCGGGCGTCGGCTGCGTCCGGCTGGGGCGTCGGCTGGAGGTCGGTCACCGGAACTTCCGCCGGGCGCCGACGCTCAGGGCCAGGCCGACGGCCCCGAAGAAGACCAGGACCGCCGTCCCGCCGTAGCTGACGAACGGGAGCGGGATACCGGTGATCGGCATGATCCCCATGGTCATGCCGGCGTTCTGGAAGACGCTGAAGGCGATGAAGGTGAAGAGGCCGGCGCAGATCAGGCGGCCGAAGGTGTCCCGGGCCACCACGGCGGCGTGCAGCACCCGCCAGGCGATCACGCCCAGGAGCGCCAAGACCCCGACGGCGCCGACGAAGCCCAACTGCTCGGCGACGGCCGTGAAGATGAAGTCGGTCTGCTGCTCGGGCACGTACCCGAGATTCGTCTCGACCCCGTGACCGATGCCCGACCCGAACAGGCCACCCGAACCGATGGCGTTCTTGGCCTGTTGGCCGTTGTAGATCGCCTCCTGCACCAACGGGTTGGTGCTGTGCGAGTTGGGGTTCAAGAACGTGGTGAGCCGGGCGATCTGGTAGTGGTGCAGCAAGCCGCCTTCGACGGCCACGACGGCCAGCAGCACCGTGCCCACGAGCAGCATGACCAGGATCCGCAGCGGCAGGCCGGCCACGGCGAGCAGGACGAGCAGGACGATCACCATGATCATCGCCGTCCCGAGGTCGGGCTGCAGCAGCACGAGGACGATCGGGATGCCGGCCATGATCAGCAGCCGGAACACGTCGCTCCAGGCCAGGCCGTCGGCTTCGCGGCGCGCGCAGTACGACGCCACCGCCAGAATGAGCGCCAGCACGGCGAACTCCGAGGGCTGCAACTGCAGGGGGCCGACGCTGAACCAGCGTGCGGCGCCCTGCGCACTGCTGCCCACTGCGAAGACGCCCAGCAGGGCCAGCACGATCAGCCAGTAGAGGATGTTGGCGATCGGCTCGAGCCGCCGGTAGTCGATCAGCGCGACCACGACCATGGTGATGACGCCCAGCACGACGAAGAGCCCCTGCTTCTTCAGGAAGGTCTTGGGGTCGTCCCCCGCCGCCAACAGGGAGCCCGCGGGTCGCCGTGTAGACCATCACCACGCCGATCACCGAGACCAGCAGCGTGGCGGTGACCAGAATCAGATCGAACGGAGGGACTTTGCGGCGGGTCGGCAACATGTGTTCGGGCGAGGGTGGTTTTCATAAGGCGGATTCGGGGACAGAATACCGGCCGTGACCCCACCCTTCCTCGCGCCACTCCCTGCCCTGGTGGGCACCCTGCGGGCATCGAGCAACACCGATCAGGTCGATCAGGGCGGAGGCTGGCTGTACCACCTCCTGATCAAGTCGGGCGTCAGCCCGGACACGGCTTCGACGGTCACGGACCTCGTCGTGCGGCCGCTCAGCATCCTGATCGTCGTCCTCATCGCCTTCATCGTGGCCCGGCTGGGGAGCCGCGTGATCCGGCGCGTCCTCGAGCGCGTGGCCAACCAGGCGGCCAACCGCGCCGGGTCCACACGCGCCGGGGCCCGGGTCGCCACCATGTCGGGCGTCGTCGCCAACATCTGGCGCTTCTTCGTCTTCGTCGTGGCGGGCGCCATCGTGCTCGGCATGCTCGGCATCAATCTCACGCCGTTGCTCGCCAGCGCCACCATCATCGGCGCCACGCTCGGCTTCGGCGCGCAGCAGATCGTGCGCGACTACTTCTCCGGCATTCTCATGACCATGGAGGACCAGTTCAACGTGGGCGACTCCGTGACGGTCGGCGGTGTGACCGGCGTGGTGGAAGAAGTCACCATGCGCCTCACCCGCTTCCGCGGGGTCGACGGCACCATCTTCGTCATCCCCAACGGTGACATCCGGCTCGTCGGCAACCTGTCGCGCGGCTGGGCCCGCGCCATCGTCGACTTCACGTTGCCGGGCGCCGAGCGCGGCCGACATGGAGAAGCTGCGCAGCGTGATCGCCGCCGCGGCGCACGAGGTGGCGACGAGCCCCGCTTTCGCCGGCCACTGCACCGAGCCGCCCACCGTCGTCGGTCTGCAATCGGCCGACTCGACCACGGTCACCATGCGGGTCATGTTGCTCACCGTTCCCTCACAACGCGACGCGCTCACCCGCGCGCTGCGCGAGGCGACACTCGAGGCGTTGGCCAAGGCGGGGCTCTGGCCGGCCGAGGAGCAACTGCCGACGACGCCGGCAACGTCGTCGACCCGCAGCGCCGACGGCCTGACCGGGTCAGCCTCCGGAGCCTCCAGGAGGCTTCGGGGGGTCGACCGCCTCCGCGGCCTGCCACATGGCCTCGACCGGCGCCTGCTGCCCCGTCCACAACTCGAGCTGTGCCGCCGCCTGGTGCACCAGCATGCCGAGCCCGTCCACGGGATGGGCCCCCGCCGCGGCGGCCTCCGCCAGCCACCGGGTCGGCCGGGGGGCGTAGACCAGGTCGGCGACGACCTGGCCGGGGCTGCAGCAGCTCGCGGCGCCACCAGCCAGTCGGCTGCGCCCCCGTGGAAGGCGCCCGCCATGCCCAAGGGCGTGGCGTTGACGACCAGATCGGCCGACTGCAACCGCCTCGAGCTGGCCTTTCTCCTCCGCCGAGCCCGCGGGCCCCACCGGCACGACCGACCCTGCCACCCCGGCCAGCGCGGCGGCGGCGGCAGCCCGCTCCGGCGTCCGGTTGAGGACCGCGACCTCGCTCGCACCCGCCTGGGCCAGGGCCAGGATCACGGCCCGGGCCGCCCCGCCGGCGCCGATCACGAGGCAACGCCGTCCCGCTGGGGTGAAGTCCGCCCCCCGGGCCAGGGACGCCACGAATCCCTCACCGTCGGTGTTGGTGCCGAAGAGCCGCCCGTCGCGATTGACGATGCAGTTCACGGCACCGAGCCGACGCGCCACGTCGCTGCATTCGTCGACGAGCGCCGTCACATCGGCCTTGTGGGGCATGGTGACCGAGAGCCCGCTGATGTCGGCCCGCCGCATGGCTGCGAGCGCGGACGCGGCCTCACCGGGTGCGCACCTCGAAGGCCCGTGAGTGCCAGGTTGCTTCCAGCCCGAGCGCGGCGAAGGCGGCGTTGTGGAGCACGGGCGACAGCGAATGGCCGATCGGGCTCCCGATGACGCCGACCAGGTGCACCGCCGGGCCCGCGTCGGCCCGCGCCTCGTCGATGCTCCCGAGCGGGCTCACCTCCGGCTCAGGGGAGGCCACGGCTCTTCGCCAGCTGCTCGTTGGCCAGCTGCTCGGCGTAGGTGTCGGAGAAGGCCATGGTGCCGTCCTTCTTGACCAGCACGAAGTACAGCCAGGAGCCGGCCGGCGGATTGACGGCCGCCTTGAGCGCGGTCTCCGACGGCATGCAGATCGGTGTCGGCGTCAAGCCGGTGTTGAGGTACGAGTTGTACGGCGACTTGACCTTGAGGTCCTGCGACGTCACCGGGCCCCCGTCCTGCCCGAGCGCGTACAGCACGGTCGAGTCCATCTGCAGCGGCGTGCCCCGGGCCAGGCGGTTGTAGATGACCCGCGCCGTGTCGGGCATGTTGACCGCGACGTAGCCCTCCTTCTCCACAATGGAGGCCACGGTGAGCACCTCGTACGGCGTCATGCCGAGCGCGTTGGCCGAGGCGACGGTGAGCCCGGCGGCCTGCGCGTCCCGGTCGAAGCGCTGCACCATGTCGGTCAGGATCGTGGTGTCGCTCTCGCCGGGGAGGATGTTGTAGATCCCGGTGCCGAGCATGCCTTCGAGATTGTCCGATGCCGGCGGCGACACCGACGAGTGCACGG
Organism: uncultured Acidimicrobiaceae bacterium; assembly: GCA_963755445.1. Lineage (GTDB taxonomy): Bacteria > Actinomycetota > Acidimicrobiia > Acidimicrobiales > RAAP-2 > Bog-473. The sequence continues at coordinate 172,087 of CAVWJQ010000006.1, read as the reverse complement.
CCCCGCTCGCCGCGACCTTCTCGAACTCACCCGCGCTGTGCCCGGGCAGGCTGTCGACCTCCTGGGCCACCTCCGAGAGCGTGAACCCGGGGCGCACGTTCACCGGGTAGATGTTGGGGCCGGCCGCCAGAATCTGGCGCACGTCGGAGAAGGACAGGTTCTGGTGCAGCGCGTAGCTCCCCGGGAGCACCGTCGGCGTCCCGTGCACCACGTCGGAGATCTGGAAGGCCAACGAGCTGCCGATCACGCCCTTCTGGCTCAGGGCGCTGATGACGGAGTTGGTCGATTCGCCCTGCTGCACCGTGACCACGACCTGTGGTCCGGGCGAGCCGATGGCGTGCGACTCCAGCTCGTACCAGAGGACGAAGGCCAGGACGATGACGACGAGCGCACCCCCGATGCCCAGGAGGATCCGGCGTCGCCGGCGCACGTGGACCGAACGGGCGGCCCGGCGCCCGCTGCGGCTCTCGGGATCGCCCGCCGTCGTCTCGGCGCCATCGCCGGGCGGGCCATCGGCCGTGACCTCGGGTCGGGGCATCCGCACCACGCGGCACGGCGGACGTGCCGCCCGGCGGCGTGCGCTGCTCGGGGTCGGCCTGCGGCCACGGCAGCTCTTCCTCACCGCCCGGAGCACCCTCGTCCCCGTCGAAAGGCCCGCTCGGCCCGCCCGGCCCGCCCGGCCCGCTCACGCGTTGTCCAGCCAGGCTTGGAGCAGCACCATGGCGGCCGCGCTGTCGACCACCTTGCGCGCCGCCTTCCCCGTCTTCCCCGCGGCCCGCAGCGAGCGCTCGGCCTCCACGGTGGTGAAGCGCTCGTCCGCCGTCTCGACGGTCACGCCGAGCGGCTCGAGCAGCTCGCGCAGGGCCGCCGCCTCGTCGAGGGCGGACTTGGCCGCCGGGCCGACCTGACCCGAGAGGCTGAGGGGCAAGCCCACCACGACGGTCAGCGCCTCGACCTCGCGCACGGCGTCGACCACGGCGGTGCGGTCCCGTGCCGGGTCACCGCTGCGCTGGATCGTGCCCCAGGGGCTGGCCAGGCTGCGTCCGCTGTCGCTGTAGGCCACGCCGATGCGTCGCGCCCCGAGGTCGAGCGCGGCCACCCGGCCCGGGCCGCGCCCGGACACCTCTGCCCCGCTCACGCCGAGAGAAGCCGCTGCGCCTCGGCCAGCGCCGCCTCAATCTGGGAGGGATCCTTGCCCCCTGCCGTGGCCACCTCGGCCGAGCCGCCACCGCCCCCGCCGACCATTTTGCCGAGGGTGCGCACGAGCTGGGTGGCGTCGGGCGTCCCCCCGGTCGCCGCCACGATCGCCGCCTTGGCGCCGTCGGGCGAGCCGCCGAGCACGACCGCCGTCACGCCGTCGTGGCGCAGGATGGCCTGGGCCAGGTTGCGCAGGTCGTCGACCTCCACCTTGTCGCGGCGGGCCACCACCACGCCGCCGTCGGCCGCGGCGGCCTCGGCCAGGGTCGTCGCTTCCGCCGCGCTCGACTGCTGGCGCAACCGGGCCAGCTCCTTCTCGGCCTCGCGTTGACGCTCGCTCAGGCGGCCGATGGCGGGCAGCAGCTCGTCGGGCTCGGTGCGCAACAGCTCGGCCGCCGACTGCACCAGGCGCTCGCGCTCGACGGGCGCGCTCCAACGACACGAAGCCGGTCACGGCGAAGAGCCGTCGGGTGTTCGAACCGATGGAGCCCTCCGACTGCAGGGTGATCATGCCGATCTGCCCCAGCGAGTCCACGTGGGTGCCGCCGCAGAACTCGAGCGAGCTCCCTCCCGCCCGCACGACGCGCACCGACGAGCCGTACTTGTCGCCGAAGAAGGCGATGGCCCCCATGCTCTCCGCCTCGTCGCGCGACGTCTCGGTGGTCTCCACCCCGTCGGCGGTCAGGACGGCGGCGTTGGCCAGCGCGAACACCTCGTCGAGCTCCTCGCTCGTCACCGCGGCGTGATGGGAGAAGTCGAAGCGGAGGTACTCGGGCGACACGAGAGAGCCCTGCTGGCGCACGTGGTCGCCCAGCACGGTCCGCAGCGCCGCATGCAGCAGGTGGGTCGCCGTGTGGTTCCGCCGGATCGCCTCGCGGCGGTCGCCGTCGATGGTGGCCAGTGCGTCCTGCCCCGCCCGCACCTCGCCGGTCACCCGCGCCCGGTGCGCCACCAGCCCGGGGACGGCCAGCACGGTGTCCTCGACCTCGGCGATGCCCGACTCGGTCACGATGGTGCCGGTGTCGCCCACCTGGCCGCCGCTCTCGGCGTAGAAGGGCGTGCGGTCCAGGAAGATCTCGACGACGCGGCCGCCGCCACCCTCTTCGGGGCGCTCCGCCGCCCTTCGCGCTCTTGTCGGCCCGGACGCCTCGTCGGCGTCGCGTCGGCGTCGGCCCCGACCTCGAGCACGGCCACGACCCGCGCCGGCACCTCGTAGTTCTCCTGACCCCGGCCCACGAAGGTCGTCGTCCCGTCGGACTCCAGCAGCGCCCGGTAGACCGCCTCGTCACCGGCGCGCGACGACTTCGCCGCGGCACGCGCCCGCTCGCGCTGGGCGGCCATGGCGGCATCGAAGCCGGCCCGGTCCACCTCGACGCCGGCATCGCGCGCCAGCTCCTCGGTCAGCTCGACCGGGAAGCCGTGCGTGTCGTGCAGGGTGAAGGCCACGTCGCCCTCCAGGACCTTCGTCCCGGTGGCGAACGCCTCTTCCAGCCGGCTCAACCCCGACCGCAGCGTGCGGTCGAAGCCGGCCTCCTCACGGGCCACCACGTTCACGACCAGGTCCTGTTGCGCCCGCAGCGCCGGGTAGGCCTCGCCGAGCACGTCGGTGGCCGCCTGGACCAGCGCGGGCGTGACGGGCTTCTCGACGCCGGCCCGGCGCGCCGCCAGCACGGCGCGGCGCACCACGCGGCGCAGCACGTAGCCCCGGCCCTCGTTGGCGGGCAGGACGCCGTCGGCCACCAGCATGGAGAAGGCGCGCCCGTGATCGGCCAGCACGCGCAGCGCGACATCCGTCGCCGGGTCGGCTCCGTAGGCGGTGCCGAGGATGGACGCCGCCGTGTCGATGAGCGGCACGAACAGGTCGGTGTCGAACACGGAATCGACACCTTGGAGGATGGGCAGGTTCCGCTCGAGGCCGGCGCCGGTGTCGATGTTCTTGCGCGGCAGGTCGGTGAGGACGCCCGCCGCGTCGCGGTCGTACTGCATGAAGACGAGGTTCCAGATCTCGACGAAGCGGTCGCTGCCGCCGTGCTTGGGACCGCCGTCGTGGCCGAAGGCCTCGCCCTTGTCGAAGAAGATCTCCGAGTCCGGGCCGCAGGGGCCGGTCTCGCCCATGGCCCAGAAGTTGTCCTCGTCGCCCATGCGCTGGACGCGCTCGGGGCGCACGCCGACCTTGTCGATCCAGATCTGCTCGGCCTCGTCGTCGTCGTCGTGGACGGTGATCCAGAGGCGGTCGCCGTCGTGGCCCAGCACCTCGGTCAGGAGCTCCCAGGCCATCGGGATGGCGTCGGCCTTGAAGTAGTCCCCGAAGCTGAAGTTGCCCAGCATCTCGAAGAAGGTGCAGTGGTAGGTGTCCGTCCCGATGATCTCGATGTCGGGGGTCCGGAAGCACTTCTGGATGGAGGTGGCCCGGGGCCACGGCGCCGGCTCCTCCCCCTGGAAGTAGGGCTTGAAGGGCACCATGCCCGCGATGGTGAAGAGGACCGACGGGTCGTGCGGGATCAGGCTGGCGGAGGGGACGATGGTGTGGCCCCTGTCCGCAAAGAAGCGCGTGAAGGCCGCCCGCAGTCCGTTGGCGTCCATCTCTGCAGCTTACCGGGGGCAAAAACGGATCCGGGGCCGCTCCGGGGTCCGAAATCGTCCAGGGGGGCGCCGGGCCCGGGTGGCCCGGGCAGCGGGTCAGGCCGAGGACATCCCCACGATCGGCTTGTTCAGCTGCGTGCCACCGGTCGACCCGTAGAAGAGGGTGCTGCCGTAGGTGAAGATCCCGCCGTCGGAGGCCACCAGCCAGTAGCCCTGGGCGTCGGGGGCGGGCGCCATGCCCACCACGGGCTTGTTGAGGTGCAGGGAGCCGGCCGAGCCGTAGAAGTTGGCGGTGCCGTAGTTGAAGATCCCGCCGTCGGCGGCCACCAGCCAGTAGCCGTTGCCGCCCGGGCCGGCCGCCATGCCCACCACCGGCGAGTTCAGGTGGATGGAGCCCGTCGAGCCGTAGAACTGCGCGTCGCCGTAGGAGAAGATCCCGCCGTCGGAGGCGACGAGCCAGTAGCCGTTGCCGTCGGGCGTCGTCGGCCATGCCCACGATCGGCTTGTTGAGCTGGGTGCCGCCGGTGGAGCCGTAGAACTGCGCGTCGCCGAAGGAGAAGATGCCGCCGTCGGAGGCCACCAACCAGTAGCCGCCTGCCGTCGGGCGTGGCCGCCAGTGCCCACGATCGGCCTGTTGAGGTGCTGGCCGCCCATCGAACCGAAGAAGCCGGGCGTCGCCGTAGTTGAAGATCCCGCCGTCGGTGGCCACCAGCCAGTAGCCGTTGGAGCTCGGCGTGTCGGCCATGCCCACCACCGGCGCGTTCAGCGGTGAGCCTCCCGCGCTGCCGTAGAAGCCGGCGTCGCCGTAGTTGAAGACTCCCCCGTCGGAGGCGACGAAGCGGTAGCCCTGGCCGCAGTTGAGGTTGCCGCCGAACCCGTAGTGGTCGGCGACCGACTGCGCCGAGATCCCCTGCGGGTTGCCCACGGTGACGTCGACGCACTGGGCCGAGGGTGCGTTCGGCGGGACGACCGTGATGGAGGTGGCCGACTGCGCCACGATCCGGCCGGCGCCCCGCCGCCCCGAACGAGACCGAGGTGGCGTTGGCGAAGCCGCCCCCGAAGATCGTGATGGCGCCGGCGCCGCTGACGGGCCCCGTGTTGGGGCTGACGGCCGCCACCGACGGGCACCCGTGCGCGCCCTGCAGCGCCAGCGCCAGGGTCGGGTCGACGGGTGTGCCGAGGCCGCTGGCCGCATCGAAGCCGGTGCCGGCGGCGAACTGGCCGACGTTGGTGTCGGTGAAGTCGTTGTTGCCCGGGTGATGTCGGTGAAGGTCCCGGCGTTGCCCTGTTGCGCTGCATAGAGCGCGGGGCCGACGCGGCCGAGCTGATTGAAGCAGCCCTGGTTGGTGTCGACGAAGAGCCCCGCGTTGGTGGGCGCCGCCACGCTGGTGCCGCCGAAGCCCGTCCAGTGGCCGTTCCAGTAGGCGGCCACCCCGCCGGCGTGGGGTCCGCCGGATACGAGAAGTCCGGCACGGCCCGGCAGGTGCTGATGCGGGCACGGGGTGGTGTCGCGCCCGGTCGCCGCGGGCTGGCCCGGGTTGGCGGGCCACTCGATGGAGTAGCCGCCGCCGCCCGCGCCGAGGGTCGTGTTGCTGGCAGCACGCCGGCGAGGTGCCCTGGCAGTCGTTCCAGACCGACTGCGACGAGGCGGAGGCACTGGCCATGGAGGTGCCACCCGCACTGACCACGTCGGGCTGCGACCCGGGGTCGTCGACGGCGAGCGCGGTCGAGCCGTCGGTCGGCAGGCAGTCCTCGGAGCCGGTGTCGCCCGACGCGGCGATGACGGTCTGCCCCTGCAGGGCCATGCGCTGGAAGATCCCGTTCTCGGTCTGGAGGTCGGACTGCGTGCATGCACGTTCTCGCAGACGCCCCAGCTCGTCGTCACGACCTGCGAGCTGTCGTCGCTGGCGATGCGGTTGAAGAGGTCGAAGGCCTGGGTGTCGTCACCGTTGGGCGCCTCGTAGACGACGAGGGAGGCGGAGGGGGCGTTGACGGCGGCCAGCTCGGTATCGAGCGCGGCCTCGCCCGAGGCGCCCTGGGGCGGGCCGCCGGGGCCACCGTCGATCGACACGTTGCGGATGGGGTTGGACAGCCCGTAACAGGCCTGGAAGGCGGCGAAGTCGCTGGCGGCGTACTGCTCGAACTCCACGATGGCGATGGACTGCCCGATCCCGGTACGGCCCTGCCCGAGGAGCTGGTCGAGGCCGAAGATGGAGGACAGCTGGGTCGAGGTGTAGGTCCCGTCGAAGGCCGTGCCCTGGGCGCCGGCGCAGGCCTGCGGGGTGCCGACGTGGGCGACGGCGGCGGGGGTCTGGCCGGCCGCTCCCGGGGCGGGTGCCGGCTGCTGGGCCTCGGGGGACTCCGACGAGTCGGCGAGCCGGTGCCGTCGAGCCCGTCGGGGCCGGGCCGGGGTGGCCCTGCTTGATCATGGCCTGCTCCTTGACCAGCCCGTCGAGCCCGACCACGCCGGTCACCACGCCGTCGAGCGAGGACGGGATCTGCGGCGAGGCCGTGTTCACGATGGCCCGGGCAGCCGTCACCGGGTGCCTGCACGATCTCCAGCGGCGTGCCCAGCGCGGCCGAGACCACCGACGCCGTGCCGCTGACCGGGAGCAACGTGCTCCCCGGCTCGGGGGCGCCCACCGTCAGCCCCTCGCCGCGCAGGGCGGAGGAGACCTGGGCCACCTCCGCCGCACTCGGCCCGAACTGGGCTGCATACTGCGCCGCCGACAGGTAGTGCCGGTAGTCCGGCGAGCCCGGGGTCGAGACGGCCGCCACGGCCTGCGCCAGGCCGGCGGGGTCCTGCCCGGCCAGGACGACGTCGAGGTCGAGCACCTGCCCGGCGGGGGCGGCGCCCAGGGTGGTGGATCCCGCCGGCAACTGCGGTGCGGCCTGGGGCAGCACGACGTGCCCGGGCAGTGCCGCTCCGGCGGCGCCGCCCGATGCGCCGAGGCCGGCGCTCCAGGCGGCCGGACCCGACACGCCCAGCACCAGGACTGCCGCCGCGCAGGCGCCCGCCACGCGGCGGCAACCCTGCGCTGCACCAGCTTCACGAATCGGCCTCCCTGTCCGGGCTTCCCTCGGCGCTGTCGCCGCCCGTCCCGTCCCTCGGGGTGGGCTCGTAGTACACCCGACCCTCGAGCGCGTCAGGACGATACTGCTGAGGGACCACCCCGGAGGGGTCGTCATGGGGATAGACGTACCCGTCGCCGTGGCCGAGCGTGGCGGCACCCTTGTAGTGCGCGTCGCGCAGGTGCGTCGGGACCTCCTGCGCCACGCTCGAGCGCACGTCGGCCTGGGCCCGGCCCAGCGCCACCGTGACGGCGTTCGACTTGGGCGCCCGGGCCAGATAGATCACGGCCTCGGCCAGGTTGAGTGCCGCCTCGGGCAGCCCGACGTACTCGACGGCCCGGGCCGCCGCTTCGGCCACCAGCATGGCCTGGGGATCGGCCAGCCCGATGTCCTCACTGGCCAGGATGACCATGCGGCGGGCCAGGAAGCGCGGGTCCTCGCCCGCCTCGATCATGCGGGCCATCCAGTAGAGGCCGGCGTCGGGGTCCGAGCCCCGCACGCTCTTGATCAGCGCACTGATCTGGTCGTAGTGCTCGTCGGCGCCCTGGTGGAAGAGGCGGCCGTCGCGGGCCCGGGCCATGTCGTCCATGGTCAGCACGCACCCGGGCGTCGTCCGGCCCGGCACCGGCCGCACCGCGGGCCAGTGCCACCGCCGTCTCCACCGTCGTCAGCGCGGCCCGGGCGTCGCCCTCGCAGGCCGCCACCACGGCGTCGACGGCGTCGTCCTCGGCGTCGGCCCCCTCCAGCTCCAGACCCGCGGCGGATCAGCGTGCGCAGGTTGTCCGGCGACAAGGGGTGCAGCCGCCACAGTGAGGCCCGGCTCAACAGGGGCGGATTGACCTCGAAGAAAGGGTTCTCCGTGGTGGCGCCGATGAGCACGACCAACCCGTCCTCGACCGCGGGCAGCAGCACGTCCTGCTGGGACTTGCTGAAGCGGTGCACCTCGTCGATGAAGAGCATGGTGCCCTGGCCCTGCTCGCCCAGGCGGCGCTGGGCCTCGGCCAGGGCCTCGCGCACGTCCTTCACGCCGGCCGCCGTGGCCGAGAGCGTGACGAGATGCTTGGCGGTCGCGTCGGCCAGCAGGCGGGCCAGCGTGGTCTTGCCGGTGCCGGCGGGGCCCCACAGGATCGACGACCCGACCCGGTCGGACTCGGCCAGCAGACGTAAGGGGGCACCGGGGCCGATGAGGTGCTCCTGGCCCACGACCTCATCGAGGGTGCGGGGGCGGAGACGGGCTGCCAGGGGCGCCTGGCGCTGGAGGCGGCGGTCGGCGGCGTCTGCGAAGAGGCTCAGGTCGGTGATCCTCCGCTCTGCGGCGCGGTCGGCGGGCTCGGCGGCGCTCGGCGCGCGGTCGGCGGCGGCACCACGACCCGGATGCCCAACTCGGCCAGGCTGGCGGGCGGCAGCGCCGTCGGCGCGCCCGTCAGCAGGTCGGCCCCGGACTGGGTCTTCGGGTAGGCGATGACCTCCCTGATGTTCTCCTCCCCGGCCAAGATCGCCACGAGCCGGTCCACCCCGACCGCGAACCCGGCGTGCGGCGGCGCCCCGTAGCGGAAGGCGCCCAGCAGGAAGCCGAAGCGCGCCTCGGCCTCCTCCGCGCTCGATGCCCAGCGCGGCGAACACCTGCTCTTGGATGTCCCGGCGGTGGATACGGACGCTGCCCGAGCCGAGCTCCCATCCGTTGAGCACGAGGTCGTAGGCCTGCGAGCGCACGGCGAACGGATCGGTCGCCAGCAGCGGCAGGTCCTCGGGGTAGGGCATGGTGAACGGGTGGTGCGCCGGCTGCGGGTTGCCGTCGGCGCCGGTGCCGTCGAACATGGGGAAGTCGACGACCCAGACGTATCGATGCGGGCCCTGGCCGACCGGCGGCGCCCCGATCGCCAGGCGGAGCGCACCCAGCACCTCGCAGGCCGTCGCGTAGATGTCCGAGACGGCCAGGATGAGGTCCCCGGGGTCCGCCTTCGTCTGTTGCAGGACGCTCGCTGCTTCCTGCTCCGAGAGGTGCCGGGCCAGCGGACCGTCCAGCGAGGGGCCGTTCTCGCCTTCCACGACGCGGAACCAGGCCAGGCCGGCGGCGCCGTGCTTCTTGGCCAGTTCGGTCACCTCGTCGAGCCTCTTGCGGGGCCAGGTGGCGCCGTCGGGCACGACGATCGCCTTGACGGTCGGCGACGAGAAGGCCTTGACCTCTGTGTCCTCGAAGACTTCCGACAGGTCGATGAGCTCGAGGCCGAAGCGGAGGTCGGGCTTGTCCGTGCCGTACCGGTCGCGTGACTCGGCCCATGTCATGCGCTCGATCGGGGGCGGGCGCTCCCCCGTCGCCGCCTCGGCCGCGTCGAGCACGGCGGCGGAGACGTAGGCCATGACGTCGTCCTGGGAGGCGAAGGAGCACTCCATATCGAGCTGCATGAATTCGAACTGGCGGTCGGCCCGGAGGTCCTCGTCGCGCAGGCAGCGGGCGATCTGGAAGTAGCGGTCGAAGCCGCCCACCATGAGGAGCTGCTTGGCCAGCTGCGGGCTCTGCGGGAGCGCGTAGAACTCGCCGTGGTGGAGCCTGGACGGGACGGAGAACTCCCGCGATCCCTCGGGGGTGGGCGCCCACAGCAGCGGTGTCTCTATCTCCGCGAACCCCTGGCGGTCCATGGCCCGGCGCAGGGCGGCGTTGACCCGGGCCCGGAGGCGCAGGTTGCGCTGCATACGCGGCCGCCTGAGGTCGACGTAGCGGTGCTTCAGCCGGACGGGCTCGTCGGACTCGTCGCGGTCGTCGACGGAGAACGGCGGCGGCTCGGCCTCGTTGAGGACCTCGACGGTGCAGTCGCCGATCTCGACCTCGCCCGTGCCGATACCGGGGTTGACGGTGCCTTCGGGCCTGGTGCGGACCGTGCCCGTGACGGCAATGACCCACTCGGAGCGCACGTCGGTGGCGTGGTCGATGACGCACTGAATGATGCCGGTGTGGTCCCGCAGGTCCACGAAGGCGAGATGCTCGCCGTGCTCCCTGCGCCGGGCCACCCAGCCGCAGACGGTCACGGTCTGGCCCACCTCGGCCGTGCGCAGGACGCCGCAGAGGTGGGTGCGCAGCGCCGTGGGCCGGTTCTCGGCGGTCAGGTCGGGCAGGTTCGGCCGTCGGTCGGCTCGGCTCGTTCGGCTCGTTCGGCTGGTTCGGTTGTCCGGCTTCGGTCGTCATGTCCTCATTCGTGGCGAGATGTGTCGGCAATCAGCTTGTCGGAGTCTGGTCGGTGTCTGGTCGGTGTCGGCGGGCGGGACGGGTCGGGGCGGGCGGTGCGGCTGATGCTGCCGGGGCTGTGCGTCGCAGCCGGAGCCGCAGTCAGGCCGGCGCCTGGCGCCTGCCCCGCCAGGAAGGCGGTGAGTTCCTCCACAATGGCAGCCCGGGGCACGCTGCGCTGGCTCGGCGTCGCTGCGCAGCGGCCGCAGGCCGACGGTCCCGGCCTCGACCTCCTGGGGCCCGACGACCAGTGCCACCAGGGCCCCCGAGCGGTCCGCCGACTTGATCTGCGACTTCATGGACCGCCCGTCGAAGGCCCGGTCGGCCCGCAGGCCGGCCCGGCGCAGCTCGGCCGTCAGGGCCACGGCGGACTCGCCGCCGGCGGTGTCGATGACGTAGGCGTGCAGCGGGTGGGCCGCCAGCGCCGACTCCAGCGTGAAGACGCCCTCGGCGTCGCACGCCAACAGCACCCGCTCCACGCCGATGCCGAAGCCGATGCCCGGCGTGGGATCGCCGCCCAGGAGCTCGACCAGTCCGTCGTAGCGGCCGCCGCCGCCGACACCGTTCTGGGCCGCATCCAAGGCGTCGGCCGCGAATTCGAACGTCGTGCGGGTGTAGTAGTCGAAGCCCCGGACCAGGCGGTGGTCGATCACGTAGGCCACGCCCAGCGAGTCGAGCCCGGACGCGCACCCGGGCGAAGTGCTCCCGGCACGGGTCGCACAGGTGGTCCAGGAAGTGCGGCGCGTCGGCGGTGGCGGCCCGGCATTCCTCGGACTTGCAGTCGAGGACCCGCAGCGGGTTCTCCAGATGCCGCTCGCGGTGCGCCGGGCACAGTTGGTCGGCGCGCTCGGCCAGGAAGGCGCTCAGCAGCGCGACGTAGCCGGGCCGGCACACGCCGTCGCCCATGGAGTGCAGCTTCAAGGTCACCTGGCGCAGGCCGAGCCCGGCGAAGAAGTCGTGGGCGAGCGAGACGACCTCCACATCGAGATCGGCGTCGGCCGGGCCGAGCGCCTCCACGCCGAGCTGGTGGTGCTGGCGGTAGCGCCCGTGCTGGGGGTTCTCGTGCCGGAACGAAGGCGCCACGTACCACGCCTTCCACGGCGGCACCGGGTGGTGCTGCACGTAGGCCCGCGCAATGGGTGCGGTCCCCTCGGGGCGCAGCGCCATCAACTGCCCGTCGCGATCCTCGAAGACGTACATCTCCTTGCCGACGACCTCGCTGCCCTCGCCGATCCCGCGTAGGAAGACGCCGGCGTGCTCGAGGATCGGCGTGATCGTCAGCCCGTAGCCGGCGCCCTCGACCAGGGCCGCGAAGCGGGCGACCGTTCCCTCCCAGCGGAGCGACTCGGGCCAGAGGACGTCGTGCATGCCCTTGGGGGTCTGCGACACGACGCGGCCCTTTGCTTCACCTTTGACTGACGATTTCCCCGCACCTGTTGCCGCATCGGCCGATTTGGACTCGGGCGCGGACGATCCCGGGCTCACAGAAGGCTCCTCATGGGTCGGGGTCAGACTTTCTTGCCAGGAAGCTGACGATACGCGTCGAACACCCCGTCGAGGTGCTTCAGCGCGTTGATCAGTGAATGCAGATGGGTCGGGTCGGCCAGCTCGACGTCGAAGGCCATCCGGCTGACGCGGTCAGGCGTGGTGGCGGTGCGGGCGGCCACAATGTTGAGGTGGTGCTCGGAGACGACCCGGGACACGTCGGCCAGCAGGCGGGCCCGGTCGAAGGCCTGGACCTCGATGGTGGCCACGAAGACGCCGTCGTTGCCCCGGTCCCACTCGACCTCGATGAGGCGCTCCTTGGAGCGGTCGGCCAGCGCCGCCGCGTTGGCGCAGTCGGCCCGGTGCACCGAGACACCCCGCCCCTGGGTCACGAAGCCCACGATCTGGTCGCCGGGCACCGGGGTGCAGCAGCGGGCCAGGTGGATCATGACGTCGTCGAGCCCTTCGACGTACACGCCGGTGCCGGTGCGCCGGGTCTGGCGCGGGCCGGCCGGTGCCCGGGAGGGCGATCGTCGGGAGCTGCTCGTCCGCCTCGCCGCCGCCCCGGAGCGCCTTGATGAGGCGCTGCGTGATGGACTGCGCCGAGACCTGGTTCTCGCCGATGGACGCGTAGAGCGCATCGAGGTCGGCCAGGTTCATGGAGTCGGCCACCTCTTGCAGGGCGGTGGAGCTGAGCAGCTTGTGCAACGGGAGACCGTCGCGGCGCAGGGCCCGGGCCAGCTCCTCGCGGCCGTTCTCGATGGCGTCCTCGCGGCGTTCCCGTGAGAACCACTGCCGGATTTTGTTGCGGGCCCGGGTCGAGGCGACGATCTGGAGCCAGTCCCGCGACGGGCCGGCCGTCGGCGACTTCGAGGTGAAGATCTCGACGGTGTCGGCACTGGACAGCTGGGTCTCGAGCGGCACCAGGCGCCCGTTGACCCGCGCCCCGATGCAACGGTGCCCGACCTCGGTGTGGATGGCGTAGGCGAAGTCGACCGGCGTGGACCGCGCCGGCAGCGCGATGACCTTGCCCTTGGGCGTGAAGACGTAGACCTCGTCCTGCTCCAGGTCGAGCTTCAGCGCCTCGAGGAACTCGATCGGGTCGTCGGTCTGGCGGTCGACGTCGGCGATGCGCTGGAGCCACGCCATTTCCGAGGAGTGGTCCTCCTTGGACTTGTAGCCCCAGTGGGCGGCGATGCCGTACTCGGCCCGGTGGTGCATCTCCGAGGTCCGGATCTGCACCTCGACCGGCTTGCCGTCCAGCCCGATCACCGTCGTGTGCAGCGACTGGTACATGTTGAACTTGGGCGTGTTGATGTAATCCTTGAAGCGCCCGTGCACCGGGGCCCAGATGGCGTGGATGGCGCCGAGGGCCGCCCAGCAGTCCTTCTCGGACTCGACGACCACCCGGATGGCGACCAGGTCGTTGATGTCGTCGAACTCCTTGCCCCGCACCACCATCTTCTCGTAGATGGACCACAGGTGCTTCGGCCGTCCGGTCACATCGGCCACGACGCCCATGTCGTTCATGCGCTGGCGCACGTGCACCAGCACCCGCTCGAGATACTCCTCGCGTTGCGGCGCCCGGGCCGCCACCATCTGCTCGATCTCGGCGTAGCGCTTCGGGTGCAAGGTGGCGAAGGCGAGGTCCTCCAACTGCCAGCGCACCTGCTGCACACCCAGACGGTGCGCCAGGGGCGCGTAGACGTCGAAGGTCTCCTGCGCCGTGCGCCGCTGCTTCCATTCGGGCATGACGGCGAGCGTGCGCATGTTGTGCAGCCGGTCGGCCAGCTTGATCAGCAGGACACGCCAGTCGTCGGCCATGGCGACGAGCATCTTGCGGATGGTGGCCGCCTGCTGGGCCTCCTTGGAGTTGAACTGCAGGCGGTCGAGCTTCGTCACGCCGTCGACGACGCGGGCCACCCCCTCGCCGAAGTTCTCCTCAATGGTCTCGAGCGTGAGGCCGGTGTCCTCGACGGCGTCGTGCAGGAGGGCGGCGGCGACGGTCTGGCCGTCCAGTCCGAGCTCGGCCACGATCGTCGCCACGGCGACCGGGTGCGTGATGTAGGGCTCGCCCGAGCGCCGGAACTGGCCCTCGTGGGCTCCGGCGGCGGTCCGGCCGGCCGCCACGATGATGGAGGTGTCGTCCTCGGGACGGTGGCGGGCGAACTCGGCCAGGAGCGGGGCCAGGAGGTCGCGCAGGACCGGGCCGTCTCCGTGCTCCAGCTCGAAATCTCGAGCCTTCGTCTCAGTCGCTGTCTCTGTGTCGGCGCCGGATGATGGAGTCACCCGCGTGAGGGCCACCATCCATACAGGCTACCCGCCAGGGGAAATGCTTCGACGCGCATTGGCTTTGCACTGCAAAGGGGGCCTCGGGCCGACCGGCGCCGTCTCTGCCGCTGTTTTCGCCTCCGCTGCTGCCCGGGGCCGCGGGTGCTCGGTACCCTCAGCGCTTGCGCTTGCCCTTGCCCTTGCGTGGGCGGGGCCCCTGGGACGATGACCCCGAGGGCTGGCTGCCGGCGGATGCCCCCGATGCTCCCGCCCCTCCCGAGGCGGACCCGGACGCTGAGCCGAGGACCCGGACGCGGAGTCGATCCGGGCGACTTCGAACCGCCCGAGGAAGCAGAACCGGACCCCGAACCGGAGCCCGCCGTCGACCCGCCTGACGGCCTGTCCATCACCGCTGTCCCCGCCCCGGCCGTCCCGCCACCGCTCGCGCCACTGCCCGAGCCGGGCCGGATCGGGCCGCTCCGCTTGTTGCGGGCCTTGGGCGGAGCGGGAGCCCGCCCGCCTTGTCCCTGCCCCGAGGCGGCGACACTGATCGCCGTGCTCAGGTTGGCCGCGTCCACCGCGGAGTACCACCCGCCGGAGTCGCCCCGCTTGGCCAGGCGGTTGGCGATCTGCACCCAGCGGTCCTCGCGCTCCTTCATCATGCACAGCACCGGCGAGGCGATGAAGATCGACGAGTAGGCCCCGGAGAGCAACCCGACGAAGAGGGCCAGGCCGTACGACTGCAGGGTCTGCGCCCCCAGGAACCCGGCGCCGATGAGCAGGATCGCCAGCACCGGGATGATGGCCACCATGGAGGTGTTGATCGACCGGGCCAAGGTCTGGTTCATCGACAGGTTGATCAGCTGCGGGTAGGTCAGGCGCCCGCTGCTCCCGATGCCCTTCATGTTGTCCCGGACGCGGTCGAACACCACCACGGTGTCGTAGAGCGAATAGCCCAGGATGGTCAGGATGGCCACGACGGTGTCGGGCGTGACCTGGAAGTTGAAGATCGAATAGATGCCGATGGCGATCAGGACGTCGTGGATCATGGCGATGAACGCGGCCAGCGCCATCTTCGGCTCGAACCGGAAGCTGATGTAGATCGCCACGACGATGAAGAAGATGATCAACGCCTCGATCGCCTTGTTGGTGATGGAGGAGCCCCACGTCGGACCGACGTTGGTGATGCTGATCTTGTCGGCGGCGGGGGTGGCCTGCGTCGCCGCGGTGGTCGTGGTCGTCGATGCCGCGGCCGCCGTCGTGGCCGTCGTCCCCGCCGTGGCCGCCGCCGTGGTCGTGGTCGTCGGCTTGGCCGTCGTGGAGGTCGTCGTCGACGTCGACTTCGGTGCGTGGGCCGCCGTCACCTCCAGCAGCGCCTTCTTGACGTTGTTGCTGATGGCCTGCTGCTGCGTCTGCGGAGAGCTTGTTGAGGTCCGACTGCACGTTCAGCGTCTGCTTGCTGCCGGTCCCGAGCAACTCGACCGTCGGGTCGATCAGGCCGGTGCCGCTGAGGGCGTCGGTCGCCTGCGTCTGGGTCACGCCCGGCGCCGCGATGGTCCACTCGGTCCCGCCCTTGAATTCGATCCCGAGGTTCAGCCCGCCCCGCAGCACAATCGAGATGATCCCCAGGACGATGATGGCCGCCGAGATGCTGAACCAGATCTTGCGCCTGCCGACGAAGTCGAAGCGGGTCTCGCCCCGGTAGAGGCGGGCGATGGGCCCGTGCCCCTTGGGTCCCTTGGCCAGCAGCGCCCGGGCGGCGTCGTCGAGGCTGACCAGCTCCTCCTCGTCCAGGCTGCTCGTGTCGACGCTCTCCTCGAAGTCCTCGACGTCCTCCTCGGGCACGTCGTCGAGCGAGCTGCCGTCGCCGTTCCCGCTCCCGTTGCCCCCGCCGCGGCCGTTGTCGCTCACGAGCCACCGCCTGCGCCGGCACCGGCGCCGACCGGGAGGCCCTGCCCCGGCACCTGCGCCGCCTGCGCACCCGCCTGCGGACCGGCGCCGAGGCCCGTGGCGATGCTGAAGGCACCCGAGCCCTGCAGCCGCGAGCTCTGACCCATGATGATGACGAGGGGCCGTGTGTAGAACCAGGTGATCGCCATGTCCATGATGGTGGAGAGGCCGAGGAAGAAGGCGAAGCCCTTCACGTTCCCGACGGCGACCAGGTAGAGGACGATCGCCGCCAGCAGCGAGACGAAGTCGGCCGCCCACACGGTGCGCCAGGCGCTCTTGAAGCCCCGGTCGACGGACGTCCGCACCGAACGGCCGGATCTGGTCTCGTCCTTCAATCGTTCGAAGTACACGATGTACGAGTCGACGGTGATACCGATCGACACGATGAGGCCGGTGATGCCGGCGAGGTCGAAGCTCGGTGCCACCGATGTATGGCCGAGCGCCGAGATGATGGCCCACAGCAACATGGCGGTCAGCACCAGCCCGGAGATGACCACCAACCCGAGGCCGCGGTAATAGAAGAGGACGTAGAGCAGCACGAGGACCAGTCCGGCGATGCCCGCGCCGAGACCCGCCACCAGCGCGGAGTGGCCGAGCGTGGCCGAGACCGTCTCCGACGTGGCCGCCTTCAGCACGACGGGCAGGGCACCGAAGTTCATCGCCTGCGCCAGCTGCTGCGCCTGCGCCTGCGTCAGGCTCCCGGAGATCTCACCCTTGCCGTCGAAGGAGGAGAACGTCGACTGCGTCGGCTGGATGATGGGGGCCGAGTAGACCTTCCCGTCGAGCTCGATCCCGAGGAACTGGTGGAAGTTCGCCTGCGCCACCTTGTCCCACAACGCCGAGCCGGCCGCACCGGCCAACGTGTAGTCGACCACCCACTGGCCGGTCTGGTTCTGCGTCGCCTGCGCGCTGCCGATCGAACGACCCGTCATCTGGGCCGGCCCGAGCACACAGCGCACCTGGGAAGAGCCGTCGCACGCACCGCTGATGCCCGGCAGGAGCACCGTGCTGGTGGCGTAACCGGGCTTGTTGACGTCCGTCGTCGGATAGGCCTCGTACTGCGGATCGGGATTGATGGGGTTCGACGTGTAGCCCTGCGGTCCGCTGTTGGGCGTGACGTTGAGGTTGGCCGCGGTCAGCTGCAGTGACGACGTACAGGCGGGGATCGACTCGGTGCCCGTCGTCGGCGGCTTCACCTTGGAGTTCTTCGGGACGCCCTGGGGGTAGGCCCAGCACTCCACGGGTCGGAAGTACATGCGCGCCGTCTGCCCGATCTGATCGAGCACCTGCTGCGCGTCGGTGACGCCGGGGATGGACACCGAGATCTGGTTCGTACCCGTGCGTCTGCACCTGCGCGCCCGACACACCGAGTCCGTTGACGCGCAGATTCAAGATGTTGACCGTCTCGTCGAGGTCCGCCTGCGAGACGTGCTTGCCCCTGCGCGGTGTAGACGACCGACACCCCGCCGGCCAGGTCGAGCCCGAGGCGAGGCGACCACTTGGCGGCGAAGACGGCCGCGAACGAACCGAGCGAGATCACCACGACGGCGATCACGCTGATCCACATATTGCGTCGCTGACGCCGCTGGGCCCGACCCCCCGACTTCGGGCTCACGCCTCTTCGGCCTCCCCACCGAGGTCGCCGCTGCTGGCGGCGCCGTCCCCACCTACATCGTCAATGTCGTCTTCATGGCTGCCGTCACTGACGTCGCTCGTCTTGTTGCCCTTCGCCGTTGCTGGTCCCCGAGGACCGGGCCGGCCTGACGTCTTGGACCGGCTCATCGTCCACCCGCACGTCCTCGATCGGGTCGATCTTCTTGGCGATGGCCTGGCGAACGAAGACGATCCGGGTCGGCTGGGGGCCGTCGAGATTGCCGTCGTCGCCCAGGGCGCCGGTCAGGAGGGTGTAGCGGTCGCCGTGCACCTCGAGAACGGTGCCGACGACACCGCCGACGGTCTGGACCTCATCGCCGACGTCGTAGCCCGAGCCCTGCGACTGGCGAGCAGCCTGGGCCTTTCGCTGCTGGGGCCGGATGAAGAAGAAATAGCCGAGCAGCCCGATGGCCACCAGGGGCAACAGGGTGAGCAAGCCGCTCGAACTGGACTTCGAAGCTGCGGCCAGGAGATGGGCCGCCGCCAGGGTTGATGTCATGAGGGATCCTTGGACCGGAATCGGTTGCGAAGAGCCACCCTAGTGCGTGGCTTCCGGCACTCCCGGGCAGCGGCCCTCCCACGAGACCACCGTTGCGCGCCCCACGACCCGACCCGTCGCCTCCCGGCGGGGACAACGGACGCCGAGCCGCCTTCTGGCGCGTGCCTCCAGGTGGGCAACCCGACTGCAACCGGATCTGGCCCCCGTTGCCACAGCCGTGCTGCAACCTACGCGATTCAATCAGTACAGCAACCACACGGTGACGGTCGTTCGAGGGGGCCGACCGAGTGGAAATCCGACCGAGGGGGGCGGATTTTCACGAGGGGGGGCACCGTGGGGGGGACAACAGGAGCAGCGAAAAGGTGCGCCGGCACGAGTCCGTCGGACGGAGAATTCCGGGGGAATCGACGACCCGGGCCGGCGCACCTTTCGCTCCCTGAAGCTGCTGGTCCATCCGCTCTGCAGCGCCTCGCCGGGCCCGCCGAGGCCCCCGGCGGCCTTCCTTTTGTCGATCCGCGACGGAATTGACCGACTGAACTGGCGTTTTCCAATTGCCGACGGGTCTCTCTTATTCACTCAGAATGCCCAAACGCCCAGTACAGTTGCAGCCTGATGCGAGATGGTCAGATCTCAGTGCTGGTCATTGAGGATGAGGCGGACATCCGGCAACTCCTCCGGACCCTCCTCGAGCGCGAGGGGTATTCGGTCGCGGAGGCCATCGAGGGCCGCGACGGGGTGCGCCAGTTCCATCAGAGCCACCCCGACATCGTCATCCTCGACGTCGGGCTCCCCGACCTGGACGGATGGCAGGTCCTGGAGCGCATCAGGGACATGAGCGACGTCCCGGTGCTCATGCTCACCGCCCTCGGAACCGAGAGGGACAAGGTGCGGGGGCTCAATTCCGGCGCCGACGACTACCTGACCAAGCCGTTCAGCCGCGTCGAGCTCCTGGCCCGCCTGCAGGCCGTCGGTCGGCGCCAGGTCTCCAAGGGTGAGCCGGTCACCACCTTCGACGACGGCACCCTGCACATCGACTTCGCCCACCAGGAGGTGACGGTCGACGGGACGACGATCATCCTGACCCCGACCGAGTACCGCCTCCTCGCCACGCTGGCCCGCCACCAGGGCCAGGTCCTCTCCTCCGACCAGCTGATCGAGCTGGCCTGGGACGACCCGAGCGGGCTGGCCCCGTCCCGGGTCAAGTACGCCGTGCTGCGGCTCCGGCGCAAGCTCGGCTGGGACGAGGGCGACGAGGGTCCCATCGAGACCGTCCGGGGCTTCGGATACCGCTACCGCTCGCGGACCCGGTGAGCGAGTCGTCCAGGTCCCAACCCGACGCCGAACGGCGCCGTGATCCACAACTTCCGGGCTCCACCCTCCCTGTCGGGTTCTCGGGCTCCATGCGGGTCCGGCTCCCGGTCTTCGCCCTGGTGGCGATCGGCACCATCCTGATCGCCCTCATCCCCTTCCCCCACGACGCCCGCCGCGAGATCTCCATCGCCGGCGTCATCTTCTTCTGCCTCGTCGCCGCCGCCTTCCTCCTGCCCTGGGAACGCCTGCCCGACTGGGCCTGGCTCATCATCCCGATCGGCTACATCGCGGTCATCGCCATCATCCGAGACGCCCAGGGCGGTGCCGACTCCGGGCTGGTGGTCGTGTACCTCCTCCCCATCGTCTGGCTCTCCCTCTACGGGCGGCGCCTGCATCTCCTGGTCGGGCTCTTCTGCATGGACCTGGCCCTCCTGATCCCGCTGTTCCTGGTCGGCCCGCCCGACTACCCCACCCTCGAATGGCGCCAGGTGGCCGTCATGGCCACCGTCACGACCCTGGTGGCCTCCACCGTGTACACGATGGTCTCGCGCGACCGGGCCTTCCTGACCGATCTGGCGCAGCAGTCCCGCATGGCCCGTCGCAACGCCCGCGAGGCGGACTACGCCCGGGACCGGCTCGAGACCTTGCTCCGGGCGGCCACCGGCAGCGCCATTCTGGGCGTCGACCCGGCGGGCACCGTGACCTTCTTCTCCGCCGGTGCGGAGCAGCTGCTGGGCTACCGGGCCGCCGAGGTGGTCGGGTTCCACTCCATCGCCGACTTCATCGACCCGGCCCAGATCGACGAGCGGCGCCAGACCATCGACGCCATGCGCACCGCACTCGAGCCGGTCGATGCCGAGACCGCCGCCGAGGTGCCGTGGACCGCCACCCGCAAGGACGGCCAGCAGCGGCGCTGCGTCGTGCGGGTCCGAGCCCTCCCCGTCCCGACCCCGGACCTCGCGCTCGACGAGGACTGGGCCGACGACGCCGAGCACGCCGACGAGTGACGCCGGCCCGCGCCCGGACGGCTCCATGGGCCCGGGCGACGAGCTGGCGCCGGCCAACGGGGGCTACGTCGTGGTCGCCATCGACGTCACCGAACGGGAAGAGCTGGCCGCCGACCGGGAACGGCTGTACGCCATTCAGAAGGAGGTGACGCAGTCGCTCATTGAGCAGAACAACCGCCTGCGCGAGCTGACCCAGATGAAGGACGACGTGGTGGCCACGGTCTCCCACGAACTGCGCACCCCGATCACCTCCATCCGGGGCTTCGTCGAGTTGCTGCTCGACGCCACCGCGGACCTGACCGAGAGCCAGATGCGCATGCTCCAGACCATCGAGCGCAACGCCGAGCACCTCCAGCGCGTCGCCGAGGACCTCCTCGCCGACCCCGGCGCCGGCCGCGGCCTGCGCGTCGCCTTCACCGAGCTCGACCTGAGCCGCCTGGCCGAGGACGCCGTGCACGCCATCCAGACCTCGGCCACGGTGGCCGGCGTCGTGCTGACGATCGACCCGGGCGAAGAGGTCCCGATCTTCGGTGACCCCACCCGGCTGCACCAGCTTCTGGGGAACCTCCTCTCGAACGCCATCAAGTTCTCCCCCCGGGGCGGCCGCGTGCACGTCATCGTCGACAACGTCGACTCCTACGCCCGGGTGCAGGTCCTCGACGAAGGCCCGGGCATCCCCGAGAGCGAGCGGGACCAACTCTTCGAGCGCTTCTACCGCTTGGCGTCGTCCACCGAAATGGGCGTGCCCGGGACGGGCCTCGGCCTGGCCATCGCCAAGTCCGTGGCCGAGGCCCACGAGGGCTTCGTCGACATCGTCGACACCCCCGGCTGGTCGACCACCTTCAGGGTGTACCTCCCCCTGGGCGCGTCGGTGGCGTCCGTCGTCCGCACCGGCTGAGCCGCGCACCAGTCAGGCGGCCAGGAAGCCACCCGACTGGTGCGCCCACAGACGCCCGTAGACGCCGTTGCGCCCCGCCGCCAACAGCTCGGCGTGCGTGCCCTGCTCCACGACCCGCCCGCGGTCGAGCACCACGATCCGGTCGAGCCGGGCGATGGTGGCCAGACGGTGCGCCACCACGAGCGCCGTGGTGCCCTGCATGAGGTGCCACAGGGCATCTTGGACGAGCGACTCCGACTCGGAGTCCAACGCGGAGGTCGCCTCGTCCAACACGAGCACCTTGGCCCCCTTGGCCATGGCCTGGGCGATGGCGACCCGTTGGCGCTGCCCACCGGACAGCTTCATGCCGCGCTCGCCCACCATGGTCTCGTAGCCGGCGGGAAGGCGCTCCACGAACTCGTCCACGTAGGCGGCCTTGCCCACGGCGCGCACGAGATCCATGTCGACCCCTTGCGTGTCGGAGTCCTCCATGCCGTAACAGATGTTCTCGGCGATGGTGCGGTGCAGCATCTGGGGGTCCTGTGGGACATAGGCGATGTGGCCCCGCAGCGAATGCTGGGTGACCCGGGCGATGTCCTGGCCGTCGATCGCGATCAGCCCGCCGTCGCGGTCCGCGTAGCGCAGCAGCAGCTTGGTCAGCGTCGTCTTGCCCGAACCCGACGGCCCGACCAGGCCGACGTGCTCACCCGGCTCAATGCGCAGGTCCAGCCCCTCGAAGAGCGGCGCACCGTCGCGGTAGGCGAAGCGCAGACCCCGGAACTCGACGCGCCCGTCCGGCACCACCATGTCGGGGGCGCCAGGGAGATCGACGATGTCCGGCTGCGTGGCGGCGATGCCGGCGAACTTCGCGCAGCGGCCGATGGCGCGTGAGATCAAGCGGATGAACTCGAAGGACTCCTCGAGGCTCGTGCCGACGAAGGTCGCGTAGAAGAGGATCAGGTACACCGCTCCGGCCGCGGCGACGTGGTGCAGCGCCAGGACGACACCCACCAGGATGGCGGCCCAGTTGAAGAAGGCCATGGCCGACTCCATCTGGATGCGTGTGGCGGTGAAGACCTTGCGTGCCCGCAGGTCGGCGCTGATCGAATCGGCCACCAGCGCGCCCACGTGCTGCATCTCCTTCCCCTCCGCGGCCTGGGAACGCACCGTGGTGAGGTTGGCGATCGTGTCCGCGATCACGCCCGTGGCCCGGGAATGGGCGTCGGAGAACTGCTTCTCCGCCGCCACGACCTTCCCCATGCGCCGGTGCAGCACCAGGCCGAACACGCCCACCAGACCGGCCATCACGAGCGCGACCGGCCACGCCACGACGCCGAGGACGACAATGGCCCCGAGCGTGGTGACGCTGATGCGCAGGATGCCCCAGACCGTGGCGTCGATCATGTCGGCGAAGGCCCACGTCGACGTCTCCAACGTGGCGATGACCTCACCCGAGGGCCTGTCGGTGTGCCACGAGTGGCTGAGGCTCATCAGGTGGTCGTAGCCACTGGTGATGGAGCGGCCGAACGAGCGCAGGGTGACGCCCCAGTTCATCCAGCCGCCGATGCGGCCGAAGAGCGTGGCTGCGGCGAGCACGAGCGCATAGGCCACCAGCAAGGGGCCGAAGGATTGCCACAGTCCCTCGCTCGAGTGCGGCCCGAGCTGCGATATGCGGCTCAGGAGCGCGGCGAAGATCAGCGGTGCGGCGACGGCGTTGGCCAGGGTGCCGAGCACGATCGCCGTGCAGGCGCCCGTGAACGCGACGCGATCAGGCTGCATCTGGGTCCAGCAATAGGCCAGCGTGTCTTTGGTCGAAGCATTTGGAAAGAGGGTGCGTTCACCCATGGGAATCTCCAGTTGGGAGGCGGAACAAGGTGGATGTGAGGCCACGAGGAGCGCTGCGTGCGGGCACTCGCAGTGTGCTGCGGCGCGGTGCGCGGCGGAACTCGGTGGAGGTCCTCGGATTGCGTCCGGGCGGTCAGCCCGGCGGTGTCGTGGTCGGCGTCAGTGACCAGCGGGGCAGAGGTCGGGCCCGGTCATCCGGGACCTCCCTCCGACGGCACCAGTGGGCAAGAGGGGCGGCCGGGCCACAACGGCAAACGGCGTCAGCGTCACGCCCAGGCTCATTGAGCCCGTCGAGTCTGCTGCGTCAGTCGTTCCTGCCATGTGGTCACCTCGCTTCCGTCTTGTGGTGCAACCCCGAAAAGCTAGCCCATGGCGACGCGCAACGGCGCAAGAAATGTGATTTGACGCGTCGATGACGCACCACGGGCGCCCCGTCAGAAGAGTGGAGGCGTGTTCGTTGCGTCGGCGGCCGACGCGGGCCGCTCCAGACCCGAGGTGCGCCCACGCCCGCAGCGTGGCCACGCGACCCCGGGAGGTCCGCTGGATCAGGCCGCTCTGGAGCAGGAAGGGCTCGTACGCGTCCTCGATGGTGTCCGTCTCCTCGCCGACGCACTGCGCCAGCGTGGTCAGCCCCACCGGCTGCCCGCCGAAGCGGCCGCACAGCGTGGCCAGGATGGCCCGGTCGACCTTGTCCAGGCCCAGCTCGTCGACCCCGAACAGCTCCAGGCCGTCACTCGCGATGGCGCCGTCGATGAAGCCCTCGCCGCGGACCTCGGCGAAGTCACGCACCCGGCGCAGGAGCCGGTTGGCCACCCGCGGCGTGCCCCGGGAGCGCTCCGAAATGCGGATGGCACCCTCCTCGTCGATGCGCACCTTCAGGATGCGGGCCGACCGCTCCACAATGGCCCGCAGGTCGGCCGGCTCGTAGAGATCCAACCGGCCGACGAAGCCGAAGCGGTCCCGCAGCGGACCGGCGACGAGACCCGTGCGCGTCGTGGCGCCGACCAGGGTGAAGCTCGGGAGCTCCAGCCGGATGGAGCGGGCGGTCGGGCCCTTGCCGATCAGGATGTCGAGGCGGCCGTCCTCCATGGCGGAGTAGAGCATCTCCTCCACGGACCGGTGCAGCCGGTGGATCTCGTCGATGAACAGCACGTCGCCGTCCTGCAGGTCCGTGAGGAGTGCGGCCAGGTCGCCCGGCCCGGGTCAGCACGGGGCCCGAGGTGATGCGGAACCCGGCGCCCATTTCGGTGGCGACGATCCCGGCCAGCGAGGTCTTGCCCAGTCCGGGCGGCCCGGCGAAGAGGATGTGGTCGACCGGCTGGCGCCGCTGGCGTGCCGCCTGCAGCACGATCCCCAGGTGCTCGACCAGCTGCGGCTGCCCGAGGAACTCCGAGAGCGACCGGGGACGGAGCCCGACCTCCTCAGCTTCCTCGGCGCCGTCCGACGCCGCCGCCGGATCGACCACGCGTGGCCCGAAGCCGTCATCGCCGCGCCGAGCCCGGCGCCATCGGGCTCCTCGCCCGACTCCGGGTCCACGGCCAGCACCTCCCGCCGGGCGCGGGGGCTCACACGGCTCACCGTGAGGCCAGCTCGCGCAACGCCAGGCGCAGCATCTCTTCCACCCCGACATCGTCGCGTAGGCCGTCGAGCGCACCGCGGATCTCGTCGGGGGCGTAGCCGAGCTCGCTCAGGGCGGCCCGGGCCTCGGCCCGTGACGTGCGGGTGCCCGCGCCGGCACCACCCGCGTTCCCGGCCACGCCGCCAACGCCGCCGGCGCCGGCGCCCGACAACGACAGGTCGGGCAGGTCCAGCCGGCTCTTCAGCTCGATCAGCAACCGGGCCGCCGTCTTGCGGCCCACCCCGGGCACCGTGCACAGGGTGTCGAGATCCTCTTCCAGGACGGCCGTGGACAAGGCCGCCGGCGAGAGCGCGGCCATGATGGCCAACGCCAGCGCGGGACCGACGCCGTGCGAGCCCAGCAGCACCTCGAAGCAGCGCCGCTCGTCATCGTGCACGAACCCGTAGAGCACGATGGCGTCCTCGCGCACATGGGTGTGCACGTAGAGCGTCGCCTCTGCGCCGCTGCCGGCCACGACCAGGGCCGCCGCCGTCGCGGGCGTCACGGACACCCGGTAGCCCACGCCCCCGACATCGATGATCACCTCGCCCTCACCGGTCCGCACCACCACCGCGCCCCGCAGCAGTCCGATCACGCTGTTCCCTCCTTGCTCCCGGCCGTTGTCCCGACCGGGCTTCCGGCCGCACTCGCGGCCCCACTCAGCGCGGCATCCATGGCCCGCCGCAGCGGCACCGTGGTCAGGTGGCACACCGCCAGGGCGAGGGCGTCGGCCACGTCGGGCGGCCCCTCGATCGCCGGCAGGCGCAACACCCGCGCCACCATGTGCTGCATCTGGTCCTTCGTCGCCGCCCCGTACCCGACCAGGCTCAGCTTCACCTCGTTGGCCGTGTACTGGACGACCTCGCAGCCGCCCTCGGCCGCCACCAGGAGCGCCAGCCCGCTGGCCTGGCCCACCGACATGGCCGTCTTGGCGTTCACCTGGAAGAAGACCCGCTCGACCACGACGGCGGCCGGCCGCAGCTCCTGCACCAGCGCCCGCAGCTCCGTGTGCAGGATCAACAGCCGCTCGGCCAGCGGCGCCGCCGGGTCCGTCTCGATCACCCCGGCCGCGTGCGCCCGCAGGTCCGACGTGCCCTCGGCCCGGGCCACCAGCCCGTAGCCGCAGCGTGACAGGCCGGGGTCGACGCCCAATACGAACATGCGTTCGTAGGATAGTCGGGGGTGCTTCGCAGTTGGCGGATCCGGTGGAGGCCGCCGCGTCGGTGCGGGCGGAACCGGGGCGGCGAGCCGGGCCGCTGCCGCCGGACGCCTGATGGAGCTCAGCCTTCGAAGGCGGCCAGGACCTCGTCGGAGATGTCGGCGTTGGAGTGGACGGCCTGGACGTCATCGTGGTCGTCGATGGCCTCGAGGAGGCGCAGGACCTTCTTGGCCTCACCCTCGTCGGGCACGGGGACCAGCTGCGTCGGCTCCAGGCTGAGGTCGACCGACTCGGGCGTGATGCCGGCGTCGTCGAGGGACTGGCGCACCGACTCCACGTCGTGGGGCGCGCTCGTGACGACCCAGGCGGACCCGTTGCTCGTCATGTCCTCGGCCCCGCCCTCCATGGCGATCTCCATGACCTTGTCCTCGTCGTTGTCGAGGCCCACCGTCACGATCCCCTTGCGCTCGAACTGCCAGCCGACGGCGCCCGGCTCGGCCATGTTGCCGCCGTTGCGGCTGAAGAGGTTGCGCATCTCGGCGCCGGTGCGGTTGCGGTTGTCGCTGAGCGTCTCGACCATGATGGCCACGCCGCCGGGGCCGTAGCCCTCGTAGTTGATGGCCTCGTAGCGGACGCCTTCGAGGTCGCCGGTCCCCCGCTTGATGGCCTTCTCGATCGTGTCCAGCGGGACGCTGGCCGCTCTGGCCTTCTGGTACGCCGTCCTCAGGGTGGCGTTGGCCTCAATGTCGCCGCCGCCTTCCCGGGCCGCGACCTCGACGAGGCGGATGCACTTGGCGAAGATCTTGGCGCGGGCTTTGTCCTGGGCGCCCTTGCGGTACTTGGTGGTCGCCCACTTCGAGTGACCCGACATGTGTTGCCCTCGTTCCTTCTTGCTTGCTTCGTTGCTCTGGTGCTCTGGGCTCTGGGCTCTGGCTCTGGGCTGCTGAGCTGCTCTGGTGCTGAGCTGCTGAGCTGCTGGGCTGCTGAGCTGCTGAGCTGTGAGCTGCTGGGAAGAACGATTGTATCGGGGCTGCTCAGGGTTCAGCTTGAGGGATCGGCCAGCCTGATCGGGACGGTCACGGCCCCGCCCACGGTGATCCGGTAGCTGCCGGGAGGGGCCTGTTCGGGCGGCGGCGCCTTCACCTGGGATGCACTCGAGGTCGGGAGAGGCCATCTGGTTCCACGATGCGGTGGCCTGCGCCGTGCTGTGCGGTGCCAGGACGAAACCTGTCTCCTCCGGGCAGTGGAAGACGAGCGGGCCGGGGTAGACGGCCACCCCGCGGGCCGTGCGGACCGTCAGAGACAGGGGCCCGCAGGGGCCGACGGTCAGTGCGTGGTGCGCCTGGGGAACGGTGCCGGCCGGCGCTGCGCCACACGGGGTATCGCCGCTGTTGCGGAGCCGGACCCTGACGACGACCGGCTGCGCCGGGGTGAAGGGGCGGGTCGGGGCGGTGACGGTGAGCGTGACGTGCCGCGCGTTGCAGTTCTCGAAGGCGATGTGGGCGGAGCGGGTGATGGTTGTTCTGGTGGTCGCTTTGGCCTGGTCGGCCGCCGACGCCTGGCGGCGGGGAGAACTGCAAGTGCAGCGGTGGCAGTAGCGGTGGCGGCGACAGTGGCGATGCGACGGCGGCGAGGCGGGTGACGGCCTTCATGAGGAGACAGACGCTAGGACTGCAAATGCGGTTCGGTCGGTCGGTGTCGGTCGGTGACGGTCCGTGACGGTCGATGGTTCGGAGGGCTGGCGGGACCGTGGCCGAAGGTGGGTTCAGGTCGACGGGCGGGTGGCGGCGTGCAGCACCGACTCCACGTCGGCCGCCACGAGGTCGTAGCTCCCGTCGTCGGCACCCGTCTGCATGGTGGCCATCAGAAGCGAGATCACGATCACGACCATGCCGCTGGCGGTCTGGCCCGGATGGATGTCCTGGCGCACCCCGCCGTCCAGCTGCTGAGCCCGGATCAGCTCGGTGACCGTCTTGCGCAGTTCCTGCAGCGCCGGGATGTGGAGCAGACGCATGGTGAAGTCGGGCTCGAGGCCCCGCAGAATGCGGCCCGCCAACGGGTGGGCGTCCACGTGGGCCACGAGAGCACGCATGATCACGCGGCCCCACTGGCCGGGGTCCTCGTCGATGGCGACGAACGAGACGGCGTCGTCGATGAGGCCGGCGACGTCCTCGTCGACCGCCTCGATGAACAGCGCCTCTTTGTTGGCGAAGTAGGGATACGAGGCGGTCGTCGAGAGCCCCGCGTCGCGGCAGACGTCGGCCACCGACGTGCCGCGGTAGCCCTCACGGGCGAAGCGGACGATGGCCGCGCTCAGGAGGGCTTGGCGCGTTCGGTCGCCCTTGGTGGCGCCGAGTGGCATTGGACCGGTCGGCCGTGGCGGCGTGTCGGCCGCAGTGGCGTGTCGGCGCGTCGGTTGGCGGGCTCGTGCTGCTTTGGTCTGGCGGCACGGGGTCAGGCCGCCGCGACCGGGTCGATGGCGCGGCCGGCGCGGTCGACACCGCAGGCAACCTGCCAACCCTTGGGCACGCGGCCACCTCGGAAGACGCCCGCCTCGAGCAGCGGGGTGAGCAGGGGGCGCAGGGCCCGGTGGCGCATGGCCGTGCGGCCGGCGGAGCGGTTGACGGCTTTCCAGGTGGCCCACGTCGGCAGGCCGACGGCGCCGTAGACGCCGGGGTGGACGATGGTGTCGAACATCGTCTTGGCGATGCGCGAGCCCAGGTGGCGGACCAGGAAGCGCTCGATCGGGCCGGCGGCCGCCCACTGCTCGGGGAAGAGCATGCGGCCGAAGGCGAGGTGGCGGGCCTCCTCCTGGCGGTGGTACTTCGACACCGCCTTGATCATCGGGTCGGTGTCGGGGTGCTCGCTGGCCAGCTTCTGCAGGAGGTCGGGGACCTCTTCGCCGCTGAGCACGAGCAGGCAGAACAGCGACGGCATGCCGGTGAGGAACGGCATCACCGCTTGCAGCGCGAAGCGGCCGAGCCGGTTGTCGAGGGGGTTCTTCGCCTGTGGCTTCACCTGGTCGAGCAGGCGCACGAAGAGGCGGGAGTGACGGGTCTCCTCCCCCATCTCGTGGAGGAGGTACGTCACGCGGGGGTCGGTGAGGTCGGGGCGGGAGAGGATGTCGATGCTGAATCCAGCCATCAGGACCGACTCGAAGCGGACGCCGGTGTCCACGATCGACGCGAACTCCTCCCGGGCCAGGGTGCGCTTCTGCTCGTCGGTGAGCTTGTCGAAGAGCTCCGGGACGTTGGCCAGGGTGAGGAGCTCGTCCGGGAGCACCTGGCCGTCGCCGACCTCGCCCGGGACCTCGGTGTCGGGCTCCACGATGCGCTTCAGCGAGGCGGTGGAGAGGCGGTCGATGCGCTGGTCGACGGTGCGCTCCTGGGTCTGTGGCCTGGGCTTCGTCTGGGTGGTTGTCTCCATGCAGTGGACTATGCCCGGATCCTTCTGATTTTAAGCATTTCGGTGAAATCCTGATTTCCTGGCGGTTGCGGGCGGCTTGGCGGGTTCGGAGGGCGGGTCCGGGGGGTGGGCGCTTTCCCGTGGGGGTCGCTTGGCTGCATATGCGGCCAATACGCTCGAAGGGTATGACCCAGCTCCCCCCGTCCGACTCCGGCTCAGCAGTCCCCGCTCGCCCTCCGTTCGGGCTCTTCCTCCGGGCGTCGATCGAGGAGGCTCAGTTCCACGGCTCGTCTTCGTCGGGGCGGCCGTCGCCGCGGTCGGTGCCGCCGGTGTGGCCTACAAGCGCCTGACGGCCCTGGGCGCGGGCGGCGATGAGCCCGAGGACGGCAGCCTGTCGTTGGGTTGGGGCGAGGGCGTGAGCCGACCCGAGCACGCCATCGTGCGCACCCCGGACGGGGCGGAGCTGGCCTTGTGGGACCTGGAGGGCGACCACCCCGACGCGCCCGTGGTGGTTCTCCCCCACTGCTGGGGCTGCAGCCACGAGATCTGGTTGCCCGTGGCCCGCCGGCTTCGTTCCCAGGGCTTCCGCGTCGTGCTCTACGACCAGCGCGGGCACGGGGCGAGCACGCGGGGAACCGCACCGCTGGCGATCGAGACGCTGGCGCACGACTTGGCGGCGGTGCTCGACGCGACCGACGTGCGCGACGCGGTGCTGGCGGGGCACTCCATGGGCGGCATGACGGTCATGTCGCTCGCCACCTATCGACCGGACGTCCTCCGGGAGCGGGCCAAGGCGACGGTGCTCGTGTCGACCGCCGCCACGCAGTTGCGCGGTGGTCCGGCCCAGGGCGCACGGGTCGCCACGGCGTTGGTGGCATCGCCCTTCGTGTCCCGTGCGATGCAATCGAAGAACGGACACCTCCTCGTCCGTACGGCATTCGGCGAGAACCCGGTCCGCGCCCACGTCGACCTGACCCGGAACCTGTTCGGTGGCTGTCATGGCACCGTGCGCGGCGACTTCTTGACCTCGATGTCCAGCATGGACCTTCTGGAGGGCCTGGCGACGATCGACGTCCCGACCACCGTGATGGTCGGGACGCGCGACACCCTGACCCTTCCGAAGAAGGCCGATCAGATTGTGGCGACCGTCCCCGGGGCGCGTCTCGATCACCCTGCAGAACAGGGGGCACATGCTGCCGCTCGAAGACCCTGACGCGGTCACCGACGAGATCGTGCGGGCGGTCAAGGGGTAGGGACCCGGGACCTCGGATCGCTCATTTCCGGGGTCGGCGCCACGTCGGCGACGGTGACGACACGAAGACCCTTCCGTGCGGACTCACGAACCGGACTTCCGCCTGGGCGTCGCCGTCCATCTTCCAACCGAGCTCGTGCACCCGGCTGTGGTGGGCCACGCAGAGGGTGAGAAGGTTCGACATCACCGTGGGGCCCTGCTTGGAGGCCCACACGATGTGATGGACGTCGGTGACGTGCCGGCAGCCGCATCCGGGAAAGCGACAGCCGTTGTCGCGCCGGCGGATCTCAATCCGCTGGGCCTCGCTGGGGTCGCGCTCCAGCTTCTTCTGGTCGAGGGTGGTGCCATCCGGCGCGTCGAACGAGAGCGTGATGTGCGCGTTGCAGGCGAGCCGACGGGCGACCTCGGCCGAGATCGGGCCGACCCCTTGGATGGAGGCATGCCCGTAGCCATCGCCGTAGAGGAGGCGATCGAGATCGGTGTGCACGATCATGGTCGTGCGGGCGCCGCCGTGGACCGGCGTCGAGTTCGGGCCGGTGCGCGTCGATGACCTCTGATCGGCTGCCGCCCCGCCCGGCCGCCCCGTCGACACCCCTGTCCCCGCCCGCTCTTGCTCCCTGGCCCTGCTCGACGCAGATCTGGACCAGGGCGTCGGCGCATCGGCTCTCGAATCGCTCGTAGTCGGGATCGTTGGCGCTCGGGTGGTCGTGGCGACGGGCCCGGCCGACCAGGGCCGACTTGACCAGGGCGTACGAATCTCCGGTGAGTTGGGCCCAGATCAGGTTGCGCTGGTCGTCGAAGCGGACGAAGCGGCGCTGCACCTGGGCGGCCGCCTCGGCATCGGTGGCGCCCTTGACCTCGGCCACGAATTGGCGGGCCTGACGGGGTGTCCAGTGCTCCGCCGCCTTCGCCAGGTCGGCGTCCGTCTGGGGCGTGGCGACGGCGGCGAGCGGGGCGAGCACATCGAGCGTGAGGCGTCCGTCGGCGAGGGCGCTGGAGAGCGCAGGCAGCTCCCGCGTCTTCGCTGCCGCGTCCACCAGCGTGCGGGCCCGGGCGCGGCTGATGTGACACCGGGCGACTAACCAGTCACGCATGGAAAGCGCCCCGTCGCCGCGCCAGGCCTCCGTGGCGATCGAACTCGGCGATGTCGCGCAACATGGCGGCCTCGTGCTCGGAGATGACCCGTTGATGCATGCCCATGCTGTCCGCCAACTGGGCCGAACGCGCATCCTTGCCGTAGTCGCGGCTGAGTGGTCGACTCCGGCGGGAAGGCGGGGCGCCGCCGGGACGAGCCGGGCTGAGCACTGCGGGCGGTGGATGCCATATGGACGAACGGTCGGCGGGGCAGACCGTTCTGTGTCGGGCGGTTACTGCACGACGACTGCAGGGGCGGCCGCCGGGATGGAGGTCGCGGCGCGTGGTGCGCGCAGCATCATGGCGCTGAGGATGAGCATGACGATGAGGAAGCCGACGTAGGAGCCCCAGCCGATGATGAGCCAGGCGTGGCCGTGGTAGCTGCTGAAGGTGACGCCGATCCAGACGGAGACGCAATTGAAGATGGCCACGACGAGCGTGATCCAGCCGAGCCAGCGGGTGGCGAGCTCGGCGCGCAGCATGGCCCAGCCCAGGGCGGCGGTGAAGACGGCGGTCATGACGGACGTGGCGGAGAAGAAGATCGTGTTCAGATCGCCGAGGGCGCGGACGAGTGACAGGTCGGTGAGGCCGCCGGGCTGGGCATCCATGAAGGCGAGCAACACCGTCGGCAGCGCCGCGATCGCGGTGGTGATGGACACGCCGATGCCCGAGGCGAGGACGATCGGGGCGAAGGTCGCCTGCTCGCCCTCGGCGTGGCGGAGGACGCGGTAGAGGTAGCCGGCGAACCAGAGCAGGACGCCCGGCGGCGAAGAAGTCGAAGATCATGCCGGCCTGCAGCGCGACGTGATGATCGTGGACCCAGGCGAGCGTCTTGGCCGGGGCGGAGTCGACCCGTGGTTGTTGGGGATAGATGAATCCAGACAGCACGGCCAAGATGAAGAAGGCCAGTCCGCTCAGTGCGCCGATACGTTCGAACGTGCGATCACGCATGTGATCCCCTCCCCCGTCCCGTGTCCCCTTGGTGCCGCTTGGTGCTGCTCGGTGCTGCTGCGCGTCCGGCCACGGTGGGCGGGACGGCGTCAATATAGGGCCGGGGGCCGTTCGAAGCTCGTGCGTTCGGCGGTTTCGGTCAGCCGGATGACGGACTCCCCGAAACGTTCCAGGGCCTCGAGGGCGTGGGCCAGGGAGTCCCCGGGCACGCCCGCCCCCGACCAGGTCACGCCCAGCGCCGCCAACTCGGCATCGCCCTCCAGCTGGGCCTCGGGGTTGAACGAGTCGCTGCCCGGGCTGCCGCCGGCGCCCGTGCCGAACGCGATGTCGATGCTCTTCGGATCCCGCCCCGCCTCCTCCATGAACTGGGCGAGCTCGTCGAGCATGACGCGTAGGTCGTCCACGGTCTCGAGCGGTGGCGTCTTGGCGGTGTTGGAGAGGACCCTGGGGGCCGGGAAGGGGCTCCAGCCGTCGCCGTAGCGGGCGACCCGGCGCCGCGACATGCGGCTGTTCCCGCCGATCCAGATCGGTGGCTGCGGTGAGGGCTTGGGGTTCGCCGTCTGGCCCTTGGCCTCGAAGGTGGACCCCTCGTAGACGTAGTCCTCCTCGCTCCAGATGCCGCGGATGACCTCGATCGCCTCGTCGAAGCGCGCGTTGCGCTCCTCGAAGTCGACACCGAGCGCCCTGTACTCGCCCCGCATGTATCCCGTGGCCACGGCGAGCGTGAAGCGGCCACCCGACAGCGCGTCGATTGTCGCCACCGACTTCGCCACCACGAAGGGATTGCGGTACGGCAGGACGAGGATGTTCGGGATCAGGCGCATCCGGTCCGTGACGGCGGCACAGAACGAGAGCGCGGCGAACGGGTCGAGGGCGTCGTGGCCGCCGGCCTTCAACCAACGCTCCGTCGGAGCGGGGTGGTCCGTGAAGCCGATGCCTGAGAATCCTGCTGCTTCGGCCACCTGGCAGAAGCGGGTCAGCCCCTCCTTCGTCGTGAATTCAGGGTTGTAGGGATGCGTCGTGAGCGGATACGTCACCCAGTAGTTCATGGCGCTGAACCCTAGTGTTCCGGCACCCTCGGCGCCGGGTGGACACGGCCCTGTGGCAGCCTACGGGTGTGCCGCCCTAGGCTGCGCTGCGTCAGGGGTACTGGCTTGTTCGGGTGGCGTCGGACTCCGGAACTCCGACTCCGGACTCGGCTTTCAGAGGAGAACCCATGCAGCTCGAACTCGAGGGCAAGGTGGCGGTCGTGACCGGGGCCAGCCGCGGCATCGGACTGGCGGCGGCCCGGGCGCTGGCGGCAGAGGGCGCACGTGTCGTGGCGGGGGCGCGCTCGAATTCGGACGAGCTCGATGCCCTTGTGGGAACGGCGCCCGTGGAGTTCGTCGCAGTGGACCTCTCGACACCGTCCGGTCCGGCGGACCTCGCCGCGGCGGCGCTCGCATCCGGTCCCATCGACGTGCTGATCAACAACGTCGGCGCGGCGAAGACCCGCCTCGGTGGCTTCCTCAGCATCACCGACGAGGACTGGACCGCGTCCCTCACGCTGAACCTCATGGCGACCGTGCGCATGACCCGTGCCGTCCTCCCCTCCATGATCGCCGCCGGCTCCGGCGCCATCGTGACGACCAGCTCCGTCAACGCCTTCCTGCCGGACCCCGCGGTGCTCGACTACAGCGCGGCCAAGGCCGCCGTCGCCAACTTTTCCAAGTCGCTGTCCAAGGAGGTGGCGCAGCACAACATCCGGGTGAACACCGTCAGCCCCGGGCCCGTCTCGACCTCGCTCTGGCTCGGTGAGGACGGTGTGGCGCAGACGGTGGCACGGGCCACGGGCGGCGACCCGGCGGCCGTGGCGAACCAGGCCGCAGCCGACGCGGCGACCGGACGCTTCACCACACCCGAGGAAGTCGCCGACCTGCTGGTCTTCCTGGCCAGCGCCCGTGCCGGCAACGTGACCGGCGCGGACTTCACCATCGACGGAGGTCTGATCAAGACGCTTTGACTGGGGTGGAGGACGCCTGCGTCGTCTCTGTGCTGGGACCGGGACCCGTTCGATCACGATCCTCAAGCCCGAAAGGAGGGCCTGCACATGCAGACATTTCTCACCGAGGTCCGCGAGACCCTGGTGCCCGGTCGGAACGACCGCTTCGGACCGCTGCCACCGTTGTTGGTGGCCATGACGGTGGTGACCGGGCTCGTCGATGCCTTCAGTTATCTCCTCCTGGGCCACGTCTTCGTCGCCAACATGACGGGCAACGTCGTCTTCCTGGGCTTTGCCGTCGCCGGGGCGGCGGGCTTCTCCATCGGAGCCTCACTCGTGGCGTTGGTCTCGTTCGGTGCGGGCTCGGTGGTGGGCGGTCGGATCGTCCAGCGCTTCGGCCACCACCGTGGCCATCACGTCGCCGTGGCGACCGCCACCCAGGCGCTGCTCCTGATCGCCTCGATGATCCTGGCGTTCGTCGGCGCGCACCCCTTCGGTTCCGGCGTGCGGTATGCGCTGATCGTCTTTCTCGCCGTCGCCATGGGTGTGCAGAACTCCAGTGTGCGCCGATTGGCGGTGCCCGACCTGACCACGACGGTGCTCACGTTGACGGTGACCGGGATCGGCGCCGACAGCGCGCTCGGTGGCGGGAAGGGCTCCAAGTCGGGCCGGCGCCTGGTCTCCGTCGCCGCCATGTTCCTCGGGGCGCTGGTCGGTGCCGCGCTCATCCTGCACGTCCACGTCGCGCTGCCGCTCGTCATCGCAACGGCCTTGGTCGTGGCCGTTGCGATCGTGGGCCATGTGTCGGGTCGATCGGACCCGGCCTGGACGCGGGTCGAGGACTGAGTCCGAACGCGGACCGACGGAGTGCGACAGGACGCGGCGCACGGGCGACGCGGCGACACGGCGACACGCGACGTCGGTTCGGCGATCAGACTGGGATTGTCCTGGGAACGCGGAACGTCGGCGCAAGCACTCGCGCATATCGTCACATCTTCGCAATCGACACACGAGTAGCGGTCTGCTGTGCTGGGTTCATACCCGAGCCAACCCGAATGCACCCGGAACGACCAACCAGGAGGCAGCAGCATGGCGACCATCGCCCCGGAGGAGCAGAGCGAGATCGATGAGGCGAACGCGTCCGGCAAGACGCCGGTCATCTTCATCCACGGGCTCTGGCTGTTGCCGAGCAGCTGGGACAACTGGGCCGGCGTGTTCGCCGATGCGGGTTTCGCCGCTTTCGCACCGGGTTGGCCCGACGACCCTCAGACCGTCGACGAGGCCAAAGCACACCCGGAGGTCTTTGCCAACAAGTCGCTCGACGATGTCGCCGACCACTACACGGCCGTCATCGAAGCGCTCGACAAGAAGCCGGCCGTCATCGGGCACTCGTTCGGCGGGCTCTTGGCCCAGATGTTGGCCGGACGAGGCCTTTCGGCGGCCACCGTCGCCGTCGATGCGGCGCCGTTCCGAGGCGTCCTGCCCTTGCCGATCTCCGCGCTGCGGGCCGCCAAGCCGGCGCTGGGGAACCCGCGCAACAAGCATCGAGCCGTTCCCTTGACCTTCGACCAGTTCCACTACGCCTTTGCCAATGCGGTCAGCGAGGACGAGGCGAAGGAGCTCTTCGAGACCTACGCCGTGCCCGCTCCCGGGCGAGCCGCTCTTCGAGGCGGCCTTCGCGAACCTCAACCCCTGGACCGAGGCGAAGGTCGACCACGAGAACGTCGAGCGCGGTCCCTTGCTCATCATCTCGGGCGAGAAGGACCACACGGTTCCCCCCGCCATCTCGGAGGCGGAGTTCAAGAAGCAGAAGAAGAATCCCGGCGTGACCGAGTTCGTCTCGATCCCCGGCCGGGGCCACGCCCTCACGATCGACAGCGGCTGGCGCGAGGTGGCCGACACGGCCCTCACCTTCGTCCAGCGCTTCGTCTCCTGAGCAGTCGGGGCAGGACTGGCCGAACGCGGGATAGGCCCGCGAGACGGAGAAGTCGAAGGTGAGGGCGGAAGCGGAGCGAGGCGAAGGTGCGGTCAAGGCGGAAGCCCGGGCCGACGCGCGGCGAGGATCCCGGCGGGGCCGGGGCCGGGCGGCGGGACGGGACCGGGGCGCCCGGGGCCGAGTGCTCGGGGTCCCGAGGTCGGCGACATCCGCTTGCGGGGAGTGGCGGTTGGCCATGATGGACGGCGTGACAGGCCCCGGCGCTCCCCAGACCCCTCAGTCTCCGCAACCAGAGGACGGGCGCGGCCGGCTGGCGGCACTGTGGGCCATTGCGCTGGGACCGGATTCCTACGGGATCGTGTTCCTGTTCCTCGTCGTCGACTACGTGTTCCTCACGGTCGGGTGGACCGGGCGGCTCGCCATCATCGTCACTGCCGTCTGGCTCGGGCTCACGGTGCTGTTGGCGTTCCGGACGTCGGAGGTCCCGCACCGACTCATGCTCGTGGTTCGTGTGGCCGTCGCCGTCGTCGTGGTCGCGGCGGTCGTGGTCGCGTTCGGAGGCGGCGACCGGGCCTACGGCACGATCGTGATCTTCTGGTCGCTGCTGGTGCTGGCGAGCCCGATCGCCATCGGTTGGCGGGTCCTGCACCACAAACGCGTCACGACGCAGACCGTTCT
Source organism: uncultured Acidimicrobiaceae bacterium (assembly GCA_963755445.1). Lineage (GTDB taxonomy): Bacteria > Actinomycetota > Acidimicrobiia > Acidimicrobiales > RAAP-2 > Bog-473. The sequence continues at coordinate 135,000 of CAVWJQ010000006.1, read as the reverse complement.
CGGAGCGTTGTGCATCTACGTGCTGATCGGGCTGGTCTTCGCCAACTTCGACTATGGAGTGCAACTGGTCTCGGGAAGCTCGTTCTTCGCGCAACCGGGGCAGCACGGTCCGGCCGACTTCGCCTATTTCAGCTACATCACCATGGCCACCGTCGGCTACGGCGACCTGTCGCCGGCGATCGGGCTCCCCCGCACCAATGCAGTCCTCGAGGCCCTCATGGGACAGATCTTCCTCGTCGTGCTGGTCGCCCGCCTCGTGGGGATGTACACCCCGACCTTCCGCTGGGCCCACGAGCTGGGGCGGGAGCCGGAGGGCGGCCCGGGCGGGGCGGGCGGACCGGCGGAGTCGGGAGGGACCGGCGGGACCGGCGGGACGGGCGCCCAAGGCGAGTGAGAGGCGCCGCGGCGCTCCGCCCTCAGACCAGGAGGACGACGGGCACGATCATCGGACGCCGCTTGGTGCGCTCGCCGACGAACTTGCCCAGGGCCTTGCGGGTGTGGCGGCTCAGCACCTCGATGTCGTGCGCCCCGTCACGCAGCGCCTGCGTCACCGCCGCCGACACCACTTCGCTGGCTTCGCCGAGGAGTTCCTCCGCCTCGGGGGCGTAGACCCAGCCCCGCGTCTCGATCACCGGCGGGCAGCTGAGCTTGTGCTGCTGGCGATCGACCGTGACCACGGCCATGACGACGCCCTCCTCGGAGAGCTTCTTGCGGTCACGCAGCACGCCGTGCTCGAGATCCCCCACCGTCCCGTCCACGTAGACGTAGCCGCCGGGGACCTTGCCGTCGCGGGAGATGCCCTTGGCATCGAGCTGGATGACGTCGCCGTCCTCGCACAGCAGCACCTTGGCCGGGTCCAGACCCATGGAGAGCGCCAGGCGGGCGTGGTGCACCATGTGGCGGAACTCGCCGTGCACCGGCACGAAGCACTCCGGCTCGGTCACCGAAATCAGCGTGCGCAGCTCCCCCTGGCGGGCGTGGCCGCTGACGTGCACCGCCTCCGCGCCCGAGTGCACGACCTCGGCGCCCCGCCGGTACAGATCGTCGATGACCTGCCCCACCGACCACTCGTTGCCCGGGATCGGGTGGGCGCTGATGACCACGACGTCGTCCTCGGTGATCTTCAGCCACCGGTTCTGACCGGTGGCCATGAGCGACAGCGCCGACATCGGCTCGCCCTGTGAGCCCGTCGAGATCACGCAGACCTCGCCCTCGGGCACACTGTCCACCTCCTCGATGTCGATCAGGACCCCGTCGGGGATGCTGATGATGCCGAGCCGCGTCCCGAGCTCGACGTTCTTGCCCATGGAGCGACCGAGCGTGGCCACCTTGCGGCCGGTCGCCACCGCGGCGTCGATGATCTGCTGGACGCGGTGCATGTGGCTGGCGAAGCAGGCCACGATGATCCGCTTGCCGGCCTGGGCGGCGAAGACCCGGCGCAGCGCCACGCCCACCGAGGATTCCGATTCGGTGAAGCCGGGCTCCTCCGCGTTGGTGGAGTCCGACAAGAGGAGGCGGATGCCCTCGGTGCGGGCGAGCTCCCCCATGCGGGACATGTCGGTGCGCCGGCCGTCGACGGGCTGCAGGTCGAGCTTGAAGTCCCCCGAGTGGAGGATCACGCCCTGGGGCGTGTGGAACGCGATGGCCATGGCCTCGGGGACCGAGTGCGTGACCGGGATGAACTCGACGTCGACGCCGCCGATCTTGACGGTCTCGCCGTCCGCCACCGGAATGAACTTGGTGTTGCCCGCCAGGCCGGCCTCGTCGATGCGGTGGCGGGCCAGGCCCACCGTCAGCTCGGAGCCGTAGATCGGCGCGTGGACCTCGCGCAGCAGGAAGGCCAGGCCGCCGGTGTGGTCCTCGTGGCCGTGGGTGAGGACGATCCCGTCCACCCGGTCCTTGCGGTCGTAGAGGTAGGTGAACTCGGGCAGGACCAGGTCGATGCCCGGCATGTCGGGGTCGGGGAACATGATCCCGCAGTCGAGGACGAGGATGCGCCCGTCGACCTCGATGCAGGCGCAGTTCCGTCCGATCTCGCCGAGGCCGCCCAGGAAGACGACCCGGACCGGCTTCGGCTTGGGCCTGTTGCCGGACCCGGACCGCTGCCGCCCGCTCGGCCGTCGCGCGCTCAGCCAAGCGGGGCGACCGTGACCGCAGGTGGCCCGACGGCGGCCAGGATCTTCTGCGCCTGGGTGTCCAGGTCGGGGGTGGACGCCCCCATGGGCAGGCGGCACTGGCCCACCCGGAGGCCGAGCGCCCGCAGCATCGCCTTGGCGGGCAGCGGGTTCGGGAACTCGTCGGTGGACTCGAAGTCGAACGAGTCGAGCAGCTCGGCGTTGCCGGCGATGGCGGCGGCGATGTCGCCCGCCACGAAGGCGTCGACGACCTTGCGGAGTTGGGGGCCGATCCAGTGGGCGGCGACGCTGACGACGCCCACCGCGCCGACGGCCATCAAGGGCAGGGTCATGACGTCGTCGCCGCTGTAGATCTCGAAGCCGGCCGGCACCTGGGCCGCCAGATGGGCCGTGGTGGCGGGGTCGCCGGCCGCGTCCTTGAGCGCCACGATGTTGGCGCACCTCACGGGCCAGCCGGAGCATCGTCGGCGTGGCGATCCGGCGCCCGCTGCGGATGGGGATGTCGTAGAGCATGACGGGGAGGTCGCCCGCGGCCTCGGCCACGGTCCGGAAGTGCTCGAAGATGCCGGCCTGCGAGGGCCGGTTGTAGTACGGCGTGACGAGGAGGACGCCGTCGACTCCCGACTGCGGCGGCCGCCTTCGTCATGGCGATCGAGTGGGCGGTGTCGTTGGAGCCCGTGCCGGCCACGACCGGGATCGTCACCGCCTCGGCCACGGCGCGCCAGAGTGCCACCTTCTCGTCGTCGGTCAGCACCGAGCTCTCGCCGGTCGAACCGCTCAGGACCAGTCCGTCACTGCCGTGCTCGGCCAGCCAGCGGGCCAGATCGACCGCGGCGGGCAGGTCCAGGGCCCCGTCCTCGTCGAACGGCGTCACCATGGCCGTGACCACCCGCCCGAAGCGGGGCGAGCCCGAGCCGGGCTGCTGCGGCGCTGACGGCTGCGGCGTGGGGCTCATCGCCCCTTCACGCTACCAGCGATGCCTGGCGCCGAGGTGGCTGTCCGGTTCTTGCCGGCACTGCGCTGCGGCTCACCGGTGCCGCGGCGGCTCGGGAGTCGAACCGCTCAGGCGACCTTGCGCTCGGCCGGCGAGCCGTCGGCGAACGCGTCCTCGTCCTGGGTGGAGTCGGTCAGGTCCTCGAAGGCGATGGCACCCATTTCGGTGAACTTGGTGCGGAGCCAGCCGTCGGCGGCATCGAGCAGACCCAGCTTCTTGAGGTTCGGGCACGATCTTCGAGAAGAGCAGGATCTGGAAGTCGTCGCGCTCGGGTGCGGCCTGCATGATCTTGATCACGTCGGCGCGTGGGCACCTCCATGCGCTCCCACACCTCCTGCATGACCAGGCGGTCCTTCATGCGGATGGCCGCCTCGAACGCGAACTCCTGGCGCTCGCGGAGCTCGGCCGCGCTGAGCTCCTTGTAGTACTCCTGCAGGCTGAGCACGCCGAAGGCCACGTGCCGGGCCTCGTCGGCCATGACGTAGCGCAGCAGCTTCTTGAGCAGCGGCTCGGTCGTCATCATGTGGATGAAGCCGAAGGCGGCCAGCGCCAGCCCCTCGACCATGATCTGCATGCCGAGGTAGGTCATGTCCCACCGCGAGTCGGCCACGATGTCGTCGAGCAGCAGGCCCAGGTGGGCGTTCATCGGGTAGTGGCCCGAGAGCTTCTCGTCGAGGTACTTGGAGAAGACCTCGACGTGGCGGGCCTCGTCCATCACCTGGGTGGCGGCGTAGTACTTGGCGTCGATCCACGGCACGGTCTCGACGATCTTCGCCGTGCACAGCAGCGCGCCCTGCTCCCCGTGCATGAACTGCGACAGCAGCCAGTTCTGGTTCTCGATCCCGAACTGGATGAAGCGCTTCTCGTCCCACTTCTCCAGCACGGTGCCGGCGATGGCCGCCTCGTCCAACTGCGTCTGCGACGGGTTCGCCTCGGCGTTGGCGATGACCACGCGCTCCTGGTCGACCTCGATCGACCAGTCCAGGTCGGTCTGCCCGTTCCACTGCGCCTTCTTGGCCTTCTCGTAGAGCTTGTCGAGCTGGGGCTTGGCGCCCTTCTCGTAGTCCCACGTGAACTCGGCCGGGCAGTTGTCCGGCACGCGGTGGAAGCCCTCCGCGTCGTACTCGCCGACGAAGTTCATGACGGCCTCGAGGTCGTTGATGTTCTCGCGGCCGATCAGCTCCAGGTTGGAGCGCAGTTGCTCGGTCGTGTTCTCGTCGAGTGTGGTCATTGTGCCGCCCCCTTGTTGGTTGGTCTGGTGGAATCGGTTCGTGTTGCGTGGTTGGTCGAGTGAGCTGGAAGTCGGACGTGGAGAGGTGGCGCCGCGCAGCGCCAGCCGCAGCGCCGGCCGCAGCGCCTGCCGCCGCCGGCCTCCAGGCGCAGCGCCAGGATCCCGGGCAGGACGAAGGTGCGCACCAGCGCCCGGGTGTCGGCCGGGTCGGCCAGGTCGGCGTGCGGCGAGGGGTCCGAGCAGTAGGCCATGACGATGCGCACGGCCCATTCCGCGGCCCGGGAGGCCTGCTCGGGCTCGAGCCAGCGGGCGAAGAAGGGTGCGGCCAGGTCGCTGGCCACCCGCATCACCTGGTCGAAGCCGCCGAAGGTCACGTACGGCAGCACGGTGGCGGGCTCGTGCTCGAGCAGGTAGCCCAGCGCGCGCGTGGTCGCGCAGCCAGCGGGCCGACTCGACCATGCCGGCCACCAGGACGTCCTCGAGGTCCGATCGCCTCGCCCATGACGACGGCCAGCGACGAGAACAGCCGGGCCACCTCGGTCTCGACCACGGCGGCGAGGATGCCCTCCTTGCCCCGCGGGAAGGCCCGGTAGGCGGTGGCCCGGGACAGGCCGGCGGCGCGGGCGATGTCGTCGACCGTCGTCTTGGCGATGCCCTGGCGGGCCAGGCACGCGAGGGCCCCGTCCACGAGGCGGACCCGGGTCGAGGTGCGGTCGTCCGCTCCGAGATGCCGGACGACGCCGTCCCGGCCCCCAGCCGGGGGGCGGCTCTCGACGGATTCAGGTCCGCGCCGCGAATTGCACCCACTGGTGAAACAGTATGGCGTTTTTTGTCTCACTGTCAACCACCCGGGGCTGCTTCGGGGTGGGTCGCCGGGTCACCCCGCCGCAGCCGATTCCGGCGGCCGGGCCCGGCGAGCCGGACCGGAGCGGACGGCCGCTCAGTTCAGATTGAAGTGCCCGGGCGCGATGGAGGTGATGAGCAGCGCCAGGAGGGCCAGCATGGCCACGCTCCCCCCGACGGTCAGCACCAGGCCCGTCTTGTCGTCGCGCAGGTCGCCGGCGTAGTCGTAGAGGAGGCCCAGGAGGCGCCGACGGCGAGGCCGCCGAAGTGGGCCCGCCAGTCGATGTTGCCCCTGAAGCCGATGACCAGGTTGATGACGAGCAGGATGGCCACCGGCTGCACCGGCAGGCGGCGGCGCAGCCCACCACGAGATAGGCGCCGAGCACGCCCATGATGGCGCCCGACGCCCCGATCCCGAGTTCGTTGTGCGGGCCGAGGAGGTAGGAGCCCACGCTCCCGCCCAGTCCGGCCAGCAGGTAGAGCGCGATGAAGCGCAGCTTGCCCAGCAGCACCTCGAGCGCGGGGCCGACGATGAGCAGCGTGATCATGTTGAAGAAGATGTGCTCGAAGCTGGCGTGCAGCCACATCGCCGTGAAGGCCCGGTAGTACTGGTGCGACGGTGGATCGCGTCGGGCCACGAGCCCGTAGCGGTCGATGACGCGGTTGTTGGTCCCGAAGCCCTCGAGGAAGAACACCACCACGTTGACGGCGATGATGACCAGCACCAACGGCGTCGGGTTGGTGGAGCCGACCACGCCGGTCCGGTTGCGGCTGGTGTGGGTGAAGGCGGGGACGTGACGGGAGCGCTTGGCCCCCTCGGAGGTGCACTCCGGGCACTGCCAGCCGACCCGGGCCTCGACCATGCAGTCGGTGCAGATGGGGCGGTTGCAGTGCGCGCACAGCACCGACGCCGCCTGCTCGGGGTGGCGGTAGCACGGCGGCGGCACGGGTGGTGGCTGCGGTTGGGGCAGGTTGCCGGCGGCCACTGCGTCGGAGGTCCGGCGGTCACTCGGGCTCACCGGATGCCGGCCAGGAGCTCGGAGCGCACCAGCAGCGCCACCTGCTCGGGGTCGTTGAGGTCCCAGCGCCCCGGGGAGCTGATGTAGGAGAGGACCATGCGGGCCAGGAAGTCGGCCGCGGCATCGAGGTCGGTGCCCTCGGCCATGCCGTGGCGCACCAGGTACGGCGCCAGGAACTGCGGCCACCAGGGTGTGCGTCTGGTCCGCCTCCGTGGACAGCCGGGGCAGCAGGATGTCGGGCTCGGTCGACCAGGACCCGCTGGAGCACCTCGTGCTCGACCAGGGCGTGGTGGGCGAACATCAGCCCGCGCTCCATCACCTCCTCCAGCGTGTCGGCGTCGGAGACCTCCTCGTAGAGGCGCAGGAAGAAGCGGGAGAACTCCCACCCGACCACGGCGGAGAACAGCTCGTCGCGCCCGCCCGGGAAGTAGCGGTAGACCGTCGCCCGCGACACGCCGGCCTCGCGGGCCGCGTCCTCGACCGTCGTCTTGGCGAAGCCCCAGCGGGCCACGCAGTCGTAGGTCGCCTGCAGGAGCCGCTCCCGGACGTCGGGGTTCACAGCCCCAGCAACGCCTCGAGGCCCACCGTGACTCCGGGCCGGTTCGGGACGGCCCGCACGGCCAGCAGCACGCCGGGCATGAACGAGCGGCGGTCGTAGGAGTCGTGGCGGATGGTCAGGCTCTGGCCCTCGGCGCCGAAGATGACCTCCTCGTGCGCCACCAGCCCGGGCAGGCGCACCGAGTGCACGTGCACGCCGTCGGCGGCCGTCGGCGCCGCGGGCGCCGTCGAGCACCATGTCGGTCGTCGGGTCCGGGTTCCAGGGCGCGCTCCTGGCGGCCCGCGCGCGCCTCGGCGATGACGGCCGCCGTGTGCATGGCGGTCCCCGAGGGGGCGTCACGCTTGGCGTCGTGGTGCAGCTCGATGATCTCGACGCCGTCCATGTGCGGGGCGGCGATCCGGGCCAGATGCAGCAGCAGCACGGCGCCGATGGCGAAGTTGGGCACGACGACGACGTTGGCCTCGGCGTCGCTCGCCTGCGAAGCGGGCCGCGATGTCGGCCACGTCGGCCTCGGACAGCCCGCTCGTCCCGATCACGGCGTGGATGCCCAGGACGGCGTAGTGCGCCACGTTGTGGCGGACCGCCTCGGCGACGGTGAAGTCGACCACGACCGTCGGCCCCGAGGTCGGCCAGCGCGTTCACCTCGCCGACGATCGTCAGGCCGCAGGCGTCCGCCCCGACGTGGGCGGGGTCGACGGCCGCGACCAGCTCGAGGTCGGCCGCCTCGGTGACGGCCCGGCACACCTCTTGGCCCATGCGACCGCCGGCGCCGACCACACCGACCTTCTGGGGGGCCTGCGTGGGCTGCCCTGGCACGGGCCCCAAGCTACCGGGCGGCCAGGGCGGGCCGGTGGGACTCGAAGTGGTGCTCGTCGAAGGGGCCGACCGCGGTGAGCGTGCGCGGGGCCTGGGCCAACTCGGCCGCCACCGCCAGGACGTCGGCCTTCCCGATCCCGTCGATGCGGGCGAGCACCTCGTCGACCGTGAGCACCTCGCCGTGCAACAGCATGGACGCGCCGAGGCGGCTCATGCGGGCGCCGGAGTCCTCGTTGGAGAGGAGCATCTCGGCGCGGAGGTTCCCCTTGGCCACCGCCAGCTCCCGGTCGGTCACGCCGTCGGCGGCCAGGAGCTCGAACTCGTTGTCGACGATCTCGAGCACCTCGTCGACGTGCTCGGTCGCCGTCCCCACCACCACCGCCAGCGATCCGCTGTCCTGGTAGGCCGCCCGCTCCGACCACACCGAGTAGGCCAGGCCGCGCTGCTCGCGCACCTTCTGGAAGAGGCGGCTGGACAGCCCGCCGCCCAGCACGTGGTTCAAGCACCGAGAGGGCCCAGCGGCGCTCGTCGAACCTCGACACCGAGCGCATGCCGTAGACGAGGTGGGCCTGCTCGGTGGAGCGCCGGACGACGTCGAGGGCGAGGGTGTCCGGGCCCGGGGCCGTCCGGTTCATGGCCGGGTCGGCGGCCGTGGCGGCGCAGCCTCGGCGTCCCGGCTCCCGGCAAAGCGCCGCTGCACTTCGGCCGCCGCCGCCTCGTGGGTGCAGTCGCCCGCGACCGAGACGACCATGTTGGACGGTCGGTAGTGCAGGTCGAAGAAGGCGCGGATGTCGTCGCGGCTGATGCGCTGCACCGATGACGGCCGTCCCGAGCGTGTCGCGTCCCGAGCGGGTGGTCGGGGAAGAGCGCGGCCTGCCACCGCTCCCCCGCCAGGTCGGCCGGCTCGTCGGCGTGCATCAGGATCTCGTCGAGGATGACCGTGCGCTCGGCCTCGATGTCGTCGGGGCGCAACGCCGGCGCCCACATGATGTCGCTCAGGATGTCGAGCCCGAGCGACAGGTGCTCGGAGAGCAGCCGGACGTAGAAGGTCGTGTACTCCTTCGTCGTGAAGGCGTTGCAGTCGCCCCCGACCTCGTCCAGCTCCTCGGCGATGGCCGCGGCGGAACGCCGTTCGGTCCCCTTGAAGAGGAGATGCTCCAGGAAGTGCGAGGCGCCGGCGAGCTCGCCGGGCTCGTCACGCGACCCGGTGCCGACCCAGTAGGCGACTGCGACCGAGCGGACATCCGCCATGGTCTCGGTGACCAGGCGGATGCCGCACGGCAGAACAGATGTCTCGATCAACGACGGCGCGAGCGCCCACGCGAGGGTCGGTTGCCGCCGGGGCGGTCGCCGCGGTCACCGCCGCGGTCGTTCCCGCCGTCAGCCGCACCGGGACCGAGGTCGCCCAGGTCCGCCACCAGCTCGGCCTCGAAGGCGTCCTCGAACGATGTCCCGTCGGCCGTCCGGGCCGGTGCCGGTGCCGGACGAGCCCGAGCCGAGCCCGAGTCCGACGAGCCCGAGCCGTTGCCCGAGCCCGACGACGCCGACGACGACGAGCCGGACGACGACGACGAGCCGTTGCCGCCCGAGCCCGAGCCCGAGCCGCCACCCTCAGGGGCGGAAGCCAGCGACAGCGACACCTTGCCCTGCGGGTCGATGTCGTCGACACGCACCTCGACGGGCTGGCCCAGCGACAACACGTCCTCGACGTTGTTGATCCGCTTGCCACCGGCCAGGGACGACAGCTTCGAGATGTGCAGCAGGCCGTCACGGCCCGGCAGCACGTTGACGAAGGCGCCGAACTTGGTGATGTTGACCACCTTGCCCGGGTAGACCGCGCCGACCTCGGCGGTCGGCGGGTCGAGGATCAAGGAGATGCGGCGACGGGCCTCTTCGACCGCGTTGCCGTCCTTGGCGCCGATCGTCACCGTGCCGACCACACCGTCGTCGTCGACGGCGATGTCCGCACCGGTCTCCTGCTGCAGGGTGTTGATGACCTTGCCCTTGGGCCCGATGACCTCACCGATCTTGTCGATCGGGATCTCCATGGAGACGATCTTCGGCGCGCTGGCGGCCACGTGGTCACGCGGCTCGGCGATGGCTCCGGCCATGACCTCGAGGATCTTGAGCCGGGCTTCCTTGGCCTGCAACAACGCCTTGGCCAGCACGTCGGCCGGCAGGCCGGCGATCTTGGTGTCGAGCTGCAAGGCCGTCACGGCCTCGGCCGTCCCGGCCACCTTGAAGTCCATGTCGCCGAAGGCGTCCTCGGAACCGAGGATGTCGGTCAGCGTCACGTACTTGCCCTCGTCGTAGACCAGGCCCATGGCGATGCCCGCCACGGGGGCCCGCAGCGGCACGCCGGCGGCCATCAGCGACAGCGTCGAGCCACAGACCGAGGCCATCGAGGTCGAGCCGTTGGAGGCCAGCACGTCGGACACCACACGCAGGGTGTAGGAGAAGTCCTCGACGGGCGGCACGACCGGCAGCAGCGCCCGCTCGGCCAGCAGGCCGTGCCCGATCTCCCGGCGCTTCGGGCCGCGCATGAAGCCGGTCTCACCGGTGGAGAAGGGCGGGAAGTTGTAGTGGTGCATGTAGCGCTTGTGGTCGACGGGGGTGATGGTGTCGAGCAGCTGGTGCATGCGGGGCATGCCCAGCGTCGTCACGTTGAGCACCTGGGTCTCGCCACGCTGGAAGAGCGCCGAACCGTGCGCCGTCGGCAGCAGGTCGATCTCGGCCGAGAGCGGCCGGATGTCGGCGATGCCACGGCCGTCCACGCGCACGCCTTCCTCGACGATGCTCTTGCGCACCAGCTTCTTGGTCAGCGAGCGGATGGCGCCCTTGACCTCACCGGCGCGGTCGGCGAACTCGTCACCGAGAGCGGCACGGATCTCCTCGCCGGCGGCGTCGAGCGCGGCGTTGCGCTCGGCCTTGCTCCGGACCAGGTTGGCCTTGGCGATGGGGTCGGTGCCGACCGCCTCCACCCGGGCCCAGACGTCGTCCTGGTAGTCGCTGAAGGTCGAGAAGGGGATCGTCTCGATGGGGCCGCGCTCAGCCGTGAAGGACTCGACCAGGCGGCGTTGCAGGTTGATGGCCTCACGGATCCACGTCTTGGCCGCTTCGAGGCCCGACGCCAGGACTTCCTCGGTCACCTTGGGGGCGCCCTCGTCGTAGTACGACCACGACTTCTCGGTCCCGCCGGCCTCGACCATCATGATGGCGATGTCGCTGTCGGCGTCCTCGGTGAGGGCACGGCCGGCCACGACGAGCTCGAACGTCGACTCCTCGCCCTCCTCGAAGGTGGGGTGGCCGATCCACTGCCCGTCGGTCGTGTAGGCGACGCGCACGGCGCCGATGGGGCCGTCGAAGGGGATGCCCGAGAGCATCAGGGCCGCCGAGGCGGCGTTGATGGCCAGCACGTCGTGCGGGTTGACCTGGTCGGCGCCGATGATGGTGCCGACGACGTGGACCTCGTTGCGGAACCCGTCGGGGAAGGACGGGCGCAGCGGGCGGTCGATCAGACGGCAGGTCAGGATGGCCTGGTCCGAGCTCTTGCCCTCACGACGGAAGAACGAGCCGGGGATTTTGCCGGCGGCGTACGTCCGCTCCTCGATGTCGACGGTGAGGGGGAAGAAGTCCGTCCCCTCCCGCACGTGTCGGGCTGCGGTGGCCGTGGCCAGCAGGACGGTGTCGCCGATGCGGGCCACGACGGCCCCGTCGGCGAGCTGGGCGAGTTTCCCCGCCTCGAATGACATGGTTCGGTCGGTCCCGCTGATCGGGGCCGACACGGAAATGGCCTCAGCCATGATGCTCCTCGTGTCTCGGGGGCATCCTCGGTGCTGGTTCCCAGTAGTCGACCACCTCGAACCCGAAGTGAACGGCGACTGGCAGCCAGATGGCTGAAGACGCCCGTATTCTGTGGGTGCTGCCGCTACCTTCTGATGCCGAGTCGGCTGATGATGGTGCGGTAGCGCTCGACGTCGTTCTTGCGGACGTAGTCGAGCAGCCGACGACGCTGACCGATGAGCTTCATCAGGCCGCGCCGGGTGTGGTGGTCCCCCTTGTGCTCCTTCAGGTGCTCGGTCAGGTGGTTGATCCGGCCCGACAACAGGGCTATCTGCACCTCGGGAGATCCGGTGTCACTTTCGTGCAACCGGTACTCGGAGATGGTGGCCTGCGTGTCGGGCATGAAGAAAGAACCTCGAAGAGCTTGTCGGAGTGTGGCGGGAACCTCTCCCAGCCGCCTTCCATCGTAGCAGCCGCCCGCTGAACTGGGGTGATCAGGGCAGATCAGCCGTGGCGAGCACCTTCTCGGTGGCCTCGACGTCGGCCCGCATCTGGGCGATCAGGGCCTCCACGGAGTCGAAACGCTGCTCGTCCCGCAGCCGGTGGGAGAACGAGACCCGGGCCTGCTCCCCGTAGAGGTCGTCGTCGAAATGGAGGAGGTAGGCCTCCACCAGGACCTCGGCGGTGCCCGGCTCGTAGAAGGTCGGGCGGCGGCCCACGTTGATGGCTGCCTGGTGGAGCGATCCGTCGGGCCGCCGGTAGTGCCCGGCGTAGACAGCGTCGGCGGGCAGGGCGATGTCGTCGGCCACGGCCAGGTTGGCCGTCGGGAAGCCCAGCTCAGGGCCACCCCGGCCGTCGCCGTGCACCACGATCCCCCGCACCTCGTGGGGGCGCCCGAGCAGCTGGGCCGCCTCCTCGACGTCGCCCTCGGCCAGGAGCGCCCGGATGCGGGTCGAGGAGACGGCGTCCCGCCCGTCGCCGGTCAGGCGCGACCCCGACGACCTCGAAGCCGTACTGGCCGCCGAGGCGGCGCAGGAGCTCGACGTTGCCGCGGCGGCCGTGCCCGAAGTGGAAGTCCTCGCCCACGACGACCAGGCGGGCCGACAGCTGGTCGACGAGCACCTCCTTGACGAAGTCCTCGGCCGACTCCTCGGCCCGGTCCAGGTCGAAGGGGATGACCACGGTCCGGTCGATGCCGCAGTCGGCCAGCAGCTCGAGCTTCTGCTCGAGTCCGGTCAGCTGCATGGGCGCCGACTCGGGGCGCACCACGGCGGCCGGGTGGCGGTCGAAGGTGACGACCACCGTGGAGAGGCCGGCGGCGGCGGCCCGGGCCGACAGGTCGCGCAGCAGGGCGCGGTGCCCGAGGTGGACCCCGTCGTAGGCCCCGATCGTGACAGCGGTTCCCTCACCGGGCGGCATCGCGACCGAGGGTAGTCGGGCGTCCGTCACTCGCCGGCCTGCTCGGCGTCGGCAACGGGATCGGCATCTGCCGGCCCGGCCAGGACGACGGTGTCGCCGGACCCGACCAGCACCACGGCCGGGCGGATGCGGTCGCTGCCCGTCGCCTCGTAGACGGCGAGGAGCTCGCCCCCCTCGTCGAGCATGGCCCAGGGGCCGTCGCCCACGGCGCCGAGCGGGACACGGTCGAGCGGCAGCCCCGTGCGGATGGAGGCCGCGGTGTCGGGCGGCACGGTCACGGCGTCCATGTCGCGCATGGCCTGCGCCGGGGTCAGGACGTCGTCGGGGCCGATGGCGTCGAGCGGGTGCATCTCGGGACCGCCGAACGAGCCGATGCGGGTGCGCCGCAGGTTCTTGACGTAGGCATCGCCGCCCGAGCGCCCGCCCCAGGTCCTGCGCCAGCACGCGGATGTACGTGCCCGACGAGCACACCACCTCGGCCCGGTAGACGCCGGGCTGCGCCGGGTCGGGCGCGGTGTCGAAGCGCGTCACGGTGACCGTCCGGGCGGGGCGCTCGACCTCGACGCCCTGGCGGGCCAGCTCGTGCAGCCGGCGCCCGCCGACCTTGACGGCCGACACCATGGGCGGCACCTGCTCGATGTCGCCGGTCAGCCCGGCCGCGGCGGCGGCCACGTCGTCGGGGGTGACGTGCGACATGTCGTAGGTGGCGAGGACCTCACCGGAGGCATCGAGCGTGGAGGTCGCCGTCCCCAGGACGATGTCCGTCGTGTAGGTCTTGGGCAGCGCCGTGAGGAACCGCAGCAGACGGGTCGCCCGGCCCAGTCCGACCAGCAGCACGCCCGTGGCGTCGGGGTCGAGCGTGCCGGCGTGGCCCACCCGGCGCTGGCCGAAGATGCGGCGGCACCGGGCCACGGCGTCGTGCGACGTCCAGCCGGCCTCCTTGTCGATGACCACCAGGCCGGTGACGGTCACCGGGTCGCTCCCGCTCCGGGTCCGGCCCCGGCACCGGCTCACGATCCCTCGGCCGGGGACTCCCCCTCGTGCGACCCCTGCGACCCCTGCGACCCCTGCGACCCCTCGCGCACGCGTCCGCACCGTGCAGCCCGCGCAGCAGCTCCTCCACCCGGGAGCCCGCCGCGATGGCGGGGTCGGCCTTGAACGTCAGCCGGGGCGTGCGCTTCATCGTCATCTGCGCCCCCACGGTGCGCTGCAAGTGCACCCGGCGCTCCTCGAGCACGACGGCCGTCGCCTCTTCCAAGGTGGCCAGGTACACGGTGGCCGTCCGCATGTCGGGCGCCACGTCGACCGAGGTCACCGTCACCATGGGCAGCTCGTCGGCGTCGGCCAGCCGCTCGAGCTCCTCGGCCAGCACCTGCCGCAACACCTGGTTGACCCGCAATGCACGCGGGTATGTCGCCGTGCGCCGTTTCACCGCTCAGCTCCTCGGTCAGGATCTCGGGATCGCAGGATCAGGATCAGACGGGATCGGGCTCGAGTGCAGGCCCGGAACCGGGCGAGGCCCGGCTCAGGTCCTGGCGATCTCGCGCTCGTCGTAGGTCTCAATGATGTCGCCTTCCTTCAGGTCCTGGAAGTCCGACAGCCCGATACCGCACTCGAAGCCCGAGGCCACCTCCCGCACGTCGTCCTTGAAGCGGCGCAGCGAGTTGATGGCGCCCTTCCAGATGATCGTGCCGTCGCGCAGGAAGCGCACCTTGGAGCCACGGGTGATCTTGCCGTCGCGCACGTAGCAACCGGCCACGGCACCGATCCGGGGCACCCGGAACACCTCGCGCACCTCGGCCTCGCCGGTGACGACCTCCTCGTACAAGGGGGAGAGCAGGCCGAGCATGGCGGCCTCGATGTCCTCCAGCAGCTTGTAGATGATTTCGTAGGACCGGATCTCGACGTCGGACGACTCGGCCAGCTCACGCGAGCGCTTGTCGGGCCGCACGTTGAAGCCGATGATCGTGGCATTGGAGGCCGCCGCCAGCTGCACGTCGTTCTCGGTGATGCCGCCGATGCCGCGCAGGACGAAGCTCAGCTTCACGTCGTCGCGCTCCAGGCGCTTCAACGAATCGGTGACCGCTTCGAGCGAGCCCTGCACGTCGGCCTTCAGCACGATGTTCAACGTGGCCGTCTCGCCGCGCGAGATCTGCTCGAAGAGGTCCTCGAGCTTGGCCCCGGCCCCCGCCACGGGCTTGTGGCCCGACAGCCGGAAGCGCTGCACCCTGGCCTCACCGAGCGTGCGGGCCCGGGCCAGGTCCTTGGCACCGCGCATCTCGTCCCCGGCGTGCGGCGGCTCCGAGAAGCCGAGCACCTGCACCGGTGTCGAGGGCAGCGCCTCCTTGATGTGGTCGCCCCGGTCGTCCACCAACGCCTTGACCTTGCCCCAGGCGGGCCCGGCCACGACGGGGTCGCCGACCCGCAACGTGCCCTGCTGGACGATGACGGTGGCCACCGGCCCACGGCCGGCCTCCAGGTTCGCCTCGAGCACGACGCCGCGGGCCTCGCCCTCGACCCGAGCCGTGAGCTCCTCGAGCTCGGCCACGAGCACGATCTGCTCGAGCAGGCTCTCAATGCCGGTCCCCTGCAACGCGGAGACCTCGACGACGATGGTGTCGCCGCCCCACGCCTCGGGCACCAGCCCGCGCTCGGAGAGCTGCTGCAGGACGCGCGACGAGTCGGCGTCGGGCCGGTCCATCTTGTTGACGGCCACGATGATCGGGACGTCGGCCGCCTTGGCGTGGTCGATGGCCTCGATGGTCTGGGGCATCACACCGTCGTCGGCGGCCACCACGAGGATGACGATGTCGGTGGCCTCCGCACCACGGGCGCGCATCGCCGTGAAGGCGGCGTGGCCCGGGGTGTCGATGAACGTGATGCGCTGGTCGTTCCAGACGACCTGGTAGGCGCCGATGTGCTGGGTGATGCCACCGGCCTCCCCCGCCACGACGTCGGTCGAGCGGATGCGGTCGAGCAGGAGGGTCTTGCCGTGGTCGACGTGGCCCATGACGGTGACGACCGGCGGGCGGGGCCGCTGGTCCGAGTCGTCCTCCTCGTCCTCGTCCTCGAAGTAGCGGGCCAGCAGCTCGGCTTCCTGCTCCTCGCCGGGGTCGACCAGGCGGATTTCGGCGCCGATCTCGGCCCCGAAGAGCTCGATCATGTCGTCGGTCAGCGACTGCGTGGCCATGACCATCTCGCCCTGCAGCAGCAGGAAGCGCACGATGTCGCCGGCGCTGCGGTTGAGCTTGGGCCCGAGGTCGCGGGCCGTCGAGCCGCGCTCGATGATGATTTCGCCGTCGGGGACGGGAGCCGTCGAGGGCTGGTACGTGGTGAGCTGTGTCGGCTCCAACTCTTCGAGGTTGCGCCGGCGTCGGCGGGCCCGCCTCTGGGGGGGCCGCCGCCCCGGCATGCCGCCACGACCTCCCGGCGGCGGTGCGCCACCTGGTGCTCCACCACCCGGGCGGCCGGCGAAGCCGCCACCACCACCGGCGGGACGGCCTCCGTAGCCACCACCCGCGGGTCCGCCGGTCCCGGCGGGACGGCCGGCACCACCGGCGGGACGACCGCCGGTGCGCTGGGGGTAGGAACCACCCGGACGTGAGGGGGGCGCGCTCGGTCGGCGCCCGCCCATGCCGGGCGGAGGTGGAATCGGTCGGCCACTCGGGCCCAGGGGCGGGCGCGTCCCCGGCGGCGGGGGCACGGGCTTGCCCGAAGGACTGAGCGGGGGGCGGGGGGCACGTGCGGGTGCCGCCGCGTCGGCCGAAGCCGCAGCCGGGGCAGGAGCCTCGGCCGCTGCCGGAGCCTGGGTCGCGGCCGCCGCAGGCGTCGGCGCGGCGGGTGCGGCGGCCGGCGTCGGGGAAGCGGCGGGCGCCGCCGGTGCCGATGCCGGGGCGATGCCGGTGCGGCCGGCGGAGCGGACGCAGGGGCCGGAGCCGGAGCGGCAGCCGCCGCAGGAGCGGGCCGGGCCGCCGGCGGCGACTGGGCCGGCCGAGAGGGAGCAGGGGCCTGGGCCGGGGCGGACTGGGCCGCCGGGGCCGAGGACGGAGCCTGCGAGGGCGCGGCGGGAGGCGTCGGGCGGCTACTGCTGATCAGGCGGGGCGAACGGGCCGGCGGCTCGGAGGCGGCCGGCGCGTCGACGCGGTCACCCGCAGCAGCGGCGGCCGGGGCCGACGCCGGGCGGGCCGGAGCGCCGCTGGTCGGGCTGCTGCTCGACACGGTGGTGAGTGGTCGGCGCGGTGCGTCGCCGGCACCACCCTCGTCCCGACCGGTTGCGGGGGCCGACTTCGCCGCCTTGGTGGCCTTGGCCGCCTTCTTCGCCGGAGCGGGCTCGTCCGGCTGGACGGGGCGGCGCAGGCCCTCGGCATCGGCCTTGCGGCGGACGCGGTCGGCCTGCGCGTCCTCAATGGAGGACGAGTGGCTCTTGACCCCGATCCCGAGGGAAAGGGCCAGCTCCAGCCCCTCCTTGTTGGTGAGACCGAGCTCTTTGGCCAGCTCATAGACGCGAATCTTCTTCGGCAAGTGGTTCTCTTTGTCCTTGATTTGTGTTGGGGCGCGGCGTCAACCCAGCCCCCTATCCTCGCACATCAGGTGCAGGGCGCTCCCACGCCCTGCCCAGGTGCGTCTGCAACTGCTGCAGGTCCTCGGCCTGCACGGCCGCCCGGAAGGCCCGCTCGAAGCCGTGCCTGCGCACCGCATCGTCGAGGCAGCCGGGCGAGTCCCGGCACAGCCAGGCCCCCCGCCCTGCACCGTGCCTGTCCACCGACAGGGCCCCGCCCGGAAGCCGGACGATTCGGATCAGCTGGTCGGCCGGCAGGGCATTCCGGCAACCGACACAGGTCCGTGTCGGCGTTATGCCTCGGCCTCTTCGGACGAGTCGGCGGCCACCACGACCTCGTCGACGGTGACCTCACCATCGGCGGACTCGGTCACCACGACGTCGTCGACGACGACGTCCCCGTCGGGCGTCTCGGTCACCACGACGTCTTCGACGGTGACGCTGCCGTCAGCGGACTCGGTCACCACCACGACCTCCTCGGCGGGGTCCTCGGCCTGGTGCGTCCACTCCTCGGCCGACATGGCCTCGCCGCCCTCGGCGGGCTTCCAGACCAACTCGCCCTTCTCGTCCTCGACCCACTCGCCCTCGGCCCAGTCCTCGCCGGCGTAGCCGGCCTCTTCCTCGGCCAGCTGGGTCTCGCTCTTGATGTCGATGCGCCACCCGGTGAGCCGCGCCGCCAGGCGGGCGTTCTGCCCCTCCTTGCCGATGGCCAGGGAGAGCTGGAAGTCGCTCACGATGACCGTGGCGGTGCCGGTCTCCTCGTCGAGACGCACCTCACGCACGCGTGCCGGCGCCAGCGCGTTCTGAATGAGCTCGACGGGGTCGTCCGAGAAGGGGACGACGTCGACGCGCTCGCCGCGCAACTCGTTGGTGACCATGCGCACGCGCGAGCCGCGGGCACCGACACAGGCGCCGACCGGGTCGACGTTGGGGTCGTTGGACCACACGGCGATTTTGGTGCGGTGACCCGGCTCGCGGGCCGCCGCCTTGATCTCGACCACGCCGGAACCGATTTCGGGCACCTCGAGCTCGAAGAGCCGCTTGATCAGACCGGGGTGGGTCCGGCTGACCACGATCTGCGGGCCCTTGGTGGTCTTGCGCACCTCGACGATGTACGCCTTCAGGCGCGCGCCGTGCTCGTAGCGCTCGTAGGAGACCTGCTCGGCCTGGGGCAGCAGGGCCTCGACCTTGCCCAGGTCGAGCAAGGTGTAGCGGTTGTCCGTCTGCTGCACGATCCCGGTGACGATGTCACCCTCGCGCCCGGCGTACTCCTCGTACTTCATGTCCCGCTCGACCTCGCGGATGCGCTGCAGAATCACCTGCTTGGCCGTCTGCGCGGCGATGCGCCCGAAGTCGTCCGGCGTGTCGTCCCACTCGCGGACGACCTCGCCCTCCTCGTTGAGCTCCTGCCCGTAGACGCGGATCTCGCCCGAGTCGGGGTCGATGGTGACCACCGCTTCCTCGGCCGCGTCGGGACGCCGCTTGTAGGCCGCCACCAACGCGTTGGCGAGGGCGTCCAGCAGCGTCTCGACCGAGATCCCCTTGTCGCGCGCGATCTGACCCAGCGCGTCCAGGAATTCGAAATTGGTCTTGCTCATTGCCGCTTCACCCTCTCGTTCTTCCCGCTCTTCTCGTTCTTCTCGTTCTTGGTCTTGCGCGGCGCCGGGCCCCACTCGAACACCGTGCGCGCCCGCTCGACCTGGTCGTAGCTGATGCGCAGCTCGCCGTCGGGCACCTCGGGCCCGACCAGCGTGCAACCGGTCTCGTCCGCCGCCTCCAGGGTCCCCGTCACCCGCCGCACGCTGGGGGTCCCGGCGTCCATGCGGATCGTCACCTTGTCCCCCACCGCCTTGGCGAAGTGGGCCGGGGTGCGCAGCCGCCGCTCGAGCCCGGGGCTCGAGACCGACAGGGTGTAACGGCCCGGAAAGGGGTCGATGTCGTCGAGGGCGGCCGAGACGTCCCGGGTGGCCTCACCCAGCTCGTCGAGGTTGATGCCCCCTTCGCGATCGACGAACACCGTGAGTTGGGACCCGTTCAGCTCCAGGTCGACCAGATCGAGGCCCCGGGCCTGGAGGATCGGCGAGAGCGCGTCCGTCAGCGTGTCCGTACTGCTGCCACTGCTGCGCATGGCCGTCACCTCCTCTCCTGGTCGTGGTTCTGATCATCGTCCTGACATGTCCCCGCAAAGCGAAAGCGTGGGCCGCAGCCCACGCTTCAACGAGGTACTGATCTTCAAAAATGGACAGCAGAAGGGATTATAGCAATTCCGGGACTAATAGGACCGGGCCACAACGGCCATGAGATCGTCCTCGGGGTCGCCGGGCTCGGCCAGCGAGCCGTCGGCCCGCTGCAGGCACCGGATCGACAGCGCCTTCTGGGCCAGGCGGTCCTCCCCGTCGGGACCGAGCGCCCCCAGACGGACCCGGGCGAAGCCGGCGAGGCCCGCCTCGGTGGCCTCCTCCAGTGACGCGGCGGCCACCGTCCTGGCGTCGCGGACCGCCGTGGCCTCCGCCAGGAGATCGGGCCCGACCGCCGGCCAGGATGGCGGCCACCGTGCCTGCGACGGCGCCCAGGGCGACGTTCTGCTTCTCCCGGGTGTGGCGGGTGACCACGGTCACGTTGCCCTCGGCCAGGTCGCGCGGGCCGACCTCGACCCGGACCGGGACGCCTTTGAGCTCCCAGGCCACGCTGCGCCGGCCGAAGCTGGTGTCGGTGCGGGCATCGAGGCGGACCCGGTGCCCGGCCGCCGTGAGCTCGGCCACCAGCGCCTCCGCCGCCGCTCCCACCTCGGGGCTGTCCTTGACCACCAGCACCACGACCTCCGACGGGGCGAGGGCCGGGGGCAGGCGCAGACCGAAGTCGTCGCCGTGGGCCATGACGAGCGCGCCGATGAGGCGGGTCGACACGCCCCACGACGTCTGCCACACGTACTCCTGCGTCCCCGAGTCGTTGGCGTAGGTGATGTCGAAGGCGCGGGCGAAGTTCTGGCCGAGCTCGTGGCTCGTGCCCATCTGCAGCGCCTTGCCGTCGCCCATCATCCCCTCGGTCGTCCAGGTCTGGGTGGCGCCGGCGAAGCGCTCGCGTGCCGTCTTGTGACCCGTGAGCACCGGCACGCTCAGCACGTCGACCATCGTCTCGCGGTAGACGTCGTTGAGGATGCGCAACGCGTAGGCCCGGGCGTCGTCCTCGGTGGCGTGCGCCGTGTGCCCCTCCTGCCACAGGAACTCGGTCGTGCGCAGGAAGAGGCGGGGCCGCAGTTCCCACCGCACGACGTTGGCCCACTGGTTGACGAGCAGCGGGAGGTCGCGGTGGCTCTGCACCCACTTGGAGAAGAAGCTGTTGATCACCGTCTCGCTGGTGGGGCGGACGACGAGCGGCTCCTCGAGCTCCTTGCCGCCGCCGTGGGTGACCACGGCCAGCTCGGGGGCGAACCCCTCCACGTGCTCGGCCTCGAGCTTCAGGAAGGACTCGGGGATGAAGAGCGGGAAGTAGGCGTTCTCGGCACCGGCCGCCTTGATGCGGCGGTCGAGCT
Source organism: uncultured Acidimicrobiaceae bacterium (assembly GCA_963755445.1). GTDB lineage: Bacteria > Actinomycetota > Acidimicrobiia > Acidimicrobiales > RAAP-2 > Bog-473. The sequence continues at coordinate 114,111 of CAVWJQ010000006.1, read as the reverse complement.
CGGCCTGCATGAGCTCCCAAATGCCGTAGCCCCAGGGCCGGATGACCATGGTGCCGCGGGCGGGGCCGTTCTCGGCCATTTCGGCGCCGGCGATCACCTCTTGGTACCAGCGCGGGAAGTCCTCCTCGCGCGTGACGATCGCTCCCTTGGCCATGGGTGCGCAGGCTAGTGGTCGGTGTCGCCCTCGCTGTGACGGCGGATGAGCTCGACCTTGGCGGCGGAGTGGTTGGGATCGGCGCCCGTCGCATCGAGCAGTTCCCGGCGGTCCGCCTCGGCCTCCGCCTCGGCGCTCGAGTCGGCCAGCGCCAGGCGCGCCTCGATCCCCTCGGCCACCAGTCGCTCCGCCTCGTCGACCAGTGCCTGCACCATTTCCGACTCGGGCACGACGCGGATGATCTTGCCCCGGATGAAGAGGTGGCCCTTCTGCTTGCCGGCCGCGATGCCGAGGTCCGCCTCGCGCGCCTCGCCCGGCCCGTTGACCACGCAGCCCATCACCGCCACCTGAATGGGCAGGTTGAGCTTCTCGAGCGCCTCCTGGGCCTCCTTGGCCACCGCGATGACGTCGACCTGGGCCCGGCCACACGAAGGGCAGGCGATGAGGTCGAGGCCCTTGCGCTCCCGGAGCCCGAGCGCCTCCAGCAGCTGGCGCCCGGCCCGCGCTTCCTCGACCGGGTCGGCGGTGAGCGAGAAGCGGATGGTGTCGCCGATGCCCTCGGCCAGCAGGGTGGCGATGCCGGCGGTCCCCTTGACCAGCCCGGCCGGCGGCGGCCCGGCCTCGGTCACGCCGAGGTGCAGCGGGTGGTCGAAGGTCTCCGACGCCAGCCGGTAGGCCGCGATCATGAGGGCCACCGAGGACGCCTTGACGGAGATCTTCACGTCGGTGAAGTCGACCTCCTCGAAGAAGGCCAACTCGTTGCGGGCCGACTCGACCAGCGCCTCGGGCGTGGCGCCGCCGTACTTCTTGTAGAGGTCGGGGTGCAGCGAGCCGGCGTTGACCCCGATGCGGATGGGCACGCCGCGGTCGCGCGCCTCGGCCGCCACCTGCTTGATCTCGGCCTCCTTGCGCAGGTTGCCCGGATTGAGGCGGAGGCCCTGCACGCCGGCCTCGAGTGCGGCCAGCGCCATCTCGTGGTGGAAGTGGATGTCGGCCACGATCGGCACGGGCGAGCGCGGGACGATGTGGGCCAGCCCCTCCGCCGCCGCCTCCTCGTTGCAGGTGCAGCGCACGATGTCGGCACCCGCCGCGGCGAGGGCGTAGATCTGGGCCAGCGTGCCGTCGACGTCCGCCGTCTTGGTCGTCGTCATCGACTGCACGGTGACCGGCGCGCCGTCACCGATGGGCACCCCGCCGAGCGTGATGCGGCGGGTCGGGCGGCGGGGTGAGAGGAGCGAGGAGGAGAGCTCCACGGTCAGTGCGGTATCTGGAGCGGATGGGTGATGTCGAGGAAGATGCCGGCGAAGACGAAGATCAGGAGGAAGGCGATGAAGGCCGCCGCGACCGGGAACAGCTTGGTGATGTCGGCCCGGTAGTAGGGCTGGCCCCGCTTGGTGCGGATCCACTCGTAGGCCGCCACGGCGACGTGCCCACCGTCCAGCGGGATCATCGGCAGCATGTTCAGGATGCCGAACACGATGTTGATGGCGATCAGCAGCAACAGCAGCGACGCCAGGCCCGCCTGCTCGGACTGCGCGCCGAGGTTGGCGATGCCGAGGATGGACACGGGCCGCGGCGCCGAGCCGGGGTTGTTCACCGCGTTCTGGGCGTCCTGCGAGTTGGTCACCTGGTGGAAGATGGAGGTCAGGCCGCTCGGTGAGAAGGTCTGGCCGAGGCCGACGATCTCCTGGTCGGTCACCGACCACATCGTCGAGAGCGCCGCCCCCGGACTGTGGACCGCCGAGACGGACTGCGTGGCGCTCGCGGTGGTGAACCCGAGGTAGCCGTGGTCGGCCAGTGGCTTGCCGCCGACCTTGATCCCCTTGCCGCTCTCGGGGGTGGCGGTGAGGTGGATGAGCTTGCCGTCGCGCTCGACCCCGATGTCGAGCTGCTTGCCCGTGCTGCGGCTGATGACGGCGGTCGAGCTGCCCGTACTGGTGTCGGTGAACGACTTGCCGTTGATGGAGACGATGACGTCGCCCGGCCTTGAGCCCCGCCAGCGCGGCCGGCGTGGTCTTGCCGGCCCAGTGGTCGAGGGCGTACACCTTCACGTTGTTCGTCGTCTGCCCGAAGGTGAGGACCAGAATGAGGGCCAGGACGAAGGCGATGAGGAAGTGCATGGCCGAGCCGGCGGAGGCCACGATGATCCGCTGGTGGAAGGGCTGCTGGCGGTAGGCCCTGGCCTCGTCCTCCTCGGGCACCTCCTCGGTGGAGGTGAAGCCGGTGATGCGCACGTAGCCACCGGCGGGGATGGCCTTGACGCCGTATTCGGTCTCGCCCTTGCGCACGGACCACAACCGGGGGCCGAAGCCGACGAAGTACTCGGTCACCTTCATGCCCGCCCGCTTGGCCGTGATGAAGTGCCCGAACTCGTGCAGCATCACGATGGCGAAGAGGATGACGATGAACAGGAGCAGGTAGCCCCAGCCCAGGGCGATGAAGGCGGCCGTGATCAGGACGAGGGCGACGACGAGCTGGATGACCCGCTTCGGGTTGCCTTCCTCGGGCGGCGCGTCCGGCTCGAGAGGGGCGTCCGCCGCCGGCGCCTCCTTCTCCGTGAGGGTCATAGCAGCGCTAAGGCTATCGGCCCCCACCCAGGGCCAGGCGTCGGTCCAGCGCCAGGCGGGCCCGGGCCCGGGCGGCGGCGTCGGCCGCCAGCACGGCTGCCACCTCGTCCACCTGGTCGTCCACCCACGCCTCCATCGTCTCGGCGACCACGTCGGCGATGCCGCCCCAGGGCAGGGCGTTGCCCAGGAAGGCCTCCACCGCGACCTCGTTGGCGGCACTGAGCCAGGCCGGGGCCGAGCCGCCGCGCCGGCCCGCCTCGTAGGCGAGGTCGATGCAGCGGAAGACGGCGCGGTCGGGCGGCTCGAAGGTCAGGCTCTGGGCGCTGGACCAGTCGAGGGCGCCGAACGCGGTCGCCACGCGGTCGGGCCACCCCAGCGCGTACCCGATGGGCAGGCGCATGTCGGGGTTCGACAGCTGGGCGAGCGTGGAGCCGTCCCGCAGCTCCACCATGGAGTGCACGATCGACTGGGGGTGCACGACGATGTCGATCCGGTCGTAGCCGATGCCGAAGAGCTCGTGGGCCTCGATGACCTCGAGGCCCTTGTTCATCAGCGTCGAGGAGTCGATGGTGATCTTCGGCCCCATCGACCACGTCGGATGGGCCAGCGCGTCGGCCACCGTCACGGCGCCGAGCCGCTCGGCCGTGAAGCCGCGGAACGGACCACCCGACGCCGTGAGCAACAGCCGGGCCACGTCGGTGCTGGCGTGGACGGCGGCCAGGCACTGGTGCACGGCGCAGTGCTCGGAGTCCACCGGGACGATTTCGGCCCCCGGCGTGCGGCGCGCCTTCTGCACCACGGGCGCGCCGGCGATCAGCGACTCCTTGTTGGCCAGCGCCAGCCGCTTGCCGGCCTCGAGCGCCGCCATGGTGACGGGCAGGCCGGCGAAGCCCACCACCGCGTTGAGCACGACGTCGGCGCTCTGCGCCGCGGCGACCATGCCCTCCTCCCCCACCATGACCTCGGTGCCGGCCGGGACGCCGGCGCGCACCTCGTCGTAGCGGCTCGGGTCCCCGATGACGACGAGGGCCGGGCCCGAAGGCGGCGGCCTGGGCCAGCAGCTCCTCGACGGAGCGCTGGGCCGCCAGCGCGTGCACGCGGAAGCGCTCGGGCTCGGTGCGGATGACGTCGAGCGCCTGGGTACCGACGGACCCGGTGGAGCCCATCAGGCTGACCGTGCGCACGAGGGTCAGCTCACCCGAGGTGCATCGCCTTGACCACGAAGTACGTGGCCGGCATGACGAACAGCAGTCCGTCGACCCGGTCCAGGATGCCGCCGTGGCCGGGCAGCAGGCGTCCCATGTCCTTGAGCCCCAGGTGGCGCTTGATCATCGACTGGCTCAGGTCACCGAGCGGGGCCACGATCGCCACGACCACGCCGTAGAGCGCGGCCTTGCCCACCGTCCAGGGATGGATGAAGTGGACGACGACGACGGCGACCAAGATGGCGGCCACGGCGCCACCGATCAGGCCCTCCCAGCTCTTGTTCGGGCTGATGGACGGAGCCAGCTGGTGGCGGCCCATGGCGGCGCCGACCAGCAGCGAGGCCACGTCGTCGGCCACCGTCACGATGACGGCGGCCAGCAGGAAGGCGATGCCGTGGCGGTCGGGGAACAGGTTCGGATTGAGCAGCAGGGCGGCGAAGGAGCCGAAGGCGCCGACCCAGACGAAGACGAACACGGTCGACGAAATGCCCGACACCGGCTCGGCGGCCGGTTCGACCCGGGCCAGGTACCAGATGAACGAGCCGGCCACGAGCAGCACCAGGACGAGCGGCAACGCCGCCACGCCCTTGTTGTAGGTCTCGATCAGCAGCGACAGGACGGCGACCAGGCCGAGCAGGGTGGCCGGGTGGTACTGGGCCCGCCGGAAGGCGGCGAAGGCCTCGGCGGTCGCCAGCAGGACGACGATGCAGACGATGACCATGCTGGCCACCGTGCCGGCGGCGAAGCAGGCCAGCGCAATGGCGCCGAGCAACACGCCCGAGCCGATGGCGACCCGCATGTCGCGCCCGGCGGTCCCCGCCGTGTTGACGTTGCCGGTGCGGACGTTGCCGTTGCTGCGGGTCGTGCGGGCCGCACGGGTCTTGGGCTCGGGCGCCTGTGGCGGCGAGAGCCGGGACGCCGCGGCCGCGGTGGTGGCGGCGGTGACGCCGGCGACGGCGCGCGGACCGGCGTCGGCCGGCTCGAACTCGCCTTCGTACTCGGTCTCCTGCACAAGGACGTGCTCGGGCTGGCGGGCCGCCCGCGCCGGCTCGGCACCGGTTCGGGCTCGGGCCCCGGAACGGGCTCGTAGCCGAAGCCCGGCTCAGGCGGGATGACGAGCGTGTCGTCGGACTCGAAGTGCCACGGCTGGCGCTCCACGTCGACGACCTCGTCGTCGCGCTCGCCCAGCAGCGCGCCGACGGCCGGGAGGTCGTCGGAGAGCATGGAGGGCTCGAAGACCTCTTCCTGGGCCTCCCAGTCGTTCTCCTCCTCGCGCCACATCGGCGGCGCCACCGGCTGCTCCTCGCCCGCGGTGCTGTCGAGGATGGCGGGCACCTGCCCGGTGGGCGCGTCGTTCCAGTGCGGCATTTCGGGGTGGTCCTCGGCGACGGGGCCCGTCACCTCGCGCACGGTGTCGCCGGCCGGCTCGGCCCCGATGATGCGCACCCGGCCCGAGTGGTAGGTCGGCGGGTCTTCTTCGACCGCCTCCGCGCCGAGACCGGCGCCGTCCCCCTCGTCGGCCTCGTCGCCCCTCCCGCCGAGGCCGGTCAGGCCACCGAAACCGGTGGAGAAATCGTCGTAGTCCTCTGTGTCCGTGTCATCGGGCATGGCTCGCTCCTCAGACCTGCAGCAGCTCTTGCTCTTTGTGGGCAAGCAGTTGATCGATCGCCGCCACCTGGTCCTGGGTGATCTTCTCGAGGTCCTTCTCGACCCGCTCGAGCTCGTCGGTCGAGAGATCGCCGTCCTTCTGCAAGCTCTCGAGCTCGTGTCGCCCCGCCCTCCGCAGGTTTCGCACAGCCACTTTCCCCTCCTCGGCCTTGTGCCGGACCACCTTCACCAGCTCCTTGCGCCTCTCCTCTGTCAACGGTGGAAAGGCCAGCCGGATCACGGTCCCGTCATTGGTGGGATTAATTCCCAGGTCGGAACCCATGATGGCCTTTTCGATGGCCCCGAGCGAGCCTTTGTCGTAGGGGGAGATCACCAGGAGCATGGCGTCAGGCACGCTGAAGCCGGCCAGCTGGCGCAGCGGGGTGGGCGTCCCGTAGTAGTCCACCATCAGGGGCTCGAGCAGCGCCGAGGAGGCCCTCCCGGTGCGGACGTTGCTCATTTCGTGGCGGACGTGGTCGATGGCCTTGGCCATCTTGTCCCTGGTGTCGTCCTTGACCAGGGCTGCGAGGTCGTCGTCCATCAGCGGACCAGCGTACCGATCTCTTCGCCGCTCAGCGCCCGGGGGATGTTGCCGGGCACCATCAGGTCGAAGACCCGGATCGGCAGGTCGTTGTCCTTGCAGAAGGTGATGGCGGTGAGGTCCATGACCCGCAGGTCCTTGTTGATGACCTCCATGAACGAGACCTCCTCGTAGCGGGTGGCCGTCGGGTCGAGCTTGGGGTCGGCGCTGTAGACGCCGTCCACGCCCGAGTGGGTCCCCTTGCAGAGGAGCTCGGCTCCTATTTCGGCGGCGCGCAGGGCGGCCGGCGTGTCGGTGGTGAAGAAGGGGTTCCCCATGCCGGCGGCGAAGACGACGATGCGGCCCTTCTCGAGGTGCCGGATGGCCCGGCGCCGGATGTACGGCTCGGCCACCTCGGCCATGGAGAGCGCGCTCAGGACACGGGTCTGCTGGTTCTGCTTCTCGAGCGCGTCCTGCAGGGCCAGCGCGTTGATGACCGTCCCGAGCATGCCCATGGTGTCGGAGGTGGCGCGGTCCATGCCGCCGCTCTCCCCCGTCGTGCCGCGCCAGATGTTGCCGCCGCCGACCACGACGGCGAGCTCGAGGCCACCGCCCTCCATGGCGCGCGCCATCTCCTTGGCCATGCGCTCGACGGTGGCGGCATCGATGGTCTCGTCCGACGCGGCGGAGGCGAGGGCCTCCCCCGACATCTTCAGCACGATCCGACGCGGTTCTCCCACGGGCAGCAGCGTCAGGCGCCGATGACGACCTGCGCGAACGACACAATGCGGGCCGAGCCCAACATGCCCGCGATCGTCTGCTTCTCGTCGCGCACGTAGGCCTGGTCGAGCAGCACGCGCTCCTTGAACCAGCCCGTCATGCGGCCCTCGACGATCTTCTCCATGGCGGCCTCGGGCTTGCCCTCGTTGCGCGAGATCGTGGTGAGCGTCTCGCGCTCGGCGGCGACCTCGGCCTCGGGCACCTCGTCGCGGCTCAGGTAGGCCGGCTTGGTGAAGGCGATGTGCACGGCGATGTCGTGGGCCAGCTCGTCGGTGCCGCCCTCGATCACCACGGCCACGGCGTTGACGCCGCGTCCGGCCTGGAGGTGCAGGTAGGTGTCGATGATCTGGCCCGACTCGGCGACGAGCCGGCGGACACGCCCGACGGAGATGTTCTCCTTGAGCGTCGAGCGGAGCCCGTCGATGGCGTCGTTGAGCTCGGCGGCGGCGTCCTCGCCCTTGGCGGCCACCAGCGCGGCCAGCTCGTTGGTCAGCGCGACGAACTCCTCGGCCTTGGCCACGAAGTCCGTCTCGCAGCGCAGCTCGACGACGGCGGCGGCGTCACCCGAACGGGCCACGGCGACGGCGCCCTCCGAGGCCTCGCGGTCGCTGCGCTTGGCGGCGCCGGCCAGTCCCTTCTCGCGCAGCAGCTTGGCGGCCTCTTCGATGTCGCCCCCCGTCTCCTCGAGCGCGTTGCGGCAGTCGAGGATGCCGGCGCCGGTCATCTGGCGCAGGGTCTGCACGTCCTTGGCGGTGAAACTGGCCACGATCAGGCCACCTCGACCGGCTCGGGGCTGGCGGCCGGCGCGGCGGGTGCGGCCGGCGCGGCAGCGGGCGGCAGGTGCGGCCGGCGCGGCAGCAGCGGCCGGCGGGGCGGCGGCGGCGGCAGCGGCCTGGGCCCGGCGCGGACGCGGGGCCGAGGACGGCCCGCTCTCCTCGGGTGCCGGCGGCGCGTTCTTGCGGCGGTGCTCGGCGATGAAGCGGCCTTCCACCACGGCGTCGGCGATGACCCGGCACATGAGCGAGCCCGAGCGGATGGCGTCGTCGTTGCCCGGGATCACGTAGTCGATCACGTCGGGGTCGCAGTTGGTGTCCACGACCGCCACCACCGGGAGCCCGAGCTTGCGGGCCTCGGTCACGGCGATGTGCTCCTTCTTGGTGTCGATGACGAAGACCGCGTTGGGGAGCCGGTCGAGGTCGGCGATGCCGCCCAGGTTGCGGCTGAGCTTCTCGAGCTCGCGGGTGTGCTGCAGGGCCTCACGCTTGGGCATGCCCTCGAAGTCGCCGGCGGCCTGCATGGCCCGCAGCTCCTGCATGCGCTTCACCCGGCCCGAGACCGTGGAGAAGTTGGTCAGCATGCCGCCGAGCCAGCGCTGGTTGACGAAGGGCATGTTGCACGCCTCGGCGTACTCGGCCACCGGGCCCTGGGTCTGCTTCTTGGTCCCCACGAACAGGATGGTGCCGCCGTCGGCCACCAGGTCCCGCACGAAGGAGTAGGCGGACTCGACGCCGGTCAGCGTCTTGCGCAGGTCGATCAGATAGATCCCGTTGCGCTCACCAAGGATGAAGCGCTTCATTTTCGGGTTCCATCGCCGCGTCTGGTGGCCGAAGTGGACTCCGGCTTCCAGAAGCTGTCGCATGGAAACGACGGCCATAGTTGATTCCTCCAGTCGGTTGCTCCCCTGGCGCCGCGCCGCCTGATGGCGACGACCGTGGAATGCGCGCAGGTGATGTTGGTCGGTGTTGCCGCCCACCCTCTGGTGGGCCGGACCATCCTAGCCGCTCAGCGGCCGCCGAGCCCAGGACCCCGCAGGGCGTGCGTCAGGCCCGGGGGTGCGTCTCGCCGTAGACGGCGCGCAGGCGCTCCTTGCTGACGTGGGTGTACACCTGCGTGGTGGCCAGGCTGGCGTGGCCCAGCAGCTCCTGGACGACCCGCAGGTCGGCGCCGCCGTCGAGCAGATGGGTGGCGTAGGTGTGGCGCAGGGCGTGGGGGTGGGTGGGCGAGGCGGAGCGGCGGTCGAGGATGCGGCGCACGTCACGCGGGCCGAGACGGGCCCCCCGGCGGTTCACGAAGGCCGCCTCGGGCGGGCCCTCCATGTCGTCCCGCCCGCCGTCGAACCAGGCCCGCAGCGCGTCGACGGCGGCGTCGTGGATGGGCACCCGGCGCTGCTTGCTCCCCTTGCCCAGCACGGTGACCGTCCGGCCGCGCAGGTCGATGTCGCCCCGATCGAGGCCGCAGAGCTCCGAGACGCGCAGGCCGGCGGCGTACAGGAGCTCGAGGACGGCGACGTCACGCCGGTCCACCGGTGTCCCGGTCGGGGCGTCGAGCAGCGAGGTGACCTCCCCGCTCGACAGGACGCGGGGCAGGCGCCCGCCGCCCGAGGGCGCCCGGAGCGAGCGCGCCGGGTCCGAGTCGAGGTGACCCTGCCGCACCTGCCAGGAGAAGTAGCAGCGCAGCGCCGCCGCCTTGCGGGCGATGCTGGCCCGGGCCAGCTGCCGCGTCCCGAGGTAGGCCAGATAGCGCCGCAGCAGCAGGCGGTCGACGCCTTCGGGGCCCTCGACACCGCCCCGGGCCGTCCATTCGGCGAAGAGCGTGACGTCGCTGAGGTAGGCCCGGCGCGTCGCCGCGGCGCGCCCGCCGAGCCAGGCGGAGAAGCCCGGCAGATCCCAATCCGACACGGAGGCCACCGTACCGCCCCCACGCAGGGGATCCTGGGCACTAACGTCGCCCGAGAACCTTCGGGGGGTCCGGTGGGTTCGCTGAAACGGAGGACCGATGGCCTCGAGAATTGATCGTCGCTCAGTACTGGTGGGTGGCGCAGCCGCCATCGCCGGCGTGGCCGGCGCGGGCATGCTCGGTGCGGGGCTCGACGGCATCGCCGGCGCCACGACGAACGGCCCGGGCCGCAACGGGATTTCCAAGAGCAAGCCCAAGAAGGGCGGGTCGCTCGTCTTCGGCGTCGACGCCGAGGAATCGGGCTTCGACCCGACCCAGGCCCGCTTCGACGAGGTCGGCGTCATGTACGCCCGCACCGTGTTCGACCCGCTCACGATCATTCTGGCCAACGGGGACTGGGCGCCCTACCTGGCCGAATCCGTGGTGCCCAACGCCGACTACACCGCCTGGACGGTGACCCTGCGCCCCAACGTCGTCTTCCACGACGGCACACCGTGCAACGGCGCCGCCCTGCTCACGAACTTCCAGGCCCAGTCCAAGTCGCTGCTCACCGGCATCGTCCTGAGCCCGACCCTGGTCTCGATCGCCCAGACCGGCCCCCTGGCCGTCACCATCACGTTCAAGGCGCCCTGGGTCCCGTTCCCCTTCTACCTGGCCGGTGGCATCGGCGGCCAGATCGCCTACATCGCGGCGCCCTCCATGCTGTCCAACCCCAACGGCACCTCGCACCCGGTCGGCACCGGCCCCTTCGTCTTCAAGGAGTGGGTCCCCAACGACCATTTCACCGCCACGGCCAACCCGAACTACTGGCGCAAGGGCATGCCGTACCTGTCCCAGATCACCTACAAGCCGATCCCCGACGAGTCCTCCCGGGCGGAGGCGCTCAAGTCGGGCACGGTCGACCTCATCATCACCGACACCCCCCAGATCATCACGCAGTTCCGGGGCAACCACAGCTACGCCTACATCGACGACAGCACCCACGTGGCCGGCGAGCCGGACATGAACTGCGTGCAGCTGAACTGCCTGGCCAAGCCCTTCAACGACCCCAACGTCCGGCGGGCCGCCGCCATGGCCATCAACCGCCAGCAGTACGCCAAGGTCATCGACCAGGGCGTCCTGCCGGTGAGCAACGGCCTGTTCGTCCCGGGTTCCCCGTACTACTCGACCACGAAGTACCCCGGCCTACAACCCGAGTCAGGCGTCCAAGCTGGTCAAGGCGGCCGAGAAGACCAACGGCGGCCCCATCAGCTTCTCGTACGGCTCGACCAACTCGCCGGCCGCCATCCGGGCCGCCCAGTACCTGGAGCAGGCGTGGGGGCAGGTCGGCTTCCAGGTCAAGACCAACATCGTGCAGCAGAACGACACCATCAACAACGCCCTGGCCGGCAAGTACCAGGCCCTGGGCTGGCGCCAGTTCGGCGCGGTGGACCCCGACCTGAACTACATCTTCTGGAGCACGACCACCGTCAGCTCGGGGTCGTTGTCCATCAACATGGCCCGCAACTCCGACCCGATCATCGAGAAGGCCCTGCTGACCGGGCGGTCCGAGACGGACAAGAGCGTCCGCGAGACGGCGTACCAGACGGTGAACAAGCGGCTGGCCCTCGACCTGCCCTACCTGTGGACCGACCGGGCCGTCTGGGCCGTGATCGGTGACACCACGGTGCAGAACTTCAACAACCCCACGGCGCCCAACGGCCAGATGGCCTACGGGATGATCGGGGGTTCCATTTGGCCGACCCAGATCTGGATCAGCTAAGCCGGAGGGCGATGAGCGGGCGCATACTGGTCGTCGAGGACGACGAGCGCATCAGATCCTCCATGCGCCTCGCCCTGGAGGGCGAAGGCTACGAGGTAAGGGACGCCGCCAGCGGCGAAGAGGGTCTCGACATGTTCGCCGAGGCCCCACCCGACGTCGCGCTCATCGACCTGATGCTCCCGGGCATGGACGGGTTCGAGTGCTGCCGCGCCCTGCGCCGGAGCAGCGCCGTGCCGATCATCATCGTGACGGCGCGCTCGGACACCCACGACGTGGTGGCCGGCCTGGAGGCGGGCGCCGACGACTACGTCACCAAGCCGTTCGTGGCCAAGGAGCTGGCGGCCCGCATCCGCGCCCTGCTGCGCCGGGCCCGGCCGGCCGAGGAGGAGCCGGGCGCCATCACCTTCGGCGACCTGCAGCTGCTGCCCGAGCAGGGCGTGCTGCGCCACCTGAACGGGGACGAGGTGCACTGCACCCGGACCGAGTTCCGCCTGCTGTGCGAGCTGGCGGCCAGCCCCAACAAGGTGCTCAGCCGCGAGCAGCTGCTCGACCGGGTCTGGGGTTACGACTACTTCGGGGACGGGCGCCTGGTCGACGTGCACATCCGGCGCTTGCGCACCAAGGTCGAGGCGGATCCCGCGGTGCCCCAGCACATACTCACCGTGAGGGGCATGGGCTACAAGCTGGTGCCCTGAGGTGAAGCTGGGCATCGGCGCCCGCATCACGGCCGTCTTCGGGCTCGGGGCGCTGATCCTGTCCATCCTGATGGGAGGGCTCTCCTACTTCACCGTGCGCCACTTCCTGCTGGCCGGCCGGGAGTCGGCGGCCCAGCACCAGACCTTCCTCAACGCCAGCGCCGATACGGAGCTCGCTGCAGTCGGGCAACACGGGCTACGTCACGCTGCTCAGCAACATCGACGCGGGGACGGACGCCCACTCGGTGCTCTTCCACGGCTCCAAGACCTACGACTCCTCCCTCACCGTCACGGCCGCCTCCATCCCCCTGCAGCTACGCAACGTGGTGCTCGGCGGCACGGCGGCCACCCAGACGTACCGGACGCCGCAGGGGACGGCCGAGATCGTGGTCGGGGTCCCGGTCCCTTCCGTGCAGGCGGAGTACTTCGACGTGTTCGACCTGTCCGACCTCGACCACACGCTGCGGGTGCTCGCCCTCGCCCTCATTGTCGCCGGGGTCGTCACCACCATCTTCGGGATCGCGCTGGGCCGTTTCGCCAGCACACGCTCGCTGCGCCCGCTGGCCGTCGTCTCCCGGGCCGCCCGCGCCATCGCCGGGGGCGATCTGGACACCCGGCTCGACCTCGAAGCCGCCGACCCGGACCTCGAGGGCTTCACCTACTCGTTCAACGCCATGGTCGACCAGCTGCAGGAGCGCATCGAGCGCGAGGCCCGCTTCAATTCCGACGTCAGCCACGAGCTGCGGTCACCCCTCACGACGCTGTCCGCCTCGGTCGAGGTGCTCGAGGCCGACCGCGACGAATCTCCCCGAGCGCTCCCAACGCGCCCTGCAGCTCCTCAGCGACGACCTGCGCCGCTTCCAGCGCATGGTGGCCGACCTGCTCGAGATGTCCCGGGCCGATGCCGGCTCCGTCGACGTCTTTCTCGAGGACGTGCGGGTCGGCGAGCTGGTGCCGCGCTCGGTCGAGGCGGGTTTCGCCCACATGGAGTACCACGGCAACACCACGCCCCCCGCGGTGCGAGGTCGACCCGGCCGTCGACGCCGTGCACGTCGGCGTGGACAAGCGGCGCTTCGAGCGTGTCATGGTCAACCTGCTGGAGAACGCCGACCACTACGGCGGGGGCGCCACGGTGGTGGGTGCCGGCCTGGCGGCCGGCGACGCCGCGCTGGTGGAACTCACCGTCGATGACGCCGGCCCCGGCATCGATCCCCTCGAACGCACCAAGGTGTTCGACCGCTTCTACCGTGGGTCCGAATCCGGCCGGCGTGGCACCGGCACCGGCACCGGGCTGGGCTTGGCTCTCGTAGCCGAGCACATGCGGGTGATGCACGGTGCTGTGCGCGTCGAGTCGTCCCCGGAGGGCGGTGCCCGCTTCGTCCTGACGCTGCCCGCGCTGGTCGAGGAGGACGATGACGAGGACGCGAGGCTCGAGGCCGAGGGCGACACCGACCACGACAGCGAGGAGGGCACCGAATGACACGCCGCGTGACCATGGCCGTGCTCGGACTGGCCGCGCTGGCCGTCGTCGCGGCGGGGTGCGCCATCCCGACCCAGGGCTCGCCCAGCACCATGGCGCCCTCGAAGGTGCCGTTCGACCTCCTCAACCCGCACCCGCCCACCACCACGACCTCGACCCAGCCCAAGGCGTCGTCCTTCGTGGCGGTCCAGGTGTTCTTCCTCAACGCCACCGAAGCGCTCACGGCGGTGCAGCGCTTCGTGGCGGCCCCGGCGCCGCTCACCGCGGTGCTCGGCGCACTCCTGGAGGGACCGAGCAGTTCCGACCCGCCGGGGACCGTCACCGCCATCCCGAGCAACGTGCGGGTGCTGTCGGCCGTGCAGACACAGCCCGGCATCGTCACGGTGAACATGAACGCCGCCTTCGGGGCGATCACGGGGAACAGCATCGAGGAGGCGGTGGGCCAGATCGTCTCCACGGTCGTCGAGGACGTCGGCCCCACCACGGGGGTCCTCTTCGAAATCGACGGCCAGCACACCAGCGTCCCGATCGCCAACGGTTCGCAGGCGTCGGGGCCGGTCTACCTCCTCGACTTCCTGTAGCCGACCGTCGACGGTCAGCCGGCGTCCTCCACGTCGCGACGCCACGCCAAGCGCGGCGCGCCCGACCACAGGTGCTCGAGGTCGTAGTAGTCGCGGGTCTCCTGCAGGAACACGTGCGCGATGAAGTCGCCGTAGTCCATCAGCACCCAGGTGGCGTCCTGGAGGCCCTCGGTGCGCACGGGACTGAGGCCGTGCAGCTCCTTGACCTCGCGCTCGATCTCGTCGACCAGCGTGCGCACGTGGCGCGTGTTCTGCGCACTGGTGATGACGAAGGCGTCGACCACGCCGAAGAGGTCGGCCATCCCGAGCACCACGGTGTCACGGCCCAGCTTGGCGTCGGCCGACTCGGCCGCGGTGGTCACGGCCGGCGACGGTTGGACGTGCACGTCCACGCCTGGGGTCAATGGAGCAACTCCAACATCCCCACCGTGAAGGCGAAGAAGCCGACGAGCACGGAGACGCTGGCGATGGCCCAGCGCCGACGCGAGCGGCGCGCCAGCTTCAGCTCGGCCCGGCGGTCGGTCCGGCGCGAGGCCCGGTCGGGAAGCGCGGCCACACGGGGACTTTCCGACAGCTCCGTCCACCCGGCCGGCATGGCGCTCATTCAGGTGCCAGCGTACAGACCCTGGCGGCGGATGCAATGGATCACCGGATCGGGGACCAATCCGTCGACGGAGCGGCCCTCCCCCAACAGCGCACGGACCTCCGAACTGGAGACGGGCACCTGGGGGCCGTTGACCCATTCGGCCCGCCAACCAGGGGGAATGGCCGGGGCGGGGCCCGTCGGCCGGGACACGACGGCCAGGGTGACCAGGCGCCGGAGGTCCTCGGAGCGGTGCCAGGAGTCGAGCTCGGGCACCAGGTCGGCCCCCACGACGAGGAAGAGATCTGTCGGCCGGCCGCCCGCCTCCGCCAGGATCTCCTCGGCGGTGTCCACCGAGTAGCTGGGACCGCCCCGCTCCATTTCGAGCCGGCTCGCCTCGGCACCCGGGATCTCCTCCGCCAGGAGCTCCGTCAGCGCGTAGCGGTCCGCCGCGGGCGAGACCGCCCGCGACCCTGACTTCTGCCACGGATCGTTGGCCACCACGAGCAGCAGGCGGTCGAGGCCCAACTGCTCCGTGACGGCGCGTGCCGCGGCCACATGGCCGGCATGGGGCGGGTCGAAGGTCCCGCCGAAGATCCCGATGCGGATCGGGCGCTCAGGTGCCGGCAAGTTCGGCGATCACCGGTGCCAACGCGTCCATTTCCGCCTCGTGCACGACGATGTAGCTGAAGCCGAGCTCGTCCCGGCGAGCCCGCAACAGCTCCGTGATCTCCTCGACCGTGCCGATCAGCGCCAACGGCGCCGACCGCAGCTGCGCGGGCGTGAGATCGAACAGCGGGGCCAGCGAGGCGGCGACCTCGGCGGCGTTCGGCACCACCTGCACCGCCACCGTCCAGCACTGCAGCTCGAGCTCGTCGGCGCGCTCCCCCGCCGCCTCACGGGCCCAGCGCACGCGATCCGCGTACTTCTCGACGACGGACTCCGCCGCCACCTCGGTGCCGATGTGGCCGGCCTTGAGGCTCGGGACGACGCTGACGATGTCGGCGAACTCGCCGGCCAGGGTGAGGACGCGGCGGCTCCCGCCGCCGATCACCAAGGGCGGCCCGCCGGGGGTCACCGGCACCGGCGTCCCCGTGGCCCCGTTCACCTCGTAGTGCTCGCCCTTGAACGTCGCGCTGCCCTCGCGCCACATGGCGCGGATGATGGCGAGGCTCTCGGCCAGCCGGGCCACCCGCACCGAGGGCTTGTCCATCGGGATGCCCGACTGCTCGTAGTCGGTGGTCATCCAACCGGCGCCGAGGCCGAACTCGAATCGGCCCCCGGTGACGATGTCGAGCGTCGCCGCCTCCTTGGCCGCGAGCACGGGGTGCCGGAAGTCGTTGTCGAGGACGAGGGTGCCCACCCGGAGCGTCGTGGTGGCCTCCGCCGCCACCGTCACGGCGACCATGGGCGCCCACTGGTCGTCGAGGTGGTCCGGCACGTAGAGGGTGGAGTACCCCAGGTCCTCGGCCTTCCGCGCCAGGTCACGCCAGGCAGCAGGGGATGCGGCGCTCGAGGCCTGCAGGGCGAACCGGAAGGCGGCCATGGGGGGCGATCCTACGGCGTTAACCTGTGACGGTGACGAGCCCCGCTGCACCCTCCTCGTGGAGCCCCGCGTCCTGGCGCAAGTTCCCGGCCGCGCAGCAGCCCGAGTGGCCCGACGCGGACGCGCTCAAGAAAGCCGAGGCCCGGCTGGCCGTGGTCCCGCCGCTGGTCTTCGCCGGCGAGGCGCGCTACCTGACGTCGCAGCTGGCCAACGTGGCCAACGGCGAGGCCTTCTTGTTGCAGGCGGGCGACTGCGCCGAGTCCTTCGCCGACTTCAACGCGGATTCCATCCGGGACAAGCTCAAGATCATCCTGCAGATGGCCGTGGCCCTGACCTACGCGGCCGGGGTGCCGGTGGTGAAGGTCGGGCGCATCGCCGGGCAGTTCGCCAAGCCGCGCTCGGCCGCCACGGAGCGGATCGGCGACGTGGAGCTGCAGTCCTTCCGCGGCCACATGGTCAACGACGAGGCCTTCGAGGCCGAGGCCCGTACGCCCGACCCCGGCCGCCTGGTGGCCGCCTACCAACAGTCGGCCTCGACCCTCAACCTGCTGCGGGCCTTCACCAAGGGCGGGTTCGCCGACCTCTCCCAGGTGCACCTGTGGAACCAGCAGTTCGTGGCGTCCTCGAGCGAGGGCCAGCGCTACGAGCGCATCGCGGCGGAGATCGACCGCGCCCTGCGCTTCATGGCCGCCTGCGGCATCGACCTCGGGGCCGAGCAGGGGCTGCACCAGGTCGACTTCTTCACCAGCCACGAGGCGCTGATCCTGCCCTACGAGGAGTGCCTGACCCGCGTCGACTCCCTCACCGGCGACTGGTACGACTGCTCGGCTCACATGGTCTGGGTCGGCGACCGCACCCGTCAGCTCGACGGCGCGCACATTGAGTTCCTGGCCGGCATCAACAACCCGATCGGCGTGAAGATCGGGCCCGACTGCAGCCCCGCCGAGGTGGTGGCCTTGTGCGAGCGGCTCAATCCCGACCGCCTGCCCGGCCGTATGACACTCATCACACGTCTGGGCTCCGAGCGGATCACAGAGCTGCTCCCGCCCATTGTGCGGGCGGTCGAGGCCGAGGGGCACGTCGCCGTCTGGGCCTGCGACCCCATGCACGGCAACACGTTCACCAGTGAGGGCGGCCGCAAGACGCGGCGCTTCGACGACATCCTTTCCGAACTGCGCTCCTTCTTCGACGTCCACCGGGACGAGGGGACGTGGCCGGGCGGAGTCCACGTGGAACTGACAGGAGACGACGTGACCGAGTGCCTCGGCGGCGCCGAAGAGATCTTCGAGGGCGACCTCGATGCCCGCTACACGACGACGTGCGACCCCAGACTGAACGCCCGCCAGTCGCTCGACCTCGCGTTTCGCGTGGCAGAGTTCCTCAGAAGTTGATCCGCCGCCTCGTCTTCGCCCTGCTCGTGACGGCGCTGCCGTTGCTGGCCCTGATGGCCGTGGCCGCCACCGAAGCGGCTCCGCCGGCCGGTGCGGCCGGCTCCACGCCGGCGTACTGGTTGGCGGCCTCCGACGGGGGCATCTTCAGCTTCGGCGGAGCCACCTACTACGGGTCGACCGGCGGCATGGTGCTCAACAAGCCCGTGGTCGGCATGGCGGCCACCTCTGACGGTGGCGGCTACTACGAAGTGGCGTCCGACGGCGGTGTCTTCAGCTACGGCGACGCCACCTTCTACGGCAGCACGGGCTCCATCCGCCTCAACCAGCCGATCGTCGGCATGGCGGTCGTGCCGGGCGGCGGCGGGTACTGGCTGGTGGCGGCGGACGGGGGCATCTTCAGCTTCGGGTCGGCCACGTTCTACGGCAGCACCGGCAGCATCCGGCTCAACAAGCCGGTCGTCGGCATGGCGGCCACGCCGAGCGGGCACGGCTACTGGCTGGTCGCTTCCGACGGCGGCATCTTCAGCTACGGCGACGCCTCCTTCTACGGCAGCACGGGGTCGATCCGCCTCAACAAGCCGATCGTCAGCATGATCACGGGGCCGAGCGGCGCCGGCTACTTCCTCGTTGCCTCGGACGGGGGCATCTTCAGCTTCGGCACGGCACCCTTCTTCGGCTCGCTCGGCGGACAGAGCCTCAAGCATCCGATTGTGGCGGCGGCGGCCACCCCGACCGGCAATGGCTACTGGTTCACGGACACCGCGGGGCTGGTGTCGAACTTCGGCCAGGCCAACTACTACGGTTCCGCTCCGGCGAATCTCTTCCGGCCGATCGTGGCCATGGCGGAGGCACCCGGGAACGGCGCCTTCGTGGGCTCGACGTATCCCTCCGGGTTCCTACGGCTACGACATCAGCAAATACCAATGTGGGACGCTTCCACCGGCACCGCACCAGATCGGCATCGTCCAGGTCGACGGGAGTTCGTCCGGCAACACCAACCCGTGCCTCGCCACGGAGTTGTCGTGGGCGGGAGGCGGACTCAACCTGTACACCTACCTGACGTACGCGACGTCGGCTGTCAACGAACCGGGCTGCAACGGGGACACGTCGTGCAATGCCGGGTATCAGGCCGGGATTTTCGCGTACAACGATGCCGCCGCAGCCAACGCCGGATCCACGTCGATCCCGTGGTGGATCGACGTGGAGACCGCCAGTGCCAACTGGTCCGGCAACCTGGCCGAGAACGCCCTGTTCGTCCAGGGCACACTCAACGCGCTGCACGAGACCGAGGGATTCCGTACGTCGGGATCTACGCCAGCCCCGGCGTCTGGAACGGCATTGTGGGCAACTACCAGCCCGACGTGCCGTACTGGATGGCTGACTACCTCAGCAGCCCCAGCGGACCGGGTAGCTGTGCCGACATCACGAACTGGTGGCAGGGCCAGGGGGCCAAACTCCCGACGGGCCCGCTCGAGATCGTCCAGTACAACAGCACGCAGTTCGACGACGACTACGCCTGCTGACACGCCCTCCGGCGCGACCCGCGTCGAGTGGCGGGCACCGTTCGACAACGCCGGCCTCAACGCGCTCCATGCCGAGGGCTTCGCCCACCCCGTGCTCGACATCGACTGGCGCACACAGGTCGAGCACCACAGCCTGGGCTGGGTCTGCGCCTTCGATGACGACCGGCTGGTCGGGTTCGTCAACGTGGCCTGGGACGGCGGGGTGCACGCCTTCGTCATCGACACGCTGGTCGCCGCCGACCGGCGGCACGCCGGGATCGGCCGCAGGCTGCTCGAGGTGGCCGAACGGGAAAGCCGCAGCGCCGGGTGCGAGTGGCTCCACGTCGACTTCGAAGATGCGCTGCGCGACTTCTACTTCGGTGCCTGTGGCTTCACGCCCACGCTGGCCGGGGTGATCCCCCTGCGCTGATCTGCTTCCGGGCAGCCCGTGATCAGGACCAGGAGCACGACGCCGGCCTCTCCGCACCCCGATTGTCATTCGAAGGGCGGAGGCGAGGACGGCCCGAATAGGCCTTCGGACCCATGCGATGCCCGTCCCGATCCCGTACCGTGGACACCAGTCCGGCGACACCCGCCGGTGGCCGGCGAAAGGGCTCCCATGAACGTACAGAGTGTCGCGTTGCGTGCACTGTGGCACCGGGGCCTCGTCGCCGCGGTCGTCGTGGTCGCAGCACGTGGTGACCGTGGCCTCGGCCCGACCAGCGGCCATTCCCGCCGCCCGCTGAGCGACAGGCCGCACCTGGCCGCTGGCCCTCTCATTCCGCCGGCAACTTCTCCCACACCGACACGTGCGAGGCGCTCTCACCCGTGAACGGCGCACGCCTCCAATCACTCCACCGCTCACGCAGGCGCATGCCGCCGATCCGGGCCATCAGGTCGAGCTCGGCGGGCCAGACGTAGCGGTAGGGCAGGGAAAAGGTCTCGGCCCGTCCGGCGCCGACCCAGTAGTGATGGGACACGCCGAGTTGTCCGGCCACATCGAACGTGTCGAAACCCACCCGGTCCGGCGTGACGTCGAAGGCCAGCGTCGTCTCCCCCGGAGGCAGTCTGCGCAGCGGCGGCACCCCGACCTCTATGACGAAGACACCTCCCGGCTCCAGGTGCCGGCCGACGTTGACGAAGCACGCCACTTGCTCGTCCTGGCTCGTGAGGTTTCCGATCGTGTTGAAGACGAGGTAGGCCAAGCGGAACGTTCCCGGCACCACGGTGGTGGCGAAGTCGCCGATGGTGACGCCGATATCCGCTGCCCCGGGCTTCTCCTGCAGTCGGGCGACCATGTCGGGCGACAGGTCGATCCCGTGCACCGGCACGCCACGCGCCGAGAGCGGCAGCGCAATGCGACCGGTGCCGATGCCCAGCTCGAGGGCGGCCCCGTCCCCTGCCAGACCAGCCAGGAAATCGACCGTCACGTCGACGACGGCGCGGCCGAACATGGGCGACTCGTCGTCGTCGTAGTTCTCGGCGATCGACCCTGCGAAGTAGTCCTTCGGCACCCGGACACTGTGCCAGGCCGGCGTGGCCGGCGCCCGGGTGAACCGGCTAGTCGGTCTTGACGACGAGCACGGCGCAGTGGGCGCCGTGGGCCACCGAGTTCGGGACGCTGCCGAGATAGCGCCGCTGCATCCCCTTGCTCCCGACGACGATCAGGTCGGCCCCCACCTCGACCGCCGTGGCCAGGATCACGTCGTCGGGGTTCCCCTGGCGCCCGTGCGCCTCGGCCACCAGGCCGTCCCCGTACTTGCGCGATGGCCTCCTCGCCCACCGCACGGGCGCTCTCCTCGGCGAGGGCCTGGCCGGCACCGGAGTCGACCATGGCCACGCCGGACGCGGCGCCCATGCCGGGGCGGGGGGTGCGGAAGGCCGTCACGATGTGGAGGGCCGCGCTCAGCGAGCGGGCCAGCTCGGCTGCGGCCTGAACCGCCTTGTCCGCCGTGGGCGATCCATCCGTGCCGACCACCAGTGTCTTGTACATCGCGCTACCCCTTGTTCGCCGGAGGGGGTCAGCGTACCCGGGCGGCGAGGACCCGTCCTCGCTCAGTCGGCCAGCGCGCCGTAGGCCGCTTCCCAGAAATCCACCATTTGTGCCGGCGGCTCCGGCGAGGTCATGGCCCGGGTCGACAGCACAATGCCGGTCAGCCCGTAGTCGGGATCGGTGGTCCACTCGGTGCCCGTGCCGCCGTTCCAGCCGTAGCCCGAAGGTTCGGGTAGCGCCGCCCGCGTCGGCCCCGGTGCCGCCATGCCGTAGCCCCAGCCACCGTGCTCTCCGAGGAAGATGAGGGCCGACGCACGCTGCGCCGCAGTCAGATGGTCCCGCGTCATGGCCTCGACTGCGCCCGGCGACAGCAGCTGCTGCCCGTCGCAGCGTCCCCGCGCCACCACCATGGAGACGAAGGCCCAATAGTCGTCGAGCGTCGAGACGAGCCACCCTGCTGCGTTTGCCATCGCCGGAGGCTCGTTCCACCATCCCCCACTCGGTGGGTCCAGGACGCCGAGGCCACCGAGGCCGTCGGGCATGTACGCCGTCGTCAACCGGCTCACCTTCTCCGCCGGCACGCTGAACGACGTGTCCACCATCCCCAGCGGATCGAACAGACGCTCCCGCAGGAAGGTCTCCAGTGGCTGGCCGGTCGCGCGTTCGAGCAGCACACCGAGCACCTGGGCGCCGGTGTTGTAGCGCCACTCCGTACCGGGCTGGTGCAGCAGTGGCAGGGTCCCGAAGCGGGCGATCCACTCGTCGGGACCGAACGGCGGCGGCGGCCAGGGTGGACCCAGTGTCATCAACCCGAGCTCCGCCTCCGCCTCCTGAATCGGATACGTGCCCGGCGCAGCCATGATCGACCCGAACCCCAGGCGGAAGGTCAGCAGGTCTTCAATGGTGATGCTCCGATCCGCCGGGACGGTGTCGTCGAGCGGGCTGTCCAGGGTGCGCAAGACCCGGCGCCCGGCCAACTCCGGCAGCAGCTCGTCCACCGGATCCGAGAGCGCCAGGACCCCGTCGTCGACCAGGAGCATGGCTGCCGCGGCGGCGATCGGCTTGGTCAGGGATGCGATGCGGAAGATGGCGTCCCGACGGAGTGGCGCCGGGTCGTCGAGTGCGCCGTGTCCGAGGACCTCGACGTGCACGTCGTCGCCCCGCGCCAGCAGCGCCACGAGCCCGGGCACCTGTCCGCTGTCGGCGTGCGCGGCCAGTCGGTCGTGCAGTCGCCGCAGGCCGGCCGCGTCCAGTCCGGCGCTCACGCCGGGCGCCAGAGGACAGAGGTCATGCGCGGCGACGCTAGCGGTAGCGTGCCTCCATGGCGGCCTTCGAAGACGTCGAGCGCATGGTGTCCGCCCTGCCCGAGGTGACCGAGGGCGAGCGTCACGGCAACCGGACGTGGTTCGTGCGTGGCAAGGCCTTCGCGTGGGAACGGCCGTTCTCGAAGGCGGATCTGAAGCGGTTCGGCGACACGCCACCGCCGGCTGGACCGATCCTCGCCCTGTGCACCGCCGACCTGGACGACAAGAACGCGCTCCTGGCGACCGGTGCGAAAGGGTTCTTCACCATCCCCCACTTCGAGGGCTATGCCGCCGTCCTGGTGCAGCTACGAACGGCCACCAAGAAGCCCCTGCGTGAGGCGATCGAGGATGCCTGGCTTGCCTGTGCGCCCGAGGCCCTGGTCCGTCCTGTACCTCGACGGCTCCTGAGCCCTCCCTCGGCCCGTCGGGGCACCCCGCACGAGTCGTTGAAGCGGAGCAGCACGAAGCGATCCTCGGAGGGCACCCACTCCCACTCGGTCATGGACGCATGGACAATGCGCACCCAGCCCCGCCGGTAAACCTCCGGCGACACACCGAGGAAAGCGATCATCGTCGCCTCGATCACGCCGGCGTGGACGGCTGCCACCACCAGCTCGCCCGGGTGCTCGCGCACCACGGCACGGACCGCGCCCGAAGCCCGCTCCACGAACTCCGTCCAACTCTCGCCGCCCGGGGCGATCGGCACCGTCGGGTCACGGTCCCAATCCGGCACCCCGAAGGCGTCGACCATGGCGCTCCACTCCATGCCGTCGCACTCGCCCGGATGGAGCTCGCACAGGTCGCAGCGCTCCCGTACCGGCCCCAGTGCCGTCGGCCCCGCACCGACGACGGGCCGCAGGCGCTCCGCCGTCTCCTTCGCCCGTGGCAAGACCGACGAATAGAGCGCCGTCGCCTTCCGCAGCTCGCCGCTCTCGTAGAGGCGATCGGCCAGCGCCGCCACCTGGGCGCGGCCGAGGCCGGTCAGCCCGGTGCAGCCCTTGGGCCCACCGATGACGTGGTTCAGGTTGCACTCCGCCTCGCCGTGGCGCACCAGCACAATGCGGCTCGCGCCCTCCTCGGGCGGGAAGATCCGCAGCACGCCCGCCTCGGCACGATCCTTCCCCTGGCCGGTCTCGGCCTGGCTCCCGTCCTCGCTCACGCCAGGTTGCCGACGAAGTGCTCCAACTGGCGCAACGTGCGGCACTCCACCACGTCGTCGCAGTGGGCCGCGTACTCCCCCACGATCGAATCGCCCGAGCCCCAGTAGTCACGCGGCTCGGGATTGAGCCAGTACACCCGGCGCGCCCGCGCCTGCAGGTCCTCGACCACCCACGACGCCGACGCGTGGTAGTTGTTCCGCGGCGTCGCCGAGGATGATCACGCTCGAGCGCGAGGTGACCTGATCACCCCAGCGTCGGTGGAACTCGGTCAGGGCGTGGCCGTAGTCGGAGTGCCCGTCCACCCAGATCACGTCCGCTTCCAGGTTGATGCGGGCCACCGCCTCGGCCGGGTCCACCACGCCCTCGAAGAAGCGCGTCACCTCGTCGATCCCGTCCACGAACACGAAGCTGCGCACCTTGGAGAACTGCGAGGAGATGGCGTAGACGAGATGGAGGGTGAAGCGGGCGAAGCTGGCCACCGAGCCCGAGATGTCGGCGATCACGAAGATCTCGGGCTTGGCCGGCCGCGGATGCCGGAACCGCGGCTCGATCGGCACGCCTCCGGTCGACAGCGAGCGCCGAACCGTGGCCCGGAAGTCGAGCGGGCCCTTGCGCCCGTGCCGGCGCTTGCGGGCCAGGCGGACGGCCAGCTTGCGGGACAACGGCTGGAGCACGCGGTGCAGGGTGGCCAGCTCCTCGCGGGTGGCGTGCATGACGTCGATGTCCTCGGGGAGCGGCTTGCGGACCGAGCGCGCCAGAGCCTCGACGCCGCGGTCCTCGACGAGCCGCCGCCGGATCTCGGTCTCGACGGACCGGCGGAACTTGTCGATGCGCGCCTTGAACTCGTCGGCCGCCAGCCGCTCCTCCAGGTCGGTGAGGGAGCCGCCGGCCGCCCCGGCCTGTGCCTGGGCCATGAGCCGTTCCAACACGG
Organism: uncultured Acidimicrobiaceae bacterium; assembly: GCA_963755445.1. Classification (GTDB taxonomy): domain Bacteria; phylum Actinomycetota; class Acidimicrobiia; order Acidimicrobiales; family RAAP-2; genus Bog-473. The sequence goes on along the minus strand of CAVWJQ010000006.1, from coordinate 89,634 downwards.
CGTCCAGATCGAGGTTCCGCAACGTGCGGTAGAGGTAATACGTGCCGCCGACCGGGCGCCCGGGCTCCATGCCGGCATAGCGGTCCACGGCGTTGCTCGCCACCATGTTCATGAGCCCGGCGTCGGCCGACAACAGGGACTTGAAGAGCATTTCGGCCAGCTCTTCGGGCGTCATGCCCTCGCCACCACCGCCGCTCTGCCAGGAACGGCGCTGCCCCTGACCGGCGCCCTGGCCTGAGGGCTGCTCGGCGTCGAGCTCGCCCTCCTCGCCCCCCTCCTCGCCGTCGGCATCTCCCCGCCCATGGGTCCGTACGGCGAAGAACACTTCGAAGGCCGTCTCGAAAGCCCGCCAGTGCGACGACGACTTCACCAGGGTGGCCGCCAAGGCGTACTTCAGCGCCTCGCGGTCCTCCAACGGGATGTACTTGACCGCCTCGGCGGCATCGAGATGCTCGGTCAGCGAGACGGGCAGCCCGGAGCGCCGGAGCTCGGTGACGAAGCCGGAGAGGAGGTCGAGCACGGATTCAGCTCGTCGACGCCGACAGCAGCTCCTTCGAAGCCCGCTCGATGTCGGCTTGATACTTCAACAGGATGTGCAACGTGTCCTTGGCCCCCGCGGCGTCGATGGTCTCCACCCCGAGCAGGACGAGGGTGCGCGCCCAGTCGATGGTCTCGGATACCGAGGGTGCCTTGCGCAGTTCGAGGGTGCGCAGCGAGCGCACGATGCGCGCCACCTGGTCGGCCAGCTCCTCGCTGATGCCGGGCACCTTGGTCCGCACGATCTCGCGCTCGCGTTCGAGGTCCGGGTAGTCGATGTGCAGGTACAGGCAGCGGCGCTTGAGCGCCTCGGAGAGCTCCCGGGTGTTGTTCGACGTGAGGAACACCATGGGCAGCTGGGTCGCCCGCACGGTGCCGAGCTCGGGGATCGACACCTGGTACTCCGAGAGGATCTCGAGCAGGAGCGCCTCGGTCTCGAGCTCGACGCGGTCGACCTCGTCGACCAGGAGCACGACCGGTTCGGTGGCGCGGATCGCCTCGAGGAGCGGGCGCGTCAGCAGGAAATCCTCCGAGAAGATGTCCTCTTCGAGCTCGGACCAGCGCGGGCCCTCCTCCTCGGACTTGCCGTGCTCCCCGGCCTGAATGCGCAGCAACTGCTTGCGGTAGTTCCACTCGTAGAGGGCCTTGGACTCGTCGAGCCCCTCGTAGCACTGCAGCCGGATGAGCCGAGCGCCGGTCAGCTCGGCCACGGACTTGGCCAGCTGCGTCTTGCCCGTCCCGGCCGGGCCCTCGACGAGCACCGGCTTCGCCAGCCGGTCGGCCAGGTACACGACGCCGCTGATGGACTCGTCGGCCAGGTAGCCGACCTGGGCCAGGCCGCCCCGCACCGTGTCCAAGGACTCGAACCGGGGGGGACCGCCTTCCGGCAGACCCAATGCTGCGTTCCCGTTGCTCACCGGCGCACCTGCCCGTCACCACGCACAATCCACTTCAACGTCGTCAGCTCCTTCACTCCCATCGGTCCACGGGCATGGAGCTTCTGGGTGGAGATGCCCACCTCCGCCCCGAGCCCAAGTTCTTCGCCGTCCACGAAGCGTGTCGACGCATTCACCAAGACCGCGGCCCCGTCCACCTCGGCCACGAAGCGGTCGGCCACGGCGACGTCGGAGGTCACGATCGCTTCGGAATGGCCCGAGCTGTACTGCGCAATGTGCTCGATCGCCTCCCCGACGTCGTCGACCATCCCGATGGCCACCACCGGACCGAGGAATTCCGTCGAGAAGTCACTCTCGAGGGCCGGCACGGCGCTGGGCACATGGACCCGCACCCGCTCGTCGGCGCGGATCTCGACGCCGGCCGAGCTGAGCGACTCCGCCAAACGGGGCAGGAAGTCGGCCGCGACGGCCGAGTGCACCAGCATCGTCTCGACCGCGTTGCAGACGCCGAAGCGGTGCGTCTTGGCGTTCACCGCCAGCTCGTGGGCCATGGCCAGGTCGGCCGCGCCGTCGATGTACATGTGGCAGTTCCCGTCACCATCGAGGACATAGGGCACGGTGGCGTGCTCGATCAGGGAGGCGATGAGGGCCTGCCCGCCGCGAGGAATCAGGCAATCGATGTAGCCGCGCAAGCGCATGAAGGCTGTGGCCGTCTCGTGCGACGTGTCCTCCACCAGCGCGACCGCGTCCTCCGGGCAGCCCGGCCTTCACCACGGCCCGGCGCAGCAGGGCGACGATGGCCCGGTTGGAGTCGATGGCCGACGACGACCCGCGGAGGAAAGCGGCGTTCCCGGACTTGAGGCAGAGCCCGGCGGCGTCGCTGGTGACATTGGGCCGGTTCTCGTAGATCACCCCGACCACGCCCAGCGGGACCCGCACCCGACTGACCCGCAGCCCGTTGGGCCGGACCCAGCCCTCGGTCACCTCGCCGACGGGATCGGACAGTCCCGCCACCTTGCGCAACGCGGCCGCCATTCCGCGGACACGGTCCTCGGTCAGGCGTAGCCTGTCCCGGGCCGCCTCCACCATGCCGGAGGCCTCTGCCCGTTCGAGGTCGGCCCGATTGGCCTCCACGAGCGTCGCCCACTCCTCTTCGAGCAGGTCAGCGGCCAACCGCAGGGCGTCGTCCCGGACCGAGCTCGGCGCCCGCGCCACCACCCGGGCGGCCGAACGGACGCGGCCCGCGAGCTGCTCCAACGCGGGCGAGGTCATCGGTTCAGGTTACAAGGACCAGGTCATCACGATGAACGACGACCTGGCTGCGTCGCCCCATCCACTCCGAGGCCCGCTCCGCGTGCACCCGGACCAGGCCCTTGGCGAAGACCTCGCCGTCAGGACCCGAGATCTCCACGGCATCCTCGGGCCGGAAGGCGCCGGCCGCTCCCGTGACGCCGGCGGCCAGGAGCGACCGTCCCCGGCCGGTGAGCGCCGCCCGGGCCCCCTCGTCGACCGTCAAGCTCCCGCTCGATCCGAGCGCGAAGGCGATCCAGAGCTTGCGAGCCGAGAGGCGGCTCTCGCGGGCACGGAACACCGTCCCGATGCCTGGTTCGTCGGCCAGGGCGGCCCCGAGCACTCCGGGGCGGCCGGCATCGGCGATCACCGTCTGGACCCCCGACCAGGTGGCGATCTTCGCCGCGGCCAGCTTGGACGCCATGCCGCCGCTGCCTTCCGCGCTCCCGGGCCCTCCGGCCAATCGCTCGAGTTCCTGGTCGATCTCCACGACCTCTTCGATGAGCGAGGCCTCCATCGTGCGCCGGGGGTCGGCCGTCAGCAGGCCGGGGGTGTCGGTCAGCAGGATCAGCAGCTGCGCTCCGACCAGATGGGCCACCAGTGCGGCCAGCCGGTCGTTGTCACCGAAGCGAATCTCCTCGTCAGCGACCGCGTCGTTCTCGTTGACCACCGGGACGACCCCCAGGTCGACCAGGTGCCGCAGCGTGCCCCGCGCGTGCAGGTACTGGGTGCGGTGAACGAAGTCGAGCGGCGCCAGCAGCACCTGCCCGGCCAGAATCCCGTGGGAATCGAAGCCGTCCTGCCAGAGCCGCATCATGCGGTGTTGGCCGACCGCGGACACGGCCTGCAGGACGGCGGGATCAGAAGGCCGCTGCCTGCCACGATCGAGCGCGTCCCAGCCCGCGGAGATCGCACCGGAGGAGACGACGACAACCGTGTGACCGGCCTCGCGTAACGTGGCCAACTCTCCGCAGAGTCGTTTCACCGTTTCACCGGTCACCGATGACGAGCCAACCTTGACGACGGTGATCACCGGTCCTCCCCCCAGGTGAACGTCATCGCCCCGACCGTGATCTCGTCGCCGTCACGTGCCCCTGCCCGGGACAGGGCGCGGTCGACACCGAGGCGCCGCAACCGTCGGACCACTTCAGCCTGGGCCCCTTCGTCGTTCAGGTCGGACAACCCGACGGCGCGCTCAGCCGCCCGGCCTTGGACAACCCACGCGCCCGATCCGGTGCGCTGGACCGAGACGCCCTCGGGGATGGGACGATGCACCACAATTTCGCTCGTACCAGCCACAGCGGCCTCGGCCCGCGCCTCCTGGACCATCGGCGCCAGGCGCTCCACCAGCGGCGGCACGCCAACACCGGCCGCCACTGAGAGCACCATGTCGCAGACACCTTCCTCGTCCTCGCCGAGGTCGCTCTTGCTGCCCACCACGATGCGAGGGCGGTCGAGCAGCTCGGGACGGTACTGCCCGAGCTCGGACAGCAGAATGCGCCGTTGCTCCGCCGGGGACACGCCGCCGACGTCGGGCGCGCCCAGATCAAGCAGGACGACGAGCACGCGGGCCCGCTCGAGGTGCCGAAGGAACTGGTGGCCCAGGCCCTTGCCCTCGGCCGCACCCTCCACCAGGCCCGGGATGTCCGCCATGACGAATTCGGTCCCGTCGCGCAGGCCGCCGATCCTGACCACACCCAGATGCGGTTCGAGGGTCGTGAAGGGATAGTCGGCGATTTTGGGCTTCGCCGCCGAGACCGTTGAGATCAACGTCGACTTGCCGGCATTGGGGAAGCCGACCAGGGCGACGTCCGCCATGAGCTTGAGCTCCATGTCCAGCCAGAACTCCTGGCCCTTCTCGGCCTGCTCGGCGAACGCAGGGGCGCGGCGGCGGTTCGAGAGAAAGCGCGCATTGCCGCGCCCACCCTGGCCGCCTTCGGCCACCATGAAGCGGGCACCTTCGGTATCGAGGTCACACACGACCGTGCCCGTTCGGTCACGCACGACGGTACCGACAGGCACCGGCACCACCAGATCCTTGCCCCGGGCGCCGTGCCGCTTGGATCCCGAGCCGTGCACGCCATCCGTGGCCCGGCGGAAAGGGTGATCCCGGAAGCCGAGGAGTGACGCCTCGTTCACGGAGGCAACCAGCCAGACGTCCCCGCCATGGCCGCCGTCGCCGCCATCGGGACCACCACGGTCCACATGGGCCTCCCTGCGCCACGAGACCGCCCCGGCCCCTCCATCACCAGCGCGCGCGTGCAATTGGGCCTGGTCAACGAAGCCGGGCATAGCGGTCCAGCTTAGGAGTCCGGGGCCGTGCTCCTGGTCGCTTCGACCGGATCGGCGTCATTCCTCACCGATCCCCTCGATTCTGCGCTGCGGGTCCTCCCGTCCTGGCCAGGCGCCTATGTCACCGTGAAGGAGTCGCTCAACATGTTCAGGGGCTCCGTCGCATCATTGCTCTGAGCATGAAGCTGCCGGCCGTATCGATGGAGCACCCGGTGAAGGTCGTCACCGCCGCCCGTGTCGTCCCGGCGCACCCCGAGAGGAGTGCCGACTCCCGAGGCGATCGCTATGTTGATCGTGGAATGGTCTGACGCAACCGTGTTGCCGCCAGCATCTTCGACAGTCAACACCGGCTGTCTGCCAAAGGCCGTCCCGGCCGTGGCACTACCAGGCTGGGTCGTGAAGACGATATGGGATGCCGGACCGACCATGACGTCGAACGAGCTGGAGGTTGCCGGGGTCAATGGTGCATCGGTTGCCGTCAGCGTGTGACCGCCTGCTGTATCGATGGAGCATCCGCTGAAGCTCGCCACACCAGCAGTCGTGGTAGCGGCGCAGCCAGAAAGGGTTCCAGGTCCCGACCCGATAGCCAACGTCACCGTCGAGACGGCGGAGGTGACCGTGTTGCCGCCCGCGTCCTCAATGGCGACCACCGGCTGTGACGTGAAGGCCGTTCCACCGGCGGCACCAGAGGGTTCGGCGGTGAAGGCGAGCTGAGTCGGTACGCCGGTGCCGACGTCAAACGGCGCGCTGATCGCGTTCAGGGCATCGCTCGCGTCAGTCGCCGTCAACGTGTACATCCCCGCAGCGTTGATCGCGGAATTGCTGAAGGGCGCGACACCGGCGGTCGTCGTCGCCGAACACCCTGAGAGAGTTCCGGGACCGGAATGAATCGTCAGGGCGATGCTGTGGGAATCCGCAGTCACGGTGTTGTTGCCCGCATCTTCAATGGTCACCACCGGCTGCGTGGCGAAGACGCTGCCCCCGGTGGCATTGACCGGCTGGGTGGTAAAGGCGATATGCGCCGCAGGGCCCTCGATGACGTTCAATGGATCACTCGTGGCGGTCGTCAGCTGCCCGTCTGTGGCGAGGAGTCTGTATCCGGTGCCCACCGTATTGATCGCGCACCCGCTGAACGTGAAGGCCCCATTTTTCTCGCCGGTGGATGTGCAGGTGGAGAGCGTCCCCGGTCCCCCGCTCGTCGGGGTGCTCGCATCGAGCCCGATGGTCACCGTCGAGTGGTCCGTGGCAACGGGATCACCGGCCGCATCTTCGACCGTCACCACCGGCTGCGTGGAGAAGGGACTCCCACCAGTTGCCCCACTCGGCTGGGTCGAAAAGGCCAACTTGCTCGCAGCCCCAGCGATACCACCCAGTGCCATGCCGACGATGGGCTTGTTGAGGGCCATGGCGCCCGTCGAACCATCGAAAGCGGCGTCGCCGTAGTTGAAGATGCCACCATCGGAGGCCGCCAGCCAGTAGCCCTTTCCGTCAGAAGAGGCCGTCATCCCGACAACTGGCTTGTTCAGGGGGTGCCACCGGTCGAGCCGTAGAAGGCAGCGTCGCCGTAGCTGAAGATGCCGCCGTCAGAAGCCACCAACCAGTAGCCCCTGCCATCAGGGGTGGTGGCCATTCCCACAATGGGCTTGTTCAAAGGATGTCCGCCCGCCGACCCGTAGAAGGCAGCGTCGCCGTAATTGAAGATCCCACCGTCCGAAGCAACCAACCAATAGCCCCCGCCGTCCGGGGTGGCGGCGATTCCGACAATCTGCTTGTTCAGGGAGACGACCGCCGGCCGATCCCAGGAACTTCGCACTCCCATAGTTGAAAACACCGCCGTCCGACCCCACCATCCAATAGCCCTTGCCATCGTGGGCGGCCGCCAATCCGACTATGGGCTTGTTCAGGGTCGAGCGCGCCCGCCGAGCCCTCGAACGCGGCATCCCCGAAGTTGAAGACGCCACCGTCTGACGCCACCAGCCAGTACCCGTTCCCGTCCGGGGTGTTCGCCATGCCGATGATGGGCTTCGTTCAGGGCCATGCCTCCCGTCGAACCCTTGAACGGTGCTCCCCCTTCGCTGAAGATGCCGCCGTCGGATGCCACGAGCCAGTAGCCCACTCCCTGATTCGCCGAATGCGGCTCGTTCCTTGCGGCATCGAGCTGTGACGTCATCGCCCTTGGGCCGGCTGCCGCGGAAGCAGACCGCGAAGACGCCGAGGCTGCTGACGAGGCAGACCGCACAGGCCACAACGACCAGGAGCAAGACTCCTTTGCCCGAGCGTGGATCCGCGTGTGTGCCGTCCACCGGTCCGATAGTCATAGCCCTCCCACCAGAAAAGCCTCACGAAGAGACTGCGTCCTTCCCGCCACTTGGAAAGGAACTCGCAACGGCCCTCATTTCCCCGATGCACGAAAGAGCAAACGGAATGGGACAGTTGTGTCGGCTCGTTGTGCAAAGGCAATGACCACTGCATGGAGCGGCCTTCGGACTCGAACCGCAACGAGGCCTTCTGCAACGGCAATGCGCAGGAGTTTCTCTATTCGGACTGCGCCCGTTGGCGAAACCGGAAGCCCTCCGCCCGCGTACCTCGCTCCTACGTAGCCGCCAAGCGTCGGGCCCGCCTGCCCACTTCAGCGCGGGCTCGGTCGCTGTCGACGGTCATGCACTGGCCGTGCTCGACGACCTGGGCCCCTCCCACCCAGACGTCGGTCACCAGGTAGCCGGCCCCGGCCCAGACCAGGTGGCCCAGAAGCTCGGCGTCATTGATCGCAGGCGTGAAACGGGCGTCATCGGTTCGTAAGCGGATGAGATCGGCGGGCCGCCCGACCTCCAACGCGCCGACAGGGAGGCCGAGCGCCTCTCCTCCGCCGCGGGTGGCGAGGCGGAGCGCCGTCGCCGAGCTCACCGCATTTGGATCACCAGCGACGGCACGGGCGAGGAGTGGGGCCAGCCGCATTTCGTCCCAGAGATGAAGGTCGTCGTTGGAGGCCGGGCCGTCAGTCCCCAAGCCGACCCGGATCCCGCGATCCAGGAGCGCTCGCAGAGGGGCGATACCCGAGCCCAGCTTTCCATTGGAGCCCGGGCAGTGCGCGACGGCCACATCGTGCTCGGCGAGCAACGAGAGGTCGGCGTCGTCGAGCCAGACGGCGTGGGCTGCCAACACCCGACCCTCCAGGACGCCCTTCTGAAGCCAGCAACGCCGGCGCGCTCATGCCGTAACGATCCAACACGACCTCGCATTCGGCGACCGTTTCAGAAAGATGGATCTGGAGCAATGCGTCGCGCGCTCGGGCTTCGGCGGCGATGGCTTTCACGCCCTCCGGTGGCACCGTGTAGGTGGCATGCGGCCCGAATCCCATCTGGAGTCGCTCGTGTTTCCCTGCGACGGCGTCTGCGAGCTGACATGCGGCCGTCGAGCAGCGCCTCCCAGGTGTTGTTCGGGCCGGCATTGGGGACGTCGAAGATCGCAGGCGTATAGACGGTGCGGATGCCGGCCTCGACCACCGCCTCCACGACAGCCGAAGGATGCCGATACTGCTCACACGTCGTCGTCATGCCGTTGCAGAGCATCTCGGTCGCTCCGAAGAGCATGCCCCAGTAGACGTCCTCATCGTCCAGCCGCGCTTCGCGAGGCCAGATGGATTCGTGCAACCAGCGGTCGAGAGGCAGTCCGTCGCCCGCACTCCGCAGCAGCGCCATCGGCGTGTGCCCATGGCAGTTGACCAAGCCCGGCATCAGGAGGCCGCCGAGTCGGCGGACATCGGTGCCCGAAGCCGGAGGCTCCTGCCAGGGATCCCCGACCCACGAGATGAGACCGCCCTCGATCTCGACCGCGCCCGGGGCGAAGACCGTGTCGGCGTTGTCGACCGTGAAGACCGCGTCGGCCTCCAACCGCAAAGTCACGGCGCGCCGACGAACAGCCGGTCCGAGAGGTTCCGTGAGACCCGAATGGCCTCACGGCTGCCCTCCACCGTGACCTCGACACTGCCTTCAGGATCACGCTCCCCAACCGTTGCCACGACACCCGGAATGAAGCCACCCTCGTCGAGCAGCGTCAGCGAACCCAGGTTCGACTCCACCTCTTCGCTGATCCGAAAGAGCCGCACACGCTCGCCGGTATCCGCTTCCGTCAGGGCTCGGACCGGAGTCGAAGGTGCGGGCGAGTGAGACCCAGGGATGGGGTTGCCGTGGGGGCAGGTGGCCGGATCGCCCAGCAGCTCCACGAGCCGGGCCTCCACGTCGTCGGAGATCACGTGCTCCCACCGGCCGGCCTCCCGATGGACCTTGTGCCACTCGAGCCCGATCACATCGACGAGAAGCCGCTCGGCCAACCGATGCTTGCGCACCACCTTCTCCGCCAGGGCCTGCCCGCTCTCGGTCAGCGACAAGCGGCGCCCCTCACGCTCCACGTACCCGTCCTCGCGCAACCGGTCGAGCATCTCGGAGACCGACGGGGCAGATCGGCCGAGTCGCTCGGCTATGCGGGCCTGAATCACCGGGACGCCCTCTTCCGACAAGGAGAGCATCGTCTCGAGGTACTCCTCGACGGGCGGATGGTATTCCTCGGGCTGACGGGGAACACCGCGCGGTTCAGTCATGGCAGTGGGCAGCAGAGGGTGGCACGTCGAGCGCCGGATTCCGGTCGAAGAACCCGGACGGAAGCAGGGTGAAGCCGGTGTACTCGACCGGCATGACCGGCCAGTCCTCCGGCCTCGGAATGTGCGTGACGCCGAAGGAGTGCCACAGCACGATGTCGGTGTCGACGATGGAGCGATCCGCCGCAGTCCAGGTCGGCAGGCCGGCATGCCCTTTGTGCTGGTTGGGGTAGTCCCCGGCCGCGCGCCGCTCCTCGGGATCGAACGGCGTCACCCACAGATTGTGTGACGCAAAGGCGGCCCGGCGGCCCACGCTGGACGTCGGATCGGCCAAGAGCGTCGGCGTCGCCCCCGGCAGCAACTTGTAGGCGGTCGGTTCCCCCACGCCATTGCGGTGGGACCGGTTGACGATGCGCCATGACCGACTGCGCGACGCATCGACGTCACGTTGGGCGGCCAGCTCGCTCTCCAGCATGTGTCACCGTGGTCCCAAAGGCGTTCCCCCACGGATTCTCCGGGCTCCCCGGCGAGCCTGTGGGCACAGCATCCACCTCGTAGACGTCGTTGTCCGGTCCATCGACCTGCATGTCGAGGCGGACGTTGAAGAGATGCTGATGCAAGGGTGCCGCCAGGCCGGGGGCGATCATCCGCGCATGACCCCCGGGGCCGCTGTCGCCGACCGCCATGGTGGACATGATGCCGGTCAGCTTCACCTCGAGCTGCATGGTGCCATCGAGGTAGAAGTACCAATAGAACCCGTACTCGTAGTTCCCGACCGTGGCGATCGAGCTCACGACCAACCGGCGTGACCGGCGCACCTCGGTCCGGCCGGAGACCATGTCCACGTGCTTCCAGAGGATCCCGTAGTCCTCCTCATGCATGCAGATGGCGTTGGCGCGCGTGCGCGGCTTGCCCCGCTCGTCGGCGAACACATCGTCGAAGTAGCGGATCTCTCCCAGGCAATCGCAGCCGAGCGTCAGCGAATTCGCCATGCGGCCCAGACCCCATTCGCCGGCATCGAACGCGCTCTTCCAAGCATGCATCGGACCCGGGTGCCCGTAGGGCACCACCATTTCACTGACCGACGCCCGATAGACGATGGGACGGAGACGACCGCCGTCCTCGTACCCGACCGTCCACAGGACGAGGCCCTCCAGCGGATCCATGCCGATCCGGAGCGACCACTTCTGCCAGCGCACCAAATTGCCGTCCACTTCGAAGCTCGGCCCCTCGGGTTGAATGATCTCCAACGGCTTGAGATCGGTGCGCATCGGCCCGTTGTGCTCGGGGTAATAGCTGCCGTGCTCCGGTGGGAAGGGCACGACCCCGAGATCGACCACCTCGAGCACCTCGCCACGTCCCATGTCGACGAACGCAAGGAGGCCTTCGAGCGGGCGGGCGTAGCCGTTGTCTTCTTTCGACTCCCGCAGGTACGCCAGGCAGCGGGTGATCCGCCGCCCCTCTTCGTGACCCAGCCCGAAGGTGCCGGCCGGCCATGGGTCGATCTGCACCAGCGATCGGTCGACGATTCCGCGTCGGTCGAGAGCGGCGTTCCATTCGGGGTGGTCGTGGAGCGCTGCCAGGACCAGGATCGACTCCTCCATTTGCAGCGGCGGCCGAACGTCGCGCACGATTTCCCAGCGGTCGATCTCGCCCCTCGTCACCGAGACGATCACCTCGACAACATCGGCTTCGGGACCTTGGAGCACGACGATGCGCAATCGCCGGTCGGGCTCCACGACCTCACCGGCGTCGACGGCGCGCACCAGTTCTTTGGGCGGTTCGCACAGACCGATGTAGGCGAAGCGGATCAGTTCGTTCGGAACGACGGCACGGCCGCTTGCAAAGACGATCTCGCGGGCAGCGGTGATCTCGTCCCCCGTGAGGGGTGCGAGCGGGTGAAGGACGGTGGTGACGGGTGGCGAGGGCATGACGGGCCGATGTTACGCGCCGCAACGCATATGACCCTCTACGATCGGCTCCCATGGAGGCGGCCGCCGATCGGGCGGAGCAGAGCGCCCGGGAACTCGCACGCCGGCTCGGGATCGATCACCACGATGTCCTGGTCCTGCTCGGTAGTGGGCTCTCGGGCACGGCAGAGGTCCTGGGGGCCGGCGAGGAACCTGTCCCGCTCGACACGCTCCCCTTCTTTCCGCCCTATACGGCCGGTGGGCACCGTGCCTGGGGCTGGTCGGTGGAGCACCGAGGCCTCCGGATCCTTGTCCTGGGCGGTCGCTGCCACCTGTACGAGGGGCTGACCGCCGTGGAGGTGGTCCATCCCCTGCGTACGGGTATCGCCGCAGGGTGCCGGGCCGCCATCCTGACGGCCGCCGCCGGAGGCATCCGAGAGGACCTGGCCACCGGAACCGTCATGGTGGTCGAGGACCACCTGAACCTGACCGGACAGACCCCCCTGACCGGGCCCGACTTCGTGGACATGGCTGATGCGTACAGTCCCCGACTCCAGGCTCTCGCCTTGTCGGCCCCCGAACCTGCCGCTTCGGCCCTGTCCGCGCGGCCGGGGGTCTACGCGCAGCTGACCGGCCCCCAGTTCGAGACTCCGGCGGAAATCCGCATGCTCCGTACGGCCGGAGCTGACGTCGTCGGCATGTCGATGGCGCTCGAGACGATCGCGGCCCGCCAGAGCTGGAGTCGATGTCCTTGGCCTGGCCCTGATCACCAACCCGGCCGCGGCGGCCAGTTCGACGATCGACATTGCCGATATCGCCGACGTCGGTGCCGCAGCAGTGCCGGCCGTGGCTGCCGATTGTGCACCACGTCGTAGGCTCGTTGGCATGAGCGATCCCGTAGCGCCGACGGGTGTCGACCACGTCGCCATCAACGTCAGCGACGTGCCCGCCGCCATCACGTTCTATACCGAGACGATCGGCCTGGTGCAGAACCACACCCGCCCGGACTTCGGTTTCCCCGGTGCCTGGCTGGACACCGCCAACGGGCAGCAGGTCCACCTCATCGAGGCCGCCGTACCCAACAACGTGGGCCAGCATTTCGCCCTGACCTTCGAAGACCTGGGCGCCGCAATCACCGAACTCCGGAAGCGGGGCCTCAAGGTGAGCGACCCCTCAGTCGTCGGGGCCACGGGACGTCAGCAGGCCTTCACCATCGACCCCTGGGGCAACGCCATCGAACTGCATCAGCGCTCCTGAGTCAGGCAGCGCGAAGACCGACCGTTCAGTCGGTGAGGACGCTCACGTGCTTGCGGCCGCGGCGCTCGCCGAACTTCACGACGCCCTCTGCCATGGCGAAGAGCGTGTCGTCGCCTCCACGTCCCACGTTCACGCCCGGGTAGACCTTGGTCCCCCGCTGGCGCACCAGGATGGAGCCGGCGGTGACGGCAGTGCCGTCGAAGCACTTGACGCCGAGGCGCTGGGCATTGGAGTCGCGTCCGTTGCGGGTCGACCCGCCGCCCTTGGTCTTTGACATGGTCTCGAACTCCTGAAAATCAGCCGGCCGCCGTGATGGCGGTGATCTCCAGCGTGGCGTAGTGCTGGCGGTGACCCCACCGACGCCGCTGGTTGGACTTGTTCTTGTAGGTCATGGCGTTGATCTTGGGGCCTTTTTCCTCGCCCACGACCTTGGCCGTCACCGATGCGCCGGCCAACTGCTGTGGTGTGGCGAGCACGGTTGCGCCATCGACCACGAGGACGGGCTCGAGCGACACCTCCGCACCGACGGGCTGCCCGAGCAACTCCACTCGGACCCGCTGGCCCTCGGCCACACGCTCTTGCTTTCCTCCGGACCTGATGACGGCATACATAAGGGCGAAATCCTAGCGCAGGACCGAGTCGTCCAGGGTCACGCCCCGGCCGCCACAAACGGCACACTCGGTCGAGAGCGTCTCGAGCAGTCCCTCCGAGACCCGCTTGCGGGTCATTTCGACCAATCCCAGCTCGGAGATGTCGAAGACCTGGGTTCGGGTCTTGTCCCGGGCCAGGGCGTTGCGCAGGGCGGCGGCAACCTTGTCCCGGTTCTCCCGGATCTCCATGTCGATGAAGTCGATGACGATGATGCCGCCGATGTCCCGGAGTCGGAGCTGGCGGGCGACCTCCTCGGCCGCCTCCAGGTTGTTCCGGTAGACGGTCTCCTCCAGATTCGTCTTGCCCACGTTCTTGCCGGTGTTGACGTCGATCACCGTCAGCGCCTCAGTGCGCTCAATGATCAAGGAGCCCCCCGAGGGCAGCCAGACCTTGCGATCGAGCGCCTTATGGAGCTGCTCGTGCACGTGGTAGCGCTCGAAGATGGGCAGGCCCTCCACCTCGGGGTCGTAGTACTCGACCCGGTCGGAGAGCTCGGGGCTGACGGCCCGCACGTAGTCCCGCACCTGCTCGAACAGGGCCCGGTCGTCGATCACGACGCCCCGGTACTCCCCGTTGAGCTCCTCGCGCAGGATCCGAACCGAGAGCTCGGGCTCGCGATAGAGCAGCCCCGGAGCATCGGAGCGCTTGGCCTCGACCTCAATCTGGTTCCACTGCTCGAGCAGCGTCGTGACGTCGCGCTGGAGCTCCTCGGCCGACACCCCTTCGGCGGCCGTCCGCACGATCATCCCGTGCCCGGCCGGCTTCACCTCGTCGATGATGCGCCGCAGGCGGCGCCGTTCGTTGTCCCCCAGCCGCTTCGAGATGCCGAAGGCGGTCGAATTCGGCACCAGGACGGCGAAGCGCCCGGGCAGGGAGACCTCCTGGGTCAGACGGGCACCCTTGGCCCCGATGGGGTTCTTGGTGACCTGGCACAGGATCGTCTGACCCGCCTTGAGCACGTCCTCAATCCGCGGCTGCTGGGAGGCACCGCCCTCGATGTCCTCACGGTCGTAGCGGACGTCACCGCGGTAGAGAACGGCGTTCTTCGGGATCCCGATGTCGATGAACGCAGCCTCCATGCCAGGCAGGACGTTCTGCACCCGGCCCCGGTAGACGTTGCCGTCGATCTGGTTGGTGTCGTCGGCGATCCGGGAGACGTAGTGCTCCACCAGGGACCGCCCCTCCAGCATGGCGATCTGGGTCATGTCCGGCTGGACGTGGACGCAGACGAGGTAGCGGCCCACCTGCTTCGACTTCCGGTCCCGCCCTGACCGACGGCGACTGCGGGCACGCTTGGCGTCGCCCTCGCCAGAGGACTCGGCCGGCTCGGCGTCGCTGAGCCCGTCCTCCCTCCGGGGGGAGGGCTCTGGCCGCTTCAGCGGCACGACGGGCGCATCCGCCCTGGCCGCCGGTGGCGCCGCCACGGCAGGTGCCGGCCTGGTGTCGCCGATCTTCGGCTTCGGCCTGGGCGCCGCCCGCGGCGCTTCCTGAGGGCTAGAGCTGCTGCTGCCCCCCGCTGGCTCCGGGGGGTGACCCTCCGGGATCTGACTGATTTCCGTCTCGGACATGAGGGAAAGCCCTCCTCGCGTGCTGTGTCGCGTCGCCATCGGTTCCGAGCGCGCTCACGGAGAGCGGCTCGAACCGAGCGCCATCGCGTTCGATCCATTGATGCGTTCGACAGGCCCGTCCGGGCACCGCGGGGGCGCCCAGGGCCGCTACAAGGTCGCCTGGGCGGACACCACGCGGGTGCGTGGCCAATTCCGCCCGAAGATGACCATCGGTGCTGGTTGGTGACAGTGCCCGGATAGCCGGGCGGATGTCGTCTTCGGTTTGACGACCCTTCCGCTCCCGCGTGACCGTGAGCATGGGAGCAGCGAGCAACTTGGCCACCCGCTCCTGCAGCTCCTCATCCCGCACTCCGAGCACCTCCAGCTCCCAACTGCACGATGCTACCTCCTGCTGGAGCGAACCCTCCGCTTCTCCGATGAGGGCCGCCGCCTCGACGGCGATCCCTTCCGGCAGCAATTCGCTCAAGGCGGCAGGAAGATCGGGCACCGCGATCTCCCCCGGTCCGGCCTCCTCGAGGCGCAGGTCGAGGTACTCACCACGGGATTCGCACCCCGTCGGCAGGGCGAGGCCGAAGCTCACCAGGGGATGGGGAACGAAGCCCTGGGAGTAGGCCAGCGGGAGCCGGCTCCTCCGCAATGCCCGTTCCCACATGCGGGCCACGTCACGGTGGCTGGTGAAGCGGATCTTTCCCTGCTTGGTGAAGCGCAGTCGGAGTCGCCGCTGCCCGTCAGGGAGCACGGCTGACCAGGCGGACCGGAATGCGGTCCCCGACGCTGAGATCCTGTCCCGTGCCCTGGCTCCCACCCGCCGGGGGGACCGGCGAGGCCACGACGTGCTCCAGTCCGAAACCGGTGCATGCCCCGCAGTCGTAACAGGGGGTCCAACGGCAGTCCTCGACGGACACGCTGGCGAGCGCGTCCTGCCAGTCTCCCCAGAGGAAGTCCCGGTGCAGTCCCGCCGAGATGTGGTCCCAGGGAAGGGCCTCGTCGCTCCGCACGGTCCCTGTGGCAGACCTCTTCGACGCTGAGCCCTTCTGCGGCCAGGGCGGCCTCCCAGAGGGTCAGATCGAAGCGCTCGGACCACTCCTGGAAGGTCCCTCCGGCCCGCCAGACCCGCTCGATCACGGCGCCCATACGCCGGTCGCCCCGGCTGGCCAACCCCTCGGCGACGGAAGCCGCCGGCTCGTGCCAGCGGATCGTGAGGCCACGGGTACGGCGGGCCTCGTCCCGCAGCATGGTCACCTTGCGCTCGAGCTCGGCCACCGTGTCCTGGCCGAACCACTGGAACGGGGTATGCGGCTTGGGGACGAAGCCGCCCACCGACGCGACCACCGTCACGCCCTTGTGGTACTTCCGTCCGATCTCGACGCAGCGCGCCCCGAGCTCGTGCGATCCCGAGCACGTCCTCGTCGAGTTCGGTGGGCAGCCCGATCAGGAAGTAGAGCTTGACCCGGCGCCAACCCTGGCTGAAGGCGGCGTCGACCGCGCTGTACAGATCCTCCTCGGTGATGAGCTTGTTGATCACCGTGCGCATCCGCCACGTCCCGCCTTCGGGAGCGAACGTCAGTCCCGGTGCGCCGCACCTTCTGTATTTCGGCCGCCGTCCCCACCGTGAACGCATCCACTCGCAGCGAGGGAAGGCTCACGGAGACCCGCCCACCGTGGTCGGGATCATCGACGATGTCGCGCACCGTGTCCTCTATGCCGGAGAAGTCCGCCGACGACAGCGAGGTCAACGCCACCTCGTCGTGGCCGCTCCACTCCAGGCCGCGCCGCACCATGTCCTGCACCTGGGCGGCGGGCCGTTCGCGCACGGGCCGGGTGATCATGCCGGCCTGGCAGAACCGGCAACCGCGCGTACAGCCCCGGAACACCTCGACGTTCAGGCGGTCGTGGACGACCTCGGTGAGGGGGACGAGCGGGCGGGCCGGGTACGGCCAGTCAGCCAGGTCGCTGATCGTCCGCTTCGACACCTCGCTGGGAATGCCTGGCTCGACGGGCAGGGTCGAGACCAGCCGGCCGTTCTCGTAGGACGGCCTCGTAGAGCGCGGGCACGTAGACCCCCTCGAGTCCGGCCAGGGCGCGCAGGAGTGCCGGCGCGGTCGCGCTCCTCGGGAGGCGCAGCGTCCAGCCAGCGCGGCCACGACCTCATTGATCTCGCCGACGACCTCCTCGCCGTCGCCGAGCACGAAGGCATCGACGAAATCGGCCAGCGGCTCGGGGTTGTAGACGCAGTGGCCGCCGGCCACGCACAAGCGCATCGGTGCCGCCGCGGTCCTCCCCGTGCAACGGCAGCGCCGGCCAGATCGATCATGTTCACGAGGTTGGTGTAGACGAGCTCGGCCGACAGGTTGAACGCCAGCACGTCGAAGGCGGCTCGCCGGCAGGTGCTGCTCCACGCTGAAAAGCGGTATGCCGGCCGCTCGCATGGCGGCCTCCATGTCGACCCAGGGGGCGTAGGCGCGCTCCGCCAGGGCGTCGGGGCGCTCGTTGAGGATTTCGTAGAGGATCTGGAGACCCTGGTTGGGCAGCCCGATCTCGTAGGTGTCCGGGTAGAGCAGCAACCAGGCGACACGGCCGGGATCATGGGCAGGAGTAGACCGCGCCCTGCTCGCCCCCGATGTAGCGGGCGGGCTTGGACACGGTGGGCAGGATGCGCTCAATCTGCGGCCAGAGGGTCTCCATCCGCACCAACCCTACGGGACGCTCAGCCACCGCCCGATGTGGTGGACGTCGTCGTGCCGGATCCGCCGGTCGTCCCCGACTTCGGCGTGCGTGGTCGTCGTCGTGGTTGTCGGCGTCCCGGCCGGCGGGTTGGTCGTCGGCGTCGTCTGGGAAGCCGGACTGCTCGGCGTCGGCGTCTTGACCGTTGTGGCCTCCGGATTGGCCAGGATGTAGTCGAAGATGTTCCGCACCAGGGGTGCGGCCGCCTGGGCGCCGTAGCCACCCTGGTCGATCACGGCGAGGACGACGTACTGGGGGTTGGGATTGGGGCCGAAGGCGACGAACCAGCTGTTCGGCTCGAGGCCGGCCTGGTTCGAGGCGGTGCCCGTCTTGCCGGCCAGATTCCACGAGGCGGGGAAGCCCTGGAAGTCCGCATACGCGGTCCCGCTCCTGCTCGAGATGACCCCCTCGAAACCCTGGAGCATGGCGCTGTAGTTGGCCGGCGAGATCGCCACGTGCCCGGTGACCTTCGGATCGATCTTCTTGACGACCTTGCCGGTGGTCGGATCGACGACCTCGGAGGCCACCTCGCGGGGCGTAGCGGGTGCCGCCGTTGGCGAAGGTCGAGTACGCCACCGCCTGTTCGATCGGCGTCAGGACCGTCTCACCCTGGCCGAACGCCATCTCGATGTTGTCGCCGGTGAACCACGAGGGCGTGTACGGAAACGCCTTGGGCGCCTCGGCGTGCAGCTTGCCCCTGGCCAGGTAGCTGTCGACACGTCCCTGCGCCTCACCCGGCAGGTCGATGCCGGTAATCGTCCCCTCGCCGTACTGCGGCGGCCTCGCTCTGGATCGGCGTACGCGCCGTACTTCGACTGCTGCTCCCAGAACATCTCGCCCAGGTTGTAGAAGAACGCGTCGCTCGACGCCGTCAGGGCGCTCGAGACGTTGTAGGTGCCGCCGGTGTCGCCCGGGTCGTCGTGCAACGTGCAGCCGGTGTCGTTGTTGACGCCGGGAGCCGGGCAGCCTTGGATCTTGAAGGTCCCGGAGTCCACGTACGGCGTGGTGGGAGCGATCAGGCCGTCCTGGAGCGCGGCGGTCGCCGTGATGAGCTTGAAGGTCGAGCCCGGCGTGTACTGACCCTCGATGGCGTTGTTGTTCTCGGCGCCGCTCTGCTGGAGCGACGTGAAGTTCGCCGACGAGATGCCCCCGACCCACTCGTTGAGGTCGTAGTTGGGGTAGGAGGCCATGGCCAGCACCTGGCCGTTCTGGGGGTTCATCACGATGACCGCCCCGTTGATCGCCGGCGGGAGCTTGCCGCCGTCGACCTGATCCGGCGTCTGGCGGTCGGCCAGGATCTGCGCCTGCAGGTCGTTCTGCACCGCCTGCTGCAGCCCGGTGTCGATGTTGAGCACCACGGTGTCGCCGATCTGCGGCGCCGTGGAGCTCAAGGTGCCGACGACCGTGCCGCCGGCGTTGACCGAGAGCGCCTGGCGCCCGGCCACGCCCTTCAGGTACGGCTCGTACTGGGATTCGATCCCCGAGACGCCGATCTGGCTGCCCTGCGTGTAGCCCTGGTTCGGGTGGGCGGCCAGGTAGCTGCTGCGTGATGTCGCCCGAGTAGCCCAGCACGTGGGTGGCCGTGGTCCCGCCCTGGGGATAGGTCCGCTGCGCCACCGTCTGCACGGTCACGCCCGGATACTCCGACTGGTGCGTCTGCAGGAACTGGACCGTGTCCTGCGACACGCCGACGGCGACGGGGACGGGCTCGTACGGGCTGTACTGCATCGTTGTTGATGGAGTCCTGCACCTGCTTGGGTGTCTGGCCCACGAGCGCCGCCACCATGCCGACGATGGCCGGGTTCGACGTCGCCTCGGCGCGGGACAGCAGGATCTCCTGCTGGGGCGTGTTCGAGACGAGCACCGTCCCGCTGCGGTCGACGATCTCGCCGCGAGGGGCGGCCACGCTGACGACACGCACCTGGTTGCGCGTCACGGCAGCGGCGTAGCTCTTCCCTTCGACCACCTGCAGCGTCCACAGTCGCAACACGAGGACCCCGAAGAGGAGCAGGACGACGACACCGACGATGCGCAGGCGCAGATTGGGACGGGCCTCCTCCTCCTCGGGCGAGCCGACGATGGACGCCACGTTGACGCTCTTGCGGGGACGCATACGCGGGCCCCGGCTGTCCCCCCTCCAGTTGCCGCGCTTGGCGGCGCGGGTGGACGGCTTGGGATGCAGCCGGTCGCCCCGGATCGGATGGCGGAGGGTCCGCTTCACCAGGCCCTGCTCTCAGCTCTGGGCGGGAACGAGTGAGCGCCGGTTGCCCTCCCCCGCCAGGGCCCAGCGCATGAGCCGGCTGACGGGGAGGACCAGGACCACGCTCGAGAGGCCGACCACCAGGATCAGAGAGACGAAGTTCACCTTCACCATCTCACCCTGTCCGAGAATTGCGCCGAGCACGGCGAACAGCATGTCCGCTCCGACGCTCCCCGCGGCCGCGGCCACCGGCTTGAGCCAGGTCGCCCGTGGGTCTGCCGCCGTCGTCAGCGACCCCACGGCGTAGCCGAGCACGCACCCGACCAGGGCCGATAGCCCGAATGGGGTGGGGAGCACCAGGTCGAAGGCCAGGCCGGACCAGAATCCGACGATCGCACCCGTTTCGGGACCGTCGAGCAGGGCGGCCGTGATGGGCAGGAGCCAGAGCAGGTCGGGATGGGCCCCGCCGATCCGCAGGGCCAGCATCACCGTCTGCTGGACCATCAACACGATGAAGATGACCAGGGCGACCCTGAGCATCGACCGGCCGGTCATTGGTTCGGCACCCACTGCACGACGTCCACGTAGGCCAACTGACCCAGGTCAGCGGCCGGGTCGACGTGGATGGTCTCCTGGCTCGCTCCCGGCGACGTGTGGAAGCTCGCGCACGGTGGCCACCGGGATACCCGGCGGGAACGCGGCGGCATCGAGGCTGCTGGTGTACATGGGTTCGCCCTTTTTCAGGGGCGTGTGTGGGGCGACGAGGTCCGCCGTCATGGATCTGGTGGGCCCCTGGCCGTCGACGATCCCCGTGTACTGCTGGGTGCTCCCGAAGGTCACGCCGACCTTCGACTGCCCGTCGGTGATCAGCTGGACGACAGCGGTGTGATGGAAGGACTGGATCACCTGGCCGACCAGTCCGCCCGCACCCACGACCGGATAGCCGACGTCGACACCGTCGTCGCGGCCCTTGTCCAGCGTGATGGTGGCCGTGAAGTTCGACGAGTACGAATCGACCGTTTCCGCCGTGACCGTGGGCAGCGACTGCAGGAAGGGCAGGTTCTGCAACGCGGTGATCTCGCGCAGTTGGGACTTCTCGAAGCCCTGCTCGAGCTGGGCCGCACGCATCTGGCCGATCGTCCGCTGCAAGCGCTCGTTCTGCGCCTGCACCGACCCGTAGTTGAAGGCACCGGCGAAGAAGTTCCCGATGGGGCTGATGACGTCGAGGACGCCCTGTCGCAGCGGCGAGTACACGTCGTTCGCCACCGACTTGATCCCCGACGTCAGGCTGTGGGTGCGGCCGTTCTGGTCGAGCGAGATGAGGGACAGCGAGAGGACCAGGAGGACGATGACCGTCAGGGTACGGCGAGACCGCCGGGACCGGGCCACCCAGGAAAAACCGGTCGATCGATCAGCGAGTGGAAGTGGTGATCAGCACCCGCTTCAGCGCTTCGAACTCTTCCAGGCACTGGCCGCTGCCGATGGCGACGCAGTTCAGCGGGTCGCGGGCAACGACGATGGGCATCCCGGTCTCATGCTGCAGGCGGGATTCGAGCCCGTGCAGCAAGGCTCCTCCACCGGTCAGGACGATCCCCTGCTCCATGATGTCCGCCGCCAGCTCCGGCGGCGTCCGGTCCAGCGTGACCTTGACGGCGTCGATGATGGCGGACACCGGCTCCTCAATGGCCCGCCGGATCTCCTCGGTGGAGACGACGATCGTCTTCGGCAGACCACTCACGAGGTCGCGGCCGCGGATCTCCGCGTGCAGCTCCTGCTCGAGCGGATAGGCCGAACCCAGCGTGATCTTGATCTCTTCCGCCGTGCGCTCTCCGAGCGCGAGGCTGAACTCCTTCTTGACGAAGGACACGATCGCCTCGTCCAACTCGTCGCCACCGATGCGCACCGACTGGCTCGTGACGATGCCACCGAGAGAGATGACCGCCACTTCGGTCGTCCCGCCACCGATGTCGACCACCATGTTGCCGGTCGGCTCGTGCACCGGGAGGCCGGCGCCGATGGCCGCTGCCATGGGCTCCTCAATGATGTAGGCACGCCGGGCCCCTGCGTACTCGGCGGCCTCCATCACGGCTCGGCGCTCCACGCCGGTGATGCCGGACGGGACGCAGATGACCATGCGCGGCTTGGCGAAGCGGCGCTGGTGCACGCGGTGGATGAAATAGCGCAACATCTTTTCGCAGATCTCGAAGTCGGCGATGACGCCGTCCTTCAGAGGCCGGATGGCCTGAATGTTCGACGGTGTGCGGCCGATCATCCGCTTCGCCTCTGCCCCCACGGCGAGCGGTCGCCCGTCCTTGATGTCGACGGCCACCACGGAGGGCTCGTTCAGCACGATGCCACGGCCGCGGACGTACACCAGCGTGTTGGCGGTTCCGAGGTCGACAGCCATGTCACGACCAAGGAGGGAAAGACGATTTTCGGCCATAGTTGGAGCTCTCCCGAGAAAATCCTGATGGGCGCCGGCGAAGGCCGGTACCCGTTGTGGTGCGCCCACAGGCTATGGGACTCCGAGGGGGTCCACAAGGCGGACGCCCCTGGACACGGAAAGTGGCTGTATTACACCGCCGTTGGCCGGCGCCAGGCCCGCTCCTAGGTCGTTGCCAGGCCTGGGAAGAACAGGGCGATCTCCCGCGCCGCCGACTCGTGCGAGTCAGAACCGTGCACCAGGTTCTCGGTCGTCTCGATCGCAAAGTCCCCGCGGAGGGTGCCCGGGGCCGCCTCGGCCGGATTCGTCGTGCCCATCATCAGACGCACAACGGCGAAGGTGTCCTTCGGGCCCTCGACCACCATGATGAGCGCCGGCGAGCGGGTGATGAAGGCGACCAGGTCGCCGAAGAAGGGCCGCTCGGCATGCTCGGCGTAGTGGGTCTCGGCGATCTCCTTGGTGATGGTCCGGAGTTCGGCGGCCACCAGGCGGAGCTTCTTGCGCTCCAGGCGGCCGAGCACTTCGCCGGCCAGGCCTCGCTCGACGCCGTCGGGCTTCACAATGACAAGGGTGCGGTCCACGAAGGGTGGACACTACACAACCTGCGGACGGTCCCGTCCGCGGTCAGCGCCCGGCTTCCTCCCACGGGACGGACGCCGCCAATGCGTCGGCTCGGGCGGCGCCGACGACGTAGAGCGACCCGGCCACCACGACGAGCCCGTCGGCATCCACCATGCCGCGCGCCACGCGCAGCGCGTCGATGACATCGCGCTCTTCGTAGACGGAAAGACCGAGCGCGCGACCTGCCTCGGACACCGCGGTCACCGGCATGGCGCGCGGCGAATCCGGTTCGCAGGCGACGATGGTCGAGACGCCGGCTGCGGCCAGCGGCGCGAGCATCGCTGACGGGTCGCGACCCGACAGCATTCCCACCACGGCCACCGCGACGCCGTCGACCGCGAACTCCTCGGTCAACGCGTCGGCCAACGCCGCCATACCCGCCGCGTTGTGCGCGCCGTCGACGAGCAACAACGGTCGCCGACCCAACACCTCGAGACGACCGGGCACGCGCACGGCCGCCAACCCCTCCTCCACCACTTCGGCGGCGAGCGGATCGCCGAAGAAGGCTTCGACCGCCGCCACCGCCACCGACGCGTTCCGTCCCTGGTGCGCACCGTGCAGCGGCACCAGGATGTCCTCGTAGCGGCCGCCGGGCGTCCACAGCGTCACCACGCGCCCTCCCACCGCGACGCGGTTGGACTCGCACCCGAAGTCACGTCCGGCCACCCAGACCGACGCCGCCCCGACCTCGTGGGCCCGCCTCGTGATGATCTCCGCCAGCTCGGGGGCCATCTCCCCCACCACGACCCTGCTGCCCGGCTCAATGATG
Source organism: uncultured Acidimicrobiaceae bacterium (assembly GCA_963755445.1). Taxonomy (GTDB): domain Bacteria; phylum Actinomycetota; class Acidimicrobiia; order Acidimicrobiales; family RAAP-2; genus Bog-473. The sequence continues at coordinate 65,882 of CAVWJQ010000006.1, read as the reverse complement.
CCCGCCTTGTCCGTGGCGATCCCCTCGAGGGTGGGCCCCAGGACGTCCGTGTGGTCGAAGCTGACGTTGGTCAGCACCGCCACGTCGCCCCGGACGACGTTGGTGCAGTCCCAGGTCCCGCCGAGACCCACCTCGACGACCATGGCGTCGACCGCCTCGGTGGAGAACCAGGCCAGGGCGGCGGCCGTGAGCAGCTCAAACCGGGTCGGGCGCTCGGGGAGCAACGGCTCGAGCAGGGCCAGCTCCGTCAGGACGTCCGTCAGGGCGGCGTCGTCGATGGGCACCGCGTTGTGCGCCAGCCGCTCGCCGACCACGTGGAGGTTGGGGCTCGTATAGGTGCCCACGCTGAGACCCTTGGCCATGAGGAGCCACGTCGCCATGGCCGTCGTCGAGCCCTTCCCGTTCGTGCCCGTGATGTGGATGGAGGGAATGGACTCCTGGGGCTCGCCGAGCAGCGACATCAGTGCCCGCATGCGGTCCAGCGTCGGCACGGCCCGACGGCGCGGCATGTTGGACTCGAAGTCGATGTGGCTGTCGAGCCAGGACAGTGCCTGCCCGACCCCGTCGAAGGGCGGTGCCACCGATTCCTCCACGGCGACGGGCTCCGGGTCGGTCAGGAGGCGGCGCGGCGCGAGCGGGTCGCCTTGACCGGCGCGCCACCGAGCGGCACGAGCGTCGGGGCGACGCGGTCGAGCACCACCGAACGGTCCACCACGCACTTGCCGACATCGTCACGGCTGGGCAGGTCGTACATCACGTCGAGCAGAACCTCTTCGAGGATCGCCCTCAGGCCGCGCGCTCCGGTGCCGCGCAACAGAGCCTGTTCCGCCACGGCCTCGAGGGCGTCGGGCGTGAACTCCAGCTCCACGTTGTCGAGGGCGAAGACCCGCTCGTACTGACGGGTCAGTGCGTTCTTCGGCTCGACGAGGATTTGGACCAGCGCTTCCTTGAAGAGCGGCGAGACGGCGCTGACGACCGGCAGGCGTCCGATGAATTCGGGAATGAGACCGAACTTGATCAGGTCCTCCGGGAGGACGTGGCGCAGGATCTCACCGTCTTCGCGATCCTGGCGGTGCACCTCGGCACGGAAGCCGATGCCGCGCTTGCCGATCCGCGACTCGATGACCTTGTCCAGGCCGGCGAAAGCGCCACCGCAGATGAACAGGATGTTGGTCGTGTCGATCTGGATGAACTCCTGGTGCGGGTGCTTGCGACCGCCCTGGGGCGGCACGGAGGCCGTGGTCCCCTCGAGAATCTTCAGCAGCGCCTGCTGCACGCCCTCGCCCGACACGTCGCGGGTGATGGAGGGGTTCTCGCTCTTGCGGGCGATCTTGTCGATCTCGTCGATGTAGATGATGCCCGTCTCGGCCCGCTTCACGTCGTAGTCGGCGGCCTGAATCAGCTTCAGGAGGATGTTCTCGACATCCTCACCGACGTATCCGGCCTCGGTCAGCGCCGTGGCATCGGCAATGGCGAAGGGGACGTTGAGCATGCGGGCGAGGGTCTGGGCCAAGAGTGTCTTGCCACAGCCGGTCGGACCCAGCAGCAGGATGTTCGACTTGGCCAGCTCGACACCGTCGTCGCCGGCCGGCGGACCGGCCTGCACGCGCTTGTAGTGGTTGTAGACGGCGACCGACAGGATCTTCTTGGCGTATTCCTGCCCGACGACGTAGTCGTTGAGGAAATCGAAGATCTCCCGCGGCTTGGGCAGGTCCTCGAAGCTCAGCTCGGTGGACTCGTCACGCTCCTCGGCGATGATGTCGTTGCACAGGTCGATGCACTCGTCGCAGATGTAGACACCGGGACCGGCGATCAGCTTCTTGACCTGCTTCTGCGTCTTGCCGCAGAAGCTGCACTTGACGAGATCCCCGCCCTCTCCGAACTTCGCCACCAGATCGCTCTCCCGTCCGTGCCAGCTCGTCCTACGCGGCGCCGATGGCCTCGAGTGGCGCCACCGACCGTGCTGTGATGACCTCGTCGATCACGCCGTACGTGACCGCCTCGTCCGCCGTCATGATGAAGTCGCGGTCAGTGTCCCGGGCCACCTTCTCCTGGGTCTGCCCGGTGTCCTCGGCCAGCATTCCCGAGAGCAGGTCCCGCATGCGGAGGATCTCCTTGGCCTGCAACTCGATGTCGCTGGCCTGACCTTCGACGCCGCCCCAGGGCTGATGCAGGAGCACCCGGGCATGGGGCAACGCGAAGCGCTTGCCCTTGGCCCCCGCCGCCAGCAGTACCGCAGCCGCCGAGGCTGCCTGCCCGAAGCAGAAGGTGGAGACGTCGGCCTTGATGAACTTCAGCGTGTCATAGATCGCGAACAACGCCGTGATCTCACCACCGGGCGAGTTGATGTAGAGGTGGATGTCCTTGTCGGGCTCCTCGGACTCGAGGAACAACATCTGGGCGCAGACCAGGTTGGCCACCGCGTCGTCGACCGGCGTCCCGAGGAAGATGATGCGCTCACGCAGCAACCGCGAGTACAGGTCGTAGGCCCGCTCGCCCCGGTTGGACGACTCGATCACCGTCGGGACCAGATAGTTGTAGGCCTTCATCGGGCTCCCCGCACTCGGCATCTTCACTCGCTCTCCTCGTCTTGCTCGACTTCGCCCTCTCCCGAGGCATCCACCTTGAGGTCATCCCGTGACATCGGGTTGCCCTCTTCGTCGAAGAGATCCACGTGGTCCAGCAGCCACTCCAGCGCTTTCTGTTTGCGCAGTTCCGAGCGTACCGCGCCGGTCCGGCCGGCCGTGTCGAGTTGGCGACGCAATTCGGTCGGCGTGGTGCCCATCCGCTCCGCCATCGTCACTATCTCGGCAAGGAGCTCCTCGTCACTGAGCGTCAACTCCTCGGCCTCGACCAGGGCTCTCAGCGCCAGATCGGCCTTCACGGCGGCCAGGGCGTCCACGCGCACGGCGCCGAGCAGCTCGTCCGGCGTCGTGCCGGTGGCCTGGAAGTACTCGGCCAGGCCCAGCTTCTGGGCCTCCAAGCGGTGTTGGAGGTCGTGGAGCCGCTCATTGACCTCCGCATCGACCAGGACTTCTGGCACCACGTCGTCGGTGACCAGCTCGGCCAGGGCCTCGATGGTCTTCTGGCGCAGCGCCATCTGGCTCTGCATCAGCTTGACGCGGCCGATGCGAGTCTCGATGTCCGAGCGCAACTCGGCCACGGTGTCGAACTCGGAGCTCTCGGAGGCCCATTCGTCGGTCGCCTCGGGCAGCTTCTTGATCTTGACCTCTTTGACGAGCACGCGGAACGCCACGTTCTCGTCCGGGTCGTCCGGGCTGGGGGTGTCGAAGGCGAGGATCGCTCCGGCCTTGGCGCCGTGCAACTCCCCGTCGAGCTCGGGGACGACCGAGGCGGATCCGACCTCGTAGAGATAATCGTCCACGCCGACCACCTCTGCCCCGGTGGCGTCGTTGCCGTGCAGGTCGATCGTGACCAGATCGCCGTCGATGGCGGGCCGGTCGACGACCTCGAGCTCCGCGTCGTTCTCGCGCAATCTGTCGAGCTGACTCTGGATCTCCTCGTCGGTGACGGCGAGGCCCGGGAGCGTGACGTGCAGCCCGTCGTAACCCGGGATGGCGACGATCGGGCGCACCTGCACGACCGCGTCGAACGAGACGGCACCGCTGTCCTCGCCGCCCGTGATGTCGATCTCGGGTTGGGCGATGGGGTCGAGCTCGGTGTCCACGACGGCACGGGCGTAGAAGTCCGGCAGCGACTCGCGCAGGGCCTCGGCGCGCAGGGCACCGGCGCCGCCCATGCGGGCTTCGAGCACCTTGCGCGGCACCTTGCCCGGCCGGAAGCCGGGCACACGGACCTGCTTGGCCAGGGCGCGCACGACATCGCCGAGCGCTCGATCGAATTCGGGCTCGTCCACCTCGACCGTCAGGCGGACGAGGTTCCCCTCCATTGGCTCTGCTGTCGCACGCATCACGAGCGGATCACTCTACCGGTCGCCCCGTGGCCGGAGCGCACGGTGTCCCGGCCGGGCTCGCGGCGGGGTCGGTCGGCGGCGGAAACGCTCAGAACATGAAGTTCATGGCGCCCAACACGGACCGGCCCACCTGCTCGTCACCGTCCAGGCCGATGCCGCCGGCCGCGTCCACCTGCACGGCGGTGGCGCGGCCGCAGCCGAGGCGCGTGAAATCGATGCTCGAGAGGGACAGGGTGACCGTCGGCGTCACGTCGTCGGACGCAGGGCGGGCCCGCCCTCCTTCGACCGCGACGGTGAACGCCCGTGCGTCGGCACCCGGGCCCGAGACGTCGAAGCGGACCGCGGTGCCCTCGGCGCAGCCCGCCTTCTTGCCGACCACGAAGGGCATGGCGTCCTGTATCCGTCCGAGCGAAATGGCCGAGGCGGCGTTCCCGCCGCCGCCCGGACGGTCGAGGGCCCGGCGCACATCCTGCTCGTGCACCCAGCTGTCGTAGACCCGCGCCGTCATGAACTCGGCGTGCGGCACCTGGCCCATGGGGCTCCAGCCGACGGCGGCCCACTCCGCAGCCGTCAAGTCGTCGAGTTGCGCGAGGCGGGTCGTCGTCACGGCGACGAATTCAGCCCGGACGGCCGGGCCGGGCTCGGCTCGCCGCACCGCCACGTAGGGCTCGTTGGTCGCCGCGAAGTCGTTCTTCACGTGCTCCCCGAGCGGTGCGGACCACTGCGGCGCCGGCTCGCCCATGATCGCCTGCTCGATCCCGATGAGGTGGGAGAGCTGGTCCTTGACGTCCCAACCCGGGCACTCGGTGGGAAGGGCCCACTCGGTGGCGGAGAGCTCGCGAGAGACCTCGGCCAGCGACTCCCAGGTCTCGGCCAGCGCGGCACGGTTCCGCTGTCCCAGGCGGAGCCAGTCACCGTCCTGACCTGCACCGTTGTCTGCCATGAGCAGCGACCATACCTCCGGATCGTGCCTGAAACCGCCCGACCATCCCCCAAATCCGTGGACCCCGCCGCTACGTTCGACTCCCGTTCAAGGCCATCACCGACCGAAGGAGTTGCCATGGCTAACTACGAGGGGTACTGCGTGAAGTGCCGAGAGAAGCGTGAGTTCGACGGCCAGGAAGTGGAGTTGGCCAACGGGCGCCGTGCCGCACAGGGCACCTGCCCGACCTGCGGCACCAAGATGAACCGGATTCTCGGCAAAGCCAAGGTCTGACCCTCACCCTCCTCGGGGGGCACGCCAGTCGCGGTGAGCGGGCCGCGGGCTGGCGTGAAACGATTGATCACATGCACGACCTGATCATCAAGGGTGGGACGCTGGTCGACGGGACCGGCGTGGCGGCTCGTTCCGCCGATGTCGCGGTGGATTCCGGCCGCATCACCGAGGTGGGCGCGGTCCAGGGCGGCGCCACCCGAGTCATCGAAGCTGACGGCCTGCTGGTCACGCCGGGCTGGGTCGACGTCCACACCCACTACGACGGCCAGGTCACCTGGGACCCGGAGCTCGCCCCGTCGTCGTGGCACGGCGTCACCACGCTCGTGATGGGCAACTGCGGCGTCGGCTTCGCCCCTGCCCAACCCGACCGCCACGACTGGCTCATCGGGCTGATGGAGGGCGTCGAGGACATCCCCGGCACGGCGTTGGCCGAGGGGATCGAGTGGGAGTGGGAGACCTTCCCGGAGTATCTCGACGCGCTGGAGAAGCGACGCTGGACGGTCGACGTCGGCACCCAGGTGCCCCACGCCGCCGTGCGGGCCTACGTCATGGGTGAGCGCGGCGCCCGCAACGAGGCGGCGACCGCGGACGACATCGCCGCCATGCGGGCCATCGTGCTCGACGCCATCCGGGCCGGCGCCCTCGGCTTCTCCACCTCCCGCACACTGGGACACCGCGCCATCGACGGCGAGCTGGTGCCCGGCACCTTCGCCGCCGAGGACGAGCTCTTCGGCCTCGGGTCCGCACTGGGAGAGGCCGGAGCCGGCGTCTTCGAGCTGGCCCCCCTGGGCTCGGCCGGCGAGATGCTCGAGGACGCCTGGCAGGAGGTCGACTGGATGCGCCGTCTCTCCGCCGCCATCGACCGTCCCGTGTCCTACGTCCTGCTGCAGGCCGACGACGACCCCGAGTTGTGGCGCAAGCAATTGGCGGCCTCGCTCGAGGCCTGTGCCGAGGGGGCCAAGCTGTTCCCCCAGATCGCAGGACGCCCGACCGGGATCTTGTCGGGGCACCACACCACGCTCTGCCTGTTCTCCGACTTCCCGGCGTATGCGGCGCTCCGGGAGCGCTGCCCGTCGCCGGACGAGCTGGCGGCCGCGCTGGCCGACCCCGAGGTGCGGCGGTCGGTGGTGTCGTGGACGCCCGGTTCGCCGGCCCAGGCCGACGCCATGACCAAGGCCTACGAGCGCACCTTCATCCTCGGGGACCCGCCCGACTACGAGCCGGGCCCCGAGCGCTCGCTGGCGGGTATGGCGGCGGCGAGCGGCCGCACACCGCTGGAGGTGGCCTACGACGAGATGGCCCGCGGCGGCGGACAGGGGCTCCTCTACATCCCGATCCTCAACTACGCCACCGGCGACCTCGACCACGTGCGCGAGATGATGCTGCACCCGCAGGGCCTCCTCGGGCTGGCCGACGGCGGCGCCCACACCGGCACCATCTGCGACGCGTCGATGCCGACCTTCATGCTCACGCACTGGACCCGCGACCGCAGCCGCGGCGAGCGGCTCCCGCTCGAGTACGTGGTGCAGCAAGCAGACGCACGACACGGCGCGCCTGTACGGCATGACCGACCGGGGCACGGTGGAGCCGGGCGCGCTGGCCGACTTCAACCTCATCGACTACGACGCCCTGACGCTCGGTGCGCCCTACGTCACCAACGACCTGCCGGCGGGCGGCCGCCGACTGCTCCAGAAGGCATCGGGCTACGTGGCCACCCTGAAGGCGGGGACGGTCACCTTCGAGCACGGCGAGCCGACCGGCGAGCTGCCGGGGCGCCTGGTGCGCGGCGCCCGCTGAGCCCGGCCGGCTCCGCCACCCCTCCAACTCCCCGATCCCGGCCTCTCAACCCCCGCTTCGCCGGGTCCCGGGGCACGGCAGACTGCACCCCGTATGGAGGCGCCCGCTGACCCAGTACGCGCTGCAGGGACGGCGTCCACATCGGCTACCAGGTCTGGGGGCGGTCGCCCGAAGCACCGGGCGACCTGGTGGACGTGCTCGAGTTCAACAGCGGGCTCATGATCTCCATCGACGAGACGGTCGACGAGCCGAACTGGCTCCGCTACACCGAGCGCGTGGCGGACTTCTCCCGCCTGATCCGCTTCGACGCCGGCGGCCTCGGGCTCTCCGATCCGCTGCCGACCGGCACCGATCCCTCCATCGAGGGCCTGGGGCGCGACGCGCTGGCCGTCATGGACGCGGCCGGTTGCGACCGCGCCGTCGTGCTCGCCTCGGCCGGCGGGGCCATGGCCGCGGTCTGGTTGGCCGCCACCCATCCCGAACGGGTCATCTCCCTCGTCATCGTGAACGGCACGGCCCGCGTGGGCCGGGCCGAGGACTACGGCTTCGGCGCGTCGGACGAGGAGGTGGCCGCCGGCTCCGGGATCGAGGGCTCCCTGACCGAGGACGGCATCCCCCGGGACATCGCCATCTTCGCCCCGAGCCTGGCCCACCGGGTCGGCTTCCGCGAGTGGTGGGGGCGGGCGGCCCGACGCGGCGCCAGCCCGGCCACCGCCGCCGCCTTCAACGTCGTGACCTTCTCGGCCGACATGCGCGGCTGCCTGCCGTCCATCACCTGCCCGACCCTCGTCTTCGCCCGGCTGGACAGCTACGCGCAACTGAGTGAGCACGGCCGCTACCTGTCCGAGCACATCACCGGCGCCCGCCTGATCACCACGACCGGGCCCGACATCCTGCCCTGGGCCGGTGAGTTCGACTCCATCGTCGACGAGATGGAGGAGTTCGTGACGGGCGAGCGCGGGGTGCACGCCGCCACACGGCTGCTCGCCGCCGTGCTCTTCACCGACATCGTGGATTCGACCGTGCGCGCGGCCGAGGCGGGCGACCGCCAGTGGCGCGCCGTCCTCGACGAGTTCGACGTCAACGTGGGGCGCCTCCTGGCCCGGCACGACGGCACGCTCGTCAAGAACATGGGCGACGGGATCCTGGCCCGTTTCGCCGCGCCCGCCCAGGCCGTGCGCTGCGCCGAGGCCATGGTGCGGACGGCGGGCGACGCGGGACTGCAGCTGCGGGCCGGCCTGCATGCCGGCGAAGTGGAGCTGCGCGGCGACGACATCGGCGGCCTGGCCGTGCACATCGCCTCGCGGGTGAGCGCCATGGCAGGGCCGGGCGAGGTCCTCGTCACGGGGACGGTGCGCGACCTGGTGGTGGGCTCGGGCATCGTCTTCGACGACCGGGGCCGGCACAATCTGAAGGGCCTGCCCGACGAGTGGCAGGTGCTCGCCGTCGAGCGGGCGTGAGCCGGAGGTGAGGTCCCCAGGTCCCCCGCCGGGCGAGACAGCCGGCGCCACCGCCAGACACAGATCCGCCGACGTCGTGCGGTCGTGCTGCTCGTCCTTGTGCTCGCGGCGGCCGCCCTGGTGGTGACCCTGGCGTCGGGCAGTTCCCCGCCACCGGTACACGGCTCGACATCGTCGTCGACCTCGACCTCCACCTCGACCACGGCATCGGCATCGGCATCGGGCATCGGGCTCCTCGGCTGCAGGGGTCGCCGCGGGTACCGGTGCCCGCCGAGGGCGGACAGTCGCCGCGGGCCCGCCGTCACTGGAGGCGGGCATCGAGCCCTGGCAGCTCGCCGCCCCGCTCTCTCGGGAAGCGCTCGTCGCCGTCGGGAGCCGCCTCCGCATTCTCGGCGGCCTGTCCCCGTCGGGAAGCTCCCTCAACGGCGTGTCCTGGCTCGACCCGGCCAGTGGGACCATCACGGCGGCGGGCTCGTTGGCCGACATCGTCCATGACGCCGCGGGCGCACAGATCGGCCCGTCGTCCTACGTCTTCGGAGGCGGCTCGCCCGACACGTTCGCCACGGTGCAGTCGATCGGTGCACGGCCGCGGCCGCGGCGGGCCCGGGCGCGGTGGCCGGCCAGCTGCCACGACCCCGCTCGGACCTCGCCACCGCCACCATCGGGCGCGCCGTCTACATCGTGGGCGGCTACGACGGCACGACGTACGATCCCTCGGTCCTGACGACGACGGACGGCACCCACTTCACGAGCGTGGCCAACCTCCCGGTGCCCGTGCGCTACCCCGCCGTCACCTCTCTCGGCGGCCACGTGTTCGCCTTCGGGGGCCAGACGGGCAGCGGCGCCGGGAGCGCAGTGACCGCGACAGCGGACATTCAGGAGATCGATCCCGCGACCCACGCCGCGCACCTCGTCGGCACCCTGCCCCAGGCGTTGTACGGCGCAGCCGCCTTCGTGATCGACGGCCACATCTACATCGCCGGCGGCCAGACGGGCGGCGGCCAGACGCTGACCCAGCTCTACGAATTCGACGAGCACACCCACCGGGTCGCCGACGCCGGCCTGCTTCCCCAGGCCGTCGCCTTCGGCGGGTACGCCACGGTCGGCACCGGGAAGGCTGCCGTCGGGTACCTGGTGGGCGGCGAGGTGGCCCAGCAGTCGGGCTCCGACCAGGCCGGCGTGGCGAAGGGGTCGCTGGCCACCGTGATCTCGCTTGCGGCCCAGCACCTACGGCGGACCGGTCGGCGGGGCCGCCGCAGGTGCCCCCTATCAGGGCCACCTGTTGATCGCCGACAGGGGCAACGACCGTCTGCTGGTGATCGACCCGGCACGCAACCTGCAGTGGCAATACCCCTCGGCCACAATGCCGCCCCCGCCGGGAGGCTTCTACTTCCCCGACGACGCCTTCTTCTTCCACAAGGGGACCGGGATCATCTCCAACCAGGAGGACAACCACACCATTGTCGAGATCGGTTACCCGTCGGGAAAGATCCTCTGGCAGTACGGGCATCCCGGAAAATCGGGCGCCGGGGCGGGCTACCTGAACCAGCCCGACGACGCGTACCTGCTCAAGAACGGCGAGATCACGGTGGCCGATGCGATGAACGACCGGATCCTCTTCATTTCGCCCAGCGGGACCCCTTTGAGCCAGATCGGCACCAACGGGGTGGCGGTGCACAACCCGCCCACGGGCGTGGGCTACCCCAACGGCGACACGCCCCTCGCCAACGGGGACGTGCTGGTCTCGGAAATCAACGGGTCGTGGATCACCGAGTACACGCCCGGCGGCCAGCTGGTGTGGACCGTGCAGCTCCCGACGGTCAACTATCCCTCCGATCCCCAGCAGCTCGGCTCGAACCTCTACCTCCTCGCCGACTACGACCCGCCCGCCGAGGGACGCATCCTGACCATCCGCCGCTCCGGCGCAGTCGTCTGGAAGTACGACGTCCTGGCCGGCGACGGCATGCTCAAGAAGCCTTCGCTGGCGGAGCGATTGCCCAACGGGCTCATTATGGTCAACGACGATTACCGCAACCGCGTCGTCGTCATCGATCCGCGTGACAACAGCATCGTGTGGCAGTACGGGCTCACCGACACCTCGGGTACCGCGCCGGGGTTGCTCAGCATCCCGGACGGCTTCGACCTTCTCCTGGCCAACGGCACGACCCCGACCCACCCGCAGACCGGCTGAGCATGACCGGGGCGCGGGTCCGGCCCGTGCTAGTCATATGCCGCCGACTACTCGGGGCACCGTGAAGATCGGAGATCACCGTGGCACAGCGGACTCGAGCCGTCCCACCCAAGCGCACCCCCGGTCATGCGGCCGCAGCGGGAGCAGGGTCGGGCGCGGCCAGATCGGGCGCACGCCGCCGGCGGACGCGCTACGACGCCCCGCCGCCACGTTCGTCGGCTCTTTCCGGGTGGGCCCTGCTGCCCCTGCGGGCGTTCCTCGGATTCACCTTCTGCTTCGCCGGGTTGCAGAAGCTGGCCAACCCGAATTTCTTCAACGCCAACAGCCCGTCCAGCATTCAGGCTCAGCTCATCGCATCCATCAGGATCAGCCCCGTCCACTTCCTCCTGGGGCACCTCCTCCGCTTTGCCGTGCCGATCGGCATCGTCATTGCGCTGGCTGAGCTGGCCGTCGGCCTGGGTGCACTTCTCGGCCTCTGGACCCGGGTGGCGGCGGCCGGCGGTGTCGCCCTCTCCCTGACCCTGTTCCTGACGGTGAGCTTCCACTCCTCGCCGTACTACACCGGCGCCGACATCGTCTTCCTGTTCGCCTGGATCCCCCTCCTTGTGGCGGGATCGGGCGGCGTGCTCTCCCTCGACGGACTGATCGCGGCCCGGGTGGCGGCAGAGAACAAGGGCGGGCCACCGACCGTTGTGCCGATCCGCTTCGAGCTGGTCCAGCAGGTCTGCGGCAACTACCAGGCCGACACCTGCACGGCACGCGGCGGGCAGCCCTGCGACGTCCACGGGTGCCCGTTCCTGGTCGACGACCGCGGCAGCATTGTGCAGCGCGGCCCCGACGCCGTGGACCGCCGGACCCTGGTCCTCGGGGGGACTGCCGTCGCGGCGTCCGCCGTGATCGGCGCCGTGGCCGCCGGCGCCGCCGCCGGGCTCGGCCGGGCCGTCGGTGGCGCGCCGAGCCCCGGAGGTGGCGGCACGTCCGCCCTGTCATCCACGGGGTCGGGCGCCGGGGCCACCACGACGACGGCGCCCGCGGGGGCCACCACGACGACCGGCGCCCGCCGCGACGACCACGACCGCCGGGCAGGCCGCCGCCGGCACGCGTATCGGCCTGGCCAGCCAGGTGCCCGTCGGCGGCGCGGCCACCTTCACGGACCCGGCAACCGGTGATCCCGGACTCGTCCTGCAACTCGCCAAGGACCAATTCGTGGCCTACGACGCAATCTGCCCGCACGCCGGCTGCACGGTCGGGTACGCCGCGGGCGCCAAATTCATCGTGTGCCCGTGCCACGGCTCGGAGTTCGACCCCGCGACGGGCGCCGTGGTCAGCCCGCCGGCCCCGCGGGGCCTCACGCCGATCCACGTGGCCGTCAGCGCCGACGGGTCGCTGCTCGCCGACGGCTGATCGCCGGCCGGTCTTGCGACCCTGACGGCCCTCCGCTGACCGCCCTTTCCGAACCGGGTCGCACGTGAAGGGTCACAGGCCGACGCGGCCCCGCTGTTTGAATGTGGACATGACTCTCTACGCGTTGGGCGACGAACGGCCGCGGATCCATCCGGATGCCTACATCCACCCCCAGGCGGTCCTCATCGGCGAGGTCCGCGTCGGGCCGGGCTCGAGCATCTGGCCGGGTGTCGTCATCCGGGCCGACAACGGTCCGATCCTGATTGGTGCGCGGACGTCCGTGCAGGACGGCGCCGTCGTCCACACCCAGCTCGAGAGGCAGACGCGCATCGGAGACGACTGCGTGATCGGCCACTTGGCGCATCTGGAGGGTTGCCATCTGGAGGACCTGGTGCTCATCGGTTCCGGTGCTGTCGTCCTCGAAGGAGTCGTCTGCCGCTCCGGTTCCCTCGTGGGGGCGGGAGCAGTCGTGGCGCCGGGGACCGAGGTTCCGGCCGGTGCCATGGCCCTCGGGGTTCCGGCCCGCATCCGGGAGAACGCGGTCAGTCCCGATTCGGTGAAGATCAACGCCGACGCCTACTCCGAGAGGCATCTGCCCCAGCATCGTGACGGCAGCCACGAAGTGTCGTTGGCCGAATGCCTCGAGACCTGACGCACGGAGCCCTCCAGGACCCCGGGCTCCTTGATCGCCGCTGCATCGCCCCGGCCTTCCAACCCCGATGTCGGGACGTTGGTCCCTAGTCGAGAGCGACCCGAGAAGCATATTCTCAAGTTGAGTACTTGAGGAACTATGCGTCGAGGTGGGTGAACGAAGGTTCTCCCCCACGAGGAGCGCGGCAGCCGAGCGCCTGAAGGAGGTCACCATGGGCAGAAGCAAGCAGGTTCTCGGCCATGACGAGGCGGCCAACTGGCCGCGGCATTCGTCGGACGCTTCGGTGCGCCGCACCGCCCTCTTCGAGGGCGCAGACGGAGCGGAGGCCATGGCCGTCTCCAACGTGCTGGACCGAATGGACATCGACACCATGTGGTGCCCGGGGCCCGGCGGCCCACGGCCCCCGCTGTTCGCTGGTCGAGAACGGCCACTGCGACCTGCTCGAGAAGGCGGACTTCGTGATCAATAACCTGGGGACGGCCACTCCCTGCCGGGCCGAGGTGGCCGACGCCGTCGACGCTGCCGCCCCTGCGGACACGCCGGTCGCCGTCGTCACCGGCTGGCAGCAGGCCGAGTCCGTCCGCGGGCGCCTGTCCCGATCCACAGTCGTCGAAGGTCCTCTGACGAGGCAGATCGTCCAGGAGGCCGCTCAGGCCCGTTGACGCGGACGATCCCTTGACGCCTACTGCGATGGGCGTCGGGTTTCGAGTCGGATCTTCCGACGGTGCGAGTCGGCCGGCACGGAAGCCGTCCCGTCGGCTAACGCTCTGTCCTGAGCAGCCACGTCGGCGAGCGTGGCCGACTGCAATCGTTCGCGCAGTGCCTGGCGTGCCGACGACCAGACCTGGTGGAGCGCGCAGACGTCGTCCCAGTGACACGGTCCGCCGCGCAGCGCGCATTCGCCGGCATCGAGCGGACCCTCCAGAGATTCGACGACCTCGCAGACGGTGATCGATCCGGATGGGCGTCCGAGCGCGTAGCCACCCTTCGGGCCTGATCGCGAAATGACGAGCCCCGAATGCTGCAGGTCCTGGAGGACGATCTGCAGGAACCCGACCGGGATGGCCATGGCACTCCCGATCTGTGCGGCTTTGATCCACTGGCTTCCGGCCGTTGGCCAGATAGATGAGAGCCCGAAGTCCGTAGTCCGTGCGATTCGTCGGAACGAGTTTCATGGGGCAAGGCAATCCTAAAGCGCCCTGCCAGAGGTTCTGCTTCTGGCGGCCACCCCGGTGATCAGGATGGCCCCGGGTCGCGACGTGGCGCCGGTCGCTCAATGGCGCTGCGTCACGCCGGCCGCAGCTACCAGCCCTGGCTGCCCGGGACACCCTTGAAGGGTCCGGCCACCGCCGCTGTGATCCACCCGCCGTAGAAACCCCCCGGCTGGGGCACGACCAGCTCGTCGCCGACCCAGCACGCATCCATGCGGCCGGCGTAGAACGCGACGTAACCCGCGATCGCGGCGAACGCAGCGGTCGGCTTGTCGTAGCCCCAGGCGGCCTCCGGCTCGACCCGCTCGCCGGCGTGCACGTCGAAGTAGTGGGCCTGGCCCTTCCACTCGCAGAGGGAGCGACCGTGGGTACGTACCAAGGTGCCCGACACGATGTCGTCGGCAGGGAGGTAGTAGTTCGGCGGATGGCTCGTCTCGAGGACCCGGTACGCGCCCGACGTCTCGGCAATGACGTGCCCACCGAGCTCGATACGGATCCGTGCCTGAACCGCCTCGAGACGCGGCGGTCGCGGGTAGTCCCATGCCGACTCCTGGCCGGGCTGCACGGGATCTGGCCGCGGGGTCATGGACGGGTCGAGAGGCCCTTGCGGATCTTCATCTGGATCGCTCCTCGTGTCCGTGCCACGCCCACCTTTGTGGGCGGCCTCGCCATGGTTGCACTCGTCGCAACTGTTTGGGTACTCGATAAGAAGGGAGGGTGTTCCTGAAGACGCCGACGGGGCCACCCCTCCGAACCGACCCAGATCAGCTTCATTGGCAGGCCAGATCGCGCGTGCCGGGGGGCACCCGCCCGAGGGCCTAGATTGTCGAATGCCGAATCACGGGATGTGGCGCAGCTTGGCAGCGCGCCTGCTTTGGGAGCAGGAGGTCCGGGGTTCAAATCCCCGCATCCCGACTGGATCACACCCCCGCGTTGGCGTTCTAGGCCAAAATGCGGCGTGACTGACACCGGGGGCACCAAGACATCGACGCGATCCGGCGGGCAGATCGTTCTCTTGACGCTGGCGGCGGCGCAGTTCCTCATGACGCTGGACACCTCGGTCATGAACGTGGCCATTGCCACCGTGGCCAAGGACGTCGGGACGACGGTCACCGGGATCCAGTTCGCCATCACCCTCTACACCCTCGTCATGGCCGCCTTCATGATCACGGGCGGCAAGATCGGCCAGATCATCGGCCGCAAGCGTGCCTTCATGATCGGCTGCGTCATTTACGGCTGCGGCTCGGCCACGACCGCGGCAGCCAAGTCCTTGCCGGTCCTCATCCTCGGCTGGTCGGTGTTGGAAGGGCTCGGCGCCGCGCTGATCATGCCGGCCGTCGTGGCGCTGGTGGCGACGAACTTCGGGCGTGCTGACCGACCGCGGGCCTACGGGCTCGTGGCCTCGGCGGGCGCCGTGGCGGTCGCCGTCGGCCCGCTGGTGGGCGGCCTGTTCACGACGTACGCCAGCTGGCGCTGGGTCTTCGTGGGCGAAGTCGTGCTCGTCCTCGGCATCCTCGGGCTGACGCGCCGGATGGCGGATTCACCCGCCGTCCCCGGGGTGCGCCTCGACCCCGTGGGCACGCTGCTCTCCGCCGCCGGCCTGGGCGCCATTGTGTACGGCGTCATCCGGTCGGGCACCTGGGGCTTCGTCCAACCCAAGCCGGACGCACCGCAGTGGCTGGGCATGTCTCCCGTGGTCTGGCTGCTGCTCGGGGGCGGCGCCATCCTGGCCCTCTTCGCCTTGTGGGAGAACAGGCGGCTGCAGCGCCACCAGGGCGCATTGGTCGACCCGAGCATGCTCAAAGTGCCCCGCCTCCAAGGCGGGCTGACGGCCTTCTTCTTCCAGTTCATGCTGCAGGCCGGCCTCTTCTTCGTGATCCCCCTCTTCCTGTCGGTAGCCCTGGGCCTCTCCGCCGTTGCCACGGGTGTGCGCCTGCTCCCGCTGTCCATCACCCTCCTGGCCAGCGCGGTCGGCGTGCCGAAGCTCTTCCCGCACGCCTCGCCACGTCGGATCGTGCAGATCGGTTTCGGGCTCCTCTTCCTCGGCATCGTCGTGCTCCTCGCCGCACTCGACTCAGGGGCGGGCGCCGACATCGTGACGGGGCCGCTGCTGCTGGCCGGGCTGGGGATCGGCACCCTGGCCTCACAGCTCGGCGCCGTCACCGTCTCGGCGGTGCCCGACTCACAGAGCGGCGAGGTCGGTGGCGTGCAGAACACCGTGACGAACCTCGGCGCGTCGATCGGCACCGCGCTGTCCGGAGCGATCCTCATCGCCGTGCTCACCACAACCTTCTTCGGGTCTGTCGCCAACAACCCCGCCGTCCCCAAGGAGCTGGCCTCCAAGGCTCAGGTCGAGCTGTCGAGCGGCATTCCCTTCGTGAGCGACGCCGACCTCAGCGCCGGACTGCAGAAGGCCGATGTCCCGCCGGCGACGGCGGACGCCATCGTGGAGGAGAACGCGCACAGCCGGATCAACGGGTTGCGGGCCGCCCTGGGCGTCCTCGCCCTCATCGCGCTGATCGCCTTGGCCATGACCCGCCGCCTGCCCACCGTCCAACCTGGTGACGAACAGCGCGAGACAGAAGAGCTCGAGCCCGAACCGGCCTGAGCGAGGGGCGGCACTGCCCCCGGGACCCGTTCAGCTCCGGCGCAGTGTGACGCTGCACCAGGCCCGCTTGCGACACGAGGGGCACGTCATGCGGTGGTCGAAGCGTCTGAAGGGGCGCCACACCGCGAGCGGGAACTGGAAGATGAGGAGGTCCAGCATGCCGATGCGGGACGTCTGCCGGCATCGCGCGCAGGCCACCGTGACGCTGCCCCGCTCGTCGAGAGGATTGCCCGACGTCATGGCCAGGCTGTCGGTCTCGGCCGGCGCGCCCGAATAGAGCGCATGCTTGCCGATCGGCAGGGCCGCAGACAGAGCCGCCTCGTTCGAGCCTGCCTCCCCCACCGACGGCACCCAGAACAGGGCCCGCTTGCCCAGGGGGTCGGGCGCCCGGTCGCCGCGCGACGCCGCCATGTCGCTCAGGCGGTCTGCATGGCGTCGTAGACGCGTGTCGAGAGCGCGCGGTAGGCCACGGCTCCCGGCGACGTCGGCGCGTGTTGCAGCACGGACTGGCCGAGGCCCGGCGCCTCCGCGAAGCGCACCGACTTCGGGACAGAGGGCTGGAACAGTGGCAGGCCGTAACGCTCCTCGACCTCTGAGAGCACCTGGCGTGAGTGGGTCGTCCGGGCGTCGAACATCGTCGGGATGACACCGAGCACCTGGAGCTTCTCGTTGGCGAATTGACGCACGTCCTCGATCGTCTCGAGCAGTTGCCCGACACCGCGATGGCTCAGGGCCTCGCACTGCAGCGGGACGATGACGGCCTCCGCGGCGGTGAGGCCGTTGATGGTCAGGACACCGAGCGACGGCGGGCAATCGATCAGCACCGCGTGATAGTCGTCGAGCACCGGCGCCAGGGCCTGGGCCAACACATGCTCACGACCGGTCCGGGTCAGGAGATGGACCTCCGCTCCTGCCAGGTCGATGGTGGCCGGCGCCAGGTCGAGGTTCGGGACGTCGGGGACGGTCTTGACGACCTCGCTGAGCCGGGCCCGCCGCACCAGGACGTCGTGCAGCGACGAGTCGAGCTGGTCGGGATCGAAGCCGAGCGAGTAGGTGAGGCAGGCCTGGGGGTCGAGATCCACCACGAGCACCCGGCGCCCCTGCTGCGCCAGCGCCACACCCAACGACTGCACGGTCGTCGTCTTGGCCACGCCGCCCTTCTGATTCGCGACAGCGATGACCTTGAGCACCGCCGGAGTCTACGGCCGCCCCGACGGTTTTCCCAGGGGGAATCCGCGGGCACCGCCGGGTCAGCGGAAGGCCGCCTCCTGCAGCCCCACATCGACCACGAGATTGCCCAGGGCCAGGTTGACATCGTCCAGGTGGTACCCCCAGAGAGGGCCGAGCGAAGCCGAGACCGTGGGGCGGGGGTCGGCGGCCACCGGGGTGGCCGACACCTGCAACCACGATGCGCCGCCGCTCTGCCGGCACTGTGCCGTGTAGAGGCCGGGAAAGGTCACCCACGGCGTGAGCACCCGGACGCCCGTGGTCTTCGTCGTGGCGCTCAGGAAGTAGGGCTGGAGCCTGCCCACCCGGGAGGAGAAGGTGGCGGGGTTGACGCAGAGGACCTGCTGCGACCCCGCTCCGCCCTGGCCCGACTGCAGGCTCACCCCCTGCCCGGCCCGGCCGAACAGGGAGTTGGCGGGCGGGGCCGATCCGAAAGACGAATAGGCGATGACGCAACGGGTCTGGGTCGGCCGCGCTGCAGGCAGGGATGTTGCGGAAGGTGCCGCCGACCACCCGCCCGGGCGGGACCTGCACATTCCCTCCGAGGAGGATGGCGGACACCATTCTCCTGCGCAGGCCCGGCGAGGGGTCGATCTGCGTCTGGAGGAGCTTGATGAGCATGGCCGAGCCCTGCGAATGCCCGATGAAGACGATGGGCCGGCCGTGGTTGTCGTGCGCGAGGTAGTCCTTCCAGGCCGCCAGCAGGCTCGTGTACGCGACGGCCACGGCGTCCGTTCCCGGCATGCCCCAGCGCGGCCACCGTGACCTGCCGGTACATGGGGGCCCAGACGGTGCAGTGCTGGGAGAACCGTGACGCCTGGACCACAGCCGCGGCCCGCTCCGCCGGCTGGACGGTGAGGTCGGCGTTGGTCCCGGGCTCGGTCGAGACGGTCGGGTACACGTAGAAGCAGTCGAACCGACGCGCGCTCGGCGACGCCGGAGCGGCGACGACCCTGGTCGCGCCGCTCCCAGTGACGGCGGTGGCGGCCCGGCTCCACGCGCACGGATCGGGGGTCTGGCCGGGACGGCACAACCAGACGGTGGGCGACGCCGCCTGGGTGGGCCGCAGGGCGGCACCCGCACCGAGCGGGATCGACGTCACCGCGCCGGCGCCGACGGCGGCGAGCACGACCGTCGCCCTGAGCGTGCGTGCAATGCGGTTGCCCATGCCCGGACCAGCCTACGGAACCGGGCGCGCGCCGGGCGGGAATGCTGCCGGCGGGCCAGAGGCCGGTGGAGCAGCGCATAGGGTCGAGGGCGCAGCTGAACCCGGGAGCCGGTCCACGCCGCCCCGTGACCGCTCCGCCTGGACTTCGAGCATCCGAAAGAGACACGTGGCCGTCGTCACCATGAATCAGAAGATCGCCGTGGGCATCGTGTTCGTGTCGGCCATGTTCATGAACATCATGGACATCACGATCGTGAACGTCGCGCTGCCCACCATCGGCCGCGACTTCAACATCCCGCCCACCGCAGTCGACGGGGTCGTCATCGCGTATCTCGTGAGCCTGGCCGTCTTCATTCCCGCGTCGGGATGGCTGGGGGACCGCTTCGGCGGCAAGCGGGTGCTCCTCACCGCGATCGTCGTGTTCACCGTGGGCTCGGCGCTCTGCGGCGTGGCGCAGAACATGACCGAGCTGGTTGTCTTCCGGGTCATTCAGGGCGCGGGCGGCGGCATGATGGCGCCGGTCGGGATGGCCATGCTCTACCGGGTCTTCCCGCCGGCCGAGCGGGTACGGGCCGCCAGCATCCTGACCCTCGGGACGACCGTGGCCCCCGCGGTCGGGCCGGTCCTCGGCGGCTTCCTGGTCACCAACTTCTCGTGGCGTTGGGTGTTCTTCGTCAACGTGCCGATCGGCATCGTGGCCGTCGTCTTCGGCTGGCTCGTCCTGGAGAAGGTCGACGCCATCGATGCCGGCCGCTTCGACGTGCCCGGCTTCATCCTCGGCGGCGCCGGGCTGGGCCTCTTGATGTTCGGCGTGTCGGAGGGGCCGCTCCAGGGGTGGTCGTCGACCGACAGTGATCGCGACCTGCGTGAGCGGTGCCGCACTGCTCCTGGCGTTCGTCCTGGTGGAGCTGCGGACCACCCGCCCCATGGTCGACCTCCACCTCCTGCGGGAGCGACTGTTCCGCTCGACCAACTGCGTGATGTTCCTCGCCGCGGCCGCCTTCCTGGGATTGCTCTACCTCATCCCGCTCTACTTCCAGGACGCACGAGGGCTCTCCGCGCTGCAATCCGGCCTTTCCACCTTCCCCGAGGCCTTCGGCGTGATGATCGGCGCCCAGTTCGCCAGCCGCTTCATCTATCCGCGCATCGGGCCCCGCCGGCACATCACGGGCGGGCTGCTCGGGCTCGCCGTCTGCATGTTGCTGCTCACGCAGATCACCGTGACGACCAATCTCTGGCTCATCCGCGGTCTCATGTTCGTGCTGGGCTGGATGATGGCCCAGGTGATGGTGCCCAACCAGGCGGCGGCCTTCGCCATGATCACGCCGGACTCCATGGGTCGGGCCTCGACCTTCTTCAACACCATGCGCCAGGTCGGGAGCGCGACCGGCGTCGCCGTCCTCTCCACCGTCCTGATCAGCGCGGGGACCGCGCACGGCGGCGCGAGCACGTCGTCCCCCGATATCACGGGGTACCGCTTCGCCTTCCTGGTCGCGGCGATCTTCGCCCTGGCGGCAGCCGCCTTCTCCTTGACCATCCACGACAGCGACGCGGCGGAGACCATCGTTCGCCGCGTCCGGCGACCCGCCGCGGTACGGCGCCCGCAGGTGCCGGTCCCCGAAGGCAGCCCGGCGTGACGACCGTCGAGACGTTGTGCGTCTTCTGCGGCTCGAGCCCCGGGACCGATCCCGCCTTCACACTGGCCGCCGACCGCTTCGGCACGGCGGTGGCCGAGCGCGGCATCGAGCTCGTCTACGGCGGCGCCTCGGTGGGGCTGATGGGCGTCGTCGCCGACGCCGCGCTGGCCGCGGGCGGACGGGCCACCGGCGTGATCACCGAGTCGCTGGCCGGTCACGAGATCGCCCACGACACCCTGAGCGATCTGCACGTGGTGAGCACCATGCACGAGCGCAAGGCGCTGATGTCCGAGCTCTCGGATGCCTTCGTCATGCTCCCGGGCGGCTTCGGCACCTACGAGGAGTTCATGGAGTCCGTCACCTGGGCGCAACTGGGCATCCACGACAAGCCGTGCGGCATCCTCAACGTGGACGGGTTCTTCGACGGCCTCCTCGGCTTCGTCCGCCACGCGGTCACGCAAGGGTTCATCAAGGCACGCCAGGTCGAGGCACTGGTGATCGCCGACGACGTCGACGAGCTGTTGACGGCGCTCATTGGGGCGACCAGCGCTCAGGCCTCAGCCCGGTAGAGCACCCCGGAGCCGCTGCTCCCCGTCGCGATGAGCGCGAAGACGTCGCTCCCGACCGCCGCCACCTGTGATCCGGTGTCCGCGTCGTTGCACGCGCCGGGCGGGGCCGGCAGCGCCTCGGCGAGGCGGGATGCACCCGTGCCGGCATCGACCTCCACGAGCTCGGCGGGGTCACCGCACGACCCGGCCCATGCCATGGACCAGAGGCGGCCCGCCGCCGGGACCAACGGGTAGTCCCCGATGAGCTCGTGGTGCGTCGACAGCACGACACGGCCCCGCCGGTCGACCGCCACCAGGTGGGTGACCGAGCCTTCATCGTCGACGCCGGCCCAGACGGTGCCCCCCACAGCCGACAGCCAGAGGATGGAGCTGCGGGCGGTCCCCGGGTACACGATCTTCGTCGGGCCGGTCGGCGGAGCCCGGACCAGGCCGGGCGGCCCCCCCGGCCCGCCGCCGAACCATCGCCCGGCACCGTTGACGGCCAGGGCGGGGAGAATCCCGCCGATCTCGGGCGGGTCGACGATCGTCACTACGACCGAACCGGTCTGCGGCGAAATGCCCACCACCTCCTCGCTGCCCGCCGTCCCCGACGCCTGGTAGCCGTACAGCCACAGAAGGCCGTCGCCCGCCGCGAAGTTGGTGTGGGCGATACCGCTGCCGGGGATGCCCATCACCACGGGAGCCAGCAGCCGCGCCTGGCCGGTCGCCGGGTCGAAGACCTCCAGGTGCATCTCGTGGGTGTTGCCCGATGCCTCGGGCGCCGCCGCCACCATGTCCACCTTCCCGCCGATGGCGGCGATGTCGGTCGGGCAGGCCGGGAGGGCGAAGAAGCTCGTCGCCATGGAGGAGGGCGTGATCTCCTGGAGCTGGCAGCGGGTGAACGAGCCCAGGTCATTGCTCCCGACGACCCAGACCCGGCCGGCGCTCGCGATCAGCTGCAGCGGCACGAAGGAGCCGCCGTAGTGCAGGGCCGTGAGAGGAGGGCCGGTCGTCGCCGCACCGGCGGCACCCGAGCACACCGACAGGGTCAGGCCGATGCCGCAGATCGCCACCAGCAGGCGGGCGATCCGGCGCAGCACGGATGCCTAGGCCGGACCCGGGAGCAACAGCACGTCGCGCAACTCGTCGGTCTCGCCCCAGTCGGCCAGGAGCTCGTCGACCGAGGCGTACGACTTCTCCACGCCTGTCGCCTTCTCCAGCAATGAGGGCGTGTAGCCCAACTTCTCGAAGGATCCCAGGTAGTCGGCGACCGTGGTACCCGACACCCGGCGCAGCATCTCGTCCTTCAGCTCGGTCGTGACGATCGGGCGGTCACGCGCGATGAGGCGAGTGGCCCCCGCGACGACCCGACCCTCTGCTCCCTCGACGTCCATCTTCAAGAACCCCACCGGGCCCTCCACCAGTTCGTCGAGGGGGAACGTGGGGACGACGGTGCCCGGGCGCGACAGGAGGTCACCGTCGTCGATCAGCCCGCCGTTGGAGCCGACGTGCGTCGAGTAGTAGGCCCAACCGGTCGCCCGTGTCGGCCGCCACGGGCAGCAGCTGCACGTTCGTGATGTCGTTGAGGCGCAACGACGACAACAGGAGCCGGCAGTTCTCGGAGTTCGGCTCCAGGGCGACCACCCGTCCCGTCGGGCCAACCAAACGGGAAGCCAACAAGGAGTAATAGCCGAGGTTGGCGCCCACATCGACCACCGTCATCCCGCTCGTGCAGTACTTCTCGAACACGGCGGACAGATGCGCCTCGTAGCGGCCGGAGAGCAGTCCCGGGGTCACCGCGGCGTCGGCGGCGTCACAGAACAACTCCACGCCACCGACGGTGCAGCGCACGGCGTCCTCCTCGGCCAGCTGGACCGAGAACGCGGTGGGTGCCACCTGGTGCTCAATGGTCCCGAGCATCCGGCGGATGGTCGAGACCCTGGTCAGGTCACCGGCGGCCGCATCGTCGACAGCCGCCCGGAGGTCGTCGGGCAGCGACGGGTACAGCAGATCGCACCAGCTGCTCGTAGGTGATGCCCCGCGGGGCAGTCGGCGATTCGGGCATGGTGCCGCCCAGCCCCTGCACGACGCGATCGCGCAACGGCTTCAGTTTCTCCTTGACGGTGTGCTCCCACGTCTCGTGCGCCTCGCCCATTTCGGCCAACGGTATCCGCTGGCCAGAAGCCCAGGTCGCTAGTGTCGACCTGCAATCGAGGCAACGGAGGCGCCACCGTGTCGAGCGAAGAGCGAATTGCCGCCAGCCGGACCGTGGCGGCCAGCCCGGCCGAGGTCTTCCTGATCGTCACCGACCCCGCCATGCAGGTCGAGATCGACGGCTCGGGCATGTTGGAGGCCGCGCCGGGTGCGCGGCGCCTCGAAGCGCCCGGCGACACGTTTGTCATGGACATGGACCGGGAGTCCCTGGGTGACCAGCCGATGGGCAAGTACCAGTCGGTCAACACGGTGACCAGGATCGTTCCCGACGAGCTGCTCGAGTGGAACGTCGGCCTGCCCGGGAAGGGCCCCTTCGGCCACGTCTACGGGTGGGAGATCGACGCCGTCGGCCCGGGCGAGACCGTGGTGACCAACTACTGCGAGTGGCCGGACATCCCCGAGTTCGCCCGCCCCCACTTCCCGATTGTGCCGCTGACCATGCTGGAGAAGTCGGTCGACAACCTGGCCGCGCTGGTGGCCCGCGCCGGTCCTCGTCTCTCGACCGACCCTGGCGCGATCGACCACGATACTCTTCGGCGCCCCCGGCAGGAATCGAACCTGCGACCATTGGATTAGAAGTCCACTGCTCTCTCCGCTGAGCTACGGGGGCAGGCGCCACCGACAAGCCTGACATAGCTGGTCGGAGGCACGTGAGCATCCCGCTGCAGCCCCCGGGGCCCACCCGGGCTGGCCGAAGGGCGCCGGGAGGTGTGCCACACTGTTGCCCCTCGGTGGGCGTAGCTCAGTCGGTTAGAGCGCCAGGTTGTGGTCCTGGAGGTCGGGGGTTCGAGACCCCTCGCTCACCCCAAGAGGTCGCATCCCCTCTCCGGAGGGGATGCGCCAGACAAAGTCGGCGCGGCCAGGGGAGGTCCGGATCGTGAGTGCTGCGCAGAGTGGGCGGACGGTCGTCGTCACCGGCGCGTCGTCGGGCATCGGTGCCGCGCTGGCCCGCCACCTGGCCGCCCGGGGCGACACGGTGGCGCTCGTGGCCCGGCGGGCCGACCGGCTCGAGGCCGTGCGCTACGACTGCCTCGCCACCTCGCCCGCCACGGAAGTCTGGGCGGCCGACCTGTCGGAGCCTGAAGCCGCCGCACACGTGGCCCTCCAGATCTGGGACCACTACGGCGGGTTCGACGTGCTCGTGAACAACGCCGCCGTCCCGATGCGCCGCCACGTCACCCGCCTCACCATGGCCGAGGTCGAGCGGACGATGCGCATCAACTACTTCTCCCCCGTCGCCATGTCGCTGGCCGTGCTGCCCCGCATGCTCGAGCGCAGCAGCGGCATGATCGTGAACGTCTCGAGTCTCGGTGGGCGGTTGGGCATCACGGCCGAAGCCGCCTACTCGGGCTCGAAGTTCGCGCTGGCCGGGTGGAGCGAGTCGATGGTGGTCGACCTCGACGGCACCGGCATCACCGTCAAGCTCATCATCCCCGGCGCCATCGACACCGAAATCTGGGACCAGCCCGACAACGACGCCCCGCTCTACGACGGGCCGAAGGAGCCGCCGGAAGCCATTGCGGCCGGCATCGCCGACGCCATCGACAGCGATCAGTTCGAGCACTACCTGCCCGACATGAAGGCCATCATCGAGGCCAAGACATCCGATATCGACAGCTTCATCGTGGGCATGCGCGGCCTGGGCGGCGCGGAAGGGACGGATCAGTGAAGGCCCTGCTCTTCGGCGCAGCTCCGGACAAGGAGGAGATCCGGCCCACGCCCGAGGACGAGCTCGAGACGATGCTGGCCGGCATCCCGTTCGGCCTGCACCAGATCGACGACGCCCGGCTCGTGCGCCCCGACTGGGTCGTCACCCGGCCGATCCTCTCGGGCATCTGCGGGTCCGACGCCAAGCTGGTGCTGGGCGACTTCAACACCGGCGACATCGACAACCCGATGGCCGCCTTCTCCTCCCTGCCGCACGTCCCCGGACACGAGGTCGTGGCCGAGGTCGTGGCGCTCGGCCCCGACGCCCGCGGGCTCGACGTCGGCCAGCGTGTCGTCCTCAACCCCTGGCTGACGTGCGCCCCCCGGGGCATCACCCCGCTATGCCCGCCCTGTCAGGCCGGCGACCTGAGCCTGTGCTGGAGCTTCACCAAGGGCGACCTGGGCCCCGGCGTGCACGTCGGCGTCATCACCGGCGCCCCCGGCGCCTGGGCCGAGCAGCTGGCGGCCCACGACTCCATGCTCATCCCGGTGCCCGACGGCATCTCGAACGAGGCGGCCGTGCTGGCGGACCCCTTCTCGGTCTCGTTCCACGCCATTGTTCGGCACCCACCCCCATCCTCGGGCAAGGTCCTCGTCTACGGCGCCGGCGCCCTGGGCCTGACCAGCGTGGCCATCCTCAAGGCGCTCTACCCGGGCGTCGAGGTCGGCGTCGTGGCCCGCTTCGAGGCCCAACGCGCCATGGCCCTGCAGTTCGGGGCCGACGCGGTGTTCGCCCACGAGCCCCGGCTGCAGCTCGTCGAGGAGCTCGCCGCCTGGTCCGGCGCCGTGCTGCACCAACCGCTGGACGGGCTCCCCGTCACGCACCCCGGGCACATCGACGTGGTCTACGACTCCATCGCCAAGGCCGAGACGCTCGAGGTGGGCGTGCGCGTCCTGGCCGAGCGGGGCCGCCTGGTCTACACGGGTGTCGCCACGCCCGAGCGCTGGGAGTCGACCCCGATCTACTTCAAGGAGATCACCATCGCCGGCTCCAACGCCTTCGGCATGGAGGACTTCGAGGGACGTCGCCTCCACGCCATCGCCCTGTATCTGGAGTTGGTGCGCGACGGCCGGCTCGACATCACCCCGATGCTCACGCACCGCTTCGGCCTCGAGGAGTGGTGGCCCGCACTCAAGGCCCTGGCCCGTCAGGACCAGAGCGGCGCCCTCAAGATCGCCTTCACGCCCAACGCGTAGCGGCGCTACGAGGCGCCCGTCCCCAGGTCGCTGAACTTCTCGTAGCGCCCCTCGGCGGCGCGCACCCAGGCCGGATCCGGCTCGATCGTCCGCCCCACGGCCGACCAACGAGTCGAGTCGTCCAACGACGCCTCCAACCCCGCCGCCAGCCGGGCGAAGTACGCCGCACCGAGCGCGGCCCCCTCGGGGACGGCCACCGTGTCCACCGGGAGGTTGGTGGCATCGGCCACCGCGGCCATCCATGCCGTCACCCGCGAGCCGCCACCGCTGGCCACGATCCGCGTCGGCTTCACGCCGGCACGGTCGATCATGCGCCGCACGACGAACCCGCTCGCCTCGTAGGCGGCCCGCTCCATCGCTTCCGCCCCCGACCCGATGTCGAGCCCGTAGATGTTGGAGCGCAGCGTGTGGTCCTCGAACGGCGTCCGCTCCCCGCGCACGTACGGCAGCCAGACCGGCACCCGGCCGGGCGTCCCGAGCCGGGGCTCGAGCTGCTCGCGCTGCGGTCCGGGGCGCGGCGTCCCGCGCAGCAACTGGCGGGCCCAGTCGACGAAGAGGGCGCCGGCGTTGCTCGGGCCCCCGACGAGATACTGGTCCGGCGTCGTGCTGGGGTAGCTGATCAGCCCGTCGATGGTGAGCCACTCGTCACAGATCACCCAGCAGATCAGGGTGGCTCCGAAGATCACCAGGACGTCGCCCTTGTGGACGGCGCCCGACACGATCTGGTCGCAGAAGGCGTCGATGGTCCCACCCGTGATGACGGCTTCGCTGTCCGGCAGTGTGCCGGCGGCCTCGCCCATGGGCACGACCATCGGCATCTGCTTCTCGGCGATGCCCAGGCGGCCCAGGAGCTCGGCGTTCCAGCCCTTGTGGGTGTGCAGCATCCCCAGCGACGCCGTCACGCCGGTGTCGATCGCCGGCAGGCCGGAAATGGCGTAGGTCGCCACCGCCTGGCAGGGCCAGTAGCCGCGGGCGTCGGGCGCCTCCGCGGCGGCCCAACGGAGGAACCCCTCGGCGTCGGGCATGGCGCCCAACGGGAGGACGGCATCCTCGTCCGCGTGCTGCGGGCCGCCCCTCGCGGTCCCCGTAGAGCAGGCCCGGCAAGCAGCGGCACGCCCTGACGCCCGACGGCCGTCATGGACGGGACCATGGAGGCCACGGCGACGCCGGCCAGCGAGTTCCCCTCCGCCTCGAGCTCGGCCGTCACCTGTTCGAAGGCCTTGCGTGGCCCGGCTCGCCACGCCTTCTTGGCATCGTGGCGCAACACGTCGGGCTCGGGCGCCACGATGCTGTGCGGCACCCGGCTGCGGGCCACGACCTGGCCTTTTTCGTCGACGGCCAGGGCCTTGACCGAGGTGGTGCCGATGTCGACGCCGACCGTGACGGGGCTTCCGGATGGGCTCATGAATCTGACACGCGTGTCATGATCCGACATTATGGACGACGCCCGCCCCACAAGGAGAGTTCGACCGACATGACAGGTTCCCGCCCGAAGGCTCTGGTGACCGCCGCCGTGAGTGGCCCCGGCCTCAATCTGCTGCACGAACTGGCGGATCTGGTGCTCGATTCGTGGCTGGACCAGCCCTCCCTCCGCATCTACAACGCCGCCCAACTGGCCGAGCGCACCGCGGCCGAGGGCGCCAACATCGTCATCGTCGAGAGCGACGTCTGCGGGGCCGACCTCTACGAGCAGCCGATCATGGCGGTGTGCAGCTGCCGCGGTGATCCCACCAACGTCGACGTGGCGGCCGCGACCGCCGCCGGGGTCCCCGTGCTGCGTGCCCCCGGACGCAACGCCGACGCCGTGGCCGAGCTCGCCGTGGCCCTGCTCTTCGCCGCCACCCGCGGCATCGTCCCGGCCGACCGCGACGTGCGCGAGGGCGAGATCTACCGCGACGGCAAGATCCCCTACCAGCGCTACCGGGCCTGGGAGCTCAACGGCCGCACCGTCGGCCTGGTCGGGCTCGGTGCGGTGGGCCGCGCCCTGCGCTGGCGCCTGCGCGGCCTCGGCATGGACGTGCTGGCCTACGACCCCTACGCCGAAGACGCCACGAGCACCTTCGACGAGCTGCTGGCCAAGTCCGACGTCATTTCCGTGCACGCCCCGGTGACGCCGGAGACGACCGGGATGATCGACGCCGACGCCTTCGCCAAAATGCGCGACGGCGTCGTCTTCCTCAACACCGCCCGCGCCAAAATCCACGACACCGATGCGTTGGTGGCCGCCCTGGCCTCGGGCAAGGTCGGATCGGCGGGACTCGACCACTTCGAAGGGGAGCACCTGGCGACGGACCACCCGCTGACCACGTTCCCCCAGGTGGTGCTCACGCCGCACATCGGCGGCGCCACCTACGACACCGAGTCCAACCACACCCGGACGATCGCCGAGGACCTCTGCCGCCTCATGGCGGGCGCACGGCCGCTCAACATCGTCAACCCCGAGGTACTCCCCTCCTGACGTGGCGGCGCGCCAGCCGACCATTGTCGCCACCTCCATCGGCTTCCAGGCCGAGGGCCCCGACCCGGCCAACCTGCGACCGGGCCCCTCCTACCGGCTGGCCGCCGACCTGGCCGGGGCCGGCGCGCACCCCCGCCTCTGCATCATCGCCACCGCGGTGGGCGACGACGCGTCGCGCTTGGCGGCGGCGCACAACGCCTTCTCCAAGCTCGGCTTCATCAGCTCGCACCTGACGCTGTTCCCGATGCCGAACGTGCCCGACGTGCGCGCCCACCTGCTGGCGCAGGACGTCATCTGGGTGGGCGGTGGCAGCACCGCCAACCTGCTGGCCCTCTGGCGCCTGCACGGCCTCGACGTCGTGCTGCGCGAGTGCTGGGAGGCGGGCGTCGTCCTCAAGGGCGTGTCCGCCGGCTCGCTCTGCTGGCACGTCGGCGGGACGACCGACTCCTTCGGCCCGACCCTGCAGCCCGTCACCAACGGCCTCGCCTTCCTGCCCTGGTCCAACAGCCCGCACCACGACGCCGAGGAACAGCGGCGCCCGCTCATCCACCGCCTCATCGCCGAGGGCACGCTGCCCGACGGCTACGCCACCGAGAACGGCACCGGGCTCGTCTTCTACGGCACGGAGCTGCAGGACGCCTTCACCGAGGTCGAGGGCAAGCTGGCGTACTCGCTCACGAAGGACGGGTCGTCGACCCGCGAAGTGGCGCTCGAGACGCCGCCTGCCTCTGAACCGCCGCTGGCTCTGAGCCGTCGGCGCCTCAGACGACGGCGCCCGCCCAGTCCGACCCGGCGTGCACCGTGTCGGTGTCGCGGCCCGAGCGCAACACCCGACCGGGCACCGCGCCGGTGAACTCCCCGTCGCGCACGATCTCGGTCCCGTTGACCAGGACGTGCCCGATGCCCACGGCGTCGGCGTACAGACGGCTGGCGCCGCCGGGGAGGTCGTCGCGGGTGCGCACGGCGCCGTGGCCGATGGTCGTCGGGTCGAACACCACGACGTCGGCGAAGTTGCCCACGGCGAGACGGCCCCGGTCGCGCAGCCCGTAGAGGCGGGCCGGGACGTCGGTCAGGAGCCGGACCGCCCTGCTCCCAGCTGAGCAGCCCGCGTGCCCGCACGCCGTCGCCCAGCATGGAGGTCGAGTAGATGGCCCCGCACATGGTGTCGAGGTGGGCGCCGGCATCGGACCCGCCGACGATGGCCCGGGGGTCCTGCCAGACCTCGGCCCGCAGCGCCCAGTCCTCCTCGGATTCGGGGATGGGCGGCCGCAACCCGGTGCGGAGGCCATCGGCCACCACGACGTCCAGGAGCGCGTCGAAGGGCTCCCGGCCACGCTGCCCGCGCCACATCCCCGACGCTGCGGCCCTCGGCGTCGGCGTTCTCGGCGGCGAACGTCTCGTCGATGATGAGGCGGTCCCACACGGCGAGGTGCCGCAGGATCCCGGCCTCGTCGGACTGCGCGCCGGCGTCGAGGCGGCGGCGGGTGGCGGGGTCGGACAGTGCCGCCATGCGCTCGGCCGGGGGCAGCGCGAAGACCTCACGCCAGCCCGGGAGGCCGTCGAGGATGGCGCCGTGCTCGAAGCTCAGGCGCAGCTGCATGGTGTGGGGCAGCGTCAGCGCCACCACGGTCGCCCCGCGGGCGGACGCGGCGCTGCCGGCGGCCAGCTGGCCCCAGGCGCCGTCGGGATTCATGGCCGAGACGCCCAGGACGTTCCAGTTCACCGGACGGTCGGCCAGCAGCGACATGGTCGTGAGGAAGTCGATGTCGTCCTCGCTGAAGCCGTTGAGACAGCCGGCCACGATCAGCTCGACGGTCGTGCCCTCGTGCTGGCGCACGGCGGCCGCCAGCCGCTCCATCTCCTCACGGGCCGCGGCACGCGACGGCACCGGCTGGCCGTCCCCGTCGTTGTGGGTGTGCACCTGGGAGGTCGAGAAGCCGAGCGCACCCTCCTCCAGCGCCGCGTGCAGCGCCGCCTCCATGGCGGCGATGTCGCCGGCGTCCGCGGCGCCACCCACCGCCCGCTCGCCCATGACGAGCCGGCGCAGGGTCGAGTGCCCGACCAGGAAGCCGGCGTTCACGGCGATGCGGCCGTCCAGCCGTCCGATCCAGTCGCCGAAGGAGCCCCAGTCCCAGGGCACCCCGGCCTGCAGCGCGGCCGAGCGGCATGCCCTCGACCCGCGCCATCATCCGCGAGATGTAGTCGACGTGCTCCGGGGCCATGGGCGCCAGCGAGAAGCCGCAGTTGCCGCCGAGCACGGTCGTCACGCCGTGCAGCGGCGACGGGCTGGCGTTGGGATCCCAGAACAGCTGCGCGTCGTAGTGCGTGTGCAGGTCGACGAAGCCCGGCGTGACGAGCATGTCCGTGGCGTCAATCACGGTGTCGGCGCCGGCCGCCGCCGGCTCCGTCGCCCACGGCGACGATCCGCTCCCCGTCGATGAGCACGTCGGCACGCACCGGCGGCGCCCCCGTCCCGTCGACGACCGTCCCACCGCGGATGGCCACTGTCATGGCGACTCCTCCTTGTTCCGACGCGGGCCCGGCCGCACGACCGCGGACCCGCTGCGCGGGCGAACGCCTGCATCCCCTCGGTCCCCAGCTCCAACCCGAAGCCCGACTGCTTCCACCCGCCCATCGGCGCGTACATGTCGATGGCCGACAGGCCGTGGGCGTTGACGAAGACCGTCCCGGCCGAGAGCTGCGACGCCACGTCGGACGCCAACGCGTCGTCGTTGCTCCAGACCGACGCGCACAGGCCGAAGGGCGTGTCGTTCGCCGCCTCGATCGCCTCCGCCATGTCGTCGTAGGGGATGACCGGCAGGGCGGGGGCGAACTGCTCCTCGCGCACAATGCTGCTGTCCGCCGGCGGCGCCACCGCCAGCGCCGGCGAGACGAAGTAGCCCCCGCTCCCCTCGTCCTCGGGCCGCAGCTGCGCCGGCCGCACCAGGACCGCGCCGGCCGACGCTGCTTCGGAGAGGAAGGCCTCGACCCGGTCCCGGGCCCCGGCCGTGTGCACCGGCCCCATGGTCACGCCCTCGGCCAGGCCGTCCCCCACCGTCTCGATGGCCAACCGGCCGGCCAGCGCGTCCACCGTCTCGTCCAGCCGGTCCCGGTGCACGTAGAGCCGCTTGATGGCCATGCAGACCTGCCCGCTCGTGACGAAGGCCGCCTCCACAATGCGATCGGCCAGCGCGGCGTCACCGGCCATGTCCGGAGCGAGGATGGCGGCGTCGTTCCCGCCGAGCTCCAGCACGACCGGACGGGTCGTGGCGGCCGCGGCGGCCATCACGGCCTGGCCGGTGCCCACGCCGCCGGTGAAGGAGACCATGTCCACGTCGGGGTGCCCGACCAGCGCGGCGCCGAGGGCGGCGTCGGGGCCGTTCACCACGTTGAGCACGCCGGGCGGCAGCACCGCGGCCATGGCGGCGGCCACCAGCAGCACCGTGCCCGGGCACGAGGGCGGGGCCTTGACCACCACGGTGTCCCCGGCCAACAGGGCGGGCAGGACCTTGTTGGCCATGACCGACACGGGCCAGTTGAAGGGCAGGATCGCGGCCACCACGCCGTGCGGGACCCACTCGATCGCGGGTCGAGCCGCCGCTGAGGTCGCGCGGCGCCAGCGCCTCGGCCACCAGCGGCGCGAAGGCGGCCGCCATGCCGCCCATGGTGGCGGTGTCGAAGATCGCCTCGAGGTAGGTCTTGCCGTGCTCGCGGGTGAGCAGGCGGGCCAGGTCACCGGCCTCGACGGCCGCCACGCCCGCTTCGGCGGCGGCGATGACCAGCGCGGCCCGCTCCTCGGGCGCCAACGCGGCCCAGGCTCGCTGGGACCGGCGGGCGGCGGCCACCGCCAGGTCCAGCTGGTCGGGCGTGGTGCTCGGGGCGTCGAGCACGACCTCGGCCGGACGGGCGGGGTTGGTGACGGGGTAGGTGCCGGCGGCCCCGCCGACGACGTCCCCGTCGATCAGCAGGCCGACGCCGGTGACAAGGCCGTCGATCTGTATGGTCATGCACCCCCCGGGCCGGACAACTCGGTGACGATAGTGTCACCTCTTCGTGGGAGCAGTCGACACAGGACCCGCACCGGGCCGGGCCACCCTGCTCCCCGACCCTGAGCCCCGGTCCATCCGCATGCCGGTCATTTCGGTGGACGACCACCTGATTGAGCCGCCGGACCTCTTCGAGCATCGCCTGCCCCGCGCCCTCGCCGCGGCGGCACCCAGGGTCGTCGAAGGGAAGGACGGGGCCCAGAGCTGGGTCTTCGAGGGACGGCACTATCCCAACGTCGGGCTCAACGCCGTCGTGGGGCGGCCACGCGACGGAATGGAGCATGGAGCCGGCCCGCTTCGACGAAATGCGTCCGGGCTGCTTCGACATCGACGCCCGCGTCCTGGACATGGACCGCGCCGGCATCTGGGCCTCGCTGTGCTTCCCCTCCCTCGTCTCGGGATTCTGCGGTGCCGTCTACTCCGGGGCGGCGGACAAGGAGCTCGGCCTCGCCTGCCTGCGCGCCTTCAACGACTGGCACCTCGAGGTGTGGGCGGGGACGCACCCCGACCGCATCATCCCGCTGCAGCTCCCCTGGCTGGCCGACGTGGCCGTGGCGACGGCCGAGGTGCGGGCCAACGCCGCACGGGGATTCAAGGCGGTCAGCTTCCCCGAGTTCCCCGCGCAGCTGCAGCTGCCCTCCATCTTCAGCGGCGCCTGGGATCCCTTCTTCGCGGCCTGCGAGGAGACACAGACGGTCGTCTGCCTCCACACCGGCGCGTCCTCCTGGGCCCCGCTGCCCTCCCCGGACCCGCCGTTCGAACTGCTGCCGACCGTGTTCCCCGTGAACGCCCTCCTGGCCGCCGGCGAATGGCTCTGGTCGGGCGTCGCCCTGCGCTTCCCGGGCCTGCAGGTGGCGCTGTCCGAGGGCGGCATCGGCTGGGTCCCGATGCTCATGGACCGGGCCGACTACGTCCTGGGCCATTCGGCCTCGGGGACCGAGAGCACCGCCTGGCCCTCCGACCTCCTGCCGAGCGAGGTGCTCCGGCGCAACTTCTGGTTCTGCTCCATCGACGACCCGTCCGCCGTGACGCAGCGCCACGTCATCGGCGTCGACCACATCATGGTGGAGAGCGACTACCCGCACGCCGATTCGTCGTGGCCCGACACGCAGGCCGTGCTGGCCGCGACCTGGGGCGCGCTGCCCGACGACGAGCTCCGGGCGGTGGCCGGAGGCAACGCCAGCCGCCTCTTCCGCCATCGGCTCCCGCTGGTCGACGATTGGCGCAGCCCGGCGACGTGAGCGCGCCGGGAGACGCTCCGCTCCCGCCTCGCGCCGGCCCGATCGTCGACGCCGACGGCCACGTGGTGGAGCCCGAGGCGGCCTGGGCCGGGCTGCCCGACCGGTACCGGCCCCGCATCAGCGCCGACCGCTCCGGCTACGAGCACGTCGTGGTCGGCGACACCGAGTTGCTGGCGGTGCCGCTGGGCAACCTCGCCCGTCCCGGCTCCACCTTCGACGACCCCTCGTCGTTCCGCCCGCTGGCCGAGGCCCAGCCGGGCGGGTCCGACCCGGTGGCCCGGCTGCGCGACATGGACAGCGAGGGCATCGACCAGGCCGTGCTGTACCCGACGATCGGGCTGTACTTCTCGTTGCTGGAGGACCCGGGCGCCGCGGTGGCCCTCGCCGCCGCCTACAACGAGTGGCTGGCCGGGTACTGCGCCGCCGACCCGCGCCGGCTCTTCGGCGCCGCCATGGTCCCCCTGCAGGACCCGGTCGGCCGCGGCACGCGAGCTCCGACGCGGCGTCGAGGAGCTCGGCCTGGTGGCCGGATTCGTCCGGCCCAACCCGTGTCTCGGCCGCTCGCTCTCCGACCGCGCCTACGACGTGGTGTGGGAGACCGCCGAGGAGCTCGGCGTGCCCATCGGGATCCACGAGGGCAGCTCGGTGGACGTGCCGACCCTCGGATCGGACCGCCCGTTCAGCCCGCTCATCCTCCACGCCGTGTCCCACTCCTTCGAGGCGATGCTGGCCTGCGCCCAGCTGATCGCGTTCGGGACCCTCGAACGCCACCCGGGCCTGCGCCTGCTCTTCCTGGAGTCCTCCGGTGGCTGGGCGCCCTTCTGGCTGGAGCGCCTCGACGAGCAGGCGGAGTCGTTCGGCGGCTTCTGCCCCGACATGCAGCTTCGGCCCTCGGAGTACTTCGCCCGGCAGTGCGCCATCAGCTTCGAGGTCGACGAGCACACGCTGGCGGCCCTGGTGCCGTTCGTCGGCGAACGCCGCATCGTCTGGGGCAGCGACTACCCGCACCACGACGCCACGTTCCCCGGGGCGGTCGACGCCATCCGGGCCACCGTCGCGCCCTGCAGCCACCGCCACCCAGGTGCACGTGCTGGGGCTCAACGCGCGCCACCAGTACGGGCTCCCGTCGCGCCACGACGGGCTGCCCGGCCTGTTCGAGGACTACTTCACGGCGGTCACGGCACAGGAGATCGACCTCGTGCGGGCGCTGTTCACCGACGACGCCGTCTTCGAGAGCGGGGACGTCCGGCTGCAGGGCCTCGACGCCATCTGCGGCTACTACCTCGACAAGACCTTCACCTACGAGGACTTCCGGCCCGCTCCGCGGACGCCGACCTTCGAGGGCACCCGGATGGAGGTCGACATCGACGTCCACCTCGGCGGCGCCGACCACGTGGTCCACGACGTGTTCGAGACCGACGGCACCCGCATCACCGCGCTGCGCGTGCGCGGCTTCGAGGAGGCGCTGCGGCGGCGTGAGCGCGCGGGGCTGAGCGGGCGGCCGCCGGCCGGGACAGCGACGAGGTCAGGCCGGCAGGGGCTGCGGGCCGCGCAGGAGCCGGCCCGGCCGCTCCCCCGTCGCCTCGTCGTGCTCGCGCACCACCACGCCCGACTTGATGGTCGCGGCGTAGCCGTGGGCGCGCTGCACGAGGCGCTTCCCCGAGGCCGGGAGGTCGTAGACCATCTCGGGCGGCTCGAGCGCCAGCGCGTCGTGGTCGATGACGTTGAGGTCGGCCTGGTAGCCCGGCGCCAGCAGGCCCCGGTCGCGGAAGCCGTAGAGCTCGGCGGTGCGGCGGGTCTGCAGGTGCACCACGGTCTCGACCGGCAGCTGCTCCCCGCGGCTGCGGTCGCGGGCCCAGTGGGCCAGCATGAAGGTCGGCAGGCTGGCGTCGCACAGCACGCCGCAGTGGGCGCCGCCGTCACCCAGCCCGAGGACCGTGGCGGGGTGCACGAGCATTTCGCGCACGGCGTCGAGGTTGCAGGCGGCGTAGTCCAGCAGCGGCAGGTAGAGGAGCTCCTTGCCGTCCCGTCCGAGCATCAGGTCGTAGAGCACCTCGTCGGTCGTCCGGCCCTGGGCGGCGGCGAGGGCGGTGACGCTGCGCTCCGGCGCCGGCTCGTAGTCGGGCGGATCGCCCAGCGGGAAGAGCTTGTGCAGGTTGCCGCGCAACAGCTGCACGAAGCCGCCGGGCCGCGGCTCCTCGGCGAGCATGGCGGCGCGCACCTCGGGCCGGCGCAGGCGGGCCACCCGCTCGGCCAGCGGCAGCTGGGCGATCTCCTGGTAGGTCCGGTGATGGGCGAAGGGATGGGTGGCCGACTGGAAGCCCACCATGAGCGAGGTCGGCTTGCCGGCCACCTGCGGGACCAGCCAGGCGCCGCGGCGGTTGGCGGCGACACCGCGGTCGATCCACTCGCGCCACAGGTCCGGCGCGAAGTCGGCCTGCAGCACCTGATAGGTGACCGGGATGCCGGCCCGGACGGAGATCTCCGACATCCAGGCGAACTCGTGGTCGAGGTCGCGCATGTCGCTGGCCACCGAGAAGACCCGGTGCCCCGCCTTGCCGAGGGCCTCGCCGATGGCGACCAGCTCCTCGGCCGCCGCCGTCGTCCCCGCCGCCAGCTCGCCGTCCTTGGCCCGGTGCAGGATGGTGCGCGTGGTGGAGGCGCCGATGGCGCCGGCCTGCACGGCCTCGCGCACGAGCGCCGCCATTTCCGCGATCTCGTCGCCGTCGGCGACGTCGTTGGCCCGGCCCTCGCCGAGCACGTAGGCGCGCAGGGCGCCGTGCGGGACGAGCGAGGCCACGTCGAGCACCCGGTCCGTGCGCGCCACCTCGTCGAGATACTCGCCGAACGTCTCCCAGTTCCAGTTCATGCCCTCGGCCAGCGCGGTGCCGGGGATGTCCTCCACGCCCTCCATGAGCTGAATGAGCCAGGCGCGGTCGGACTCGCGGGCCGGGGCGAACCCCACGCCGCAGTTGCCCATGACGACGGTGGTCACGCCGTGCCAGCCCGAGGGCGACACCTCGGGATCCCAGGTGGCCTGGCCGTCGTAGTGGGTGTGGATGTCGACCCAGCCCGGCGTGACGAGCAGGCCGTCCGCGTCGATGACGCGTCGTGCCGGCCCGTCGACCCGTCCCACCGCGGTGACGACGCTGCCGTCAACGGCGACGTCAGCCGGTGCGGGTGGGCTGTCCCGAGCCGTCGGCGACGGTGCCGCCGCGGATGATCAGGTCGTGCATGGGTGCTCCTCCCCGGGGCGATCCGGCGTGCCCCCGCCGGCGTCCGGTCCGGTGGTCGGACCGCGGTCGGCTACACCCAGCTTCGCAGTTTTTCGACCATGGCGACCGGGTCCTCGCCCACGGGGGTGACGTTCAGATGCGTCACGCCCGCCTCGGCCATGGCCGCCACCCGCTCCTTGATGTAGGACTCGGGGCCGCAGAGCGACGTCGCCTCGAGGAGCTCGGCGGGCACCAGCGCGGCCGCCTCCTTCTTCTGGCCCGAGAGGTAGAGGTCCTGGATCTCGGCCGCCTCCTTCTCGTAGCCGTAGCGGCACGCCAGCGCGTTGTAGAAGTTCTTGCCCTTGGCGCCCATGCCGCCGATGTAGAGGGCGGCCATCCCGCGGCCGAGCTCGCGGATCGGTGCGACGTCGGCCTCCTCGCCGATGGCGAAGATCCCGCCGGCGGCGATCTGCAACGTCCCCAGCGAGGGATCCCGCTTGGCCGTGCCGGCGTCCAGCGAGGGGCCGAAGACCTCCTTGGCCTTCTCGGGGAAGAAGAAGATCGGCAGCCAGCCGTCGGCCACCTCGGCCGTCATGGCCACGTTCTTCTCGCCCAGGGCGGCGACCCAGATCGGGATGCGGGGCCGCACGGGATGGTTGATCAGCTTGAGCGGCTTGCCCAGTCCCGTGCCCTCGCCCGCCGGAATGGGGATGTGGTACGCCGCGCCGTCGTGGACGAGGGGCGCCTCGCGGGCCCAGACCTGGCGGCACACGTCGATGATCTCGCGGGTGCGCGTGAGGGGCCGGTCGTACGGCACGCCGTGGAAGCCCTCGATCACCTGCGGGCCCGACGCGCCGAGACCGAGGATGCAGCGACCGCCCGAGACGGCATCGATGCCGGCGGCCGTCATGGCGATGAGCGTGGGTGTGCGGCTGTAGATGGGGAGGATGGCCGAGCCGATCTCGACGCGCTCCGTCTTGGCGGCCAGGAAGCCCATGAAGCTCGGGGCGTCGAAGCTGTAGGCCTCGGCCACCCAGACGACATCGAGCCCGACCTTCTCCAGCGCCACGGCCTGGCGGGCCGACTCCTCGAACCCGCCGGCGTAGTTCAACGTCATGGACAGCTTCACGCGGCCCTCACTTTCATCCCAGTCGGAGCCGGCCCGGCCCGGTGCCCCGGGCTGGCGCGCTCGTTCGTCCGGCCCATGTTGCTCGCAGAATAGAGTGTACTCAACTCTGCGTCGAACGCTCGGGCCCTAGCATCCCAGCCGTGAGCGGCGACCGCATCGACCTCGTGCTCTTCGACCTGGGGGGCGTGCTCATCCGGCCCGGCGGGGTGGCCGCCATGCGGGAGCTGGCCGGCATCGACAGCGACGAGGCCCTGTGGGCCCGCTGGCTCGGCTGCCGCTGGGTCCAGCGCTTCGAGGCGGGCGGCTGTACGCCCGAGGAGTTCGCCGACGGGGTCGTCGCCGACTGGGAGCTCGAGCTGGAGCCGGCGGCCTTCCTGCGGGAGTTCGGTGGCTGGCCCGAGCCGCCCTTCGAGGGCGCCCTCGAGCTCGTCGACGCCGTGCAGGCCAGCGTCCCGGCGGGCTTCCTCTCGAACATGAACGCGTACCAGTGGGCGGCCAACTACGAGGAGATCGCCCTGACGCAGGCCTTCGCCTTCCGCTTCCTCTCGTTCGAGCTCGGACTGGTCAAGCCGGACGCCGCCATCTTCGAGGCCGTGGCGGACCGCCTGCCGGTCCCCCGCCGGCGGGTCCTCTTCCTCGACGACAACGGGGTCAACGTGGAAGCGGCCGCCGGGGCCGGCTTCGCCGCCCGTCACGTACGCGGCGTCGAGGCGGCCCGCGACGCCCTGGTCGACGCCGGGGTGCTGGGCGGCGCCTGAGCGCGACCCGTGCTGCGCCCCCGGGTGCAGCGCGGGTTGGGTCGATCGGCGCGCCTGTGCCAACATGCCGCCATGGTTGCCAACGGCCCGATGCTGCGTCTCCTGCCGCGCCTGGACGACGACGTCACCTTCTTCTGGACCTCCGGCGAGGACGGCGTGCTGCGCTTCCTGCGCTGCAACGACTGCGGCTTCTACATCCATCCACCGGGCCCCGTCTGCCCGCGCTGCCTGTCGCGCAACGTGGCGCCGGCGGCCGTCAGCGGCCGGGCCCACGTGGAGACCTTCACCGTCAACTACCAGCAATGGATCCCCGGCAGCGATCCCTACATCATCGCCTGGGTCTCGATCGACGAGCAGCCCGACGTCCGCCTGACGACGAACCTGGTCGACGTGGAGCCCGAGGACGTGCGCATCGGCATGCCGGTGCGGGTGCTCTTCGAGCACGTCGACGATGTCTGGCTCCCGCTCTTCACGCCGGTGGAGGAGGCATCGTGAGCCCGCGTCCGACGGAGGAGCCGCTGGAGCGCCGGGCGATCATTTCGGGCATCGGACAGTCCGACGTGGGGCGTCGCCTGGGCCGCTCCGACCTCGACCTCACGGTGGATGCGGCGCTGGCGGCCATTGCCGACGCCGGGCTGACCCGCGACGACATCGACGGCCTCTCGACCTACCCCGGCATGGGTGCCGGGACGCCCGGGCTTCGGCGGCCCGCCCTCGCCCGAGGTGCAGGACGCGCTCGGCCTGTCGCTCAACTGGCACGACGGCGGCGGCGAAGGGCCGGCGCAGATGCGCGCCGTCATGGCGGCGTCGCTGGCGGTCGCGGCCGGCCTGGCCAAGAACGTGCTCGTCTACCGCACCGTCACCGAGGGCACGGCCCAGGGGACCGGCGGCCGCCAGCCGATGGGCGGCACGGGCGGCGGCAGCTCGGTCCCCCGCTTCGGCAGCTTCATGCAGTGGTCGCTCCCCTACGGCGCCGTGTCGGCGGCCAACTGGATCGCCATGGTGGGCCAGCGCCGCGTGCACGAGTTCGGCCTGACGCGCGAGCAACTGGGCCAGATCGCCATCAACGGCCGGCGCAACGCCGCCCTCAACCCCAAGGCCGTGTACACGGACCCGATGACGATGGAGGACTACCTGGCGGCGCGCATCATCACGACGCCGCTGTGCCTCTTCGACTGCGACGCGCCGTGTGACGGCTCGACGGCGGTGATCGTGTCGCACCGCGAGCGTGGCCGACGATCTCGACCACCCGGCCGTGCACATCAATGCGCTGGGCACCGCGTTGCGGGGCCGGCCGAGCTGGGACCAGTTCGACGACATGACGACGATGGCGGCGCGTGACGCCGCCGCCTCCATGTGGGAGCGCACCGACCTCACGCCGGCCGACGTCGACACCGCACAGCTCTACGACGGCTTCAGCGTGCTCACCATTGTGTGGCTCGAGGCCATGGGCTTCTGCGGCCGGGGCGAGAGCGGTCCCTTCATCGAGGGCGGCGCCAACATCGCCCGCGACGGCCTCCTCCCGCTCAACACGGCGGGTGGCCAGCTCTCCGGCGGCCGCCTGCACGGCTTCTCCCTCATCCACGAGGCCTGCGTGCAGCTCCGGGGCGAGGGCGGCGAGCGCCAGGTGGTCCGGCCCGGGGGCCGGAACCCCGAGGTGGCCGCCGTGGCCAATGGCGGCGGGCCGATCGCCGGCACCATGCTGCTCACCCGCGGCGTCCGCTGACCTTCTCCGGGCGTCCCGGCGCTTCTGCGGCCCTGACCTCGGGCCGATTCCCCTACTCTCAACCTTGAGTTGAGCGTTACGTCGAGGGTCGGAGATCCGTCGTCATCCTCTCGATCTCAGGTTGAGGGTGAGAGCTTCAGCCCGCCGCTGCGGTGGCGCTGCCGGTGTCGGGCGTGGTCCCCGCCAGGTGGTGCGCGGCCCGGGCGGCCAGGGCCACCAGGGTCAGGGTGGGCCCGTAGCCGGCCGAGGTCACGAAGACCGACGAGTCGGCCACCACGACGTTGTCGAGGGCGTGCACCCGCCCCCAGCGGTCGACCACCGAGGTGTCCGGGTTGTCCCCCATCCGGACGGTCCCCATCACGTGGCGGCTCTCGGGGATCGGCGAGGCGCCGATGCCGTGGTACGAGACGCCCGGCGAGGAGGTGTGGATCACCCATTCGGCGCCCATCTCCTCCAGCACGGACTGCAGGATCTTGCCGTGGTACTTCGACGCCGCCAGTTCGTGGTGGCCGGGTTGGTAGGTGACCCGGGCCACCGGAAAGCCCCGGGCGTCCCGGATGGAAGGGCTGAGGTCGACCGTGTTGGTGGCGTAGGCCAGGTCCTCCCCCTGCATGATGAAGGCCCACATGCGCTCGCGCAGGTTCGACTCGCGCATGACCTGGGCGTGGAGGCGACCCCAGGGCGAGTGGCGGGCCTCCATGATGGGCAGCCCACCCCCGCTGTGCTCGACCAGTCCCCCGCGGAACCACGGGAGCCCGGCCCCGGCCGCCGCCTGGCGTGAACGGTCGTCCTGCACCATGGCGTCGTCGTGCACGTGGGTGACGGCCCGGCCCTTGTGCGGATGCAGCCGCATGTCGGGGAAGTGCCCCACCACGATCGTCTGGAAGTGCACCATCAGGTACTTGCCGAGGGCGGGATGGTCGAGGCCCGACAGGAGCAGGAGGCGCGGCGTCTCGATGGCGCCCCCCGCCACGATGACCATGTCGGCCTCCCTGACGTGCGTCGACCCCGTCGCGGTCCGATGAACTCGACCCCGGTGGCCCGCCGCCCCTCGGTGATGATCCGGCTCACGTAGGTCTCGGCCATCAGCTCGGCCCGCCCGGTGGCCATGGCCCGGGTCAGGAGGGCCACCGGGTCGCCCTTGGCGTGGATCGGACACCCGAAGAAGGCGCAGAAGCCGCAGTTGTTGCAGGCCGGGCGGCCGTCGTAGGCGATGCTGTTCGCCGCCGTGGGCGCCTCGTAGGGGTGCAGGCCCACCTTCTCGGCGGCGGCCGACGGACAGCACGGCGCCGTACATCGGCGCCCCGGAGGGCATCGGGTAGGGCCCCGAGCGCCAGGCGGCGAAGGGGTTGGCCCCCTCACGGCCCGCCACCCCGATGGCCCGCTCGACCTCGGTGTAGTACGGCTCGAGCTCGGCGTAGTCGAGCGGCCAGTCGTCGACGGCGGCGCCCTCCTGGGGCCCGTAGGTCGAGAAGAGGTTGAAGTCCTCCTCCCGGAAGCGCGGCACCTTGCCGTCGGCGTGCGTCCCGCCCCCGCCGACCGTCGTCGGGATGGAGTTCACCTCGCCGACGTGGGTGTGCTCGCCGTCGTCGGCCGAGAGGCGGAACGCCCGCGGCTCGACGAGCGGGTCGGGGCCGAGGAAGTAGCGCGGAAATGAACTTGATCTCGTCGTTGGAGTAGTCGCCCGGCGGGCTTGGTGAGGTCGTCGGGGTCGAGCAGGTGGTTGCGGCCCTTCTCCATGATGACGACGGACCACCCGGCCCGCGTCAGCACCTCGGCCGCCGTGGCGCCGCCGGGACCCGACCCGATGATGATGGCGCTCGGGCTCATGGTTGCGACACCTCCGCGTCGCTGTAGCCGCGGGGCTGCACGTCGCCCTCGTAGTCGATGTAGTCCCAGCCGACCGTGTCGCGGTTCCCGCCGTACTCGGGTGGGCCGTACATGCCCTCGCAACAGTGCTGCCACAGGAGCTCGCAGAACGCCTCGTTCTCACGCAGGCGCCGCCGCCGCTCCTTGCCGTCCACTTCCGTGAAGTCGTCGCCCAGGGCGGCCAGGCCGTCGCGGTAGCGCTCCTGGAGCCCCACGACGGGCCCGTTGAATTCGCGCTCGGGCTTCCCCTGGGAGCCCTCGAGCCGCATGCGCCAGGCCAGCTCGTCCAGCGGGGACAGGCGGTGGAACGTGGCGAAGCCTGCCGCCCCGCCCTTGCGCCCCGAGGTGGGGCCACCGGCCCAGATGCGGGGCGGGTCGAAGGTGAAGGCTCCCAGGAAGCCGTCGATGTAGTCGGCGACGCCGGCCTCCTCCGCCCCAGGCGTGCCCTCACCGGAGGGCAGCATCTGTGCGCAGGCGGCCCGGAGCGTGGCGTATTCGGGGTCACTGAGCCAGACGGGCATCGGGCAAACGTAGCGTGGCCGCACCCCGTTTGCTGACGCTCATGTCAGGTTAGGATCGCTCGCTCACCCAGTCCCTCGTCGGGGGGTGCGGGCCGGGGAGGGTCGCTGATGGCGGCAGGAGGGCTACCGGGTCGGCGTCGACGTCGGCGGCACCTTCACCGACCTCGATCTGCATCACGCCGGACGGCGAGGTCATCCTGGACAAGACGCCGACCACCCCCGACGACCAGTCCGAGTCGGGGTGCTGCACGGGGCTGGGCCAGCTGGCGGCCGAGGCTCGGTCTCGACCCGGCGGGCTTCTGCGGGCCGCTCGAGGCCTTCGTCCACGGCACCACCACGGCCGACAACACCATGATCGAGATGAGCGGGGCCGCCACCGGCCTGCTGGCCACCGAGGGGCACCGGGACGAGATCGAGCTGCGCCGGGACCACAAGGAGGAGATCTGGGACCCGGCCTACGCCGCCGCCGGTCCCCGATCGCCCGGCGGCGGGCCCGGATCCCGATGCCCGAGCGCTGCGACTTCGAGGGTAACGTGGTCCTGGCCGCTCGACGAGGAGGCCGTCCGCCGGGGCGTCCGCCGGCTGCGCAAGCTCGGCGTCGAGTCGATCGCCGTGTGCTTCCTCTTCAGCTTCGTGAACCCCGACCACGAGCGACGGGCCCGTGAGCTCATCCTCGAGGAGTTCCCCGACGTCGAGCCACGTCTCGCTCTCCCACGAGGTCCTGCCCCGGGCGCCCGAGTTCGAGCGGACCTCGACCACCCTGGTCAACGCCTACGTGGCCCCGAAGATCACCGCCTACGTCGAGCGGCTCGTCGAGCAGCCTGCGCCAGGCCGGGCTTCGGCGGCCAGGTCGTGCTGATGCAGTCGAGCGGCGGGGTGATGCCGCCCGAGTCGGTGGCGCGCCGGGCCGTCTCGCTGCTCG
This sequence comes from uncultured Acidimicrobiaceae bacterium, assembly GCA_963755445.1. GTDB lineage: Bacteria > Actinomycetota > Acidimicrobiia > Acidimicrobiales > RAAP-2 > Bog-473. The sequence continues at coordinate 21,826 of CAVWJQ010000006.1, read as the reverse complement.
GCTCGGGGCCGACCGGGGGCGTGATGGCGGCCGCCCTGGCCGCCGGCCGCAGCGGCGTGCACGACTTCGTGGCCGCCGACATGGGCGGGACGTCCTACGACGTCTGCCTGGTGCGAGACGGCGCCGCCGGCGGTGGCCACCGACTGGAACTGGCGCCACCGCTACTACCTCGAACCTCCCGATGGTCGACATCCACAGCGTCGGCGCCGGCGGCGGCTCGATCGCCCGGGTCCGCCAGGGGGCCCTCCTGGTCGGACCCGACAGCGCCGGCTCGGTACCCGGGCCCGGTCTGCTACGGGCGGGGCGGCGACCGTGGCCACGGTGACCGACAGCCGACGCCGTCCTGGGCTACCTGCCGGCCAAGGGCTTCGCCGGCGGCACGCATGGAGCTCGACGTGGAGGCGGCCGCGCCGGGCCATCGAGCGCGACGTGGCCCGACCGCTCGGCCTCGACGTCGACGACGCCGCCTGGTCGATCCAGCGGATCGTCAACGCCAACATGGCCAACGCCGTGCGCAAGGTGCTCTCCTCAGCACGGGGCCGACCCGCGCGACCCTGGCCCTGATCGCCTACGGCGGGCGGCGGGCCGGTGCACGCCTGGGCCCAGGCCCGCGAGCTGGGCATCGACCGGCGTGCTCGTGCCCCAAGGCCTCGCCCGCCTTCTCGGCCCTCGGCCTGCTCGTCTCGGACTACGTGGTCGACCTGATGCGGGCCTACGTGGTCAAGCTGGCCGACGTCGACCTGGCCCGGGTGCGGGCCCTGGCCGCCGAGCTGGCCGGCGAGGCGGAGGCCGAGCTGGCGCCGGCCCAGTCTCGGCCCGGGCGCACGTGCAGACCAGACCTGTTCGCGCAGATGTGCTACCACGGCCAGAACTTCGACATGAGCGTGCCCCTCCCCGAGGGTGCCGAGCTCACCGGCGAGGCGCACTGCTCGACCTGGCCGACCGCTTCCACCAGCTCAGCACGAGGCCACCCGGGGCTTCTCCTTCCCGACCCAGCAGCCGCTCGTGCGCGGGATCCGGCTGGTCCAGCGGGGCACCACGCCCAAACCCCCGGTGCTGGCCCACCTGGGGACCGTCGCCCGGGCCGAGGAGGCCCGCAGCGGGATGCGCGCCCGGCCCACTTCGGCGACGGCTTCGTCGACACCCCGACCTACGACGGCGCCCAGTCCTCGGCGCCGGGGCCGTGGTCGAGGGCCCGGCGCTCATCGAAGAGCCCTTCACCGTGGTCGTCCTCGGCGCCGGGCGACGTGGCGCGTGCTCGACGCAGCACGGCAACTACGACATCGCCATCGGCCCCGACTGACTGCGGATGCCTCAGGCCGGTTCGTGGTCTCCCGTGGCCCCTGGGCCCCCCGTCGCCGCGCCGGCATCGGGATCGGGCACGTGCTCCGGGCCCGGATGCTGCACCGCCCCGACCCGATGGGCGAACCAGAGCAGGGCGCGCTCACCCTCGTCGAGCACTTCGCACACCAGGTTGCCGGTCTCGCTCGCCCCGAGATCGACGAAGCGGCACCAGTTGGTCAGGATGCGGAAGCCGGGGCCCCGGTAACGGCGGCCGACCATCTGCAGCGGGACGACCGGTATGCGCAGGGCCCACGCCACGAGGCCGCCGGCGATCTCGGGGAAGGCGGCCCGGTGCCGCACGATGTCGTCGTACTGTCCCGTGACGACGTCGACCATGTTCTCCAGCGCGGTCGAGCCCGGATCGAAGTAGTGCGAGTGCGCCGCCACCGTCGGATGCTCCGGTGCGTTCGTGCTCATGCGGGTGCCGCCGAACTGTGGTGACGTGGGCGACGCCCCGAAGATGCCCGAGCTCGGCGATGGCGTCGCCCGGAGCCTGCTCCGAGAAGAAGTGGGACTGCTCGAGGTGCAGCTGCCGGAGCTCCTCCACCGTCATGCCCGGGCTGCCCGCCACCACGACGTCGGTGACCTCGAGCCCGGCATCGGCCAGCGCGGCACCGAGGACGATGGAGCCGAAACTGTGCGCGATCACGGTCAGCGACTGCCCGGGGTCCAGCGCCAGCGTGGTGATGAACTCGGTGAGGTCGTAGGCCGCCGTCGCCAGTTCGTCGCCGCACTCGATGGAACCCGCCGCCGCGGCCAGCACGTCGACCGGATTGTCGTAGCCCTTCCACAGGATCACGGCCGTCGAGTCGCTGGCCTCGTAGAGGTTGACGGCGTCGGGGATCCAGTCGTGGCACAGGTTGGTCCCGTCACCGACACCGGGCACCACCACGGCCGCGTGCTCGGCCGTGTCGAGATTGCCGAAGAGGAGGGCATAGTGCTGCAGCTGGGGCCGGTAGACGAGGATGTCGGCTCCGGTGGACAGGATCGTCTCGAGCAAAGTGATGCGGTCCTCGTCACCTTCGACGTTCGCGCCGGCGAGATCCATTTTCGCCGCGGCGAGGTTGCTGGTGGCCCGACGGGACAACAACTCCTTTCCGCGCATGGAACAGGTTACGTCGCACCCGCGCGCGGCTGGCGCACCTGTCAGCGCGGCAGGCCCAGGATCCTCCCGGCGATGATGTCGCGCTGCACCTGTGACGTCCCACCGGCAATGCTGGCCGCCTTGCTCCAGAGCCACTGCCGCGCCCACGGGCCGGCCTCGGCCGACGACGGATCGCGTCCGGTGACGAGGAGCGCGGCATCCGACAGGCCCTGGGTCATGGTCGTCCAGGTGAGCTTGATCCAGCTCGACTCGGGACCCGGCTCCTCGCCCCGCCCGAGGCGGGTGAGCGTGCGGAGGTTGTGCAGCCGCAGCACGTGCAGATCGAGCGAGGCCCGCGCCAGCGCGTCGGCCACCAACGGGTCGTCGAGCGAGCCGTTGGCGCGTGCCTCTTCGTACAGCCGGGCCAGGTACGCCTCGTGCACGACCTGCTCCTTGAAGGGGAAGTTCGTGCCACGCTCGTGGGCCAGCGTGGAGCCCGCCACCGTCCAGCCCTGCCCTTCGATGCCCACCACGTGCTCCGCCGGCACGAAGACATCGGTCAGGAAGACCTCGTTGAACTCGGTGTCGCCCGTCATCTGCACGAGCGGGCGCACGTCGACACCCGGGATCGGACATGTCGACGATCAGCGCGGTGATCCCCTGCTGGGGCGCGGCGCATCGGCGTCGGTGCGGGCCAGGCACAGCCCCCAGGAGGCGAACTGCGCGTACGACGTCCACACCTTGCGGCCCGTGACCTCGAACCCGCCGTCGACCGGCGTGGCCCGGGTGGAGAGGGAGGCCAGGTCGCTCCCGGCATCGGGCTCGCTGAAGAGCTGACACCAGATCTCCTCGGCCGAGAGGATGGCCGGCATGTAGCGCAGCCGCTGGTCCTCGGTGCCGTGGGCCAGCAGGGTCGGGCCGACCAGGTTGATGCCCACCCGGTTCACCGGCTGCGGCGCCTGGGCCCGGGCGTACTCGCTCTGGTACAGCGCGACCTGGACCGGGGTCGCGCTGCGCCCGCCGTAGGAGCTCGGCCAGTGCACACCGACCCAACGGTCGGCGGCCAGGGTCGCCTGCCATTCCCTCCCCCAGGCCACCTCGTCGGCCAGATCGGCGAAGGCGGGTGGCCGCCGCAGGTTCTCGTCCAGCCACGACCGGAACGACGCGGCGAACTCCTGGTCCTCTTCCTTCAGCGCGAGATCCACGCCGGCTCCCTCCAGCACCCTGACATCGGCGTCACGTTACCGGGGCCCGGGTATGGTGCCCTGCCGTGACGGCCCGCCTCCGACCGACCTGGCTCCCCGAGCAGGCCCGGCGCTACCGCCGGCCCGGTGGGCCGTGGGACGTGCCCACGCTCGATGCCCTGCTCACCGCGCACGGTGGCGAGGTGGTCGACGGCTCCACCCGGCTTTCGGCAGCCGAGGCGAATGCTCTCGTCGCCACCATCGCCGGCGGCCTGCGGGCCCGGGGCGTCCGGCGCGGCCAGGCGGTGGCCTGGCAGGTCCCCAACAGCCTGGCGGCCGCCGTCCTGACCCGGGCCTGCTGGCGAATCGGCGCCGTGGCGGCGCCCGTGCTGCACTCCTTCGGCGCGGCGGACGTCGCGGCGGCCCTGGGCCAGATCGACCCCGCGCTCGTCCTGGAGATCGAGCCCGAGGCGTTCTCCGACCCCGCCGCCCTGGCCGAGGCGGTCGGCGGCGCCCCGGTGGCGTCCGGCGCCCTCCCGAGCGAGCCCTCCGACGTCGCACTGGTCCTCTTCACGTCGGGGTCGACCGGCATCCCCAAAGCGGTGCTGCACACCCAACGGGGCCTCAGCTGGAAGGCCTCGCTGATGGCGCGGGTGCACGGTCTGGGCCCGGCCGATGCCGTCCTGATGCCCGCGCCGATGGCCCACATCTCGGGGCTGCTCAACGGGGTCCTCGTCCCGGGTGCCGCCGGCCTGCGTTCGGTCCTGGTGCGGCGCTTCGACCCCGAGCAGGCCCTGGCGCTGGTGGCGCGGGAGCGGATTTCGTTCCTGGCGGGACCGCCGACGTTCTTCATCGCCATGGGCCGCGCCCTGGCCGAGACGCCGGGCATCGACGTGTCGTCGATCCGGCTCGTGTCCAGTGGTGGCGCGTCGGTCACGCCGTCGTTCGTGGAGGAGACGGCACGGACGTTCGACTGCCGCGTGAAGCGCACCTACGGCTCGACCGAGGCGCCGACGGTGACGACGAGCACCGACGACGATCCGTTCGAGAAGGCGCGCGACACCGACGGGCGCGCCGTCGGCGCGGTGGAGCTGCGCATCTCGGACCCCGAAACGGGTGCGCGCTGTCGAACGGGCACGTCCGGAGAGCTCTGGGTGCGCGGCCCCGAGATGTTCGCCGGCTACGCCGACGCGCGACAGACGGCCACGGTCATCGCCCGGGGCGGCTGGTTCCGCACGGGCGACCTGGCCACGGTCGACCCCGAGGGTTGGGTGCGCATCGTCGGGCGTCTCAAGGACGTGATCATCCGGGGCGGCGAGAACATCTCCGCGTCCGAGGTCGAGGCGGCGCTCGAGGCCCATCCCGACATCCACCATGCGGTCGCCGTCGGGCTATCCGGACCCACTCCTGGGCGAGCGGGTCGCCGCCTACGTGGAATCCGCCGCACCGTTCGACCTCGAAGAGTGCCGGCGTTGGTTCGCCGAGCCGGGGCATGGCGAAGTTCAAGACGCCCGAGAAGGTGGAGCGCCTCGACCATCTGCCGTTGCTGGGGTCGGGCAAGCCGGACCGGGCGGCCCTGCAGCGCCGCGCCGGCGCCTCCTGACGACCGGGACATCCCGCACGACGGGCGGCGCCCCACTAGCTTTTGGCGCGTGCCTCGCCGCAATCTGATTCCCCTGGTGCTGCTCGCCGTCCTCGGACTGGGCTCGCTCGCCTTCGCCGTGCTCGGCGCGAGCGTCGGCACCGAGCGGCGCCACGCTGGCCGTGCAGAACGGCTCCGCGCGGACCTTCGGCACGCCGACGGGGTCGACCTCCTTCTCCATGGACCTCGTCAACACCATTTCGTCGGGCGGGTCCAGTGGCACCATCAGCCAGGTCCGTCAGGTGGACTACAAGCCACCCGCCCGCATGACGGTGTACCAGGAGACCGGATCGAGCTCGAAGTTGATCGCCGTCCTCGACCCGGCGGCGGTGGCCTGCACCCTCAGCACGTACACGGCCATCGTCGGCGGCTCCACGCCGTGGACACCCAGACGGGACGGCCTTCGTGCGTACCGAGACCCTCGCCGCCTACGACGCCCGGGTGCCCGCCGCCACCAGCACGACCTGCGTGCCCCACGCCAGCGCGGTGCAGGGCACGGTCAAGGAGCGGGCCGCCGTGCGGGGCGACTACCTCGTCGGCATCCGCCTGACTGTCGTGGTGCCGCCCCAGAAGACTGCAGAACGGCCAAGCGGCGACCAGCGGGGTCGAGAACCAGGCGCTGGTGTTCCTGCAGATCAACGGCACCCGGACCACCACCCTCAAGTAGCGCCGGCGGGGCGTCGTCGGGTCAGGACAGCGAGTCGCCGGCCTCGAGCCTGGTGCGCAGCAAGGTGGCGATCCGGTCCCGATGGGCGGCGGCGTCCCCGTAGCTGACCTGGTCGAGCTGCGCCCGCTTCAGGTAGAGGTGCATCTCGTGCTCCCACGTGAAGCCGATGCCACCGTGCACCTGGAGCCCGGCCGCCATGACACGTCGCGAGGCGTCGGAGCACCAGGCTTTGGCCATGCTGGCCGCCAACGAGCGCTCCCCGTCGCCGGCGGCGGCGCACCAGGCCGCGTAGTACGCCGTCGACCGCATCCCCTCCACGTCGACCAGGGCGTCGGCCAGCATGTGCTTGACCGCCTGGAACGAGCCGATGGGCTTGCCGAACTGCACCCGGTCCTTGGCGTACTGGACCGTGAGGGCGAGGACGTGGTCGGCCGCCCCGAGCATTTCCGCGCTGGCCAGCGTGGCGGCGCGGTCGACGAGCAGTGCGGCCGCTTCGGCACCACCCAGGAACCTGGCGGGCGTGCCGTCGAAGGCCAGGACGCCGAGCTCGCGCGTGCGGTCCATGGCCGACAACGCGGGCGGGCGTCCCTCGCTGCGCAGGTCGACGCCGTAGACGCCGCCGTCGGCGAGCACCACGGCCACGTCGGCCGAGGGCGCGTAGGCCACGGGCGCCGTCCGGCCGCTCAGGCGCGCCTGGCCCTCCGTCCCGGCCACGCTGAGCCCGTCGGCGCCGGGCGCGGCGGCGACGCAGCCGATCGCCTCACCCTGGCCGAGCGCCTCGCGCCACTCCTTCGTCGCCGTGTCGGCCCGCGCCTCGTCACCGGACAGCGCTCCCAGCGCCACGATGGTCGGCAGGAACGGGGCCGCCACCAGTCGGCGCCCGATCTCCTCGCAGAGCACTGCGAGCTCCACCATGCCCAGCCCCAGGCCCCCGTCGTCCTCGGGCAGCTCGATCGCCAGCCATCCCTGGTCGGCCATGGCCGACCAGACGGCCTCGTCGTACCCCGTCGGGGCATCCCCCGCCGCCTCGGCGGAGGCGGCCCCCGCACCAGGGAGGGTGCCGACGATCGCTCCCGGCCCGACCCGGGCCCGCAGGGCGTCGGATCCGGCCATCTTGTCGAGGAGTGACGCCGCAGCGTCACGCAGGGCTTGCTGGTCGCCTGAGAGGTCGAAGTCCACGGCGGCGCAGTCTACGGTGGCTGCTGACACGGGTGTCACCTCCGGCGGCGGCTGTGCCATGCTGCGGCGGATGGATCTGCACGCCACGGCTGAGCAGGAGTCCCTGCGGGCGGCCTTCCGGAGTTGGCTCATGGAGCACCTGCCCTGGCCCTACGGCGTCGGGCTCCCGCCCCGCTTCGACGACCTGGCCGAGACGGTCGCCTTCGGGCGGCGCTGGCAGGCGGAGCTGGCGGCCGACGGCTGGGTCGGCCTCACCTGGCCCGAGGAGTACGGCGGCCGCGGCCTGGGTGCGCTGGAGAACTACGTGGTGATCGAGGAGCTGGCCCGGGCCCGGGCCCCCGAACTGGTGGGCCGGATCGGCATCAACCTGGTAGGCCCGACGTTGCTGGCCCACGGGACACCGGAACAGAAGGAGCGCTTCCTGCCCCGGATCCTCTCGGCGTCCGAGCTGTGGTGCCAGCTCTTCAGCGAGCCTGACGCCGGCAGCGACCTGGCCTCGCTGACCACCCGGGCCGTGCCGGTCGATGGCGGCTACCGGGTCACGGGGCGCAAGGTCTGGACGTCCTACGCCCAGTTCGCCGACTGGGGCCTCTGCCTCACCCGCAGCGACCCGAATGCGCCGAAGCGTCAGCTGGGCATCACCGCCCTGATCATCGACATGCACGCGCCGGGCGTGGTGGTGCATCCGCTCGTGCAGTCCACCGGCGAGGCCGAATTCAACGAGGTCGAGCTGGACGACGTCTTCGTGCCGACGGAACGACGGGTCGGAACCGAGGGAGAGGGGTGGGGTGTCGCCGGGTCGACGCTGGCCCACGAGCGTGGCATCAATCCGCGCCAGCTGGTGATCCACACGCAGCTCATCGAGGAGCTGCTGCGCCTGGCCGAGGCCAACGGCAGCTTCGACGACTGGCGCCTCCGGCAGTCACTGGCCCAGGCCGCCACGGAGGTGCGCCTGTTCCAGCTCCACAACTGGCGCTCCTTGACCCGCCTCTCCAAAGGAGAGGCCCCGGGGCCGGAGGGCAGCGCACTCAAGTTGTACTGGAGCGAAATGTCCAAGCGGCTGCACCAGACCGCGCTCGACGTGCTCGGCTCGGCGTCCCCGCTGTGGGAGGGGGCGGAGGGGAACCCCGCCGACGGCGCCTGGCAGCGCTCCTGGCTCTACTACCAGGCCTCGTCCATTTTCGCCGGGACCAACGAGATTCAGCGCACGCTGGTCGGCGAACGCGTCCTGGGGCTGCCCCGGGGCTGACCGTCCCGCGGCGGGTGGGCGGCGCGGCAGGATGGGCGACTCAGGGAGGATGGATGTGATGGCAGACGATTTCGAGACGATCCTTTACGTGGTCGATGGTGCCGTGGCCACCATCACCATGAACAGGCCGGACATGGCCAACGCGCAGGACTCGACCCTCATCGACGAGCTCGACGCGGCCTTCGACCTGGCCGACGCCGACGACGCGGTCCGGGTCGTGATCCTGGCCGGGGCGGGCAAGCACTTCTCCTCCGGTCACGACCTCAAGGCCCTGGTGAGCGGGGACGGCTCGGACCCCTGGGTGGCCATGCGCGAGACGCCCGAGGGCAAGTTCCACCACGAGAAGACGATGTACTACGACCGCTGCATGCGGATCCACGACTTCCGCAAGCCGACCATCGCCGCCGTCCAGGGCAGCTGCGTCGCGGCCGGCCTGATGCTGGCCGCCATGTGCGACCTGATCGTCGCCGCCGATGACGCCGTCTTCTCCAATCCGGTCCTGCGGCTCACGGGTGCCGGCGTGGAGCTGCTCGTCGAGCCGTGGGAGTTGGGCATCCGCAAGGCCAAGGAGTTCCTCCTCACCGGCGACACCATCGATGCCCAGGAGGCGTGGCGCCTCGGCCTGGTCAACCGGGTGGTGCCGCGGCCCGAGCTCGAGGCCAGGACCCGGGAGCTGGCGGACCGGATCGCCCTTGTCCCGCCGGTCACGGCGCAGACGGTCAAGGACAGCCTCAACCAGACCGGCACCCTGATGGGCAAGCGTGACGCGCTCAAGTACCACTTCATGGCCCACCACTGGGTGCACAACTCCGCCACCGCGCTCGATGCGCTGGCGGCCCGCAAGGCAAAAGGGCTCCATGCGCGAGGTGATGGCCGAGCGCGAGAAGGGCCATCCCGGATGAGCGATGCATCCTCGGGGCCGCTGGCCGGCATCCGTGTGATCGATGTCGGGACGCGCATTTCGGCGCCGTTCTGCGCCGGGCTACTGGGCGAGCTCGGGGCCGACGTGATCAAGGTGGAGTTGCCGGGCGAAGGCGACTTCATGCGCACCATCGGCCCGTTCGTCCCGATGGAGGACGAGCCCGACTACTCCCTGTTCTGGGCCGTCGAGGGTCGGGGCCGGCGCGGCGTGACCTGCGACCTGCGCAAGCCCGAAGGCAAGGAGCTCTTCAAGCGGCTGGTGGGGACGGCGGACGTGCTCTGCGAGAATTTCCGGCCCGGGACGATGGAGCGCTGGGGCCTCGGCCCGGAGGATCTCCCCGAGGACCTCGTCTACGTGCGCATCAGCGTCTTCGGGCAGACGGGCCCCTACTCCCCCCGTCCCGGGCTCGACCGGCTCGGCATCGCCTTCGGCGGCCTCCTCAACCTCACCGGCGAACCGGACCGCCCGCCCGTGCGGCCCGGTGTCACGATTTCGGATTACCTCACCGGAACCTTTGCGGCCTTCGCCGCGGTGTCCGCCCTCTACGGACGCGAGCAGGCCGGCCGGGGCGGCGACGTCATCGACGCGCCGCTGTACGGCTCCGTCCTGCGCATTCTGGAGTGGACGCTGGCCGGGTACGACAAGTTGGGCATCGTGCGTCAGCGCGAAGGGAATCGCCTCTCGACATCGGCCCCGCTCGACAACTATCCGACGGCCGACGGCTTCTTCATCTGCATCGTGGCCGGGTCCGATGCCAACTTCCACCGATTGTGCAAGGTCATGGACCGTGCGGACCTCATTGATGATCGCGCGCTTCACCACCCTGGCCGACAGAGCCTCGCGCAGCGGCGAAATCAACGGCATCGTGGCCGACTGGACGTCGAGCCTGTCCGCCGAGGAGATCACGGCTCGTTGCGTCGAGTACGACGTCCCCGTGGGGACTGCGTACAGCGCCGCCGATATCTTCGCCGACCCGCACATGGCCGCCCGCGGCGACCTCGTGTCGATCGACGACCCCGTCGTCGGCCCGCTACGCCAGCAGGCTCCCTTTCCGCGACTGGCCAAACATCCGACGCCGGTGCCGAGCGGCGCGCCGCGCCTGGGTGAGCACAACCACGAGGTGTGGTGCGACCTGGTCGGGCTCAGCGACGACGAGCTGGCGGACCTGGGCGAACGCGGCGTCGTCTGAGGAGCTGACCCGGGCACGAGCGCGGAGCGTCGGCCTTGTTCACCGTGGGTGTGAACCGTGGCGCCCCGGCGGGGACGGCCCCGTGTGTCTGGATACCCAATCTTCCCGAGAAGCAGCCCACATGCGGCACGAGGCGGCCGGCGCGGCACTCAACCATCTTTACGACGCGGCCTTGGCCACGTTGCGCTGACGACACCCGTCCGCGTACCCGTCGCCAGCGGCGCCTCGAGATCAGCTCGAGGGCAGCCCAGTCGCCGATGACGAGCAGACCGGCGCGGGAGGGAGCTCGAGGGGTGCTCTCGCCGTCGCCGCCTCGACCTGTTGGATCTCTGTCGAGAGCTGCGCCAAGGTCTGCGTCCTCGGGATCTCTGAGCCGGGTTCGTCATCAAGTCTGGTCACCGTGTCCGTCGCCGGGTCGAACGTCATGACGCCCCTGACCCCACCGACGATGCATTCGCCCCGCAGGGGGTACCCCTCCGCACCCCAGAAGAAGACATAGGGGACGCCGAGACGGAGACCGGCGGCCTGCACGAGGGACGGAGACACCGCAATGAGGGTCCGGGGATCAGTCCCTCCCAGGACCTTCTGCACGGTGATCAGGTAGGCCTGCGAGGACGGCCCCTGAAGCGTGCCCACCACAATGAAGGTGGAATCATGCACGAGCTCTCCGACGGTGTGGTAGCCGGGGTCGTAGGGGCTGGGCCGGTGCACGACGACGGTCGGCAGCGTCACGGGGGGACAGCCGGTGATCGGGGTCTTCGGCGTACTGCTGGGCACGGTCGGTTCGACACAGAGGGTCGTCCACGTCGTCGTCGATGCGTAGGTCGTCACCGTGAGACTCGGTCCCAGGGAGGTCGATGGAGTGGTGGTGGCGAGCCCGGATCGGCTGGTCGGCGTCGCGCACGAGGCAGCAGCGATCGAACCCAGCATCAGCGGTGTGAGGAGGGCCGTCCGGCGCCATCCCCCTCTACCCGCTCGTCCGTGCCGTCGCACGCCGCCCATCGTGGTCTGGGCACTGCGTTGCTGCTCCCGCCGGCGCGGACAGAACCGCCGCCCGCCGCCGTCAGCTCGAGCTGACGACCCGGCCGAAGTAGGTGGCCCCGCCGAAGGTGAACACCCCGCCGTCCGAGGCGGCCATCCAGTAGCCGTTGGTGGCGTTGTCCGCCGCCATGCCCACCACGGGCGCCGCCAGTGCGATGCTGCCGGTGCTGCCGTCGAAGGGCGCCTGGCCGTAGGTGAAGATGCCGCCGTCGGAGGCCACGAAGCGGTAGCCCTGTCCGTTGGGTGACGCCTCCATGCCCACGATCGGCTTGTTCAGGCGGATGCTCCCCGTGCTGCCGTAGAACGGGGCGTTGAAGGCGAAGATGCCGCCGTCGGAGGCCACCTCCCAGTAGCCGCCGGTGGCCGGGTCGTCGGCCAGGCCCACGATGGGCTTGTTGACGGGCTTGCCACCCATCGAACCGAAGAAGGACGCATTGCCGAAGCTGAAGATGCCGCCGTCGGCCGCCACCATCCAGTAGCCCTTGCCGCTGGGGGTCGGGGCGATCCCGACGATCGGCTTGTTCAGACGGAGCGAGCCGGTGGAGCCGTAGAAGGACGCGTCACCGAAGCTGAAGATGCCGCCGTCGGTGCCGACGAGCCAGTACCCCTTGCCGTCGGGCGTCGAGGCCATGCCGACGATCGGTGCATTGAGCCGGCCGCTGAGGGAGCCGTAGTCGGCGGCGGACCCGAAGTTGCCGACCGTGCCGTTGGCCTCGACCTCCCAGTAGCCGGTCCCGTTGGGCGTCGGCGCGATGGCCACGGTGCGCGAGCTGCTCTGGACCGTGGTGGCCAGCGTGCCCCAGCTGGCCGTGATGTCGCTCGGCGCTGAGCAGGTGCTGACGAAGATGGCGGCGATGGAGCCCCCCTGGTAGCCGTTCGGGCGAGAAGGCCGCACCCATGGAGAGCACCGGTGGCCCGGAGGGGCAGCCGCCGAACGGGTGCAGGATGATGTCGCGGTGGCCCCAGCACCCCGAGGGGTTCGACAGCGCTGCAGGCCGAGTTGGAGGTCGTCGAGCCGCTGTAGCCGTCGTCGTACGTCCAGTAGTAGTCGGCCTCGAGCACGGAGGTGAGGCCGCCGGCCCAGATCGATCCGCCGAAGGTGATGGGGGCACCACCCGTCACGGTCGAAGGGAAGGCCGGGTCGGTGCCCGCGTTGGCCCCGCCCTGCGCGTAGGAGTCCAGTTGCGAGGTGACGTAGTCGATCGGCGGCTCGCCGCGGTCGATGCGCTCCTCGTTGACGACGGTGAGGACCTGCTGGTCGATCGGCAGCGCACCGAGCGCCGACTCCGAGACGTTCATGGCACCGACACCTTCGTGGCCGCGCGCGTCGTTGATCGACGTGAGCCAGTCGGGATTGTCCGGCGCGATGTTGGCCGAGGGGTTCGACGGCGGCAGGATGCCGGCTGCCGACGCGGGCGGTGCACCGGCGAACCCGGCCGCGACGGTGCTCAGGACGATGGCCCCGACGGGCAGTAGAAGTGCCGCCACACGACGACGGGAACTGCGAAACACGGTGCCTTCCCCCTCATTCCTGCTCTTCGTTACAGGAGGTATCGGAAGGAAGTCGCGAATCCGAATAGGTCTTTTTGACTAAATCTGAACTATCCCCGCAGGTCCACGGCTTGTCGCGCGGGCCGCCGACGAGGTTTGGGGGTGTGTTGTCGCAACCATCGGGACCGGTGCCTGCGACCCCGGTGTCGTGCCTACGCGACGGGTCCGGGACCGCCGCGTGCAACCGGTCGGCCACGCATTGGCAATGGCGCGCACGTCAGGCACGGCGGCGCCGGCCGGGAGCCGACCCCTTACCCCCGCGGCAGGCCGAGCACGCGCTCCGCCACAATGTTGCGCTGGATCTCCGAGGTCCCACCCGAGATGGTGCCGGCGAACGAGCGCAGGTACTGCAGCACCCAGGCGCCGTCGTAGAACGCGCCGTGGGCGCTCTCCTCCACCCGGTCGGCGTCGAAGCGGGCCAGGTCCCACTCGGTGAAGCGGTTCGGCCCGGGACCGTCGAGGTCGAGCCCTTCCAGCCCCAACGCCTGCGCCCCCAGCTGCGTGGCCCGCTGCTCGCCCTCGCTCGTGAAGAGCTTGAGCACCATGTGCTCGGGCGACATCTCGCCCCGGCTCGCCTTGGCGAACCCTCGGTAGCCGAGGCAGCGCATTGCTTCGGTGTCGGTGGCCAGCCGGCCGATGGCCTCGGCGAGACGCGGATCGTCGCCGAGGGTGCCGCCGCGGCCGTCGGGACGCGCCGCCACACGCGCCAGACCCTTCAGCGTGCGCTCCATCTTCGACACGTTCATGATCCAGAGCATCCCGCGCTCGTGGCGCAGCGAGCCCTGGCTCACCGTCCAGCCGTGGTTGAGGTCGCCGAGAAGGTTCTCCTCCGGCACCTCCACGTCGGTGAAGAAGACCTCGTTGAAGTCGGCGTGGTCCGGGTTCGTGAGCTCGGGCAGGGGCCGGCACACAATGCCGGGCGTGCGCATGTCGATGATCAGCGCGCTGATGCCACGGTGCTTGGGCGCCTCGGGGTCGGTGCGCACGTAACACAGGCAGAAGTCGGCCTCGTGGGCGCCCGAGGTCCAGACCTTCTGGCCGTTCACCACGAAGTGGCCGTCGCGGTGCTCCGCCCGGGTCGTCAACGACGCCAGGTCGCTGCCGGCGTTGGGCTCGCTCATGCCGAGGCACCACGTGATCTCGCCCTTGAGCGTCGGGACGACGTAACGCTCCTTCTGGTCCTCCGTCCCGTACTCGACGATGGACGCGGCACAGATGGAGAGGCCCTGCGGGTTGAGCGAGCGCGGCGCCATGCGCTCGGTGATGACCTCGTAGTAGGCCATCTGCTCCTCGGGGGTGGCGTTGCGGCCGCCGAGCTCGGGCGGCCAGCCCGGCACGAGCCAGCCGTCCTCGTACATGTCGCTCTGGAACTTGCGGGCCCAGTCGGGCAGGTGGGCCGAGGAGCTGCGCGACTGCTGCGCCACGTCCTCGGGCGCCGGCAGGTGCTCGTCCAGCCAGGCCTCGAATTCGCGGCGGAATTCCGTCAGTTCCTCGTCAGGGGCGAGACGCATGGCCAACTATGACACGGGCGTCAGTCGTCCAGCGAGTCCCCGTCGTCCTCGGGCTCGTCGGCCACCGAGCCCTGCAGATAGCCGCGCCGGGCCGCCGGCAGGGCCTGAATGGCGAGCACGATCCCGAAGGCCGGCTGGGTCAGCAGAATGGAGCCGGAGATCTCGTCCCAGGTCGCGCCCACCTCGGCGGCCAGCCGGGCGTGGCGTTGCACGCCACCGGGCTGGCGGGCGACGACGGTGCAGACCATCCGGATCAGCTCGTGGGTCTTGCGGTCCGGGGCCCGCAACGAGTCGATGGAGGCCATCCAGGCGTTCTGGGCCTGCAGGACCCCGGGGGCCCACTCGTTGAGGAAGCGCTCCGAAGGGAACGGCCAGACATCCTCTTCGACGTTGATGTCGAGTGACTCGTCGGGGTCTCCGGTCTCGCTCATCGCCCGGTCATGGTACCGGCGCGGCGCCGGCTCAGGAGCCCGGCTCGGGATCGCGTGGCTGCCCGAGGATCCGCTCCGCAATCACGTTGCGCTGCACTTCGCTCGTCCCGCCGGCGATGGTGAGGCAACGGGTCGAGAGGAAGCCCTCTTCCCAGCGCTGCGCCTTCCCGTCGAGGACGGCGCCGTTGGCGCCGTAGAGCGCCATGCCCATCTCCTGCACGCGCTGCTCGTGCTCCACGCCGAGCAGCTTGCGCACACTCGACCCGCTGCCCGGGTCCACGCCCGAGAGCGTGCGCAGGGTCGAGCGGTGCCCCAGCAGGGCCACCGTCTGCGCCTCGGCGATCAGGTGGCCGAGGCGCTCCTCCATGCTGGCCGGGTTGGACTCGCCGCGCTCGCTCCGGCGCGCCAGGGTGCGGGTGAGCGACTCCACGCCCGGACCGAACGAGGCGCCCGTCGACATGGAGACCCGCTCGTTGGCCAGCGTCGTGCGCCCGATGCGCCACCCGTCGCCCGGTGCGCCGATGACGGCGTCGTCGGGCACGAAGACGTCGTTGAAGAAGACCTCGTTGAACATGGCGGCGCCCGTCAGCTCGCGCAGGGGCCGGATGTCGAGGCCCTCGGTGTGCATGTCGACGATGAAGTACGTGATGCCGGCGTGCTTGGGCGCCTCGGGGTCCGAGCGGGCCAGGCAGATGCCGAAGTCGGCTATCTGTGCCAGCGACGTCCAGACCTTCTGCCCGTTGAGGACCCAGCCCCCTTCGACGCGGTCGGCCCGCGTGCTCAGCGCGGCCAGGTCGGACCCAGCGCCGGGCTCGCTGAAGAGCTGGCACCAGTTGAGCTTGCCGTGCAGGGTGGGCCGCACCCAGCGCTCCTGCTGCTCGGGGCTGCCGTGGGCGATGATCGTCGGCAGGGCCCAGGCCCCGACCGCCAGGTGGGGGCGCCCCAGGCCGGCGGTCGCCAGCTCCTCGTCGATGACGAGCTGCTCCAGGGGCGACGCGCCCCGGCCCCACGGCGCCGGCCAGTGCGGCATGATCAGCCCCGCCTCGGCGAAGGCGACCCGCTGCTCGCCCGGATCGGCGGCTGCCACCTGCGCCACCACGGCCCGGATCTCGGCCCGCAGCGACTCCGCCTCGGACGGCAGGTCGGCCGCCAGGTTGCGGCGGGCGCCGGCGATGGCCCTGTCGGCCACCTCGTGCTCGAGCGCGCCGACGTCGCCGGCCGCGAAGAACTGCAGGTTCGCCATGGCCCGCTTCAGGTAGAAGTGCGCGTCGTGCTCCCAGGTGAAGCCGATGCCGCCCAGAAGCTGGATGCACTCCTTGGCGCAGTGCGCGGCCGCGCCCAGCGTCACCGCCCCGGCGATGCGCGCGCTCAGATGGCGGTCACGGGTCTCGTCCGCAGCGACGTCCTCGCCCTCGCTCCACGCGGCGGCCGCGTCCCAGGCCACGGCCGCACTCTGCTCGACCGCCACCAGCATGTCCGCCAGCGCGTGCTTCACCGCCTGGAACTGGCCGATGGGCCGGCCGAACTGGACGCGCACCTTGGCGTACTCCGACGCCGTCTCCAGGCACCAGCGGGCGATCCCCGCGCTCTCCGCCGCCGCCAACGTCAGGGCCAGGCCACGGACGTCCTCGTCGGAGACCAGCACCTGCTCGGCCGGGGCGACCGTCAGGCCGCCGTCGGCGAAGCGCAGCTGTCCCACCGCACGGGTGGCGTCGAGCGCCGGCAGTGCCTCCACCGAGACGGCGTCGCCCAGCGCCTCCCGGTCGAGCACGATCCAGCCTGCGCCCACGCCGGTGCCGTCGTCGAGCGGCACCAGGACCAGCCGTGCCGTCGGGAGCCCGAGCACCGGGCGCACGGTGCCCGCCAGGACGAGCGCTCCGCCCTCCGCCGGCTGCCAGGGCTGCGCGGCCGCGCCCAGGGCCACGGCGGCCGTGATGGAACCGTCCGCCAGGCCGCGCACCCACTCGGGCGGCACGGTCGCCGGCCCGCGCGAACCACGGGCCAAGGCGGCCGAGACCAGCACGGTGGGCAACAGCGGCCCGGGGAACAGGGCGTGCCCGAGCTCCTCGAGCACGACGGCCAGCTCCGACAGGGTGAAGCCCTGGCCGCCCTGGTCTTCGGGCAGGTGCAGGCCGAGCCAGCCCTGGGCGGCCATCTTCTCCCAGGCCGCCGGGAGGTCTCCGGACCCGGGCGGCGCCTCGGCGACCTCGCGCGGCACGGTGGCCGGCGAGTGGGTCTGGGCCCAGCGCAGCGCGGTGGTGCGGAGCGACTCGTGATCCTCGGTGACGGCGATCGGCATCTACGTGTTCTCCTCCAGGGAAAGCTCGGCGCCGGCGCGCCAGAGGGTGATGGCACCGACGGGACAGCCTTGCGCGGCCGAGCGCAGGCGCCCCTCGTCGGTCGCCGAGGCGTCCACCACGACGGCGTGGCCGTCGTCGCTCAGGTCGAAGGTGTCGGGCGCCCAGAAGACGCAATTGCCCGAGCCCATGCACCGGTCCCAGTCGATTCTGACCTCGAGCAGCCGTCCACGTCGGCGTCGGCGTCGGCCATCACGCCACCCGCCCCGTGCTCACATCGGCCGCTGCGTCCCGCAGCGGGTTGGCTCTGCCGCCCATGAACCTGAAACTAGCCCCCGGGCGAGAACACCACGGGCAGCGACAGCGGCGAGCGGAAGGCCATTCCCTCAATGTGCGGCGGCACGGCGTCGGGGTCGAGCGTGAAGGGCCCCAGTCGGTCGAGCAGGGTGTTGATGGCGATCCGCGCCTCCATCCGGGCCAGATGCATGCCCAGGCAGACATGGACGCCGAAGCCGAAGCCGACGTGTTGGCGCTGCTCGCGGAACATGTCGTAGCGGTCGGGATCGGCGTACTTGCGCTCGTCGCGGTTGGCGGCGCCGATCAGGAGGGCCAGGTCGGCCCCGCTCTCGATCTGGACGCCGGCCAGCTCGACGTCACGGGTCGCCCGGCGGAGGATGACGCAGACCGGGGGCTCCCAGCGGATCGCCTCCTCGAAGGCCTGCGGGAAGAGCGAGCGGTCGTTGTACAACGCGTCGAACTGGGCCCGGTCGTTGAGGAGCGCGAAGAGCATGCTGCCCGTGGCGCGGTACGTCGTCTCCACACCGGCCGGCAGGAGCAGCCGGAGGAAGGAGAAGATCTCCTCGTCGGTCAGGTGGCGTCCCTCGACCTCGGTCCGGACCAGGTCGCTGATGAGGTCGTCACCGGGGTGCGCCCGCCGCTCTTCCATGACGTCGGCGAAGTAGTCGCGCAACGCGGCGGAGGCGGCGATGCCGCGATCCCAGTTGGCGGCCACGCTCGTCAGCTCCAGCGTCCAGCGCTGAAACTTGGGGTAGTCCTCGCGCGGCAGGCCGAGGATGCGGGCGATCACCTGCACGGGGAAGTTGAACGTCACCGAGCGCACGAGGTCGGCGCGTCCCTCGTCGATGAACGTGTCGATGAGCTCGTTGACGACGCGCTCGACCAGATCTTCCTCCCAGCGCTCCAGCATCTTGGAGCGGAAGCTCCCCGCGATGAGGGTGCGGATGCTGCGGTGCTCGGGCTCGTCCATCTGCAGGATGGTGCGGCCCATCACCATGCCCATGACTTCCTCGTAGATGGTCGAGGAGTACGTCTCGCCG
The DNA here is from genome assembly GCA_963755445.1 of uncultured Acidimicrobiaceae bacterium. GTDB lineage: Bacteria > Actinomycetota > Acidimicrobiia > Acidimicrobiales > RAAP-2 > Bog-473. Next base: position 3,198 of record CAVWJQ010000006.1, on the reverse strand, counting down.
TCGCGCAGGACCGCGACGACCTCGTCGTAACCGAACACCGTGACGGGCGCCGGCTTCGTCGGATCGGCCGGCTCGGCGCCCTCGCCCAGGTCGATCGGACCGGAGTGGACGGGGCTGACGCGACGGAGCGCGTGCATGGCCGGATACGGGTCTTTGATGGTCCCGCCGACCACGTCCTTCAACTCGTACGGATCGAATGGAACCGCTGCCGAGTCGGCCGTCGAATTCGAGTCCTGGCATGTCGTTCCTCCACCCCCTAGATTCCGGGGGTCACACCGGATTGAGACCTGACTCCCCCGTCATGTATAGCAAACGATCGTTAGGGAGTCGAGAACCCTCATTTCACAAGGAGCAACGAGACGGGCTGGTTTGCCCAGGTTCCGCCTCGGACAAGTAGGGACAGCAGGAGGCCACAAGCAGAGGGGACCCTCGGGCGAGCGTTTGACTGGCTCGAGGGTCGGAGAGCGGAGAAATGGGACCCAAAATGAGTGTTGGCACGCCCCACCAGGGCGACGCGCACGCAGAGCGAAGCGGAGCCGCACCCGGAGAAGGGTCGGCGACGCGACGCCGGATCCTCCAGATCGCCCTCACCCTGATGGCCCAGCGGGGTGTCGACGGCACCAGCATGCGCGACCTGGCCTCCGCCGCCGGCCTCAACGTGGCCTCGCTCTACCACTACTTCCCGAGCAAGCGGGACCTCCTGGAGTCGGTCCTCATCGAGCAGGGTTTCCTCCCCATCCGGCCGGTGCACATCGACCCGGAGGGCGACATCCCGGCCGCCGAGCCGCTGACCCTGGCGCAGCTCCTGGCCGAGATCATGACGTCGATGTTCGAGGTCGAGGACTTCGTGCGCCTGATGGTGGGCGAGGCGATGCGGGGCGAGGCGACGGCCCGCGCCGTCGGCGTCGACCTCTTCGGCGCCTTCGAGTCGGCCATCGAGGACTGGGTCAAGAACAATCGCCGCGACCTCGACGAGGGACCGGGCGCCGCCGCCGTGGCCCGGCTCCTCAGCGCCATGGTCGTCGGGATCTTCATTCAGCACGCCGCCGATGTGCTCGGTGAGGAGGGGGATGACCTCACCGCCCTGTCCCTCGACCGGGCCCGCGAGGCGGCCTCCATCCTCCGACCGCCGGAGTAGCGGAGGTCGATCCCGGCCTCACTTGCCGGGGCGGACCGCCGCAGCGCACACTGGCGCCGTGCCCCAGACCACGCCGACCACCGCGCCAACCGCCGTCGCCTCCGCCGTCTTCACGGCACCGCCCGAGACCGTGTGGGCGTACCGCCTCGACTTCGCCAACCTGCCGGACTACAACCCCGACGTGAGCGGCGTGGTGCGCGTCGCCGACGGAGCGGCCGACGCCGTGGGCGGCGTGCACGGGCCCGGCGCCCGGTACACCTTCGGGTTGACCGACCCACGCCGGCCGGGCGTGACGCAGCCGATCGAGCTCTGGATCGAAGAGGCCGTCTCCCCGACCCTCGTGATCGCCGCCATGTCCGGCGGCAGCGACGCCTACGAGGAGTTCGTGGTGCGGCCACTCGACGACGGCGGGTGCGAGGCGATCCTCACCCTGTGGGTCACCCTGCCCGACGGCCTCTCCGAGGAGATCGTGACCGCGGCCGCAGCCGGGAGCCTGGACTCCATCAGCAAGGAGCTCCGCCTGATGAAGCAGAACCTCGACGGGGGTGACGCGGCCGCACTCGTGACGCAGAGCGGGCGCCGGCAGCTAGTGGCTGTAGTGCGCGTCAGCGTCGGCGAGGCGCTCGGCCAGCCGGGCCAGCATCTTCAGGCTGATGGCGGGCGTCGTCGCCAGCATCGCCTTGAACTCGCGGGCGTCGAGGACCAGCAGCTCCATGTCCGTCTCGGCCACGACGTCCGCCGTGCGGATCCCGCCCTGGAGGAGCGCCAGCTCGCCGAAATACCCGCCCCTGGTGAACTCCGCCACCTGACGCCTGCCCAGCCGGCAGGAAGCGATGCCGGAGAGCACCAGGAAGAACTCCCGTCCGATGGAGCCCCGTGCGGTCAGCACCTCGCCCGCCTCGACGGTGATGGGGCTGCCCAGCTGTGCGATGGAGCGCAGCTCGCCGTGCGAGCACCCGGCGAAGAGCGGCACCGCCCTTCAGCAGTTCGATCTGCTGCTTGGGAATGCGACGGCGCACGTGGGCGCTCGTGCTCGGCTTGAACTGTTTGGGGACGCCGGCCGGGGCGTATCTCCCCCATCCTCCGAGGGCCGGGTCCTTGGGCTGCCGATGGCTCTGCGCGCTCACCCGCCGTCACGCAAGCGTTGGCGCAGCACGAACTTCTGGATTTTGCCCGATGGGGTCCGGGGCAATTCGTCGACGATCCGGATCTCCTCCGGCCATTTCTGGCGGGTCAGGCCCGCCTCCTGCAGGTGCGCCCGCAGTGCGTCCATGTCCGGCGGCTCGCTGCCCGGCTGCATGCGGAAGAACGCGCACCCGTGCTCGCCGAGGCGCTCGTCCGGAGCCGCCACCACCGCGACCTCGGCCACGCCCTTCATGTGGGCGAGGAGCTGCTCGACCTCGGCGGCACTGACGTTCTCGCCGCCGCGGATGATGATGTCCTTGACCCGGTCCGTGATGGTCAGGTAGCCGTCGGCGTCGATCACGCCGATGTCGCCGGTGCTGAACCACCCGTCCGGGTCGAGGAACTCCGCGTTGAGCGCGGGATCCGTGTACCCGGCGAAGCGGTCGGCGCCGCGGCTGAGGATCTCGCCGGGCTCACCCACGCCCACGTCCTTGCCCTCCTCGTCGACGGTCCGGATCTCCACCCAGGCCATCGGCCTGCCGTCGGTGTGGATGCGCTTGTCCTTCGGCGCGTCGTGCAGCGAACCCGTGATGGAGGGGTGCTCGGTCGACCCGTAGGAGCGGACGAGGGAGATCCCCAATGCGTCGGCGCGCTCCGCCACCGCGTTGGGGATGGGCGAGCCGCCCAGCCCGACGTAGCGCATCAGCTCCACGTGCTGGGGGCCGAAGCCCGGCGAGTCGAGCAGGCTGGTGAAGAAGTACGTCGAGCCGCTGCCCGCCGCGATGTGCTCCTCCACCATGGCGTCGAGGACGGTGGGCGGGTCCCAGCCGTCGATCATGTAGATGGGTCGCTTGGAGTAGAGCGGGCAGAGCAGCCCGCCCAGCATGCCGATGGCGTGGCCGACCGGGGCGCCCACCAGGCTCGGCAGGTCGCGC
>CAVWJQ010000005.1:0-131681 GCA_963755445.1 uncultured Acidimicrobiaceae bacterium | reverse complement strand
CCGGCCGCCCTTGAACTCGGCGACGGCCTTGCCGACGTCGGTCGTCACGGTCCCGGTCTTGGGGTTGGGCATAGGCCGCGGGGACCGAGCACGCGGCCGAGCGTCCCGACCTGTCCCATGAGGTCCGGCGTGGCGATGGCCACGTCGAATCGAGGAAGCCACCGTTGATCTTGGCCACCAGGTCGTCGGCTCCGACCTCGTCGGCACCGGCGGCGCGGGCCTCGGCGGCCGCCTCACCGGCGGCGAAGACCGCCACCCGCTCGGTGCGGCCGGTCCCCGAGGGGAGCGACAGCGTGCCGCGGACGATCTGGTCGGCCTTGCGGGGGTCGACCCCGAGGCGGACGGCGAGCTCGACCGTCTCGTCGAACTTGGCGCTGGCCAGTTGCTTGACCAGGTCGACCGCCTCGGCGAGGCCGTGCATCGACTCGCGGTCGGCCTTGGTCAGGCTCTCCTTGTACTTCTTGCCGTGCTGGGTCATCGTCTCTCCTCGTCCGTCCTGGCCTAGCCGGCGACCTTGATGCCCATGGAGCGGGCCGTGCCGGCGACCTGCTTCTTGGCGGCATCGAGGTCGGCGGTGTTGAGGTCGGCCAACTTGGTGGTGGCGATCTCGGCCAGCTGGGCGTCGGTGATCGTCCCGACCTGCTCGCGGCCGGCCGTGGCCGCCCCCTTGTCCAGCCCCGCCGCCGTGCGCAGCAGCACCGGCGTCGGCGACGTCTTCAGCACGAAGCTGAACGAGCGGTCCTCGTAGATGGTGATGTCGACCGGGATGACCTGACCCCGCATGCTCTCGGTGGCCTGGTTGTACTGCTTGCAGATCTCCATGGTCTGCACGCCGTGCGGTCCCAGCGTGGTGCCGACGGGCGGCGCCGGCGTGGCCGATCCGGCCTCGAGCTGGATCTTCACCACGGCGAGCACCTTCTTCTTGGGTGCCATCGTCCTTGTTCTCCTTCTCCGTCTCTGCGTTCTCGTGCCCAGGCGCCTAGAGCTTGGCGACTTGGCTAATTTCGAGCTCGACCGGGGTCTCCCGGCCGAAGATGTTGACCAGCACCTTGAGCTTGAGCTGGTCCTCGTTGATCTCCGAGATCTGGCCCGAGAAGTCGGCGAAGGGGCCTTCCTTGACCCTGACCGTCTCGTTGACCTCGTACTCCAGGCGGGCCCGGGTGCGCTTGGGCGCACCGCCGGGGCCGCCCTCGACCTTGACCTGCAGGATGTTCTCGACCTCACGCCGCGACAGCGGCGTCGGCTTGGTGCCCGGACCGACGAAGCCGGTCACGCCGGGGGTGTTGCGGATGGCGCCCCAGGTGTCGTCGTCGAGGTCGCAGCGCACGAGCAGGTAGCCCGGGAAGACCTTCTTCTGGACGGTGACCTTCTTGCCGCCCTTGAACTCGTCCACGTCCTCCATGGGGATGACGACCTCGAAGACGCGGTCCTCGATGCCGCGGGAGGCCACGACGTTGCCCATGTTCGAGCGCACCTTGTTCTCGTAGCCCGAGTAGGTGTGCACGACGTACCAGCGGCCCGGCCGGTCGTAGGGGCTCTCGACGGGGAGCTCCTCTTCCTCTTCGTCGTCCTTGACCCAACCGCCGAGCTCGCCGTCCTCGTCGGCGGCGTCGCCACCGGTGGCGTCGAGCACGAGGTCGGGCTCGGCGGCCGCGGCCACGTCCCCGGCGACCGCTTCGGCCACCTCTTCGGCAATCTCCTCGGCGATCTCCTCGACCACGGCCTCTTCGATCGCCTCGAGAACGGCTTCTTCCACGATCTCTTCCACAATCTCCTCGACGGCCGCTTCGGCCGCGTCTTCTTCGCCGGTGGTCACTGCGTCCTCTGTCTCCGAATGCGTCGTGTCGCTCATGCCACGCCTACTTGGTGAAGAGAAGCGTGATCAGCTTCCCGAACGCGAGGTTCGAGCACGAAGATCAGGCTGATCATGATGACCAGCGTCGTCAGCACGACCGACGTGTAGTTGATGAGCTCCGAGCGCGAGGGCCACGCCACCTGGCGCATCTCGTCGCGCACCTCGCGGACGAACTGCACCGGGGTCGTGCGCTTGCGGCCCTGGGGCCGGCTCCGCGGCTGGCGGTCCCTCCCGACTTCGCAGCCGGCGGGAGCCTTGCGGGTAGCCGGAGACCCATCGGCCTCCATCTGCCCTTGGCGCTGCATCAAGCGCTTGGTCTCGCGGTTCACGGCTCTTGCCTCACATACATCGTTGTCGGGTTGGTACGTCCGGGGCAGGGCAGGAGGGACTCGAACCCCCAACCGCCGGTTTTGGAGACCGGTGCTCTACCAGTTGAGCTACTGCCCTCGGTGGGGTGCCTTCGGTTGCCCTCAAGCAGGTGGTTCTTCCCCCTGACCTGGGGAACGGCCTGCCAGGCTAGCACCGGCAGGATCGCCCTCGCTCAGCGGGTCTCCTTGTGCAGCGTGTGCTGGCGGTCCCAACGGCAGAACTTCTTCATCTCGATCCGCTCGCGGTCGTTCAGCTTGTTCTTGGTGGTGATGTAGTTCCGCCGCTTGCACACCTCGCAGGCCAGGGTGACCTGGACCCTCTTCTCGTTCTTCGCCATCTCGATCTCAATCCTTCCTACTGGCCTACTGGCTGGCCGGGGCGACCTGACCCGGACCTGGTAGCGGCGGCGGGACTCGAACCCGCGACAACACGATTATGAGCCGTGTGCTCTGACCAACTGAGCTACGCCGCCATTGGGCGAGCCCCCGGTGGGGATTGAACCCACGACCCCCTCCTTACCATGGAGGTGCTCTGCCACTGAGCTACAGGGGCGCCGCGGGTACATCCGCGAAGCGTCAATGATAGCCAGGCCTGAGGACGAGCTGCCTCCGCCCCCCTGGTTTTCGCCACGTCAACAGTACCATCGGCGGATGCGGATCCGCCTCGCCGAGCTGGCCGACGCCGAGGCCATCCGGGCCATCTACAACGTCGAGGTGCTCGGGAGCACCAACACCTTCGACATGGTGCCCCGCAGCACGGCCGAGCAGGAGGCCTGGATCCTGGAGCACAGCGGGGTCCACCCGGCCCTCGTGGCCACCGAGGCCCCCGACCCCGGAGCCCCGGGCCGGATCGGGGCCAACGGCGAGATCGTCCTGGGCTTCGGCTCCCTCTCCTCCTTCCGGGAGCGCTCGGGGTACTCGGCCACGGCCGAGAACTCCGTCTACGTCGACCGGTCCCAGCGGGGCAAGGGGGTGGGCAGGGCCCTGCTGGCCGAGCTCCTCGTCCTGGCCTCGGCCCACGGCTTCCATTCGGTCATCGCCCGCATCGCCGGCCACAACGAGACCTCCATCGGCCTGCACGAGGCCGCCGGCTTCGAGCTGGTCGGGGTCGAGCGCGAGGTCGGGCGCAAGCACCGCCAGTGGCTCGACGTCGTGGAGCTGCAGCGGCTGCTCTGAGCCGGGCCGCGATCGAGCCCGACCCGGCGCGATCAGGCCGCGGACGGGCCGGCGCCCCGGCTCAGGACTCCAGTGCGGCGCTGGTGGCCGGCAGGACCGGGAGGGCGCGAACGGTCGAGGCGCCACGAGGTCGTCCAGTTGCCGAGCGGGACGATGGCCACGGCCCACAGCACCATGACGGCCAGGACCATGCTGGCCGGGTCGGTGTGCACCAGCTCGCTCAGCAGGTCGGTCCCGCCGGTCAGGCCGATGAACGGCGCCGACGGCCGAGAGGCCGAGGACGGCGTAGAGCCACCGGCCGGTCACGATCGGCGCCACGATGATGATGCCCCAGGTCAGGTACCAGGGCTGGACGACCGGCCCCAGGAGGACGAAGGCCATCATGGTGCCGCCCAGCGCGCCCAGCACGCCGATCCGCTCGCGGTTGCGCAGGCAGTAGACGGCGATGACCGCCGCCCCGACGAGGCCGATGGCCCGGGTCAGGGTGAGCACGCCGCCCAGGCCGACCCCGATGCCGACGAGGTGGGCCGTCCCGCTGATGAGGAGCCCGAAGCCGGTGGCCGGCGCCATCCACGAGCGGACGGTGCCGGGGGTGCCGAGGTTGGCTATCCAGCCGAAGCCGAGGCCCGAGACCAGGGTGAGCGCGCCCATGACGGCCGCCGTGACCAGGCCGGCGCGCACCAGCATGCGGGCGCGGCGGCGCCAGTCGGCGAACGGGCCCGCCCAGTCCCAGGCGATGTAGACGATGCCGATGGCGGCGGGGATCTTGATGGAGGCGGCCAGCGCGCACAGCACCACGCCCCAGACCGGGTGGAACGAGCGCGCCGCCGTCACGCCGGCGAGCAGCAGGCCCACCATGATGGCGTCGTTGTGGGCGCCCCCGACGAGGGCGAGCAGCGTGAGTGGGTTGAGCACCGCCAGCACGAAGGCCGGCCCCGGGTCGCGACCGAAGGAGCGGGCCAGCTTCGGGACGCAGTAGGCGATCAGGGCGATGCCGGCCACCGACTGCAGGCGCAGCAGCTCGATCGTGAACAGCGCGTGGTGGAAGCGTGAGCGAGGCGGACCACCCGGCCAGCATGAGGAACAGCGGACCGTACGGGGCGGGCGTGTTGGCCCACAGCTGATCGACCCCGACGTTGTACGGCCCCGAGCCGATGGTGCCCGGACCGTACTGGTACGGGTTGATGTGGTGGCTCATCATTTCGCCCTGGGCGGCGTACGAGAAGACGTCGCGGCTGAACAGCGGCGCCACCACCAGCAGGGGCAGGATCCACAGCGCCAGCATGTAGGCGAGCGGGCGGATGGGCACGCCGCCGCGGGCCCGCAGCGTCTGGAAGAGCCCGTACCAGACCCGGACGAAGAGGATCATGCCGCCGTAGACGGCGACCACGCCGGGCAGCATGAGCGTGGTCGTCGGCCAGCTCGCCTCGCCGAAGAACCACGTCCCTCCCGCCTCGTACTTGAAGGGTGAGCTCGGCAGCGAGGCCCCGACGCAGATGGAGACCACGGCGAGGAGACCCAGGAGCGCCGGCCGGCGCAGGAAGGAATAGTCCTCGAGGTCGCCGGACTCGGGCTCGACCCGCTCGGTCAGCGTGACGCCGCGGGTGAGGCGCTAGCGCACGGCGTCGGCCCGCATGGAGAGGCGGCCGAGGCGCGCGCTCGACCCGGTCCAGGACCGGGGTTGACGTCGACATCGCGCTCTCGTCCACGGGGTAATCAGTCTCGCTTGTCATATCCGGTCCCGACAGGGCCCGGTGGGGGGGAGGGGTACACGCCGCCTGGGAAGCCCGTACCCGCAATCGACCTGAAACAGCATTGTAACGGCAGCCGGCCGGCGGCCTGAAGCCGGGTAGCCCCAGGATGCGATCGGCGGACCTGCGTGGGCCGGGAAGGATTCGAACCTCCGTAGGTGTTAACCGACAGGTTTACAGCCTGTTTCCTTTGGCCACTCGGACACCGACCCGCAGCCTGCGAGATTAGCCGGGCCGAGCACCCCGGATCAGCCGGTGGCGCCCCGGTACGCTGGGCTCATGCCTACGTTTGACATCGTCTCGGAAGTCGACATGCAAGAGGTGCGCAACGCGGTCGACCAGGCCAATCGCGAGGCCGCCACCCGCTTCGACTTCAAGAACACCGATTCGGCCATTGAGCTGAACGAGAACGAGAACGAGCTGGTCCTGCGCTCCTCGACCGAAGACCGCCTGCGGGCGCTGCACCAGGTCCTCGACGAGAAGCTGGTCAAGCGCCAGGTCTCGCTGAAGGCCTTCGAGGACGCCAAGGTCGAGGAGGCCCAGAAGGGGACCTCCCGCCAGAAGATCGCCATCCGGGCCGGCATCTCGTCGGACCACGCCAAACGACTGAACAAGTTCATCAAGGAGCTCGGGCTCAAGGGCGTGTCCTCGCAGACCCAGGGTGATCAGCTCCGCGTCACGGGCAAGAAGCGCGACGACCTCCAAGAGGTGATCGCCAAGGCCAAGGCGGAGGACTTCGGCATCCCCCTGCAGTTCAACAACTTCCGGGACTGAGCGACCGGCCCGATCTGGCCGAGGCGTGGCCGGCCGGGAGCGGGCCGCCGGCGCGATCGTCCGGCTCAGTCCTCGTTCGACTGCTCGGCCGCCGCCACCTTCTCGGCGTGGTGCTCCTCGTACTCGACAGGGTCGACGTGGAAGAGCTTGTTGTAGATCACGAACTTGACGACCCACAGGATGGCGAAGCTCATCAGGTTGGCCAGGTTCACCAGCAGCGCCGTCGCCCCGTGCGACAAGTCGTGCGACCGGGCGATGTCGCCGGCGATCCAGACCGCAAGGCTCGAGAACGCGAGGCCGACGAAGGACAGGATCCAGAAGGGGGCCACTTCCTTCCAGAAGTGCGACTTCCCGCTCTTCCCCCAGACCCAGCGCCGGTTGAGGACGTAGGAGGGGATGGTGGCCAGGACGTTGGCCACCAGGTTGGCGGGCACCTCGGACATGACGTGGAAGACGCCGAAGGTCAGGAGCAGCGTGACCTGCGACACGATCGTCGAGATCACCGAGACCCCGGCGTACTTGATGAGCTTCACGCTCGACGGGTGCGCCATCATCTGGCGGACCCGGATGTAGAGCGACTGGTCCGAGGCCCAGATGTGCTTCAGGGGCGGGTGTCCGCCGGACTCGGTCGCTGGCTGCTCGCGCTCCTGGGCGCTCGCCGCGGGCGGATTCGGCACAGGCTTACCCTAGCGTCACGGGCAATTCGCTCTCGGTGCAGGATCAGCCTGCAGCCGCTGTTGGCAATCTGTTGCTCCGGGCCACCTCGCCGAACCAGTGGGCGCTCGGCTTGGGCCTCCGCTCGAACGTGCCCGGGGCCACCGCCACCAGCCCGAACTTGGGCCCGTACCCGAGGTGCCACTCGAAATTGTCCAGCAGGCTCCACACGAAGTAGCCCCGCAGATCGATGCCTTCCTGGAGGCAGCGGTGGGCGCTGCGCAGCGCGTCGGCCACGAAGGCGATCCGCTCGGTGTCGTCGGCGGTGGCGATCCCGTTCTCCGTCACGACGATCGGCCTCCCGCTCACCGCCGCTGCCCGCCGCACCGTGTGCTCGACGGCCTGGGGCCAGCGCTCGTCGCCCATTTGGGTGACCGGAACGGTGGGATCGTTCGGGGCCACCCCGTCCGGACCGAAGTGCATGCGCGTGTAGCACTGCACCCCGACGAAGTCGTCGCCCTCCGTGGCGCGCAGGAAGATGTTCTCGAGCATCTCCTCGGCCGCGTCGCGCAGTGACTCCCCGCCCTCGTCCGCCGTGATCTCGGCCATGGAGAGCGTGAGGCCGACCGGGAAGTCCCCCGGGCCGGCGCGCAGGACGTCGACCGCCAACCGGTGGGCCCGCACCATCGCCTCGTTCACTGCGGCATAGCGCGCGAAGTCGTCCTTGACCCCGGGCGGGTACTCGCCCTGGAAGTACCCCATGACGGCGACCACGTTCGGCTCGTTGATGGTGCAGGCCCATCCGATGAGGTCGCCCAGGTAGGCCGTCGCCCGCTCGACGAAGCGGGCGAAGCGTTCGGGCGCGTCGGGCGCCTCCCACCCACCGCGGGCGCTGAGCCACAACGGGGTCGTGAAGTGATGGAACGTGACGACAGGGATGATCCCGTGGCCGTGGCAGGCGGCGCACAGTCGCCGGTAGTGCTCCAGCGCCGCGATGGAGAACTCGCCTTCGGCGGGCTCGATGCGGCTCCACTCGAGCGAGAAGCGGTACGCCCCGAGCCCCATGTCGGCCACGAGTTGGAGGTCCTCGCGCCAACGGTGCAGGGAGTCGCACGCGTCGCCGCTCGGCTCCAGCGTGCCCGAGGCGGGATTGTGCTCCCAGGCCCACCAGTCGTTGTTGACGTTGCCGCCCTCAATCTGATGGGCCGCCGTGGCGACGCCCCAGGTGAAGCCCTCCGGGAACTCGAGCACTCCGTCGTCGTCCCGCCCACTCGCCGCAGTCACGCGCCGCAGGGTAGTTGGAGCCGGGACGCCGTGCTCTGCGACGGCCGCCGCAGCGGCCTGCGAACATGGGCGCATGAGCGCGTCCTTGGAGTTCCTCGTCAACCTGCTTGACCTCGAGCCCATTGAGGTCAACATCTTCCGGGGTATTCAGCCGAACGAGGAGCGCCAGCGCGTCTTCGGTGGCCAGGTGGCCGGTCAGGCGCTCATGGCCGCCGGGCGCACCGTCGAACACGGACGCGTCCATTCGTTGCACTCGTACTTCCTGCGTCCCGGCGACCCCAACGTCCCGATCCTCTACGAGGTCGACCGGATCCGCGACGGCCGCTCCTTCACCACCCGGCGCGTCGTGGCCGTCCAACACGGGCGGGCCATCTTCAACCTGTCCGCCTCGTTCCACGACCTCGAGGCCGGCCTGGAGCACCAGATCCCCATGCCCGAGGTGCCCGACCCCGAGTCGCTGGCACCGCTGTACGAGCGGCTCGCAGCCCTTCAAGGACGAGCTCACCGAGTGGTTCGACCGGCCCCACCCCATCGACCAGCGTCACATCGGCTCGCTGCCCTGGCACTCGAGCGAGGTGAGCGAGCCCTATCAGCGCCTGTGGATCCGCGCCGACGGCGAGCTGCCGGACGACCCGCTCCTCCACGCCTGCGTGGCGACCTACGCCTCGGACATGTCGCTCTTCGACACCATCCTCGCCCCGCACGAGACGAGCTGGGACGACCCGGAGTTCATGGGCGCCAGCCTCGACCACTGCATGTGGTTCCACCAGCCCTTCCGGGCCGACGAATGGCTGCTGTACGACACCGACTCCCCCGTCGCCGCCCAGGGGCGCGGCCTGGCCCGTGGCTTCCTGTTCGACCGGCAGGGACGGCTGTGCGTCTCCTTGGCCCAGGAGGGCCTCGTCCGCATGCGCACGCGGGACCGGCGCCTGATTCAGCGGTAAGCGCGTTAGCGGTTCTGTATCGGCTCGTAGTCGCGCGCCTCGGAGCCGATGTAGAGCTGCCGGGGCCGTGAGATCTTCGAGTCCTGGTCCAGCATCTCCTGCCAGTGGGCCAGCCATCCGGCCGTGCGCGGGATGGCGAACAGGACGGGGAACATCTCCATCGGGAAGCCCATGGCCTGGTAGATGAGGCCCGAGTAGAAGTCGACGTTCGGGTAGAGCTTGCGCGAGGTGAAGTACTCGTCGCTCAGCGCGATCTCCTCGAGCTTGAGCGCGATGTCGAGGAGCGGGTTCTTCCCGGTGACCTCGAAGACCTCGTCGGCCGTGCGCTTGATGATCTTCGCCCGGGGGTCGTAGCTCTTGTAGACGCGGTGGCCGAAGCCCTGGAGCCGGCCGCCCGACCCCGACTTCACCGAGGCGATGAAGTCCGGGACGTTGTCGATGCTGCCGATCTCGGTGAGCATGCGGATGACCGCCTCGTTGGCCCCACCGTGTCGCGGCCCGTAGAGGGCGGCCGCCGCGGCGGCCGTGGCCGAGTAGGGGTCCGAGTGCGAGGAGCCGACGACCCGCATGGCGGTGGTCGAGCAGTTCTGCTCGTGGTCGGCATGGAGGATGAACAGGACGTCGAGGGCCCGGGCCAGCACCGGGTCGGCCTCGAACCGGGGCTCGGCCACCTTCCAGAGCATGGAGAGGAAGTTGGGGGCGAAGTCGAGGGAGTTGTCGGGGTAGACGAACGGCATGCCCACGCTGAAGCGGTGGGCGGCGGCGGCCAGGGTGGGCATCTTGGCGATGAGGCGGACGATCTGCTTGTTGCGGGACTCGGGGTCGAAGATGTCCTTGGCGTCCAGGTAGAAGGTGGAGAGGGCGGCGACGGCCGAGACCAGCATGCCCATCGGATGGGCGTCGTAGTGGAAGCCCTCGAGGAAGCGCTTGCGGACGTTCTCGTGGATGAACGTGTGGTAGGTCACGTCGTGCTTCCACTCCGTGAACTGGTCGTCGTTGGGCAGTTCGCCGTTCAGCAGGAGGTACGCCACCTCCAGATACGTGGAGTTCTCCGCCAGCTGCTCAATCGGGTAACCCCGGTAGCGCAGGATGCCGGCGTCCCCGTCGAGGTAGGTGATGGAACTCTCGCAGGCCGCGGTGGACATGAAACCGGGGTCGAAGAACCAGACGCCGGGAAGGAGCTTGGACCACTCCGCCGCCGCGACCCCGCCGTTGACGAGCGGAATCTCAATGGACTCGCCATTGCGATTGTCCGTGATCGTGATGCTTTCGGCCACGTGGAGGCCCTCCAATTCCTGATTTCTGTGCCTCACGATCCTAGGACCAGGAATCGCTGCGGTCGATACGGGGGGCGGCGCCCGGTGCTGCGGCCTGCGCCTCAGGTGCCGGCGGCCACCTGCAACGTCTGCTGCGTCGCGGTCCCGGCGGTCAGCGTCTGGCCGGCCGGCAGGACGATCTGGACCGTCAGGACGTTCGTGGTGGACGGCTTGACCCGCATGGTCACCGTGGGGAGGGTGACCGAGGCGCCCAGGAGGAGCGATGCCGTCCGAACCTGGCTCGATGGTCGCGCCCGACGTCTGGTCGGCCAAGGTGAAGCGGACCGAGACATGCGGTTCGTTGGACGAGCCCTGGTTGGCCAGCACCACGGTCACGCCGATCCGGGAGGTCGGGCTGATCACCGACACGTTCGAGGGGGTGCCCTGCGGCGTCGGCAACGCGGGGGGATCGAGACGCACCGTGCGCAGGACGACGTAGTGCGATGCCGCCAACGTGGTGGAGGTGGCGAGCAGATCCACCTGGGCCGCCACGCTGCCCGGCTGCCAGACCTGGGGGTGGGTCACCCAGACCGACGACGGGAGCTTCCCGTGGCCGGGGGCCGCGGCCAGCGACCGCCGGACCGAGCGGTAGAGCGCGTCGGAACGCGCCAGCAGCGCGCCGGCGGCCGCGATGCGGTTCGTGGCCTCGGTCGCCGAGAGCTGGGCGGTCCCACCCGAGCCGGCGGCGGCACCGTCTCCGGGCGCGTCCGCCGGAGCGATGGGCTGCATGCCGAGGAACCCGTAGACGGCGGCCCGGAGCTGCGTCACGGCCTGCGCCCGTTCCGCGAAGACGCTGGCGAACTGGGTCGCCACGTTGCCGAGCGGGGTCGACCCGGCGGCGACCTGGGCCCGAGCCGCCTCGTCGCTCGTCTGCAGCACTGCGCCGTCGAGGGCCGCCTGCAACCCCTGGCGGGTCTGGGAGGGCAGGTCGTTGACCACCTTGCGCACGGTGGCGGAGGTGGCGTTCGACTGATCGGCCGCCACGGTGCCCTGCGCGGCCAGGGTGCGGTCGGAGTTGGCGTCGTAACCCGTCGACTGCCGTGACACCTGGGTCAGGCCGCCCACCACGATGGCGAGCACGACCACCGCCGCGATCGAGCAGGACGACGGGCCGGGCCGAGGATCGACGGCGCGCGCGGCGGCGGGGCCTGCGTGGCGGCATCGCCACAGGAAACTACTGCGGGTGGAGCCTCTTTACACCGCGAGGAAGGACGCGTCCGGCGTCTCGCCCGATGTCGTCAGGGTGCTGGCGCTCGAGCGCCACTGGACCGTCGGGGCGATGGCACGCACGTCCACCCGGTCGCGGTGGCGCTCCACCAGCTCGAGAATGCTGGCGATGACCTCGTCGGTCAGCAGGTGGGGCTGGAGGCCGAGGTCGAGGAGCTTGGTGTTGGCGGCGTTGAAGTAGTGCTCCTCGTTCTCGACGCGCGGGTTGGACAGGCCCTCCGCGATGTCGACCCTCGACGGGCACACCTTCTTGACCATCTGCGCCATCTGGAGGACGGAGAACGACTCGGTGAACTGGTTGAAGACCCGGAACTCGCCGCGGTCGGCGGGGTTCTCGAGGGCGAGGGTCACGCAGGCCAGCGTGTCGCGGATGTTGAGCATGCCGCGGGTCTGCCCGCCGGCGCCGTAGACGGTGAGCGGGTGTCCGGTGACCGCCTGCACGCAGAAGCGGTTGAGCACGGTGCCGAAGACGCCGTCGTAGTCGAAGCGGGTCGCCAGCAGCGGGTCCACGTCGGTCTCCGGCGTCGACTGGCCGTAGACGATCCCTTGGTTCAGATCGGTGGCGCGCAGTCCCCAGATGCGACAGCCGAACATGATGTTGTGGCTGTCGTGCACCTTGGACAGGTGGTAGAAGGACCCGGGCTGCTTGGGGTAGGGCATCACGTCGGTGCGGCCCTTGTGGGTGATCTCTATGAAGCCTTCCTCGATGTCGATGTTGGGGTACCCGTACTCCCCCATGGTCCCCAGCTTCACGAGGTGGATGTCCGGGTCGGTCTCCTGAATGGCGTACATGACGTTCAGGTTGCCGACGACGTTGTTGACCTGTGTGTAGACCGCGTGCTCCCGGTCGATCATGGAGTACGGCGCGGAGCGCTGCTCGCCGAAGTGCACGATGGCGTCGGGCTTGCCCTCGGCCACCACGCTGTAGGTGAAGGCGGCGTCGGTGAGGTTCCCGATCCGCACGTTGATGGCGTGACCCGACACCTGCTCCCAGCGCGTCACCCTGTCCTCGAGGGAGGCGATGGGGACCAAGCTGTCGACACCCATTTCGCGGTCGTACTCCCGACGCACCAGGTTGTCGACCACGGTGACCTCGTGCCCGAGCGCTGAGAGATGCAGAGCGGTGGGCCAACCCAGATAACCGTCTCCTCCGAGAACCAGAATCTTCATTTCACCCGTGTTTTCACTCAGGCCCCGCGATTGTTACGGAGTCGTTTCAATATCATCATGGGGCAGGACCCTGAATTTTAGCTGTGGGGCGGCTGTAAATGCCGTGAGACCAGGGATTTCTCTCTGGCGCCGCAGCCTAAACAGTGGGCAACGGCAGCTGGGGGATGGAAACCCGGGCGACCCCGGCCAGGGTCAGGCCGCCCCGCCCCAGAGGGCCTGGCGCAGTCCCGAGGCCCGGGTGATCGGACGCTCGATGGCGGCCCGGATCGACAGCTCGGGGCCGACGACGATGAGCCGTTCCCTGGCCCGGGTCACCGCCGTATAGAGCAGTTCACGGGTGAGCACCCGTGAATCGGGTCCCGGCACCAGGAAGGCCACCGCCTCGTACTGGGAGCCCTGGCTCTTGTGCACCGTCATGGCATAGACGGTGTCGACCGCGGCGAGCCGGGTCGGGCTGACCTCGGCGACGCTGCCCCGCCGCTCGAAGGCGGCCACCAGCCGTCCTCCCTCGGACTCGATCACGACCCCCGTGTCGCCGTTGTACAGGTCGAGCCCGTAGTCGTTCTGCGTCACGATGAGTGGACGACCGACGTACCAGGTGGTGCCGGTGCTGAAGCCCTCCACGTCGGCGCGGAGCCAGTTCTCGATGTGCTCCATCCACGTCGCCACGCCCTCGGGCCCGCGCCGGTGACCGCAGAGGAGTCGGAAGCTGCCCAGTGCGTCGATCGCCTCCCGGGCGTCGCCGGCGCGGGCCGAACCGATCACGGTGCGTCCGGTGTCGACGGCCAACCGCCGCACGTCGCGCAGCGAGTCCTCGGACGGAGTCGCCTCGGCCGGGTCGGTGGCGATCCACTGGACGTTCGAATCGTCCGCCCGGAGAATGGCCATGCGCCCCGTCGGCGTCGTCCTCCCGGATGGCCCGGGCCAGTGCGGCGATCCCACCGCCGTGGCGGTGCACGTTGCGCAGGACCGCGATCCCCTTGCCGAACGCAGCGGCGCGTCGTACCCTCGCCGGCCGGAATCGACAGTCCCGTCACGTCGGCCAGCTCCTGGCGCGCCGCCGGCAGCATGGCGGTGCCGACGGCGGCGGGACCGACGATGTCACCCAGGACGGCCCCGGCCTCGACCGAGGCCAGCTGCTCGGGGTCGCCCACGAGCATCAGGCGCGCGTCGGCTGCGGACCGCCTCCAACAACCGGGCCATCAGTGAGAGCGACACCATGGAGGTCTCGTCCACCACGACGACGTCATGGGGCAGCCGGTTGAGGCGATCGTGGCGAAAGCGCGTGCGGTTGCCGGGGTTGAAGCCGAGAAGCCGGTGCACGCGTCCGGCCGGACAGGGCCCCGAGGCGGTCCCGCCGTTCCTGGTCGATCGCCATGGCACCGGCGCCCTGGCGGACGGCATCCTCGAGCCGTGCCGCCGCCTTCCCGGTCGGCGCGGCGAGGGCCACCAGCGGCGGGCGTCGCCCGGCGGCAGCCGCCTGGGCCTCCAGCAGCGCCAGGACGCGGGCCACCGTGGTCGTCTTCCCGGTGCCGGGCCCGCCGGCGATGACGGACAACCGTGCGCAGGACGGCGGTGGCGGCCGCCATCCGCTGGTCGGGATCGTCGTCGAACAGTTCGTCGAGGCCGCTGCGCAGCAGATCCGTGTCGACCCCGGGCGCCGCGCCGTCCGAGCGCTCGCGCAGCTCCGACGCCACCAGGCTCTCGTCCGCCCACAAGCGGTCCAGATACAGGGTGGTCCCCTCCAGGTGCAGTGGGCGGTCTTCCCCGACGATCGCGCTCGCCGCCATCTGCCTGATCCACGTCGGTCGCTGTCGGGCCATGGCAGTGCGCCGATGTCCGCCGGCGTGTCCGTGTCGGCGTCCGCCGTGGTGTGGATGGTGGCCAGGTCCACGCAGACGTTGCCCAGGCGCGGCGCCCGCGCCGCGAAGGCGGCCCCGAGGGACACGACCTCGTCATCGACCCCGCTCAAGCCGGGCCAAGCGCAACGCCACGTGGACGTCGGACGTCGAGAGGATGCCGGCGCCGTTGAAGGCGCGCAGCGATCCCGTCGACGCCGCGGGCCAGCCGGGCGTCGAACGCGTCGATGATCTCGAGCTCGGTCACGTCGGCAGCGCCCCGGTCGAAGAGGTCGCTCACGGCCTCGATCAGGGCGGCCGGTGGTCGCCACGACCACACGCCCGGAGACGGGACCCCCGGTCCGCCGTCGGCCTCGGCCGCACTCATGCCGCGCACGAACAGGTAGAGGACGCCACCGAGATGCGAGTCGGGGTCGTAGTGGCGCAGCCGCCAACGCAGGTACCGGTGCAGCGCCACGGTGTAGAGCAGAGCCTGCAGCGGGTAGTGGGCGCTGACCATCTCGGCCTGCAACGCGTCGGGCCGGTAGTGCCACGACGTCAGCGTCTCCCCCGGCGGGCTCAGCTTGTTGGTCTTGTAGTCGGCGACGACGAAGCGGTCGCCCGGCAGGCGGAAGACGAGGTCGAGGCTCCCGGTCAGATACCCCCGCAGGGCCCCGCCGAGTGCGGGGTCGCGCAGGTGCGGGGCGTACCGGGCCACCGGATCGTCCGCGGGGAGATGTTCCTCCAGCAGGTCGGCCAGGGCGCCCACGTGCAGCCTCGCCGTGGGCGAGTCACCCCCGACCAGCGGGATCTCGAAGCTCAGCTCGTCGAGCCGGTCGCGCCGAGCGATGTCGCGCAGCCGGATGCCGTCGACCATCGGCCCCAGCGGGCTCTCGATGGCGGCGCACAGGCCCGAGACGACCTCCTCGCTGTCGCCCAGGTTCACGTTGCGCCAGGCCACCTCGGCGGCCAGCGCCTTCGTCACCGCGGACGCCAGATCGGGCGCGTCGAACTCGGTGTGCTCGAACACGCCGTGGATCACCGTGCCCACCAGGGCGCCACCCGGCATGGCGGCCAGCTGCAGCGGGGCCGCGTCGTCGCCCGGCACCGGGACGCGCCGCACGTCCGCCGAGCGGCGTCACCGGCACGTCTTCGTCCGTCGTGAGCTGCCGCTCCGGTTCGCTGCCCACCACGAGCTGGTCGTGCAGCGCGCTGGTGATGCTCGAGTACGACGCCCGGCGCCAACCGACGTCGAGGGTCCTGTCGAAGACCGCCGCCTCCAGCTGCGGCGGGACCTCGTCGCCCTCCTCCCAACGGTCGGCCGACGGCGCGTCGACCCGCTCCACCGAGACGCACGGTCCCAACGCCGGTGAGCGCGGCCTCGACCGCGGCGTCGGGCCGGGTCTTGGCGCCGTAGGGGCCCGACCACACCTTGGGCGTCACGGTCGAAGAGCAGCCGGGCCAGCGGCGAGTGCTGGCTGTCGTAGGCCCCCGCCCACCACAGGACGGCCTGATGGCGCGCCCTGGTCAGCGCCACGTAGAGCAGCCGGAGGTCCTCGCCGCGTGCCTCCTCGAGCTCCATCTTCTGGTGCTGGGCGAAGCTGTTCCCCTCGAGCCCGACGTCGATGGTGCGCCGGTTGTCGTCGGCCGGATTGTGGAACATCGGCACATGGGCGCGGGAGTCGTTCCCGAAGGCCCGGCCGTCCCACATGTACGGGCAGAACACAATCGGGAACTCGAGCCCCTTGCTGCGGTGGATGGTGATCACCTGCACCGCCTCGGCATCCGACTCCAGGCGGCGCGCCCGCTCCTCGTTCTCGCCGTCGCCGCGCCGCATCGTGGATGCGCCGTCCCAGCCACGTCGCCATGGCGGTGGGCCCGAGGCCCTCGGACGACGCCCGCCTCGTGCAGCAGCTGCGCAATATGGCGCAGGTCGGTCATGAACCGCTCGCCCGACGGACGTGCCAGCACCCGCTCGGGCACCTCGTGCGAGCTGCTGACCGCCTGGTACAACGAGGCCACGCCCTGCTCGCGCAGCAGTGTGGCCCACCGGTGCAGCGACCAGTGCAGTCCCTCCCATTCGGCCTCGTCCGCCGTGGCCACCTCTTCGGGGGTCCAGCCCACGAAGCAGGTCAGGGCGGCCAACGAGGCGCGGTCCCGCGCCGTCGGGCGCTCGAGCGCCTGGAGCAGGCGGAGCCATTCGAGCGCCGGGTCGGTGGCGAAGACCGAGCCGGATCCGCCGATCACCGCCGGGACACCGGCGGCGCGCAGCGCGTCGCGCACGGTGACGGCCTGGCTGTTCGCCCGCACCAGCACGGCCAGGTGGCCGGGGTGCACGGTCGTGCGCTCGACCTCGACGCCGGCCCGGTTCCGGGTGATGAGCTCGGGGGCGTCCGAGAGGAGCTGGACCACCTCGGCCGCCAGGTCCCGCGCGATGAAGCGTCTTGGCGTCGGGGGATTTGGGCTGGCGCCGTTTGTCCGTCAACGGGACCAGGCCGTCGTCGGCGTGCAGCATGCGGACCCGCAAGGGCACGTCGACCTGGCACCCGACGAGCCGCTGTTGCTGGTTGGCGTCGGCCGCTCTGACCTTCCGGTAGGTGATGCCGGCGTAGCCGAGCTGCGCGTCGCCGAAGAGCGCGTCGTAGGCCTCGAGCAGCGCCTGGTCGCTGCGCCAGTTGACGTCGAGCGTCCATTCGGACTGCACCTCGTCGCGCGCCTGGAGGTACGCGTGCACGTCGGCGCCGCGGAACGCGTAGATCGCCTGCTTGGGGTCACCGATCAGCACCAGCGTCGCCCCGCCCTCGCCGAAGGCGCGGTGCATGATGTCCCACTGGACCGGGTCCGTGTCCTGGAACTCGTCGACCAGCACGACGTCGTAGCGATCACGCAGCCGGGCGCAGGCGGCGGGCCCGCGCACCTCGTCGAAGAGGGTGGCGCGGAGGCGGCTGAGCACGTCGTCGTAGGTCAGGATCTTGCGCGCCTTCTTGCGGTCCTCCATCTCCTGGCGCACCGCCTTGGCGAAGCGGCGCCGGATGGAGGGCAGGTCGTTCGGCCTGCGACAGCGGCGGCACCATGTCGGCATCGGGGTGGCCGAGGGCCGCCTTGGCGATCTCCATCGCCTCGCGGCGATCGAATTCGAGCGCGTTGGGCTTGTGGGCGAAGCGGCGCAGGAAGAGGTCGTCGACCACCTCCTCCATGAGATCGCTCACGTCTTCGACGAGCGTGACCTCCCGATCGACGTCGCCCGCCGTGCCGAGGCCGTAGAGGACCTGCAGGCAGAACCCGTGCGTCGTCTCGATCGTCGCCGCATCGAAATTCGCAATGGCCTTGCCCAGCCGGTCACGGCGGGCCTCGACCTCGGCCGGCGCCCCGAGGGCCAGCAACTGCACCAGTTCGTCGTCTTCGTGACCGCCCTGGCCGGCCAGGATGGTCCACCAACCCGTCGAAGGCGCGGACCAGGCGCTCGCGCACCCGCTCACGCAACTCCCCGGTCGCCATCCGGGTGAAGGTGATGACCAGCAGGCGGTCGATCGGAAGGACGCCCTCCGCCACGTACCGCGTCGTGAGCGCCGCGATGGTGAAGGTCTTGCCCGTCCCGGCGCTCGCCTGCAGCAGGGTCATGCCGGTCGGCAGCTCGCCGCACACGTCGAAGGACCGGGGCGCCGGCGCCACCGCGGTCATCGGTCCACCACCTGCTCGTGCGCCAGGAGCGCATCCCAGATGCGGTGCGCGTACGCCTCGAACCGCGTCGAGCCCGGCGGGCGCCCACCCGGCCTCGTCGGCGCGTGGCGCGCCGGCCGCCTGGAGCACGGCCCGGAACGGCAGCGCGGCCCCCGAGCACCAGCGTGTGCTCCGCCTCCTTGTCCTCTTTGGGATAGTCGTAGGCGGAGGCCCACTCGGCGGCGGCGGCCCGGTGCGGGTCCGATCCGTCCGCCACGGCGCCCGCCCAGGCGGCCGACGTGTGCGCGTACAGCGGGAGCGGCTCGCACATCCCACGCTGGAACACCTCGACCAGCGCTTCGAGGTGCGTCTCCGCGGTCGCCTTCCGGCTCGATGCATCGGGCCCGAGCGGTCCGATGTCGGCGACGGCGATTGTGGCGCCGCCTCTTCTGGCTGCGGCCCACGGTGCGGGCCGAGAAGGGTCGCTCGGGCCATGTGGCGCTGAGAACGAGGAGCCGGACCCAGGCGATCAGCCGGTGCGCCGGGCCCAGCCTCGAGTACGTCACCGTGTGCACGACGTCACCACGCACGCCGGGCACGGTGCCGACGACGCTGCGCCCGTCGGACAGATCCACGTGCGCGTCGAGCGACAGCGGGGACGCCGGGTGCTGGCCCGCGGCGACCAGCTCGGCCAGCGGGTCGATGATCCGGCCCAGCTCGGTGTCGGCCAGCTGCCCGGGCGGCAGCGCGCCGCGCGCCCGCTCGGCATTGAGGCAGTCGGCGAGGTCCGCTCCCGCCAGGCGCTCCTGCAGCACCCGGTCGGCGATCTGCCATCGCTCCAGGCCGCTCAGATCGATGGGGATGGCGTCCTCGAAGTCCCGTGTCCTGCTCCCGACCCGGATGTCGAGCCGCTCGCGCAGGAAGGCCCGGACCGGGTGGCGGAGGAAGCGCTCGAGCTGATCGAGCCCGATCGGGCCGGAGGCGGCCGGCTCCGATGGGCGCTCCAGGAACGGTGGCGCATCGTGACGGGGGGCGAGGGCGGCGCGGGCCCCGGCCAGATGGATGACGTCGAAACTCCAGGGCCGGTCCGGCACGAGCGTGTCGGGCTCGAAGTTGCGCTTGTCGAAGGGCTGCAGCGGGTGCTCGAACACGATGGCGTCGCGGGCACGGCCGGTCGGGGCGCGCACCGTGTGCTCCACCACGTCGAGCAGCTCCCCGACGGGGACGGCCGGGGGCCGTCGGAGATTGGAGCGCTCGTCACGGCCCGAGTAGGTCACGACCAGATGGTCCTGGGCCGCCAGCAGCGCATCCAACAGGAGCTGACGATCTTCGCTGCGCGCATCACGGTCGCCGACCCTCTGGTTGCGCGCGGTCAGGTCGTCGCCGTCGCGCTCGATGTGGCGGGGAAAGCTCCCGTCGTCCAGCCCGAGCAGGCACACCACCCGGTGCGGGATGGAGCGCATCGGGACCAGCGTGCACACGGTCAGGTGGCCCGTCCGGAAGTTCGCTCTCGTGGGTCGGCCCTTGAGACGCTCCGACAGCAGCGAGCGGATGTCGTCACAACTGAGGGTGACCGCGCTGGCCACCGCTCCTCGTCGTCCCCGGTCGCTTCGGTGGCCTCGCCGACCAGCTCGTCGAGCAACGCCGTGAGCTGTGCCCGTTGCCAGGCGTCGGCCGGGGTCGGTGGCGGCGAGGGAGTCGGTGAGCTCCGCCAGCAGCGTCGCGCCCACTCCGCCACGGTGCGGAAGCCGGCGAGCCCGTCGAGCGCCCGTCTGCAGGCGTTCGAGGAACTCGGCCAGGCGCCCGGCCAGGTCGATGTCGCCGCTGTCCACGTCGTCGAGCGGGAGCGTGGCGCCGAAGAGGCGCTGCCGCTCGTCGGCCATGGTCACCCCGAGCAGAATCCGGTCGAGCCCCGACTGCCACGTGTTGGCCGCGATCCCCTCGAGCTGGAACGAGCTCCGGTGGGCCGCGTCGAAGCCCCAGCGCACGAACGCGCCGTTCACCCACTCCTCCAGCCGGTACAGGTCGTCGTCGCTGAAGCGGAAGCGGCGGCGCACCGGGTCGCGTCCGGCCAGATCCAGCACCTCGGTGGCCGTGATCCTGGCCGAGGCGAGCTCGAGCACTTCGGCCAGGACGCCCATCACCGGGTTGGTCTGGCGCAGCGCGCGGTCGGCCAGGCGGATTTCGAGCGTCCGCTCGGGGTCGTTCGACTCGCCCTCCAGGCCCCGCCCGCCGAAGGTCGCCTGAATCAGCGGGGCGAAGGTCTCGATGTCGGGGCACATCACGATGATGTCGCGGGGCTCCAGCGTCGGATCGTCCTCCAGCAGATGCAGGACGGCGTCGCGCAACACCTCGACCTGACGGCCCCGGCCGTGACACGAGTGCACCCGGATGCTGTCGTCGTCAGCGGCGAGCAACGGCCGCCGGTCGACGTCGCCCCCGGCGCTTCCCGCCGGCGGGCGATCGGCCCGGATGTCGTCCTGGATCTGCTGCAGCAGCGTCGGCGCCTGCGCCGGACGCTCCACCTCGCTCCCCCGCTCGCCGTGCGGAACGGCCGAGCCGAGCACGAGCTGCATTTCGCGGGCATCGCGCCCCCACGACTGCAGCAGCGGGTGCCGCGCCATGCCCGCGGTGGGGTCCTCGGACCGGAGCAGGAACCGCGACGTCGGCCCCACCGACGGGCTCCAACCTCTCCCAGAGCGCGGGCGACGGGTGCAGCAGGAAGAGGTGCACGTCCCGTGCCGTCGCCCATGGCCTCGAGGACGTCGAGGTAGCTGGCCGGGAGCCGGGTCAGGCCGAAGAGGGACAGGCGCGGTGGGAGCGCTCAGCAGCTCGGGCTCGTCGCGGAGCCGCTGGCAGGCGTCGACCAGGCGTTCGGCCGGGCTGGGCCGCCCGATCCGGGCCCGCAGCAGGCGCCACAGCTCCACCTGCCAGAGGGCCTCGTCCTCGGTCGTTGCGCCCCCTCCGCCCAGCGCTGCACCATTTCGGGCCGGTGCACCGCGTAGCGGTCGAAGAGGTCGGCCACGTGCCGGATGCTCGAGAACCGCTTCGACTCGTGCACGGTCTCGGAGTTGCGGATGTGCTGGGCCAACGGCGCCAGCCAGGGCTCGTCGAAGTGCGCCTCGACGACCTCGAGCAGCGGCCAGACCGCCCGTTGGGGCAGCCAGGGGTCCGAGTCCGGCTCGGTGTCCGCCGCCAGCGCCAGGGCACCGTTGACCACCGACCCGGGAAACGGGAATTCGATGTTGGCGCAGACGCCGTCCTGCCGGCCCGGCGTCGCCCCCAGGTGGCCGGAGAGGCGCTGCGTCAGCCAGCGCTCGATGCCGCGGGTGGGGACCGAGACCACCTCGGCCGCCATGGGATCGTCGAGCGGGATCGGCGACCAGGTCACGCAGCATCCCCACGAGCGTGTCGGCCCGCTCGGATCGGTGGACGTGGAGCACCCCGGCAGAGTACGTCGGCGGTGTTTCCGTGCGTCCGGCCCCGCCAGCCCCCTGCTGGGAGGGCTCGGCACGTGGACGACGACTAGGCCGTGCCGGTGCTGGCGCCGCCCTCGGGCAGCGCCACGATGGTCGGCTGCGTGAACTCGTCGTCGGGCAGCTCGGGCTGATAGGTCTGCAGATGGCGCGGGGCCTTCTCGATCGGGGCGAGCTCGGCGATCTCGCCGGACTGCATGCCCACCACGCCGAGGCCGGGGAACTTCCTCGCCGTCACGAGCACGCGGGACTCGAAGGACCCGACGGCCTTGTTGTAGGCCTCGACGGTCGAGGAGAGGTTGCGCTGCAGCGACTCCATGTGCCCGGTCATGATGCGCAACCGCTCGTAGAGCTCCGCGCCGAGCTGGCGCACCTCGCGGGCGTTCTCGGCCAGCGTCTCCTGTTGCCACGACAAGGCGATGGTCTTGAGGGCCGCCACCAATGTGTTCGGGGTGGCCAGCACGATGCCCTTCCCGAGCGCATGGTCCTGCAGTCCGGGGTCGGCCTCGCAGGCCGCGGCCAGCAACGACTCCCCGGGGATGAAGGCCACGACGAACTCCGGCGAGCGCTCGAACTGGCGCCAGTACTCCTTCTTCGACAACTGGTCCACGTGGGTGCGCAGTTGGGCGGCGTGCTTCTTGAGGAACGCCTTGCGCTCGTCCTCGTCCTCGGACTCGCTGAACTTCAAGAAGGCGTCGAGGGGGACCTTGGAGTCGATGACGACCTGGCCGCCACCCGGCAGGTGCACGATCATGTCGGGCCGGAGCAGGCCGTCCGCCGTGGTGGTCGTCTGCTGCTCGTCGAAGTCGCAGTGCTCGGCCATGCCGGCCGCCTTCACCGCGTTGCGCAGCGTCATCTCGCCCCAGCGGCCCGCGCGTCTGGGGCGAACGCAGCGCGGTGACGAGGTTCCTGGTCTCCTTCGACAGTTGCTCGTGGCCCAGGTGCAGCGCCGCCACCCGTTCGTTCAAGGTGGCGTACGCGCCCTGGCGTTCCGCCTCCATGTCCCGCAACCCGCGCTCGTACCGGGCCAGGGTCTCGCTCAGCGGATCGAGCAACTGCGCGATGGCCTGCTGGCGCTGCGAGAGATCACCCTGGGTGGCCGTCCGGACCTCGTTGAGCTTGGAGTCGGCCAGGGCGAGGAACTGCTCGTTGTTCTTCGCCAGCGCCAACGCGGAGAGCTCCGAGAACTCGCCGGCGAGGAGCCTGCGCTCCTCCTCCGCCCGGCGCGCCGCCTCCCCTGCGGACAGGCGCGACAGCTCCAGCTCGGCCACGGCGACGGCTCGGGCCTTCTCCGCCTCGGCCGCCGCATCCGACACGGTCTGCAGCTGGAGCGCCAGCTCCCTCGATCGTCCCTGGGCGTCGGCCAGGCGACCCTCGGCCAGACGGGCGGCGCCGGCCGTGCGGTTCAGGCGGGCCAGGTGCCAGGCAACGCCGATGGCGAGGCCGGCGACGAGGCCGATGAGCGCTCCGAGGACCATGGAGCCAATGTAACGACGGGGTGTGTCAACGGCGGGGACCGCCTCCGAGGTGCGTGAGCACGACCTTTCCGGGGTCGTCAGCCCGGAACGGAGCCGGTAGCGTGACCAGAATGCCGTTCAAGCTCGGTGGCAGCACGAAGCCGATCCCGGAGCACGTCGAGACCGACGAGCTCCCGCACATGCAGATCGGGCCGCTCGTCACCGAGCAGCCGCTGTGGCCGCGGACGATGCCCGAGCCCGACGAGGTCGACCGCCTGTTCGCGCAGGTCTTCGCCCTGGTGGGTGAGGGCATCGCCGGCGCCACGCACGCGCTGCTGGCCGGCGATCGGGACGCGGCCAAGGAATTGGTCAAGCGCGACGAGATCATCGACAGGCTGATCGGGCAGATCTCCGACCACGGTGCAGGAGCAGCTGGTGCACGGCGAGACGACGCCCGACGAGCGCCGCGAGTTCGTGGCCATCCTGCGCATGCTCCCCGACATGGAGCGCAACGGCGACCTGGCCGAGCACATCGCGCGCCGGGCCGCCCGCGGCCTCGGCGCCGAAATGTCGGCCCGCAGCCGCGGCCTGGTCGAGCGGATGGGCGAGGTCGCCACGACCATCTGGCGCGAGACCGGGGAGGCCTTCGCCGAGCGGTCCGCCAATGCGGCCTCGTCGATCGACGACCTCGACGACGAGCTGGACGACCTGCACGTCACCCTGACCGCCGAGCTGGTGGCCGGCACCATGCCGCTGCCGGTGGCGATCGAGCTGGCCATGGTGGCCCGCTTCTACGAGCGCTTCGGCGACCATGCGGTCAACCTGGCCCGCCGTCTGTCCACCCTGGTGATCGGCGGGCCCGAGCCGGTCTCGTCCGGACCGGACTGACCGACCGACGCCGCAGCCGCAGCCGACCGGACGGCCGACGGCTCAGGAGCGCAGGGCCAGCAACTCCTCGGCGATCTGCACCACGTTGAGCGCGGCGCCCTTGCGCAGGTTGTCGCCCGAGACGAAGAGGGCCAGTGCGTTGGGCGCACCCTGGGCCCGCCGGATGCGGCCGACATAGGAAACGTCGCGGCCGGCCGCCAGCAGCGGCGTCGGGATCTCGGCCAGCTCGACGCCCGGCGCCCGCCCGCAGCACCTCGGTGGCGCGCTCGGGGGTGATGGGCCGCTCGAACTCGCACACGATGGCGGCCGAGTGTCCGGTGAACACCGGCACGCGCACGCAGGTGGTCGTGACGGCCAGGTCGGGCCGGCCGAGGATCTTGCGGGCCTCGTTGCAGTACTTCTGCTCCTCGTCGGTCTCGAGCGAGCCGTCGTCGACGATCTTGAACTGCAGCGGAATCACGTTGTGGGCGATCGGGACCGGGTAGACGCTGCGCGGCGGGAAGTCGACCGACGAGCCGTCGAAGGTGAGGTCCGCCGCCCGGTCGACCGTCTTGGACAGCTGCTCCGCCAATTCGCGCACGGCCTCGACGCCTCCGCCCGACACGGCTTGATACGTGGAGACCACGAGCCGCGTCAGCCCCGCCTCGTCGTCGAGCGGCTTGAGCACGGGGATGGCGACCATGGTGGTGCAGTTGGGATTGGCCACAATGCCCTTGGGGATGGAGCGCAGCTCGGCCGCGTTGGCCTCGGGCACCACGAGCGGCACCTCGGGATCCATGCGCCAGGCCGACGAGTTGTCGATCACGATGGCGCCGGCGGCGGCCAGCCGGGGCGCCAGGGCCCGCGAGACCGAGGCCGGGGCCGAGCACAGAGCCAGATCGATGCCGGAGAGGTCGGCCGTCTCGGCGTCCTCGACGACGATGTCCCGGTCGCCCCACGGCAGCGTGGTGCCCGCCGAACGGGCCGAGGCGAGGTAGCGCATGGACTCCACCGGGAAGTGGCGCTCGGCCAGGATGGCGCGCAGCACCACGCCCACCTGCCCGGTTGCACCCACGATGGCGATCCGCATCGGGCAATTGTACGGGACGGCGGCGCGGCTCCCGTCGCACCGATCAGACCCCGGGATCAGACCTCGAGCGGGCGGCGCCCCTCGAGCGCGCGCCCCAGCGTGAGCTCGTCGGCGTATTCGAGGTCGCCCCCGACCGGCAGCCCGCTCGCCAACCGGGACACGACGACGCCACGCGGGGTGAGCTCGCGGGCCACCAGCATGGCGGTGGCCTCCCCCTCGATGGTCGGATTGGTGCACACGATGGCCTCGCTGATGATGCCGGCGTCGATGCGCTCGAGCAGCTCGCGCAGGCGCAGTTGCTCCCGGCCGATGCCGTCGAGCGGGCTCAGCGCGCCGCCGAGGACGTGGTAGCGCCCCTTGAAGCCGGTGCGCTCCACGGCCACGATGTCGCGCGGGTCCTCGACCACGCAGATCACCGCGGGGTCGCGCCGGTCGTCGCTGCACACGGCGCACAGCTCGCCCGACTCCGCCACGTTGAAGCACACGCCGCAGAGCGTCGTGCGCTCCTTGACGGCGATGACGGCGTCGGCCAGCCGGCGGGCATCCTCGCCGGGGACCTTCAGGATGTGGAAGGCGATGCGCTGGGCGGACTTGGGCCCGATGCCCGGGAGCCGGCCGAGCTCGTCGATGAGGGAGCGGAGCGGACCGGTGTACACCTACTCGGCCACCTCGCTGGCGCCCGGGAAGGCGTGCAGGAGGCGCGCCTCGGCGGCGGAGGCCTGGTCGCTGACGGTGTCGTCGATGAGCTCGCTGGGATCCACGTACTCGTCCTCGTCCACCGGCGGGGCTGAGGCCGTCGCGTCGCCGCCGCGTGGGCGGCCGGACGCCGCCGGGGACGGGCCGGGACGCGCTGCCTGCGGTGTCGCGCTGTCGTCGATGTCGAGCACCAGCTTGACCTTCGTGCCGAAGTGCTCGGAGAGGGCCGCCTCCACGACGGGCTGCTGCTCGGCGCACTGCTCCCGGTGCGCCGCGTTGGGCAGGGCGAAGTGCACCCCCTGGTCGTCGACCGCCACGAAGCGACCACTGGCGTAGCGCGCCTTGGCCCGCGCCGGCAGCGACTGCAGGATGCCGTCGCCCCAGGCCTCGGTGAGACCGTCGCGATCGAGCGTGCGGACCGCGGCCCCGGACGCGGTGGCGACGGAGGGCGCCGGCGCCACGGGGTCCGGCGCCGGCGGGGCGGCGGCGGCTGTCGTCGGCGGGGGGTCCGCGCGACGGGGCGGGCGGAGCGGGCGCGACCGCCTCCTTGCTCCGCCGCACCGCGCCGAGGGAGGGGCGTCGCGCCACCTCCGCCGGTGGGCGCGGTGCCGCCGGTGGCTCGGTCTTCGGATCGGGGGTCGCCGCGGCGGACTGGTGCGGTCCCGGCACCTCCGGCCGCGGCACCCGGTCGGGGGAAGGCGGGCGCGCCGGACTGGGCGCGTTCGAGAACGCTGACCCGCTCCGACAGCGCCTCCATGCCCGAATCGAGGTCCGGGCGCACGGCGCGGACGGCGGCGATCTCCAGGACGACCTGCGCGTCGGGCGCCTCGCGCATGTCGACCAGCGCGTGGCCCAGGATCTCCATGCTGCGCACCACGCGCGCCAACCCCATCGCCTCGGCCACGCCGCGGAACCGCTGCGAGCGATGGTCCCGACACCGTGCACAACTCGGGCGCCAGTGCGGCGAGGAAGACCTGACGCAGGTCGTCGATCAGCTCGGTCCCCAGTTGCTGGGGGCCCCAGCCTCCGGCCAGCAGCGCGCTCAGCGCGACCAGCACCTGGCTGACATCGCCGTCGGCCAGCGCGTCGATCACCGCGGCGAGCTCCGGTCGGGCGGCGTCGGCCGAGCCCGAGGCGACGACCTGGTCCAGCGCGGAGAGGGCGTCGCGGGCGGAGCCCCGGCCTCGGCGCACCGCCGCTTCGAGCGCCTCCTCGTCGACCTGGAGCCCCGCCTCCTCGTTGACCGACTCCAGCAGGTCGTGCAGCGTCTCCGCGCCCAGGAGGCGGAATTCCAGGTGCTGCGTGCGGCTGCGGATGGTCGGCGGCACCTTCTGCGGGTCGGTCGTCGCCAGCACGAAGACGACGTGGCTCGGCGGCTCCTCCAACGTCTTCAACAGCGCGTTGGCAGCCGCCGTCGAGAGCATGTGGACCTCGTCGACGATGTACACCTTCCAGCGACCCGGCGTGCCCAGGCCGGCATGGGCCACCAGGTCGCGCATGGCGTCCACGCCGTTGTTGGAGGCGGCGTCGAGCTCGTGCACGTTGAGGGAGCTGCCCTGGGTGATCTCGACGCACGACGTGCACACGCCGCAGGGCTCACCGTCGACCGGCGCCTCGCAGTTCAGCGCCTTGGCCAGAATGCGTGCCGAGGACGTCTTGCCGGTCCCCCGCGGTCCGCTGAAGAGGTAGGCGTGGGAGACGCGGTCGTCGCGCACGGCGCTGCGCAGCGCCCGCACGACGTGATCCTGCCCTCTGAGCTCCTCGAATTGTCCCGGCCGGAAACGCCGATACAGGGAGACGAATGGTGCGTCGGCCATAGCGGCCGAGCCTACCCATGCGATCAGACATTGCCGCCCGGTGCTCGGTGCGGCGGCCAGGTTGACTACGGCACCCGACCAGACCCGCTGAGAGCTGCTGCCTTCCGACCCTGACTCGATTCACGAGCGGCCGTCGCGCAGGACCCGGCCACCGCACCCAACACCGGGACGGCAACGCCATGCAGGTTAGTGGCTCGCCCCCTCGGCGTTCCCTACACGACCAGTACGGCGCACTCGACCCGGTCCATGACCCCCTCGGGCACGCTGGAGAGGCGCCGGGACCCACCCGACTGCCTGGGAGCCGACGACGACCAGGTCCGCCCCTTCCTCGGCCGCCACCCTGGTGATGGCATCGACCGGGTCGGAGCGCACGGGGTGTGTCCGGACCCGGACGGCCGTCTCGGAGGCCAGCGACCGGAGCTGGGCGAGGAGTTGGTCCACGGGCTCGCCGCGGAAGGCGGTCACGATGTGCACGGTGCCGCCCGACGCGCCGGCCAGCTGCGCCGCACAGCGCACGGCCCGGGCACCGATCCCGAAGCCGACGCCGAGGCACCCACGACGACGTTGTCAAACATGGGCCATGGCAGGGCCGAGCGCGATGGCGTGCGCTGTCCGTGCCGCCGGAATGCGCGTCACGCAGCGCTTCGGGGCCAGGAGCACCGGGACCCTGGTGGCGGCGGTCAGCTGCTCCCTGACGCTCTCGGCGAAGCGGGCCCGCCCGAGACGGCGCCCCTCGAGGCCCACGATGATCATGTCGGCACCGAACGTCGCAGCCGCCTCCGCGATACCGCTCACCAGTTGCTGGTTGCGCTGCGCCCGGGTGGCCCCGCTCACGGCGAAATGGTTGGCCCGCTGCCGCCCGCGCCGCCTCACGTCGGTGACGATCTCGCGCCGGGGACGGTGCGATTCCTCGGTCAGCTGGATGAACCACAGCTCCGAGTCGAAATGCCGGGCCCAGTCGCTGGCGAACACGAACGCGGCGCGTGCGGCGTCGGAGCCGTCGAGCGCCACGAGGATCTTTCGGTACACCTGCGCCTCCCGCCTGGGTTCGTTCCGTTCCCCCTGGTGCGTGATGCTTCGGCGCTCCACCCGCTCCCCTTTACCTTCGAGCGATCAATTCCGGCCAAGGTTACATAAAGGTGAACGTTTCGTAAACTCCAGGCGACCTTGAGGGAACACGGCTGAGAAGACCCTGGCCAGGGCCGTTCGTCCGTCGCACATCGGTGCATGGCGGGGCCGTTAGCCTGACCAGGCTGCAATCTCGGAGGAGTGCGAGAGCGGCCGAATCGGCACGACTGGAAATCGTGTGTTGGGCAACCAACCGTGGGTTCAAATCCCACCTCCTCCGCTCGAACAAGAATCTCAACCCGCGTGTCGATCGGACCGATAGGTCGCTGTGGACCCATGGCTCGACCCGGAGGCCGCGGCGCCCGCCAGGCCCGCCGCGCACACCCTTTTCCCGGACGCGCCCTCTGACCTCCCGGGCGGCCTGTTC
The DNA here is from genome assembly GCA_963755445.1 of uncultured Acidimicrobiaceae bacterium. Lineage (GTDB taxonomy): Bacteria > Actinomycetota > Acidimicrobiia > Acidimicrobiales > RAAP-2 > Bog-473. Next base: position 102,766 of record CAVWJQ010000005.1, on the reverse strand, counting down.
CGTCGTCCTCCCGCCGGCCCCGGAGCATCGACATGACGACCGACCTGACCGGCGATTTCGAGTTGGGCGAGGACGAATTCGATTGGGACGTGTTCCTTCCGGATTCCGACGAGGCCGATGGGGAGGACGTCGCCGTCGCGTTCGAGGACGAGACCGACGAATCCGACTTCGACTGGGATGGCGCGTTGCGCGACGACACCGGACCGGAGAGCGGGGCGGACGACGGTGCGCGCGCCGGTGCGGCGTACGACCGGATCGTCGACACGGTACGCCGCTCTTTCGAAGACGAGCCCTCGACGCCGGCGGACAGCGAGCCGGAGACAGACACGAGCCCGGTGGTCGGCGCCGACGAAGGCACCGAGCGGCGGAGCGACGGAGATCGCCAGCCCGTCGTGGCGGGGTTCGCTGCTTCGTTCGCCGACCCGGTCGAGTCCGAGGCGCACACCGACCCCGTCGTCGCATCGGCCGCCGGCGTCGGCATTCGGGCCGGATGCCGAGTCCGCCCCGGTCGTGGAGCTGGAGCCCGAATCGACATGGAGGGCAGAGCCCGCGCGCGAGCCCGCCACGGTGTTCGTGCAGGAATCGGGCCCCGACGCCGAGTCCCATGTCGAGGCCCCGAGGCCGACCTCGAGGCGGGAGAAGAAGGCCGACCCCGAACTCGACCATTGGCTCGTGCTCGACGATGACCCGTCGCTCGCCGGGACGGAGCCGGTCCCGGTCGCGTTCGAGCCGGCAGAGGTGAGTGAGCCCGCGACGCCATACTTCGCCGAGGCCACCGCGACCGTCGCAGCCGGCGACCCGGCCGAACCGGCGGCGCCGCCGCTGTCCGACGACACGGCCTGGGCGACGTGGGAAGCGGGACCCCCACCCGAGCTCGTGCCCGATCCGGCCGAGGGCGACGACGGGGTGGTTCGCCGGGAAAAGCCGAAGCGAAGCCGGGTCTTCAAGGCGACCGTCGTGTTGGCCTGCCTCTTCCTCGTTGCCGTCGGCGCTTTCGTGGCCGTGCGCGCGCTGCACCACCCGGCCACCACCGCTGCGCCGCCGGCCCACGTGACGACGCCCACGCAGGCCGCCACGAGGGAGCGGCTCCGTCGGAACGGCCGCTTCGGGAACAGCGCGGATGCAAGCGGCGACCGACGCCGTCGACTCCGCCACGACCGCGGCCAGTGTGGGACTCACGTCGCTCTCGGCCTTCCCCACGCCGACGAACGTCGAGACCGTCATCAACCCGTACATCTCGTCGCTGCAGCTCTACCAGACGTTCCTCTCGGGCACGAAGGTGCCCCGATCGGCCCAGCCCGCGGCGGCCGCCGCCGCGGCCAAGATCCGTCAGGATCTGCAATTCCTCGAGACCATCGACGGGCTGCCGCCCCAGCAGCTCGGCGCCTTCCTGGCGCAGTTCGACACCGACGCCACCCAGCTGCAGACGACCCTCAGCACCCTGGAGCAGGACCTCCGGACTCCCGCCTCCTGAGGCCTCCGGAGGCGATCCGGGGGGATTGGCCAGGGGACTTTCCAACGGGAGTGCCGGGTTCCATACTGGGGCATTCCTACGGCTGACACGACCAATCCGCTGAACGACGACAACGTCCCGGACCCCCCTCGGACGAGGCGGAAGACCACCACCGCTCCGGCGCCGGAAACCGATGCGACGAAGCCCGCGGCCAAGGTCCGCCGCCCGCCGAGGAAGGCCGCATCCACCACGCGATCGCCCAAGAGCGAAGCGACGCAAGGCGATGGTGCGAGACGCGCGACACCGGCCCGCCGACCGGCCAGGAAATCGGCATCGGCAAAGCGATCGACAACGCGATCGGCATCGGCATCGGCATCGGCATCGGCATCAGCATCGGCATCAGCGTCAGCGTCAGCAACCCGATCGCCCAAGACCGAAGCAGGGCTGCCGCCAAAGCCCGTGTGGGCGCCCGAACCCGACGTGACGCCGAAGTTGGCCCTCCTGCCGCAGCCCGACACCGAAGTCGTCCCTCCGCCGATCCCGAATTGGGACAGCGCGTCGGCGTCCACCTCGTGGCCCGATGCGCGCCGGGACCACGCGAGCGCGCCTGTGCGTGCGCCCGAGCCCGTCCACGCGGTTGCGGCACCGCAGCAGGGACGCCCCCGACGCAGTCGAGCCTTCACGACGACCGTGGTGCTGGGCAGCCTGCTCGTCGTCTTCCTTGCCGTGACCATCGTCCTGGTCCTGCTCCACGACTCGGGCAACGCAACGCCGGGCACGACGTCGACGGTGGTCGTCGTCCCATGACGCCAGCCGACTGAGGACAGCGACGCAGTCCGTCGACGCCGCCATCGAGCACGGCACGCTCGAAGCTGCTGTCGTTGAGCGGCATCCCCACGCATCGGCGAAGGTGGCGGCCGTGATGAACCCCTATGTCTCCTCTCTGCAGCACTACCAGACGGTCCTGTCGGGAGTGCACGTGCCCAAGTCGGCCCGAGGGTCCGCCGCCACTGTCCGTGCACTCGTCTCCAAGGACGTGCAATCCCTTGGCACCATCAACGGGCTGGCCCCGCTCGAGCCTCGGCTCGTACCTCGAACAGTTCGGCACCGGCGCCGCCAAACTCCAGAAGGATCTCGGCACGCTCGAGCACGCGCTGCGCGCACCGACCCGCTGAGCCTGTCGGTACCGGACTACCGGCCGGGCCGCCCCGACCCCCATACTGGGGCATCACGAACACCGACCCGGACGCCGACGAGAACACCGAGCCGACCGCGCCGCTGAGTGACGAGGCCGCCATGGAGCTCGCCCTGTCCGAGGCGCGCCGAGCGGCGCTGGACGGGGAGGTACCCTGTCGGTGCGGTCGCCCTCGTGGGCGGCGTGGTCGTGGCGGCCCGCCACAACGAACGGGAGCGGACCGGCGACCCGACGGCACACGCCGAGATCCTTGCCCTGCGCGATGCCGCGACGAGCGCCGGCGGGTGGCGGCTGTCCGACCTGACGCTGATCGTCACACTCGAGCCCTGTCCCATGTGCGCCGGCGCACTGGTGGCCGCCAGGGTCGGACGGGTCGTCTTCGGCGCCACCGACCCCCGGGCCGGGGCCTGCGGCACGCTCTACAACCTGTGCGCCGATCCGCGCCTCAATCACGAGGTCGACGTCACAGGCGGCGTCGCCGCCGGCGCGTGCCGCGACCTCCTGACGTCGTTCTTCTCCGAGAGACGGACCGAGCAGGACGCCATTGCGCGCCCGCCCCGCGCGGCCCCGCCTGAAGACGGGACAAGCGGCTCCTTCTCGTTCAAGCGGATCGCCCCCGAACAGGGCTCGGTGGTCCGCACGGTGGTGGACGCCCCCGGGCCGAACGGGGGCCTCACAAGGCCTTCGGTAGACTCTCCGACGGAGCGGTGTCCGAGCGGCCGAAGGTGCAACTCTCGAAAAGTTGTGTGGTGCAAGCCACCGTGGGTTCAAATCCCACCCGCTCCGCTGCCCGGTACACTGCCGGGGCCGGTTGAAACCCCTCCCTGGGGGACGAACCCGGCGCGACACCCCGATCTCCGGGGCGCAGGACTCAAGAAGTTGCAGGTCAGGGAGGAAAAAGGAACCCTGGCGCTCGGCGTCCCAATCGCCGTTGCGCCTCCTGGGTGCCCGTGGGTTCAGATCCCAGCTCCTCCGCTCGGGGCCGAACAGGCCCACCGCACAGGCGGGTGCGGCGTGAACATCGGCAGGGCAAGCGCCTTGCCGGCAGCACCTGGCCGCTCGCCGGCGGCCGGAAAGGAGTGAACCGTGGCACGCGCACGTTCGACATTTGGAAAATTGCAGCGCGACCAGGCCAAGAAGGACCGGGCCAAGGCGAAGATGGACGATCGCATTTCGCGCAAGGAGGACAAGGCGGCCGCCGTCGAGGGGGCCGAGCCGTCCCTGTCGGCCGACGAGGTCGACCAGACCCGTCTGCTCGAGGAGTTCGCCGCATTGCACGAGGACCTGGCCGAAGGCCGGATCTCGCTCGACGACTTCGAGGTCCGCCAGGAAGAGCTGCGGGCGAAGCTGGTCGTCTGATCAGCTCAGCCCGAGACTACAGGAGGTCACCATGTCGAGGGTCCAACTCGCGCTGAATGTCAGCGACATCGACGAAGCCGTTGCGTTCTACTCCAAGCTCTTCGGAACCGAGCCGGCCAAGCGCCAGCCCGGGTACGCCAACTTCGCCATCGCGGATCCGCCGCTGAAATTGGTGCTCATGGAGGACCCAACTGTTCGGGGCCACGGGACGATCAGCGCCCTCAACCACCTCGGCGTTGAAGTTGAGACCCCTGGCGAAGTGGCAGCGGCAACAGGGCGCCTGAGTGACGACGGCATCGAGACCGAGTCCAGGAGCAGACGACCTGTTGCTATGCCGTCCAGGACAAGGTCTGGGTGAACGATCCCGACGGTGCCCCCTTGGGAGGTCTACACGGTCCTGGCCGACGCTCCCGGTGGACAGGCATCGCCGGAGACCGAACGTGTTGCGTTCCCGAGACAGTCGGCCCTGAGTCAGTAAGCGTGGGTGCTACTCGCGTCTAGCTCGTCCTGCTGCTGAGGGAGGCGCGGACTTCGGGGGAGAGAGCTGTGAGGGACACCGTCTTGTGGCGGCGCCTGCTCGCCGAGTTCTTGGGCAGCGCCTTCCTCGCCGCCATCGTCATCGGCTCAGGCATCGCCGCTCAGAACCTCTCCCCGGGCGACGTGGGCCTGCAGCTCTTCGAGAACGCAGCCGCGACGGCGGCAGGCCTCTTCGCCGTCATCTTGATGTTCAGACCGATCTCGGCCGTCCACTTCAATCCGATCGTCTCCTTCGTCGACGCCGGCTTCGGTGGCCTGAAGTGGAAGGACGCCGCCGCCTACCTCCCGTTCCAGACACTCGGGTGCATCTGCGGGGCGATCCTCGCCAATGCGATGTTCTCCGAGGCCGCTATCTCCATCTCCACCAAGCATCGGGCCTCTGTCCCGCATTGGCTCTCCGAAGTCGTCGCCACAGTGTGCCTGCTCCTCGTGATTTTTGCCCTGACCCGCTCCTTGCGATCCCACCTCGCTCCCGCCGCCGTCGGCGGCCGCGGCGTCGCGGCCCTCGAGCCATCGCCGGAACCCCGCAGCATTGGAATGGACGCCGTTCAACGTCTCGAGCTTCTCGATGTGCGCGGGGTCGATGTCGCCGAGGAGCGGGTCGAACCGCGCTGAGAGCGCCGCGGCGATGTCGGCTCCCTCGCGGTAGGCCCGCTCCGCCGTCTCGGCCCACTGCCGCAGCGTCTCGTCCGCCTCGGCCAACAGGTCCTCCGGCTGGTCGAGCAGGCCGTAGTGCGCCAATGCGATGCCCGAGGGCCGCCGGGCGGCGAACTTGGCCAGTGACGACAGCGCCTGGTCGAGGTCGAAGTCGGGCGGCGGGGTCGCGGGTCGCAGCACCCCGCCATCGGGCAGCTTGACGCCGACGGCGTCGCCGGCGAAGAGCACGCCGCTCAGCGAGTCGTGCAGGCCCACATGGTGCTTGGCGTGTCCCGGCGAGTCCACCGCCACCAGGGTGCGGCCCGGCCCGACCGTGATCTCCTCCCCGTCGTCGAGCACGTGCAGCCGCTCGGCCGGCGTGGGATCGAGGCGCCCGTAGAGGGAATCGAGCAGCGGGCCGTAGACGCGCGCGGCGGAATCGATCAGACGTGTCGGGTCGGCCAGGTGGCGGGCCCCCTTCTCGTGGACGTAGACCGTGGCAGACGGGAAGGCGCGGGCGACATCGCCCACGCCGCCCGCATGGTCGAGGTGGATGTGCGTCACGGCGACACCGGCCAGATCCGCCGCGCCGAGGCCGATCTGGTCCAGCGCGGCGAGCAGCACCGGCACCGAGGTCTGGCTCCCGGTCTCGATCAGCACCGGCGCCGGCCCCTCAATGAGGTAGCCGGCGGTGACGCGCTCCCACCCTCCGAGCATGGTGTCGATCTCGAGGACGCCCGTCGCAATCGTCCGGGGTGGTGGCACGGCGGGGACGGCGTCGCCACTGGCGGGATCGTGCACGTGCAGGCCGGCGTCGGCGTGGCGGTGCGCCCGCCCGCCGTGGTCGTGCGTCCCGCTCATGGGGCGTCGATACCCACGGCCTTCAGCGCGCCGATCCGCTCGCGCCGGCGCACGGCGGCGCGGCCGAGCCGCTTCACCCGTCCGATGGGCTCGTTCGTCAAGGTGTGGTCGACCACCAGGCGCGAGCCGTCGTCGACCAGGGCTAGCGGATCCCGGCCGCTGAGGCGGAAGGCCGAGTTGATGAGCGACACGTGGGAGAAGGCCTGCGGGAAGTTGCCGACGAGCCGCCCCGCCAGCGGGTCGTACTCCTCGGCGAGCAGGCCCAGGTCGTTGCGCAGGGCCAGCAGGCGCTCGAAGAGATCCTGCGCCTCCTCGACGCGTCCGATCATGTGGAGGCAGTCGACCAGCCAGAACGAACAGGCCAAGAAGGCGCCCTCCCGCCCGGTCAGCCCGTCCACCGCGCCGTTGTCGGAGGTGCGGTAGCGCAGCACGAAGCCATGGTCCATGAGGTCACGCTGCACCGCCTCGACCGTGCTCACCACGCGCGCATCGTGCGGCGGCAGGAAGCCGACCAGGGGGATCATGAGCACGCTGGCGTCGAGCTGGTCGGACCCGTAGTACTGCGTGAAGGCGCCCAGCTTCTCGTTGTAGCCCTTGTCGCACACCTCGTTGAAGATGTCGTCCCGCAGAGCGCGCCAGGTGTCGAGGGGCCCGCCGAGGTCCGGCCACTCCTCGAGGGTGCGCACGGCACGGTCGACCGCGACCCACGCCATGACCTTGGAGTGGGTGAAGTGGCGACGCGGGCCCCGCACCTCCCAGATGCCGTCGTCGGGCTCCTTCCAACCCGTCTCGAGGAACTGGACCAGCTGGGTCTGCAGGCTCCAGGCGGCGCGGCTCTGCACCCCCTCCGCCTTGGCCGAGGAATACAGAGCCGACATGACCTCGCCGTAGACGTCGAGCTGGTACTGCCCCGACGCGGCGTTACCGATGCGGACCGGGGCCGAGCCCTCGTAACCGGGGAGCCAGTCGGCCTCCCACTCATCGAGGCGGCGCTCGCCGGCGGGCCCGTACATGATCTGGAGCTTGGCCACGTCCCCGGCCACGGCGCGCAACAGCCAGTTGCGCCAGGCCAGAGCCTCGTTGTGGTAGCCGCCCCGCATCAGCGACTCCAGGGTGAGCGTGGCGTCGCGCAGCCAGCAGAAGCGGTAGTCCCAGTTGCGGTTGCCCCCGAGCGCCTCGGGCAACGAGGTGGTGGCCGCCGCCACGATGCCGCCCGTCGGGTTGTAGGTCAGCGCCTTCAACGTGATGAGCGAGCGGACCACCGCGTCCTTGTACGGCCCCTCGTAGCAGCACTGGGTGGCCCATTCCGTCCAGTAGGCCTCGGTCAGGTGCACGGCGTAGTAGCTGTCGAGCGGCGGCGGCGGCTCCTCGTGCGAGGGATACCACACCAGCGTGAACGGATAGCGCTGGTTGGCGGTGACCGTGAAGTCGGCGACGGTGCGCATGTCCTGCCCCATGGCCTCGACCCGGTGCCAGAGTGCGATGGAGTCCGGACCGGCGGTCAGACGCGTCAGTCCGTCGCTCGAGGTGACCCAGGGCACGACCTCGCCGTAGTCGAAGCGGACCGCCAGCTCCATGCGCATGTCGACGGTGCCGCTCACGCCCTCGACGGAACGCACGAGATGCGGATGGCCTTCGCGCACCGGCATGCAGTCGGTCACGCGCACCGTCCCGGTCGCGGTGTCGTATTCGGTCTCGACGACGAGCGTGTCGGGGCGGTACCAGCGCCGCGTGGCCAGGATGGCCGAGGGGCCGCCGGCGGGGGCGATCTTCCAGTACCCGTGATCCTCGTCGCCCAGCAGTCGGGCGAAGCACGAGGCCGAGTCGAAGTGCGGCAGGCACAGCCAGTCGATGGAGCCGTCGAGGCCCACCAGGGCGGCCGAGTGGAGGTCCCCGATGACGGCGTAGTCCTCGATGCGCTGGCTCATGGCTGCATTCTTGCCGGTTCAGCCCGAGATGCAGGGCCCGGTGCTGACGGCCGCGTGCCGTCGCTCCGCCTGCTGGACCCGGGCCAGGACCCCCGGAGAGGTCAGGGCGTAGCCGACGTCGGGATAGACGGTGGACCGGGAGAAGACCACGCCGATGACCTGGCCCCCCGGCGCCCAGCAGCGGGCCGCCCGAATTCCCGGGCAGCACGCTGGCGTCGAGGGCGTAGACGCCACGGGTGACCGAACCGTTGTTGTAGATGTCCTTGCCGATGGCGGTGACCTCCTCGGTGACGCCGGCGGCCCCGATGGTCAGGCCGCGGTCTTCGGGATAACCGAGCAGCGCGGCCTGCGTGCCGCGGGACACCAGCGTCGGGCTGATGGTGAGCGCAGGGCCGAGTGGCGCGTTGGTCCGGAGCACCGCCAGGTCGAAGTCGGGATCGAACAGCACCGTGGTCGCGTTGTACGCGCTGCTCCCGATCAGCACCTGCGTGCTGCCGTCGCTCTCCCCCGCCACGACGTGCGCGTTGGTGGCGACCAGCCCCGGGCCCACGACGAAGCCCGAGCCCTCCTGCTCGCTGTTGCACGCCGTCCCGAGGACCTTGACCGTCGAGAAGATGGCGGGATCGGCCAAGGCCTTCGTCTGGGCACTCGTGGGCGTCGAGACGGCGGGCGTCGAGGGCGGTGTGAGCGACGAGAACACCTGCGGGAAACCCTGGCCGTTCAGGAAGGTCTGGAGGTCGTTGAAGATGGAGGGGGCCTGGGGCAGCACGCCGTCGATGGAATGGAGGATGTCCGAGCGGGCCACCGGTGCGCTCAGCGAGGTGAACCGGCTGTTGGGGGACAGGATCACGGCCGCCACCACCCAGACGGAGAGCAGGACGGCGATGACGGCGACGGCGACGCCCAGGACGGCATCGACGGTGCCCAGGTGGTGGCGGCGCACCGTGACGTTGCTCCAGGTGCCGATGACCCGGCCGGCGTAGCCCAGGAGGACGGCGGTGAACAGGACAAGGCAGACCACCAGGACGGAGCGCGTGACGTCGCCGTGCCCCGAGCTGAGCAGGGGCACCCAGACCACGGTTCCGAGGAGGAACCCGAGGAAGAACCCGCCGAACGTGAGGATCTGGACGATGGCTCCGAGCCGCAGTCCGTGGACGGCGGCCAGCAGCATCAGTCCGATGATCAGCAGGTCGACCCAATCCACCGCTGCGAGGGTAGCCAACGGTGCACCGGGAAATGCGGCCCCCACAGCTATTGTCCTGGGGCCGTGCATCCACGCCCCGTGTTTCAGCAGCGGCGTGTCCGGCGGCGCAGTGGCGGGCTGTTCCTGATTCTCGTTGCATTGGCCGTCGCCGCGTCGAGCTGTGCGCTGTCCGGACACCCGGGTTCGCCCAAAGTGCGCGCGCGTCCTGGGCCAGGCCAGGGGCACCAAGCTGGCGGTGGGCCAGCCGGCCCCGAGCGGCACGGGCGACCTCGGCGCCGTCTCCTGCGCCACGGTCCGACGCTGCTGGGCCGTCGGCATCGCCGGGCCCAACCCCGCCCCGGCGACCGGCGCCACGGTGATCGCCGCCACGACCAACGGGGGGACGACCTGGAAGGCGCAGGAGGTCGTGGGCGGGAGCACCCCGCAGCTGAGCGGCGTTTCGTGCCCCACGGCGACCCAGTGCATGGCCGTCGGCTCCAACGGGGCGTCACTGCCGGGAAGCGGCGTCGTCATCACGACGGGTGACGCCGGCTCGACCTGGAACGCGGTCGCCTCGCCGCAGAACGCCCTCGCCGTCCTGAGCGTGACCTGCGCCGGCCCGAACGACTGCACCACCGTGGTGAGCGACGGCACCTCGACGTGGGCCGCCCACAGCGCCGACTTCGGCCAGAGCTGGCAGCAGGAGGGCAACCTGCCCTCGACCTTCCAGCCGGAGAACGACCTGACATGCATGGCGGGCGGTCTCTGCCTCGACGCCGGTTACACGCCGACCACCAACAGCCACGGCGCCGGCGCCGTGGCGCTGAGTACCGACGGCGGCGCGACCTGGGCCCTGGCCTCGGTGCCGACGGGAATCGGCGTCCTGCAGAGCAGCGCGTGCCCGTCCACCACCGTCTGCCTGGCGGCGGGGACGACGGGCACCACGGTCAGCGACGTCGTGCCGGCCAAGGGGGAGCTCCTCCGCAGCACCGACGGGGGCCACACCTGGGTGCAGTCCACCGGCGCCGTGCCCGTCGAGGACGTCTACGGCATGGCGTGCCCGTCGGCCGACCAGTGCGCCATGGTCGGGACGTTCTGGTTCGGCCTCCCCGAGGTGGGTGTCGGCTCGGTCGCCCAGAGCATCGATGCCGGCTCCACCTTCCGCAGCTCGCCCACCTCGTACACCCCGATCACCCTGACGGCGGTGGCCTGTCCGTCGACCTCGGGCTGCATTGCCGTCGGTGGCCACACCGTGGCCAAGGTCACGCTCCTCCACCCCAAGCACCCGTTGGCGACGCCCACGACGACCACGACGACGACCGAGCCGCCCACGACCACGACGACGACCGGAGTGCCGACCACGACCAGCACGAGCGCCGGGGCGACGACCACGACCACTGGCGTGCCCACCACCTGAGGCCGTGGGGCGGCCGGAGCGCGGGCCCCACATCAGCTGGAGCCGCCCTCCGGAAAAGATCCCTGGCCAGAGGGGTCATACCCCCGTAGACTCGGGAACCGCCGTACGGCTGTGATTGCACACGCGGTGGGGGGACGCGGCCTCCCGCCGCCTGAAGGATGGAGGAGCGCCATGGCGCAGACCTGCCCGCAGTGTCAGAGCCAAGCCGGCGATGACGCCAACCACTGCCCCAGTTGTGGCGCACTGCTGAGCGCCGGGGCAGCATCGCCCCAGGGCGCGGCGGCCGCGGCCGGACCGCCCCCGGGCAGCACCCCGCCTCCGCCGCAGGCTGCCGCTCCCGCCGGCGCGGGTGCCACCGCATCGGCGGTGCCGCCCTACAAGTTCGACGTGGCCCGCTGGACGCGGGCCGACCGGATCGCCGGGATCGCCACGCTCGTGCTCTTCATCTGCCTGTTCCTCCCCTGGTTCACCATCTCCTTCGGCTTCGGGAGCGGGTCCGTCAACGGGTTGTGGCACGGGTGGATGTGGCTCTCACTGATCCTCTCCATCGTGATCATCGCGTACCTGGTGCTGCGGGCAGGCTGGGACAAACTCCCCATCAGTCAGGATGTCCCACACCTCACGGTGATGATGATCGCGACGATCGTCAACGCGGTCCTGGTGCTGATCGCCTTCATCGACAAGCCAGGAGGCTCGGGTGTCGGCTGGGGCTTCGGTGCCATCGTCGGTCTGATCGCGGCGCTCGCCGCGGCGGCGCCCTACGCCATTCCGCAGCTGCGCGCCAAGACGACGTAGCTGCGTCAGCCGCGCTGCGAGCTGCGCATGGCGGCGACCAGCAGGCCCGGGATTTTCGCCGCCGATGGTTCGGCCTCGAAGGCGACGAACCGTCGCATGACGTCAGAGGAATCGGCCGTCGTGGCAAACCACGGCGGCTTGGGCCGGGCCCGGAACGGCCCGCGCACCATCGACTTCTGCGGCCGGTCGAACATGGCTGCATTGCCGACGACGCCGGTCCCCGACTGAATGTCGCTGCGGGCGTGCCCGGGGTAGGCGCCCCAGCTCGTCGATCCCATGGCGAAGGACAGCGCGTGCCACACGTTGACGCCGATGGAGCCGTAGCGCAGGTCGGCCACGGCCCGGTCGACGCTCTCGGCCACGGCGTCGTCCTTCAACGACGACGGGCTGACGATGATGGTGGCGCCCAGCGTGCCCCAGACGACGTCGTTGCAGAACGCCGTGGCGGCGTCGACGAAGGCCGCCGGCGACGGGGCGGTCAGGGCCGTCTCGGCCACCTGCCCGAAGAACGACTCCACGTTGAAGCAGATGTCCCCCGTCTGCCCCGGGGGCACGCCGCGGATGAACGTCCACGGCAGCGCGTCGTCCGGCCCGTGCCCGTACTCCTCGGCCTCGGGATGCGCGGCCAGGAAGGCGGCGCGCCTGTCCGCCGCACCCGGGTAGTAGGCGCGGCGCGTGGTGATCTCGTTCAGCGTCTGGGTCAACGCCCCGAGGAAGGCCTCACGCTGGGGCCAGGCGGCGTGCGTCACGACGAGTCGGGCCGAGACGCAGTTGAAGCCGGCGTTGTTCACCAGCATGGTCGCCACGTGCTCCGCCTGGTAGAGCAGCTCGGCGGTCGACCACCGTCCCGGCACGACCACGACGGGCGAGACGCTGCCCAGCTCGGCCGTGACCGGCTTGTCCAGGACGGGTTCGTCCGCCGCCTTGCGCCGGGCCGCCTCGGCCCCGGTGCCGAAGACGACGGCGTCGTACGTCTTGTCCGACCCCGTGATGTGCACTTCGTCGATGCGGGGGTGCGCCGTCAGGTGCTGCCCGGCGGCCGTGCCGCCCTCGACGATGCGCAGCACCCCGGCCTCGAGCAGTGCGGCCAGTGCGCGCCGCCAGTAGGGCACGAGGTAGTCGTTGACGGGATTGGCCTTCATCACGACGACCTTGCCCTCGACGAAGAGCTTCGAGAGGGCATCGCGCGGCCCGAGCGAGGCGACGTTCCCGGCTGCCAGCACCAGCGCCGTACCGGCATGGGCCAGGGGGTCGGCGTAGGCGGCGGCCTGCCCCGAGATGAGCGTGTCGCGCGTCACTCCCGGCTGCATGTAGATCTCGGCCGTCGTCTGGGGGAAGGTGATGCGGTCGAACGCGCCGGCCGGGAAGACCTGCACCCGCAGCCGGCCGTCGGGCGCCTCGCGCACCGGGCCGGCGAACGAGGGCTTGCCGTCCTTGGCGATGTCGCGCAGTGCGTCGCGCAACAGGCGCGCCAGGCGCACGAACGTTCCGATGCCGGTGGACAGTTCTTCACCGGCTTCGGTCGTGCCCGGTGTCAATCCCTTGGCCGCGCAGGCGGCGGCCAGCCAGTCGTCCGCGACGGCCATGGTGTCGGTGATGACCTGCTGCAGCAGGTCGGCGCGCGCCGCGGCATCGGTCGCGGCCCAGCTGGTGGCCTGGTCGGCGACCAGGTCGACGATCTCGTTCAGCGCTGACGGGTCCAGCTCCGTGGCGGGCGCCGACGACGCGCCGCTGCTCCCGTCGTGATCACCGGTCGGGGCCACCGCCCCCCGGCTCGTGATGGTCATGGCGCCCAGCGTACCGAGCCACCCGCCGGACCGATCGGGGCGCCGAGGCGTCGGGCCCGAGGTCCCTGACGACCCTGGTCAGGCGACCCGGGGCAGTACTTCCTCCGCCAAGAGGTCGATGTGCTCGAGGTCGTTCAGGTCGAGCACCTGCAGATAGACGGACTCGGCGCCGACGGCGGCGAATTGCTGCAGACGCGCCACCACCTCGTCGGGTGTCCCGGCCACGCCGTTGGCGCGGAGCTCCTCGGCCTTGCGGCCGATGTTGGCGGCCCGGCGTTCCACCTCGGCATCGTTGGCGCCACAGCACACCGTCTGCGCGGCCGACAGCCGCAGGTTGGCGGGGTCGCGCCCTCTGTCGACGCAGGCGGCGCGCACGCGCCCGAACTGCGCCTCGGTGGCATCGAGCGACGAGAAGGGAAGATTGAACTCGTCGGCGAAGGTGGCGGCGAGCCTCGGTGTCCGCTTGGGGCCGCCGCCCCCGACGATGAGCGGCGGGTGCGGCTGCTGCACCGGCTTGGGCAGGCCGGGGCTGTCGTGCAATTGATAGTGGCGGCCGTCGAAGTCGAAGGTCTGGCCGACGGGCACTTCCCAGAAGCCGGTGAGGATGGTCAGCTGCTCCTCCAACCGCTCGAAGCGCTCGCCGAGGGGCTGGAACGGCACGCCGTGCGCGGTGTGCTCGGCGTCGTACCAGCCGGCACCCAGTCCGAGCTCGGCCCGGCCGCCGCTCATGTCGTCCACCTGCGCCACCTGAATGGCGAGCAATCCGGGCAGCCGGAACGTGGCGGAGGTCACCATGGTGCCCAGACGGATGCGGTCGGTCTCCCGGGCGATGCCGCCCAATGTGAGCCAGGCGTCGGTCGGGCCGGGCAGGCCGTCGCCCCCCATGGCCAGGAAGTGGTCGGAACGGAAGAAGGCGTCGAAGCCGGCGGACTCGGCCGCCTGCGCCATCCTGACCTGCTGCTCGTAGGAGGCCCCCTGCTGGGGCTCCACGAAGATGCGGAGTCTCATCGACTCAAGTTAACCGGCGCTCCCCCGGCGCGGGCCGGAGACGGCGCGGAAGCAGGGCGGTGCGAGACCGGGCTGCAGAGCTGGCCGCGCAGCGGGCAGACTCGGCACATGGACATCGGCGTCATCTTCCCCCAGTCCGAAGCGGGCGGCGACCCCGGCGCGGTGCGCGCCATCGGTCAGGCCGTAGCCGACCTCGGCTTCACACACTTGGCGGCCTACGACCACGTGCTCGGCGGCGACACCGCGGTGCTCGGGGACCTCGGTGGGCCCTACACCATCGACACGACGTTCCGCGAACCGCTGCTCATGTTCTCCTATGTCGCCGGGTTCACCGACCTTGCCTTCGCCACCTCCATCCTCATCGGGCCGCAGCGCCAGACCGCGCTGCTGGCCAAGCAGGCCGCCGAGCTCGACCTGCTCTGCGGCGGCCGCTTCCGCCTCGGGCTCGGCATCGGCTGGAACAAGCTCGAGTACGACGCGCTCGGCGTGCCCTTCGAGGAGCGGGCCGCCATTCTGGAGGAGCAGGTGGCCGTGCTGCGCGCGCTGTGGACCGAATGGAGCGTCACGATCGACGGCCGCTACCACCACATCCGGGCCTCGGGGATCGCACCGCCGCCGGTGCAACGGCCGATCCCGATCTGGATCGGCGGCCACGCGCCGGCCGCGTTGCGGCGGGTGGGGCGCATCGCCGACGGCTGGTTCCCCATGGTGCGCCCCGGGGGCGGCCTGGAGACGGCGCTCGAGACCATCCGCGAGGGCGCGGCCGAGGTCGGGCGAGACGTGTCGAACCTGCAGTTCGAGGGGAGGCTCGAGTACTCGGTGCGCGACCACGACAAGATCGCCGAGCACGCCCGCCGCTGGGAGGCGGCGGGGGCGAGCCACCTGTCGGTGAACACGATGCACGCCGACCTCCCCACTACGGATGCACATATCGCCGCGCTGGCGGAGATGGCCGAACTCCTCCTGTAGGCACCGGCCGCGGGGCCCGTGCCGTGGCGGCGGTGCCGGAGCGACCCCGGCCTTTGGCAGGATGGGGAGATGAGCGAACACAGCGGCTACCCCGGCGCGCCCCCGGGGTGGTACGAGGACCCGGCCGGCGGGCCGGGCCAGCGCTGGTGGGACGGCTACGCCTGGACAGAGTCCACCGTGCTCCCCCAGCAGGCACCGCCGCCGCCACAGTGGGCGGGCGCGGCCCCGCCACGGCAGCCGCCCGCGCAGATCGCGCCCTGGGCGGCAGCATCGGAACGACTCAACACGTTGGCGGCGACGCAAGCGGTGGACGACGAGCAGCGCATGGTGGGTTGGGCGCGCTTCGCCGTGGCCATGCCCGGCGTCTACTTCCTCGTCAGCCTGCTGCTGCAGCGGGCGAACACGAGCCAGCTGCTCTCCGCCGGCCACCAGCTGCGCATCGACTGGGACAAGGCGCAGGCGGGCCAGCCGACCCCGGCGTACCACGCCCCCCCGAACTCGTGGGCCCCGATCGGCGCGCTCGCCCTGGTGCTCACGATCGCCGCCGTGATCATCGCCTGCGTGTGGCAGCACAAGGCGGCGACGGCCGGGCGGGCGCTCGACATTCCGTCGCGGTATTCGCCGGCGTGGGGCGTGGGTTGTTGGTTCGTGCCGATCGTCAACCTCTGGATGCCCTACGGCGCCATCCGTGCCTGCCTCCCGGAGGGGCATCCGCACCGGACGCGCGTGCTGCAGTGGTGGCTGGCCCTGATGCTGGCGTGGGGCCTCAGCCTCACGGCCGGCATCGCCGCACTGTTCTCGACCGGAACCGGGCTCGTCGCTGGCCATTCCCGCCGCGCTGGCGTGCCTGGCCGTCATTGCGTGGGCGCCCGGCGTGGTGGCGGCGATCGCGGCGTCGCATCAGGAAGCGTTGACCGCGCTCACACGGGAAACGGGCGTGTCCCGAACGGGAGCCGCACCCGGCTGATTCTCAGCCCCGGCGAGCACATCGGGAGCTTACGAAGTGTTCACCTCTGGGTAGCGCTCCTGTTGCTTGGCGTTCATCTGGCCTCGCTACGTTCCTGGTAGTGGCCGACGGAGAGATCACCCAGGCAAGTCTCAATCCCGTTACGACTGCGGCGCAGTCCGATGTCGACAAGGCGCTGCAGGCCCTCGATCCGGATGCGGCACGCCCCGAGTGCGTCATGCGCTCGGTGAACCTGAGCCTCGGGTTCTCGGGCCGGATGGTCATGAGCGACGTCAACGTGGACCTCAAGCGCGGTTCGATCACCGCACTCATCGGGCCGACGGGCTCGGGCAAGTCCACCTTCTTGCGCACCCTCAACCGCATGAACGACCGCGTGCCGGGGTTCATGCGCGAAGGCGACGTGGAGCTCGACGACGAGAGCCTGTGGGCGTCGCACGTCGACCTCCTGACGCTGCGCCGGCGCGTCGGCATGCTGTTCCAGCGGCCGAACCCGTTCCCGATGTCGATCAAGGACAACGTCGTGGCCGGCGTGAAGGCGCACCGCATCGCCAAGGGGAAGCAGCTCGACGTGGTCTGCGAGCGCCGGCTCACCGAGGTCGGGCTTGTGGGACGCGGTCAAGGACCGCCTCAACGACTCGCCGTTCCGGCTGTCGGGCGGACAGCAGCAGCTGCTCTGCCTGGCGCGCGCACTGGCCGTCGGTCCCGAGGTCCTTCTGCTCGACGAGCCGACTTCTTCGCTCGACCCGGTGACGACGGAGTCCATCGAGGCACTGCTCAAGACACTGGCGCCCGCGCTGACGTTGATCGTGGTGACGCACAACCTCGGCCAGGCCATGCGGGTGTCACACCAGACGATGTTCTTCTACCAGGGCGCGCTCGTGGAGTACGGAGCCACCGACGACCTGTTCAACAGGCCGGCGCACCCCGACACCGAGCGCTACGTCACGGGACGGATGGGCTAGCGAAGCATCGGGGCCCGAGAGGTGGGTCCGCCGCACGACACGAGCCGCATCAACCGATTCACCAGAGCAACACCAACCAAACCAACATCACAAGGAGAGAACCTGTGAAAAACCCGATGAGAGCGACGCGACTGCGGCGAGGAGTGATCGCCGTTTCCGCGGCGGGGCTCGCGCTGAGTTCGATCGTCCTCAGCACGGCGGCGGGCGCCGCCGTCAAGCTGCCCTCCGGCGGCGTGGAGAAGCCGTCCGGCGGCCAGGTCACGGAGACGGGGAGCACGCTGCTCTACCCGCTCTTCAACCTGTGGGCCAGCGGGTACAACGAGAAGTACTCGAACACCACCATCCAGACCGCGGGGACCGGTTCCGGTACGGGCATCTCCGACGCCAGCAACGGGACCATCGACGTCGGTGCCTCCGACGCCTACCTGTCGCCGGCCAACGTGCAGGCCAGCCCGCACCTGAAGAACATCCCGCTGGCGATTTCGGCGCAGCTGGTCGCCTACAACATTCCCGGCGTCACCGCCCACCTGAAGCTGAGCGGCAAGCTGCTGTCCGCAGATCTACTCGGGCACAGTGACCAACTGGAACGCCTCGCAGATCGCCAGCGCCAACCCCGGCGTGACGCTGCCCAACCTGCCGATCGTGACGCTGCACCGCTCGGACAGCAGTGGTGACACCTTCTTGTTCACCACCTACCTGTCCAAGGCCGACCCGTCGGGTTGGGGTGCCAAGATCGGCTACAACACGACCGTGCCGTGGCCGAACGCTCCGGGTGCGCTGGGCGAGAGTGGCAACTCGGGCATGGTGTCAGGCTGCAAGGCCACGGCGGGCTGCGTCGCCTACATCGGCATCAGCTACCAGACCCAGGTCCTGCAGGCCGGTCTCGGCTACGCCGCACTCGGCAACGCCAAGGGCCAGTACGTGCTGCCCGACCAGACCTCCATCGCCGCCGAGGCCGCCGGCTTCGTGAAGAAGACCCCGGCCAACGGGACCATCTCCCTCATCTACGGTCCCATCACCGGCGGCTACCCGATCGTCAACTACGAGTACGCCATCGTCTCGAACGACCAGTCGTCCTCCTCGACCGCCAAGAACATCCGGTCCGTTCTGGAGTGGGCCATCAACCCGAAGCAGGGCTCGGCAACCTCGTACCTCTCGCAGGTCGACTTCCAGCCGCTGCCCGCCAAGGTCGTGGCGCAGTCGGTCAAGCAGATCCTGAGCATCAAGTAGCGATGGCAACCGTCGGCGGCGTGGCGGGGCGTGTCCCCGCCACGCCGCAAACGGACCCGATGGGCAAGCCCCCGCTGCCCAGGCGGGTGCTGGACTTCACCCGCCGCAACGAGGGAGCGGCCTGGCGGACCACGGCCTGGATCGCGGTGCTGCTGCCGCTGGCCGCCCTCGTCTTCGCCGTGTCGGTCCTGGCCGTCAAGGCGTGGCCCGCCATACAGGTCAACGGCTGGTACTTCCTCACCGGGCGGAACTGGACGTACGGCAACGGCTACGGCGCCGTCGTGCACACCAACGGCGTGGCCCATCCGCAGGGGGCGCAATTCGGCGCCTGGGCCATCATCTGGGGGACGCTCGTCTCCTCCCTCATCGCCATCGTCATCGCCGTACCGCTCTCCATCGGCGCCGCCTTCGCGCTGACCGAGCGGATGCCCACCTGGATCTCGAAGCCGCTCGGCTTCACCATCGAGATCCTGGCCGGCATCCCGAGCGTCGTCATCGGGCTCTGGGGCATCCTCACCTTCGGCCCGTGGCTGGCCAAGAACGTCTTCCCGGTCATCGCCAACAACATGCCCGACGTCCCGGTGCTGCGGTACTTCAAGCAACCCGGTCGGCGGCGGGCGAGGGCCTCCTGGCGGCCGGCATCGTGCTGGCCCTCATGATCGTCCCCATCATCGCCTCGACCACCCGCGACCTCTTCCAGCAGGTGCCCCCGCTCCCCAAGGAGGGGGCGTCCGCGCTCGGCATGACCGACTGGGAGGTGGCCAACAAGGTCACGCTGCCGTGGGTGCGCTCGGGCATCATCGGCGCCACCGTGCTGGGCCTCGGACGGGCCCTGGGCGAGACCATCGCCATCGCCATGATCGGCGGCGCCTCGCTGCACATCCCGCCGACCATCTACCTGCCCTTCACGACGGTGGCCGCCACCATCCTCACCCAGCTCGACGGCGCGCTCACCGACGGCACCGGCTTCGCCGTGGCCACCCTGGCCGAGCTGGCCCTCGTGCTGGCCGTGATCTCGGTCGGGGTCAACCTCGTTGGCGCGCATGATCATCAAGCGGACGGGCCGGGTCGGCGCCCCGGTGGGCGGCGCCTGATGGCCACCACGCTGGCGGGAGGACCCGCGACGCGGCGGCGGCGCATCTCGACGATCACGTGGCGCGGGCTGACCTACCTGGCGCTGGTCCTGATCATGGCGCCGGCCGCCTGGCTGCTGCTGGGCGTGATCACCCGCGCCTGGTCGCACTGGCAGTGGAGCGTCCTGTGGACCCAGCTCACGCCGACCGGCGGTGGGCTGCGCGACCAGATCCTGGGCACGCTCATCCTCATGGTGGGCGTCTTCATCATTGCCGGCTCCATCGGCGTCATGGCCGGCATCCACCTGGCCGAGTTCGCCCAGCCGAAGAAGATCGGCGGCCGGCTCAGCGGCCCGCTGCGCACCGCCTCGGACATCCTGTCGGGCTTCCCCTCCATCGTCCTGGGCTACGTGGGCTACGTCGCCCTCGTGGTCGGGCTCCACTGGGGCTTCTCGCTGCTGTCCGCCCTGATCATCCTCTCCATCATGGTCATCCCCTACATCGCCAAGACGACCGAGAACTCCATGCGCCAGGTCCCGACCGGCTACCGGGAGGGGGCGGCCGCGCTCGGCATGTCGGAGGGCTACGGCCTGCGCAAGGTCGTGCTGAAGAGCGCCCTGCCCGGCATCGCCACGGGTCTGCTGCTGGCCCTGGCCATCGCCTGCGGCGAGACCGCGCCGCTCATCTACACCGCCGGCTTCTCCAACACCCTGCCGCACTCGCTGACCCACGCCGGGTTCCCGTACCTGACCTACGTCGTCTTCACCTTCTACAACGACCCGTCGACGCAGAAGCACTACCTCTCCTACGACGCCGCGCTGATCCTCGTCGTGATCGTCCTCTTCCTGCTGGTGGCCAGCCGTATCGTCGTGGCCCGCACCCAGCGCCACTCCGAGAGCGCCCGAGGCGCTACACCGGACCAAGGGCGGCCGCAAGGGACCCGCCAGGCCGCGGCGGCGGACCCGAACCTCGAAGTGCCGGTCGTCTAGGGGTCGTCTGGGACGACGCGGACAGACCTCCTAAGGTGGGCCCCACGCACACAACACAGGAGGCAGACCGTTGAGCGCAGGACCTGAGTGGGGGCCGCTGGCCCGTCTGGCCGGCATCTGGGAGGGCGAGAAGGGCGAGGACGTCGCCTACGCCAACCAGGACGGGAAGATCGGCCTGACCCCGTACCGCGAGCACATCGACTTCAAGCCCTTCGGCCCTGTGGAGAACGGCAGCCAGGTGCTCTACGGCCTCGACTACCGCATGGCGGCCTGGCGGGGCGAAGAGGACAGCCCGTTCCACACCGAGGTCGGCTACTGGATGTGGGACGCCCGCGACAGCGAGGTGGTCCGCTGCTTCCTGATCCCCCGTGGGTCGGCGATCGTGGCCGGCGCCGTGGTCGGGGCGGACGACACGAAGTACACCCTCCACGCCAGCGTGGGGAGCCAGACCTACGGGATCCTCTCCAACAATTGGCTGGACAAGAACGCCCAGGCCATCCGCTACGAGGTGACGATCGACACCAGCGTGGACGACGAGTTCACCTACACCGAGACCACGGTGATCAAGCACGCCCGGCTGCCCGAAGAGGTCATCCACACGGATCTCAACACGCTGCGCAAGATCGCCGACGCCTAGGCCGGGCGACCGGTAGGGTCGGCCCCCGGCGGGGGCCAGAGGCCGTAGGGAGGCACCACATGTTCGAGTGGTCGGAAGAGCAGCTGGCGATCCGCGACGCGGTGCGGCGGTTCGTCGAAGAAGAGGTCAAGCCGAACGTCGAGGAGCTCGAGCACGGCGACACCCCTCCCTACGAGGTGATCCGCAAGCTCTACCGCACCTTCGGGCTGGACGCGCTGGCCCGGGACTCCTTCAAGCGGGCCCTCGAGCGCAAGGTGTCGGGCGCACCGGCACCCGAGCGCTCCGAGGGCGGCGGCAACGCCGCCATGACCCTCATCCCCATCATTGAGCTGTGCCACTACTGCCCCGGCATCGTCACCGCGCTCGGGGTCAGCACCGGCTTGGCCGGCGGCACCATCATGAAGGGCGGCACGCCGGCGCAGATGGAGCGGTGGGCCCTCGACCTGCTGACGCTCGACAAGGTCGGCGCCTGGGCCATCACCGAGCCCGACTCGGGCTCCGACGCCCTCGGCGGCATGAAGTCGTCCGCCCTGCGCGACGGCGACGAGTACGTGCTCAACGGCAACAAGACGTTCATCACCAACGGCCCGTACGCCGACACCATCGTCTTCTACGCCAAGCTGGACGACGGCAGTGACACACCGCTGCGCCAGCGCCCCGTGCTGACCTTCATCCTCGACCGCGGCCTGCCCGGACTCGAACAGTCCAAGCCGTTCCGCAAAATGGGGCTGCACTCGTCGCCGACCGGCGAGCTCTTCCTCACGGACGTGCGCGTCGGCAAGGACCGGTTGCTCGGCGAGACCGAGGGCAAGGGCGGCAACGAGGGGCGTGAGAGCGCCAAGGGAAACTTCACCACCGAGCGGGCCGGGGTGGCCGCCATGTCGCTCGGCCTGATCGAAGAGTGCCTCAAGCTGTCGGTGCAGTACGCCAAGGACCGGCTCCTGTGGGAGCGGCCCATCGCCGAGTTCCAACTCATTCAGCTGAAGCTGGCCCGCATGGAGGTGGCCCGCCTCAACGTGGAGAACCTGGTGTTCCGTCACATTGAGCTGAGCTCGGCCGGCAAGAGCCTGACCCTGGCCGAGGCCTCGGCCATGAAGCTGTATTCGGCCCAGGCCGCCTCGGAGGTCGCCATGGAGGCGGTGCAGCTCTTCGGCGGCAACGGCTACATGTCGGAGTTCCGGGTCGAGCAGCTGGCCCGCGACGCCAAGGTCTTCCAGATCTACGCCGGCACCGACGAAATCCAGGTGACCCACATCGCCCGCGACCTGCTGAGCCGCTGACGTGACGGACCTGTTCGGTCCGGCCCCGGCCGACGCCGTCTTCGACGACATGGTCGACAAGCGGCACGCGCTGCACCGCCGGCCCGAGCTGTCCTTCGCCGAGCACGAGACGACGGCGATGATCCGCGACCACATGGCGGCGCTCGGGATCGCCGAGACGCTGCGGACGACGGAGACCGGTGGCATCTTCACCATGGAGGGCGGCCGACCGGGGCGCAGCGTCGTCCTGCGTGGCGACATCGACGCCCTCCCGGTGCAGGAGGACGAGGCGCGCCCCGTCCACTCCGAGGTCGAGGGGGTCATGCACGCCTGCGGCCACGACGTGCACGTCGGCTCCATGCTGGGCGCCGCCTCGGTGCTGGCGGCACGCCGCGAGGACCTGCCGGGCACGTACATCTTCCTCTTCCAGCCGGCAGAAGAGGCGCTGTGCGGGGCCAAGGCGATGCTCGAACGCGGCGCCCTCACCGCCATGGAGGGGGCGCGGCTCGTCGGGTTCCACGTCACGTCCGCGCTGCCCTCGGGATTCGTCGCCCTGCGCGCCGGCATCGCCATGTCGGAGGCCAACTCCTTGCGCATCACCCTGACCGGCCCGGGCGGGCACGGCGCCATGCCGTCGGCACAGGGCGACGTCATCCGGGCCACGGCGGAACTGGTGAGCCGGCTGGGCGAGGTCGCCTCGGGGCTGCGCTACGAGGAGACGGACTGCGTCTGCAGCGCCGGCACCATCCACGCCGGGACCGCGGTCAACGTGGTGCCGACCTCGGCCCGGGTCACGGGGACGCTGCGCACCTTCACCGAGGCCCAGCACGAGGAGGCCCTCGTCCGCCTGCAGGACCTGTGCGACCAGGTCGGCGACGACCAGGGCGTGCACGTGCAGCTCGAGGTGCCCGAGCACACCCGCGCCGTGGTCAACGACGCCGAGGTCACGGCCCTGGTGGAGGCCGAGGCCGGCGTCGTGCTCGGCCCCGACCAGGTCTTCCGGGGGCCGCCCGTCGGTCCGAGCGACGACGTGAGCGAGTTCCTGCGCCACCTGCCGGGCTGTTACTTCTTCGTCGGCGGCGGCGCGGCGGACGGCTCGAGCGGCGTGCACCACAGCCCGACCTTCCTCGTCGAGGACGAGTCCCTACGGGTCGGGGCCAACGTGCTGGTGCGCAGCGCCCTGGCATTGGCCGCGCCGTGACCGCGACGGGCACAATGGGCCGATGACCGCGTCGGACCTCTTCGACATTGCAGGGAAGACGGCACTCGTCACCGGCGGCACGCCGCGGCATCGGCCGCATGATCGCCGAGGGTTTCGTGGATGCCGGCGTGAAGGTCTACATCTCGTCACGCAAGGCCGACGTCGTGGCGGAGGTGGCGGCCGAGCTCTCCCGGAAGGGCACCTGCATCGGGATCCCGGCCGATCTCTCCACCGAGGCCGAATGCCGGCGCCTGGCCGACGAAGTGGCCTCGCGCGAGGACTCACTCGACATCCTCGTCAACAACGCCGGCGCCACCTGGGGCGCGCCGCTGGCCGACTTCGACGAGGCCGCCTTCGAGCGCGTGCTCGCCCTCAACGTCAAGGGCGTCTTCCACCTGACCAAGTTCCTGGTGCCGCTCCTGGAGAAGGCGGGCACCGTGGACGAGCCGGCACGCGTCATCAACATCGGGTCGATCGACGGCATCGGGGTGCCCTCGCTCGAGACGTACTCCTACTCGGCGTCGAAGGCGGCGGTGCACCAGCTCACGCGTCACCTGGCCAAGCGGCTCGCCCCGAGCATCACCGTGAACGCCATCGCGCCGGGCCCCTTCGAGTCGAAAATGATGGCCGCCACGCTGGAGGCCTTCGGCGAGCAGATCGCAGCGAGCGCCCCGCTACGACGCATCGGTCGGCCCGACGACATGGCCGGGGCCGCCATCTATCTGTCCTCGCGGGCGGGGGCCTACCTGACCGGGACGATCATCCCGGTGGACGGGGGAATCGCCACCACCCGCTAGGGCGTACTACCAGTACCGATCACTCGCTCCAGAGTCCAACAGGGGGTTCCACCGTGTATCTGCTCCACGAAGTCCACCGGGTCGCCGGCGCCAAGGAAGATGCCTTCGACGACGCCTACCGCGACGAGTACCTCCCCGCGTTGGCCAAGTCGGACGGGAGCAGGCTGCTCTGGTACCTGCGCCTGTCCCACGGCAGCGGGCAGGCCTACACGGTCGTCACCATCACCGGCTGCCAGGACGCGGCGGCGTGGGGGGAGCTGGCCGAGCGCGTGCGGGGCGGCGACCTGGCGGCGTGGTCGGCCAAGGTGGACGCGATGCGCCACGCCACCGAAGCGAAAATCGTGCAACCGGTGCCGTGGTCGCCGCTGCAGGACATCGACTTCAACAGCGTGCCCGTGAACGCCGAGACCCACAAGAACTCGCTCTTCATGGAGGACACGGCGTGGCCCTTCAAGGGCGGCCTGCAGGCCTACCTGGCCAAGGCCGGCACGCTCTACGACCACACGTTGAGCAGCCAGAAGGAGGAGGGCACCGGGATGATCGAGCTCGAGGCCGCCTTCCAGCCCGTCTTCGGGACGCACCAGACGACCGAGGTGATCCTCTGGCAGCGGGTGGTCAACACGAAGGCGGTCATGTGGATGCTCGGCCACGACCTCCCACCGGAGGCCTCGGCCCCGGGGACCTGGCTGCACGACGCGCTGGAGGTGCGCGACCAGTGGGAGAGCCGGCTGCTGCGCAGCGCGGCGTGGTCCCCGCTGTACTGAGCACATGACGAACGGCGGCGACGCCTTCGACCTGGCGCGCACCTTCGTGCACCTCGGGCGTGGCTCCACGGTGACACCGCTCCCCGACTTCGAATGGTCGGCCGAGCACGTGGAGGCCTACCGCAGCAGGTTCGCCGGTGATGCGCCGGAAGGACGGCTGGTCTGCGTCATCGCCCAGAATGCGACCTGGGACGGCTGGGAACGGCACCCGGCAGGTGAAGAGCTGGTCTACCTCCTCTCGGGTCGCGTCGACCTGGTGCAGGAGCTCAATGGCGCGGAGCATGTGGTGGAGCTGCGGCCGGGCGAGGCCATGATCAACCCCGTCAACGTGTGGCACACGGCGCGGGTCCACGAGCCGGGGCTGGCCCTTTTCATCACGCCCGGCGAAGGCACGGAGCACCGTCCGCTGGTGGCCTGAGGACACCTGTTGTGGCAGAGGCGCGCAACCAGGGGACAAATTGCCGCCCGCCCACGAAGTGTTCCCTTTAACGTCGTACCCGTGACGACGGGGGACGATCAGCCCTGGCTGCGGCCTTCTCCGGGCCTGTGGCGCATGCGCCGGGCCGAGGTGGCGGTGCTCTCCGTCCTGCTGGCCGCGGTGTTCGGGCTCATCTTCTGGGCGGCGGGCGGCGCCGTGCCCGGTGTGATCAGTGCCGTCGTCGTGCTGGCGCTTGGCGTGCTGTCGGCCTGGTTCGTCCGGCGCCGGTTCGGGGCCTGGCGCTACCAGGAACGCAACGAGGACCTCATCGTCGCCCGGGGCGTCATGGTGCAACGGCTCTCGGTCGTGCCCTACGGCAGGATGCAGTTCGTCGAGGTCACGGCCGGCCCCATTGAGCGGATCTTCCAGCTGTCGACGGTCAAGCTGCACACGGCGGCCGCGGCCAGTGACGCCCGCATCCCGGGATTGGAACGGGACGAGGCGGCGCGCCTGCGGGACCGGCTCACCGAGCTGGGCGAGTCGATGGCGGCGGGCATGTGACCGACGCCCCAGGAGAGCCGGCACCGCCCGACGGCGAGTGGCTCCGGCTCCATCCGCTCACGCCCATCGCCCGCATCGGCCGGCTCGTCCCGGCCCTCGTGCTGCTCTTCCTCGTGTCGACCGTGCACTCGAAGGCGGAGAACGGGAGGGTCGAGACGGACTACCTCATCGCCTTCACGCTGCTCTCCGCCCTGTACGGCTACATCCACTGGATGGTCACGCGCTGGCGCTTCGAGGGGGACACGCTGCGCATTGAGACGGGCTTCATCCGCAAGGACTCGCGCCGCCTGCCGCTGGCGCGGATGCAGGCGGTCGACATCGTGCGGCCCCTGTCTGGCCCGGTTGCTCGGCGTGTCGGAACTGCGCATCCGCCTGGCCGGATCGGGCGGGACCGACGGCAAGCTGGCCTACCTGTCCGAAGCGCAGGCGGCGGAACTGCGGCTGCTCCTCCTGGCCGGCCACATCGACACCGAAGCGGCCGCCAGCAGCAACACCGGTCTCCCCATGGCCAGCGTGGACACGGCCCGCCTGCTGGCGTCGGTCTTCCTCTCGCTGGTCACGATCGTCGTCATCGGCACCGTGGCCGCCCTGGCCGTCCTCGACCAGTTCGAGCCGAAGACGGCCGCTGCGGTGGCCGGGTTCCTCGCCGTCTACCTGCTCAGCGCGGCCGGCGTGATCTGGCGCCGGCTGTCGGGCCAGTACAACTTCATCGCCGTGGAAGCGGCAGAAGGGGTGCGCATCCGGCGAGGACTGCTGCAGACCATCTCCGAGACGGTGCCCTACGGCAGGATCCAGGCGGTGCGCCAGGTGGAGCCCCTGCTCTGGCGCCCCTTCGGCTGGTGCCGCCTGGAGGTGGACGTGGCCGGGGCGACGGCACGCAACCAACGCGGTGAGGGCACCAGCGTCGTGCGCAAGGCGCTCCTGCCGGTCGGATCGCAGCAGGACGCGTGGC
Organism: uncultured Acidimicrobiaceae bacterium; assembly: GCA_963755445.1. Classification (GTDB taxonomy): domain Bacteria; phylum Actinomycetota; class Acidimicrobiia; order Acidimicrobiales; family RAAP-2; genus Bog-473. The sequence goes on along the minus strand of CAVWJQ010000005.1, from coordinate 75,828 downwards.
ACCTCCTGGCGCGCCTGCTCGGCGCACCCGACCCGTGCGCACGGCCCCACCGGGACGGGCCCGACTGAAGGCGCCGCTCAGCTTCCACTTCCTTTCCGCCGGCCACGACGGCGCGCACGCCGTCTGCGTCACGGGGCGGCTCAACCGGGCCACCACCTGGGTGCCGCTGGAGAAGTCGCAGAGCATCCGCCGGGTCCAGGGACCGCTGCAGCGACCGCTCGGGCTGGCCACCGTCCACGTCGACGTGGCGGGCAAGCGGGCCCGGGCCGAGTTCCGCGACCGCGAGGTGGCGGAGGCCGATCAGCTGGTGGCGGAGCTGACCGCGCTCAGCCGGTCGGCACGCCAGCGCGCCCGTAGCGCGGCACCGGCGCCGAGCGGTGACGACGCTCCGTCAGGTTGGTACCCCGATCCGGCCGGCCGGCACGAGCAGCGCTACTGGCACGACGGCCGCTGGACCGAGCACGTGGCCGACGGCGGCCGGCGAAGTGCTGACGCGCCTACGCCCGCGCCGTGAAGCGCATCGGGAAGTGGTCGATGGAGCGGATGCCCGTCGTGTAGACGAGCTCGACGCCGGGCTCGATCTCATAGTCCGGAATGCGCTTGTGCCATTCGCGCAGGGCGACCCGCAGCTCCAGGCGGGCCAGGTGCGACCCCAGGCAACGGTGGACGCCGCCCCCGAAGGCGATGTGGCGGTTCACCTCGCGGTCGAAGCGCACCGTGTCGGCGTCGGGGAACTCGGCCTCGTCGGTGTTGGCCGAGCCGATCACCACAATGGCGTGGTCGCCCTTGTGCACCGGGCATCCTGCGAGCTCGGTGTCCTGCACGGCCACACGCGACACCATCATGACGGGGGTCTCCCAGCGGAGGAGCTCCTCGATGGCGTTCGGGATGATGTCGGGGTTCTCGACGAGCTGGCGCCGGTGCTCGGGGTGCTCCGCCAGGAAGGAGAACATGCAGTCGAGCGTGGCCGTCACGGTGTCGAGCCCGGCGATGAGGAAGAGGAAGCAGATATCGAGGATGTCCTCACGCGAGAGGCGATTGCCCTCGACCTCGGCGCTCAAGAAGTGCGACAGCAGGTCGTCCCTGGGCTCCTTCTCGCGCTCGTCGAGCACCTTGTCGAAGTACTCGTAGACCGAATCGGCGATCTCCTGCTGGTACGCCTGCGCCTTCGCCGACCCCTGCGCCGTCCCGGTCACGTGCTCGGGCCTGATGATGCCGTCCTTCATTTTGAGGAACGTGTCGAGCTCGTCCATGGGCAGGCCGAGCAGGGTGAGGAAGACCTCGGAGGGGAAGGGCACCGAGAACTCCTTGGCGAAGTCCACTTCGCCCCGCTCGATGAACCCGTCGATGAGGTGATTCACGAGGTCCGAGACCTGCTGGTCCATGGCGGCCATCTTGCGGGGCGCGAAGATCGGATCGAGCAGCTTGCGGAACTTCTTGTGCTCGGGCGGGTCGATCTGGAGCGGGATCATGGGCCGCTTGTTCTTGAGGTCGACGGCATCCACGTTGGAGGAGAAGATCTCGGTGTGCCGCAGGGCGAAGTCGATCTCCTCCTTGCGCGAGATGAGGACCCCGGGATTGGAGCCCATGTCCATGGCCATCACCGGCATGGCGTCCCGGAGCATTTTGAAGACGGGCTGCGGATTGGCCGCCATGTCGGAATCCATCGCCGCCAGCGGGCCGGCGTCGCCGTACCCGCCTGCCTCGGCGTCGGTGTCGGTGTCTGTCAGTGTCACTTGCCATTGGTCTCCTCCGAACTGATCTGCAGAATGCGGTTGACGGATTGCACGAGCGAGGCGTCGTCGGTCTCGGGGATGATCCAGCTCGACGCGAAGAGGCGGACGATGACGTCGGCCAGCTCCTCCCGGCCGAGGGTGCCGGCGGCCACGGCGGGGACCGAGTCGAGCGCGTCGCCGAGCCGCTGCACCAGCTCGGCGCGCAGCTCGGGAAGGTGGTCGAGCAGATAGCTCATCACGAACCCGGGCTCCGACTCGAAGAGGGGCCGGCAGGGGTGGGACCGGATGAAGTCGAAGGCGTAGGCCATGAAGGAGGTCACGCGCTCCGAGGGCGTGTCCGCCGCGGCCAGGACCTCGTCGAGCCCGTCGGAGAACCGCTCGTCCGTCGTACTCGGCGGCGGCGGCCAGCACGTGGTCCTTGCTCGGGAAGTAGCGGTAGAGCGTGCCCCGGGACACGCCCGCCGTCTCGGCGATCTCGCGCATCCCCAGCCGGCGCACGCCTCGGCGCCCGATGAGGGCCAGGCCGGCGGTGAGGATCCGCTCCTCGGTCGGGCTGTACGGACCGCCCGGAGCGACGTCACGGGGGGCTTCCTGGAGGGTCACCGTCACTGGAGGACATATTAGACACTTTCTGTCCTTTCTGTCCTCGTCTCGGGGTCCACCCGAGATGGGTCACGGGTGCGGCGACCCGGATCGTCCGGGCAGACGTGCAGCACCGCGGTCGCATGGCCGTCCGCTGACGCGCGTCCGGCACGTGGGCGGATCGACGGCGTCGCGCGGCCGCTCGGAGCGGCGCCTACGCTGCAGCCGGGTCGAGCCGCCCGCCGCTGCCGCCGGCGCTGCCAGGACGGCACGACGAAGAGCCAGATCAGCGCGATCAACCCGATCAGCGTGGCCAACAGGCCGAGGTAGTCCGCGCTCGACGCTCCGTAGCTGAGCGTCACGTCGTGGCTCGTCGGCACCACCACCATGAGATTCGGCGTCACCCGCCACGGGCCGTCTGCACCGCTGGCGTGCCAGTTGGGGAAGTAGGACACCTTCACCAGCACCGGCGTCCCGACCCGCGACACGTGGAAGCTGAGGGACGAGTCGGTCTGCGTCACGGCGGTGACCTTGGTCGTCCCGACATGTTTGACCGTCGGGCGGATGTCGTGCACCGAGGTCCGGGGCCAGTCCGCCGGGCCGCTCTGGGCCAGCTCCACGTTCCACTTGCTCGGGTCGGCGTACCAGCTCACGGCCGGCCCTCTCGGCTTGCGCGGCGCTGCCGAGCCAGCTCGACGGGTCCGGCTTCACCCCCGAGAGCACGACCGGGTCGTTGGCCAGCGGCGTCACGAGCGCCGAGTCCTTCACCAGGTAGATGTTCCAGGTGGTGGTGGTGTCGGCGCCGCTGTAGTTGTAGGTCCACGGGCCGGTCTTGGCGACGAGCTGCAGGCTCGGGTCGACGGCGGCCTCCTGCTCGACCTGGGGGTCTCGGCGATGAAGTACTTCACCCCGAGCAGCTGGAGGTGCTGCACCCCGAGCGTCACGTTGAGGCTGCCGTAGGGCAGCCCGACCTCCGGCTCCGACGGCCCGGCCGACAGCTCCGCCTGGTTCAGGAAGTGGTAGGGCGTCGTGGCCGAGGACTCGAAGAGGAGCCCCTCCATGGAGTCGATGCAGCCGTTGGTCTCGTAGGGCAGGAGCATGAGCGCCTCGGGCGTGCCGAAGCGGTTCTCGCTCGCGCTGTACTCCCACATGGCGCGCCCGCAGCCGTAGCGCTTGCCCATCGCGGCCATGGTCTGCATGAGGGAGTGGAACTCGGGGTACGAGGCCTGACCCTCGTAGCCCTCGTAGTTGTAGTTGGACCAGTTGGTGACTTGGTTGGGCCCGACCGTCACCGGCAGCGACGACGCCGGAAGGATGAAGGGCGGCACGACGGCCACCATCACGGCGAGCAGTCCGAGGACGGCACCGCTGACGGCGGCCGGGCCCCAGCGCCGCGGCGGCGGTGCCTCGCGGCGGTCATCAGCGGAGCTCGACTTCTGGTCGCCAGCTCGACCGCTGAGCCCGGCTCGTCCCACGGGCGCTGGCGGCGGTGGCCCTCCGACCACGGGTCGCATCTCCGCCGCCTCCTGCCACCGGCGGTCCCGCGCCCGGCGCCACGCCATGGCCACGATCATGCACCAGGTCCCGAACGCCCAGGCCGCCATGAAGTAGACGGAGAGGAACCACAGCGGCAGCAGGCGGACGTTGTAGAGGGCGCCCTGCGGATCGACGGCTGTCGCCACCGCGGACGCGATGCCGAGCACCGTGACGGTGATGCCGAAGCGGCTCCGCGTGACGACGGCCGTGATGAGGCCGATCCCGGCCAGGACGAGCGCCCAGGCGTCGGCCTCGCGGAAGTACTGGGCCCAGCCCTCCACGTTGGTGTATCCCATCGACGACGAGTACGCGTGCTCCAACCCGAACGGGACGAGCCACCAACCCGAGAGCAGCAGGCCGATGGCCACGGTCGAGCCGGCCCACCACAACGTCGCGGTCCACGGGCACCGGCGACCGCGGTGGGGTCGCCGCGCCACACGTGCGGAGCGACGAGTCGGCGATCCCCCAGCGCGCCGGCAGCAACTCCACCAGGGTCAAGATGACGGCGCCGCCGAGCGCGTACATGCCGGGCACGATGTGCGACAGCACGGTGCCGGCCAGGACGATGGCGGCCCAGCCGCGGTACCTGCCCTCCCGGACCGCACAGGCGAAGAGGCCGAGAAACAGCACGGCCAGCGACAGGCTGAACGAATAGGCGTACTCCCCGGCCAACGTCGAGAACAGATTCCCGCCGTAGATCGTGAAGGTGTAGTCGAACAGGAACGGCAGCGTGGCCGCAGCCAGGAGGGTCGGCAGCGGAGCACGGAGACGGAAGAACCGCCCGCAGGCCCAGGCGCAGATCGGCAGCAGGACCGATCCGAGGATCGTGCCCAGCTTGAATGCCACGCCGTAGGGGATGATCCAACCGCCGATGGCGATGAAGAGGTCGGGGATCGTGAAATAGAAGGTGTAGAGAGGGAACCCGTCGTACCATCCCGGGTCCCATCCCGTGAGATGGCCGTGACTCACGAGAGTCTCGAGGAACTTCGGCATCGCGATGTGGGCGCCGGTGTCCCCGCCCGTGGTCGTGGTGTTCGTGAGCAACATCCCCGGATGCAGCTGCGACAGCGTGACCACAATGACGCTGGCGATCGTGATGATCGTGATGGCGCCCGGCACCCACCACCAGTCCCCCGCGACGAGGTCTCCTCGACAGGAGGCGCGGACGCGTGCCGGCACGACCTCCGTGATTCGGGAGAGGGCCCTGCTCGGTCAGCGGCTCCGGGCCCGACGAGGTCAGACACGCGCAATCCGTGTGCGACCCGTCGCCAGGAACAGCGACCCGAGCCACGGTCGTTCGGCCACATCCGGTTTACGTTATCGGCCCATCTTCGGCCTGCGGGTGCAGGTCAGCGACCCCAGTGCGCAGCGTCCACGGGCCTGAGGACAAGACCCCGCCCACGGCGCGAACGTCAGCCGAGGGCCCCGACTCGGTCCGCTCAGCCGCGGCCCAGCCCCGGTCGGGTTGCGTCCGGAGAAACGGCGAATCGGCGACAGGGGGTCCGACTCGGGCGCCAAGGCGTCCCCGAGCAGATGGAGCGGCGCTGCACGGACTGCAACAGCGATGTGCGACGGCGCCACCGCTCTGAGGATCGAGAAGTACGCAGCACCGAACCCGAGGGCAGAGACCACGATCCTCCCCGTGGTTCTCTTCCCTCGGCGCACCCGCCTGCTCGCTGAACGCAAGTTCCTGCCGGTTGCTCCCTCACTCAGCACTTACCCGGGATGCACGGCTTAACCGACGTCCAGCCGTCCGGGCCACCCGGAGCATATTGGACGGCGCGGATGTCGCCAGTCCTCGGCGGCGCTGCTCAGCCCCTGACCCGGGCCGAGGTGGGGTCGTAGAACGCCCCGAGGCTGCACCTCGAGGGCGTCACCGCTCGCCGACCACGACCTCCCACGTGCCGGCTTTGAGGTCTTCCGCCTTGACGGGCCCACGGTCGCGTCGCCAGACGTACGCCGAGCCCCACCGCGGCGCCGCAGGTGGCCGACCACGCCGCCGAACTCACCTGGCCCGCCGGCGCACCGTCGTGGAGCACCAGCTCGCCACCCCAGAGCATGGCGGCGGGATCGCCGACCCGGAGTGACGACCAGCCGCCGCCGTGGTCCGGCGGCGATGGCCGCCTCGAGCGCCGCACGGCCGACGAAGTCGATCGACGTCGCCAGCTTGCAGGTGAAGCGCAAGCCCGCTTCGAGCGGGGTGTAGTCGGGAGTGAGGTCGGAGCCGAAGGCCCGGTAGCCCTTGTCGAGGCGGAGGCTGTTGATGGCGGAGTACCCCGCGTCGACGAGACCGAGATCGGATCCGGCCGCCGACGAGGTCCTCGTACACGCCGACCGCGAACTCGGTCGGGACGTAGAGCTCCCAGCCCAATTCACCGACGTACGTGATCCGGGTCGCCCGCACGGTGGCGTAACCGAGCGCGATCTCCTGGCTCGTCGAGAACGGGAAGGCGTCGTCGGACAGGTCGGCCGGGCCGAGGCGGCCGAGCAGCTCGCGTGACGCCGGGCCCATCACACCGAGGACGGCGAAGGCCGAGGAGACGTCGACCACCGAGACGTGCTCGCCGGCGCGGAGGTGCCGTTCGATCCAGGCCGCGTCGCGCACCGGCGAGGCGGCACTCGTGACCAGCAGGTAGCGGTCCGTCGCCAATCGGGTCACCGTCACGTCGGCCTCGTAGCCGGCCCGCTCGTTGAGCATGCCGGTGTAGACGGCGCGGCCCGGCTCGACCGCGACGTCGGCCGTGCACAGGCGCTGGAGCACTGCCTCGGCATCCCGGCCGACCACCAGCAGCTTGCCGAAGGAGGTCTCGTCGAAGACGGCCACGCGCTCGCGGGTCGCCCGTCTGCTCCGTCACCGACCAGGCCAGCCAATCTGGCTTGCCCCACGTGTAGTCGAGCTCGAGGCGTCCTGCCCGAGCGGGGCGAAGACGTTCGGACGCTCCCATCCCATCTTCGAACCGAAGACCGCGCCCTTTGCCTGCGAGCAGGTGATGGAGCGGCGACCGGCGGAAGGGGCGGGCCGTCGCCAGTTCCCGGTTGGGCCACGGCACGGCGTAGTGCAGCCCGAGCACCTCCCCCACCCGGTCACGCAGCCACCGGTTGTTGGCGTTGAACGGGGCGAAGCGCCGGATGTCGACGGCCACGAGATCGCTCGTCGGCTCCCCCTCGACGATCCACTCGGCCAGCGCCCGGCCGGCGCCGCCGCCCGAGGCGATGCCGACCGAGTTGAACCCGGCCCCGACGAAGAACCCCCGCAGGCCGGGCGCCTCGCCCAGGATGAACTGGTTGTCGGGCGTGAAGCTCTCCGGGCCGTTGTACAGCTTCTTGAGACCCGGTCTGCTGCAGGACGGGGATGCCGGTGGACGGCCGATTCCATCAGCACGCTGAAGTGGTCCCAGTCCTCTTCCAGCAGCTGGAACTCGAACGGGTAGGGCAACGCGTCGGGAGCGACCCACGGCTTCGCCTTCGGCTCGAAGCCACCGACGACGAGCCCGCCCACCTCTTCCTTCACGTAGGTGTACCCGTCGGGGTCACGCAGGATGGGCAGATCCGGACGGACACCCTCCATGGCTTCGGTGACCACGTAGAAATGCTCGGCCGAGTGCAGCGGCACGTCGACGCCGCACAGGAGGCCGACCGCCTTCGCCCACTGGCCGGCGCAGTTGACCACGACCTCCGCCTCGATGGCGCCCCGGTCGGTGACGACGCCCGTCACCCGGCCCTCGCTGGTGACGATGTCCGTGACCCGTGTGCGCTCGACGATGCGCACGCCCCGCATGCGCGCCCCGCGGGCCAGCGACGCCGTCACGTCGACCGGATTCACCGTGGCAGTCGCCCGGCAGCCAGAGGGCGCCGAGCAGATCGCCGATCTCGAGGATGGGGTAGCGCTCCAGCGCCTGCGCCGGCGTGAGCAGCTCGCACTCGAGGTCGTAGGCCTCGGCCGTGGCCGCCGTCCGCCGGAGCTGGACCAGACGATCGGGCGTGCGGGCCACCGTCACCCCGCCGCATCGCTTGAGGCCGGTGGCGAGGCCGGTCTCGGCCTCGAGTTCGCCGTAGAGGCGGGCCGAATACTGCACGAGGCGGGTCCCCGACTCGGTCGCCCGCAGCTGGCCGAGAAGACCCGCGGCGTGCCAGGTCGTGCCACTCGAGAGCTGCCCCTGTTCGAGCAGGATGACGTCGGTCCAGCCGAGGCGGGCCAGGTGGTACGCGGTCGAGGTCCCGATGACGCCACCCCCGATGACGACGACGCGGGCCCGGTCGGGCAGCTCGCCCTCCGTCGGTGCACCTTCCACGGTCATCCCTTCCGTCACGCGGCCGGGGCTCAGTCTGCCCGCGTCACGTCGGCCAGGAGGCGCTCGAGGTCGGGCCCGGCGAACGTGGCCTCGGCCCGCTCGTACTTCTCCATCCCCCAGCTCCAGAAGTCGAAGTCGATGGCGCTGGTGCCGTCCTGGATGGACGCCCACAGCGTCCAGCCGTACTGCGACATCAGGCCCCACAGGCGGGCGCGTGCCAGGTGGCTCCGGGAAGGAGCCCCGTCGTAGGCCTGCACCAGCTCCTCCAGCTGGTCGAGCGTGAGGTGGCACTCGCTCCAGATGTTGCCGAGCTCGAAGTAGGGGTCGTTGTTCCCCGAGTACTCGTAGTCGATGATCCACACGGCTTGCGCCGTCGTCGATGAAGTTGGCGGCCAGCAGATCGTTGTGGCAGGGCCGGAGCGCGACGGGCTGGACCGCCAGGGCGGCGCGGATCCGCTCCACCGTCGTCGGCGTGGTCGAGGTAGCCGGGTGGGAGGCGAAAGCCGCGGCGCTGGACCCGTGACAGGTACTCGGGCTGGAGCTCGAACATGTCGAAGCGGTTCACGAAGGCCGGGCCGGCGTGCAGTCGCCGGCAGGCGTCCGCCACCCGCGGCAGCATGCCCGGCCGCTGCAGGTGCTCGTCGCTGAGGGTCTCCCCTTCGAGGAACCCGATCACGAGGATACCGTCGTCGGGCAGGAACTCGACCACGGGTGCGCCGACGCCGGCCGTGGCGGCGCGGACGCTGTTCTCGTACTCGGCCCGGCGGTCGACGGCCAGCTCGTCGGCGGACGACGGCGTCGAGTGCCGGACCACGTAGGTCCCGCCGGGCGTCGACACCTTGTAGTTCTGGTTGGTCAGGCCGCCCGGGAGCGGCTCGACCCGGCACGGCCTGCCCGCGCAGCACCGCGACCCGTTCGAGCAGCGCGGCGTCGAGGCCGGCGCCGTCGCCGGCGCTCACCGCAACTGCAACGGCCCGCTGCTCAGGGCAGCGACGATGCGGGCGTCTCCGGGAGGACGTCTGATCGTGTGCTTCGGCCCGGTGAACCAGTTCTTCACCGACACGTGCCAGTAGATCCACAGGAAGATCAGGAAGCCGGGAAGACGAGGATGGTGTAGTTCACGAACTTCCAGGAGAAGCCCGAGACCCACGGCACGCCGAGGTTGACGTTCGGCATGAAGGCCATGAACGTCACCAGGACGATGTCGAGCAGCGCGATGACCGAGAGCCACTTGTACTTCGCGCCGAGGTTCCAACTCGCCCCGCTCGAAGCTGTCGCCCATCCGCCAGCGGTGCCAGATCGGGATGGCGAAGCACCAGTAGAGGCCGATGACGCCGATGGAGACGACGGCGAAGAAGGCCACCGGGACCGGCACGCCGTTGATGTCCACCTTGATGAGGGCCGGCAGCGTGAGGATGATGGCGATCACGGCGACCAGGATCACCCCGGACGACCGGCACCCGGCTTGGAGTTCAGCCTGCGACCACAGCTTGTGGCCCGGCACCGCGCCGTCCCGGCTGAAGGCGAAGAGCATGCGGGTGCAGCTCGTCATGCAGGCCATGGTGCAGAAGAGCTGCCCGACGGTGGCGATGAGGAGCACGGTGCCGCCCCACCTCGAGGTGAGGGCCTGGGCGAAGATCGTGCGCCACGCCACCGCCGCCCTTGGTCACGTCGCCCTCGTTCTGGACGGCGAAGAGGAAGGCCAGCAGGAGGATCCAGCCGCCGATGGCCGAGTAGAAGATGGAGCGCCAGATGCCCTTGGCCGCCGAGTCGGCGGCCGAGTGCGTCTCCTCGGACAGGTGGGCCGAGGCGTCGTAGCCCGTGATCGTGTACTGGGTCAGCAGGGCGCCGAGGGGCAGGACGATGAAGATGAAGCCCGAACCCGCTCGTCTTGCCGCCGAAGAACCCGGTGTTGTTGACCGTCGAGGTGAAGACCATGTTGGCGCTGGCGTGGTGATGCGGCAGGAAGATCAGGATCAGCACGATGGCCGCGGCGCCGATCACGTGCCAGTACACCGAGATGTTGTTGAAGATGGCGAGCAGGTGGCTCGAGAAGATGTTGACCACGGCGGCGATGCGCCAGGATGGCCATGAAGTAGAGGAAGATCGTGTCGAGGTTGCCCGACGTGTAGCTCCCCGGGAAGCCAGGAAGCCGAGCGTGAGGTCGAAGAAGGTGGCGCAGCCGTAGGCGACCGACGCGACAATGGCGAGCAGCCCGATGAGGTTCAGCCAGCCCGTGTAGTAGCCCGACTTCACCCCGCCGAGCTTGGAAGCCCACCAGTAGATGCCACCCGAGGTCGGGAAGGCCGACACCAGTTCCGACAGGCAGAGTCCGATGCAGAGGACGAGGGCCGCCAGAATCGGCCAGCCCCAGGCGATGGCGGCCGGCCCGCCGCCGTTCCAGCCGGCTGTAGAAGGTGGTGAAACAGCCGGCGAGGATGGAGATGATGGAGAAGCTGATGGCGAAGTTGGAGAACCCGGACCAGGAGCGGTTGAGCTCCTGCTTGTACCCCATCCTCGCCAGTTCCTGCTCGTCCAGCGAGAGCGACGAGATGTCGACCTCGTCCTCTACGACACCTTCGGGCACGTGCATCCCCCTTTGTTCGGCGGCCGCTCGGCCGGGATAGCAGCGGGTGTTGCGGGCACGATAGCAAGCCTCCCCGTCGCGTGACGGGAATAGTTGCGAACCAGCCTTCGGGAGCCTCTTCCCGCCTGTCAGGATGAGCGGAGGGTGCGGGAAACGCCGCCCATGGCGCTGGAAGTGGAGCCATCCGATGCCGGAAATCGAGCGCGTACGGTGAGGATCCTGGCCATCGACCAGGGGACCTCGGCCACCAAGGCGGTCGTCTTCGGCGAGGACGGCGACATCGTGACCTCGGTCGAGGCCGCCGTGACGCCACGGGCGGTGCCGGGGGGCGGTGTCGAACAGGACCCCGAGCAGCTGTGGGACTCGGTCTGCCAGGCGGGACGGCGAGGCGGTCGCCCGGGCGGGCGGCGGCGTGGCGGCCGTCGGCTTCGCCAACCAGGGCGAGACCGTGCTGGCCTGGGATCGCGACACGGGCCGCCCCCTGAGCACGGCCATCTCGTGGCAGGACCGGCGGGCCGCGGCCATCTGTGCCGACCTGGCCGGCCGGGCCGATGACCTGACGCGCACCACCGGGCTCCCGCTTGGATCCGTACTTCGCGGCGCCGAAGATGACCTGGCTCCGGCGCAACGTGACCGCCGACGGTGTGGTGACGACCAGCGACGCCTGGCTCCTGCACCGCCTGACGGGCGCCTACGTCACCGACGTCACCACGGCGTCGCGCACGATGCTCCTCGACCTGGCCGGGCGCCACTGGTCAGACGAAGCGTGCGCCGCCTTCGGCTTGGACGCGGCGGACCAGCCCGACGTGGTCGGCTGTGCGCAGGAGATCGGCCGCACGGACGCCTTCGGCCCGTCGCTGCCGGTGAGCGGCCTCAGCGTCGATCAGCAAGCGGCCCTGGTCGGGGAGCACTGCCTGGCGCCCGGGGAATCGAAGTGCACCTACGGCACGGGGGCCTTCCTCCTGGCCAATGCCGGGCCACGGCCTGTCGCGTCGTCCGGCGGCCTGGCCGTCTCGGTGGCCTGGCAGCTCGGCGGGACGGCCGCCTACTGCATCGACGGCCAGGTCTATGCGGCCGGTGCCGCCATCGCCTGGCTGCAGCGCTGGGGCTTCCTGCGGCGGGCCGAGGAGCTCGATGCCGTTGCCGGCTCGGTCGACGACAGCGCAGGTGTCCGCGTGGTGCCGGCCCTCAGCGGCCTGGGTGCCCCGTGGTGGGAGCCCGACGTCCTCGCCAGCATCGAGGGCATCGGTCCCGGCACCGGACCCGCGCATGTCGTCCGCTCCACCGTGGAGGGTCTGGCCGCGCAGGTGACGCTGCTGGCCCGCGCCGCTGCGATCGATCTCGGACGGCCGCTCGCGCTGCTGCGCGTCGACGGTGGCCTGACACGTTCACGCGTCCTCATGCAGATGCAGGCCGACCTGCTGCAGGTTCCCGTCGAGGTCGCCGCCTCGCCCCATGCCACCGCGGCCGGCGTGGGTGCGCTGGCCCGGCTCGGAGCCGGTGGCGGCCGCACGCTCGACGACGTCGTCCGCTGGGACGAGCCCGACGCCCGCTACGAGCCCGTCATGGGCGCCGACGAGGCGGCCGAGCGGCTGGCGGGCTTCGAACGCGCCGTGGCCCGCCTCGTCCCGACGTCTCCCGCCGCGCCGTGACCGACGACGGGCGCTACGACGTCGCTGTCATCGGGGCCGGCGTGGTCGGCACGGCCATCGGTCGCCAGCTGGCCCGCTACCGGCTGCGCACCGTGCTGCTCGAGCGCGCCAACGATGTCGGCACCGGCACCTCCAAGGCCAATACCGCCATTGTGCACACCGGCTTCGACACCCAACCGGGAAGCCTGGAGTCCTCCCTCGTCCGCCGCGGTCACCAGCTGCTGACCTCGTACGCCGCGGACCGCCGGCATCGCGCTCGAGGAGACCGGGGCCGTCCTGGTCGCCTGGAACGCGGAGCAGGCGGCGCGGCTCGACGACGTGCTCGCCAAGGCCCGGGCCAACGGCTACGAACGGGCCGCCCGGATGGACCTCGACGAGCTGGCCCGCCGGGAGCCGCACCTGGCCCGGGGGGCCACGGGCGCCGTCGCCGTCCCGGACGAGTCGATCATCTGCCCGTGGAGCCCGAGCGTCGCCTTCGCCACCGAGGCGGTCGGCGCCGGCGTGGAGCTCCGCCTCGGGACCGACGTCACCGACGTCGGGCGCGACGGAGACGGGTGGCTGCTGCACACCTCGGGGGGACCGGTGCGGGCCGACTGGGTCGTCAACGCGGCCGGGCTCGGCGCCGACCTCCTGAACCGGCGGTTCGGCCACGACGAGTTCACCGTCGCGCCCCGGCGGGGCCAGCTCATCGTCTTCGACAAGTTGGCCCGCGGGCTCGTGTCCTCCATTGTGCTGCCGGTCCCGACCGAAAGGACGAAGGGTGTCCTGGTGGCGCCGACGGTGTACGGCAACGTGCTGCTGGGCCCGACGGCGGAGGACATCGAGGACCGGGACGACACCGTCACCACGGCGGACGGTCTCGACGGCCTGCTCGACGCCGGTCGTCGCATTCTGCCCGACCTCGTGCACGAGGAGGTCACCGCGACCTACGCCGGCATCCGGGCCGCCACCGAGCACCGCGACTACCAGATCACCGTCCACGAGGAGGAGCACTACGCCTGCGTCGGCGGCATCCGCTCGACCGGCCTGACCGCATCGCTGGCCATCGCCGAGCACGTCGTCGGCCACATGGGAGCCGCCGGGCTGTCGCTGGTCGAGGCGGAACACGAGCCGGCCATCCCCCGCATGCCCGAGCTCGGCGAGCGCTCGAGCAGGGCCAGGGCCTTCGAGGACGAGCGGTTGACGCAGATCGACCCCGCCTACCGCCACATCGTGTGCTTCTGCGAGCGCGTCACCGAGGGCGAGGTGCGGGACGCACTCGCGGCCGCGGTGCCCGCCAGGGACCTCGGGGGCCTGCGCCGTCGGACCCGGGCGACCAACGGGCGCTGTCAGGGCTTCTTCTGCGGCGCCGACATCGCGGCCCGGTTGGCCCGAGGGCAGCGGTGAGCCCGTGACGCGTGCCGTCGTCGACGGTCGACGCACTGGTCGTGGGTGCCGGGCCGGCCGGCCTGGCCGCGGCGACGGCGTTGAAGGCGGGCGGCGCCGGACACGTCCTGGTGCTCGACCGCGAGGACGAGGCGGGCGGGACGCCCCGCCTGTGCGAGCACACCGGCTTCGGCCTGCGCGACCTGCGGCGGATCCTGAGCGGCCCGGCCTACGCCCGCCGCTGGGTGGAGCGGGCGGTCGGCCGGCGGCGTGGACATCCGGACCCGCTCCATGGTGACGGCATGGGCGGCGCCGGGGCGGGCCGAGGTGACCGGCCCCGACGGGCTGCTGCGAGGTCGAGGCGCGGGCCGTCGTCCTGGCCACCGGGGCGCGGGAGCGGCCACGGGCGGCGCGTCTGGTTCCGGGCACGCGGCCCTCGGGCATCTTCACGACCGGCCAGCTGCAGCAGTGGGTGCACCGCCGGCACCTCCCCCTCACGGGACGGGCGCTCATCGTGGGGGCGGAGCACGTCTCGTACTCCGCGGTGCTCACGCTGCGCGAGGCCGGCGTCCGCACCGTGGCGCTGGTCACCGACCTGCCGCACACGCAGACCTTCCGCTCCTTCGACCTGGCGACCCGTGTCGGCCTCCGTGTGCCGGTGTGGACGCGGACCGCGGTGACGGGGATCACCGGTCGCGACCGTGTGGAGGCGGTGCTCGTGCGCGGCCCCGACGGCACCGAGCGCTCCGTTGCCGTCGACGTCGTCGTCTTCAGCGGTGACTTCATCCCCGACAACGAGCTGGCCCGCCTGGCGCACCTCGCGATCGACCCCGGCACGAAGGGTCCCGCCTGCGCCGTCGACGGCAGGACGACCGCGCCCGGCGTCTTCGCCACCGGCAACCTCGTCCACCCCGCCGAGACGGCGGACGTGGCGGCTCGGCGCGCCCTGTCGGTCGGCCGCGCCGCGGCCGGCGTGGCTGCGCGACGGTGACGGCCACCCGGTCGATCCCGCCGCGGTCCCCCTGCGGGTCGCCGACCCGCTGCTCTGGGTGGTGCCGAACCTGGCCGAGCCGGGTCGCGCCGGGACCGGGCCGCTCCTCGTCAGGACGCGCACCTTTCTCGACCACCCGCGCCTCGAGGTGACCCAGGGCGGCCGGCGCCTCGGCTCGTTCCGCCCCCGCCGCCTGATCCCGAACCGGTCGCATGCGCTGCCGTCGGACTGGCTGCGGCTCGTGCAGCCCGGAGAGGACGTGGTGCTCTCCGTCTCGTGAGGTGCCCGGGACGCGAAAAGTGGCACCCCGCAGGGTGCCACTCGTTCGCAGACGGACCGGCGTCAGCCGGTCGCACAGCGGTGCGACTCAGGACATCTCGGCCAGGATCTTGGCCTTCTGGTCGTCGAACTCGGCCTCGGTCAGGATGCCCTGGTCCTTCAGGTTGGCCAGCTCCTTGAGCTTGGCGATGAGGTCGTCGGAGCTCGGCGCGGCCTCGACCGGCGCCGCCGCCGGCGGAGCGGCCTGCTGGGCGGCGGCGTTCTGCTGGGCTGCCGCCTTCTGCTGCTGGTGGCGGTTCACGCCGCCGGCCACCACGGTGGCCGTGCCGGCGATCACTGCTGTCCTGCCGACCGTCCGCATCACCGGACGACGTCGCATCATGGGCATGGTGGTGCTCCTTCTCTCTTCGGTCTGTGGTTCTAGCTCTTCAGGGCGGTGGCCAGGTCCTCGAAGGCCGCCTCAATGAGGTCGTTCGGGATGCGGGCGCTGTCGACGACCACACCGCCCGAGCCGCGGATCGCCTCGACGAGCGGGACGGCCCACAGGTCCTCCCACAGGATCACCAGCGCCGAGTTCCCCTCGGGGAGGTTGGCGGCCACGTGGTCGAGGTCCTCCATGTTGACGAGGCCACCGACCTCACCGTCGATGTCGTTGAAGGCGGCGAGCTCGTCCATCTGGTCGAACTCCAGGACTGATGGTGTCGCCCTGCTCGTCCTTGGCCACGAAGACCAGGTCGAGGATGCGCACGGTGTCGTTGGCCACCAGTCGGGCGATCTCCGGTGCGATGTCGCCGTTGAACTGATTGCCGGGGAAGGCGATCACCGTGTAGCTGACGGGTCCGATGGTCATGGGGTCTCCTGTTCTCGTTCTCATTCTCGTTTGATCGGTCTCGGTGCCGCGTGCGGCCGGCGTCCCGAAGAAGTGCTCAGCTGGCCAGGATCTTGGCCTTCTCGGCCTCGAACTCGGCATCGGTCAGGATGCCCTGGTCCTTCAGGCCGGCCAGCTTGTGGAGCTGGTCGGCGCTCGTCTCGCCGGGCGTGCCCGCCGTCTGCCTGACGTACTGGTCGAAGGCCTTCTGCTGCTGCGCGGCCTGCTGCGCGGCCCGCTCGTGCATTTTGCCGCCGCGGGCGATGAGGTACACCAGCACGCCCAGGTACGGCATGACGATGATGAAGATCACCCAGAGCGCCTTGGCCCAACCACCCATGTCGTGGCTGCGGAAGATGTCGATGAACACCATGAACAGCAGCCAGATCCAGATGATGAAGAGGAAGAAGTACAGCGTCGTCAAGAAGATGTCGAGGATCGGATACTGGGTGGCAAGCATGGTGGAGCTCCTTACTCGTCGGATGTCGTGAGTGCGATCGGCGGCGTGGTCCCGGCGGTGCAGTCGCTTAGCATCGCACATCCGCAATAGGGGTGGAGCGGCCGCTCTTCCCAGCGCTCTCCCAGCCGGACGCCGGCAGACGCCGGGCTGCACCGTCACGGCGGCTACAACCCCACTTCGGCGTGGAGCCGGCCGCTCTTGCACGCGGCGGCGAACGCCTCGTAGTCGCGCTCGTTCTGGTCGGCGTAGGACTCGGCGAACTTGGCCAGCGCCTTCTCGAAGTTGTCGCTGTTGCCGAGGTAGGCGGCGATGGCGAAGCGGTCGCCGGACCGGGCGTGGGCGCGGGCCAGGCTGAGGGCGCACAGCCTGCCGTAGGCCTCCAGGCCCTGGGGCACCATGTTGTCGGTGTCGATCGACCCCTTCCAGTCCTGCAGCTGGCGGACGTAGTAGTCGTGGCTGGCGCCGTCGATACCCGTCGGTGCGCTGCCAGCCGAGGAAGATGTCGCTGCTGGCCTGCATGAGGCGCTGGCCCGCCACGACCCGGGCGCCGTGGTTGCCGTACTGGCTCTTCTTGGTGAAGCGCTCCAGGACCGAGGCCTCGGCCTCCTTGGCCTGGAGGAACAGGACGTCTTCCTCGCCGGGCCCGCGCATGAGGAGGACCCAGACGCGGGTGCCGACGCTCCCCACCCCGACGACCTTGCGGGCCATTTGGGTGAATTGGTACTGCTCCAGCAGGTGACGGCGATCGGTCGACAAGCTGGCCCGGTAGCGGCGCAGGACGTCGTGGAACATGGTGACGAACCGATCGGCCTCTATTTCGGGGAAGACGTCTCTCGACCGGGACGAGGAGCGGGGGATCGTTGATGATGCGGCGCTCGCCGTCGACGACAGTGGTCAACTTGTCGAGGGCCTTCAGGCTGTCCTTGGTCCGCGCCTTGGCGATCGCCTTGGTGGCCGTGGCCGCCATGTGCGACTCGACCTTCGACCCCGAGGCCGCCGCCTGGGCCTGCAGGTCGGCCACGACCGCGGACACGTCGACGTGGAAGTACCAGACCTCGAGGTTCGAGAGGCTCGCCATCTGCCGCATCGACTCCCGGTAGCTCCGGCCGACCTCGGCGATGGCCGCCGCCCGCACCGACTTGGCGTAGCCGTGCTCGCGGCCCGCCACGACGATGCTGGCCGCCAGGCGCTTGATGTCCCATTCCCAGGGCCCCGGCAGCGTCTCGTCGAAGTCGTTGCAGTCGAAGACGAGCTGGCGCTCCGGTGAGGCGAAGACGCCGAAGTTCGACAGGTGGGCGTCGCCGCAGATCTGGGCCGTGAGACCGGAGGTCGGGGTGGTGGAGAGGTCCGACGCCATGATGAGGGCGGCGCCACGGAAGAAGGTGAAGGGCGACACCAGCATCCGGCCGTAGCGGATGGGCACCAGCTCCTGCACCCTGGTCGTCGCCTGGTCCTCGAGCAGCGTGACCGGATCGGGCCGGTCCGCCGACGGCTCGAAGGTGGCGTGGCTGCCCCGGGGCACCGCGACCCTGGCCTCCTTGCCGATGGCCCGGCTGTCCGCCTCGCTCCGGTGCGGCAGGACCGGAATGGGGCGTTCGGCCAACCGGACTCCACCCTCCTCGTCGACCATGCGCTGAGACCTCCCCGACACGCCACCGCGTCATCGCTCCGCCCAGAGGCTACGTCCATGGGCGGCCACGGCGCGCCGGGGCCGGCACGCAGCCGCCTGCAGGCCGACCATCCGGGCCTCACGAACCCGGGCCACAATGAGGAGGGCGGCCTGCGCCCGCGCGGTGCCCCGGACCCGGGCCGACAGAATGGGCGGCAATGACGGTGGACCACGAGGACCGGAGCGCACCGGCACCCGACGAGCCCGTCACCCGGCGCGCCCGGGTCGGCGCGCTGATCGGGAAGCTGGTCGACGCCATCCGCCGGGGCGACGACAAGGCCGTGGAGCAGGCGGTGGTCCAGCTCAGCCAGCGCCGGCGCTGGCTCGCCCCGCTCGCCCTCATCGTCGGCGCCTTCCTCATGCTGTTCCAGGGCGTCAAGCTCCTCTACACGAACTGGCGCCTCGCCGTGGTGCAGATCATCCCGGCCATGTGGATCTGGGTCGCCATGTTGGACATCAAGCTGCACGTCCTGCACGGCAAGCAGTTCCACGTCATCCGCGGACCGCTCCTGATCCCCTGCATCCTCGGCGTGACCGCGCTCACGGCCGCCAGCTTCTACCTCAACGGCGTGTTCGCCTTCGCCATTTCGGTGCCCGGCAAGCCGGAGATCCGGCCCGCCTTCACCCGGGCCAACGTGCACCTGCGCGTCATTCTGGCCTGGGGCTGCCTCGTCGGCCTGGCGCTGTCCTTCTCCGCGCTCATCACCACCCGCTGGGGCCACTGGCCCTTCGTCATCAGCCAGAGCATCGTCGTCGGCATCATGATGCTCTGCTACGTCGCCGTGCCGGCCCGGCTCGTCGGCGTCGAGAAGAAGACCCGGTCCCGCCGGGACGCCCTGGCCGCCACCGCGGTCGGTGGCGCCGTCGGCGGCGTGGTGTGCTCACCGCCGTACATGCTCGGCCGCATCGGCATCCTGATGTTGGGCTGGCCCTACGTGTTCTGGCTGGGCGTCATCCTGATCATCATCGGGGTCACGCTGCAGACCGGCGCCACCAGTGCCGTCAAGGCGGTGAAGTTCTCCGCCAAGCTCGTCGGCCAGCCCGGCCAGGCCGACGAGGCCCGGCCGACGAGGCCGGCGCGCCGGTGGCGGAAGGAGCGCCGTGACCCCGACGACGCTCGAGTGGTTCGGCACGGCCACCTTCCGGGTCCGCCACGCCGGGCTGGACCTCTTCTTCGACGCCTACCTCGACCGCCTGCCCGGCCTGGAGCCCGTCGGGCTCAGCACGGCCGAGGTGGACAAGGCCGACTTCGTCTTCGTGAGCCACGCCCACTTCGACCACCTGTACGGCGCCGACGCCATTGCCCTGCGCACCGGGCGCGACCGTGGTGGCCTCACCCGAGTCAGCCCATTGCCTGCGCGCCGGCGGCGTGCCCGAGGAGCAGCTCCTCGTCGTGACGGGCGGCGAGACGGTGCAGTGCGGTCCCGACACGACGGTGCGCGTGCTGCCTGCGCTGCACTCGTGCCTCTTCGCCCACAGTGACCCCGACAGCGCGGTGGCCTGCGTGGGCGACCTCGGGCTGAGCGCCCAGGAGCGGGCCGCCGCCATGCGCGCCCTCTTCGGCGCCCTCGACGCCGCCCCGGCGCCGGCCGGTCCCGCGCTCGTCGCCATGAACGAGGTGTGCTCCCGCCACGACGGCGGTCCACTGGCCTACCTGCTGCAGACGCCCGGGGGCACGGTGCTCGTCAGCGGCAGCGCCGGCTACTGGCGCGGCATCTTCGACGGCCTGCGCCCCGACGTGGCCCTGCTCTCCCTGGGCGGCCGGCCCAACGTCGACGGCGAGCCGTTCCAGGGCTCCTCGGCCGACTTCATGGTCGAGCAGGTGCAGCGCCTCGGCGCCGGCCGGGTGGCCTTCTGCCACCACGACCCGCTCTTCCCCGGCTTCCCGGGCGTCGACATCGGGGCGGCGGCGGCCGCCCTCCAGGTGCCCGGCGCGCCCAGCGGCTACTTCGCCCTGGAGTACGCCACGCCCGTCCCCATCCTCGGCTGAGCGGGGCGGGCCCGAGCGGGCGGCTGAGGGCGGGGCGGCTCAGGGCGGCGCGGGGCGGGTCAGGCCGCGGCGAGCGACGTGATGCTGTAGCCGGCGGCGGCCCAGCGCTGCGTGTGGAGGAGATGGTCATCGAGCCAGTAGGCGTCGTCCTCGGTCACCACGAGCAGCTCTTCGAACTTGACCCCCACGCCGTCCCGGGCGATGTGGGGCTCGAGGGCCCACAGCCCCGGTGCGGGGCGGTGATCGGCCCGGACGCTGTCGTTCCACACCGGGTAGGCCCGGCCGTCCTCGAGCGCGGCGCGCCCGGCGGCGAGCAGGCCGGCGGCGGCCGCCGCGCCGAAGCCGGGGAGGAGCGAGCGGCCCTCCGGCTCGGGCCCGAGCGGGAAGACCAGGTGCCCGAGCGCCCGGTCGGGATAGTGCTCGTGGCAGCTCTCCCAGCCGCGCTGGCGCACCAACCCCTGGAGCTCGCGCGTCAGCGCACCCATCGTCCCGCCGGCGCGCACGCCCTCGGTCAGGAAGGTGCCGGACGCGGGCCAGGCCGCGATCGAGCTCGTCGAAGGTGTC
The DNA here is from genome assembly GCA_963755445.1 of uncultured Acidimicrobiaceae bacterium. Lineage (GTDB taxonomy): Bacteria > Actinomycetota > Acidimicrobiia > Acidimicrobiales > RAAP-2 > Bog-473. The sequence goes on along the minus strand of CAVWJQ010000005.1, from coordinate 55,257 downwards.
GTTGTGCCCGAAGACGCACGAGTAGCCGACATCGGCGGCGATGCCCGCGACGACCGGTGCCAGGTCCAGGATGAGCGGGACGCCGTCGGCCAGGGCGGCGCCCGTGGGGAGGAAGGAGCGGTGGGGCAGCACACCGGCAGCGGCCAGGTCGAGGACGCCCACCGCCTCTGGCCCGGGCCCCTCGCCGAGCACGGTGCGGCGGCCGAACCAGGCGTAGGGCCGGTGGAAGACCTGGGTCACGTGGCGGGCCGTCTGGGCCTCGGCGAGGAGCCGGCACACCTCGGCCTCGGTCATGCCCTCGCTGAGCTGCGCCTCGACCGCGCCGGCCATGTCGTAGGCCAGGCGCTGGACCTGCCGGAACCGGTCGAGCTCCGCGGCGGAGTACGGAAAGGAACTGCTGGTCACGTGCTCGTTCCCCCTGTCAGGCGCTCCGGCCGCCGGGCCGCCGACCCGTCGGTGCTCTGCCCTGCAGCGTGGCACAGCGCTCCCGAGACGCTCCAACCCGGGCGCCGGCACCAGGAGCTTCAGTCGGCCACGAGCGCGTCGGTGAGCCCGTCGACCACCTCGAGGGCGGCGGCGCTCTCGGGCGTGAGCCCGTAGCGGGCGGCCAGCGTGGACGGCGCCGTGTAGCTCACCGACGTGGCCCCGCCGGGCTCGGCCCAGACCAGCACCTTGAGCGGGAGGTCGAGGGCGGCCAGCGGCGAGGCCGCCATGACGCCCGTCCCCGCCGCGGGGTTCCCGAAGACGACCAGGGTCGTCTCGCGCAGGTCGAGCCCGACGGCGCGGGCCTCGGCCTGCTGGTCGATGACGGCGAAGACCTTGACGCCCTTGGAGCCGAGCAGGTCGACCAGGCGGGCGACGGTGTCGGCCACGGTGCGGGGGCTGGTCTTGGTCACCGCACCCGCACCGTCGACCGGACCGGCGCCGGATCCTGCGCCGGCAGCGGGCACCGGCGTCAGGAGGCGGCGGCCCGGATGGGGCGGGCGGCGTGGTTGTCGCGCAGCCGCTCGGCCGTCTCGCGGTCCTGCAACGGCATGCCGATGCCGATGGGCACGGTCGAGGTCAGGTCGTTGCGGCACTGGGCACACTCGACGACCCACGTCCTGTCCGGACGCTGGGAGACCTTGGGATGATGGTTCTGCATGGCCTGCTCCTGCGCGTTGCCCCGAAGGGCGGGACCAACGATAGCCAGACCCGGCAAAAATGGAAACCGCTGTGTCAGGGCCGGCCGGCGGCCCGGCGCCACCTCCGAGCCGAGATCGGCCCCGGGCCCGGCCGCTCAGGCGGCCAGCTGGGCGTCCGGTGGCCGGGCGATGATGTAGATCAGGGCGCCGAAGAACGGCACCAGGAGGATGAGCACCGTCCATCCGGCCTTGGCCGCGCCGTGGTGGTCGCGCCGGCGGAAGTTGTCGACGAAGCACCAGATGACGAAGAACAGCAGCAGGAAGATCCCGGCGAACATCAGGAGCGTCCAGAGCAGGTCGAGCAGCGGGAACGTGTACGAGAACATCGTGCGCACCTCCGGCGCCCGAAGCTAACGGGCGCTCGCGGCGGCGCCGGTGGATGGCGGCCCGCGTCAGTACCCGTTCACCAGCCCGTCGATGCTCTTGGCCATGAGGTAGAGCCCGAGCGCGAGCGACAGGATCACGATGACCTGGTCGCGGTGCCCGTTGATCCACTGCAACAACGCGTCGAGCCTGTCCTTGACCTCGGCGGGTCGCAGGGCGGCGTAGGTCTCCATGGCGATGAGGCTCGCCGAGCACAGCACGCAGAAGGCGAAGACGGCGATGTACTGCGTGGTCGACGAGAGCTTGGCCGTGGTGATCTCGGCCACGCCGGCGATGACCAGCACCCAGGGCTGGAGCAGGAAGCCGAGACCGGCCGCCATCAAGGGGTTGATGCGGTCGACGCCGCGCATCCAGCGCGGCTGGCCCTTGGGCTCCGAGGCCCCCCACTTGCCCCAGCGCCGGTAGGCGATGACGACGAGCACCACGCCGATGGCCAGCTTCAACGCCAGCGCCCCGGTCGAGGGATTGCTGTTGGGGATGAGCGGCTTCCCCCCGGTCACGAGCACGACGAGGGCCACGATGGCGACCAGGGTCAGCATCCAGCCCAGGACGTAGCCCAGGCCCTTCAAGAGGCCGCCCTCGGTGGCCAGCAACAGGATCATCGCCGTCAGCGGGATGGGCTCGAGGGTGACCACGAGCCCGATCAGGAACAGGTCCAGCAGCAACGGCGCACCCCCGGGTCGGCCAGGTCGGGCCGAACCTACACGGAGCGGGGCGTCCGAGAGGGGACTCGGCCTCACGCGGGCTGCGCCGACAGCGCCGGCCAACACAATGTCAACGCACGCACAACGGATCGACAACGGATCGGCAACGGACGGTGCCGTCGCCGCACCGGAGATCGGACGCAGTCAACGCGTGGTGGCTCTCCCTCGGACCACCACGCGTCGACCGCGCCGTTCGTGGCTGTCCGCCCCAGCCACCTGTGGCCTACCGCTGCCACAGTTTCCCCCACCCCGCTGCGACACGTGCACGCGGGCGACAGGCGGACGAGAGGTCGCCGGGGTCTCGAGACCCCGTACCGGCAACGAAACGACGCTTCCCCTGCGGGATCGTGCCGAATCTGTTGCCGGCGAACTGCAGCGCCGGCGACCTTCGTCCGTGGCTCTGATGATGCCGCTGTCGGCGCACCGCGACTAGGGCCAATAGTCCCTTCGTCGCGGCGGGGTCGAGACGTGCCGGCGCCGCGCCGCGACTACGTGCGTTCCAGGCGCGCCCGCACACCTGTCCCGAGGTCGAGCACGGTGACGGGCGACAGCGGCAGCTGCGGCGGCATGGTTACCGACAGGTCACCACCGGGCTCGACCGACCACTCCAACTGCGTGTCGGCCCCGACGAGGCGCACCCGCCGCACCCGCGTCCCGTCGACGGCGCGCATGGTGATGCGGCGGGTCCGGGGCATGCCGAGCAACAGCGCGTAGACGCCCTCGCCGCTCTGGGTGAAGCGCAGCGGGGTCCCCTCCGCGCTGACCGACTCGGTCACCAGCCACGGGCGGCTGCCGTAGATGGCCTCGCCGTTGACGTCGAGCCACGCCCCGAGGCCGCGCAGCGGGGCCTGCTGCTCCTCGGGGATGGTGCCGTCGGGCCGGGGGCCGATGCCGAGCAGCAGGTTGCCGTTCTTGGCCACGACGTCGCAGAACATCTGCACGAGCTCGCTCTCGGAAATGATGTCCTCGGGCCGCTCGTGCCGGTTGGCGCCGAACGAGTGCCCCACGCCGCGGGCCAGCTCCCACTTGCGCGCCGAGGCCGTGCGCAACACGTCGTACTCGGGCGTGCGGAAGTCGTAGTGCTTCGGGCTGGCGAAGGTGAGGTGCTTGCTGCGCTCGGGGATCAACGGCCACCCCGCCTGCACCACCGCGCCCACGGCGCGCACCAGCGCGTCCGTCACCGCGTTGCGCGGCAGGCCCGGCTCCCGCCAGCGGTCGTTGATGACACCCTCCTCCACCGCGTTGTAGTAGTCGGCGAAGAGCTGCGGCAGCTGCGGGTCGGCCGGCCACCCGATGTCGTTCCACAGCACGGACGGCGCGTAGCGCGCGATGAGCTCGCGCACGTGTGCCGTCACGTAGTCGACGTAGCCGCGCGCCGTGCGGCGCGGCCAGCACGGCGTCGGCGGCGGTGGTCATCACCGCGTCGTTGTAGGGCCAGTCGTAGCCGCCGGAGTAGTAGAGCCCCATGCGCATGCGCCGGGCGTGCACCGCCTCGCTCAGGTCGCCCACCAGGTCGCGCCGCGCCCGGTACGCGCCCTTGACGGGGTGCATGACGGCCGAGGGCCACAGGGCGAAGCCGTCGTGGTGCTTGGTGGTGAGCACCACGTAGCGCGCGCCGGCGGCGCGGCACAGGTCGGCCAGGGCGTCGAGGTCGGCGCCGGACGAGGCGTCGTCGAAGGTGCGCACGAAGTTGTCGTAGGGATAGTCCTCCCCGTACACCTGCGCGTGGTGCAGGGCGGTGGGGCTGCCCTTGATCTGCATGGTGTTGCGGTACCACTCGGCGTACGGGTTCTCGCGCAGCATCCGGCGCGGCCCGTCCTTGATGAGCAGCTGCTGTATGTCGGGCACCCGCGGCGCCCACCCCGGCACCGAGTAGGGGCCCCAGTGGACGAAGATCCCGAGCTTGGCGTCGTCGTACCAGACCGGCAGCTGGTGCGTCCGCAGCGACTCCCACGTCCCCTCAAACACGTCGCATCACCACGCCGGCCAGCCTGGCAGGTCAGCCCGGGGCCAGAGCCGCTCCCCCGGCCCCGCCGCCACCGCCGACCCCGCCCCCGTCCACCGCCCGCCCCGCCCGCTCCCGTCGCGCCGGGCTTGCCGTAGCGGGCCCGGAAGGCGAAGTAGGCGAACGGCCCCACCAGAATCGGCAGCCAGTACGAAATGACCCGGTAGGCCAGCGTGGCCACGACCGCGTCGACACCGGGCACCCCGGCCAGGATGAGCAGCGCGCTCAGCCCGGCCTCGACGATCCCGAGCCCGCCGGGCGTGATGGGGATGAGGGCCAGCAGGCCGGCCACGGCGTAGGCCAGCAGCACAAGAGACGGGTTGGGCTTGACCCCCGTGGCCCGGATGCAGGCCAGCAGCGTCCCGAAGTCGAAGGCCAGCCGCCCGCTGCTCAGCAGCATGGCCGCCTTCCACCGCTTGCCCAGCACGCCGCGGATGCGGTTGCGCTCGTACACCAGCCGGTCCGACAGGCCGTGCATGGGTGGCGCCTTGCGCTTCACCCGGTTGCGGGCCGCCTGGATGACCCCGCCGGCCCAGCGCAACGGGCCGTCGAGCGTGAGGACCAGCGCGCCGAAGCCGGCGAACAGCACGAAGGCGCCGATGCCGAGCAGCGCCGCGTGCTGCAGGCCGTTGGCGATGGGCGTCCCGGCCAGAATGGCGGGCAGCACGAAGATCGGCAGGGCCAGCAGCCCGGCGATGCCGAGGAGCGAGAAGGCGGTCAGCCCCGCCACCGCGGTGGCCGGGTCGTTGCCCGAGGCGGCGAGCATGCGGAACTGCGTGGCCGCGCCGAAGGCGGCGCCCCCGGGGACGATGAGGCTGATGGCGTTGCCCGACAGCTGCGACGTCGTGACCGAGAACCAGGCGTTGGTCCGCAGCGCGATGCGCTGGAGGGCGATGGTGCAGGTGAAGTGCGCCACCTGCAGCGCCAGGGCGAAGGTGAACCAGATGGGGTCGAGCTCGGTCAGCTTCGGGAAGGCGTCGAAGACCGCGGCCAGGCTCGGGAAGAGGAGGTAGAGCGTGATGCCGGCCACGACCACCAGGACGGACTTCTTGGCCACCGAGCGCCACGGGGGCGCCGGTGACGCGACATCCTGTTCGATGCGCGTGGCCAGCCGCGACGACATGGCGTCGTGGCCGTCGCCCGTGCCGGGCTGCGCCCCGGTCACCTGCTCCCCGGGCGTGCGGCCCCGGGTGCTCGCGCCCCGCTGCACCCTGGTCCTCGGATTCGTGGTGCTCCTGCGTCGCCACCGGCGAATCATTCCCGGTGACGACGCCGCCCCGCTAGCTGGCCAGGATCTTGGCCTTCTGGGCCTCGAACTCGGCGTCGGTGAGCACGCCCTGCGACTTGAGGTCGGCCAGCTTGGAGAGCTGGTCGGCGGTGCCGGCCCCGGACGTCCCGGCGGCCTGCTTGACGTACTGGTCGAAGGCTTGCTGCTGCTGGGCGGCCTCGTGGGCCTGCCGCTCGTGCATCTTGCCGCCCCGGGCGATCAGGTACACGAAGACGCCGAGGAACGGGCAGGACGATGATGAAGATCGCCCACAGGGCCTTGGACCAGCCACCCATGTCGTGGCTGCGGAAGATGTCCATGAACACCATGATCAGCAGCCAGATCCAGATGACGAAGAGGAAGAAGTACAGCATCGTCAGGAAGAAATCGAGGATCGGGTATTGGTAGCTGGAAGCGAGCATGGAACGAAACTCCTTGTTGTCCGTGGTCGGCGAGAACCCGACAACCAATGTTTAGCGCCTGCAGCTGAAGGAGTGCTGGGATATGCCCAGGGCCGGCTCCCTGCCGTTGCGCCTCCGTTGGCGGACGATCCGGCGGCCGGCCGGCCTCGCCTCCCCGCCCGGGCCGCTTCCCCGAGGGGCCACGTCGGCCCGCCCGGCGTGGACTGACCCGCCCCGCGACGGCTTTACTGTGGGCATCGTCCGCGGCCGCCGGCCCCGGGTACGACGACCGAACGCAAGGAGAGGGCACCTTGGCCAGCGAGGGATTCCACGAGCCGCTCGACCTGCTCGACGAGGCCACGTTCGACTACCACCGCGCCATGACGTCGCTGTGCGAGGAGCTCGAGGCCATCGACTGGTACCACCAGCGGGTCCAGGCCACCTCGGACGAGAGCCTGGCCGCCGTCCTGTCCTACAACCGGGACGACGAGAAGGAGCACGCCGCCATGGCGCTCGAGTGGTTGCGCCGGCGGGACACGGCCCTCGACGCCCAACTCCGCAAGTTCCTCTTCTCGACCGGCCCGATCACCGAGGTCGGCCGGTCGTCGGATGCACCCTCCGCACCCACCACGTCGGGCTCGCTCGGCATCGGCAGCCTCAAGGGAGTAGCGCAATGAACCACCTGCACCGCGATCTGGCCCCGATTTCCGACGCCGGCTGGGACGTCATTGACGACGAGGCGAAGTCGCGCCTGCCCACCTACCTGGCCGCCCGCAAGCTGGTCGACTTCGACGGCCCCTACGGCTGGGACTACTCGTCGACCGACCTGGGCCGGGTCGACGAGATCGCCAGCCCCTCCGAGGGCGTCAGCGCCCTGCAGCGCAAGGTGCTCCCCGTGGTGGAGCTGCGCACCGAGTTCAAGGTCTCCCGGACCGAGCTCGACGACGTCGACCGCGGCACCGCCAATCCGGACCTGGGCGAGCTGGACGAGGCGATCCGCCAGATCGCGCTGGGCGAGAACGTCACCGTCTTCCACGGCCACGGGGCCGCCGGCTTCCAGGGCATCACCGAGGCCACCTCGCACGAGCCGATCAGCGTCGGTGACATCGACAACGCCCCCGACGCCGCGGCCCGCGCCGTGAACACGCTGCGCCAGGCCGGCATCGGCGGCCCCTACGGGCTGGCCATCTGCCCGGACATGTACACCAGCATCGTCGAGAGCACCGAGTACGGCGGCGAGCTGCTGCTCGACCACCTGCGCAAAATTCTGGGCGGGCCCCTGGTGTGGGCGCCCGGCATCGAGGGCGGCGTGGTGCTGAGCCTCCGGGGCGGCGACTTCAAGATCGAGAGCGGGCAGGACCTCTCCATCGGGTACCTCGACCACGATGCCGACGTCGTGCGCCTCTACCTCGAAGAGAGCTTCAACTTCCGGGTGCTCGAGCCCGACGCCGCCGTGGCCCTCAGCCTGGGCTAGCGCGCACCGCCTCCGGGCCGGCTCCCCGACGGGGTCCGTTGCCGTGGCGGCCGCGCCGCCCGGGCGCTCGCCGCGACCGCTCCCGCCGCGCCGGCCGGGTCGACGAAGGTGACCCGCTTGCCGGCCTGGGCGATCTCGAGCAGGTCGGACATCTCGACGGCGGTGACCGGGCCGGAGAAGAGGAACCCCTGGCCGTGGTCGCACCCCTCCGCCCGGAGACCCTCGAGCTGCTCGTGCGTCTCGATCCCCTCGGCCAGCGTCTGCAGCCCGAGCGTGTGACCGAGCTCGATGAGCGTGTGGATCAGCGCGGCCGCATCCGGTGAGCGGCTCATGTCCGCCACGAACGAGCGGTCGATCTTCAAGACGTCCACCGGGAACTGGCGCAGGTAGGCCAGCGACGAGTACCCGGTGCCGAAGTCGTCGATGGCCACCTTGACGCCGAGCTGCTTGAGCTGGTTGAGGCGGGCCACCGTGGCGACGGAGTCGCGCATCAGGCTCGACTCCGTGACCTCCAGAATGAGCATGGAGGGCTCGAGCCCGCTGGTGATCAGGGCGTTGCTGACGTCCTCGATGAGCTGGTCCGAGTCGAGCTGGCGCATGGAGACGTTGACCGAAATGCTGGCGTCGTGCCCCCGCCGGTGCCAGGCCGCCGCCTCCTGGCAGGACTGGTCGAGCACCCAGCGGCCGACGTCGATGATGAGGCCCCGCTCTTCGAGGACCGAGATGAACGCATCGGGCTCGATGGTGCCCCGGACGGGGTGGTCCCAGCGCAGCAGCGCCTCGACGCCCTGGATCTCAATGCCGTCCAGGTCGAAGATCGGGTGGTAGAGCAGGCTGAACTCACCGTCCCGGAGCGCCGTTTCCAGGTCCGACTTGAGGCTGAGGCGCTCCCTGGCCGCCGACTGCATGGAGTGCTCGAAGAGGACCGACTGGTCCCGACCCGCGCCCTTGGCCCGGTACAGCGCGATGTCGGCGTCGCGCAGGAGCTCCTCGGCCGACGGGCGGTCCCCGACGGCAATGCCGATGCTGGCCGACACGGTGATCGACATGTGGTCGACCCCCGGCAGGTGGAAGGCGGGCTTGAGCACCTCGTGCACCCGTTCGGCGATCATTTCGGGCCCGCGGGCGAACGAGACGCCCTCGGCCAGAATGACGAACTCGTCCCCGCCGAGCCGGCCCACGGTGTCGCCGGAGCGCAGAATGCCGAGCAGCCGGCCGGCCACCATCTGCAGCAGCTTGTCGCCGGCGCCGTGGCCCAACGAGTCGTTGGAGTCCTTGAAGTTGTCGAGGTCGATGAACAACGCCGCCACCGGGACGCCCGAGCGCCGGGCCCGCTCCAGCATCTGCTGGGCCCGGTCGAGGATGAGCTGGCGGTTGGCCAGCCCGGTCAGCGGGTCGTGCAGGGCGCGGAAGGCGAGGAGCGCCTCGAACTTCTTGCGCTCGGTGACGTCGCGGATGTTCGAGACGTAGCCGGCCACCGAGGGGCGGTCGGTCTGGTTCCACACGACGGCCTCGACGTCGCGCGTCGTCCCGTCGCGGCGCAGCATGCGGAATTCGAGGGTGGCCTGTCCCGACTCGGCCTGGAACTCGCTCCCGTTGAGGAGCTTCAGGACGGTGTCGAGGTCCTCGGGATGCACGAAGTCGGTCGCGAGGCGCCCGACCAGCTCTTCGGGCTCGTACTGCAGGAGGTCCTTGATGGCGGGCGAGACGTAGCGGAACTCGCCCTGCGAGGCGAGAATCATGGTGACGTCGGAGGAGTTCTGAATGAGCGAACGGAAGCGGTCCTCGCTCAGCCGCAGCGTCGTCTCCGCCTCCTCCTTCTGTGCCATGACCGTCTCGTTCTGCTCCATGATGACGGCGGCCATCCGGATGACGAAGAAGAGGACGAAGGCCCCCATGACGGTGAGCGAGGCGGCCTCCGACGGCTTCAGCTCGGAGGGCAGCCACCCCTGGGAGATGGCAGAGCTGCCCGGCGGCCATGCCGAGGATGCTCCAGAGGACCATGGGCCGCCAGATGCGCGAGCCCACCGTCGCCATGTTCTCGAGCGCGATGAAGATGTAGGCGGCCCACAGGACGGGGCCCCACCCCGTCAGATAGATGGTGATCGTGACCGCCACCACCTGGTTGATCAGGCGCAGATACAGGAAGGGGGTGGTGGGCCGGGCGCGGTAGAGGCGGTCGAGCTCTATGTTCACCATCACGATGGTGGTGAGCACGATGAGCCAGACCCACCAGTGCACGCGGGTGACGTAGCCGTACCGCATGAGGATGACGACCACGGCGAACGCCAGCGGGGCGATGAGGTACGCCAGAACCGTCGGATTCAGCTTCCGCCGCGCCGTGGAGGGAGCCGGAGCCGGGGGCTCGGATCCGTCGGCTCGCGCGGACGCACGTCCTGCATCCTGCGAAGCCAGCGCCATGTCCCCCGCTTTGTTTGAAGAGATCAACCCCCTTGTATCGTCAGCTGGGTCCTCCGACTTGACCACGGCCGGCGCCCCGGCGGAACCCGCCCGGAGTGCCCCGAAAGCGCCTCCACCTGGGCCGATACCGAGCCGCCGCACCGACCTCCGGCTCAGGAACCCGACAACAGCGCGTGCGCCTCGGCGACGACCGCAGCACGGTGGGCCAGCGCCGTCGCCACGACGGTCCGCCGGCCTCTGAGCATGCGGTAACCCTCGACCACGCCGCCGGTCCGCTTCACCCGCTCACCGACCCGCAACGCCACGTAGCCGCACCAGGGCGCGGCGACCGCCACGGCCAGGCCGGCCCATGCGCCGTAGGCCAGGCCGACGAGCACCCCCAGCACGGCGTAGGTGAGGACGAACAGCACGAAGCACCCGAGGACCTTCACCGTGGCCCTGATCCCCTCGTTCTTCGGCCGCTTCCCCACCTGCTTCATGATCTGGAAGGGGACGAGATGCACCAGCGCGCCGGCGGCGGCGAAGGGCAACGCGACCAGGAGCACGAGCGCGGACCGCAGCAGCGCCAGCCGGCGCCGCCGCGGCAGCCGGGCCACCAGTTGGGCGTCGTTCACCCCCAGGAGGTTGAGGTCCCGCTCGTACAGGGCGAAGGCGCCGTAGAGGTCGTCCAGCGCGGCCGGGGACGCGTCCTGTCTCGCCGCCAGCCGCGCCGCCACCTCGACCTTGTCGGCCAGCGTCACCTCGGCCGGGCCCGGCCCACCCGGCGCCCGGACGAGCACCTCGGCGATCCACGAGAGCTGCTTGGCCTGCGTCCACGAGGCGAACGAGGGGTTGACGCCGGGAGAGCTGCTCCCCCAGGGCCTCGGTCACGGACTGCACCGTGGCCCACTCGTCGCGCCGGTAGTCCTCGGCCCATTGCGCCACCGCCACCGGCTCGCCGACCCGGACCAGGGCCCGGGAGCGAAAGCGCGCCTTGGCGTCGTAGACGAGCCCGACCGCCACCGTCACGAGGTCCTCGGCTCCGCCCTCGTCCAGGGTCTCGAGGGCGATGCGGGCGGCGCCCGTCCTGAGCGGCTGCAGCGTCGCCTCGTCGTGGCTGATCCCCTCGGGGAACACCGCCACCGTGCCGCCCTCCCGGAGCAGCGCATGGCTCGTGGCGAAGGCCGACACGTTGTGGTCCCCGGCCACGGCGTCCATCGTCCGGTAGACCGGGATGACCCCGGCCAGCTTGAGGAAGGGCCACAACGGGGCGATCCCGAACAGGGTCGACTTGCCGAGAAAGCGCGGGTAACGCCGCAGCGTCGCCAGGAGCAGCAGGCCGTCGACCAAGCCGTTGGTGTGGTTGGCCACCAGCACGACCGGTCCGGTCTCCGGCAGGTTCTCCCCGTCCTCGACCTCGATGCTGCGGAAGAACACCCGGATCAGCAGCCGCGCCAACGCGGTCATTGACCAGTCAGCGAATCGCCTCGACGCTCGCTCGGCGGGCCGCAATTCGGCGCGTGAGGGCACGAGCCTCCAGACGAGTCACGCTCGGTATTCGGCGCGCCGGGAATTCCGGATGTCGGATTGGTATGGTGCCGCAGCACGCAGAAACCGGATCTGGGTTCTGGGGGGGCCAGGCCAGCATCCGCGCGATGCGATCGGGGGTTCGGCCATGGCAAGGATCACTGGCGCGAGGGCTGTGGGGGCCGCTCTCCTGCTCTTCTCACTGACCGCGACCGGGGTGCTGCTGGCTCCGGCGACCGGCGGGGCGGCCTCGACGTCGTCGGCGACGTTCGGCACGTTGCCGTCGCCCTGCGGCACGGGTCACGCGACCGGCGCCACCGAGCAGGGGGTGACCAACTCCACCATCAACATCGGCTACGGCGACGACCGCGGCTTCTCGGGCAGTCCCGGTCTCGACCAGGAGATGGGCGACGCGGTCAAGGCGATGATCGCCTGGTGCAACACGCAGGGCGGCATCAACGGGCGCAAGATCGTCGGCGACTACTACGACTCCGCGGTCACCAACGTGGGCTCGGTCATGACCCAGGCCTGCAAGACCGACTTCATGTTGGTCGGCGAGGGTTTCGCGCTCGACGGCCTGGCGGAGCAGACCCGGTTGGGCTGCAACCTGGCCGCCGTCCCGGGCTTCACCGTCTCCCCCGAGGTGGCCAACGCGTACGAGATGTACCAGGCCGCGCCGAACCCGTCGAACGCCAGCCCCGTGTCGATCGCCTACCAGGGGGAGAAGCTCTTCGGGTCCAAGACGCAGCACGTGGGCCAGTACAACTCGACACTCTCGACCCAGCTGTCGTCGATGGCCAAGGCCCAGCAGGCCTACACGGAGGCCGGCTGGAAGTACGTGAACTGCCCGTTCCAGGTCAACTACAACGGTGAGGCCAACTACACGCCGTTCATGCAGAAGCTGCAGAGCTGCGGGGCGCAGATCGTCTTCGACGACGCCACCCCGGGACCCACCCTCTACGGCGCACTGCAGGCGGAGAACCAGATCGGCTACAACCCGGTTTGGCTGCTGGACGCCGCCGAGTACACGCAGGCCTTCGCGCAGTGGAACACCAGCGGGCTGGGCAACAACGTCTACGTGCGCATCGGTTTCGAGCCGCTGGAGGCGTCCAAGGTCGTGCCGGCCGTGGCCCAGTACCTCTCGGTCGTCAAGAAGTCCGGCGGCCGGACGTCGGCCCTTGGCGAGCAGGCCGCGTCGTCCTTCCTCCTGTGGGCCACCCAGGCCAAGGCCTGCGGCTCCACCCTGACCCGCCAGTGCATGATCAACCACCTGTCCAAGGTCACCAGCTGGACCGGTGGCGGGCTCAACGCACCGTCGGACCCGGCCAAGAACCGGCCGGCGCCGTGCGGGATCCTCATGAAGCTCGACAACACCAAGTGGGTGCAGGACTACCCGAAGAAGCTGGGGACGTTCGACTGCTCGCCGAAGTACGTCGTGCCGAACTCGGGCTCCGTCATCGGCACCCCGCTCAACGCGCAGGGGTACTCCACCAAGTACGCCACGGCCACGGTGATCAAGCCGCAGGGCTGACCGGCCCGGGCCCCCGCCCACCCACGTCACTCCATGCGGCTCGGGCGACGAGCCGACTACGCCTGGCGTCCAGCGCGGACCGCACGATGCGACCGACCTGCTCGACCTCCAACAGGAAGCCGTCGTGGCCGGAGAACGACTCGACCATCTCGAGACGGCCGGCCGGCCGGCAGGTGGCGTGCGATCTCCTCCTGCTGCGCCAACGGGTAGAGCCGGTCCGTCGTGATGCCGGCCACGGTCACCGTCGGCCCGCACGCGCACCGAGCGCCACTTCGATGCCGCCCCGGCCCCGACCCACGTCGTGGTGGTTCATGGCCTCGCTCAGCGTGATGTAGGAGTTCGGGTCGAAGCGCTTGGCCAGCTTCTCCCCCTGGTACTGCAGGTAGGACTCGACGGCGTAGCGACCGCCCTTCAGCGGCTCCTCCTGCCCCTGGGCCTGGCGCCCGAAGCGCTCCTCGAACTCGTCGCCGGTCCGGTAGCTGAAGTGACCGATGCCGCGGGCCGTCTGCAATCCGTCGACGGGACGATCCGGGGTGTCGTAGTAGTCCCCGCCGTGGAAGGCCGGGTCCGAGCGGATGGCGCGGACCTGCAGGGAGCACAGGGCGATCTGGTCGGCGGAGGCCGCGGCGCCGACGGACAGGACGACGGCACGCGCCACCCGTTCGGGCGCACCGATGCACCACTCGAGCACGCGCATGCCGCCCATGGAGCCGCCGACGACGCCCGCCCACCGGTCGATCCCGAGCTGGTCCGCCAGGGCGACCTCGACCGCCACCTGGTCCCGGATGGTGATGACCGGGAAGCGCGAGCCGAAGGGTCGGCCGTCGGCGTCGAGTGAGCCGGGGCCCGTCGTGCCCTGGCAGCCGCCCAGCACGTTCGGGCACACGACGTGGTAGCGGTCGGTGTCGATGGCGGCGCCCGGCCCGATGAGCCCGTCCCACCAGCCTTTCGAAGGATGGGCGGGACTCTGGGGACCGATGACGTGGGAGTCGGCCGTCAGCGCGTGCAGGACGAGCACGGCGTTGCTGCGCGCCGCATTCAACTCGCCCCACGTCTCGTAGGCGACGGTGACCTCGTCGAGGCGTCCGCCGCCCTCGAGCGCGAAGCCACCACCACCCTCACCGGTGAGCACCGCAAACTGCCGCTGCCCGGGGTCGTCCCCGGGCCGCCACACGCCTGGGTAGCTCTGTGCGGTCACGCTCCCTTGGCGGCGCGGAACCCGGCTTCGAGGTCGGCCAGGATGTCCTCGATCGACTCGATGCCGACCGAGAGACGGACGAGGTCCGGCGAGACGCCGGTCGTGGTCTGCTCGGCCTCGGTCAGCTGCGAGTGCGTCGTCGAGGCCGGGTGGATGGCCAGGCTGCGCACGTCACCGACGTTGGCCAGGTGGCTGAACAGTTCGAGACCTTCGATGAAGCGGCGGCCCGCCTCCGCACCGCCGGCGATCCCGAAGGCGAGGATCGACCCGCCGCCCTTGGGCAGGTACTTCTCCTGGCGGGCGTGCCAGCGGCTGGACTCGAGGCCGGGGTAGGTGACCCACGACACCTCGTCGCGCGCCTCGAGCCACTTGGCCACGGCGACCGCGTTCTGGACGTGGCGCTCCATGCGCAGGCTCAGCGTCTCGAGGCCCTGCAGGAACAGGAAGGAGTTGAGCGGGGCCACGGACGGTCCGGTGTCGCGGAGATACTGCAGCCGCGCCTTGAGGACGAAGCGGGCCGGGAAGAGCGCCTCGGGCAGCTGGCCGAACACCAGGCCGTGGTAGCTCGGGTCGGGCTCGGTGAAGTTCGGGAAGCGGCCGCTGCCCTCGTAGTCGAACTTCCCGCCGTCGACGATGATGCCGCCGATGGAGGTGCCGTGGCCGCCGATGAACTTGGTGGCCGAGTGGACGACGATGTCCACGCCGTGGCTCAGGGGTTGGCACAGGTACGGCGTCGCCAGCGTGTTGTCGATCACGAGCGGGATGTTGTTGTCGTGGGCGACCTTGGAGACACCCTCGAAGTCGAAGACGTCACCCTTGGGGTTGCCCAGGGTCTCGCCGAAGAAGGCCTTCGTGTTGGGCCGGATGGCGGCCGCCCAGGCCGCCAGGTCGTCGGGATCGTCGACGAAGGTCGTCTCGATGCCGAGCTTGGGCAGCGTGTAGTGCAACAGGTTGTACGTGCCGCCGTAGAGCGAGGCCGACGAGACGATGTGGCCACCGTTCTCGGCCAGGTTCAACAGGGTCACCGTCTCGGCGGCCTGGCCGCTGGCGACGGCCAGCGCCGCCACGCCGCCCTCCAGCGCGGCGACGCGCTCCTCGAAGACGGCCTGCGTCGGGTTCATGATGCGGGTGTAGATGTTCCCGAGCTCCTCCAGCCCGAACAGCGCCGCCGCGTGCGAGGTGTCGCGGAACGTGTAGCTCGTGGTCTGGTAGATCGGCACGGCGCGGGCGCCGGTGGTGGGGTCCGGTGTGGCACCGGAGTGGATCTGGCGGGTCTCGAAGCCCCAGTCGGGCATGGCAACAGCCTCCTTTTGCTTGGTCGGCGTCCGGACGCCCGGCAGCCGACCTCGGCCGCAATGGTTACAAAGCTGACTTAATTAGTCAACTATTGGACGGAGCCGCCGACATCTCCCCACCGATACGAAGCCCGGCGCGCCAGGGATTGAGGTCGAGATCGGGATAGCGCTCCTGCGTCCGCGCAATGAGCCGCTCGTCCCAGACGGGGTGGCCGGGGGCGGGCCAGCCGAAGAGCGCCAGCTGCCGGGGCGTCGACCCCTCGACGAATGTCGTCCACTCCGTCCCGGTCGAGCGGCTCTGTTGGGTGTCGTAGCCGATCCATTCGGTGGCGGCGTTCTTGAAGGCGATGGCCGCCACGATGCGGGCCCCGGTGCCCGAGCCGAACGGCGCACCGCGGTGGTACGTGTCCGACCGGTAGGCCAGGTACGAACCGCGGACGCCCGGCGCGGGCCGCTCGGCGGCGTAGACCTCGGGGTTCGAACGCGGCATGAGGACGCCGTAGGGGTTGTCGATGCGATCGGTGTCCCGCACCGAGACCAGGCGGGTGGGGTTGTCGTCCTCGGTGACGTCGGTCAGGTAGAGGAATCCTTCGAGGTTCCACCACGGCGACTCGCTCGCCGGCGGAAGCCACGAATGGTTGCGGTCGAGATGGATGGGCTGTTCGTAGTTGGTGATGCCGGCGTACTTGGCGCTGGCGTGAGCCTGGTAGAGACGGATGTCGTCGTTGTCGAGTGCCCGTTCGGCGAAATCGACGATGGAGGGATGCACGCAGATCCGGTTGAGGGCGCCGCTGCCCGGAAACGGGAAGGCGGCCCCCCAGCGCTGTTGGGCGGGTCGGAACCCGGGCCCCTCGTCAGGCCAGACGAAGGCCTCCTCCGGTTCCTTCGGTCGGCCCCGCCACCGTTCGTGGACACCCTCGGGGTCGGCCTGGTGCTCCTCGGCGCTCGGGAAGATCTCCCGCAGATCGTCAGCCAGCGCGTCGATCTCTTCGGTGCCGACGAGGCCTTCGAGCAGGACCCAGCCCTCGTCGCGCCACGTCGCCACCTCGGCGTCGGTCGCCAGTCGTGCAGTCACTTCTCGGCACTCCTTCTTTCTGACCTGACATTACGGGGCACGAAAAACGGCAGCGGGGTCCCGCCGTCCCGACGGCCGGCCCGTCATGGACGGCGTGCGTCGCGCCATCCGGCAACGCGGTTGATCAGTGGGTCTCCGGCCTCGCTTGCAGGGAAATCACGGGAGAGTTCCAGCTCAGAAGACTCGTCGTCGATTGGAGGATCTACCTGGACATTTGACTCGTGAGACGAACATCTGTTCGCTAGCAGCCGGGCGTTGAGCCCGGACCCGCGAACAGTTCGGGGACGATCCCCGAGGAAAGGAGCAGCGCACGTGGGAACTATGAGGATCCTCGATCGCACGGGAGACACCGTGGTGACCTGGTCGGTGGAAGAGGCGGCCACGCTGGAGAGGGCTGAGGCCGTCTTCGAACAGCAGCTGTTGGCGAAAAAGATGGCATTCGCTCGGCCTGAGGGCGCGCTCGCGGACGCGGCCGAGCGGGTCTATGCCTTCGACCCAGATGCGGCCGAGATCATCTGGGTCCGTCCCATTCAGGGCGGCTGAGGCACCGGCTGGTTGGGGAGGCACTGGAGTGGCCGGGGCCACGACGCCGTTCCGCGACATCACATTCGAGGTGGTCGATTGTCTCGAAGACGGCAGAAAAGTTCTCTGCTTCACGGCTGGGCCGATGTCCGGGCGCCGGGTTCTGGCCTTTCCCGATGATCAGTGTCTCCCCAACAGCTGGGTCCGCCCCCTCTCCCCCTACGAGCGCGCCGAGCAGTTGCTCTTGTCCCTCCTGAACGTGGAACAGGCGGCTTCGTGGTTGGGGTCGAAAAGATTCTGGGTCGCCACCCCATACGGCGACCTTCAATTCGGGGAAATCTCGAACATGCGGTTCAAGAGCCGCGAAGGCGAGGAGTTCCGCCTTTGTGTGGTGCCAGAGAACCATGGCCGCGGCCTGCCTCCGCCCGATATCTGGGTGAATCTGTTACTTGCACTCAGCGCGGATCCCAAAGGTTTCTTCCGCATGGCCAATTGGAGTCGACGCAAAGGTCAATGGTTCTTGGGACCGGTGCCCGGTTTCGAGTACCAACGGGCCTTGATTTGAGGGATCGGCCTGCTGAGCCACTTCGATTCGCCACACAAGACTCCCTCCGGTGCAACTCCGCACGTGCTGCAGACGAAGGAGTCAGGCCCCGGCCGGAGGATCGTGATCCTTCAGCGCCTTCACCAACAGCGCCCGGAACTCCGCCCGCTCCGAAGGGCTCAGGCCGCTGAGGATCTCGTCCTCAATGCTCCCCTGTGCCAGCTCGGCCTCCTCGAGCGCGTCGAGGCCGGCGTCGGTGATGTCGACGAGATGCCGCCGCCGGTCGGCGGGGTCCCGCCGCCGCTCCACGTACTCCAGGTCCTCGAGGTCGTTGAGGACGAGGACGCCGGTGTTGGAGTCCATGGAGAGCATCTCGGTCATGACCTGCTGCGAGACGCCAGGGTGGTCCCGGAGGTAGGCGAGCACCACCATGTTCCGCAGGTTCATCCCGACCAGGTCGACGGAACTGCGCAGGTAGACGGCCCTGGCCAGCCTGGTCAGGAGCACGATCGTCCCCGTCGTGGGGCGGGCGGCCGCTCGGGGGCTCACGGCTCCAAGCCTACCTGCACGGCCTCATCGATCACCCCTGTAGGATAGTCCCGAAATCATGACTATCCAAGAGTTGGGAACCATTACCGAGGAGGAAAGCGCGGCCGGCGATCGCCGGCGCTGGATAGCCCTCGTCGTCGTGTGCCTGGCCATGTTCATGAACGCCCTCGACGGCTCCATCGTCAACGTGGCCCTCCCCGACATTCAGAAGAGCCTCCACTTCAGCCAGTCCGGCCTGACCTGGGTGGTCGACGCCTACCTGATCACCTTCGGCAGTTTCCTCCTGATGGCCGGCCGCCTGGGTGACCTGATCGGCCGCAAGAAGGTGTTCCTGGCCGGCGTCACGCTGTTCATGCTGGCCTCCATCGCCTGTGGCGCTGCCGACAGTCAGGCCATGCTGGTCGGAGCCCGCTTCGTGCAGGGGATCGGCGGGGCGCTCTCGTCCTCGGTGATTGTGGCCATCATCGTCACCGAGTTCCCGAGGCCGACCGAGCGGGCCAAGGCGATGAGCGCCTACGTGTTCGTGGCCGTCGGCGGCGGGTCGATCGGGCTCCTCGCCGGCGGCGTCCTGACCCAGTTCTTGAGCTGGCACTGGATCTTCTTCGTGAACATCCCGATCGGCATCGCCACACTCGTCCTCGGCCGCCTCCTCATTGTGGAGAACGTCGGTCTCGGCATGAAGCAAGGGGTGGACTGGGTCGGGTCGATCCTCGTCACCGTGTCCCTCATGGTCGGCATCTACGGCATCGTCACGGCGTCCAGTGACGGGTGGGGCTCGACGCACACCCTCGGCATCCTCGCCGCCGCGGTCGTGCTGTTCGTGTCGTTCATCGTTCTGGAGTCGAAGCTGGCCAACCCGATCATGCCGCTGCGGATTCTGCGGATCCGGACGCTCACCGGCTCGAGCGCCATCCGTGGGCTGCTCGCCACCGGCATGTTCTCCACCTTCTTCATCGGCGCGCTCTACCTCGAGCACGTGCTCGGCTACTCCCCGGTCAAGACGGGACTGGCCTTCATGCCGGCGACCATCGGCACGGCCGTCATGTCGGCGGGTCCGACCGCGTGGCTCGTCAACCGCTACGGCAAGAAGGTGATGTACCCCGCCATGCTGTCCGCCGCCGCCGGCCTGCTCCTGCTCGCGTCCGCCGGCCAGGGTGCGAGCTACTTCCCGACCATCTGCTTCGCCTTCCTCCTGCTCGGAGTGGGCGGTGGTGCGTCGTTCATGCCGCTGCTGCAGATCGGCATGTCCGAAATCCCCAAGGACGACGCCGGCCTCGGCTCCGGCATCGTGAACGTCTCCCAGCAGATGGCCGCCGCCGTGGGCCTGGCCATCCTCAGCTCGATCGCCACCACGCGCACCCACTCGCTGCTGGCCGACGGCCAGACGGCGATCCACTCCCTGACGGCGGGCTACCAACTGGCTCTCGTCCTGGCGGCCGGCAGCGTGCTGCTCGGCCTGGCGTTGGCGCCGATCCTGCTGCGGACGCGCGAGACACCCGAAGAAGAGCGGCGGCACATCGCCGAGAACATGCAGAACCCCGAGGCCATGGAGCATCTCGTCCTCTAAGCGACCGACCGCCCGGACAGCTCAGCCCGGCGCGACCTCAATGGACGGGAGATCCCGCGCCGGCCCGTCGAGCCACGCGCGCAACGCCGCCGTCGCCCTGACGTCGTCCTCGTTGTACTCGAGGAGCCAGTCCTGCGCCGCACCACGCGCAGCCGGGCCAGCCTCCTCGTCGGTCGCCTGCTCGTACTTGACGATGGCCAGCGTGCCGCCGCCGTCGTCGGACCGCCAGGAAAACCCGGCCAGCGGTGCCGTCTCCTTCAGCCCCATGCTGCGACCGGTGATCAGCTGGTCCCGCACGACCTCCAACAGGTCGACCCACTCGTCGGAGGCGAAGAACTCGTCCACCTCGTCGCGTCGGCCGGGGCCGATCCGGTCGGCGAGCCGTCGCATCTGCCCCTGTTCGGCGCTCCTGCTGTAGCAGTAGGCCCGGAAGGTGGCGCCTTCGGCCGCCGCCCGGGCCCGCTCCTCGGTCAGCCACGACCAGAACTCCTCGAACGCCACCAGCTCGCCCGCCTCGATGTCGGGATCCCAACTGGCGAACCCGACGTACCGGGGCTCCGGCGCGGCCGAGCGACGGTCGGTGACGAGTGCGCCCCAGAGATAGCAGCCGTCGTTGGTGTTCTCCATGTCCACGTCGACCTCGATGTCGGCCCTGGGCACGGTGACGGCATCGAGGCCGCGCTTGCGGTAGGCCGGTGACGCGCCGACACGGGCCCGGGCCAACTCGATCTGACCGGCCGCGTTCGAGGCACCGGACTCGCACACGGCCAGCGTCCTCGCATCGATCGTCTCCAGGTCCGCCACCGTGTGCAGGCCGAGCGCCGACAGCACCTCGACCTGCTTGGGCCGGTTCGCAATGACCTCGGCCAAGGGCGTCGACCCCGGGCCGCCCCGCCGCCTTGGCCCGCAGGCCATCCACGTCGACCTTGCGCACGGACGAGCTCGGCCGTCCGCCAGTCCAGCGCGGCGAGGTCATGCAGAGAACCCACACCGTGCGCCTTGTACAGCCCACGACGGCCCGCGCCCACGCCCGCAATCAGGCTCAGGTCGGCGACCTCCTCCAGCCGGTCGCCGCACCACTCGCGCCAGCGGCACATGTCGCACTGGTCGCAGACGATCGGCTCGGCCAACAGCCCCACCGCCCCGTCGTCGAGGTGGTCCTCCGCTGCGGCCAGGATCCCGAGGCGGTGGGCGAACTCCAGCTCGTAGCGGGCCAGCGCGCTCATGGGCCCGGCCGGAGCTCCCGCGCCTTCCACATACTCGGGCGCCGGGAGCGTGGCCTCCGCGAGATCGTGCCAGACGATCACACCCTCGGTCCCGCACACGCCGGCGGCGAAGCACTCCGGCGAGCCGATGCCGGCCGCGTCGAGCAGGGCGCGGTAGTGCGCCAGCTGCAGCAGGTCGCCGACGTGCTTGCGGGCCGTGTGCTCCACGTCGACCGCAGCGGCATCGAGGAAGGGCTTCGTCACGTCGGAGACGAGCGCCGTGCCGGTCCCCTCCTTGCGCACGCGGTCGAGCGCCTTGTGTGACTTGACCTCAATGGGCAGGTAGCCCCCGCCGTGCCGCACCAGGAGATCGGGCTGGCCGACCCGGTGCGCCTCGTGGTCGACGGGGAGCCGGCCGCCGGCGATGACCAGCGCACCGGACTGCACCGCCTGCATGGTCTGCCACTCCTGGGCGTCGACATCCTCGGCGTCGATGACGACGGCGCCCTCCACCCCTTCGAAGAGAAGGGCGAAGGTGTCGTCCTCGTGCTCGTTCCCGGCCCGGTAGAGCATCTGCAGGAACGGCGGGTCCGGCAGCGGCTCGCAGGGCTGCAGGACGTCGAGCTGGACGCGCTGGGGGCACTGCTTGGCGAACGAGGAATCCCTCGGCTTTATCTGGACCGCGACCACGGGGCCATTGTGCCGGGTGGGGGTGACAACTGCGTCGGACTCGAGAGCTGCGGCCGTACACGCCGGATCCGCAAATCGCTCTTGATCGGACCCGATCCGGGTGTGAGCATCTGGTGCGGACCGCGTGCGACAAAAGGCCAGGTGACTCATGATCGAAGAGCTGCACGATCTCCCGCCGGGAGTCATCGGCTTCGAGGCCAGCGGCAAAATCTCGGCCGCCGACTACCGCGATGTGGTGCTGCCCGCCCTCGAACAGGCCTTCGCGGGCGGCGAGGTGCGGTTCCTCATCGTGATGACCAGCTTCGAGGGCATGTCAGGCGGTGCGCTCTGGCAGGACCTCAAGGTCGGCGTCGAGCACCTGCGCGGTTGGAAGCGCATTGCCGTGGTGACGGACATCGAGTGGGTGACCCACCTGACCGGGCTCTTCGGGTGGATGACGCCCGGCGAGACCGAGGTGTTCCCACTCGCCCGACGGGACGAGGCCATCGAGTGGGTCGCGGGGTAGCTCCGGTCCCCGCTCAGATCATCGGCCCTATTGGGTCAACGTCCAGATGAGCCAGGCGACCAGCGCCCAAGGGACCACCACCATGGCCAGCGCGCCGATGGCGGCCCAGCCGTAGTGCGGATGTGACGAAGTGTGCATCGATTCCCACCCCCGGGATGCGATCAGTGACACTCAGGTTAACCACAGGGGCCGTCAATTCACAACAAATGCACAATGGACGGGCCGGACGGATCGCTTCACACCCCCGTTGAGCAGGGGTTTCGTGGCCACCGGTCGGAGCCGCCCTGCAGCCGCCGGACCGGTGGCGGCGGGGTCGGTTGGTCTCCCGGACGGGGCCTGGACCAGTATCCCCACCCATGGAGTTGACGGAGGAGGGGCCCGAGACAGCGGCGTTCCGGGCCGAGCTGCGGGCCTGGTTGGAGGACCACCTCACCCCCGAGGTGGTGGAGGCGGGGACGCCACCAGGGCGAGGGCGAGTCCCTCGAGATCCTGCGGGCCTGGAACCGGACGCTGGCCGACGGCGGGTGGGCGGCGCCGTCGTGGCCGGTCGAGCACGGCGGACGCGGGGCCGACGTCCCCGAGCAGCTGGCCTATCTGGAGGAGACGAGTCGCCTGCGGGCGCCCGGCCCGGTCAACGTGATCGGTGTCTCCAACATCGCCCCGGCCATCATGCAGTTCGGCACGCCCGAGCAGCAGGAGCGCTTTCTCCAGCCGATGCTGCGCGGCGACGAGATCTGGTCGCAGGGCATGTCCGAGCCCGACGCCGGCTCGGACCTGGCCTCGCTGCGCACCGCCGCCGTCGAGGACGGCGACGACTTCGTGATCAACGGCCAGAAGACGTGGAACTCGCTCGGCCACCAGGCGGACTGGTGCCAGCTCTACGTGCGCACCGACCCCACGGTGAAGAAGCACGCCGGCATCACCTGCTTCCTGGTCGACCTGCGCACGCCGGGCGTCGAGGCGCGGCCGCTCACCACCATCACGGGCGGGCACGCCTTCGCCGAGCTCTTCTTCACCGACGCCCGGGTGCCGCGCTCCGCCATGCTCGGGCCGCTGCACGCCGGATGGTCGGTGGCCATGACCACCCTGAGCTTCGAGCGGGCCGGCGTGGCGCGCCTCCACCTCGGACTGGCCAACCGGCTCGACGACCTGCTGGCCGACCCCCGGGCCCGGGCCGGCCTCGAGGACCCGGTGCTGCGCCAGCGCCTGGCCGGCATCTACACGGACATCCGCTGCATGCGCTTCCTGACGGAGCGCTCGCTCTCGGACCCGGCCGCGGCCGGGGCGGGCGGATCACTGGCCAAGCTGTCGTGGGCCCACTGCGACCAGGAGCTGGCGGCGCTGGCGGTGGACCTCATCGGGCTCGACTCGTTGGTGGGCGGGGACGGATGGGGCCAGAACCTGTTGGCGGTGCGCCAGGCCTCCATCGCCGGCGGGACGACCGAGATCAACAAGAACATCGTCGGCGAGCACGTGCTGGGACTGCCCCGGTGACGCCGCCCGAGGTGCGGGGCTTCTGGGCGGCCGCTGCGGCGGAGCCGGACCGTGTCGCCGTCATCGATCCCGACGGTCGGGAGTGGACGGCCGGCGACATCGACGCGCAGGCGAACCAGCTCGTGCACGCCCTGCGGGAGCGGGGCCTGCAGCCGGGCGATCCGGTGGCGATGCTGCTCCCCAACCGGGCCGAGGTCATCGTCGTGCTGATGGCCCTGTTCCAGGCCGGGTGGAACTTCGTCCCGCTCAACAGCAACCTGACCGTGGCCGAGGTCTCGTACATCCTGCAAGGACGCGGATGCCAAGGCGCTGGTGGCCGACGAGCGGTTCGCCGCCGTGGCCGGCGCCGCAGCCACCGAGGCCGGCGTGCCGGCATCCGGACGCATCTCGGTGGGCCCTGCCGGCTCTGCCGCCGACGCCGGGGTCGGCATCCCGGGCTTCACCCCTCTCCATGCGGTGCTGGCCGGCCAGCCCGAGCGGCCGCCGACGGACCGGTCGGCCGGCCAGTTCATGCAGTACACCTCGGGCACCACCGGCCGGCCGAAGGCGGTGCAGCGCACGCTCCCCTCGTTCGACCCCGAGACCTGGGTGCAGGTCTTCAGCGGCAACCTGCTGCGCTACGACATCGAACCGGGCGGCGACGCGGTGCACCTGGTGACCTCGCCGATGTACCACATGTCGCCGCTCTCCTTCGGGTACTTCTCGGCCCACTTCGAGCACCCCGTCGTGCTCATGGAGAAGTGGGACGCCGAGGAAGCCCTGCGCCTCATTGAGCGCTACCGGGTCACCGACACCGCCATGGTGCCCACCCAGTTGCACCGGCTCATGCAGCTCCCCGAGGACGTCCGCGCGCAGCTACGACGTCTCGTCGCTCCGTCAGGTGATCCATGCCGCCGCGCCCTGCCCGATGGATCTCAAGCGGCGGCTGTTCGACTGGCTCGGCCCGGTGATCTACGAGTTCTACGGCGCCACCGAGGGCGGCGGCACCCTGGCCAAGCCGCAGGACTGGCTGGACCACCCGGGCACCGTGGGTCGCCCCTGGCAGGGCGCCGACGTGAAGATCCTCGACGACGAAGGCAACGAGGTCCCCGCGGGGACGGTCGGCACCGTCTACATGAAGCTCATGGGAGGCGACTTCCGCTACAAGGGCGACGCGGAGAAGACGGACGCCAACCGGCACGGCGACTACTTCACCGTCGGCGACATGGGCGAGCTCGACGAGGACGGGTTCCTCTACCTGCGCGACCGGAAGATCGACATGATCATCTCCGGGGGCGTGAACGTCTATCCGGCCGAGGTGGAGGCGGCGCTCCTGTCGCACCCCGCGGTCGGCGACGCCGCCGTCTTCGGGATCCCCGATCAGGAGTGGGGCGAGCAGGTCAAGGCCGTGGTCGAACCTGCTCCGGGGTCTGCGGCGTCGCCCGAGCTGGCCGAGGAACTGCTGGCCTACTGCCTGACCCAGTTGGCCAAGTACAAGTGCCCGCGCAGCATCGACTTCACCGAAGCCATGCCGCGTGATCCCAACGGGAAGCTGTACAAGCGGCGGTTGCGGGACCCCTACTGGGAAGCCGCCGATCGCGAGGTGTAGCGGCCCCTTCTTCCGGCCGTCTCTTCATGCGTCGTCGAATTGGTAGTGGCCGCGGTCGATGTGCCGGGTCCACTCCCAGTACTGGTCGAGCGGCCAAGGGGACAGCGTGAAGACCTTGCCCTCGCTGTTCTTGTAGTGGCTGTGCGTGATGGCGGGATGGGACCACACCAGCTGGCCGATCTCGTCCTGATAGCGATCGGCATACTCCTCGTGCGCCTCCGCACGGACCTCGCACGACGACGCGCCTGACACCAGCGTCTCGCGCATGGCCTCCAGGGCGTAGTGGACCTGGAACTCGGAGTGGTAGAAGAGGCTGGCCCCGAAAGCCAGGTTCGTCCCCGGCCCGTAGATGCAGAAGAGGTTCGGGAAGTTCGGCATCGTGATGCCGAGGTACGCGGTGGGCTCGTCCCCCCACTGGTCATGCAGCGAGGTGCCGTTGCGGCCGGTGACGCGCATGGAGGCCAGGAACTCGTTGTGGCGGAACCCGGTGGCGTAGCAGATGACATCGGCCGGAACGTGCTCCCCGTCCGTCGTGACGATGCCATCGGGGACCACCCGCTCGATCCCGGTCCGGACCAGCTCCACATTCGGTCGTTGGAGGGTCCGCAACCAGGTGCCGTCGTCCTGCAGGATGCGCTTGCCCGTGGCCGGATAGTCCGGCACGACCTTCTCCAACAGGGCCGGGTCGTCACCGACGATGGATCGCATGGAGGCCACCAACCCCATCGCCCGCTTGGCGTTGAGGGCGTTGATCGATTGGTGCGTCGCGTCCTCGTGCTCGGGGTCGATCCGGTACATCTCCATACCGGCTGCGATGCCGGCGAAGGTCATGACGAACCGGTACCACCGCCCGTAGAAGGGCAGGTGCCGCAGTGCCCAGGCGTCCCCGTCTGGCACGGGCGTGTGATAGAGCCGGTTGGGAAGGATCCACTGCGCGGTGCGCTGGAAGATGGTCAGCTGTTCGACGATCGTCTGCGACCGCCGGCCCGATCTGGAACCCGCTGGCCCCGGCACCCACCAGGGCGAACCTGGTCCCGTGCAGGTCCAGGTCGTCGGGCCAGCGCGCCGAGTGGAAGGACGGTCCGGTGAAGGTGTCCATCCCCGGGATGTCGGGCAGCTTCGGCAGATTGAGCGAGCCCACGGCGCTGATGACGAAGCGCGCCCGCAGCTCGCTCTCCGAACCGTCCGCGTCGCGCAGGCCGACCCGCCACATCGACTCGTCGTCCTGCCACTCCAACGCGGTCACTCCCGTCTCGAAGCGGCAGTGGGGCGACAGGTCGTACTTGTCGACGATCGCTCCGAAGTAGGCGCAGAGTTCGGGCTGTTGGCAGTAGTACTCGCTCCAGAATTCGGCCGGCTCGAACGAGTAGCAGTACTGGTGACTCCCGACGTCCACCCGGGCTCCGGGGTACCTGTTCTCCCACCAGGTGCCACCGGGCCCGCCGTTCTTGTCGATGATGGTGAAGGGCAGTCCCGCCTGCTGCAGGCGGATGCCGGCCAGAATCCCTCCCATGCCACAGCCGATGACCACGACAGGTGACGCGGCCTTCTGGCTTGCGGAGACTTCGTCACCCCACGTGATCTCTCCGCTGTCCCCGCCCTCGAACTGCAGATCGTCGAACAACAGGCCGGCCAGCCGGCCCTCGACGGGGCGTCGGCCGAGGAAGCTCATCATCTCGCGCAGCGCATCCCGGGAAAGATCCACCGGGACGCACCCACCGTCGCGGTAGGCGGCGATGGCGGGAAGGGCTCGACGCCGCACCTCCGCCATGTCCTCCTCCGACATCGCACCCTGAATGTCCAGTGACATCCCGACATTCGGTTGGATGTCGCCTCGCACCCACGACAGGTCGCCGGTCATGTGCACGAGCGAGCACAGGAGGGCCGGGACGCTCACCTCGGCCAGGGCGGCTGCAATGACCTCATCGCTGTCGTCGAATGGCTCCCCGGCAAATCGGTTCCTCGTCACAACAGGACATCCTCGCCTCCGCGCCTGCGGACGGAAAGCTGGTCGGACGTCGGGCACCCGACAGCGAGCTCCCGATCGCCGGCGCGGCCTGGTCGGCGGTCGACGTCCCGCTCGTCAAGGAGGTCCGACGCTCCGTAGTGACCGGGCCGACCCATCAGGAGCCGACCTCAATGCCGAGGTAGCGCTCGAACACCTCTTCCCCCTGCAGGTCGGCGGCCGCACCCGAGTGGACGATCTGGCCACGGTTCATGATGTAGGCGGTGTCGGCGAGCTCGAGCGCCCGGGTCACGTACTGCTCGACCAGCAGCAGGGCGGTGCCTCCGGCGACAATCTGTCGGAGCGCGTCGAACACCTGGTCCACCAGGAGCGGCGACAGCCCGAGCGACGCCTCGTCCACCACGACGACCCTCGGACTTGTGAGGTAGGCCCGGACGAGGGACAGCATCTGCTGCTCGCCGCCGCTGAGGCTCCCCGCCTGTTGCCCCAGCCGCTCCGCCAGGACCGGGAATTGTTCGCCCGCCTTGACGAGGCTCTCCTTCTCCTTGCCCTTGGGCGAGTTCAGGACGATGTTCTCCTTGACGGTGAGCGAGGGGAAGATGCCGTGCCCTTCGGGCAGGTGGCAGAGACCCCGTCGGGCCATGGCGTAGGGCTTCAGTCCTGTCACGTCCTCCCCGTCGAGCAGGACCCTGCCGCTAATCGGTTTGATCAGGCCGGACGCGGTGCGCAAGGTCGTGGTCTTGCCCGCGCCGTTCGGACCGAGAAGCGCCACGACACCCGAGTCAGGGACCGAGAGCGAGACGTCGCGCAGGACCACCGTGTCGCCGTAGCCGGCGGTGATGCCCTCGAGCTCAAGCATCGCTCCTCCCGGCTTCCGCCATGACGCCCTCTGAGCCGAGGTAGGCGCTCCGCACAATCGGGCTGGCCAGCATCTCGGTCGCCGTGCCCTCGAAGACCATCTGTCCGAAGTCGAGCACGTAGATGTTCTGGCAGACCTGGCGCACCAGCGCCATGTCGTGCTCGACCAGAAGGATGCCGACGCCACGCTCAGCGACCGCGCCCGTGAGGATCTCCCCGAAGCGCCTGGTCTCGCCGGCGTCGAGTCCTGAGGACGGCTCGTCGAGCAGCAAGAGGTCGAACGGCCCGGCCAGCACACGTGCCAGCTCGACCATCCGGCGCTGACCGGTCGGGAGCAGCCCGGCCTGGAGATCCGCCAGCGGCCCGATTCCGGTCAGCTCCATCGCGTCCTCGACCGCGCTGCGCACCGTGGCGCGCTGCACGGTGCCGCTCACCAGCTGGCGCAGAGGGTTGGCCCCGGCAAGCGAGGCCTCCCGGCCGAGGGCGACGTTCTCACGCACGGTGAGCGAGGAGAACAGCTCGACCCGCTGAAAGGAACGTCCGAGGCCGAAACGGGAGCGACCGGCGGGCCCCAGTGACGTGACGTTGCGTCCGTGCAACATGATGTCGCCGTCGCTCGGCCGCACCAGCCCCGAGCACGCGTTGAACGTCGTCGTCTTCCCCGCGCCGTTGGGCCCGACGAGACCCGTGATCGACCGCATCGGCGCCGTGAGGGTGACGTTCTGCACGGCGCTGACGCCCCCGAAGCGAACCGAGAGTCTCCGGACTTCCAAGCCGCTCGACCTCCCAGGGGCCTCGGCGGCCGCCGCCTCGACCGCGGCGACCCCGGCCACCGCGGTGAGGTGGCCGTCCCGGCGGGCAGCGTCCTCTTCGCTCGCGACGACATCGGCCACGGCACGTCGAACCTGCTCCGTCGTCACCACCTGCTCCGGCTGGCGACCACCCAGGCGGTCGAGGAGCTGGCGGAGACGCAGAGGAACGGTCGCAGACCTCCGCTCGAAGACGGCGTACGCCGCCGCCGTGACGCCGAAGAAGATCTGGAGGTACGTGGTGACGTTGTTCGAGGTGAAGTACCCGGGGATGATGGAGACGCCGAGCGCGGCGATCAGCGCGTACCACGGCTCCCCGCCGATGGCGATCACGACCAGCGCGACGTAGACGAGCGAGAGGAACGGGTCGTAGTTGGCCCCGACCGCGTAGTGGAACTCGACGGCGATCAGGGCGCCGGCGAGGCTGGCGAACGCGGCCGAGAGGCAGAAGACGAGGACCTTGATCACATTGGTCGTGGCCCCCTGCGTCTCGAGCGCCAGCGGCGAGTCCGCCAGCGCGCCCAGCAGGCGACCCAGGCGGCTGCGCTGAATGACCATGATGACCGCGGTGCTGAGCACCGCCGCGGCCAGCAGCACGTAATAGAACCCTTTGTCCGACGCCAGAGAGAGGCCGAAGACGCTGACGTCCGGTCGTGGCGCCGGTATGCCCGATGTGGTCAGGCCGAACATGAGGTTCGTCGAATAGAAGAGGTACTGCAGCAGAATCCCGAAGCCCAGCGTCGCCAGGGCGAGGAACAGGCCCGACAGCCGGATGGCCGGGATCGCCACGATCGCTCCCACGGGCACGGCGACGAGCATGGCCAGCAGCAGCGCCAGGAGCCACGGGAGGTGGTAGCTGTCGGTGAAGTGCGCGAAGGAGGCCGCGCCGACCGCGGCGAACGCGAGGTGGCACAACGAGATCTGTCCCGACACCCGCACGAGGAGTCCCAGCGACAGCAGCAGGATGGCGTCGGCCAGGAAGCTGGCCCAGATGGCCAGGTGGTCACCCACCAGGTTCGGGATCAGGCACAGGACGACGAGCCCGATCGCGAACGTGGTGCCCCGCACGCGCCACGGCGCGTACCAGGGCTTCTTGACCGGCAGCGTCGTCACGACGCGGCGCTCGGCCAGCTTCGCCTTGGGCGTGACGCACAGGGCCAGGAAGAGGACGATGAAGGGGATCGCCGGCGGCAGACCGCTCAGCCACGTGATGGAGCCCGAGTACTTGGTGGCCAGGGACCCGGCGATGCCGACGAGCAGCCCTCCGAGGAACGTGAGCGGCAGGCTCGAGAAGCCACCGATCGCCGCCGCCCCGAAGGCGTAGACGACGAGGGTCGAGATGATGACGGCGTTCAGGCTGAGCCCGGGCGCCAGCAGGAGGCCGGCCATGGAGCAGAACGTCATGGAGATGATCCAGGCCCAGCGCCGCACGCGGATGGGGTTCTCGCCCGTCATCGACAGGAGGTCGGGGTTGTCGACGACGCCGCGCATGGCGTAGCCCATGCGTACCGACCGGAAGAACCAGTACAGGACGCCCGTCGCGATGAGGGAGATGATCGTGACGGTGATCTGGTCCCATCCGACGTTCACGCCCAGGATCGGAACGGTCGACGTGGGCAGGAACGGTGGGAAGTTCACCTCGTTGTTCCCGTACCAGAGCTCACCGACGCCGAGGACGATCAGCAGGAGACCGACGGTGGCGACCACCTTCAAGGTGGCCCCCACCCGCTCCAGGGCCCGCCCGAGCAGCTCCATGAGGAGTCCCTCGGCCGGACCGATGACCAGGACGCACACCGCGGCGGCCAGGCCCCAGGGCCATCCGTGTTCGTCGTGCAGCCAGTAGAAGACGAAGACGGTCAGCGCGGCGATGGCGCCGTAGGCCAGGTTGAAGATGCCCGATGTCTTGTAGGCGAGCACGAGGCCGACGCCGGCGAGCCCGTAGACCGCACCGGTGGCGAGGCCGATGACGATGAACGGCAAGAAGTCCTGCATCGCTCAGCTCACCTCCCTCGCTGATCCCCCGGGCCGTGCCCCATGGTCATGCGCACGCCCCCACGGCGAGGTCGTGCCAAGACAGGACACTAAGGGGTCGGTATAGTCCGGGAAAGTGATGGGGTGAGTGCCTGCTCGGGTCACCGAGCGGGAGACAAATGGGGCGACGGTGTGTGGATACGCCGTCTGGGTGGGCCGGGGGGCCCAAAGGGGGTGGACGTGTTCGGACGCGTGAAGAAGACGGCGGCGGCGTTGGCGATGGGTTCACTCGCCGTCGGGGGTGCGGTGAGCGTCGCCGTCGCTGCCGGGCTCGCCGGCGGATGCGGCGAGTACGGGGAGCACGGTCACGATCGCCGATCTGTGCAGCTGCACCGGGCCGGAAGCCTCGACGATCAGCCAGACCTCTGACACCATGCAGGCCTGGGCATCGTGGGTGAACAGCCACGGCGGCCTGGCGGGTCACCAGGTGCACCTTGTCATTCTGGACGACGGCTACAGCGCGGCCAAGGCCCTGACCAATGCCGAGACGGCGATCAACCAGGACCACGCGGTTGCGCTCTTCGACAACAGCGACGAGGACCCGTCCTTCGCCTCCACCGTGCAGTCGGCCCACGTTCCGGTCCTGGGCGGCCAGGAGAGCGACTCGGGCTACAAGAACGCCGACTTCTTCCCCGCCGGCGCCACCTTCAACTACACCAACTCGGTCGGTGCCATCATCGCCAAGGACGAGGGCGTCAAGAAGATGGCTGCGGTCTACTGCGTGGAGGTCGCCATCTGCGCGGAGTCGGTCCACCAGGGCGAGCAGGTGGCGGCCCACTATGGCATCAAGTACGTCTACACGTCGAGCATCGGCTTCGCCGCCCCGAACTACACGGCCCAGTGCCTGGCGGCCAAGCAATCCGGCGCCACCGCCATGACGGTGGGTGACGCCTCCTCCATCGTCGAGCACGTGGTCACGGACTGTGCGGCGCAGGGGTACACACCACGTCAGCTCTCGAGCGACGGCACGGTGGCGGCCGCTTGGCTCAAGATTCCGGCCTTCAACGGCAACATCGACACGCAGTCGGACAACCTGTGGTTCCTCCACAACGCCGCGACGTCGACGATGTATTCGGCGCTGGAGAAGTACGCGCCAGGGGTGCCGACCGGGCCCAACTTCGGTGAGGTCGTGCTGCAGTCGTGGTCGGACGGCGCCCTCATGCAGGCCGCCGTGAAGGCCGCCGGGGCCACAGCAGCAGCGCCGCTGACTTCGGCGGAGATCCTCAAAGGCCTCTACGGGCTCCCCACCGGCGAGACGCTCGGCGGGTTGTCGCCCGCTCTGCACTTCGTCAAGGGTCAGCCTGCCAACAACAGCTGCTTCTTCGAAATGGGCATCAAGAACGGCAAGTTCGTGGCCCTCCACGGTGGCACGACGATCTGCGCCCCACTCGTGAAGGCGGGAACGCTGCCGACCACCCACTGAGCCGCTCGACGATGTGAACCCGCGGCGGAGCTGCCCGTGGGTGTTGCTATCGCCGAGCGAGTGTGCGCTGGTGCCGGAAGAGTTTGGGCAGGAAGCGGACCATGAGCGCCGACCACGTCACGTGCGTCAGTATCGGCGCCAGAATTCCGCCCGTGGCGCGACGTTGCGCTGCGAACACGGTTCCCATGACCCCGGCCGCGACGACGAGGGCCGGATTGCGGGTGGCACAGGTCGTGAGCATGTACACGCCGGTGGACGCGGCGACCGGATGGGGAGACCCGAGTGCGGTGAACAAGGACCCGCGGAAGAAGACCTCTTCGCCGACTCCATTGGCGAGCGTCGTCGCCAGCACCAACGAATCTGAGCCGCGCTCGGCGTAGTTGAGGACGGAGACGAGCGCCTCGTTCAGGACCGGAATGCGACGAGCGACGAGGGCGGCTCCGAAGAAGGCGCCGAACGCGGCCGCGCCGGTGAGAACCGGCAGTGCCACGAGCTTGCCCAAAGAGCGCTCGTTGCCCCGAAACGAATCCCAATCGAGCGGCTCAGCGGCCAGTCCGCCGATCAACCAGGTCCCGGCCACCGAGAAGGTCAACGCGTAGAACTGACGCGATGCGGGCTTGGTCGAGAGTGAGGCACCGAGCAGACCCGTGCCGGTCAACGCCACGGCAGCCACCAGTTGTCGACGCCGACGGGTCGGCTTCTCGCAGCCACAATCCGGCCGACGCAATCTGTTGCTCTGCCACGGTGACGTCCCCGCCGACGAGGCGGACGGAGACGACGCACTCGCAGGTGGCGTCCGTCATCTTCGGCCGGTCATGGTTTCCGAGCTTTCGCCCGCTCACCGAGGGCCGCCAGCACCGCGGCGTCATAGCCCATGGGCTCGAAGGGCACCAGGGCACGGATGCTGTCGTCTCGCACGACGACCTCGTTCGTCATGGAGTCGATGAGGGCGCGGCCGGTCGCCACGTCCACATCGGTCACCAGCGCGAGCCACCGCGAAGACAGGGACGGACTCAACAAGGGCACCGGCAGCACCAGGAGAGGCCTTCCCTCGATGGCGGCCACGCGACGCATCATCTGCAGGTACTCCAGAACCTCAGGTCCTCCGATGTCGAACACCCGCCCGATCGCCTCGGGCTTCTCGAGCACGCCCACCAGATAGCGAATGACATCGTGCGATGGCGATGGGCTGGGTCTTGGTGTGGACCCAGCGAGGGGTGATCATGGCGGGCAGGTGCTCGACGAGCTGACGGGTCATCTCCCAGGAGATTCCGCCGTCGCCGACAATGATCCCGGCCCGCAGCACCGTGACGGGAACGCCGCCCTCGCCGAGCAGCGTCTCGACCTCGCGCCGACTGCGCAGGTGCTCCGAGAGGTCGTCGTTGGTGTCGCCCAACCCGCCCAGGTAGATGATCCGACCGACGTGCGCCTCGGCCGCGGCGGCGCCGAACGCACTGGCCGCTTGGGCGTCGGCGCGGGCGAAGTTCTTCTCCCCCAATCGGTGCACCAGGTAGTACGCGGCTTCGCAGCCCTGCAATGCGCCCGCCAGCGACGCTGGGTCCGCCACGTCGCCTCTGACCGGCTCGCCGACGCCGTCGTAGTCCTCGGGCCGGCGGGTCATGGCAACGACGTCGTGGCCGGCCGCGGTCAAGGCCGGACAGAGCTCTCGTCCGACGAATCCCGTCGACCCTGCCACCAGCACTCTCATCTGGTCCCCGGATCCATCGTCATCCGCCCAACTCCCGTCGTGGCGAAACGCAGTCCATCACGACTCGGTAGATCCTCCCACGTCATGAGAACCCCCGATCACGGCCTCCACAGCGAGGTTCGATTCTTCCTCCAGGCGGAAACGACGTGTTCGGCGAAGACTCTGCTCGACGAGCGCCACCGCTTTGGCACCGAACAGAACTTCCCCGCCCTGTTCGGGCTCGGTCTCGAGCAGGCCCCCGACGAGGTCGTCGACCGCCACGTACTGGTGCTCCTCGTCCGCTGCGACGTGCACGTCGTAGAAGCGGCGCCCCCGCTCCGGTACGCCCAGCGACTCGAGCCATGCGCTGTACCGACCCATCGGACCCACCGAATTCATTTCGAAGCTCGCCAGGTGTCCGACCAGAGCGCCACGGAGGCGGCGGTGCAGGCCGAACATCGAGACGAGATTCGTGGTGGCCAACGTGATTGCCGGAAGGTGATCGAGGTAGGCCCCGTAAGTGGGGTCGAGGTCGAGAGCCGTCATCGCGTCGGCGAAGAGAGACGCATGCATGGACGCCGCTGTTCCTCCGCCGTACTCGTCAGACTGGATCGTCACCATGGCCGCCTTGGCCCGACCGTTCAGGCGGGGAATCGCCCACGTGTGGGGGTCGGCTTCCTTCAGCT
Source organism: uncultured Acidimicrobiaceae bacterium (assembly GCA_963755445.1). Lineage (GTDB taxonomy): Bacteria > Actinomycetota > Acidimicrobiia > Acidimicrobiales > RAAP-2 > Bog-473. The sequence continues at coordinate 20,688 of CAVWJQ010000005.1, read as the reverse complement.
GGTAACCGGAACGGTGTATCGCGAGCTCTCTCGCATGAAACCGGGTCCCGTGCCTGAGCAACCATTCCGACAGCGAGAACCCGCCGTCCCGGCTCATTCGCCACAAGGCATCCGGGAACATCTGCCGCCTTGACGCCACGGTCGTCCGGGACCGCCGCTCGCAGGCTCCTTTCGAACGCCACCTCCAGCTGGCTCCGGAGCACCAGAAGCCCGGGATTCCATTCCCAGTCGTCGCTCACATGTTCGAACCCTTGGTAGTGCAGCTCGTAGCAGCAATAGAGCGCTAACTGGAAGTCCTCGTCAATGAGTACCTCATCCGTCCTGACGATCGGCGCCTTGAAGTGCTCGTCGGACGCGAAATCGCCTTGATCACCTCGTGACTCAGCGGGCCCCGCGGAGAGGGAAGTTGCGGTCTGGCACTCCGCGTCGACTCGACGAATCCGACCGCCCGGGACGATCGGCAGAGACAACGCCTGCGACCAGGGATGGCGCAGGCAGAGGCGATGCGACCCACAGCTCTGGAACCCTTGGCGTCGCGACGCTCATGTGGAGGCCGAACGTCTGATCGCGTTCACTGTCCTCACTCGTCCAGTCGGGGTTCCCGCTCTCGACCGGAGTTGGTGGGGCTCGAAAGGGTTCCAACGGGGGATGTACCCGATCGCACTTCTGAGAAACTCACCCGATCGGGTGATTGAGCCGCCCGAGCTGTGCCGAAGCCGTTCCTCGAGTGATGTGATCGAGGTCACGCCGATTGCATCGACGTGGCCTCGATCCGTTGTTCGATCAGTTCTGGTGCGCTCGTTGTTCGGCCTCGTGGGCCTCGGCTTCGGCGCGCGCCTTCTCGGCCTCGGCTTCTTTCGCGGCCACGTCCCTTTCGGCTTCCGCCTTGTCCTGTTGTGCCCTTCCTTCGCGGCGCAGTTCGTCCTTGCCCGTGATCGCGCCTGCCGCTTCCTTGGCCTTGCCCTTCACGTCTTCGACGATGCCCTTCACGCCGGCTTCGGGGCCTGTCTCCTTGTTCTCACTCACTCTTCGTTCTCCTGTCCTGTTTTCGTACTTGCATCCATGCCCAAAAGTCGGCCTGCGCAAAAGGGGTGACCGACCTCTCCGAAGCGAAACCGCACCAGTCCGGTGAAACGTTCCTCCGCCTCTCTGAGCGAGAGCTCCGCCCCAGATTGGAGGCGTAGGGGCCTCGAAACAGGAAGGGCCCCCAAAAGAGAGACCCGATACACTCGGTGACACGCCCGGCGCTTCTCGTCGGGACGCGCGAAACCTGGTCCTCGTGGAGCGCTGAGCCTTTTGGCAAGGAGACCCGCGAGTGGAACTGCAGGTCCGCCCTTCTCGACTTCTCCATCGTCGGCCGGCCTGAGGTGCCAGGCGATCGGCGCGCACGGATCGTGGCCCGCATCGTGGCGGCCGGCGGCAGCCCCTCGGCCCCCGGCCCGCTGTGCCAGGTGGCGGCCGACGTCATCGGACTGACGGGCGCCGGGGTGATGGTCCTGCACGACGGAGTTCCCCAAGCGTCCTTGTGCTCGACCGGCCCGGTTTCAGCGCTGATCGAAGAGCTGCAGTACACCCTCGGCGAAGGTCCCTGCATCGACGCCTACCGGACCGGCACGGTGATCGCCGAGCCAGACCTGGCCGCGCCCACCACGCCGCGTTGGCCGGCCTTCACCCCGGAGGCCCTCGACGCCGGCGCACGAGCGGTCTTCGGATTCCCCGTGCGGATCGGGGCGGCGCGTATCGGCGCCCTCAATGTGTTCCGTGACAGCTCGGGTCCTCTGAGTGACGAGCAGCACGCTGATGCTCTGGTGATGGCCGATGTGATCGCCCGGACCATTCTCGAATTCCAAGCTGACGCCGAGTCCGGTGCCGACGCGGTCGAGCTGAATGCCGACATCCACAGCGTGGTCCACCAGGCCGCCGGGATGGTGTCGGTCCAGCTCGGCATCAGCGTGGGCGACGCCCTGGCGCGCCTGCGCGCCTACGCGTTCGGCGTCGACCGGTCGGTCACCGAGGTTGCCCGCGACGTCGTCACTCGGGTGCTGAATTTCAGCTCGCTCGAGGAGCCATGAACCGAGTGCGTGTGCTCAAATGTGAAGACAAGAAGTACGTCGCCCGCCTGCCCGGACCCCGCAACGCCGACGACTCCGAATTCTGGGAGTGCCTGTCATGAACGAGAACCTGGTGATCCGCACCCTGGTCGAATTGGCCGACAACCTGGTGGAGGACTTCGACGTGGTCGACCTCCTCAGCCACCTCGTCGACCGCTGCGTCGAGGTCGTCGACGTCGCTGCCGCCGGCGTCATGCTGGCTCCTCCGAGTGGTGCGCTGCAGGTCGTGGCGTCGTCTTCGGAGGCCATGCGGGTCCTCGAGCTCTACGAGCTGCAGGCCGACCAAGGCCCTTGCCTCGACTGCTTCGCCAGCGGCGAGGCCGTGGTCAACGTCGACCTGGCCGCAGCCGACTCGCTCTGGCCGCGCTTCGCCCCTGAAGCGGTCGCTGCCGGCTTCCGCTCCGTCCACGCCCTTCCCCTGCACCTCCGGGGCCTCACCATCGGCGCGCTCAACCTCTTCCGCACCGAGGCGGGGGGTTTAGACGCCGCCGAGGTGACGGCTGTCCAAGGCCTGGCCGACATCGCGACCATTGCCATCATTCAGCACCGGGTGACGATCGACGCGCAGAAGCTGAACGCACAGCTGAGCGAGGCACTCAACAGCCGGATCACGATCGAACAGGCCAAGGGCAAAATCAGCCAGGCGGAGAACGTCGACATGGATCGCGCCTTTCAGAGGCTGCGTCGACATGCGCGCAGTCACAATCTGCGCCTCTCCGATCTGGCCACCGACGTCGCCTCCGGCCTGACCGACCCCGGCAGCCTCGATCCCCTTCCGTAACGCCGCGCCGGGATCTGAGCCTGCGCTGCAAGCACCCACAACGTGGAACTGGTCATGCTCGGCCCGTGGAACTCCTTCGAGCGGAACCGCTGGAGGACGCAGGTCAAGGTGCGCATCCCTGTTGCCGATCCACTCTCGCATGCCTCGCCGCAGGTTCGGTCCGGTGGTCGCCGCCCTGAGCGCGCTCGCCCTGCTGACACTCCTGCCGCTCGGCTCCACCTCGACAGCGGCGGCGGCCACGACGAAGAGCCCCACGGTGGTCTACGTGAGCCCGGGCGGCCAAGGCACGGGATCGGGCACGAAGGCCGCCCCGTACACCAGCCTCGCTGCCGCGCGGAACGCCATCCGGCCCCAGCTCGCCTCCATGCAGCACGACATCCAGGTCGAGCTCGAGAACGGCACGTACACCCTCACGAAGCCCTTCGTCCTCACGAGCGCCGACTCGGGTCGTCGCGGACACACGGTGACCTACGAAGCCGCACCGGGGGCACATCCGGTCGTGAGTGGCGGCTACCGGGTCACGGGTTGGCACAAGCAGAGCGGATCGAACGGCATCTGGGTGGCATCGGTCCCGGCCTCGCTCCGCACGCGCCAGCTCTACGTCGACGGTCAGCGGGCCGAGGTGGCCAAGGCAAGCTCCCGGTGACACTGACCCAGACCGCTACTGGATACACCGCCAGCTCCAACACGCTCGACACCTGGGCCAACCCGACCGAGATGGAGATGGTCTATCCGAGTGGGCCTTCCAATTGGACCGAGTCCCGCTGCCCGGTGGCCTCCATCAGCGGCACGGCGATCACCATGGCCCAGCCCTGCTGGGACAACACCACACTGCGCGCCACGCCGGGCACGGCACTCGACACCTCCGGCTTCGGCCAGACGCTCACCGTGCCCCCCACGGTCACCAACGCCTACCCGCTCCTGACGCAGCCCGGCCAGTGGTACCTCAACGACACGACCCACCAGCTCTTCTACATGCCGCGCCCCGGTCAGGACATGGCCACGGCGACCGTTGTCGCCCCCCGCCTGCAGACGCTTGTCACGGGGTCGGCACGCCGGCCGCGCCCGTCCACGACATCGCCTTCCGCGGCATCACGTTCTCCTACGGCGGCTGGCTCGGGCCGAGCGGTCCCAACGGGTACTCGTCCTTCCAGGCCGGCACCTACCTGACCGGCAAGGACGCCTACCGGCTGCAGGGTGCCTGTGACTCGCCGCAGGCCACCTGTCCCTACACGAACTACCCGCAGATACCCGGCAACCTGACCTTCGCCGACGACCAGCACCTCACCTTCTCGGGCGACACCTTCGAGCACCTCGGTGGCGTCGGCCTCGCTCTGGGCGACGGCAGCCAGGACGACCTGGTGCAGGGGAACAGCTTCACCGACACGTCGGGCAGCGGGCTCACCGTGGGCGGGTTCGACGCCCCGCTGGCCCAGGGAGCAGCCCTCACCGCCGACGACCATGTGCTCGACAACGACTTCCACGACCTGGCCGTCGAGTACCAGGACAACCCCGCCATCGTGGTCGGCTACGCCCAGTACACGACGATCTCGCACAACCAGATCGACCACGTGCCCTACTCGGGCATCTCCATCGGCTGGGGCGGCTGGCTCGAGCGGTTCGTGGCCCTGGGCCCGCTGTCGAACTACTCGCGCGGCAACGTCGATCGCCGACAACCTCATCTTCGACCACATGCAGGTGACCGTCGACGGTGGTGGCATCTACAGCAACGGCATCGAGGGCACGTCGATGGCCAATGCCGAGCAGATCGAGGGCAATGTCGTGCTGAACCAGGTCCACCCCAGCTGGGCCATCTACACCGACAACGGCACGCAGTTCGTCTCGGTCAAGGACAACGCCGTGTTCGGCGCCCTCTACGTCCCACTCGCCCCCACGTACCTGCCGGGCATCTCCCCGTACTTCTCCTTCGGTGGATGCGGCGGCGGGCCTATCGACTACGACGGCAACTACTCGGTCCAGTCCGATCCGTCCGCTGGACTCATCTCGGCCAACTCGGCCTGCGGGGGCCATCCTCTCGTCGGCGTCACGGTCGAACAGAACCACGTGATCGCTTCCATGGACCAGATCCCGTCGGCGCTGATCGATGCGGCGGGGATCACCGCGCCGTTCCGCGCCCAACTCCACCCGGCGGCCGTGCCCGCTTCCGTGCCGGCCTTCAATCAGTTCCCGCCTGCGTAGCCGTCCGCGGCGGCCCAGTGCGTCCGCAAATCTTCCAGTGCGAGATGCCTGCCGGGAAGCTGATTCTTCAGAAATCTAAGGCTTTATAGGAGTAGGCGTAGAAAGAGGACCCAGAAGTCGTCCCGGCGGACCGGGCCGGAGCCTCAGTCCTCGCCCGCCTGACCGGTGTCGGCCCCCGCCCAGTGTGTGCGCAGGTCTTCGAGCCAGCCGGGAAATTCGAGTGGGGGGTCCGGCAACGCCTCGGCGCCCTGCGCCGCCAGCGCCGCCTCGTAGGCCTCGGGCTCGTCGCCCCAGCTGCGCGGGTCGCCCATCATGACCTCGAACATGACGGCACCCTCGGGGCCGGCCACGACCGGGCCGAAGGCGGCGCCCAGTGGCAATTCGATGTGGGTCCCCGCCGGACACCGGCGATCGCCGAAGCTGACCTCGCCCTCCAGCACGAAGACGACGTGCGGCGAGAAGTGCCCGTGCCGGCGCACCACCATGCCCGGGTCATAACGGGCATAGATCGTCAGGTACTGCGGGTCGGGCGAGAAGGCCAGCCACTTCTCCCACACCTGTGCCACCGAGCCGTCGGCGTTGCGCTGGGCCTTGATCGCCTGCCAGGGCACCTCCGGATCATCGAGGTGCCGGAACGTGGGCTCGAGGCCCTCGACCTTCGGGGACGGCGGCGGTTGACTGGCCTCGGCCATGGCGGCAAGATTACGCCGCGCAAAGTATCTTTGCACAAAGCTAATTGGATCCACCCCTCACCGGAGCCACCCATGACCACCCCGACCACAGCGATCACGCGATCACGCCTCGGAAGAGGATTTCCCCCTCATCATCTCGGTCGACGACCACATCCTCGAGCCCCGCGACCTGTGGGAGCGCGAGCTCCCGGCCTCGCTGCGCCAGCGCGGGCCCCGCTGCGTGCGCGAGAAGACGAAGAGCACGTTCAAGGGCGGCGTCCTCACCATGGAGCGCGGCGTCGAGGACGGCACCTGGACCGACGTCTGGGTCTTCGACGACCTCGTCATGGGCACCAACCGCCTCCACGCCGCCGGCGGCATGCCGCTCGAGTGGCACCAGAACCTGCCGGCCATCTACGAGGACTTCCGCCCGGGCGCCTACGACCAGGCGGCCCGCCTGCGCGCCATGGACGAGAACCACCAGCAGGTCGGGATCAACTACCCCAACACGTTCCCGCGCTTTGCCGGCCAGGGCTTCGCCGAGCGGCCCGACAAGACGCTCGCGCTCCTCTGCCTGCAGATCTACAACGACTGGATGATCGACGAGTGGTGCGGCGGCGCCGGCCGGGGCCGGCTGGTCCCGCTCACCCTCATTCCGCTGTGGGACCCCGACGCGGCCGCCGACCGAGGTCCGGCGCTGCGCCGCCAAGGGCAGCCACGCCATCGCCTTCAGCGAGAACCCGTCCAAGCTCGGCTTCTCCTCGCTCTACACCGGCGACTGGGACCCGCTCTGGGCGGCCTGCGAGGAGACGGACACCACCATCTCCATGCACATCGGGTCTTCTTCGTCGATGCCGACCACCTCCGCCGACGCTCCTCTGGCGGTGTCCATGTCGCTCAACGCCCACAACGCGCAGGGCTCGGTGTGCGACTGGGTCTACAGCCGCACGCTCGAGCGCTTCCCGGCACTCAAGCTGGCCTACGCGGAGAGCCAGGTCGGCTGGATGCCCTTCCAGTACGAGCGCATGGACGGCGTCTGGCACGAGTCGGTGGGCGAGGTCGACCTGCCGAATCCCCCGTCGACCTATGTGCGTGGCCGCGTGTTCGGTTGCATCTTCGACGACCTCCACGGTCTGCGCAGCCGCGAGGAGGTCGGCATGGAGCACATCCTCTTCGAGTGCGACTTCCCGCACTCCAACGGTTCGTGTCCCGGACTCGCGCCGCCGGGCCTGGGAGCTCTCCTCCAAGGCCGGCCTCGACGCCGGCGAGGTGTACCAACTCGTCCGCGGCAATGCGATCGCCGTGTACGGCCTGGAACGCTTCGGCATCACCGAGTGACGCGCGCGGAAGCAACCGTCGGGACGATGCGCCCGGACACGTGGACCCGGGACGGCGAGTCCGGTCTGATGGCGCGGCTGGTGGCGCTCCAGCTGGTCGCCGGACAACAGCTCGAATCCGTCACGGCCGGTCACGGACTGGCACTCGGCGACTACCTCGTGCTCGGCGTGATCCGCCGCGCCCCGGACGGCGTGTGCGCACCGTCGGCCGTCTGCGAGGTGTTGCGGCGGGCGTCGGGCGGCATGACCCTCACCCTCGACCGGCTGGAGTCCGCCGGGTGGCTGACCCGCTCACCCGATGCCTCCGACCGTCGGCGTGTGCTGCTCCGGCTCACCCCGACCGGCGAAGCCTTGACCATCGCCGTCAACGAGGACCTGCATGCCTGGGAACGGTCCATCGCCACCCGCCGGCGCCTCGGTCCCCTGGTGTCCTCCATCGACGATCTGCTCGACCTCCTGGAGCCCGAAACCACCTCCTGAGCTCGTCGCCGCCATCGCCCGGCCGGCCCATGTACGACCCTGACGGCTGTGTCAGACTCCCCGGCGGTCGACCGAGACCGCAACGGCGAAGCGAGGAGCGCATGGCCCGAGTCCCCATCGAAGAAGGGTTCTTCCGGATCCCCGACGACCCGGCCGAGCAGCCGCGCCTGCTCGGGAGCCGCTGCCCGGCCTGCGGCGAGGTGTTCTTCCCCCGCCGCCTGGTCTGCGCCAAGTGCCTGCACGAGGGCACCGAGGACACCGAGCTCTCGACCCGGGGCACCATCCACACCTGGACCTACTGCCACGTGCCGATGTTCGGCAAGAAGGACGCCGACGTCGCCGGCTACGGGGTGGCCCAGGTCGACCTGCCCGAGGGACCACGGGTCCAGTCGATCCTCTCGGGCGGCCGCGACGAGTTCGCCATCGGCATGGAGGTCGACATCGACCTCGAGACGCTGCGCCAGGACAAGGACGGGAACGACGTCGTGATCTACCGCTTCCGCCCGGCCACCGACGCCACGACCACGAAGGCCCCGGCATGAGCCCCCACGGCCTGAAGTTCGACGGCGTGGCCGTCGCCGGCATCGGCATGGTCCGCTTCGGCATGCACAAGGAGATCCCCGGCGCGCACCTCGCCCGGGACGCCGGCCTCCTCGCCCTGCACGATGCCAACATGACGCTCGCCGACGTCGACGAGGCCTTCGTGGGCTACATCCAGCCCGCCTCCATGCTCGGCATCAAGGCCATGAAGGAGTTCGGGCTGACCGGGCTGCCGGTCACGCACATCGAGAACGCCTCGGCCACCGGGCTCGTGGCCTTCCGAGATGCCGCCTGGGCCGTCAGCTCCGGCCGGGCCGACGTGGCCATGGCGCTGTGCTTCGACAAGTTCACCGACATGGTCGGCGGCGGCGGCCGGGGCGCCGGCCGCGACCAGATCGACGCGCCGATCCTCCCCGCCGCCTACTTCGCGCTGTGGGCGCAGCGCCGCATGCACGACCGCGGCACGACGCCCGAGCACTTCGCCACCATCGCGGCGAAGAACTGGAACTACGGCGCCAAGTGCCCGACGGCGCACCGCCAGTCCGACCACGTGGTGACGGCCGAGGAGGTGCTGGCCGCCCGCATGGTGGCCGAGCCCCTGACCACCATGATGTGCTGCCCGCCCGACGACGGCGCCGCCTGCATCATCGTGGCCCGCGAGGACCTCGTCCGGCAGCGCCAGCCCGGCCGTCCCCTGGTGCGCGCCCTGGCCTCGGCGCTCATGTCGGAGACCTACTCGCCGGGCCACACCTTCGTCGGCCCGGTCGTCGGCCCCGCCACCATGACCCGCGACACGGCCCTCCAGGCCTACGAGGCGGCCGGCCTCGGGCCCGAGGACGTGAGCGTGGCCTACTGCCACGACGCCTTCGTCAACGAGGAGCTCGAGTACTACGAGCTGCTCGGGTTCTGCGCCGAGGGCGAGGGCGAGAAGCTCGTGGTCGAGGGCGAGACGGGCCCGGGCGGGCGCATCCCGTTCAACACCGACGGCGGCCTGCTCGCCCGCGGGCACCCGGGCGGGCCCACCGGGACGGCCATGTTGCACGAGGCCGTGCTGCAGCTGCGCGGCGAGGCCACGGGCCGCCAGGTCGACGGGGCCAAGGTGGCGCTGGCCCACCTGGTCGGCGGCGGGAGCATCGCGACGGTCAACCTGTTGGGAGTGGAAGGAGTCGGATCATGACGACCGGCCACGAGGACCGAGACGGCGTGTTCCGGCGGCGCACTTAGCCGCTCCCGGCCGAGGGTCCGCTCATCCCGACGATGGGCGCGTTGAGGTGGATCGATCCGGTCGAGCCGAAGAACCCGGCATCGCCGTAGTTGAAGATGCCGCCGTCCGTTGCAACCAGCCAGTACCCACCGCCCGCTCGGTGTCGCAGACATGCCGACGATGGGCTTGTTGAGGTGGATCGATCCGGCCGAGCCGTAGAACGTGGCATCGCCGTAGTTGAAGATGCCCCCGTCGGACGCCACGAGCCAGTACCCGTGACCACTGGAGGTGGCGGCCATGCCGACGATCGGCTGATTCAGGTGGATCGATCCGGTCGAGCCGTAGAACGTGGCGTCGCCGTAGGAGAAGATCCCGCCGTCGGACGCCACGAGCCAGTACCCATGACCGTCGGGCGTCGATGCCATTCCGACGATGGGCTTGTTGAGATGCATCGCTCCGGTCGAGCCGTAGAACGTGGCGTCGCCGTAGGAGAAGATCCCGCCGTCGGACGCCACGAGCCAGTACCCGCCGCCGTTCGGTGTCGCGGCCATGCCCACGATCGGTTGGTTCAGATGGATCGACCCCGCTGACCCGTAGAACCCGGCGTCCCCGAAGGAGAAGATTCCTCCGTCGCGGGCAACGGTCCAGTAGCCGCCGTCATCGGCGGTGCTGGCGATCCCCACGACCGGCTGGTTGATGTGGATGCTTCCGGTCGACCCGCAGTACGGCTGGTTGCCGTAGGTGAAGATCCCCCCATCGCTGGCCGTGAAGCGATAGCCCGTCGGCACGCCGCTCGGCGGGCTGCACGGCACCGAGAGGCCGTTGCTCAAATCGATCGGCGCGGTGTACAGCTGCCGCACCGCACCGCAGCTGTAGGACGTGCAGGGCAGCGACCAGGCTGCGTAGCCGAGCCACCAGTTCCCCGCGGCGTCCTGGAAGAGCGCGCCACCGCCGGGCCCGTAGGCGTTGCCGTAGGTGGTGAGGAAGGGTGCCGTCGGTTGGCTGCACGGGCCGAGCGGTCCGGAGCACGTGGTCAGCGCCTCGTTGTAGCTCGCGGTGGTGAAGTCGCCGCCCGAGAACAACAGGTTGTAGGAACCCGAAGCGAACGCCATCTGGGGGTCGTCCGTCGTGTTCTCCCAGGGCAGCGCCGCCTGGTTGACGGTCAGCAGGACGGTCGGGGGTCCGATGATGCTTGTTCCACTGGCACTCAGTTGCGCCGACCAGACTTGCGAGGCCGCCGGCGAGCCTCCGCCGTCATTGGACTTCCAGATGAGGTAGGCCGCCCCGGTCGCCGGATCGACGAAGGGGCTCGGGTCGAGAACTCCCACGCCCGGCGTGCCGCAGTACAGCGGTCCCGCGGAGGTGTCCGAGAACACGGGCGGACTGAGCGTCCCCGCGGTGGCGACAGAGATGCAGCTGTGCCCCGAATCCTCGGGATTGGGGGCCACCGAGGCGTCGTAGAACATGACCCAGTGCCCCCCGTAGAAGAAGACGCCGGGAGAGGTCTGGGTGTTGACCGTTTCCCACGCAGGTGGGCTGGGCAGGGCGCTCGATCCCGAGCCACCCGTGTAGGGCTGCCAGCCCGATGCCGGGCTGCCCGTCGTGTCGGTCAGGGCCTGAATGAAGTTGCCCGCCGGGGTTCCCGTGGTGAAGGCGTAGTAGATCCCACCCGAGTAGAGGACATTGGGGTCCGCCGCGTCACCCGCATAGGCCGGAGAGAGACTGGGGTTGAATGCCAGGTGAGCCGCCAGCTGCTTGGGGGCCGCACCGCCCGCTTGGGCCACTGCACTGCTGCCGAGGGCAAGCGAACCGACCAACGTCATCAAACTGAGACCGCCGACCAGGAGCATCGGCACTCGGGTCCGTGAACGACGTGCCGAGTCCCCGTAAACGTGCGACGTGACGTCAGCAAAGCAACCCCCTTGGTTGACCTCTTATGTTCAAGCTTCTCGATTACCGCAAACCTCGACGGCCCCAACCAAGATGGGCGGGCACAATAGCGGTTGCATATACAATGGTCAATGGATCAATTGCTCCAGGCGGCGCCAGAATGGCGCCCGCACACCTGGTCGGGCGGCAGCATCGCCACGGTCAATCTCTTGGGAGTGGAAGGAGTCGGATCATGACGACGAGCGACGAGCGCCGGGCCACCGGCCGCGAAATACAGGGCCAGCTCTGGCCGGCCATCCTCAAGGGCCCGGGCGGCCAGTTCCCTGCCGCCAAGCTGGCCCCGGACTACTACGACCACGTGCAGCAGAGCGCGTTCGGCGACATCTGGTCGCGCCCGGGCCTCCCGGTGCGGGACCGCTCCATGATCACCGTCGCCCTCCTCGCCGCGCTGGGCCAGCCCGAGGAGCTCCGCTCGCACATCGCCGGCGCGCTGAACGTGGGCATCTCACGCGAGGAGATCGTCGAGGTCATCATGCACACGTCCATCTACGCCGGCGTCCCCGCGGCGGGGTCCGCCATGCGGGTGGCCGCCGAGGTGCTCGGCACCGACTGAGCCGCGGCGGACGGACTCCCTCCGCCGGACAGCAACCCCGCCGGCTCCGACCTCTACTTCTCGACGCCTACCCGCCGTTCCAGCGCAGCGTCGACGTCGGCCTGCCGCTCGGCGAAGGTGACGAGCTCGCTCCAGTCGGCCCCACCGAATCCCTGCAGCACCGCGGCGTCGAGCACGCCCTTGATCGCCCCGCCGACGGGCATCGGCGCCTCCACCGCGTTGCCGGTCTCCACGATGAGGCCGGCGTCCTTCGCCGCCAGCTCCAGCGCGAACTGCGTGGGCCGGTTGCGCCCGTCGATGGTCTCGACCTGGCGATCGATGAAGAAGTTGGACGCCCCCGCGGTGCGCAGGATCTCGACGGCCTTCGGGAGCTCGATGCCGGCCTTGGTCGCCATCGCCAGCCCTTCCAGGCTCACCCACGTCGTGGTGAAGGCGATGAGGCTGTTGAGCAGCTTCATGGTGTTGCCCAGCCCCAGCGGCCCGACGTGGAAGGTGGCGCGCCCGAGCGGTTCGAGCACCGGGATGACCCGGGCGACCGGCTCGTCGTCGCCGCCGACCATGAACACGAGCATCCGCTTCTCGGCGCCGATGGCTCCCCCGGTCAGCGGCGCCTCGACCAGGTGGTGCCCGGAGCCCGCCAGCCGCTCGCCGAGCTCGCGCACGACGGCCGGGCTGTTCGTCGACAGGTCGACCAGCACGGCACCCGGCGCGGCCGCAGCCGCCCACGCTGCGGCCACCTCCTCCACCACGTCGGGCGTGGGCAGGGAGAGCAGGGTGACGTCGGCCGCCCGTGCCACCGCGGCCACATCCGGCGCCGCCGTCGCCCCCTCAATGGCGGCCATGGCCGCGGCGTCGACGTCGTGGACGACCACGTCGTTGCCGTCGGCGACCAGGTTGGTCGCAATGCCCCGCCCGATGTTGCCCAGCCCGATCACGCCGATGGCCATCGTCCCTCCCCAGAGATTCGCTCGTGGTGGGATCGCCCCGGGGCGCCCACGGGACGAGAGCGTATAGTCATCCCTGACTCGAGTGTCAGGGAATCCACGGGGGGTTCAAAGTCATGGGGTTGCGAGACCACGTCATCTGCGACAGCGACCTGCACGTCATGGAGCCGCCGGACCTGTGGGAGCGCTACATCGACCCGGCCTACGCCCATGCGGCGCCGAAAGGGCTCTCCGAGCTCCAGCGCGACATGCGGGTGCGGGTCAAGAACCACGTGATGCTGCGCATGGGCCCCACCCGTCCGCAGCGCGTCGAGGGCCGCAAGACGGGCTGGCAGAAGCACCACGACAACGCCTACGCGGAGTCGGAGGCCCGGGGCTGGGACGCCCAGTCACAGGTCGACGCCATGGACGCCGAGGGCCTCGACATGGCCGTGCTCTTCCCCTCCCGCGGGCTGTTCGTCCTCGGGCTCGATTCGACGGAGCAGATCGGCTCGGACGGGCTGGAGCCCGAGTTCGCCACGGCGATCGCCCGGGCCTACAACGACTGGCTGAAGGACTTCTGCGACCACGCGCCGGACCGCATGTACGGGGCGGGCATGGTGGCGGCCCACGACGTCCATGGCGCCGTGGCCGAGGCGCGCCGCTGCGTGGAGGAGCTCGGCTTCAAGTCGATCTTCCTCCCGCCGGCGGCGGTCAACCGCCGCCCCTGGTACCACCCGGCCTACGACCCGCTGTGGGCCGAGATCGAGCGCCTGGGCGTGCCGCTGTCGTTCCACGGCGGCGGGCAGACGTACCTGACGCCCGACTTCGGGCTGGAGGTCCTCGACCGGTTGATGCTGTGGCACACGTTCAGCCAGCCGCTGGGGATCCAGTTCGTGACGGCGTGCCTGTGCGGCGGCGGCGTGCTCGAGCGCTTCCCGAACCTGAAGGTGGCGCTGCTGGAGGGCAACTGCTCGTGGGCGCCCTGGTTCATGTACCGGCTCGACGAGCACTGGGAGTGGACGGGCTGGTACGAGGCGCCGGAGCTGACGATGCCGCCGTCGGAGTACTTCAAGCGGAACTGCTGGGTGTCGGTCGAGGCCGACGAGATGACGGTGCCGCACTTCGTCGAGACGTTCGGCGACGACAAGCTGATCTTCTCCACCGACTACCCCCACGGGGACTCGAAGTACCCGCACGCGGTCGACTCGTTCGACAAGCTGCCGCTCTCCGACGAGAGCAAGGCGAAGATCGTCAGCACCAACTGGTCGGCGCTCTACGACATCCCGCTGGCAAGAAGAAACTGAGCTCTGCGATACGCTCAGACAGCTCTACCTCTAAGTTTCCTACCGCAGATGACGTCGGCGTCGGCCGGCCCGCCTCAACTCTCAGGTAGCCACCGAGCAAGGCCTGATCCGCCGCACACGTACAGAAGCATTTCGAGATGACCCGGAGATCTCAACCTAGCGACCGACCGCTCGTTTCATGGGCACGTGGGATAGTTGTCGCATTCGGCCATGCGCCCGTGACAACCCGATTCTCCACATGCAGCGGGGTGGCACGCTAAAGCTCGGGGAACATCGTCCCGAAACACCCCCAGGGACGGGAGGGGGTATTGGTGGTACAAAATCCCGTGGCTGAAGCAGGCTGGTTTCAAGACCCAAGCGGCGCACCTGGTCTTCGATTTTGGGATGGGTCAGCCTGGACCGACTACACAACCAACGCCAGTACTCCGCCAGCACCGCCGACCCGACCAGTAGCAATTGGGAAGCCGTCACCACTGATCGTCCGCGGCACGGATGATTCGGTCGGCTCTGGAGGCAGAAGAGGTCGCTGCCGAATGGCTTCGCTGGTTGGGTATTCGATGACGCGAAAGCAACCGGTGCGGGCGCAGACGGCGGAGTCGACGTGCGGGGAAGGTCGATGGTCGCACAAGTCAAGATGCACATGGTCCCAATTGGCCGTCCGGACCTCCAGCGACTCCACGGAGTAGCCGCAATAGAGAACGCCGTGTCAATCTTTTTCAGTCTGAACGCCTATACCAGATACGCAAAGGAGTGGGCCGAGCAGGTGGGCATGGCGCTGTTCCGATTCTCTCCAGCCGGGGAGGCTGATCCCGTGAACGGGTATGGGGCTGCGCTCTACGAGCGAGCCGACTCGGAGCCCTACCGGGGCCAGTTCGCCGTCCGTCCTGGTTTTCCGTCGTGTGCGTGCGCGTGCGTACTACCCCTAGCGCGGGTCTTCGTCGCTTACCGGTCGTCTGGTACACAGGTTGCTACCTTTCGCCGCCGTCACCTACGGTACAACTACTGCTGCGCGCCGAGGCGAAGAAGAGCGTCTTTTGCCAGAGCCAATCGAGCCTTGGGTTGTATCAGGTTCGGTCATATCTATTCCCCCTCCGTCGGGAGATGGTCACCGTTCAACCAACTCAGTCAACATTCAGAGCGAGTAGATCCTAGCCACGTCGGAGATCGAGGGCTCTGGAACATTTGCTACTCTTCACAACCCGCCGCCAGCGATCGCTGTTGGAGTCAGCTCGGTCCTATGGAGTTCCTAAGCAGGCGCTCACTCTTCGGTGAGCCTCACAACGTATTGACGATGCCATTCTTCGTCGCCCTCATTGAGAATCCTGCGGTCAACGGTTTGCAGTGCGACGAACGGCGGAGACAATGCTCGACTATCGACTGTTTTCACCCACTACGCTGTCCGAACTGCGAGAACAACTCCGTTCAGGCCGTCCAATTGCGGATGATGAGACTCCGCGTAGCTCTCCCCGCCAAGGATCACAAGCAACGCTGATCCACAAGGGGCGTCCACGATCATGATCGAGACGAGAAGCCGGCTCGCGGAACGCAAAATTAGGATTGGCACCGATTTGAGCAGCAGCTGCATTTCGATTTGCAGATGAAACAGGATCTTGAGGTATCAGCCAGAACCCCCAACCTTCTGATCCGTAGTCAGATGCTCTAGTCCGTTGAGCTACGAGCGCTGGGTGAGACAGAACAGTGTACCGGAGCCCTGGCCAGGCCCCCGAGGCGCCCGCGACCAGGTCAGACGCTGATCGGCAGCTTGGTGTAGCCCCGGACCGTGCTCGTGTGCAGCGGCACCGCCCCGGCCATGTCCACCGACCACTCGGGGAAGCGCTTGAAGGTCTCCTCGAGGGCGATCCGGCCCTCGGTCCGGGCCAGCGCGGCGCCGAGGCAGAAGTGGATGCCGTAGCCGAAGGACAGGTGGTGGTCGAACTTCCGGTGGATGTCGAAGGTGTCGGCGTCGGGGTAGGCCCGCTCGTCCCGGCCGGCTGAGCCCGTGATCATCACGACCTTCGAGTTGGCCGGGATCTTCCCGCCGTGCACCTCGACGTCGTCGATGCACCAGCGGCTCTGCACCGGCGAAGGCGCCTCGTAGCGCAGGACCTCTTCGATGGCGTTGGGGATCAGGCTGGAGTCGGCGACGAGCTCGGCCCGCTGGTCCGGGTTGTTGTCGAGCGCCAAGGCGGCCCAGCCGAGCATGCGGGCCACGGTCTCGGTGCCGGCGCTGCCGATGAGCACGGCGAAGTTGACCGCCTGCTCCAGCGTCAGCCGGCGGGGCACGCCGTCGTCCTCGGTGATCTCCATGTTCACGAGGTCGGTGAACATGTCGTCGCGCGGGTTGGCCTGGCGATCGGTCAGCGTCTTGCCGAGGTACTCCATGAACGTTGAACATGGCCGCCGTCGAGATGTCGTTCGACATGCCCGGTCTCGGGGTCGAGGTGGAACGACTCGTCGATCCAGCCCCGGACCATGTCGCGGTCCTCGGGCGGCACGCCGAGGAGGGCGGCGATCACGTAGGCCGGGACGCGGGCGCCGAAGTCCTGCACGTAGTCGAACGAGCTGCGGCCGACGAGGCCGTCGAGCAGGTTGACGCAGAGGGCACGGATGTCGTCCTCGAGCAGCTTCATGCGGCGCGGCGTGAAGGTCTTCGAGACCAGGCGCCGGTAGCGGGTGTGCTCGGGCGGGTCCATGAAGATCATCATCTGCATGTCGATCGGGTCGGCCGTGATCATCTCCATCACGGTGCCGTGCGAGGAGATGAACGTCTTGGGGTCGCGGCTGAAGGCGTCGACCTCGGCGAAGCGGCTCACGGCGTAGAAGTCGTACTGCTCGTTGTAATAGAGGGGCTGCTCGTCGCGCAGGCGCTTCCAGATGGCGTGCGGGTCGGCCTTGTACTTCTCGTTGAGCGGATCCCAGGCCAGCGGCTCGGTGTCGACGGCGGTCATTGCGGTCCTCCCTTCGACACCGATGTGGTGCGCGTCCCAGAGCTTGATCCCGCCGAGGATGCCCGCCTTGTTGTCCACCACCGTGATGCGCTCGAGCACGTCGCCGAGGTCGCGCCGGTTGACCCGGGGACCGTTGCCGCCGCCGATGTAGAGGTGGTCGAAGAAGCACAGCGCATCGAGGTAGGCGATGGCCTTGCGCACCCGCTTGTTCCAGCGCTCGTCGCCGACCTTCTTGCGGGCCGCCTCGCCGATCTGCTCGTTGAAGGTCTCGCCCTTGCGGAACTCGAGGTGGGAGAACTCCATGTGCGGCATGAGGTTGCCGTCCATGAAGAAGGCCGTGCCGAAGCCGGTCCCGAGCGTGATGACCGACCTCGAAGCCCTTGCCCCGCACGACGGCCAGGCCCTGCACGTCGGCGTCGTTGGCGACGCGGCACGGCTTGCCGATGGACTTCGTCGAGGGCGGACGGCCAGGTCGAAGTCCGACCAGGCCGCCTGCAGCTTGGGGTCGGTCTTGGAGCCCGGGCCCTTCTCGAGCACGAAGTGCGGCGCGCTGAGCACGTGGCCGCTGCGGACCATGCCGGGGAAGCCGCACGAGACGCGGTCGCCCTCGGGCAGCTTGGCCACCAGCTTGGTCAGCGTCGGCGACCAGCTCGTGCGGGCGGCATGGGGTACTTGGTGGGCACCCGGACCCGCGTCGGCCACCGGCGTGCCGTCCTTGTCGAGGACGTCGGCCTTGAGGCCGGTGCCGCCCACGTCGATGGCGATCGTGAAGGGGTGCTCGTGCGGGGAGTCCTGCTGCGTTCCTGCTGGGGGCGTCAGTCACCGTGAGGAACTGTAGCCAGCTCGGGCTGGGTTTTTGCCCGGCGGGACCAGTCCCGTCATCCGGCGAGGACGTCGTGGAGGATGTCGCGGAGCATGTCCTCCAATTCGTCCTTGGGCGTCGAATCGAAGGACGTCGTCGCCCAGGAAGATGCTCGAGAAGACGACGCCGAAGGACGCCGCCATGCGCACCCGGTCCCGCACCGGCACCCGCTCGTCGCCCAGGACCCGGCGGAACTGGTTCTGGATGTCCTCGTGCTCGGCGTCGTGGTCCTCGCGGTGCAGCTTCTCCAGCACGGCCTGGTTGCGCTCGTGCATGAGGAAGAGCTTGCGCTGGGCCAGCATCTCGCCGACGATCTGATCGAGCAGCTGGCCCCACAGCTCCAGCGTGACCGGCCCCTCCCCGATCAGCATCAGCGCCTCCCGACCGAAGTCGTGGATGCGCATGTGCAGCGCCATCAGGATGTCCTCTTTGGACTCGAAGTGGTAGTAGATGGCCGCCTTGGTGACGCCCAGCTGCTCGGCGATCTCGCGCAGGCTGGTGCCGTCGTAGCCCTGCTCGGTGAAGAGGTCGAGAGCCACATCGAGGATGCGCTGGCGGGTGTCGACCTTGGCGTCGACGAGGGGCGGGGCGGCTGCGGTGGCGGTGGCGGTGGCGGTGGCGGTTCGGCGAGTCGGCGAGGGGGCCGAGGTCCGGCTCCTCGCCGATGACGGCCTCGAGCTCGCCGATGGCGTCCTCTTCTGCCTGCGAGCGCGTCGGCCCGGGCCTGGTCGTCGGCGGTCTGCGTCACGTGTCCTGGCTCCGCTGTGTCATCTGATTGGCCATCTTGTCGTGCACCTTACCGGTCATTTGTCCCAATACCTACTTGACGACAGGTAAGTAGTCCGCTTACGCATGCCCTCGGACCAGAAGTTTACTTAACGACCGGTAAGGATGTCTATGGCTACTGATCTGATGATCCAGGCGGAAGGGCTGACCAAGCGCTACGGGGAGACCCAGGCGCTGGCGGGTGTCGACATCTCCGTCCCCGCCGGCACCATCCTCGGGCTGCTCGGCCCGAACGGCGCCGGCAAGACGACCGCCGTGCGGGTGCTGACCACGCTGGCCCGACCCGATTCGGGCTCGGCGACGGTGGCCGGCATCGACGTGCTGCGTCAGCCTGGCGAGGTACGGCGCCACATCGGCGTGGCCGCCCAGGACGCGACGTTGGACCCGCTGCTGACCGGGCGCCAGAACCTGGTGCTGATCGGCGAGCTGTCGGACCTGGGTCGGGCCGCCTCCCGGGCCCGGGCCAAGGAGCTGCTGGCGCAGTTCGAGCTGACCGACGCCGCCGACCGCGTGGTCAAGGGCTACTCGGGCGGCATGCGCCGCCGGCTGGACCTGGCCGGCGCCGCTGATGACGCGGCCGCCGGTGCTGTTCCTGGACGAGCCGACGACGGGTCTCGACCCGACGTCGCGGCAGCGGGTCTGGGAGGCCATCCGCGAGCTGCTCGGCGAGGGCGTCACCGTCCTGTTGACGACGCAGTACCTGGAGGAGGCCGACGAGCTGGCCCACGACATCGTGGTCGTGGACCACGGCCGGGTCATTGCGCAAGGGCACGCCGCAGGAGCTGAAGGAGGCGAGCCGGGGCGCCCGCCTGGAGGTGACGCTGGCCGAGCCGCACGCCGGCTGCGGTCGGGGCCATGGCGCCGCTGGTGGTCGGGGCCGGTCTCGGTGAGCGACGACGGGCGGCACCTGAGCGCCGGCGTCGACTCGTCGACTGGGTTGGCGACCGTCGTGGTGCGGGCGCTGGATAGCGCCGGAGTGCTGGTGGACAACATCGAGGTGCGGCAGCCGTCGCTCGACGACGTGTTCTTCTCGCTCACCGGTGGGCACATCGAAGAGGAAGAGTGCGGCCGAGGGCGACGAGTCTGCGTCGGGCTCGGGCTGCGGGCTCGGGTCGGCGTGCGCGGTTCCGCCGGTCCCGTCGGGTCCGGCGAGGGCCGTCACGAACTGGAAGGAGTACGCGCATGACGACGACCACGCTGACGCCGTCTGCCACCGGGTTCGACCGGCCCCACGAGGGCGGGAACCTGCTCGGATCGCTGGCGGACATCTGGGCCATGACCCGGCGCAACATCGTGCACATCTCCCGGGAGCCGATGCAGCTCTCGGACGTGACGATCCAGCCGCTGCTGTTCACGGTGCTGTTCGTGTACATCTTCGGGGGGGCCATCCCGATTCCCGGCGGTGGCAGCTATGTCGACTTCCTGCTGGCCGGCATTCTGGCCCTGAACCTGGTCACCTCGACCATGGGGACGGCGATCGGCCTCAGTACCGACCTGCACGAAGGCATGATCGACCGCTTCCGCACGCTGCCCATGTGGCGCTCGGCGGTGCTGGTCGGGCGCTCCGCGGCCGACTTCCTGACGTCGGTGGTGTGCGCCGCCATTGTGGCGGTGACCGGACTGGTGGTCGGTTGGCGGCCCGGTTCGAACGCCATCTCGGTCGTCGGCGGGTTCGCGCCTGCTGCTGTTCTTCGCCTATGCCGTGTCGTGGGTCTCGGCCTGCGTCGGGCTGAACTCCAAGAGCCCCGAGTCGGCCGGCTCCTTCGGCTTCATCGTCCTGTTCCCGCTGACGTTCGTGTCCAACGCGTTCGTGCCCACCCAGCACATGCCCGGGTGGCTGCAGGTCGTGGCGAACTGGAACCCGGTGAGCGCCGTCGTGGCAGCGACCCGCAACCTGTGGGGCAACCCGAACCCGTCCGCCGCGGTGCAGGCCTGGCCGATGCAGCATCCGGTCGAGGCGGCGCTGATCTGGTCGGTGGTCATTCTCGCTGTGGCGGCGCCGTTGGCGGCGCACTTCTTCAAGAAGCGGACGACGG
>CAVWJQ010000004.1:0-396212 GCA_963755445.1 uncultured Acidimicrobiaceae bacterium | reverse complement strand
CGGTCCGTCCCGCCACGACCGGACCGGCGCCTCACCACGGTTGGCGGAGAACATGCCCACAGACAGCGGCAGGCCGGGGCACCTCGCCGCGCCCCGGCCTGACCGACTGACTACAGGACTGCTGCGTCGTTACAACGCGTCAGACCCGCGCTCTCCGGTGCGTACCCGCACCACGGCTTCGACAGGCAGAACCCACACCTTGCCGTCGCCGATCTTGCCCGTGGAGGCCGAGGTGACGATGGCGTCGACCACCTCGTCGACCTGGCCATCGTCCACCAGTACCTCGACACGGATTTTGGGGACGAAGTCCACCTCGTATTCCGCACCCCGGTACACCTCGGTGTGGCCTCGCTGGCGTCCGAAACCCTGCGCCTCGGTCAGGGTCATGCCCTGCACTCCGAGGTTCTTCAGAGTCTCCTTGACGTCGTCGAGCTTGAACGGCTTGAGGACTGCAACGATCAGCTTCATTTGTCGATCTCCTTTCGTCCTGTCTGACCGGGCCTAGGCCCCGCCGCCGGTATCGGTTCCGGGCACCGGATAATCCTCGGCGGTCGCTGCCGCTGAGCTCCCTCCCTTGTCGAGACCGGCCATGGCGAAGGCACCGCCGCCTGTGCGAGTG
Source organism: uncultured Acidimicrobiaceae bacterium (assembly GCA_963755445.1). Lineage (GTDB taxonomy): Bacteria > Actinomycetota > Acidimicrobiia > Acidimicrobiales > RAAP-2 > Bog-473. Next base: position 395,593 of record CAVWJQ010000004.1, on the reverse strand, counting down.
GCGAGGGTCTCCTCGGGGAAGGCCTCCTCGCCGTGGATGGCGAGGTCGCCGACTTCGAGGACCTCGTCCTTGTAGCGGGTACCACGCAGGACCAGCCCGATGAGCTTCATGAGGATGAAGGTCACGAGAGCCGACCAGAAGATGACCCAGATGGCCGCCCGGAACTGCTCCCACAGCTGGTGCGCCGACCCGGTGTACATCAGGCCGTTGACACCGAAGGGCACGCAGGTCCCCTTCGCCGTGAGGTACTGCGCCTGGCGTGGTGGCGATGACCTGTCCGGATCGCGGTCAGGTGACCGCAGCCGTACTCAATCATGTTGGGGTCACCGAAGATGCCCAGCAGCAGTCCACCGAAGAGGCCGGCGATCCCGTGGGTGTAGATGACACCCAGGGCGTCGTCCACCTTCGAGAAGGGCCGCACCTTGGACAGGTAGTTCCAGGCGATCCAGACGATGACCGTGCAGATGGCGCCGACGAAGATCGCACCGAGGCCGTTGACCCAGCCTGCGCACGGCGTGATGCCGACCAGACCGCAGATCATGCCGTTGACACCACCGAGGAAGGTGGGCTTCTTCTCCTTGGAGAGCCAGGCGTCCATGGCGATCCAGACCAGGACACCGGTCGCCGTGGCGAGGTTGGTGTTGACCACCGCCGCAGCCGCGCTGGCCCCGGCGTAGTAGGGGTCACCACCGTTGAACCCGTTCCAGCCCAACCACAGGATGCCGGCACCGACTGCCGCCATCACGAGGTTGTTGGGCAAGGCATGCTGGCGATCTCGGAGGAGTCTCGGCCCGAGACACCACGCAGCCACGAAGCCGGACACTCCGGCCGACATGTGGATGACGTAACCACCTGAGAAGTCCAGTGCACCTTCCTGGGCGAAGTAGCCGCCGCCCCAGAGGAGGAAGGCGTCCACGGTGTAGACGCAGGTCGACCACAGCGGGACGAGCAGGCACCAGGCGCTGAACTTGATCCGGCCGAGCACGCTTCCCATGAACAGCAGCGGCGTGATCGCCGCGAACACGAACTGGAAGTACGCCAGTGTCGAGGTCGGGAAGTGGAACGGGATGATCGTGTTGGCCGCAGAGCTCGCTTGCGCTTGCTCACCGAACGCGCTCGTGATCGGTCCCGGCTTGCCCCAGAAGTTCTCGAAGAAGTGCGTGAACGTTCCGGTCGTGCCTGCGTTCTGCGTCTGCGTCACCACCCCGTTGACGAGATGGACGCCGCCGCCGATGGACGTGTCGCCGAAGCCAAGCTTGTACTCCCACAGGAACCAGGCCACCATCACCAGAGAGAATCCGGCGAACATCATGGCGAGGACGTTCACGGCCCACTTCTTCGGGACCAGTGACGCGTAGAGCACTGCCAGGCCAGGAAGGCTCATCAGGCCGACGAAGGTGGCAGCTGTTATCTGCCACGTATTGTCAGCCGGATTGAGCCAACTGGGATACGGAACGTACGAAGCCGCTCCTATCAGATGGATCACTCAAGCTCTCCTAACTGTCATCCGCCCCAGCGCCCCGCTCTGCGGCCAGAGCGTGACGAAACACCGGGTACGGCTACTGCCACTGCAGACGGTTCACCCCGCCGCAGACACAATGCAGTTCAGGAGTTTCCGCATGATCACGCGTGTGTTTCGGGCTTGTTAATCCGCCCGCTCACCCCAATCCCGGGGTTTAGGCGGCTCGGGCAGGTGCCGAAAGGGCCGCAGCGAAGCGGACGGAGGACCCCACTACGATCCTCCCGATCGTGATGACCTCCACCGACCCCGCCCTGCCCGAAAACGACCCCGCCGGCGAGACCGTCTGGGATGGAGCCGACCGATCGTGTCGGGCAGCTGCGCGGCGCCGGCGTGTCGGTGGACGGCCGCCGTGTGGGCCAGGTGGCCATCGGGTTCGTGCTCGTGACGCTCCTCGTGCTCACCATCGTCTTCACCGTTCGTCGGGGATCCACACGAACCAGCAGAACGACCGCCTGCACAACGACGGCGTCCCCGTCACCTTCACGGTGGCGGGTTGCCTGGGCCTCCTCGGTGGCAGCGGGAGCAACGCGGCGGGGTACTCGTGCCACGGGACCTACACCCTCGACGGCAAGACCTACGCCGAGCAGCTCCCCGGGCGACTCATTCCACCGGCCCGGGTCCACGGTGCCCGCCATCGCTGTTCCCGGCGATCCCGCCCTCGTCTCACCGGCCTCGATTGTGGCGACGGAACATTCGTCGGCGGGCGTGTTCGTGCTTGCCGATCATCTTGTTCGTCGTGCTGCTGGCGCTCGTGCGCTCCTGCTGGTCTTGCGTCGGCGGCGTCAGGGCTACAGCGTCGGCGGACCTCCCGCCTGACGCCACGCGCGCTGAGCGTGCGCGGCGCTCAGGAAGGCGGGGTGTAGCGCTTGTTGCGGCGGGGACGTGGCGCGGCCGCGTTCGTCGTGGCCCCCTTCGGCCGTGGCGCCTGGGGACCGGCCGCCTCCGCCTTCTTCAGCTCCTGCTGCAGCCGCCAGGCCCGTATGAGGTACCAGGCGCCGGCCAGCAAGAAGGGCGCGGCGAACCCGAAGTAGGTGTAGTGGAGCTGGAAGATGGCCAGGCCGTAGAGCGCCAGCGTGATGCCCTGGAACATGCGCTTGCGCAGCCATGACGTGAGCAGAATGAGGACGGCCAGCCCGAGAAGGACGTAGGTGAGCTTGTCGTAGACGGACGTGCTCAGGTTGTGGGTCTTGGCGTAGTTGACGGAAGCATTGCTGATGAGCAGGCCGATGAAGGCTGCCACCGGCGCCGCCACCAGGCCGATGGCCCGCTCCTTGTCGTTGGACCGGGCGATGTCCGCCTGGATCTCCTCGACGGGCCGGATCTCCTGGACTTCCTTCTCTTTGGGATCGTCGTCCGGGCGGACCATGGAGTACTTGAGGCGCTCCCAGAACGTCATCCGTGGCGCGTCATCCCCCCCGGGATCACCGGCGACTGGGCTCGAAGGCATCGGGGAAGGCTACCGCTCCCCGGGCGTTGCTCCCTTCGGGCCGATGACCTGCCCACCCTCCGAATGAGCGCGCCGGGCGGCCGCGTGGCCGGCCGCCGGACCAGGTCCGGGGGCGGCGGGGCGGGCGACCGCCCCGGTCATTAACGTGCTCTGTGAGGGCCTGTGGGCCCGGCGGATCTGAGGAGTCGACGATGAAGCTCGTGGTTGCGGTGGTCAAGCCGTTCAAGCTGGACGACGTCAAGAACGTCCTGAAGAACATGGGCGTGCCAGGGCATGACCCTGACCGAGGCGCAGGGCTTCGGCCGCCAGAAGGGGCACACGGAGAACTACCGGGGTGCCGAGTACACGGTCGACTTCATCCCCAAGGTCCGCGTCGAGGTGCTCGTCGAGGACGACCGGGCCGAGGCCGTCGTCGACGCCATCGTCTCCTCTGCCGCCACCGGCAAGATCGGCGACGGCAAGGTCTGGGTGGTCCCGGCCGAGACGGTGGTGCGGGTGCGCACGGGCGAACGCGGGGCCGACGCCGTCTGACCCTCCCTGCGGCGCAAACCAGCACGTAGGAGGGGTCGGGGATTACTGTTGGAGCATGAGCGGCGACAACTTCGACCTGTCCAAGATCTGGCTGTTCTCCACCTCTTCGGCCAAGGACCTGCGCACCATCAAGCGAGCCCTCGAAGAGGTGCAGGTGCCACCCGGCCGCATGCTGTGCGAGCAGGGCACCATCGGCCGTGAGTTCTTCCTCATCGTGAAGGGCCAGGCCGCCGTGCGCGCAACAACCGCAAGGTGGCCACGCTCGGGCCCGGCCAGTACTTCGGCGAGATGGCGCTGCTCGACCGCCGGCCCCGCTCGGCGTCGGTGGTCTCGGAGACGGACATGACCCTGCTGGTGCTGGGTCAGCGTCAGTTCAACGGCGTGCTCGACGCCGTCCCGCGCTCTCGCGCAAGATGCTGGCCGCCATGGCCACCCGCCTGCGCGAAGCCGACGAGAAGGCGATGGCCGCCATTTAGGTTCGAACGAACGCTCGGCGCTGCATCCGCTGTGTCGAGGCTGTGAGCAGGTAGTTCGTCCCGGGTATCCGCGACTCGGGCCGACCGGCGCTGCGAAACTGCCTGTGTCCACTCCCCTCGCCTGGACACAGGAGGTCATCGGTCATGACGTCTGGATCCCAGAAAGCTCGCCGTGCGAGTTCCTCGGCACGCTGGTGCTGGTGGTCATCGCGGTCGGCGTCGCCACCGAGACCTTCGGCTTCAAGCTCTTCGGCCTGAGCTATCGCCGCCGGAGTGGCGGCCACCGCCCTGGCCTTCGGGCTCGTGCTCGTCGCCCTCGTCTACGCCATCGGGCCGATCTCGGGTTGCCACGTCAACCCGGCGGTCACGCTCGGCTTCATCGCCTCCGGGACGCATGAAGCTGGGCGAGGGCGTGGCCTACATTGTGGCCCAGGTGGCTCGGCGGCATCGCCGGGGCCTACCTCCTCTACTGGATGTTCACCACGTCTCCGCTCTACAAGAAGTCGATCCAGGGGCTTGGGTACGGACGGGTACGGCAAGGAGTCGCACCTGTTGGTGAGCCAGTGGCGGCGCGTTCCTCATCGAGGTCGTCCTGACGGCCATCTTCGTCATGGTGGTGCTGTTCGCCACGCACAAGGCGGCCATTCAAGGCGCTGCCGGCGTGGCCATCGGCTTCGGCCTGGTGATCGTCCACCTCATCGGCATTCCGCTGACGGGCACCTCGGTGAACCCCGCCCGGAGCCTCGGGCCGGCCCTCGTCGTGGGGGGCACGGCGCTCAGCCAGGTCTGGGTCTTCCTGGTCGCCCCGCTGGTCGGGTGCGATCGTGGCGGCCGTCGATCCATCTGGTCGTCGCCGACCGTTCCAAGGACGAGATCGTGGTCGAGCCCTTGAAGCCCGAGCCCGCCCCGGCGTAACCCGTCTCCAGAGGCCCCGCTACGGTCGGGCGCATGGATCTGACCGAGGCACTGGCGTTCGCCCGCAATCGCAAGCAGGGGGTCCTGGCCACCATCCGCGCCAACGGCCGGCCGCAGCTGTCCAACATCGCGTACGTCCCCGACGAGGGGACACCTTCCTCATCTCCATCACGGACGACCGGGCCAAGACGGCCAACCTCCGGCGCGACCCGCGGGCCTCGCTCTACGTCCTCGGCGACAACTTCTACCAATACGTGGTGATCGAGGCGGTGGCCGAGCTCTCGCCGGTGGCCGCCGACCCCCACGACGCCACCGTGGAGGCGCTGATCCGCTACTACGAGGCGGCCTCGGGCGCGCACCCGGACTGGGACGAGTACCGGGCGGCGATGATCGCCGACAAGCGGCTCGCCCTCACGCTGCGGCCCGAGCGGGCCTACGGGATCCTCCCGGGCTGAGCGGCAGCGGCGTGCCGCACGCCGTCCGATCAGGGGCAGGTCGCGCCGACGCGCTTGGCCTGCGACCTTGATGCCGGTCTGCACGGGCGAGGCCACCGCCTTGGCCGACGTCGGCGGTGGCGTCGTAGATCCCCGAGCCGAAGGCGCAATCCCCCACCGACCAGTACGCATTGGCCGACCCGCCCTCGGCGCCCGTCACGGTCACGCCCTTGGCCCCGGGGACACCCGCCACGGTGAACGGCTTCGAGCCGGCCTGGCCCGTCTTGGCGATGTGCAAGAACAGGGCCGCCCCCGCCTGGGCGCCGGCGGGGCTGCGTGAACTGCATCACGGTCGACAGGCCCTCGTTGCTGTTCGAGCCCTTGCATGACTCCTGCACGGCCTTCACGAACCCGGCCTGCTGCAGCGTGCTGATGGCGCTCTGGCTCTGCTTCTTGGTGAGCGACTCGCCCTCAATCATGGCCGCCGCCGTCGACGTCGTGGTCGGGCGGCCGCCCACCGTGTACCCCGGCACCTCGTTGGACTTGAGCAGATACTGCGAGAGCGACGACGTCGAGGCGGCGCCGGCGGATCCCTCCGAGGCCGACGACCGGCGCCACCGAGCCCTCCGAGCACCAGCGCGCCGCACGACAACGGCGAGGTGCCGCCCAGCCGCTGCTCCGAATCCGGCCCGCCTTGGGTCTCGTCGGACCGTGCGTCAACTGGACGTGGCCGGCTCACCTGCGGCCGCGGGCAGTTGGCCGAGCGACTCCTCCACCAGTTGGGAGAGGTCGAGCACCCGCACGTCGTCTTCCTTGGCGTTGGCGCGCACGGCGTCGTCGAGCATGATCATGCAGTAGGGGCAGGCCGTCGACACGACATCGGCCCCGGTGCCGAGCGCCTCGTCCATGCGCTCCATGTTGACCCGCTTGCCGATGTTCTCCTCGAGCCACATGCGGGCGCCGCCGGCGCCGCAGCAGAAGCCCCGCTCCTTGCAACGCTTCATCTCGATCTGCTCGACCCCGGGGATGGCGCTGAGCACGCTGCGGGGCTCCTCGATGATCCGGTTGTGCCGGCCCAGGTAGCACGGGTCGTGGTAGGTGACCTTGCCCGTGTAGCCCGACCCGGGGTGAGCTTGCCCGAGCGCACCAGGTGCTCGAGCAGTTCGGCGTGGTGGATCACCTCGTAGTTGCCGCCGAGGGCCGGGTACTCGTTCTTGATGGTGTTGAAGCAGTGCGGGCAGCTGGCGATGATCTTCTTCGCCCCGGCCTCGTCGAGGGTGGCGATGTTCATCTTCGCCTGCTCCTGGTAGAGGTACTCGTTGCCCAGGCGGCGGACCGGGTCCCCGGTGCAGGACTCCTTGGGGCCGAGGATGCCGAAGGTGACGCCGGCCCGGTGCAGCATCCGCGCCGTGGCCTGGACGCCCTTGCGGGCCCGCTCGTCGAGGGCGCCGGCGCAGCCGACCCAGTAGAGGTACTCAATGTCGTCGGGGATCGTGCCCGTGATGACGGGGATCTCGAAGTCGAGGCTCTGCGTCCACTCGGCGCGCTTGTTCTGGCCGAGGCCCCAGGGGTCGCCCTGGTTCTCCACGTTGCGGAGCATGAGGCCGGCCTCGCTCGGGAACTCGGACTCCATCAGCACCTGGTAGCGGCGCATGTCGACGATGGCGTCGATGTGCTCGATGTCGACGGGGCACTCGTTGACGCAGGCGCCGCAGGTGGTGCACGACCACAGCACGTCGGGGTCGATGACGTTCGGCACCAGGGCGGTCTGCTCCCCCTCGCCGCTGAGCAGGGGCGTCGCCGAGGCGAACATGTTGTCGCGCAGGCCCATGATGAGCAGCTTGGGGGAGAGCGGCTTGTCCGTGGTCCACGCCGGGCAGGCCGACTGGCAGCGCCCGCACTCGGTACAGGTGGAGAAATCGAGCATCTGCTTCCAGGTGAAGTGGCCGATCTCGCCGACACCGAACACGGTGTCCTCGTCGACGTTCTCCATGTCCATGTCCGGCGTGCTGTAGAGCGCACCGAGGGCCCGCGGCCGGCGGGAGAAGGCAACGTTGATGGGCGCGAGGAAGATGTGCAGGTGCTTGGAGTAGGAGACGAAGACGATGAAGCCCGAAATGATGGCGATGTTGAGCAGCAGGAAGACGGTCACCAGCACCGCGTTGGTCCCGGCGCCGAGCGGGGCCAGCAGCTTGGCCACGGCGTGGGAGGCGAAGGCGCCCCAGCCGTAGGGGAACTGGGTCGGGTCGGTGTTGACCTGGGCGCCCCGGTAGAGGAGGAGCGTGATGATGACGCCGGCGATCATGAGGAGGGTGATCCAGGCGGCATCGAGGTGGGAGCCGAAGAAGCGTGACTTGCGCTCCAGCCGGCTCGGGGCGTTCTTCAGGCGGATGATGGAGAAGGTGACGAGGGCGACGAGGACGGCCACGCTGAAGAAGTCCTCAATGAAGCCGACCCAGTTCCAGGTCCCGATCAGCGGAATGTGGAAGTACTTGTTGAAGAGGTCGCCGTAGGCCTCGATGATCGTGAGCAGCAGGATGGTGAAGCCCCACATGGTGAAGAAGTGGGCCAGGCCGGGAACCGTCCACTGCAGGAGCTTGCGCTGACCGGCCACCTCGACGGTCTCGGCCTCCACCTTGCGGCTGATGGGCCCCCGGATCCGGTTGGGGTCCTTCTTCCCGGAGCGGATGAGCTTGGACAGCCAATGGAAGCGGCGGGCGGCGATGCCGAAGCCGATGACTGTGACCGCAAGACCAATGATGATTCTGACCGGCACGAATGCTCCTCGCCTATCTCAGATCGTCAAACAGGGACGGTGGCGGAGTGCGAGCGCCACCTGGGATTTCAATGCGGCCCAGAGGATAGTGGGGCGGCCCCACCTGGGCGTAGTTGGCGTCAGGCGGGCGCCCGCCGCCGGCGACGCCTGTTGGATGCCCGAGGTCGGCCCGGCCTGAAACCCCGCTTCCCCGCCGCGCTTCGGGGCAGCGGGCCGCGCCCGGCACTCTCCTGGAGCGCCTCCGCAGGCAGTCGGTGTTTGCCCAGCGTGTAGATTTGCCGGGTTCTCGCGGGCGTAGTTCAGAGGCAGAACATCAGCTTCCCAAGCTGAGAACGCGGGTTCGATTCCCGTCGCCCGCTCTCCAACTTCGCAGGTCAGGTGCCCTGCTCTGACGCTGAGGCGGTGCCCCACCGACTGCTTCGGAGCGAACCGCGCGTGCTCGTCAGGATGAGGCGATGTGAAATTCCGGTTCATGCTTGACGGCGTGGATCCGGCACCTGCTTGACACTCTCGGGCGCGGTTCCGGTACCTGGGCGACACTGACTCCGGTACCTGCTTGACACTTCGTGCCTGAGAGGTCCACCACGTGGCCGCTGCCACCTTCTTCGCTGTTGACGCAGTCGTCGACAGAACCGAAGGAGGCCGACCGTGCTGGTGGAGCTCAAAGCCGTGGAGCAGCGCTATCGAGCGGTGATCGACGTCCTCGACGGGATGTCCGTAACAGACGTGGCCCGGCGCAACGGGGTCAGCCGCCAAAGTGTCCACGCCTGGCTGCGTCGTTATGCCAACGGCGGCATGGCGGCCCTGGCCGACAAGAGTTCGAAGCCCGAGAGCTGCCCGCACCAGATGGCACCGGTCACCGAGGCCCGGGTGATCGCACTGCGCCGAGAACACCCCCGATGGGGACCACGCTCGATCCGCACCCGGCTCGCCAACGAGGGCTTCGATCCGGTGCCGGGGCTCTCGTCGATCTATCGGACCCTGGTGCGCCATCACCTGCTCGAGCCGACCCCACGCAAGCGCCACGTTCTGACTACAAGCGCTGGGAACGGTCGCGCTCGATGGAGCTGTGGCAGATGGACGTCGTCGGTCGCTTCCATCTGGCCGACGGCACCGAGGTCAAGGTGGTCACCGGCGTCGACGACCACTCGCGCTTTTGCGTCTGCGCCCGGGTGGTGGCCCGGGCGACAGCCAAGCCGGTGTGCGAGGCACTGCAGTGGGCGCTTCGGACCCACGGAGTGCCCGACCAGATATTGACTGACAACGGCAAAGTCTTCACCGCTCGCTTCGGACAGGGCCCCGGACCGGTCCTTTTCGACCGGATCTGTGCCAACAACGGCATCCGCCATCTGCTCACCGCCCCCTATTCGCCCACCACGACGGGCAAGGTCGAGCGGTTCCACCGGACCATGCGGTCGGACTTCTTGGTCGACCACGACCGGGTGCACACCACCATCGAAGAACTCCAACGAGCTCTTGACGAATGGGTGGCCGAATACAACACGCAGCGTCCGCACCAATCGCTCGGCGATCGGCCACCCGCGGAACGCTTCGCCCTGGCCGCCGCGCACCGCGCACCCGATCTCGAGATGCCACAAGTCCTCGACGAGGTCCCACTCGCCGAGCGTCCACCAGGAGTCAACCGCTGGGTCGATCAGCGGGGCTCGATCACCCTTGGCGCCTTGCGCTATCGGGTGGGAGCGACCTTCGCCGGCGAAAGTGTCGAGGTGGTGGTGCGCTCAGGGCTCGTCGAGATCCTCCACGCCGGCGTCCTCGTGGCCACCCACGCCGAGAGACGACGCGCCGACAAGGGATCGGAACCCCAGCGAACGCAACGGGCCGGACGCTCCCGGCCGCCCACCTCAGGCATGACCGTCACACGCAGAGTGGACCAGGGTGGATCGGTCTCCTTCGCAGGTGCCGGCTATCGGGTCGGGCGCAGCTGGGCCCGCCAGTTCGTCGACGTGGCCATCGTGGCCGGCTCGGTCCAGATCTCAGCCAAGGGCAAGGTCATCCGGGTCCACGCCATCCGCCACGACCGCTCCAAAGAGCACGGCGCCTTCGCCACCCCCCATGGCCGTCCCCGGAAGTCCCAGGTCGCCTGAGGGGGTTCGGGTGTCAAGAAGGTACCGGAGTCACTCCGTCAAGCGGGTACCGGGTCTTGACAGTCAGGATGAGGCGAGGCTCCGTGATCGCATCAGGATGGGCCGGAGATCGAAGGCCTCGAGCACCGCGACGACTTCGTCCGAAGCTCTCTCGACCCGAAGCTCTTGATTACGCGAGAGCGCCAGCAGTTGGTAATGCAGCAATTCGCTCAATGCGGCGGCATCGATGAAGGACAACTCGGCCAAGTCGAGAGAGACCACCGGCCCTCCGTCGACCAGGGCCTGATCGAGAGCCGCTCGGAGATCGTCGATCGACGTCACGTCCGCTTCCCCGACCAACGTCGAGTGGCTCTGATCTTCCCTTGTCGCCCGAAACCCGCTGTGTGCCCGACCAGCCGTCGCCGACGCGGCGTCCCTCGACTCCATTGCTGTCCCTCCGTTCGATCGGTGCTGCCTGATCGGTGCTTTACCCCGGTTGCCGAATTGTCATGCCACGGCCGTGGCATTGGGGGGAGGCGAACTGCGCGAGAACTCGGTGCTGACCTGTTTTGTGGCGTTCTGGAGCGCAGCGTCCCGGGCGGGGAGACGCCGAGCCTGTTGCTCAGAGCGGGACGAAGGGCTCCTGGTCGGGTACGGACTCAGTTGCTGCAGGAGCGGCGGATTTGCCCTGGTCCCGGCCTCCGGCTGCACGGTGCCAGCGAACCTCCATGCGAGCTCCCCCCAGCCGGGAGGTTCCGACCCGCCATTCGCCTCCGGTCGCACGCACCACGGCGTCACCAATCGCCAGACCAAGACCGGCACCGTTCCCTTCTGCCGTTGCCCGGTGAAATCGATCGAAGAGATGGTCGCGGGCGTCCGGAGCAATCCCGGGTCCGTCGTCCTCCACAATCAGACAGACCCGATTGCCCGGGGTCGCGACCGTGATGCGAACCATTCCCCCGGGGCCGGCGTACCGACATGCATTGTCGACCAACACCCCGGTGAGACGGTCGATCCATTCTGGAGGTGCGCTCACCAGAGGGACGCTGTCACTCTTGAAGCGAACGGTGAGACCGATGCCGCGCCGAGCTGCGACGGCCTCGAATCGATCTGCACAGGCAAGGGCGATGGAGGAGACGTCAACCGGTTCCACCCTCGGCGCCGGGGGTGCTGAATCAAACCTCGAGAGCCAGAGGAGGTCCTCGACAATGTGCCGCAGGCGGGCGCTCTCGTGCCTGACGCGGCTGAGGGCGTCCCGGTACTCCTCCGCCTCCCTCGTCTCGGAGAGGGCGAGGCTGACTTCGGCCTCGATGACACTCAATGGCGTGCGCAACTCGTGCGAGGCATCGGCGGTGAATTCGAGTTGGCGGCGTCTCGCCAGCTCGACAGGTTTCGCCGCCTTGATCCCAATGAGCAGCGTCCCGAGGAATACGGCGACCAACAACACCGGACCCGCGACTGTTTCCAGCGCGACCAGATCGTCCTCCACATGATCGGATTCAGCGAGGCTCTGACCTGCGATAACCCACTCGCCTCCGATCTGGCGCGCTTGTAGCCGGAACGACGCCGAACCAAGCGAGGCCACCGACATCGTGCCCACAGGTGGCGCGTCCGCCTTGGCAAGCTGCGGCGCCCCTTGCGTCAGAGCGACCGGCTCTCCCGACGGTCCGACCTTCCAGAAGAACACCGGTGCGTCGTCGAGATCGTGGGCATTGGCGTAGATGGCCGCACCGGCTGCGTTCGTCGGCTTCTGGGCCGCCTCCGCCAGTCGCTGGCTCAGCCGGGCATCCACTCCGCGGTAGAGGCGGTGCTGATCGATCACGTCGAAGGCAGCGACGAGGCAGACATAGGTCACACCGATGAGGAGCGTGCCGACAAGCACGCGACGCGGGCGGCATGGAGCACGTAAGGGCTTCGCCACCTCGGGGGAAGTCTCATGCCGCTGCCACACGGTAGCCGAGAGACCGCACCGCTTCGATCTTGGCTCCGCTGTTGGCGATTTTGGCTCGGAGGCGTGCCAAGTGGACGTCGAGAGTATTCGAGCCCAGCGCGTCTGCCTCGTCGCTCCAGACCGCCAACGCGATGGATCGTCGGGAGACGGTTGCCGGTGAGCGCTGCATGAGGACTTCAAGGATCGACAGTTCCGTCGCCGTCAGACGGGGCGCAGTCGTTCCGACTCTCACCTCCCGGGTGACCGTGTCCAGCGTGAGATTGCCGATCCGTATCAGGAGAGACTGCACGGCCTCTCCTCGGCGTTGCAGCGCTCGGAGGCGTGCAAGCAGCTCGGCAAAGTCGAAGGGCTTGACGAGATAGTCGTCCGCACCCTCGTCGAGACCGGTCACACGGTCGCTGGGCTCGTCCCGCGCCGTGAGCATGAGCACGGGAACCGACGAACCGCGTCGGCGAAGTTGCTGCACGACCTCGAGCCCGGAGACTTTCGGCATGCGCCAGTCGACGATGACGACTCCGTACTCGTACGCCTGGAGGTAACGAAGAGCCAGTTCGCCGTCCCCGGCGGCGTCGACGGTGTAGCCGTTCTCACGAAGTCCGCGCTCGAGGACCGAGCGCAACCCCTCATCGTCCTCTGCGACGAGCACTCGCATCGGGGGCTGTCTACTCCCTCAACATGACGCGCACATGAAGCGACGGTTGCCGCCAGCGACGCCAAGCTGGACCTAGGTTAGGACCTTTGCCCTGCGTAACGGGCCCGTAGCCCATGGAGAACGTGCTGGCTGCGTCGGCACCGTGCTTGAGGAACACCCCCGTTCGAAATGCAGCTCGGGACCCCGGTTCTTCAGGTCTTCTTACGGTTGCCTTCATCCTGGCGTAAGCCTCGCCCTTTAGGGTCGAGACGGGGCATGAAGTCCAGAGCAGGAGAGTGCCTGCGCTCGCGTGGCACGCACTTCCTGTCGCAACCTGCATTCTCGGCAAAAAGGACGTTGACCCCACACCATGAGCAACCGGCACCTGCACCACTCACCGGGAACACGGGATCGCGCTCAAAGGCGATTGAGCCGGCTGACGCGGCTCGCTGCTTTCGCGGCGACCGGATTGACCGCACTCATCGGGGTGGCCGTGGCGCATGAGCGCCCCGGCTCGAGTTCGACGGCGACGACCGCGACGACCAGCACCGAGCCGGCGGTGACCCCCACCACCGTCCCCCCGACGTCGACCTCCACCACACAACCGGTAGCCGCCCCCCAGCAATCGTCAGGAGGCGCAGTCGAGCAGTCGCCAGCGACCACGCAGCCGACATCCCCTCCGACGACCACGACCACCTCGCCGCCACCCACCACCACGACCACTCGGCCCGTGGCCACGTCGGGTGCCACCTCTCGGGGCACGCACTGAACTCGGCCCCGCCCGTGCAGACACGCTCGTTTCGCGCGTTGGGAACGACAGCGACCGTGGTGGTTGCGGACGCAGGTCCTGACGAAACAGACCGGGCTGAGTCGATGCTCCGCGCACAGATGGACGAGCTCGACCTGGCCTGCAGTCGATTTCGAGACGACTCCGAGCTGGCACATCTCCACCGGCGCTCCGGACAGGTCACCCACGTCTCGGCACTCCTGTTCGAAATACTGACGGTGGCGGTACGGGTGGCGCACAAGACGCAGGGCGCCGTCGACCCCACAGTGGGCAATGCGGTCGCGGCTCTCGGCTACGACCGCGATTTCGAAGAGATCGCGGACCGTCTGCTTCGCTCGTCACGGCCCGTGCACCCGGCTCCCGGCTACACCTGCATCCACCTCGACGCTGCCACGAGAACCGTGCGCATTCCTCCCGGCGTCCTGCTCGACTTCGGTTCGTCCGCCAAGGCGCTCGGCGCTGATCGGGCCGCCGCCCACATCGCCGGGCAGCTCGAACGGGGAGTCCTTGTCAGCATCGGCGGGGATGTCGCCGTCAGTGGCCAACCGCCGCTCGACGGGTGGCCGATCGGGATCGCAATCGATTCTGGGACCTCGCCCGAGGAGACGGACCAGTGGGTGGCCATCCGCCAAGGTGGCCTGGCCAGCTCCAGCGGGCAGATCCGCAGTTGGACGCTCAATACCGAGCCCGTGCACCACATCGTCGATCCGGCCACAGGTTTCAGCACATCGCCCTTCTGGACCCTGGTGTCTGTCTGCGGTGCGACGTGCGTCGATGCCAACGCGCTCTCCACCGCGGCGATCGTGTGGGGCGAGACGGCAACAGAGCGACTCCAGCCTTTCGGCCAGGCCGCCCGCCTCGTGCGCCACGATGGTGCCGTCTTCACCCTCGGCGGTTGGCCCGAGGGGACGGCATCATGAATTCGACCGCGCTTTGGTACGCCACGCGCGCGACCGGGATCATGACGCTCCTCCTGCTGACGCTGACCATGATCCTGGGGCTGGTCACCGCTGGCCACGCGAAAGGCAGGAACTGGCCGGGCTTCGTCCAACAGGAACTCCACCGCCGCCTCTCCATCCTGGCCGTGGTCTTCCTGGCCCTCCACGTACTGACGAGCATTCTCGACACGTACGTACACATCGGGTGGTTGGCCGTTGTGGTTCCCTTCGCCTCGCCCGTATGCCCGCTTCTGGGTCGGGGTTGGCACCATCGCGTTCGACCTGATGGCAGCGGTGTTCATCTCGAGCATGCTCCGCTCACACCTCGCACCCGGGACCTGGCGGGGCATCCATTGGCTGGCCTACGGCTGTTGGCCCATCGCCCTCGCTCACACGTTCGGGTTGGGAACAGATGCCGGCCAGGTGTGGGTTGACGCGGTGGGTGCAGCCTGCGTGCTCTCGGTCGGCGTTGCGCTCATATGGCGGTTCCGGATGGTGCCCGGGCCGGTTGCGGGTCCGCCCACCGTGTTCGATGCGACGCCGGTCCCTCGAGTCCCGCCACCCCGCCTGGTCTCGAGCTCACGTGTACGGAGTGGCCGCCGTGATGTCTAGCGAAGCCACGAAGACGGCCAGCACAGACCTGCACCATCTCCTGGGACATCCGCCTGACCTGGCGGGGCACGTCCACGCTCTCGGACCGCTCGTCCTTCCCGACGGGCACCACCAGCGCAGAACGCTGGCGGCGAGCCTCGAAGCCTCCGGTCTGCACGGCCGTGGGGGCGGTGATTTCCCCACCTCGGTCAAACTGGCGGTGGCATCGTCAGCTGGTCGAGGCGGAACCGTCGTCGTGAATGCGATGGAGGGCGAGCCCGCCAGTGACAAGGACAAGCTGCTCCTGAACCGCACACCCCACCTCGTGCTCGACGGTGCCCAGTACCTGGCCGCGATGTGCCGCTCGAGTCGAGTCGTCGTCTGTGTCCCGACGGGACGGGAAGGCACGGCCGATGCGGTCGCGCACGCCATGGCAGAACGGAGGAGGAGCAGGTACGCACCAGTGACCGAGACCCTTCTCCGACCACCTGATCGATTCGTCGGTGGCGAAGAGACGGCACTCGTCAACTTCGTCGAGTCCGGCTCGTCGTTTCCTGTCTTCCGGCCCGACAAGGGCGTCCCGTTGCGAATCGGGAGGCGGCGCGGCCCTCGTCCACAACGCGGAGACCCTGGCGCACGTCGCCCTCATCGCCCGACGGGGCCCTGGACCCTTCCGGGCTCGGGGGCTCGCGGAGGAACCGGGTACCTGTCTCGTGACGATCGGTGGAGCGGTGACCCACCCCGGGGTGGTCGAGGTCGACCGGGGCACGCCGCTGTGGGACATTGCGCTGCGCGGTACACCCACGGAACCACCGCAGGCATTCCTGGTGGGCGGCTTCGCCGGAAGCTGGGTCGGTCCCGAGTCCTTTGCGACCCCGTACGCCTCCGGTTCCCTTCGAGCCATCGGTGCCAGAGCGGGCGTCGGCGTGATCGTGGTGTTGGGAGCGTCTTCGTGTGGAGTGGCCGAGACTGCTCGGATCGCCCGCTACCTGGCAGCTCAGAGCGCCGGACAGTGCGGGCCCTGCGTCTATGGGCTGCCCGCTATTGCCGACGACCTGGAGCGTCTTGCACGAGGCCATGCTGATCGCAACCTCTTGCCCCGCCTCCGGCGCCGCCTCGAGCAGGTGAACGGGCGTGGCGCGTGCCGACACCCCGATGGCGCCGTCGCCCTGGTCCGCAGCGCCCTGAACGTCTTCGCCGCCGACGTGGCGAGCCACAGCGCAGCAGCCCCTTGCCCGCATAATCTCCGGCCCACGTCAATGCGAATCCCTGCGTCGATCCCATTTTGACGTGGCCGCCCTCCACATCACCATCGATCCCGTCGCGTGCGACGCCTACGGGTACTGCGCCGAACTTCTTCCCGAGCTGATCACGCTGGACGAATGGGGCTATCCCATTGTGGAGGCGAAACCCGTCGGGGCGGCATTGCTCGGCCTGGCGAAGCGAGCCGTGCGTGACTGCCCGAAAAAGGCGATCACCTTGCGCACACGGGACGGCCGATGAGCGCGCTGAGGTGTGCGCCTGCGAGTCGCGCTACTTGAAGGTGATGTGCGCCACGCCTCCCTGGCCTGCGGCGTCGCCGACGCCGATCACGCACGTGAGGTGGCCCGCCACTCCGCAGCTTCCGTCCCCGACCGTCCCGGTGGCCACCTTGAAGGTCGTCTTGAACGCACCCTTTTTGGAGACGGTCAACGCCTTGGCGAGGCTGACGGCGCAGTGGGGCTCGTCGGCCACGCTGAGTTGGCCGGCCACCGCGGCGTTGCACTCGTCCAGGAAGAAGGAGTTCTTCTTGCCATTGGTGGTGGCGGGGAGTCCCGTGCCGGACACCGTGACGACCTGGCCGTTGGCCAGCCCCTTGGCAGGCGACACCTTGACCGAGACGGTCGACGCGCCCGCCGGCACCGCTCCGGTGACGACCGTCGCGAACGACAGCGCGGCAACGCCGCCCACCATGAATCCCGTCAGCCGCCTTCGTTGCATCTTCCACCCCTGTTCTCGAGCCTGACAAACGTTCATTTATCGCCAGGCATCATTCCATCCGGACCCGGGGTGGGCAAGAACTCCCCGCCTGCGTCCGAGTGGGCCGCGACCGAGGTCTCCGCGGCGCGCCAGCGAGACGGACATGCACTCGAGGCCGGGGTGGAATCTGCGGTCAGAGAGTCCGGCGGGCCTCCTGCGATCGCGGCCCGCCGGACTTAGCCGCCTTCGGCTGCGCTTCGAGCCTTGACCTGGTGGTCGGGCCCCCGACCAGCCGGAAGGTAGTGGCCAAGCCCACCGCACCACGTCGTAGAACCCGGCCACCGTCTCGTGCACGATCTGCCGGACGGAGAGGATCTCGTCGACGCGGCCCGCAACTTGGCCGCCGAAGGCGAACCCGGCCGTGAGGTCGCCGTCGAAATAGAGCTTGAGCACACCATCCATGCCGACCGTCCGGCCCATGACGACAGAGGGCTCCTGCTCCAGGCTCTCGCTGAAGCTGGTCCGCATGACCCGGAGCGCCGGGCTCGAATGCGCGCTGAGAACCACCGTGTCGGTGGCATCCGCCTCACGGACAAGGTTCTTGTAGTTGTCGTGCACCGGCGACTCGGCCGCACTCACCATGCGGGTCCCCATTTGGACGCCCTCGGCGCCCAGCGCAAAGGCGGCTGCCATGGAGACGCCGTCGGCTATGCCCCCGGCGGCGATGACCGGGACGTCGAACCTCCCGCAGATCTGGGGCAGCAGGACCATGGTGGACACGGGTCTCGTGCTCTTGAAGCCACCACCCTCGCCTCCCTCGACCACCAACCCGTCGACACCCGCGTCAATGGCCTTCTGGGCGGCTCGCAACGACGGGACCACATGGAACACCGTGATGCCCGCGTCGTGGAGCTGGTCGGTGTAGCGGGTCGGGTCCCCTGCGGATGTCGTGACGAACGTGACTCCCTGTTCGGCCACGAAGTCCACGATGTGGGGGTCGGCCACGAACATCTGGGCGATGTTGACTCCCCATGGCTTCTCGGTCCGGTCACGCATGACCGCCATCTCATTTCGGACTTCGTCGAGTCGCCCCGAAGATGTCTCAATGATCCCGAAGGCTCCGGCATCGCAGACGGCGGAGGCCAGCTGCGCCCGGGCGATGAAGCCCATGGGTGCTTGCAGCAGCGGATAGTCGACGCCGAGAAGCTCGGAGACACGCGTGCGAAGTGGCGGTGGCGGTTCGATGGCGATCCCGTCAACCTACCCAGGAGTCGTCGAGTCCGCTGTTGCCATCGCCGGGCCAGACGGACGGGTGCTGATGGCAGCCGGACCGGCCACGAAGGGAAAGGCGTGCGCTCGCGTACCGGACGCCGTTTCTCCCTCGCCGCCCTCCGACGCGGTACCTCACTGCTGGAGGATCCCTACCCGCTCTGAGGCCACTCGCCAGCGCGCACGGCATGGCACCGCGTGCCGTCCTGGGACAAGATGCCCGGCATGGGACCTGCCGATCCTGCATCGTCCATCGGGGCAAAGGACCCGGCTGCCGGCACGGCCAAGCGGTTCTCGGGCCGGGTCGCCATCGTCACCGGCTCGACGGCCGATCCGAGCATCGGCCGATCCTCCGCCCTGCGCCTGGCCCGCGAAGGCGCCTCGGTCGTGATCAACGGCCGCGATGAAGGACCGCGTGGCCATGACCGAAGCCTCCTTCCGCGCCGAAGGACTCAGCGCAGTCGGGGTCCCGGGGTCGATGGACAGCGAGGCAGCGGTGGCACTGCTCACGGACCGGGCGATGGAGGCCTTCGGTCGCATCGACCTGCTCGTCAGCACCGTCGGCGGTGCCCCCCACCCGCTCCCCTTCGACGCCATCAGTGAGGACCAGCTGACTCGAGACCTTCCGACTCAACACCTGGCCGACCCTTGCGCTCATCCGTGCCGCCCTGGCCAGAGGCCTGGGCGACAACGCCGGCTCGGTCGTCACGATCTCGAGCGGTTCGCCGCGCAAGACCACCTCGGCCATGGTCTCTTACGCGGCCGCCAAGGCCGCACTCAACGCAATGACGCGCACCGTGGCGGCCGATCTGGCGGGGCGAGGCGTGCGTCTGAACGCGGTCAGCCCCGGGCTGGTGCGAACCACGGCGACGCGGTCCATCTGGAAGACGGACGACGGTGCCGCGGCAGGGGCGGCTCTGCCACTCGGCCGGCTGACCGAAGCGGAGGACATCGCAGCAGCGGTGTGCTTCCTCCTGTCGGACGACGCGCGGCAGATCACCGGCATCACCCTCGACGTGGACGGCGGGAACCACCTCTCGAGCGGATGGACGCCGATCCGCTGATTACGGGCCTGTTCCCTCCAGCCGACGAAAGGGCCTCTTTCACGAGTGGCACGACCGTTGACGCCGAGCTGCTCGATCTGTTCCCGCACCTGTTCGGGCGCCATGCCGGGAAGCTGCACGCGGAGGTTGAGGGCGTCGGCTCCGACCGCGATCATCGCCTCCACCAACCGCTCGGCCACTTCGCCCGGGTCGTCGGCGGCGACCGTCTGATCCGCACCGAAAGCGCGCCGGCGGCGTAGCTCTCGTAGACCGCCCGCTGGTCCTCGACCAGGCCCGACCGCACCTGGCCCAGCCAGGCCCGGCGAATGAGCACCTTGGCGCCGGTCCCGCCGGCCTCGTCGAAGGCCCCGGTCAGACGGGCCAGCCGCTCGGGTGCCGACATGCCCTCCATGAGGATTCCGGCTCCGCATCCGGCCGCCCGGACCGCTGCCGCCACCGACACGGCTGCGCTCAACACCGGCACGGGTGCGTTCCGGCAGGCCAGCAAGGCCGGGTCCCCTTCGAGCTGGCCCAAGTCCTCTCCCCGCAACATGGCCGCCAGCCGGGGAAGCTCGGCCTTGAACACTTCCACCGCATGGGCCTGGCTCACGCCCGCCACTTCGAAGTCCAGTGGGAGGGCTCCTGCCGCCACCCCGACGCCGACCCGGCCGGGGTGGCGGGCCTGCAGCCAGGCGACCTCCTCCGCCACGAGCGCCGTCGAGCGCAGTGGCAGCAAGCAGCGGCGCCGCGGCGGCCCAGCCCGCCGTCGACTCCTCCAAGACGAAGGAGGCCATCTGCAGCGGTTGCGCCAGGTAACCGGCGAACCCGCCGTGGTGCTCGCTCGTCATCACCCCGTCGAAGCCGTGCTGCAGGGCGAGGCGCGCCTGGGCGCAGAGCTCACGGACGATGGCCTCGGAGGGAAGCTCGTTGTGCGGGTACAGCCGGATGGAGACCGATCCCGCCTCGAACGGGCGCGAGCTTCCCGATGAAGCGGCGGCCGCGCCCGAATCGGGCCACTCGCGGTCGTCGATCGGCACGGCGACGATCCTACGAGTGCCGGCTCACGCGGCCCCGGCCTCCGCACGCAGGTGCGGGGAGCTGCCGGCTCAGCGGATGGTCCCCGCCCCGGGGATGAGCGGCAGGTCCAGGGCGGTGGCCCACCCGGGCGGCAGGTCGTTGACGGCCGGAACGGCATTGAGGGCCCGGAGGCCGGTGGCCAGGCAGCCGGCAGCGGCGGCGTCGCGCCCCGAGCCGTCGGTGAAGCGGAAGGCCGTTTCCTGCGTAATGGACGGGGTGCCCTCGATCTCGACCCGGTAGACGTCGTCCTGGGTGCCGCGGGGCCAGTCCGGCGCAGCGTCCGTGCCGACCCGGTTGACGTGCTCGAGGCAGATGCGGGGCTCGCCCTTGTACATCCCGTTGATCGTGAAGTGGATGGCGGCCACCTCGCCGGCGTTGATGACGCCCTTGGCGGTCGTGATGGGCACCTCGGTCACCCACTTGTCCCAGGTGGAGGTGATGGCGTCGAGCTCAATGCCGACGGCATGCGCCATCATCGGCACCGTGGCGCCCCACGACATGACGAGGATGTCGGTGTGCTCGAGCAGCGGCGTGAACTCCGGTGGGCGGCCGATGCCCATTTCGTCCTCGTAGGCGCCCGTGTAGTTGATGTAGTCCACGAGCTCGAGCGCCTTGACCTTGCGCACCTCGGCGCAGAGCCCCATGAGGGTCATGGGGAAGAGGTCGTTGGCGAAACCGGGGTCGATCCCCGTGGTGAAGCAGGTGGCGCCGCCCTCTGCGCAGGCCTCCGTGATCGGGTCGATCCACGACGGCGGATTGAGCTTCATGTGCGGCCACACCCACGGCGTCATCGCCGTCGAGGACACGTCGATGCCGGCTCGCAGGAAGGCGCCGATGTCCCGGATGTTGGCGTCGGCCAGCCCGGCCGTGGGCCCGTAGTGCACCAACGCGTCCGGACGCAGTGCGATCAGCGCGGTGAGATCGTCGGTGGCGGTCATACCGATGGGCCCGATGCCGCAGATGTCACCCGCATCACGGCCGACCTTGTCCTTGTCGTTGACCCCTACACCGACCAGCTCGAACCTGGGGTGGCGCAGCACTTCGGGGATGATCATCTTCCCCACGAACCCCGTCCCCCACACCACGATCCTCTTCTTGTCTGCCATGGGGGCATCATCGCACCTCGCCCCATCGGCCTGCCCGCCCCGAGTCTGAGCGGGCCCCAGCTCGGTGCGGGGGCCTCGAAGCGCCCCGGGCCGGCACGGCTCACACTTCCCTCATGTCCGGATGGCGGGACCGTCACATCCGGGGCCGACCCTGGCTTCGAAGAGGACGAGGAGAACCGCATGCGAGCATTGAGGCGATTGATGGGTGAGCGATGGTCTGCGCTTGGCGTGGCGGCGCGACTCTGGTGGACCGGATTGGCAGCGGTCGCGCTGGCCGGGGTGCTCGTACTGGCGGCGACCACCGTGACCGACGCCTCCTCGCACCCGGCGCCCAAGACCACCTCGGGACCGCAGAGCACGTCCTCGGATACGGGCCACGACGCCGGGCCGATGGCCGGCATGGCGATGGGAGGGTCGCCCTCCACACCCTCGACGACGGCAGTCGGCTCCACGCAGACGACGTCCGGCGTGTGCGGCAACGTCAAGGGCGCGACGACCATGGCGGACGGCATGGTGATGGCCCCCGTCCCGTCGGGGGCGCCGACGGCGACCCAGCAGGCTGCGGCCGATCACCTCGTGGCCGAGACCGCAGCCACGCTGTCGACGTACGCGAACCTCTCCGCCGCCACCGCGGCCGGCTACACCCCGGCCACGAACCCGAACGCGTACGTCGTGCACTACGCCAGGTGGCAGGTTGCCAAGACCGACGGGTTCGACGCGTCCGATCCCGCTTTCTTGGTGTACGCCAACACCGTCGCCGGCGCCAGGCTCCTCGGCGCCATGTACCTCGGGCCCGCGCCGTGCACGCCTGGTCCCGACGTCGGCGGCCCGCTCACTCAGTGGCACGCCCATGACAACCTCTGCCTCAGCGACGGGCAGGTCGTCGGCCGGACGTCGGCCTCCGGCACGTGCGCCGCCGGCGTGCACAACACCAACACCTACTTCATGCTGCACGTGTGGACCGAGCCGTCGCTGGCCTCGACCCACCAATTCCAGGCCGACCTGACCCGGGCCGAGCTGGTGCCGATCATCCGGGGACAGGCATGACTTCGGGCCGCGGCGCAGGACCGGGCCGGGTCAGCGCCCGGACTGTCCAGATCGGCCTCGGGATCCTCTGGCTGCTCGACGGTCTCCTGCAGCTGCAGCCCAGGATGTTCGGCCTCGACTTCGCCAACCAGGTGATCCTTCCGACGGCCCAGGGCCAGCCGGATCCGGTCTCGAGCGCCATCACCCACATGGCGCATCTCATCGCGGTGCAACCCGCCCTGGCCAATGTCGTCTTCGCCAGCGTGCAGATCCTCATCGGCGTCGGCCTGCTGATCCGTCAGACCGTGCGACCGGCACTGGCCCTCTCCTTCGCCTGGGCGCTCGGCGTCTGGGCGCTCGGCGAGGGCTTCGGCATGCTCTTCACCGGCATGGCTTCGCCGCTCACGGGAGCGCCCGGTGGCGCCCTCCTCTACGCCGCCATCGGTCTTCTGGTGTGGCCCCGCACGGAGCCGCCGACCGCGGTGCAAACGGCGTCCGGCCCGGCCACCACCGAGGGGCCGCTGGGGGCATCCGGCGGCAGAGCCGTCTGGGCCATCGTCTGGTGCGGCATGGGATTCCTCTGGCTGTTGCCCGCCAACCGGGCCGGGGGGACCATCGCCAGCACCATCAGCGCCGCCGCGACCGGCGAGCCCGGCTGGCTCGCCCACGTCCAGCTCTCGGTGGCCCACGCCGTCGGCGGCGGGGGCGGCTCCGTGGCCGTCGCCTGTGCCGTCGCGTCCTTCGTCATCGGCGCTGGGCCCGCTCCTTTCGCGGCACACGACCGTCTTCTTGGTGGCGGGCACCGCGCTCACCCTCGACTACTGGCTGTTCGGGGAGGCCTTCGGCCAGCCGTTCAGCGGCATCGCGACCGATCCCAACACCGGTCCGCTCCTCGTCCTGCTGGCGCTGGCCCTCTACCCGAACCGTGCGCCGTCCCGCTCGGTCTCCGACCTCACCATGACGACGGCCGGAACTGAACCGGAATTGGCGATGGTGGGCTCGTTCGAGGCGTCGCCGCTCGCGCCCGGACCGATTTAGAAAGGCACCCAGCTCGTGGCGGACGCGCCGAGCCAGTCCAGCATCTGGCGACGCGTCGTCGGTCCGTGGGGCTGCCACGCCGAGGGCAGCGCGCCCTCGTCGCGCAGCGCCGCAGCTTCGGAGATGTTGGCGGCCAGCGGGTCTTGGGTCAGCCCGCAGCGCGTGGCCGCCGGGTCGACCCCGAAGAGCGTGGCGGCGTTGAGGCCGAACAGGCCCGCCTTCACCGCGGCCGTCAGCGCCGGGTAGTGAAACTGCTCTTGGAATTGCGGCGTGATCTCGAAGGTGCGCATGGCCATGATCTGCGGCTCGGGGCTCCCGTACCAGATGGCGTCGGTTCCCCACATGACCCGCTGCTCGCCCACCCGGCTCAGCAGTTTGCCCAGGGCGTGCGCCGCCTGGTCGGGCGTCGTCAGCAGCTGGCGCCACAGGGTGGCGATGTCGACCCAGACGTTGTCGTTGGGGGGCACGCCGTGACGATCGAGCGAGGCCAGCAGGGTGTCGATGCCGATGGTGGCGTTGGGGTCGTACGGGCCTTCGACGTGGGAGGGGTCCCAGGCACCGTGGTAGATGACGAACTGCATGTCGGGGAACTGGCGCGACACCGCGACGACATCGTCGGGGTGGTTGAAGGCGGGGTCGAAGTTCACCAGCGGCAGCCCCTTGTGGGCGACGAAGACGTTCACGCCGAGGTCGTGCGCATGCTGGACGGTCGGCAGCCCGATGGTCGGGTCCTGCAACGAATAGCCCTGCCCGCTCGGGCTCCAGGCCGTGTACACCTTGAAGGCGGCCGGCGGGCCGGTCGCCATGGCACTCGACATCTCGTCGAGCGTGGCGCTGACGGGTCCGACGTTGGGGGCGATGATGTTCTCCACCAGCAATCGGCTGGCGCCTCCGTCGGTCAGGCCCGCCGTGATCTGCTGCGTCCGCAGGGCCTCGGGGAACGGGATCGGGGCATTGGACGGGCCCGAGTTCGGGACATCCGTCAGGATCGCCATGGTCGTGTCGCTGGCCAGGAAGAGGTCGTGCAGGTAGCTGGCCCGGTCCACGCAGTCGAGCTGGGTGCTGTCCGTGCAGCCGGCGGGAAGCATGGACAGCACGAGCGACGTCGTCTCGGGGGCGTCGTCGACCCACGGGCCCGGTCGGGATCACATGGTGCGTGTGGACGTCGAAGACGAACTCCGAGCCCGTCAGCGCCTGCTGGCAGGCGGCCGTGTCCTCCGGGGGCGGCACCTTGAATCGCCCGCCCTTCCCCCGGGCCGGCGCCGGCCCGGGGATGCGAGGCCGAAGGCGAGCCGCAGCCGGCGAACTCGAAGGCGGCCAGAGAGGCGGCGACCGCCCCGGCGCCCTGGAGGAAGCGGCGGCGGTCGACGCCCACCCGCCGCGCCGCGTCGTCGATCGACTCCCGGATGAGCGCATTGACCTTGCGGTCCTCGGGGGCCGGGGCGGACGGCACGAACTCGCCGTTGGAAACGGGGCCGGCCCGCAGCGGCAGCTGGTCATCCGGCCGGTCACGCTGCCGGCGGGAGAAGGAGCCGATACCGGCCATGGCCGGAGGATACGCCCGGCCCGGACCGAATGAGAAGGGGCGTGTCTCAGGCGGTGCCGGGTGGCGACCAGGGCCGGGAGAGCACGCGGCGCACCATGGGCTCGAAGGTCGACAGGGGCTCCGACTGGTAGTGCGCGTCGAAGGAGACCTCGTCCCAGTTGGTCGTGAAGTCGACGCACGCCTGGTAGTAGGGGCTGTCCCGGTACTGGTCCCGGGCATTGGGGTCGAGCCCCAGATGCCGCGCGTAGAAGTACGTCTGGAAGATGGCGTGGTGGGCCAGCACCCAGTAGTTCTTCTCCGAGATGAACGGCCGGAGGAGGGCCGCCCCCACCTGACCGTGGTTGAGCGGTCCCAGCGTCTCGCCCACGTCATGGAAGAGCGCACAGACGATCAGCTCCTCGTCAGCGCCGTCGCGCATGGCGCGGGTTGCCGTCTGCACGCTGTGCTCCAGCCGGTCGACCGGATAGGCGGCGTCCCCCTTCAGGCTGCTGAGCATGGAGAGGAGGAGGTCCGGGAGCTTGGCCAGGTTGCGCTCGTGCACCTTGCGCATGACCTGGAAGTCGGCGTCGGTCCCGTCGTCGAGGCGGTCGAAGTGCATCTTGCCGATGGGTGCGTCAGGCATCGGCGAATTGTACAAAGCCGCCGCCCTCGGAAAACGCCCCGAACGACGATTGCAGCCGCAGCCGGGCCCGTTTGATCCGGTCTTGGGCGGTTTCCCACCTCAGGCACAGCACCGAACGCGCCGATATGTACCACCGTGAGCACCGGACCCGACAGACGCGTCCGTGATCCGTGGAAGTGGTACCTGCCGCACCGGGCCATCGTGCTCCTGGGCGTCATGCTGACCCTGATCGCGCTGGCGGGGGCCTTCCTGGGCGTGTCCAACGCTTCAGAGGCCGAATCGCTGAACGCCCAGCTGACCCAGCGCTACCTGGTGCTCCTCGGACCAGTCCGGGCAGATCCGGGCCTCGGCGGCCGACTTCCAGGTGCTCGCCGCCGAAGCCTTCAGCAACTCGGCGGCCGGCCGCCACCCTGGTGCCGGCGGCGGAGGCGGACACCAGCGCCATGAACAAGTCGTTCGACAACCTGGAACAGCCTCCTCGCGCTCCCGGGCAATGCCGACCTGAGCTCCCCATCTGGCGGGACGGATGACGGCCTTCATCACCGCGCAGGACAGCCTCGGCGCCTTTCTGGCCGGCCAGGCGCAGACGGCGCAGACGGCGCAGCTGGCCGCGGTCGAGACAGCAGGCCGAGTCCAGCCTCGACGCCACCCTCTCGGCCCTGCAGGTGGCCATCACAGCGCGTCTGACCACGACGGCCGACCAGGCGCATGCCGCCGCCAACCGGGCCCGGATCGAGCTCCTGTGGTCCATCGCCATCGGCGTCACGCTCGCGGGCATTGTGATCACGGTCCTCAGCCGCCACGCCCTGCGGGTGGAGCGCGAGCAGTCCCGGCAGGAGGCCATGCAGTCCGAGCTCACCCGACGGATTGAGTTCGAGGCGAGCCTGCAGACCGCGCTCGAGATGTCGAAGGCGGAGGCTTCCGTCTTCGATCTGGTCTCGGTGGCGCTCAGCCAAGCTGCCCCGGACATGCGCTCCGAGCTGTTGCTGGCCGATTCGAGCACGGCCCACTTCCGCCAGGTGCTCGTCAGCAGCGAGCAGAAGGACGATGCGGGGTGCGGCGTCATGTCCCCCGACGACTGCCCTGCCGCATCGAGGGCACGGACCATGGTGTTCCCCGCAGAGCACGGCGCTCGACGCCTGTCCCGCACCTGCGCGGCCGGGAGTGTTCCGCACTGTGCGTCCCCATGAGCATCGGCGGGACTTCCATGGGTGTCTTCCATGTCACCGCGGAGGACGGTACGCCGCCCTCTGACGCCATACAGGGCGAACGTCGAGGTGGTCGCTCGTCGGGCATCGGAGCGGTTGGCGATGCTGCGCGCCTTCGAGGTCTCACAGACCCAGGCCAACAGCGACTCCCTCACGGGCCTCATGACGCGGCGGAGCCTGGAGGCGGCCGTCCGGGAACTCCGTGCCACCGGCACGCAGTATTCGGTGGCTTACGGCGACCTCGACCATTTCAAGAACTTGAACGACTCGTTCGGGCACGCGGCCGGCGACCGCGCACTGCGGACCTTCTCGCAGGTCCTCCGGGACTCGCTCCGGCCCGCCGACATCCCGGGCCGCTACGGGGGCGAGGAGTTCGTCATCGTCCTCCCCGATTGCCCCCTGGAAGAGGCCCACCAGGTCCTGGAGCGGGTGCGTGAACGCCTGGCCGACCGCATCACCATCGCGGCGGTGCCGACGTTCACCGTCAGTTTCGGGCTCGCGGCATCCCACCAGGGCGAGGACTTCGATCATGTCGTCTCACTGGCCGACGCCGCGCTGCTCAACGCCAAGGCCGCGGGCCGGGATCAGATCGTCGTCTCGGATGGTCCCGCTCCACCCGTCACGAACCCCGCCGCCGCCAGCGTCCGGCTGGAGCCGCGGCCCCGCACCGACTGACGGCGGCCCGACCGAGATCGCTGTCCGCGAGCATCAGCACAACTGAGGCAGCACCTCTCTCATTCAGGTCGTGAAGACCACACAAGGACCCATCACAGGGTTCAGGGGAGGCTCTCGATCATGGCGATGACCCGGCGTATCTCCGCCGCCACCTGGTCGTGCAATGGGACGGGCTATGAGCGGTCGATGTTGACGGAAAGCATGGTACTAGTAATACTAGCTCTATGAGTCAGGTCCGTTCTGAGCCAGCGACAGGGCGACCCGCATGAACCGGCCGGCCGCACTGATCTCCGTTCCACGCGGTCCCGACGCTGCGACCGGCGGGGGCCTCCCGGGTGAGACGCCCGAGGCGCTTTTCCGGGAGGCCCGGGCCCGCCGACGAAAGCGCTGGCTGCTCGGGGCGGTGTTCGTCGCCGTCGCCCTCGTGACTGTCCTCCTGACGATGATCCTCACCATCGGATCCACCCCACCCGCACAGCGCCCGGCCGTCCGCCCAGCCGCGAGCCCAGGCGTGCCCCCGAACGCAGCGCCGTTGTTGGCATGGGTGGACTATGAGGGACACCTCCACATCGGCAACGCGGAGACCGGCACGCAATCGATCGTCGGCCAGGCCAAGGCGGATCCCGTCATTCCCCTGGTCGCCCTGCACGGTCGACTCTTCTGGGTAGGGACCGGGTGTGCGTACGAGGGCATCAGCAAGTGTCCGTACTCGGACTTCGGGGGTGTCCTGCCGACACAGGTGAAAGAGTTCGACCCCGCCACCAAGAAGACGGTGTCGCTCGGGCGGGGTGACGCCCTCTTCGCCGGACCCGGCGGGCACAGCATTGACGTCGTGCGCAAGACCCTCGACTGCCCCGCTTCTGTCCATGGGGCCTGCGATCCCTACGCCGAGCAAGTCGTGCAGATCCCCCTCTCCCGCGGCGGGATCAGACGCACGTTGACGGTCCCTTCCGGCTGGTACGTCAACGCGGGCGACGGCTACGCCAACCCGATGAGCGTGGCGGGCGGCATTCTCGTCCAATCGGCCCTGGCCCAGGCCAGCTCCACCCCCGCCCGGTTCGGAATATGGGACCCGGCGTCGGGAAAGATCCGCCAGCTCGGGCGCGACTGGGGCCTCATCGACTCGCACACGGCGCGCAACGGGCGCTCGAGCCTGCTGGCCTGGCTGCCGGGAAGATGCCTGGCCGTGGAGTCGTGCGACCTCCGGATCACGGACACGGGGAGCGGGCGCACCATTGACGTGCCCAGCCCGATGCCGTACGGCTTCGACATCGGCGGCGCCTTCTCACCCGACGGCACCCGACTGGCTGTCTTCGTCAAGACGAACGACGGCGGGGTCAATCCCGCGATGCAGCTCGCCATCGTCGACACCGCTACCGGGAAGCTTCGGCTGATCCCGGGGGTCCAGGGCGAGATCGGCGAGTCCGTCGGCTGGGCCCGCTGGTTGCCTGATGGCACCCATGTCCTCGCCGGTACTTTCTCGGCGCAGTACCGGGCGTACAACCACTACCTGATCGATGCGGACACGAACACGGTGAAACTCGTGGACTTCTCGTCCGATCAGAACACCGACGTGAACTTCTCGGCGTCGACGGTCGGGGGCCTGAGCCGGCGCCCGTAGCACTCGCACCGGCAGCGGCACGCGGTCGAGGACTCAGCCGGAACCGGACACCACCTTGGCGTTGCCCAACGGAGTGACCGCGCTGCTCGAGATGGAGAACCCGTCCCCGCTGGCCAGCGTGCACTTGATGCCCGCGGTCGACGAGGCACAGGTGAACGGTCCGAGCGTGATCGACTGGCCGTAGGCCAGCGTGGGTGTGTTCTCGCCCGCATTGGAGAGGCAGTTGACCCCGGTGCATTCCTTGAGGGTGCTGTCCGTCATGAGGGTCACCGACTTCGGTGGCGAGATGGTGAGGCACAGCGCGCCGGTCGTCGCCGTCGTGCCGACGTTGTTGTCGATCTCGCAGCTGATGTTCTTCGACGGGGAGTAGAACTCGGTGACCGTCGACGACTGCGGGACCAGCGTGCCCGATGTCTGCGTCGTGCTCGAGGTGGAGCCGGAGGCGGCGCTCGTCGACGTGGTCGATGGCGCCGTCGTCGTGGTGGCGACGGACGTCGTGGACGTGGTCGAGGTCGAGCTCGGGCCGCTCGAACAGGCCGCCAACGCCAGGGCACACACCGGAAGGAGCAGGAGGCACATCGATCGCCTCCGCAGGGCTGTGGGCATGGTGCACTCTACGACCGGCCCGCGTCGCAAATGGGGGTACGCCAGCAGCGTTGTGCGGACGGAGTGTGGCCCGCCCGTCGATTCAGGCGCGTGCCGGCGCCGTCCCGATGACCGAGGCGCGCTCCATGGAACGGCGCTGGGGCCAGTAGTCGCTCGAGGCGTAGTGCTGCACGGCCCGGTTGTCCCAGAACGCCACCGCATCCTTGGTCCAGGTGAAGCGGCACTGGTGCTCGGGCGCGTCGGCCTGACGGCACAGCCGATCGAGCAAGGCCAAGCTGGCCTCGCGGTCCATACCGTCGATGTGGCTCACGAAGGGGCGGTTGACGTAGAGGTGGAGTCGACCCGGTGGCGGGGTGCGTGCACACCACGGGGTGGCGCACGGGCGGGTACTGCTCCTGGGCCTGCGTGCGCTCCTCGGCCGACATGGCGTGCCCGAACGTCTGCGTGAAGTCGTGCACCGCCTGGAGCCCGTCGATCTCGTCCTTGGTCGCCTGGTCGAGTCCGTCGTAGGCGGCGTACATGTCGGAGAAGAGCGTGTCGCCGCCGGCGTCCGGCACGGCGACGGCATGCAGGATCGCACCCATGGACGGGCAGGCCCGCCAGGTCACATCGTGATGCCACGAGTTCTCGTAGCCGCTCACCTCGGCCGTCTTCTCGAATCGGACGAGCTCGGGCTCGCCGGTGTTGGACGAGAGGAACGGGTGGATCTCCAGTTCGCCGAAGCGGCGTGCGAACGCCACGTGTTGCGCGGGATCGATCGGCTGGTCCCGGAAGAAGATGACCTTGTAGTCGTAGAGCGCCTGGCGCAGCTCCGCCACGACCTCGTCGGGCAGTGGCGCGGTGAGATCGACCCCTGAGATCTCCGCTCCGACCGTCGGGCCCAGCCGGCGCGCGTCGAAGTGCCGCCACCGCAATGCCGCCAGGCGGTCCCGCTCCGCCGCAATATGGGTGAACGGACCCACCGCGACGGTGTAGCCGGGCAGCCGGAACGTGCCCGGCTGCTGAGAGGTCGCTGCGCTCGTCACGTTCGTACTGTACCGAAGGGCTTTCGCGTCGACCCGCCAGCGCCGGCCCGACCCTGTGGCGGTGCCCGCGCCTGCGCCTGCGGGCCTGACTGCCTCAGTCGGCCGCGATGGCCGCCAGGACGTCGAGCTTGGCCGCACGGCGCGCCGGCCAGCTGGCCGCAATGAGGCCGAGGATCCCGGACAGGACGAGGAAGACGATGAGGCTCGTGAAGGGCACGACGATGTCCGTGATGCCCTGCGTCTTGAGCGACCAGGCCAATGCGATCCCCAGGCCCGTCCCGACGATGATGCCGATGATGGCGCCGAAGATGGAGAGGATGACCGACTCGGAGCGGATCATCCCCCGGATCTGGCGACGTTTCATGCCGACGGCACGCAGCAGCCCGATTTCGTGCGTCCGCTCGAACACCGAGAGCAGGAGGGTGTTGACGATCCCGATCAGGGCGATGATCACCGCCAGGAGGAGCAACACGTAGACCAGAGCCAGCAACTGGTTCACCTGGGCTTCCTGGGACTTCTCGAACTGTGCCTTGGTCTGGATCTTCAGGTTCGGGTAGGAGGTCAGCGCGTGCGTGACGCTCTGCTCGACGCCCGGGCTCCCATCTGTCTTCAGCAACACGGCGATCGGCAACTCGTTCTGGAAGTGGTCGAGAAAGAAGCCGTCTCCCACGAGGTAGCTGCCGATCAACTGGTTGGCCTTGAAGACACCGCCGATCCGCATGGTCGACTTCCCCGTCTTGGCGAATTTCACCGGGACGACGTCGCCGACCGCCAGGTGTTTCGAGTTGGCCGTGTTCGTGTCGATCAGCAGCTGGCCGTCGGCCAGCGTCGACGACGAGCCGGACGTCATGTTGAGGATGACCGTGTCGGACAGGTCGCGCGTCGAGACGGCGGTGAGATTCGCCAGGGATCCCTTGACCTCGAACTGGTCCTGGTAGACGGTCGATGACGCCGTGACGCCGTCGACGCGCGGCCGCAGTCGGGCCGACGGTGTTGCTGAAGCCACCTTGGGCGTTGTTGGGGACGGTGATGATGAGATCGGCGCTGATGGCGTTGTCCACGCTGCTCGTCGCGGAGCGAGAGAGCGATGCGCCGAACACGGCGATGGCCGAAACCAAGGCGAGGCCCACCATGAGGGCCGACGCCGTCTGCGCCGTGCGCCGTGGATTGCGCATGGAGTTCTCCCGGCCCAGCCGGCCCGACATGCCGAACAGGCGGGCCAGGGGTCGTCCGATCACACTCGCCATCGGGCGGGCGACCGCCGGTGCGAGCCGGGCCACCCCGATGAAGATCAGGACTGCCCCGAGGCCGACCAGGGCGATGGCCGGCGCCGTCAGCCCGAGTGCCAGAGCGACCACGCCGACCACCGTGATGCCGATACCCCAGGTGAATCGCCGGCGCAGTGAGATCTCGGCCTCGCTCTGCTGATCCGAGACCGCAGCCACCGGTGGGATGCGCACGGCACGGCGGGCCGGGCTGATGGCCGACACCACCGTGACGCCCACCCCGACCACGAGACAGACGATGACCGTGCGGGCCTCGAAGACCAGTGGGCCGGAAGGCAACGTGAGGCCGAATCCGCTCAGCAGCGCTTCGAGCCCGATTGCGGCCAGCACCCCCAGGCCGAGCCCGATGACCGACGACACCAGTCCGACGATGAATGCCTCGAGGAGCACGGAACGGAAGACCTGCCTGCGGCTCGCGCCCACAATGCGGAGCAGCGCCAGTTCGCGCGTGCGCTGCCCGACAATGATGGAGAACGTGTTCACGATGGTGAACGCGCCGACGAACAGCGCGATGAACGCGAAGACCAGCAGCGCCGTGTTGAGAAAGCCCAGCGCCTGACTGATGTCGCTCGTCGCCTCGTTGATGACGGTCTGACCGGTCACCACCTCCTCGCCGCGGGGCAGGGCGTGCGCAATGGCGCGCTGCACCGTGGCGTTGTCGGCTCCCGGTTTCGTCACGACGTTGACGGTGTCGAACTTGCCCACCTCGCCCAGCAACTTCTGAGCCGTCGGCGTATGGAAGGCGGCGAGCGTCGCTCCGGCCAGATTGTTGGCTGTCCCGAAGCGCGCCAACCCGGTGATGGTGAAGGTCCTCGTCGGGCCCTCGAGCAGGATGCGCACGTGCTCACCCACTCTGAAGTGGTACTTCTCGGCCGTGCCAAGGTCCATGACGACGTCGTTCGACGACGTCGGGGCCGTGCCCTGGGAGATCCGCAGCTGCGACAGCTGCGGATTGGGGTCGAAGGAGATCCCCAGGGTGGGCGCGCCGCCGGTCGTGATCGCCTTGCCATCGGGTGCGACGTATTGCGCGTATCCGGTGACCGATCCATCGGCGGCTTCGACACCGGGCACACCGCTGGACGGTCGACAGGACCGACTCGGGCACGGGGTTTCTCGTGGCCGTCCCACCACTGCCGAACTGCGCCACGCCGCGCACCTGGAAGTCGATGTTCTGGTAGATGTTGCTGAAGAGCGTATTGAACGTGCTGTGCAGCGTGTCGGTGAGCACGAACGTTCCGGCAATGAACGTCACGCCGATCACGATGGCCAGTGCGGTGAGGGCCAGTCGCAACTTGTGCGCGAGGAGCCCCTTGATGGTCACACGCCACATGTCAGGTCCCCAGGGCGCGGATGCGCTCCAGCACCAGAGTCGGCGGTCGGCTGGATCAGCTCGTCGACGGTGTTGCCGTCGGCCAGGAAGACGACCCGGTCGGCATAGGCCGCCCCGTGCGGATCATGCGTGACCATGACGATGGACTGTCCGAATTCGGTGACGGAGCGGCGCATGAACGAGAGCATCTCGGCGCTGGAGTTCGAGTCGAGGTTCCCGGTGGGCTCGTCGGCGAAGACCAGGTCGGGTCGGTTGATCAGGGCCCGGGCGCAGGCGCAACGCTGTTGCTGGCCGCCGGACATCTCGTTCGGGCGGTGCGACAGCCTGCTGGCGATACCGAGCTGATCGACCAGGTAGTCGAACCACTCCTTGTCCACCTTCCGCCCGGCCAGGTCCGCCGGCAGCGTGATGTTCTCCGCCGCGGTCAAGTGGGGACGAGGTTGAACGACTGGAACACGAAGCCGATGTGATCACGTCGCATCTGCGTCAGCCCGCTGTCGTCGAGGCGCCCGATGTCGAGGTCCCCGACGAATGACTGGCCCGACGTCGGGCGGTCGAGGCCCGCCATGCAGTGCATCAGCGTCGACTTGCCCGATCCGGACGGGCCCATGACGGCGGTGAAGCGACCGCGCTCGAAGGTCACGTTCACGCCGGCCAGGGCATTGACCGTCGCCTCGCCCGTCCCGTAGGTCTTCCGTAGGTCGACCGCGTAGGCAGCCGGCGATGCCGGACGTTGTGCCGGCGGAGCTGGGTCGGTGAGCGTCACCATTCCTCGTTTCGTCAGTCGCGGATATGTGCGATGCGTCGGGACGTGGGAAGAGAACCGGTCCCCCTCTGCGATCTCCTCGATGATCGCGCCAAGGCGACCCTGGAGCTATCGGGGATGTCCCTGAGTGTTCTCGGCCCCACTCAGGGTGTGCCCCGGTTGCTGCGTCCCAAGGGTACCGCCATGCCGCATGACGGCACCGCTCGGACGGCCGGAAAGGAGCCGGGCGTGGATCAGACCGGACCGCTACCCTGAGCGCGCACCGGTCGGTGAGGCATGTGAGCTACCCGGGGGGGCGAGTTCGCCAATGCGGCATGACGCCATGAGAAGGGCATGAGTCGCTGAGTACCCACCTGCAGTTGCCGGGACGTACGTCGACCACGGTGGCGGCGGTCGGCTCCGTCGGCGCAGTGCTCGTCCTGCAGCTCGCCCTCTTCCCGATCCCTTTCGGGGTCTGGCTCCAGGGCGCCGTGCTCGGCCTCCTCGGATCCCTCATGGCTGTCGGGCTGGGGCTCACCTACCGCCTGAACAAGGTCATCAATTTCGCCCAGGGCGATCTCGGCACGGCGCCCGCCGTGCTCGCCGTCGGCCTCATCGCGTTCTCGGGGGTCAACTACCTCGTCGGGCTGGCCACCGGCCTGGTCGCCTCCATTCTCCTCACGGCCACGGTCGAGATCGTGGTGGTGCGGCGCTTCCGGCGCTCGCCGCGCCTCATCCTGACCGTGGCCACCATCGGGCTCGCCCAACTGTTGGTCGTGCTCAGCCTCCTCATCCCGCGCATCTGGGGCCAGACCCCCATCGCCAGCGCGACGGTCGCCTTCCCGTGGCACCTCGCCTGGCACGTCGGCCCCGTCGTCTTCACCGCCGACCACCTGGTGGCCGTCATCGTGTCGGTGGCCTGCCTGACCGGCGTCTCCCTCTGGTTCACCCGCAGCGACATCGGGCTCGCCGTCCAGGCGGTCGGCGACCGGCGCGACCGGGCTTCCATGCTGGGCATCCCGGTCGGGCGCCTGCAGTCTGTGACCTGGGTGGTCGCGGGCGTCCTGTCCTTCGCAAGCATCTTCTTCCAGGCCACCATCCTCGGGCTCCCCCTCGACCCCACCTACGGCCTGACCGCACTCGTCACCGCGCTGGCCGCCCTCGCCTTGGGCAATTTCACCGAGTTGCCCGTCATCGCCGCCTCCGCCGTGGCGCTCGGGATCTTGGAACAGGGGGTGGCCTGGAACGATCCGACCAACCCCGCCCTCGGCCTGGCGGTCCTGGCCGGGGTGGTGTTTGCCGCCATTGTGGTGCGCCAGCTTTTGGCGAACCGGACCGACCGCGAAGTCGAGTCCTCGCTGGCGCTGGCCGGGAGCGTGCGGGACCTGCCCGCGGCGCTGCGCGACCTCACCGAGGTGCGGGTGGGCACGCCGGTTGCCGCACTGGTGGCCTTCGCCGCCGTCTGCACGCTGCCGTTGTGGATGGGACCCGGGGAGCTGATCCGGGGCTCGGGGCTCGTCGTGCTCGCCATCGTCGGCTGCTCGGTGGTCGTGCTCACGGGGTGGTCGGGGCAGGTGAGCCTGGGTCAGATGTCGTTCGCCGCCGTGGGCGCCACCGTCGGCGCGGTGGCGCTCCTCGACTGGCACTGGGACCTCAGCCTCGCCTTGTTGTTGGCCGGCACCGCCGCCGCCGTCGTGGCCGTGGTGGTCGGCATCCCGACCCTGCGGCTCGACGGCATGTTCGCCGCCGTGACCACGCTCGCCTTCAGCCTGGCCGCCTCGGGCTACCTGCTGGTCCGTCAGGAATTTTCCTGGATCCCCCAAGGTCAGCTCGGGACGCCGTACCTCTTCGGCCTCTCCATCACCTCGCAGTCGGCTGTGTTCGAGCTCTGTCTGGGCGTCCTCGTGCTCGTGCTCGTGGCGTTGCACGGTCTGCGCCACAGCCGCACCGGCCGGGTCCTGCGCGCGCTGCCGGCCAACCAGCGGGCGGCGGAGGGCTACGGCGTCCGCGTCATGCAGGCAAAGCTGACGGCCTTCGCGATCTCGGGCTTCATAGCCGGGCTGGGCGGCTGCCTCCTCCTGGTGGTGAACCAGCAGTACGAGGAGGCGTCGTTCTTGGTTCCCGCGAGCCTTATCGTCTTCACCTCGACCGCCGTCGGCGGACTGGGCTCGGCCTTCGGCGCCATCCTCGGCGCCGCCATCGTGGAGGGCAGCACCATCTACCTGCCGCCAAGCTGGCAGCTGTTCCCGTCCGCTCTCGGCGTGCTGCTCGTCCTCATCCTCTTCCCCCGGGGCTGGCCGGGCTCTGCTACGACCTGCGGGACTGGGCGCTCGAGGGGCTGGCCCGACGCCGCCAGGCCGCCCCGCCGGCGATGCCCGGCGCGGTCGAGGGAGCATTGACCCCGTGAGCCGGCTGACCAAGTTCGGTGCCGGTGCCTCACTGTTCCCGCTCGGCGTGCTGTTCGGGATCGAGCTGCTCGACCAGGCGACCCAGAGCGCCTTCAACGTCTTGACCCCGAACATCCGCGACGCGTTCCACCTGACCAACGCCGGCATCCTGTTGATCGTCGCCATCGCCGGCGCGGCGGCACTGGCCTGCACCCTGCCCATTGCCGTGTTGGCCGACCGGACCAACCGGGTGCGCATCGCGCTGGTTGGCGCGCTGGTGGGTGCCGCGTTCTCCATCGGTCTCGGCGTCGCCCAGGGCGTCGTCGTTGCCACCATCATGCTCGTCGGCGTCTCCATGGGGCAGGCCGTGATCTTCCCGACCCACAATTCGCTGCTGGCCGACTACTACCCCGTTCCAGCCCGGCCGCGGGTGTATTCGGCGCACCGCTCCGGCATCAGTATCGGGGCCATCGTGGGCGTCCTCCTCGGTGCCGGCCTGGCGGCCGTCTTCTCGTGGCGCGCCCCGTTCTTCTTCTTCGCCGTGCCGATCGTCGTCGTGGTCATCATCGGCCTGCGCCTGCGTGAGCCCGTGCGGGGCCGTCACGAGCAGCTCGAGCTGAGCGAGCAGATGCTGGCCTCCGAGCGCGGTGAGCCCGCCCCCCTCGACGACCTGCCCGCGGCAACCGCCGAACCGGCCGCCGCGCCGCTCGACATCCCGGTCGAGGCCCCGCCCTCCCTCGGCGAGGCCTGGCGGACGGTCTGGAAGATCGGTGTGCTGCGCCGGATCTTCATCGCGCTCCCGTTCCTGGCCGCCGCCATCGCCGGATTCACCTCCCTCGCCTCGCTGCAGTACCAGGAGACGTTCCACCTCGACGCCGTGCAGCGCGCCTATCTCATCGCGCCGATCGAACTCTTCGACCTGCTGGGACTCGCCGTCGGGGCGGTGGTCGCCACCCGTCTGGCCCGGCGCGGCATCGGCCTCGTCTTCCGCATGCTCGCGGTGGCGTCAATGGTCGCCGCCTGCTTCGCCGTGCTGTTCGCGCTGGCGCCGAACGTCCCGTTGGCCTTCATCGGCAACGCCGGAATCGACGCCTCGCTGGCCATCGTCGGACCGGGCGTGCTGGCCTCGCTCTCCCTCGCCATCCCGGCCCGGTTGCGCTCGGTCGGCTTCTCCATCGGCGCCCTCTTCGTCCTGCCGGGATTCCTGGTGCTGCCGGCGGTGGGCGCGCTGGGCGACGCCGTGGGGTTCCGCTACGGCCTGCTCATCCTCGTCCCGATCTTCGTGGTCGGCGGCCTCATCGTGGCCAGCGCCGGCAGCCTCATTGAGCGCGATGTACGCGACGTCTGGACCTCCATGCGCACCCGGACCCAAATGCTGCTGGACCGCCGCGCCGGCCGGCTGCCGCTCCTCGCCGTGCGCGAGCTCGCGGTCGGCTACGACGGCGTCGTCGTGCTGGCCGACGTGGCCATCGAGATCGCCGAGGGTGAGATCGTCGCCCTCGTCGGCACCAACGGCGCCGGCAAGTCCACCTTGCTGCGGGCCATCGGCGGGGTCGTCGAGGCCGATCACGGCACCATCGTCTTCGACGGGCGCGACATCACCCACCTGCCGCCCGACGAGATCGCCCGGCTCGGCGTCGCCCAGGTCCCCGGGGGCGAGGGGATCTTCCCCAACCTGCGCGTCGAGGACAACCTGCGCGTGGCGGCCTGGCAGGGCCGGCGCCGCGGCGAGCACGACGCCGACATGATCGACGAAGCGCTCACCGCTT
Source organism: uncultured Acidimicrobiaceae bacterium (assembly GCA_963755445.1). GTDB lineage: Bacteria > Actinomycetota > Acidimicrobiia > Acidimicrobiales > RAAP-2 > Bog-473. The sequence continues at coordinate 357,172 of CAVWJQ010000004.1, read as the reverse complement.
TCCCCTCGCTCACTTCTCGACGCGACGAGCGGGCGGCCAACCTCTCGGGGGGCAGCAGCAGATGCTGGCCCTCGCCATGGCGACCATCACCCGTCCCAAGCTGTTCCTCATCGACGAGCTTTCGCTGGGGCTCTCGCCCATTGTGGTCGAGCAGCTCCTGGGCGCCATCGAGTCGATGCGCCAGGCCGGCACCTCCATCCTCCTGGTGGAGCAGTCGATGAACGTCGCCGTCGCCGTGGCCGATCGCGTCTACGTCATGGAGACCGGTGCCGTGCGCTTCTCCGGGTCCGCCGACGAGCTGGCCGCCCATCCCGAAATGCTGTGGTCGGTCTACCTCCAGAAGGCCTCCGAGACGCTCGGGGCGTCGGCCATCGCACCGGCGGCGGCCGACGCCCACCACCGGACCGAGCTCGCGGTGCGCGGGATCTCGCTCAGCTTCGGCGGCAACGCCGCCCTCAACGACGTCTCGCTGCACGCCGAGCACGGCGAGATCGTCGGCATCATCGGGCCCAATGGCGCCGGCAAGACGACGCTCTTCGACGTCGTCTCCGGCTTCCTCCGGCCCGACTCCGGGCGGGTGGAGCTGGCCGGCGCCGATATCACCGACCGCACGGCGTCGGCCCGTGCCCGCCTGGGCCTGGGCCGCTCGTTCCAGGACTCGCGCCTGTTCTCGGGCCTCACCGTCCGCGACGCCCTGGCAGTGTCGCTCGAGCGGTTCACTGACGTCGCCGACCCGTTCAACGCAATGCTCCGCCTGCCGCTGCAGGTGCGGACCGAGGCCGCAGTCCACGAGCGCGTCGGCGAGCTCCTCGACATGTTCGGCCTCGACCGCTACGCCGACAACCTGGTGAGCGAGCTGTCGACCGGCTCCCGGCGCCTGGTCGACCTGGCCGCCGTCGTCGCCCACCAGCCGTCCGTCGTGCTGCTCGACGAGCCGTCGTCGGGCGTGGCCCAGCGTGAGGTCGAGGCCATGGTGGACCTCCTCCGCTCGGTGCGCGACCGCCTCGATGCGACCCTGCTCGTGGTGGAGCACGACATTGCCTTCATTGCCGAGCTGGCCGATCGCCTCGTGGCCATGGACCGCGGCGCCGTGCTCCTCAGCGGGCCGCCGCACGACGTCCTCGAGTCGCCCGTCGTCGGCGAGGCCTTCCTCGGTTCCGACCCGCTGGCGCTGTCGCGTTCGGGTGCCGTGGCCGGCGCCGGCGCGACTGCGACGACCACGACCACGGAGGTGGGCCCCGATGAGTGAAACGGACGAGGGCGCGCCGCGCGCCGGGAGGCCCTGGCCGAAGGTCAGCCTGCTGCGCCGGGCCGGCCCGGTCGTCCTGATTGTGGCGGCGCTCGTGGCTGCCGGCGTCTCGGCCACCATGCACGAGAACAAGGGCACCACGTCGACGAGCGCGACGGCCACGGCGGGGGCGGCGGGCACGGCCTCCGTCGGGCAGGCCAGGGTGCCGCTCACCTACGCCGCGGCGGCCAAGCTCGGGAAGGCATCTGCCTACAACTGGGGGTCCCGGTGTGACCATCACACGGGTCGGCTGAAAATCCCGAGCGTCTACTCCCCGCCCTGCGTGCCGGTGCCGACCGCGGAGGCGTCCAATGGCGGCGCCACGTCCGGTGGTGTGACCGGCAGCACCATCAACGTCGTCTACTACCAGATGCAGCCAGGCGGACTGGCGTCGACGATCTCGAGTGCGGCGGGCACCAACGCCCAGGGCCTCGCCACCGCCCAGGCCTATGTGAACATGTTCAACAAGACCTACGAGTTGTACGGCCGGCACATCAACCTGATCCCCTTCACCGCCTCTGGGGCCGACACCGATCCCGTGGCCGCTCACGCCGATGCCGTGACGGTCGCCCAGCAACTCCACGCCTTCGCCTCCATCGGCGGTGCCGGTGAGACCGACGCCTACGAGGACGAGTTGGCCCGCCTCCATGTGCTCTGCATGGCCTGCGGCGACTCCGCCCACAACGGGCAGGTCCAACAGAACGCCCCTTACCAGTGGGCCAACCTGCCCACGGCCGACACTTCGCTCTACGAGACCGTCGGGTACCTCCTGGCCAAGCTGAACGGCAAGGACGCCATCTGGGCCGGCGAGCCCTCCTTCCACAGGAAGAAGCGCCAGTTCATTGTGGTGAGCGAGACCTCTGAGCCGCCCGCCCCCGGGAGCGCGGAACTCGTGGCATCGCTGACCAAGAAGTTGACGGCGGGCCACGCCAACATGGCGTCGCCGACCACCCTGTCGTACACCCTCAACCTGACCACGCTGCCCACCCAGGCCGCCACCATCGCCGAGAAGCTCAAGGCATCGGGCGCCACCAGCGTGGTCTTCGCCGGCGACCCGATCATGCCGATCTACCTCACCAAGGCATGCGCCAGTATCGGCTACTTCCCCGAGTGGATCATCACCGGGATTGTGCTCACCGACACCGCGGCCCTCGGGCGCTACTACAACCAGAGTGAGTGGGCACACGCCTTCGGCGTCAGCAGTCTCGCCGTGCCGGTGCCGGTGGGCTCCGGCGACGCCGACCGCCTCTACCGGTGGTGGTACGGGCCCAACGCATCGCCGGCCTCGCTGGCCGCGCCGGCCATCATCCCGCCGATCCAGCAGTTCTTTTCCGGCGTACAACTGGCCGGGCCCGACCTGACTCCCTCCACCTTCGCCACGGGACTGTTCCGCGCCCCGCCGGCCGGTGGCGGCCCCACTTCACCGCTCGACGCCTACGGATATCAGGGATCGCCTCCCCATCCGAGCTACTCGTCGCCCGCCGATTACACCTTCCTCTGGTATGACGCCACGGCGAAGGGCCCCGACGAGGAAGGGACCAACGGCAGCGGGCTGATGCGCTACGTCAACGGCGGTGCCCGCTACAAGTCGGGCACGGTACCGGCGGGACCGGTGCCCATGTTCACGGTGGCGGGTTCGGTCACCAGCTACACCTCGCCCCCCGACCGGCCACCCAGCTACCCGGCCTGGCCGGGATCCCCTGAGGCGTCGTCCACCGGCTGACCCTTGCCCGAAGACTGGTGCTAGCCCCAGTCCTCGACGCCCGGTAGCGGCCATTCTCGTCACGATGGACAGCCTTCATGCTGGACGGTGGCGGTGCGGAAGGTCCGACCCGCTGCGAAAGGAGCGTCCCGTGATCGTCACCCGTGGTCTGACGAAGCGCTACGACAAGACGCTGGCCGTCGACGGCCTGAGCTTCACCGTCTCACCTGGCGTCGTGACCGGGTTCCTCGGCCCGAACGGTTCGGGGAAGTCCACCACCATGCGCATGATTCTCGGGCTCGATCGGCCCGACGCCGGGTCCGCGCTCGTCAACGGCTGCGCCTATGCCGAGCTGTCCTGGCCGTTGCGCGAGGTGGGAGCCCTGCTCGACGCCAAGGCTTTCCACCCGGGCCGGAGTGCGCGGAACCATCTGCGCTGGCTGGCTCAGGCCAACGACATCCCCCAGGCGCGGGTCGACGCCGTGCTCGACGTCGTCGGGCTGACTGCGGTCGCGGACCGCCGCGCCGGCAAGTTCTCGCTCGGCATGGGACAGCGGCTCGGGATCGCCAGCGCCCTCCTCGGGTGATCCCGGCGTGCTGCTCTTCGACGAGCCCGTGAACGGTCTCGACCCCGAAGGCATCCGCTGGGTCCGCCACCTGCTGCGGGACCTGGCCGCCGAAGGCCGGACGGTGCTCGTCTCGAGTCACCTGATCAACGAGATGGCGCTCACAGCGGAACGGCTCGTCGTCATCGGCCGCGGCACGTTGATCGCGGAGACCAGTGTCGACGATTTCGTCGCACGCCACCAGAGCGACGCTGTCCGCATCGTGTCGCCCACGCCCCAGCGGTTCGTCTCGGCCCTCTCGAGGGCCGGGGCGCGGCCGGTCGTCCACGACGACGGCTCCATTGTCGCCTCCGGCCTGACCTCCGCCGACATCGGAGAGCTGGCGGCCGACCAGGAGCTCACGGTGCACGAGCTCACCCCGCTGCGCGCCTCGCTCGAAGACGTGTTCATGGAGCTGACGAGCTCGTCCGTCGAGTACCGCTCGCAGACCGACGACCGAGTGGCCGTGCGCGACGCACTGCCGGCCCGCTGAAAGGACATCCGATGACGACCCTCCCCATCACAGCGCCCGCCGCCGCACGCCGTGCGCCCACGGCCCAGTCACAGCCGTTGGCGCGCCGGACTCCGGCAGACCATGCGGGCCGAGTGGACCAAGCTCGTCTCGCTGCGATCGACCCGCTGGACGTTGGCCATCACCGCGGTCGGGACGCTGCTCGTCACCTACCTGGCGGCCCATGGCGCACTCCATCACTCCCGGTCGTGGTACCGGGGATTCGATCCCACCAACCAGTCCCTGGCCGGCCTCGCCATCGGTTCGCTGGCGTTGGGCGTGCTCGGCATCCTGGCCATGAGCGGCGAGTACGGATCCGGGACGATCCGCTCGTCGCTGGGCGCCATGCCGCGACGGGGCGTGCTGCTGAGCGCCAAGGTGCTCGTCGTCGGGCTCGGGACACTCCTGATCGGCGAAGTGCTCAGCTTCGTCTCCTTCTTCGAGGGTCAGGCCGTCCTCCGCGGCGGGGCGCCCACGGCCGTCGCTCGGGCAGCCGGGCGTGCTGCGGGCGGTCGCCCTCTCCGGGGTCTTCCTCGCCCTCTTCGCGCTCCTCGGGCTGGGTATCGGGACCGTGATCCGCCACACCGCCGGCGCCATCGCTGTCTTCGCCGGCGTCACCTTCCTGGTGCCCATCCTGTTCAACTCCATTTCCCACGGCATCGCCCGTTTCGCCCCGGAGTTGATCTTCGCCAACTCCATCGCGGCGGTCGAGCGGCAGGGCAACGCCTTCTCGGTCACAATCGGGGTCGTGCTGATGCTCGCCTACTGCGCCGCCGCGCTCGGACTGGGCGCCATCCTGCTCAACCGGCGGGACGCGTGACGCCCGACCAGGTGGCGCCCGAACGACCGACGACAGCAGCGTCCGGGTGCGCATCCGCGGGCGTGAGCTCTCGCTGGCCATGACCGAGGAACAGGCACTCCGAGTGAAGGCTGATCGCCCGGACCGTGCTGCACGAGCCCTTCACCAAGCGCGTCTGGGCCGAGCTGGGATTCTTCCTGCTCGGCTCGGCTCTGGCCGGAGCTCGGTCTGCTTCTTCGTGGCCTGGACCATGGTGGCCGGGCTCATCCTGGCCATCACCTTCTTCGGCTTGGCCGTCCTGGCCCTGTCGCTCCGGAGCGCCCGCGGCATCGGCGGCCTGCAGCGGAACCTGGTCCGGAGCATGCTCGGCGAGACGGTGGAGGACCCCGAACCCTTCGTCGGCCGGCCCGGTTTCCTGGGCTGGCTGCAGTCCTGCCTGCGCGATCGCGTGGCCTGGCGCGCCGTGGGCTACCTGGCTCTCAAAGTGCCGTGGTCCTTTCTGGGCATCTTCGTGGCGTTCAGCCTGTGGTGGGACGCCTTTGCGCTCCTCATCAGCCCGCTCTTCGGGCAGAACGGCGGCACCCCGGTCTGGGGGCTGGCCTCGGCCCTCTTCCCTGGGAACGGCGACACCGGCTTCTTGCACGGCCTCGCCGGGTTCCTTCTCGGTGCCATCTTCTTCTTCGCCGCGCCGTGGGTCATGCGCGGCTTCGTCAACGTCGATCGCCTCCTGATCCGGAGCCTGCTCGGGCCCGACCCGATGGCGACCCGGGTGCGGTCCCTGGAGCAGGCCCGGACGCACACCGTCGACGCGTCGGCGGCGACGCTGCGCCGGATTGAGCGTGACCTGCACGACGGAACGCAGGCCCAGCTGGTGGCGCTGGCCATGCGGCTGGGCATGGCCAAGGAGAAGCTGGAGGACGACCCCGCGCACGTCGACCTCGACCGTGTGCGCGAGCTCGTCGACGCCGCCCACCGGGGGGCGAAGGAGGCCATCGCCGAACTCCGTGACATCGCCCGCGGGATCCATCCGCCCGCGCTCGACATCGGTCTGGAGGGCGCCCTGGCCACACTTGCCGCGCGCAGCGCGGTGCCGACCGAGCTCGCGGTGGACGTCTCGACCCGGCCGACGCCGGCCATTGAGGCCATCGCCTACTTCTGCGTCGCCGAGCTCCTGGCCAACGTGGCGCAGCACTCGCACGCCTCGCGAGCCTCGGTCTCCTGCGCACAGCACGGGACCTGGCTGCGCCTCGTCGTCCGCGACGACGGCACCGGAGGGGCGCAACTGAGCACCGTCGGCTCCTCCTCGAGCGGCCTGGCCGGCCTGGTCGACCGTGTGCACGCCGTCGACGGTCACCTGTATCTGGTCAGCCCGCCCGGTGGCCCGACTGTCGTGACCGTCGATCTGCCGCTGGCCTCATGACGGACTGCTCGCTCCGCATCGCCATCGCCGAGGACTCGGCGATCCTGCGTGACGGCCTCGTCCAGCTGCTGGTCGACCGCGGCTTCACCGTGACCGGCGCCGTCGGCGATCCGGCCGCGCTGCGCAGTTCGGTGGCCCAGAACCCACCCGACGTCGCGGTGATCGACATCCGCATGCCGCCGACCTTCACCGACGAGGGCCTCCGCCTGGCCCTCGAGCTGCGCGCCCGGCACGAGGGCCTGGGCATCCTGCTCTTCTCCCAGTACATCGAAACCCGTTATGCCGCCGACCTGCTGGCCGACGATGCCGCCGGGATCGGCTACCTGCTGAAGGACCGGGTGGCCGATGTCAGCGACTTCGTCGAGGCGCTGGAACGGGTCGCCGTAGGAGGTACCGCCTTGGACCCCGAAGTCGTCACGCAGCTCATGGGGGCGACCCGGCGCATCGATTCGCTCTCCGTCCTCACGGCACGCGAGCGGGAGGTGCTCTCCCTCATGGCGGAGGGCCGTTCCAACGCCGCCATCGCCCATGCCCTCGTCGTCAGCGAGGGCGCCGTCGAGAAGCACGTCGCCAACATCTTCGCCAAGCTCGATCTCCCGGTCTCCGAGAAGGACCACCGCCGCGTGCTGGCGGTCCTGCGCTTCCTGGAGTCCTGACCACAGGTCCGACCGGTCCGCCTCCTGTGTTGCAACGGGCATTGCACCCGGGGCACCGTCGGGCCTCCGTGGCAACCACCTGGTCAGGCGCACGCAAACATTGCACCGCCGGGTAGACATTCCGCCACCGGGTAGAAAAGGGGGTGATGAAGGTGATCCGTGGGGGATTCGGGAGCCGGAAGGCTCCCTCGATCGGCCTGGTGCTCGGTGCCGGCGGCGTCGTGGGCCAGGCCTACCAGGCCGGTGTCCTCTCCGCCCTGCAACGCGAGACCGGCTGGGATCCGCGCGAGGCGCGCATCATCGTCGGCACCTCTGCCGGCTCGGTCACCGGAGCGGCGCTGCGGGTCGGGGTTCCCGCCACGGACCTGGCCGCCTCGCTGTACGGGGTGCCCCCGTCGCGGCGCGGGGGGGCCATCCTGCGCCGCATCCTCCCCGCCGACGTGGAGCCGCTCCCCACCCCGTCGGTCGGATCGTTCTTGCGCCCCTGGAACCTTCCGTCCACCGCGCTCGATCACCCGGACCGTCCGCCGGCCCTTGGCCTTCCGGCCCGATGTGGCGGCCATGACGCTGCTCCCCCGGGGCCGGATCGACATCTCCGAGCGGGCCCGGGGCCTCGACGAGCACATGGGCGGTCGCTGGCCCGGTGGGCTGCGCATCTGCACTGTCCGGCGATCGGACGGGGCCCGGGTCGTCTTCGGCCGCGACGGCGCTCCGCCGGCACGCCTGGCCGAGGCCGTCCTGGCCTCGTGCGCCATCCCCGGCTACTTCCGGCCGGTGGACATCGGTGGCACCGAGTATGTCGACGGCGGCGTGCACTCGGCCACGAACGCTGACGTCCTGCGGTCCGAGGAGCTCGACGTGGTGCTCGTCATTTCCTCCATGTCGGCCGCCCATGGCAGTGCCAACGGGGCCGACGGGTGGATCCGTCGGACCGTGCACCGCCGGATGGAGCGCGAGATCGCCCGGTTGGAGGAGGCCGGCATTGATGGTGATCAGCCTCGAGCCCGGTGCCGAGTCACGCCGCGCCATGGGGCTGCGCGCCATGGCCGAGGACCGCGGCCCGCGGGTGATCGAGGCCGCCTACGAGGAGACCCGCGAGCGCATTCTCACCACGCCCGTGCTCGCCTCCCTCGGTCGCCCCGCTCGCCGCCGCCTCCGCGGGCTGACCCCGGGAAATCCGGAGCGGCCCGGGAGTACGCTGCGCACAGGGGAAGCCCCGAAGGGAGGGTCGATGAGTCCTGATCGCCTGAGTCCGCTGGACGCATCGTTCCTCCACATTGAGGACCACGTCTCCCACATGCACATCGCGTCGGTCGCCATCTTCGAGGGCCCGCCGCCGCCCTTCGGCGACATCGTCGCCATGGTGGACGCCAAGTTGGACCTGGTCCCGCGCTACCGCCAGAAGGTCCGCTTCGTGCCCTTCGAGCTGGGGCGGCCCGTCTGGGTCGACGACCCGCACTTCAACATTGAGTACCACCTGCGCCACACGGCGCTGCCCTCCCCGGGTGGCGAGAGCGAGCTGCGCAAGCTCGTCGGCCGCGTCATGGCCCAGCAACTCGACCGCTCCAAGCCGCTCTGGGAGATCTGGGTCGTCGAGGGCCTCGAGGACGGCCGCTGGGCGATGCTGGCCAAGACGCACCACGCGTTGGTCGACGGGATCTCCGGCACCGACCTGCTGGCGGTCATCATGGATCTGAGCGCGGACGCTGTGCGCCCGGCGCCGTCGCAGTGGACGCCGCAGCCCGAGCCCACCGCGCTCCACCTCGTGCTGGACGCGTTGGAGAACGTCGTCCTGTCGCCCTACGAGCAGGTCCGGGCGGCGCGGGCGCAGACGCGGGCCCTGCGCCGGATGGCGGGCTACGCGCTCGAGGTCGCCGGCGGGCTCTTCTCCCTCGGCGGGCTGGTGCGCCCGACGCCGCTCTCCAGCCTCAACGGGCCGCTCGGCCCACACCGGCGGTACGCCTGGGCCACCACGTCGGTCAGCGACATCAAGCGGGTGCGCCAGGCGCTCGGCGGGACCTTCAACGATGTCGTGCTGGCCAGCATCACCAACGGGTTCCGCGAGCTCCTCCTCGCACGTGACGAGGACGTCGAGCGGGTGGTGCGCACGCTCGTGCCGGTCTCGGTCCGGCCCCGCGACGCGTCGGGCAAAGCGGTCGGCGACGGCACCTACGAGAACAAGGTCTCCGCCATGTTCGCCGAGCTGCCCGTCGACATCGACGATCCCGCCCTGCGCCTGCACGTCATTACCGAGCAGATGAAGGACCTCAAGGACTCGAGCCAGGCCGTGGCCGGAGAGGCGCTCACCTCCATGTCGGGCTTCGCGCCGCCCATGCTCCTCGCCCTCGGGATGCGCCTCGCCACCAGGGCGGCGCAGCGCAACGTGAACACGGTCACCACGAACGTGCCGGGGCCGCAGTTCCCGCTCTATGCGGCGGGCCGCCGGATGATCCGGGCCTTTCCGTACGTCCCGCTCGGCGGCGCAGATGCGGCTCGGCATCGCCATCTTCTCCTACGACGGCGAGGTCAACTTCGGGATCACCGGCGACTACGACTCGACCCCCGACATCGACGTCCTGGCCGGCGGCATCGAAGACGGCATGACGCAGATGCTGAAGGTGTGTGACCAGCCGGGTCGCTGAGGGTCATCCCGCCCAGCCGGCGATGCCCGCCACCTCGTCGGCGATGTAGGCGCGCAGGTCGCCGACGATGACCTTCTCGACGGAACGCCCCACAATCGGCACGCGCACCTTCAGATCGCCCTCGACCTCCACGTCGCACGTGCCCGGCCCGGCGTCACCCTCCTCGAACCGGTAGGTCCCGCTGGCGCGCAACCGGTCCGGATAGTGGTCCGGCAGCACGGTCCAGCTGGAACGCCCTTCGGCGAGGAGGAGCTCGGTCCGGGTGATCCACGACATCTTCCCGGGGTCCACCACGGCCCGCACGGCGGGCGACACCGAGCCGGTGAAGGCGAACCGCACTTCCAGCAGGACGCGGTCCTGGCTCGCCTCGTGGCGCACGACTTCACGGACGTCGATGTCGTCGCGGGCCGGACGCCCCTCGTAGAACGCAGGGGAGCCGTACGCCGCCATCGCCCGGGCCGGCGGCACCGCCACCGCCTGCCGGATGCTGAATTTCACGTGGTCGGTCGTGTCGACGGCAGTCCCAGCTTGCGGTGATCCCAGCTGACGGTCCGCTCGACGTTGAGCTTCACCGCCACGCGCTTGTGCAGCATGATCTCCAGGATGGGCTTGAGCTCGTCGGTGTAGGGCCCGTTGTAGCGCTCGTAGACGCTGATGCCGAGCTGCCACAGCCTGTCGGGATCGTCGACGATCTCCGCCTGGCCGACGAGCTCCACGCCCCGGAGCTCCTCGTAGTAGTCGCCGTCCTCGAAGAGGACGGTCAGATGCGGGTTGCGCCGCAGGTTCTGGACCTTCTGGGACTTGGCCTTCGTCTCCACGGTGACGCAGCCCTCCAGGAACCCGTACCACATGGCCACCGCGTGGATGGACCCGTCGGGGGACAGGGAGCACATCGTCATGTTGCGCCTCTCGGCGAGGAACGCATCCACCTCGTCGGGCGTCATCTGTATGGCCTTGCGCTGGTTCACGCCGTGGCCCATGGCCTCGGTCATTCGGTACCTCCCACTCGTGTGTCTGGGAGCGTAATCCTCTGAGCAGGGCCGGAACCGTGAAGAGTTCATCTTCAGCACACTTGTTGGTTGCAACGGTTTCACGGCACGTTCACCTCGGCTTCGTAGCGTGTCAGCCGATGACGACCGTGGATCGGCACATGGATCTCACAGCCCGGGAGGATCGTTCCGCTCCCGGTGCAGGGCGTCATCGCGGCCAGGAAGCACTGGCCGAGGTCATCATGATCCGACCGGTGCGCTCACACCGCAACGGGCTCCTCGGGTCACTGGTCACCATGGCGCGGGTGTTCGCCTCCCCGCGCGCACAGGCGACGCCGGTGCGAACCACCCCCCATCCGCCGTCGTCGCCTGCCCTTCTCCCGTTCAGGCCGCCCCGGGCCCCCCACGACGCTGCCTGAGGCTGGACACAGCGTGGCAGTCGCAAACGCACCGGCCGCGAGCGGCCGGCCCCCCTTGCCGGGCCCGGCCCGGGACAACCGGCCGTTGGTCCTCGTCGTCGACGACGAGGAGTCCTACCGGCAGGCGCTGGCCTCGGGGCTCACCCGCGAGGGCTTCGCGGTCGAGGCGGCCGGCGACGGCCACGAGGCGCTCCGCCTCTTTCACCGCGTCCACCCGGACCTCGTCCTCCTCGACGTCATGCTCCCCGACCAGTCCGGGATCGAGATCTGCCAGCAGATGCGCAGCCTCAAGCCCGTCCCGATCATCATGGTGACCGCACGCGATTCCGAGGTCGACATTGTGCTCGGGCTCGAGTTGGGCGCGAGCGACTACGTCGCCAAGCCCTTCCGCCTGCGCGAGCTCGTCGCCCGCATGCGAGCCGTGCTGCGCCGGGGCGTGGCCGTGGCCGAGCACCACGAGGAGGTGCTCGCCGTCGGACCCGTGCGACTCGACGCCGGCCGCCGCGAGGTGACCGTCGACGAGGTCCCGGTCGAGCTCTCCCGGAAGGAATTCGATCTCCTGGCCCTGCTGATGTCGCACAGCGGGCAGGTCGTCACCCGCGACTGGTGCATCGACCGCCTCTGGTGGGACCAGGAGCTGACCGACACCCGCACCCTCGACACCCACATCAAGCGCCTGCGCCGGAAAGTGGAGCCCGACCCGGCGAACCCACGCCACCTGGTCACCGTCCGGGGCGTCGGCTTCCGCTTCGAGGGGTAGCCGGGCACGACACGGCGCTTCGCCCTACATTGAGCGGATGCACAAAGGCGACGTCGTTCCCGACTTCACGCTCCCCGACCAGACGGGGGCACCCCGCAAGCTGAGTGAGCTCCTGGCCGATGGTCCCGTGGTGCTGTTCTTCTACCCGGCCGCCATGACCTACGGCTGCACCAAGGAGAGCTGTCACTTCCGCGACCTGGCGGGCGAGTTCGCCGCCGTCGGGGCCCAGCCGGTCGGCATCAGCGCCGACACCGTCGAGAAGCAGGAGCAGTTCGACAAGAAGGAGTCGCTCGGCTTCCCGCTGCTGTCCGACCCCGACCGCGAAGTGGCGGCGCATCTTCGGCGTCAAGCGCAGCGTCAGCTTCCTCAAGGTGAAGCGGTCCACGTTCGTCATCGACACCGATCGCACCGTCCTCGACGTCCTGCACAGCGAGATCTCCATGGGCTCCCACGCCGACAAGGCCCTCGCCCTCCTCAAGGCGCGATCCGCTGCCTGAGCGCACCGTCGTCATCACCGGGGCCGCCTCGGGAATCGGCGCGGCGACCGCGGCCCGGCTCGGCGCCGGAGGCTGGCGCGTCATCGGCATCGACAAGGACGAGTCGGACATTGTGGCCGACCTCTCCACGCCGGAGGGGCGCCGACATGCCATTGCCCGGGCGACCGAAGAGAGCGAAGGGGCCCTGGACGGCATCGTGACCTGTGCCGGGCTGGCCGGGCTGCCCGGGCGGGCCGGCTCGCTCCTGGCCGCCGTGAACTACTTCGGCACGGTGGACCTTCTGGAGGGACTCCGCCCGCTGCTCGGGCCCGGCGGCGCCGCCGTGGCCATCAGCTCGAACTCGACCACCGTGCAACCCGCCATCCCCGCCGACCTCGTCGAGGCCTGCCTCCGGCACGACGAGGCGCTGAGCGCACAGATCGCCGACGCCCGCGGCTCGCTGGTGGCCTACCCGGCGACGAAGCTCGCCGTCGCCCATTGGGTGCGCCGCCACGCCACGGGGCCGGACTGGGCCGGGTCGAACCTGCGCCTCAATGCCATCGCCCCCGGCATGATCGACACGCCGATGGTGGCCGGCATGCGGGCCGACGCCAAGGCCGGCCCCATGCTCGACATGTTGCCCATCCCCGTCGGGCGCCCCGGCCGGGCCGAGGAGATCGCCGCCGTGGTCGACCTGCTCCTGGGTCCCGACGGCACGTTCTTCTGCGGGTCGGTCGTCTTCTGCGACGGCGGCAGCGACGCGCTCCTGCGCACGAATGACTGGCCCGCCGCCTGGGACATCTCCGTCCCCGAGCTCGGCCAACAGCTCTCCTGATCACGGCGGGGCCGCACCGGCCCCGACCGTAGGCTGGCCGCCATGCCGGGCCGGATCCTGGTGGACACCACCCCGCTGCGGGAGAGCCGGGACTTCCGCCTCCTCTTCATCGGTCAACTCATTTCCGTCATCGGGACCCAGCTGACGGTCGTCGCCATTCCGTATCAGGTGTTCTCCATGACGCACTCCACCCTGCAGGTGGGGGCGATCAGCCTGGCCCAGCTCTTTCCCTTCCTCGCCGGAGCGCTGTCGGCCGGCCCGATCGGCGATTCGGTCGACAAACGCCGCATCATGGTGTGGACGGCGGTGGCCCTGATGCTGACCAGCGCCGCCATGGCCGCTCAACGCGGCGGTGGCCCACCCGTCGCTCCTCGTGCTCTACGTCGTCAGCGCACTGGCGGCCGGCCTCTTCGGCTTCTCGAGCACCGCGCGCTCGGCGGCCGTGCCCGGCATGGTGGAGCGGCGGCACCTCCCTGCCGCGGCCGCCATGACGCAGATCGTCTTCCAGGTGGGCGTCATCGTCGGGCCCGCGCTGTCGGGTCTCCTGCTCGGCATCGGGCTCCCTCTCGTCTATGGGCTCGATGCCGCCTCGTTCGTGGTGGCCGCCGTCACCTCGGCCATGCTGCGCCCGATCCCACCCGCCCACGATGCCGGCGGCCTGACGCCGTGGCAGTCGACCAAGGAGGGCCTGCGCTACCTGCGCTCCCGCCAGGCGCTCCAGGGCGTCTACCTCATCGATATCAACGCCATGGTCTTCGGCATGCCCCGCGCCCTCTTCCCCGCCATGGCCGGCGCCGTCTTCGGGGGCGGGACCATCGCCCTCGGCTTCCTGTATGCCGCGCCGGGCGTCGGCGCGCTCATCGGGGCGGTCACCACGGGGTGGGTGGCCAACCTCCGGCGCCAGGGCTGGGCGGTGATCATCGCGGTGTCGGTCTGGGGCGCGGCCATCGCGCTCTTCGGGTTCACCGACACACTCTGGGTCGCCCTCGTCCTCCTCGCCGTGGCGGGGTGGGCCGACGTCATCTCCGCCGTGCTGCGCAACACCATGCTGCAGAGCACCATCCCCGAGCGGTTCCGCAGCCGCATGTCCTCCATTCAGATGGCCGTCGTGCAGGGCGGCCCGCGCCTCGGTGACATGGAGTCCGGCACCGTCGCCGCACTGACGAGCATTGAGTTCTCCGTCGTCTCGGGTGGGCTCGCCTGCATTGTCGGTGCGGCGGTCATCGGTGCGGTGCTGCCCGTCTTCCGTCGCCACGTCGCCGGTGAGATCGACGACGTGCCCGTATGATCCGGGCATGAGCACCACGTTCGCCGAGCCGACCTGGGGTCGAGGTCGACCCCGCCGCCCTCAGCCGCATCCTGGTCGTCTCTCCGCATTTCGACGACGCCGCCATGGGGGCGGGCCATCTCATCGCGAGCTACGACGACACGACGGTCGTCACCGTGCTGGGCGGGCGCCCGCCCGCCTACCCCGAGGTGCCCTCGGAGTGGGACGCGCTGGGGGGCTTCGTGGCCGGTGACGACGTGGTGGCTGTGCGGCGGGAGGAGGACGCTGCGGCCATGGCCGTCCTCGAGTCGGCCTACCAGTGGCTCGAGTTCTCCGACCACCAGTACCTGGAGCCGCCCGATCGCCCGACACCGGCCGACGTGGCGCCGGTGCTGGCGGCCGCCATCGCCGAGCACGACCCCACGTCGGTCTTCTTTCCGATGGGCCTCGGGAACCCCGATCACGTGATGGTGCACGACGCCTGCCTGCTGGTGCGTCAGGAGCAACCCGAACGGGAGTGGTTCTGCTACGAGGACCATGGCTACAAGCACCTGCCCGGCATGCTGGCCTGGCGCGTGGCCAAGCTGCTGCGCGCCCAACCCTGGCCGACGCCGGCCATCGTCCCGCACGTACCCGACGAGGAGCGCAAGCGGCGCGCCATCTGGTGCTACACGTCGCAGATCGCCCCGCTCGAGCAGGATCACGCCCTCACCGCACGCATGGAGGGCCGCGTCCCGGAGCAGTTCTGGCACCTGGCGCCACCACCAGCGGGGTGGGAAGGGCTGTCCGACCTCATCTGAGCCGGGCGCGCAACGGCCCGCCCGGGGGGAGTCGGGCGGGCCGTCGGTGAAACCTCGCTGCTGCTGAGGCGCTGTCCGGCGTCAGCTCGCCGTGCTGGAGGGTCCGACGAGGCTGACCCGGCCGATAGTGGTCCCAGCGGCACCCCGGGGACAAGCGTGCGGGCCAGAGTTCACACGGCAGAAACCCAGCCCACCGCGGCGAAACGGGCCGAAAGTCCCGGACGTTCAGCCCTATCGATCCCCGCCGGCGCGGGTGCACCATGGGTGGTGTGGTCATGTACAGCGACCTTCTGACACAGGCCCTTGGCGAAGAAGGCGGGGACGAGAACAGGCCTGACGACCTGCTCCTCGCCGAACTCGTCGACTCCCGGGCCAGGCTTCACGCGACGGGTGCGGCGGCCCCGGTGGCGGAGGCCCTGGCCCGGGAGATTTCCTACGACGGCGCGCTCATCCGGCTGTGCGCCTCTCTCGACGTCCGCGCCGCGCCGGCATGGTTCGACAGCCCCGAGCGCGAACGGGCCCGTCTGGAACTCGAGCTGGTGCGCCGGGGCATCCGGCTTCCCGGACCCCGGCCCTTCCCCACCTGAGTTCACGCCGGCGCCGAACAGGTGCTCGGGTGGCCGCACTGCGCACGGCAGCCGCCGCCCGGCCCCCTCGGTAGAGTCGATCGCGGTGCCAGGGGACGACGAGGTCATGGTGGAGGCCGGCGGTCGGGAGGTGCGCGTCTCGCGGCCGGACAAGATCTACTTCCCCGCCCTGGAGGCCACCAAGTTCGACCTCGTCTCCTACTACCTCGAGGTCGGCGAGCACCTGCTCAACACCGCCGGCGGCCGGCCCGCCATGCTGCAGCGCTTCCCTGACGGGGCCACCGGCAAGTCCTTCTACCAAAAGCGCATTCCGGCCGGCGCGCCGGACTGGCTGCAGTCGACCACCGTGTCCACCCCGAACGGGACCACTTCCAACGCCCTCGTCGTGGCCGACATGGCGCACGTGGTGTGGGCGGTGAACATCGGCTGCCTGGGCCTCCATCTGTGGCCCTACCTGGCGGCCGACCCGGCCCACGCCGACGAGCTGCGCATCGACCTCGACCCCACGACCGGCATCGGCTTCGACGAGGTGCGTGCCGTCGCCCTGCTGTGCCGGGACGTGCTCGAGGAGCTCGGCCTGCGCGGCTACCCGAAGACGACGGGGAACAACGGGCTGCACGTGTACCTGCGGCTCCAACCGCGCTGGGACTCCGTGGAGGTGCGGGCCGCCGCTGTCGCGTTGGCCCGCGAACTGGAGCGGCGCTTCCCGAAGCTGATCACCGCCAACTGGTGGAAGGAGGAGCGCGGGAGCCGCGTCTTCGTGGACTTCAACCAGAACGCACCGCACAAGACCGTCTTCGGCGCCTGGTTCGCCCGGCCCCGCACGGGCGGGCAGGTCTCGACGCCGCTCACCTGGGACGAGGTCGAGACGGTGGTCCCCAACGAGCTGACCATCCGCAACGTGCCCGATCTCGTACGGCGGCGGGGCGACCCGTGGGCCGACATCGCCGACGCACCGCAGTCGATCGAGCCCCTTTTGGAGCTGGCCGCACGCGACAAGGAGGCCGGATTGCACGACGCGCCCTGGCCGCCGCAGTATCCCAAAATGCCCGACGAGCCGCCCCGCGTCGCCCCCAGCCGGGCCAAGAAGGCCTGAGCCGTGGAGCCCCTCGACGCGCTCAACCGCATCGCCTTCCTCCTCGAGCGCAGCGGCGCCGACACCTACAAGGTGCGCGCCTTTCGCCACGCGGCCCGTGCCGTGGCGGATGTCGACGACGACAGCCTCCGCGCCCTGGCCCGGGCGGGACGGCTGCAGAGCATTGACGGCATCGGGAAGTCGACGGCCCTGGTCATCACCGAGGCCCTCGACGGGGAGGTGCCGGCGCGGCTGCGTCAGCTGGAAGAGGCACCCGCGGACGACCTGGAGCTGGACGCACCGGCACAGGCGCTCCTGGAGTCGCTGCGGGGCGACTGCCACGCCCACTCCGATTGGTCCGACGGCGGCAGTCCCATCCGCGAAATGGCGGAGGCGGCCCGGGAGCTCGGGCACGACTACCTGGTGCTCACCGACCACAGTGCGCGCCTGACCGTGGCCCACGGCCTCAACGCCGAGCGGCTGCGGGCCCAGCTGGACGTGGTGGCGGAGCTGAACGGGGAACTGGCGCCTTTCCGGATCCTGACCGGCATTGAGGTCGACATCCTGGAGGACGGCTCGCTCGACCAGGAGCTGGACCTGCTGGCCGAGCTCGACGTGGTGGTGGCCAGCGTGCACTCCAAGCTGCGCATGGAATCGCCCGCCATGACCGAGCGGATGCTGGCCGCCGTCGAGAGCCCGCACACCGACATCCTCGGCCATTGCACCGGTCGCCTGATCACCGGTCGCGGCCGGGCGCAGTCCACCTTCGACGCCGACGCTGTCTTCGCCGCGTGCGCCCGCACGGGCACCGCCGTCGAGATCAACTCGCGGCCCGAACGTCAGGATCCCCCACAGGACCTGCTCCGCCAGGCCGTCACGCACGGCTGCTCCTTCTCGATCGACACCGACGCCCACGCGCCGGGCCAATTGGGCTGGCTCGGCCGGGGCTGCGCCAAGGCGGTCGACGCCGAGGTGCCTCCCGAACGGATCGTCAACCGCGGCTCGATCGACGAGCTGCTGGCCTGGAGCGGCGCGCATGCGAGCTGACCCGCAGTGACGCTCCCTGTCCGTCCCCCGGTGGCACCGATGCTGGCCAAACTCTCCCGCGAGCTGCCACGGGAGGCCGGACTCTTCTACGAGCCGAAATGGGACGGCTTCCGCTGCATCGTCTTCCGCGACGGGGACGACGTCGAGCTGGGCAGCCGCAACGAGAAGCCGCTGACGCGCTACTTCCCCGAGCTCGTCGACGCCCTCCGCCGCGAGCTCCCGGCGCGGTGCGTGCTCGACGGCGAAATCGTCATCGCCGGTCCCGGCGGCTTGGAGTTCGATGCGTTGTCCCAGCGCATCCACCCGGCCGAGAAACGCATCCGCCTCCTCGCCGAGTCGACCCCGGCCTCGTTCGTCGCCTTCGACCTGTTGGCCGAGGGGGACCGCTCCTACATGGAGAGCCCTACGCGGCGCGACGCGCCGCACTGGAGAAGGCGCTCAAGAAGGCGCACCCGCCCATCCACCTCACGCCGGTCACCGACGATCCCGACGTGGCGGCGGACTGGTTCTCCCGCTTCGAGGGCGCGGGACTCGACGGCGTGGTGGTCAAGGACGGCGCGCTGACCTACCTGCCCGACAAGCGGGCCATGCTCAAGGTCAAGCATCAGCGCACGGCGGACTGCGTGGTGGCGGGCTTCCGCACCCACAAGGACGGCGCCGGCGTGGGGTCGCTGCTTCTCGGTCTGTTCGACTCCGCCGGGACGCTGCACCACGTCGGTGTGGCGTCAGGCTTCAGCGTGGCCCGCCGGCGCGAGCTGGTCGACGAGCTCGAGCCCTTCCGCCGCGACGCCCAGAAGGACCACCCCTGGGCCGGTTGGGCCGACGCCCAGGCGGCCGGGCGGGCGCCGGGCGGGGGCAACCGCTGGAACGCCGGCAAGGACATGACCTGGGAGCCCCTGCGGGCCGAGTCCGTGGTCGAGGTCTCCTACGACCACCTGCAGCAGGACCGCTTCCGCCATGCCACGTCCTTCGTGCGCTGGCGCCCGGACCGCGAGCCCGCCTCGTGCACCTACGACCAGCTCGACACCCCGGTCCCGATGGAGCTGAACGAGGTCTTCGGCACCCCGTCGTCGGGATAGTCAGTCGAGCAGATCGGGATCGGCCGCCAGCTCGGCGCGTACCGCGGCCTCCCAGAAGCCGATGAACCCCTCGCCGTCGCTCTGCGCCACCAGGTCGATGAAGCCCTGCGGGACCTTGGTGACCCCGGCGCCGCCCGCCGCCCGGGCGTACCAGGCGTGCTGGCAGCGCTGCTCCAGCGCCACCGCCCGTTGGTGCACGGCCCGGGCCGAGCCCCCCAGGACGAAGACGCCGTGACCGGCCAGCAGCGCCATTGAGGCGTCGCCCATCTTCTCCACGGCCGAGCGCGCGCTGAAGGCGTCGTTGACCGGGCCCTCGTACTCGTCGACGACGACGAGCGTGCCCCCACCGAGCGCGGAGCTCTGGTCGAGGATCGGGGGTACCTCGCCCAGGTCCGCCCACACCGTGCCGAAGAGGGGATGGTTGTGCACGGCCCAGCCCACGTCCTGGCGCATCTTGTGCAGCTCGAGGTGCAGCGGGATCCCGAGCGGGACCGGCCAGTCCCCTTCGACGACCCTGCCCTCCAGGTCGATGCGCAGCACCTGGGCCGGGCGCAGCTCCGCCCAGGTCAGCAGCCACGGGTTGCACAGGAGCGTGCCGTCACCCAGGTTGACGGTGATGTGCCCGGCCAGGTGGTCGTTGTAGCCCTCGCGCCACAGGGCGCGGGCGAGCACGACGAGCTCCTCGCGGGGCGTCAGGTCGGGCATGAGCTTCTCGGCGGTCGGCGTGAACATCGGGTGGCTCCTCTCAGCGCGGCAGGACGATGTCCGGGAGGGGGTGGCGGTAGAGCGCGGCGGCGTTCTCACAGCACATCGCCCGCAACTCGTGCGCCGGTATGTGGCCCCAGCACGCCTCGATCACGTCCTGGGTATCGGGCCAGGTGCTGTCGCCGTGCGGATAGTCGACCTCCACCATGATGTGGTCGATGCCGATGGCATGACGGGTGTCGATGGTGGACGGGTCGTCAATGGTGCAGAACCAGAAGTTGCGCAGCAGCACATCGGCCGGCCGGACCTCCCAGCCGAGCCCGTAACGGGAACGGTCGACGATGTTCTCGAGGCGGTCGCGCAGCATCGCCACCCAGCCGATCCCGCCCTTCGCTCATGGCGATCTTGAGTGCGGGGAGCCGCAATGCGTACCCGGACCACAGCCATTCGGCACAGGCGATGAGCGACAGCTGTCCGAAGAGAGTGGCGCCGAGCTGCAGGGCGTCCATGCCCGCCCCGGGGGGTGCGGGCGTCAGTCCCGAGCTGCCCACGTGCAGCGAGACCACGGTGTCGGTCTCGACGACGGCCTCCATGATCGGGTCCCAGTGCGCCCGGTCCCAGAGCGAGGGCAGCCCGATCTCGTGTGGTCGCTCCGGGAACGTCACCGAGGTGAAGCCGCGTGCGGCGTTGCGGCGGATTTCGGCCGCGGCCAGCGCCGGATCGGCCAGGTAGGTGATGCCGAGGGGGACGATGCGATCGGGGTGCCGCGAGTACCACTCCTCGAAGAGCCAGTCGTTCCACGCTCTGACACAAGCCAGACCCAGGTCGCGGTCCTGGGCGTCGAAGAAGACGCGGCCACAGAATCCGGTGATCATGGAAGGGAAGTTCACGGACGCCCAGACACCGTTGATGTCCATGTCGTGCACGCGGGCGTCGACGTCGTAGCAGCCCGGCCGCATCTGGTCGAAGCGGAACGGCTCCAGGCCATAGGTCTCGGGGCGGCGGCCCGCCACCGCGTTCATGCCGACCTGCGTGTAGCGCTGGCCCTCGAACTCCCACACCTGATGACCCTCGGGTGTCTCGACGATCCGTGGCGCACGGTCGGCCAGCGCGCCCGGTAGCCGGTGCTCGAAGGTGTGGGCCGGCTCCACGACGTGGTCGTCCACCGAAATGACGGTGTAGCGCACCTGCCCGCGGCTCGGGCTCCGGCAGGAAGAGATCGTCGGCCAACACAGGACGGAGTATGCCCGAGGAATTCCCGCCCCGCTGTGCCGCGCCTCGGGCCGGTGGCGGATGGATACTGGGGCACGCGAAAAAGGAGGCGGCATGGTCGCGTTGGTCATTGTCTCGACGTTCGTCGTTCTGTTGCTCGGCATCCTGGTGGCGGGCCTGTTGCGGAGCCACGCCGACATCCTGCGCGCCTTGCACGACCTCGGAGCTGGCGTCGGCGATCCCGTCGCGCCCGCGCCCGCCCCTCCCGTCCCCGTGACGTTCACGCCCCCGGCGGGGGACCCGGAGCTCGGTGCCGCGCCCGCCGTCGCCGGCATCACTCCAACGGGGGATGCGCGAGCCGTCGCCGTCGACAACAGCGACGACTTCACCCTGCTCGGCTTCTTGTCCTCGGGCTGTACCGGGTGCGCCGCCTTCTGGGACGCCCTGCAGGATCCGGAACGCCTGCAGCTGCCCGACCGCACCCGGGTCGTGATCGTCACCAAGGGCCCGGACCGCGAGATCCCCGCCGAGGTGCAGGCCAAGGCGACGGGACGGGTGCCGGTGGTGATGTCGACCGAGGCCTGGCTCGACTACCAGGTACCCGGCTCCCCCTTCTTCGTCCTGGTCGACGGCGCGACCGGTCGCAAGGTCGGGCAGGGCGTGGCCAGCCAGGTGGCACAGCTGACCGAGCTGGTCCGGCGGGCCGAGCACGACCGCGGGCACGGCGGCGGCACCCGCGGCCGTGGTGACGCCTCGCTGGCGGGCCCGGCGCGGGAGGCGGCGGCGGACGAGGTGCTGGCCGCCGCCGGCATCCTCCCGGGCGACCCCAGCCTCTACCCGCGCACCCTCGACGACGTCTTCCCGCACGGCCATCCCGTGCCGGCCGAGTAATGGCCACCATCGGAGCCCACGGCATCACCGCCCGTCTCCCGGCCGGCTTCGAGGGACGGATTTTCGTGCGCCCCGCCACGGTGGGCGTGACGTATCCGGTCGGCCAATTCGCCACCTTTCCCATCCCTGACGACATCGGGGACTTCGGGAGCGGCGCGGTGACGCTCATGGGGCCCTCCGACGTGTTCTCCACCCTGTTCGAGTACGGGCCCGAGAGCGTCGGCACGGCACTCTTCGCCCGGCAGGGACGGCCCGATGTGCTGTCGGAGTCGGATTTCTCGCCCATGACCCTGCGTCGCGGCATTCCCGGGCAATCGGGGACCCAGTGGTTCTTCACCGAGTCCGGGCGCGCCTTCGCCTTCTACGCGGTGCTCGGCAGCCATTCCCAGCGGGCGGTACTGGTCCCCCACGTCAACACGTTGCTGTCGTCCTTGACCCTGAGCCCGGCCGTGACCGATGTCCCGGCAGCGAGGCCCCTGTGGAATTGATCCCATGGCATTGATCGGCCTCTATCTGATTGCCGCCGGCCTGCTCTGCGTCGCCGGCGTGGCGAAGGCGTTGCGCCCCGACGACACGGCGTTGGCCATGGCGGCCCTGTTCCCGGGGCGTCCTCCGCTGCGCGTGGTGCGCCCGGTCGTCCGGGTCGGCGCGCTGGCGGAGGCGGCACTGGGGGCCGGGGCGATCCTGTTCCCGCGCCCGGTCACGGCCGCGCTCGTCGCACTCTCCTACCTGGCCTTCACCGCCGTCGTGGCGTACGCCCGCTGGCGCGGTGGCGCGCTCGCCACCTGCGGGTGCTTCGGCCGGCCGGACACGCCCCCGACCGCGCTCCATCTGGTGCTCGACCTCACGCTGGCCGGGGCGGCGGCGGCCGTCGCCCTCGGGGCCCCGCCGCAGAACACGCTCGGGCTGCAGCTGGCCCACCAGCCCTGGGCCGGATTCCCTCTCCTGTTCGTCAGCGCGGTGGGACTCTGGCTCACCGCGCTCGCCCTCTCCGCGCTGGCCGCCCTCACCGCGGCGCGTCGGTTGGCACAACCGGACCGGGTGCGGGCGTCGTGAGCATTTCGAGCACCCTGGTCGAGCGCGCCGCCGGCGTGCTCGAGGGCCGCCTGTCCCGGCGCAGCCTCATCAACCGCTCCGCCTTCGTCGGCAGCGCCGTCGCCGTCGGCGGCGGCCTCGACCTGGCCCTCAAACCGGGAACGGCCTACGGGGCCATCTGTCGGTGCGGCAACGCCGGCTGTGGCTGCGGCAGCACCTGCTGCTCGGGGTTCTCCGAATTCTGCTGCGCGGTCAGCGGCGCCAACTTCTGCCCGGAGAACACCATCATGGGGGGCTGGTGGGTGGCGGACAACTCGTCGTACTGCGGCGGCCCGCGCTACTACATGGACTGCAATGCCACCTGCTCGTGTGACAACGGCTGCAGCGGCGGGTTCCCGTTCTGCTCGACCGGGTGCGACGGGACCGCATGCGGGTGCGGACCGCTGGGCTGCGACTCCTACCTGACGGGATGCCTCCAGTTCCGGTACGGACAGTGCAACCAGGAGGTGGCCTGTATGGGCCGCATCGTGTGCCGGGTCGTCGCCTGCGTCCCGCCGTGGACGGTCGATCCCACCTGCACGACCGCGGTCGCGGTCGACAACGCCACCGCTGAGCAGAACGAGCCGTGCTGGACCACCGCCCCACCGGCGCCGTTGTGCACCTCGCCGGCCACCGACTGCAAGGTGGTCGGCCTGGTCCCCAGCGCCGACGGCGGCGGCTACGCCGTCCTCACCGCGTTCGGGCGACTGTTCGGGTACGGGGACTTCCCCAACGACGGTGACGCGTCGGCGCTGGCCCTCCGCGCCCCGATCGTGGGCGTGGCCACCTGCAAGACGGGTGGCTATTTCCTGGCCGCGGCCGACGGCGGCATCTTCGACTACGGCGGTGCACCGTTCCTCGGTTCCATGGGTGGGCGCCCGCTCGATGCGCCGGTGGTCGGCATCGCCGCCTCTCCCACCGGCCAGGGCTACTGGATGGTCGCGGCCGACGGGGGCATCTTCGATTTCGGGGATGCGCTGTTCTTCGGGTCCATGGGGGGCAAGCGGCTCAATGCCCCGGTCGTCGGCATGGCGGCCACACCCACAGGCCGCGGCTACTGGCTGGTCGCCGTCCGACGGCGGCATCTTCACCTTCGGCGACGCCCCCTTCCTCGGCTCCATGGGTGGTCGACGCCTCAACGCGCCCGTCGTCGGCATGGCCGCCACACCCTCGGGCCGCGGCTACTGGCTGACGGCCGCCGATGGGGGGATCTTCGCCTTCGGGGACGCTGTCTTCGAGGGGTCGACCGGTGCCCTGAAGCTCAACCAACCGGTGGTGGGCCTGGCGCCCTACGGCAACGACGCCGGCTACTGGCTGGTGGCCAAGGACGGGGGGATCTTCGCCTTCGGCGGCGCGCCGTTCCTCGGGTCGCCGGCATGACAGGAAGGGAGAACGCATGCACGCGTTGTTGATCGTGGCGGCCGCCCTCGTCGCCGTCGCCGCCGCGGCCCGCTCGACCTGGTCGCCCTGTGGCGTCTCCATGCTGGCCACGGTCACGCCGTTGGCCGAGCGCGGCCGGGGCCACCGCTACCGCAGCACGGCCGGCCTGGTTCATCGCGGGTGGGACGGCCGGCGGGGCGACCCTCGGCCTCGTCATGGCCGCGTTGGCCCTGGGCGTCCGGGCCGCCTCCCCCTCGCACGGTCGCGCTCGCAGTCGTCGCCTGCGTCGTCGCCGTCGTCGCCGCCGCATCCGACAGCCGTCTCGGCGGCTTCCGGCTGCCGTTCCACTCCCGCCAGGTCAACGAGCGGTGGCTGGACCAGTTCCGCCCCTGGGTCTACGGCGCCGGCTTCGGCTGGCAGATCGGCGCCGGCCTGGTGACCTACATCAAGACCGCTGCGCTCTACCTCATGATCGCGCTGGCCGCCCTCACGGCGAGCCCCGTCATTGCGCTGGCCATCGGCGCGCTGTTCGGGTTGGTGCGCGGTCTCGCCGTCCTGCTCGGCCGGGGCATCACCAGCCCGGCCGCACTCGCCGCCTTCCACCGGCGCTTCACCGACGCCGGGCCGATCGTGCTGGCCGTCGTCGTGGCATCCGAGCTCCTGGTGGGGGTCGCCTTCGCCGCCGTGCTCTCACCGTGGCTCGGCCTGGCGCTGGGCCTACTCGTCGGCATGGTCGCGCTGGCCGGCCGGGCCCGTTCGCCGACGGCGACGGCACGCCTCGTCCGCCTAGCTGCTCATGTCCACGGCGTTGACGTGGACGGGGACGATCCGCACGACGACGCGGCGGTCCCCAGGGGCGTCGTGCTCGCGCAGGTCGGCGTTGTACTTGGCGCCCACGCGCTCGGCGAAGGCCCGGTCGTCGTCGGGCTCGACCACGGCGGTGCCCCGGATCTCCAGGTAGCGGTAGGGGTTCTGCAGGTCGAGGAGGAGCGCCGTGCAGGACGGCTCGGTCTCGAGGTTCTTCACCTTCTGCCGTCGCGTGTTCAGGGACATGGCGACCTGCCCGTCCTCGACCAGGAACCAGACCTCGGACACCTGGGGGTACCCGTCGTCGCCGACGGTGGCCAGGGTCAGGAAGTCACCGTCGAGGAGATCACGGTGGCTGTCGGGAATGCTGTTGTGGGCCATGGCAATGGGTATACCCGGGTCCCGGCGCATGAATGCACCGTCCGGCACCGGCGCGCCTACCATCGACCCATCGCCACCGACCACGCGGCATCCCAGGGCCACGCGAGCCCGCCCATCCGCCTCTTCCTGGCCGACGTCGACGGAACGCTGGTCACCCAGGACAAGGTGCTGACCGACGACGCCGTCGCCGCGGTGCGCGACCTGCGCCGCGCCGGCGTCCTCTTCGCCGTGACGAGCGGCCGCCCGCCGCGCGGCATGGAGATGCTGGTGGAGCCCCTCGACCTCGAATCGCCCATTGCGGCCTTCAACGGCGGCCTCACGGTGGACCCTGATCTGGAGGTGCTGCAGGAGCACGCGCTGCCCGCGCACATCGTCAAACCCATCGCCGACCACATGCAGTCCTTCGCGCTCGACGTCTGGCTCTACCGGGGGGAGGACTGGTACGTGCCCGACCCCAAGGGACCCGCACGTCGACCGCGAGGCCTGGACGGTCAAGTTCGATCCCAAGGTGATGAAGCGGGGTCTCGACGGGTTGACCGAAGGTGTCGTCAAGCTGGTCGGGGTGAGCGACGACCACGACGCCATCGCCGCGGCCACCGAAGCGGCCGAGGAGAAGTTCGGGCACCACGTGACGGCGGCGGCCTCCCAGCCCTACTACCTCGACGTCACCCATCCACAGGCGAACAAGGGCGAGGTCGCCCGCTACCTGGCCCGCCGCTACAAGCTCACGGCCGAGGAGATCGCCACCATCGGGGACCAGCCCAACGACATTCTGATGTTCGACCATTCGGGGCTCAGCATCGCCATGGGCAACGCCGATCCCGAGGCGAAGGAGGCGGCGCACCAGACGACGCGCAGCAACGAGGACGAGGGGTTCGCCTACGCCGTCGAGCACTTCGTGCTCCCTGCGGCCCGGTCCTCCTAGCCGAGCCTCCTATACGCCGCGGTGGTTCTCGAACCGCGCGTACTGCTTCAAGAACAGCAGGTTCGCCTTGCCGGTCGGTCCGTTTCGGTGCTTGGCCACTTCGACCAGCGCGTCGTCGGCCCGGTCGATCGGGACCTCGTCGTTGTACTCGGACTCGCGGTAGATGAACAGCACGACGTCGGCGTCCTGTTCGAGCGAGCCGGACTCACGCAGGTCCGACAGCTGCGGCGTCTTGTCCTGCCGTGACTCGAGATTTCGGGAGAGCTGGGAGAGGGCGACGACCGGCACCTCGAGCTCGCGGGCCAGGATCTTGAGGCCACGGCTGATCTCGGCCACCTCGTTCTGGCGGTTCTCCGCCCGGCCCCGGCCGGTCATCAGCTGCAGGTAGTCGACCACCACGATGCCCAGGTCGCCCTCGGACTTCTTCAGCCGGCGGGCCCGGGCCCGGATGTCCATGACGGTCACGTTGGGGTTGTCGTCGATGAAGATCGGCGCGCTCGACAGCCGCGTCACGGCCATGCCGATTTTGCTCCAGTCCTGGGTGCGGATCCGGCCCGTCTGCAGGCTCTGCCCGTTGACCTCGGCCTCGGAGGCGAGGAGGCGCTGGGTGAGCTCCAGGTGGCCCATCTCCAGGGAGAAGAGCAGGGCCGGCCGCTGCGACTGCAGGCCGACGTTGGCCAGCACGCCGAGGGCGAAGCTGGTCTTCCCCATGCCGGGACGGGCCCCCACGATGTTGAGGGACGAGGGCTGGAAGCCGAGGAGGATCTTGTCGAGCTCGTGGTAGCCCGTGGCCACGCCGGTGATGCTGGAGCCGCGCTGCCCCAGCTCCTCGATGCGGTCCAGCCCTGCGCCCAGCAACTCGTGCAGGGGGCGCATGGTGTCGACGGTGCGCCGCTCCCCGACGTTGAACACCATCTGCTCGGCCTCGTCGACCGCTGCCTTGACGTCCTCGGGCACCGAGTAGCCGATGTCGGCGATGTCACCGGCGACGCCGATGAGCTTGCGCAGGAGCGCGTGCTCCTCGACGATCTCGGCGTAGTGGCGCGCGTTGGCGATGGACGGCGTGTTGGCCAGCAGCGAGATGAAGATGGATCGGTCACCGATCGCCTCCAGCACGCCCGAGCGCTTCAGCTCGTCGGTCACCGTGACGGCGTCGATGGCCTCGCCCCGCTCCATGAGCGCCTGGATGGCCCCGAAGATGTGCCCGTGCGCCGGCTTGTAGAAGTCGGCCGCCGTGCACTTCTCTATCCCGACCGATGCGGCGTCGTTGGAGAGGAGCATGGCCCCGAGCAACGACTCCTCGGCCTCGACGTCGTGGGGCGGCACCCGCGCACCGGTCGGCGCGGGGGCGGGAGCCGTCCGCAGCGGACGGGGGCGGGTGTCGTCAAAGGCTTGAACCACGGCTCACCTACTCTGCCCGTCGGGGTCTGGGGAACGTAAGGCCCCAATAGGTGTGGGTAAGGCACGCCTGCGTGTGGATAAGCCGTGCACGAGTGGTCAGCGGCTGGGGACCACGCAGAACGCAAATCGGCATGCCCACATGATGGGCATGGGGTAGTGACAGCCTGGCGGATGCCGCCCGGCCACAGAGCGCAGAGCGCCCTGGTCAGGAGGCCACCGGGGCCTCCACGATCACGAGGCGGCCGAGACCTCCAGGGTCACGATGGTGGCCACGTCGCGGAACAACTCGACCGTCACCTCGAAGGACCCCGTCTCCTTGATGTGCTCGGGCAGCAGAATGTGCCTGCGGTCCACATCGATGCCCTTGGTCGCCTTGATGGCGTCCACCACGTCGGCGGGGCCGATGGAGCCGAAGAGGCGCCCACCCCCCGACGCCCGGGCGGCGATCGGGATCACGGCGCCGGCCAGCACCGTGGCCTGGGCCTCCGCCGCACCCCGGTCCTGTGCCTCACGCTGGTCGCGCCCGCGGCGCATCTGCTCGGCCTGTCCCTCGACACCCTCGGTGGCCACAATGGCGCGGCCCTCGGGGAGCAGGAAGTTGCGGGCGAAGCCGCCCGCCACCTTGACGATGTCCCCGCGGCGGCCGACGCCGGCGACATCGTCGCGCAGCACGACCCTCATGCGTCCGCCCCCGTCTCGGCGGGCTCCACGACGACCTCGACCACAGCCCCGGCCTCGGCGTCAGCCTCGGCCTCTTCGACGATGGCCAGTGCCGGATCCGGTGTCTCGGGGGCATCGGGAGTGGGACGCTGGCGCGGCGCCTCGGTCGGCACCGAGTCCAGGGTGCGCTCGCCCCGGTCGCGCCCACCGCGCCCACCCGGGCGCTCGGTCACGGTGCGCTGCGTGTAGGGCAGCAGGACGAGCTCGCGTGCGGTCTTGATGGCCATGGCCAGCGCCCGCTGGTGCTGGGCGCAGTTGCCCGTCACCCGGCGCGAGCGGATCTTGCCGCGGTCGCTCATGTACTTGCGCAGCATGGGGACGTCCTTGTAGTCGACCCACTCGGTCTTGTCGCGGCACAGGGCGCAGGGCTTCTTCTTGACCCGCCGCCCGAGATCCTTGGGGGCGCGCCGTGACGTCGTCCCGCCGCGTTGGTTGTTCCGTGCCATTAGAAGGGCTCCTCGTCGAATCCGTAACCCGGTCCGGCATCCGCCGCGGGCTGGGGTTGTGCCGGCGGCGCGGCGGCCGGACGGCCGCCCCCACCACCGCCGCCTCCGCCCCGGTTGTACTCCCCGGGGCCGCGGCGCTCGTTCTTGGTGATCTGGGCGGTGGCCCAACGCAGCGACGGGCCGATCTCGTCGGCCACGACCTCGACCTTGGAGCGCTTGTCGCCCTCCTGGGTCTCCCAGCTGCGCTGCTCGAGCCGGCCGGCCACCATGATCCTGGACCCCCGCGTGATGCTCTCGCTCACGTTCTCGGCCATCTCGCGCCAGCAGACCACGTCGAAGAACGAGGTGGCCTCCTCCCACTCCTGGGTCTGGCGGTTCTGCCAGCGGCGGTTGACCGCCAGGCCGAACGTCACGTTGGCCTGGCCGGTGTTGGTGAAGCGCAGCTCGGGGTCACGGGTCACGTTCCCCACCAGCGTCACGCTGTTGTCTGACGGCATGTCTGCTCCTCTCGCCGGTCGCTCAGCTGGCCGCGGCCTGGGCCGCCGGCGCCTTGTGGTCCGGCAGGCGCACGATCTTGTGGCGGATGATCTCGTCGGCCAGACCCAGCATGCGGTCCAGGGCGGCGACCGTGGGCGGTCTCGGCGGTGAATTCCACCACGACGTAGTAGCCCTCGCGCTTGTGGTTCACCTCGTAGGCCAGGGTGCGCTTGCCCCAGCGGTCGATGGCGCCGGGGGTGCCACCCGTGGTGCGGATGACGTCGAGGGCCTGGTCGAGGATCCCCTGAATGAGCGTGGGCTCGGTGGTGGCCTCGAAGATGGCCATGACTTCGTAAGGCCGCATATGCGGCATACCTCCCTCTGGACCGGGACGAGCCCGGGCCCCTGACGGTCAGGAGCAGGGTCTGTTGCGTGTGTTGCGTGTGTTGCGGGGAGCCATGCTAGCCGTCCCCGCCCTCGCCGTTATCCCAGGGCGTCGCCCAGGCCGGCGGGGCCGTGGTACGTCTCGGCCTCGCCCGGGAAATTCCCGCTGCGCACGTCGTCGGCGAAGGCGGCAATGGCCTCGGTGGCGATGCGGCCGACGTCGGCGTACTGGCGGACGAACTTGGGCGGGGTGCCTTTGCCCAGGCCGAGGAGGTCGTGGAAGACCAGGACCTGCCCGTCGCAGGCCGGTCCGGCCCCGATGCCGATCGTCGGCACGTCGAGATGCTCGGTCACGGCGGCGCCCACCACGTCGGGCACCCCCTCGATCACGAACCCGAAGCACCCGGCCGC
This sequence comes from uncultured Acidimicrobiaceae bacterium, assembly GCA_963755445.1. Taxonomy (GTDB): domain Bacteria; phylum Actinomycetota; class Acidimicrobiia; order Acidimicrobiales; family RAAP-2; genus Bog-473. Next base: position 327,002 of record CAVWJQ010000004.1, on the reverse strand, counting down.
GGCGAGGGCCTTGGCCGCATCGAGCAGGGCGCTGGCGGCGTCGGCGCTCTTGCCCTGGACGCGGAACCCGCCCATGGCCAGGACCGACTGTGGCGTGAGCCCGAGGTGGCCCATCACCGGGATTTCGGCCCGGATGATCGCCTCCACCACCGGGAGGCGCGCCCGGCCACCCTCGAGCTTGACGGCCTGAGCTCCGGCGCGGATGAGGGTGGCGGCGTTGCGCACCGCGTCCTCGGCCGACAGGTGGTAGCTCATCCACGGCATGTCCCCGAGGATCAGGCAGTGCGGCTCGGCACGGGCCACGGCCGCCGTGTGGTGGGCCATGACGTCGATGTCGACGTGCAGGGTGTCGGGATGCCCGAGCACCGTGTTGGCCACCGAGTCCCCCACCAGGATGATGTCGGCTCCGGCCTCGGACACGATCCGGGCGCTCGGCTCGTCGTACGCCGTGACCATGACGATCGGCGTGTCGCCGTTGCGCCGCTTGCGCGCCCGCAGCGACGGCACGGTGACAGGCCGGGTTCGATCGCTCACGTGGCCGGCGCCGCCTTCTTCTGACGCGGGGTGCGGCCGCCGGCGGGGTACTTGCGCATCAGGTGGTGCCAGGCGCACGCCGGGCAGACCTCGACCTCGTAACAGAGGACGGGCTCCTCCCGGCGCGTGAGCGCCTTGAGCTCGGCGGCCGTGCCCGGGCATCGGCCACCCGGTGGGAGCTTGGCCCCGAACACGAAGGTCACCGTGACGAGTCGTCCGTCGTCGCAGATGGGGCAGACCTCCTTGGTCGCCCGGCCCACGTTCCGGGCGGCCCGCAGCAGCTCGGGGTGGGCGTCGCAGACGTCGGTCTTCAGGAGCTTGCCCCGGTCGACCTCGCGCACCACGCCGTTGCGGATGATCCGGTACTCGACCTGGGCCGTGACGTCAGGGCTCACGGCACGGGATGGTGACCTCGGCTCCGAGGTGACGGACACGGCCGCCAGGCTACCCCCCACGCCCGGAATCCGGGCACCAATTGTGAGCAAAACCAGGCACGGACGTGACGCCCAAGTGACAGAAGACGTGCCACCGCTATATCGAACCGATATACTCATCCGTCATGTTGGATATGGCCATCCTGGGCCTCCTCGAGGAACGTGACCTGCACGGGTACGAAATCCGCCGCCAATTGCGCGAGCACCTGGGACTTCTGGCCAATGTCTCGTTCGGCTCCATCTACCCCGCCCTCACCCGCCTGGAGAAGTCCGGCGCAGTGGTGGCCACCGAGGGGACCGGCGCCGAGGGCAGCGGCGGCCACGGCCCCTGCCGCGCCACCGACGGGCTCGCTGAGCGGCGAGCGGGCGGTGCTGCGTGCCCGCCGGCACTCCCCCACCCGGGCCCGGCGCGGCCGCAAGGTCTACCGCATCACCGACGCCGGCCGGGAGCTCTTCGTCGAGCTGCTGGCGGGTAGCGGGGCCGCCGACGACGCCCGCAGCTTCGGCCTGCGCCTGGCCTTCGCCCGCCACCTCGCCCCGCAGGCCCGCCTGACCCTCCTGGAACACCGGCGCGCCCTGCTGGTGCAGCGGCTCGCCGAGGCCGAGGCCGCCCGCGCCGATCTCGACGTCTACGCCCGCTCCGTCGTCCAGCACACCGCGGACGGTGTCGCCCGTGACATCAGCTGGCTCGACAACCTCATCGCGTCCGAACGCGCCGCCCTCGCAACCGAATCTGCCACCGCCGGTACGGAACCGGAACCGGTGGCCTGAACAGAACCCGCATCACATCACCCGAAGGAGAGACGTCCATGCCCAACCCCATCCGCCTTGCCATCGCCGGCGTCGGCAACTGCGCCAGTTCCCTCGTGCAGGGGATCACCTACTACCGCGACGCCGACCCCGACGACGTGGTGCCGGGCCTCATGCATGTGGAGCTGGGTGGCTACCACGTGCGTGACATCGTGCCCGTGGCCGCCTTCGACGTGGACCAGACCAAGGTCGGGACGGACCTGGGCAAGGCCATCGGGGCCGGACTGAACAACACGGTCCGCTTCGCCGAGGTGGGCGAGGTCGGTGTGACCGTGCAGCGGGGGCCGACCTTCGACGGCCTCGGCCTCTACTACCGCGAGATGATCGAGGAGTCGCCGGCCGAGCCCGTCGACGTCGCCGCCGCCCTGCGCGAGGCCAAGGCGGACGTGCTCGTCTCGTACCTCCCTGTCGGATCCGAGCAGGCCCAGCGCCACTACGCCCAGGCCTGCCTCGACGCCGGCGTGGCCTTCGTCAACGCCATCCCGGTCTTCATCGCCTCGGATCCCGAGTGGGCCCGCAAGTTCCGTGACGCCGGCGTGCCGATCGTGGGCGACGACATCAAGAGCCAGGTGGGCTCGACCATCGTCCACCGCATCCTCACGCGCCTGTTCGAGGACCGCGGCGTCGCCCTCGACGAGACGTACCAGCTGAACTTCGGCGGCAACATGGACTTCAAGAACATGCTGGAGCGCCAGCGCCTGGAGTCCAAGAAGATTTCGAAGACGCAGGCCGTGACGAGCCAGCTGGAGGACAACGTCCTCGACGCCGACGACGTCCACGTCGGCCCGTCGGACCACGTGCCGTGGCTGAAGGACCGCAAGTGGGCCTACATCCGCATGGAGGGGCGCAACTTCGGCGACGTGCCGCTGAACCTGGAGCTCAAGCTCGAGGTGTGGGACTCCCCGAACTCGGCCGGCGTGATCATTGACGCCGTGCGCTGCGCCAAGCTGGCCCTCGACCGCGGCATCGGCGGCCCGCTGCTCGGCCCCTCGGCCTACTTCATGAAGTCGCCGCCGGTGCAGTACCACGACGACGTGGCGCACCAGCTGATCGAGGACTTCGCCGCCGGCGAGGCCCAGGAGAGCTGGCCGGTCGACTGACCTGGGGAGCCAGGCGTCCGGCAGCCGTGCCTCGGCACCCGGCTGCCAGTCGCCTGCAGGCCGCCCGGTGCTTGTTCGAAACCGCCAACTATCTAACCGACTCGTTAACAGTCTTTTCAAAGTTTTCGGAACCGGCCGTCACGAGTCGAGCCCGTGCCCGACGCTCGTTCGACCCTTCGACCTCGTCGACCAGCGCTCAGACCAGGATGCGCTCGTCCGGCGCCCGCACGCCCACCACGGCGAGCGTGCGCCCCATGCCGAGGAACATGCCGCAGCAGATGGTGAGGTCGGCCAGCTCGGCCTCGGAGAAGGCGTCGTGCAGCCGGCCCCAGAGCTCGTCGTCCATGGCGAGGTGGTCGATGGCGAAGCGCTCGGCGAACTCCGCCGCCAGCCGCTCGCGACGGCTCAGGCCCGTGGCGGCACGCCAGTCGGTCACCTCTGCGTAGAAGGGCTCACCGGCCCCGGCGGCCTCGCCGTCGCGGGCCCTGGTGTCGCGGCACACCGCACAGTCGTTGATCAGGGCGATGGTCCAGCGCGCCGCCTCGCGCTCACGCACCGGCAGCTGGGAGTTGCCGTAGACCGCGGCCGACAGCTTCCCCATGCCCGCCGCCATGTCCGCGCGGAGCAGCGCCCAGTCGATGTGCTCGCCCATGCCGCTCTCGGGTGCCGAAATCCTGGTCATGGCCGAAACGCTACCGCCACGGCCCTCCCGTCGCCCGGCCTACTGACGCTCGGCCCACCAGGCCCGGAGACGCCTGGCCGCCTCCTCCTCGCCCAACGGGCCCTCGTCGAGGCGCAGCTCCATGAGGAAGTCCAGGGCCTGGCCGACGTCCCGGCCCGGTCCGATGCCCAGCAGCTCCATGATCTGGTTCCCGTCGAGGTCGGGGCGCAGGGCCTGCAGCTCCTCCTGCTCGCCCAGCTCGGTGATGCGGGCCTCCAGCTCGTCCATGCGCCGGGCCAGCGCCCGGGCCTTGGCCGCGTTGCGCGTCGTGCAGTCGCAGCGGGTCAGCTCGTTGAGCAGCTCGAGGTGCTCGCCGCGCGTCGCGCACGTAGCGGCGCACCGCCTTGTCGGTCCAGCCCAGCCGGTAGGTGTGGAAGCGCAGGTGCAGTTCGACCAGTCGCACCACGGTGTCCACGTCGGCGGCGGAGTAGCGCAGCGCCTCCATGCGCGTCCGCGTCATGCGGGCTCCCACGACCTCGTGGTGGTGGAAGCTCACGCCGCCGTCGGTGATGGCGCGCGTGCGCGGCTTGCCGACGTCGTGGAAGAGCGCGGCGAGGCGGAGCAGCCTGATCGGCGACGTCTTGTCGACGACGGCCAGCGTGTGCCCCAGCACGTCCTTGTGCCGGTGGATCGGGTCCTGCTCGAGCGCCAGCCCGGGCAGCTCCGGCAGGAACTCGTCGGCCAGCCCGGTGCGCACCACGAACCACAGCGCCACCGACGGCACGTCGACCATGACGATCTTGTCGAGCTCGTCGCGGATGCGCTCGGCCGAGACGATGGACAGGCGTCCGTGCATCCGCTCGACCGCCGCCGTGAGCGCCGCATCGGGCTCCAGCGAGAAGCGCGCCGCGAAGCGCGCCGCCCGCAGCATCCGCAGCGGGTCGTCGCCGAAGGAGATCTCCGGGTCGAGCGGCGTGCGCAGCCGCCCTGCCGCCAGGTCCCCGAGGCCGTCGAAGGGGTCGATCAGCTCCATGTCGGGCAGGCGCAGGGCGAGCGCGTTGATGGTGAAGTCGCGGCGCGACAGGTCGACCACGACGTCGTCGCCGAAGGTGACCTCGGGCTTGCGGGACTCGGGCACGTAGACCTCGGCCCGGTGGGTGGTGATCTCGTAGACCTGGGTGCCCTTGCGGCAGCCGATGGTCCCGAACCGCTCCCCCTGGGTCCAGATGTCGTCGGCCCAGCCCTTGACGAGCCGCTCGATCTCGTCCGGCAGGGCGTCGGTGGTCAGGTCGAGATCGTGGGGCTCGGCCGTGCCCGCGGGGCCCGGGAAGAGGGCGTCACGCACCGACCCGCCGACCAAATAGAGCGACCGGCCGGCCGCGGCAAAGCGGCGCCCCACCTCCTCGGTGGCTTCGACGTAGGGGCGGAACCGCTCAGGCACCGACGTGGACTGCACCCGCCCACGGTAGTGCGCCCTCTACCCTTTGCCTGTGTCGACGCGCCGCGCCAGGACCGCCCTCTGCACGCTCGCAGTGGCTGTCGCCTCCCTGGTCAGCACGCTGGGAGCCGGCGGCGCCGGCGCGGCCGAGCAGGCCCGCGCCGGCGGCGCACCCCTCGTTCTGCTCCCGCAGACCCCGTGGCTGACGGCCGACCGTGCCCTGGTTCAACCTCGTCGGTCGGCGTGTCCCCGGGCGTCGGGGCGGCCAGCAGCCTGTCGGTCAACCTCTCCTTCTACGGACGGATCGTCGACGGATCCGATCTGCAGCAGGCGATCTCGGGCACGCCCTCGGGCAACCCGCAGCTGCGCGAGACCGGCCTTCCCGTCAGCGAGGGTGCGAGCGGCCTGGGGGCCTCGACCTGCGTCACGGTGGTGCCGAACTCGAGCGCCAGTGTCCCGGCCACCGGGGACGGCATCTGCGCCGCCGGCTCGCACACGCTCTCCATGGACTGCCAACCGCTCAAGGACGACTGCGCCGGCGTGTACCCCGTGTCCGTCGCGCTCGTGCGCCAGGGCTCGTCGACCCCGATCTCCCGCTTCACCACCTTCCTCACCTACCAACAGCCCAACGCCGTGTCGGCCACGGGGGGCGCCCTGCGTGTCGGCGTCGTCGTGCCCGTCACGGCGAGCGGCCTGACGACCATGGCCGACGCGCTGACCGACAACCATGACGTGGCGACCACCCTGGCCGTGAGCCCGCTGGCCGTGAGCGCCGTCGACGCCGCGCACGCTCGCGCGACGGCACGCGCGCCCTCGCCCAGCTGGCGGCGCTGAGCGGCGACGAAATGCTCGGCCAGCCCTACGTCCCCGATCAACCTCGCCGCGCTCACCGAGGCCGGGCTGTCCGGCGAAATCCCGGCGCAGCTCAGCCGCGGCGACGACATCCTGCGCACGGCCGGCCTGAAGCCCGACGGCGCGACCGTGGGTGGACACGAGCTCGACCCTCGCCCAGGGGGACGCCGCCAGCCTGGCCTCCGGCCTGCAGGCGGCCGGCGCCAGCCAGGCGGTGGTCAGCGACAGCAACCTGGCTTCGGCCGGGGTGAGCAACTACACCTTCGCCCAGCCCTTCACGCTCGACCTCGGGCACGGCGCGACCACCACGGCCGCGGCGGCCGATTCGAACCTGAGCGCGCGCTTCACGGCCACGCCGGGCAACCCGCGCCTCGGGGCCGAGCAGCTGTTGGCCGGCCTCTCGTTCGTCCACTTCGAGAACGCCTTCCTCAACCAGCCGCGCGGAGTCGTGGTGTCCCCACCGTCGGGCTGGCACCCTTCGGCCGCCTTCATGGACGTCCTGCTCGACGGGCCTGAACGGCAACCCGGCGTTGAAGCCGGTCACCCTCGGCCAGTTCTTCGCCGAGGTGCCGGTGGGAGGCAACCACGAGCCCGGCGTGCGCCAGCTCCAGTCGGGCGCGGCCAACCACGGCATCACGCACAGCGCGGCCGACCGGATCGCCGTCGACCGCCAGCGAGCTGGCCTCGTTCAGCTCGGCCGTCGCAGGGCACCCCTCCAACCTGACCACGCTCGGCGACACGCTCTTGACCACCGAGGCACGCGGGCTCAGCGCGGCCGGGCGCTCCAGCGCGTTGAACGCCTACGCCAAGTCCTTCGCCGGCACCACCGGGCAGGTCACGCTCGGCACCGAACGCACGGTGACCTTCACGTCGCAGCGGGCCGCCATCCCCGTCACCGTGCTCTCCTCGGCGCCCTACCCGGTGACCGTGGTGGTGACGCTGAGCAGCGACAAGTTCACGTTCCCCGACGGCAACACGCAGCGCCTGACCCTCGTCCACCCCACCACCTCGGTCCGCGTCACCGCCCAGGCCCGCACCTCGGGGGACCGCCTCCCCATTGAGGTGACCCTGCACACGGCGGACGGCCAGGTCCTCATCGCCCACACCGTGCTCACGGTGCACTCGACCGAGATCTCCTTCGTCGGGGTGGCCCTCACCGTCCTCGCCGGAGCCGTCCTCCTCTTCTGGTGGGTGCGCACCTGGCGGCGCTCCCGGCGCGCCCGCCCGCGGGCGCACTGACGGTGGCCGCCCCCCGCCGCGCCCGCACCCTCGCGCTGCGGACGTCGGCCGCCTACGTCGCGGTCGGCACCGGCGTCTCCCGGGTCACCGGGCTGCTCCGCTTCGTCGCGCTGGCCTGGGCGCTCGGGCAGACGACCCTGGCCGACTCCTACAACCTGGCCAACACCACGCCCAACATGCTCTACGACGTCGTGCTGGGCGGCGTCCTCTCGGCCACCTTCATTCCCGTCTTCGTCGACCGGCTCGCCAACAAGTCCGAGCGCGAGGCCTTCGACTCCATTTCGGCCGTGCTCACGGTGTCGGTGGTCGTGCTGCTCGGCACGACGGTGGCCGCACTGCTCGCGGCGCCGTTCCTCATCAACGCCCTCACCGTGCTCGATACGCACTCGGGCGCCAACCAGATCCACCGCGTCGCACTCGAGCGCCAGGTGGCCACGGAGTTCCTGCGCTGGTTCGTGATCCAGATCGCCGCCTACGGCCTCTTCGCGCTGGCGGCCGCACTGCTCAACACCCGCCGGCGGTTCATCGCCGTCGCCTGGGCGCCCATCGTCAACAACATCGTGTGCATCGGGATCCTGGTCTGGTTCGGGCTCTGGGCCGGCCACGGCGCCTCGCTGGCCGGGGTGCGAGCAGCACCACACCCAGCTCGTCCTCCTCGGGCTCGGCACCTCGCTCGGCGTGGTGCTCCAGGGCGTGGCGCTGATCCCGAGCCTGCGCCGCGCCGACCTCGGGCTGCTGCGCTGGCGCTGGAACCCGCGCGACGAGGCGCTGCGCGCCGTGACCCGTCTGGGCGGCTGGACCTTCGGCTTCGTGCTGGCCAACCAGATCGCGCTGTTCGTCGTGACGATCCTGGCCGGCAGCGTGGCCGGCCCCGATCCCGTGTCGTCGTACACCTACGCCTACGCCTTCTTCCAGCTGCCCTACGGCATCGTCGCCGTCACCGTCATGTCGGTGGTGACACCCGACCTGGCGCAGCAGTGGTCCACCGGGCACCAGACCGCGTTCTTGAAACGGATGACCGGCGGCCTGCGCGCCGTCCTGGCGCTCATCATCCCCTCCGCCGTCGGCATGCTCCTGCTGGCCAAGCCCTCGGTGGCCCTCCTCCTGGGCAACGGCCACAGCACCCCGGCGGAGACGGCCACGACCGGCGCCGCGCTGGCCATGTTCGCCCTCGGGCTGCCGGGTTTCTGCACGTACCTCTACCTCGTGCGCGTGCTGCAGTCGATGCAGCGCACCAGGGTCGCCTTCTACCTCTACCTGGTGGAGAACGGGCTCAACATCGCGCTCGCCCTGGTGCTCGTCCATCCCCTCGGGGTGCGCGGCCTCGCGCTGTCGCTGTCGATCGCCTACAGCGTGTCCGCCTTGCTGGCGCTCGCCGTCTTCCACCAGTGGTTCGGGCAACTGGCCGACCGGGCCTCGTGGGCCCCGCTGATCCGCGTCACCGTGGCCGTCGTGCCCATGGCCGTCGTCGTCCTCGTCGTGTCCAACCTCTCGGCGTCGACCAGCATCGGCGGGCTCCTGGCCCGTGTCGTCGGCTCCGTGCTCGCCGGCGGCCTCACCTTCGGCGCCGTGGTGATCTGGTTGGGCCGGCGGGCCGACGCACGCCGGCCTCCCCCTCGCGGCGCCCGACCGGGCCCGACGGACCGGGCGGACCCGACGGACCGGGTGGACCGGACGGACCGGGTGGCCCGGACGGACCGGACGGCACCGACGGGCCCGACGGACCGGACCGAGAGAGACCCCGTCAGCTCGGTACGCCCACTCATGCCGCCGGGCGCCACCCGGCGTGTGGCCTCGTCGCTCGATCCGCCCGCCGCCCGGCGCGTCGGCCACGACGCTCCTCGACGGGCTCGCCGTAAAAGGCCCACGGCCGCCCCACCGTGGCAGACTCGTGCATGCCCGGCGTCCATATCGTCACCGACAGTGCCTGCGACCTGACCGACCAGCTCGTCAAGGAGCACAACGTCATCGTCGTGCCGCTCTCCATCCGCTTCGGCGACGAGGAGCTCGAGGACCGGCGCCAGCTGACGCCGGCCGAGTTCTGGGAGCGCTGCCGCGGCAAGGGTGACCTGCCGGCCACCGCCGCCCCCTCCCCCGGCGCCTTCCAGGCCGCCTTCCAGCAGGCCGCCGACGAGGGCGCCGACTCGGTCCTGTGCCTGACGATCTCGTCCAAGGTGTCGGGGACCTACGGCTCGGCCGTCACCGCGGCCGACACGTTCGACGCGGTGCCCGTCCGCGTCGTCGATACGTACTCGCTCACCATGGGCCAGGGCCTGCTCGTGATCGCCGCCGCCGAGGAGGCCGCAGCCGGCGCCGGCCTGGACGAGCTCGTGGCAGCCACCGAGGACCGCATCCCCCGCACCCGGATCTACGGCGTGCTGGGCGGCCTCGAGCACCTGCAGCGTGGCGGCCGGGTCGGTGGGGCCCGGGCCCTGCTCGGTTCGCTGTTGAACATCAAGCCGGTGATCCAGCTCAAGGACGGCGAGGTGGCCGAGGAGTCCAAGCAGCGGACACGCAGCCGGGCGCTGGCCTACATGAACGACAAGGTCAGGGCCGACGCGCCGCTCGAGCGGCTGGCCGTGGCCGACGGCGCCTGCGACGACTACAGCCAGGTGCTGGCCACCTTCGGCGACATCCCCACCGAGCACCCGCTGGTCTCGGTGGACCTCGGCCCGGTCGTCGGCACCCACGCCGGCCCCAACACCGTCGGCGTCTGCTACATCATCCCTGCCAGGGCGGCCGGGACCGCCGGGTAGTCTCCACCCGTGGCTGAGAACGACATCGCCGACGGACTGTCGGAACGGGCCCTCGGGGCCGTCGACACGGTGGTCGCCACCGTCAACGACAAGGCCATCCGGCCGGCCATCGTGGCCGCCCGCGGCATCGTCTTCGGCGTCATCATCGCCGTGCTCGGCATCACCGTGGTCGTGCTGTTCTGCGTCGGCTTCATCCGCCTCACCACCATCGCCGGGCATCGGATCTGGGCGTCCTACCTGGTCCTGGGCCTCATCTTCTGTGCCGTCGGCGCTGTGCTGTACTCACGCCGCGGCGTGCCACCCGATGCCTGAGCGCCGCAAGGTCGTCGTCATCGGGAGCGGGCCGGCGGGACTCACCGCCGCCCTCTACTCGGCGCGGGCCCAGCTCGAGCCCCTCGTCATCGAGGGCGAGCCCTCCTCGACCAGCGACCAGCCCGGCGGCCAGCTCATGTTGACCACCGACGTGGAGAACTACCCCGGCTTCGTCGACGGGGTCATGGGCCCCGAGCTCATGGGCATGATGCGGGCCCAGGCGCTGCGCTTCGAGGCCGAGCTGCGCACGGCCAAGGTCAGCCGGGTCAACCTGGCGTCGTGGCCCTTCGAGATCTGGATCGGCGACCCCGAGGCCGATGAGCCCACGGTCCTGGCCGACACGCTCATCATCGCCACGGGTGCCCGCTCGCTCATGCTGGGGTGCCCCAACGAGGACCGCCTCCTCGGCTACGGCGTGTCGACCTGCGCCACCTGCGACGGCTTCTTCTTCCGCGAGCAGCACATCGCCGTGGCCGGCGGCGGCGACTCCGCCCTGGAGGAGGCCCTCTTCCTGACCCGCTTCGCCTCCAAGGTCACGGTCATCCACCGGCGCGACGAACTGCGGGCCTCGAAGATCATGCAGGAGCGCGCCTTCAAGAACCCCAAGATCGAATTCCGCTGGAATTCGGTGATCACCGGGATCCTGGGCGACACCAAGGTCAGCGGCGTCGAGCTGCGCGACACCGTCACCGGTGAGACCTCCGAGCTCGGTGTCACGCGGCCTCTTCGTGGCCATCGGGCACGAGCCCAACAGCTCCCTGTTCAAGGGCCAGCTCGAGCTGGAGGCCAACGGCTACGTCCGCACCATCGACGGCACCACCCGCACCAGCGTGGACGGGGTCTTCGCCGCCGGCGACGTGCAGGACGACTACTACCGCCAGGCCATCACCTCGGCCGGGTCGGGCTGCATGGCCGCCATCGATGCCGAACGCTGGCTCGAAGAGCGCGGCGAGTAGTCGGGAAGAGAACCGGGTGGACTGGCGTTACACCCTCTGACAAGGAGATTGCCATGAGCGAGAAGATCGAGACCCTGACCGACGCTACCTTTGACGAGCATGTCAAAGCTTCGGATGTCCCCGTCCTGGTGGACTTCTGGGCGGAATGGTGCGGCCCGTGCAAGATGATCTCCCCGGTGTTGGAGGAGATCGCGGAGGAGCAGGCCGGGAAGATCCGGATCGGCAAGCTCAACATCGACGACAACCTGGACGTGACCCGTCGCTTCGACGTGATGAGCATTCCGACGCTGATCCTGTTCAAGGACGGGGAGCCCCAGGTACGCCTGATCGGAGCCAAGCCCAAGGGCCAGCTGCTCGAGGAGATCTCGGCCTACCTGTAGGCCTGCCCCTCGCCGTCGGAGACCGTGGTGACGCGGTCTCCGACATTCAGCACCGCCTGACCGCCATCCTGCCCGGCGCGCCCGTCGACGCCGACGGCATCTTCGGACCGGGCACCCGGGCCGCCCTCGAGGCCTTCCAGCGCCTGCGCGGCCTGCGCGTGGACGGCGTCTGCGGCCCGCAGACCTGGAACACCCTGGTCGAGGCCAGTTTTCGGCTCGGTGACCGCTTCCTGTACCGCCGGACCCCCATGCTGCGGGGTGACGACGTGGCGGAGCTGCAGCAGCGCCTGTGCACGCTGGGCTTCGACACCGGCCGGGTGGACGGCATCTTCGGTGACGCCACCGTGCGGGCGCTCGACGACTTCCAGCGCAACGCCGGACTTCCCGTCGACGGCATCGTCGGTGGGGCCACCCTCAAGGAGCTGGTCCGCCTGGAGAGCCGCCACCACGAGCCGGCCCTGGTCTCCGCCGTGCGCGCCCGCGCCGCCCTGCGCGACGCCCCGCCCACCCTGCGCGGGCGGCACATCGCAGTCGGCGAGAGCGGCGGCCTCGGCAGCGTCACCGGCGCGCTCCGCCGCCGGCTGAGCTGGGGCGGCATCAGGGTCACCGAGCTGCACCACCCCGACGATGCCGTCCAGGCCAAGGATGCCAACGAGCTCGCCGTCGACGTCTTCGTCGGGCTCCGGCTCAATCCCTCGACCTCAGGTTGCCGGACCGCCTTCTGGTCCGGCCGCCACGACGAGTCGCTGGGTGGGCGCCGGCTGGCCGAGCTGGTCCAGGCCGCGGTCCCCCAGGCCCTCGGCGTGACCGACGCCGGCGTGCACGGCATGTCGGTGCCCCTCCTGCGTGAGACGCGCATGCCCGCAGTGCTGATTGAGGTCGGACCGGCCAGCAGCGTGGTCGAGGGTACGCCCGCGCTCGCCGCCGCACTGGCTGCTGCGCTGGGGCGTTGGGCCGACGCCTCCTGGGACTGATTACTGGTAATCACAACGGTCGGAATTGCCACTCGCATGTCGATCCGGCATCCCCGATGCCCCGGCGACGGTTACGCGATCAATGCTTCCGCAAGGTGAACGAAGTGACAATCCACAACGTCATGCACAGGTTGTGGATGAAGCTGTACCGCCCCTTGACGGTTGTGTGAACTACGCGACGCCTCCGTCACCGACCATGGCCCGGTAGATGCGCTCGAGGTCCTCGAGGGTCGCGAACTCGACCACCAGCCGGCCTCGTCGGTTCTGAATATCGACCTTGACCCGGGTGTTGAGGTAGGTCGACAGCAGATCCTCGAGCTCCAGGACGCCGGGCTCGGGCAGCTTGCGGACGGTGGCCCGACGGGTGCTGGGTTCGGTGGTACCTGAGGTGGTACCTGCTGGAACGGTCGCCGGCTCGTCCGTTTCCGGCGCGTCGGGCACAACCCTGAGCTCGGAGCCGCCCTGGCGCACCAGCTCCTCCACCGCTCGAACCGTCAACCCCTCCTCGACAATTTGCTCGACCATCTTCTCCTGCAGGGCCCGGTCCGGCGTCCCGAGCAGCGCCCGGGCGTGCCCGGCCGAGATGGTCCGCTCCGCCAGCGCCCGCTGGGCCCCGGTCGGCAGCTGCAGCAGACGCAGGGTGTTCGTCACCGTGGCCCGGCCCTTCCCCATCCGGGTCGCCACCTGCTCGTGGGTCAGGCCGAACTCGTCGATCAGCTGCTGGTAGGCCGCCGCCTCCTCCAGCGCGTTGAGGTCGACCCGGTGCAGGTTCTCGACCAGCGCCTGTTCCAGACTGGCGACGTCGTCGGCCACCTGGACCAGAACGGGGATGGTCTGCAGCCCGGCCCGGCGGGCGGCGCGCCAACGTCGCTCCCCCGCGATGAGCTCGTAGCTGTCCTCTTCGTCCTCGAGCTGGCGTACGAGGACCGGCTGGAGCAGGCCGACCTCCCGGATGGAGGCCGCCAGGGCGCCCATCGACTCCTCGTCGAAGTGACTCCGGGGCTGGTAGGAGTTCGGCCGGATGTGCGAAATCGGCACCACCCGGAGAAGGGAGTCGGTCTCCCCCGTCGCCTCACTCGGGATCAGGGCGCTGAGACCCTTACCGAGACCGCTGCGGCGCGCCATTGCTCACCTCCTTGGCCAGCTCGCGGTAGGCCACGGCACCCCGCGAGGTCGGATCGAACACGGTGATGGGTTGCCCGAAGGACGGCGCCTCGGAGAGGCGGACGGTGCGTGGGATCACCGCGCGGCAGACCCGCTCGGAGAAGTGCTCACGCACCTCGTTGGCCACGTCGACCGACAACCGGGTCCGGGCGTCGTACATCGTCAGCACAATGGTGCTGACCTCCAGCGCCTGGTTCAGGTTGGTCGAGACCAGGTTGACGTTGCGCAGAAGCTGGCTCAGACCCTCGAGGGCGTAGTACTCGCACTGAATGGGGACCAGCACCTCGTCGGCCGCGGCCAACCCGTTGACCGTGATGAGGCCGAGCGACGGGGGACAGTCGATGATGACGAAGTCGAAGTCGTCCACCACGCTGTCGATCGCCCGCTTGAGTTTGAGTTCCCGGCTGAAGGCGGGAACGAGCTCGATCTCGACGCCGGCCAGGTCGATGGTGGCGGGGGCGACGAACAGGTTCTTGACGCTCGTCGGCTCGATGGCGTCCTCGAGTGGCAGGTCCCGCATGATCACGTCGTACATGGAGTGCTCGAAGTTCCGGGCCTCCACGCCCAGACCCGTCGTGGCATTGCCCTGCGGATCGAGGTCGATGACGAGCACCCGGTAGTCGAGCTCGGCCAGGGCCGCCCCCAGGTTCACCGTGGTGGTGGTCTTGCCCACGCCACCCTTCTGGTTGGCGATGGCGATGATCCGGGGCAGCTCCCGGAGCGCGGGCTTCGATCCGTTCAGCAGCCCGGTGGCCTCGTCCCCGATGGAAGGGGTCCGCATGGCGTGCTTCGGGCGCCGGTGCCGGGGGCTTGGGCACATCTGGCGCGACCGGCTCTGCTTCGGCGGCCGCTGTCTCGGTGTCGCGGCGTGGGCTCGGCGCAGGCACCGGGCGGAGCATCGATGCTCCGGAGCTGGGGCGGTCGACTCCGGCTCAGCCGCGGGGGGAGCCGGCTCGGCGACCGGCTGGGCGGCCGGGAGCTCTCGGCAGCCACCTGGTCCGGCTTCAGCGCTGCGGGGCTCAGACGGCTCGGCCGGCTCAGAGCCGGGGTGTCTCGATTTCCTCGGCCGGCGGGGGAGAGGCGGCCGATTCGGCCGGGTCGGGCTCGGCGACCGGGCTCGTCACCTGGTCCACCGGGTGGACCTGCTCCTGGTCGTAGTCGTAGGGAACGACTGCCGGCTCTTCTGATCCGCCTGTCTCAGCAGGGTCTCTGTCCCTGCGTCTGATGCGCATCAGGTAGGACTTCCGAAACGCCGCAGCACGCCGCCTATCCTGGCCTGCCCACGTCCCGAGGTCAAGACTTGAGATTGTTCCACGTGGAACCGGCTCTGCAGGGCCTCGACGGGATTTCACCCCGCCGTTCCACGTGGAACATCTTCCCGTCACGTGCGCTGGCCAGGCCTGGAGGATGCGGGGCCCCGACCGGACCCCTGCACCCGGGCCTCGAAACCCCTGCCGGTGGGCCGGGATCGGCCCGGTCGCCCGCCGCTCGCGGACCGAGGCCAGGTGGGATGCCCCGATCGGGACCGGCGCCGGACCCCGTGAGGGACCGAGCGCTGCCCTGAGCCTGCCACTGGGGCTGCAAGGCGGTGGCGTCCTGGCGCCGACCCGACCTGAGCAGGCTTCGCGCCAGGGTGTCCCACCCGGCCGGGAGGGCTGAGGCGGCGGCTCTTCGCCCGGGGAGAGCGGTCCCGACCCGCCCGTGCGCCGCGCCGCCCGTCCGGAGACCGGCGGCCTCAGAACAGGGGCTTCTTGGCAGGGAACCCCGTTGCGCCGGGGGAAGCGCTCGGGGCAGGCCTCCACCTGGCGCAACACGCGGTACTCGGAATTCCTCGTCCACGACCTCGGCCGGCTCGAGCCCGACCTGCAGGAGCTCTTCGGGCGGCCACCGGCCTTCGTCGTCCACCTCCACCCTCGGCCCGGGGGGGCTCGGAGACCAGCAGCCAGCCGGCCGACCTTCAGAAGGGGGGCGGCACACTCGGCCACCACGGCCGGCCGCCCGAAGGAACGGGCCAGCACACCGTCGAAGGCCATCCGTGCGTCGGGTTGGCGTCCCCACACCTCCGCCCGGTCCTCCAGGACCGAGACCCGACCCTCGAGGGCAAGGCGCTCGACCGCCCGGCGGAGGAATGCGGCCCGCCGCCCGTTGGCCTCCAGGAGGGCCAGCGTCGACTTCGGGCCACTCCGCGGCCACCACCAGACCGGGCAGGCCGCCACCCGATCCGAGGTCGATCACCCGGGCAGACCCTGCCGGGTGACGAGGCGGCGCCCGACGGCCGCAAAGCCCTGCGCGTGCCGGATCTGCGGCTCCAGCGGGCCGGGGCCCAGGAATCCCAGGGCGCGAGCATCCGTCAGGAGCTCGGGCAACAGGGTGGGGGAGTGGCCCCCTTGGTCAGCGCCGGGCACCGGCGCCCCGTCAGCCCGCGGGCGCGATGACGATGTGGCGGTTGGGGTCCTCGCCCTCGGAGCGAGTCTGAACCCCGGACATCTCGTTGATGGCGTCGTGCACGGCCTTGCGGTCGGCCGGGCTCATCGGCTCGAGTGCCTTTTCCTGCCCTGAAGCCAGGACCTCTTCGGCGATCTGGACGCTGAACCGCTTCAGGGCGGCCGAGCGGCGCTCCCGGTACCCGGCCACGTCCACCAGGATCCGGTCGGTGCGTGAGGGGCACTGGCGCTGGACCACGGCCCGCGTCAGGTCCTGCAGGGCGGCCAGGGTCGAACCCCGAGGGCCCACCAGGATGCCGAGGTCCTCACCGAGCGCGGCGATCTCCACCGTGTCCTCGTCGAGCAGCCGGGTCTCGACCGTGCCCTCCATACCGAATTCACCGAGGAGGTCTGCCACGAAGGCTCGCCCGACCTCGCCCTGCTCCTCGAGCGTCATTCCTTCGGCCATGTCCTCTGTCTCCTTCGCTTCGGTGCTCCGCTTCGGAGCCCTCTCGGTCGACGGTCCCCCCGAACCGTTGCTCGAGCTTTCCACCGACGCCGAGCCTGTGCTCGTCGCCTTGCTGCGATTGCGCCGGCGCCGGGCCGAACGGCTGGTGCCGCTGCCCGTTCCGGCCGTCGCCGTGCCGGACCCGTTCGAGTTGCCCGGCGTCGAGTCCGTGCCGGCAGCAGCCGAGCCGTCCGAGGCGCCGGAGGCGCCGCCTTCGGGGCGGCTTCGCCCGGATCCGCCCGATGAGGAGCGCTGACCGCCCTGGCGGCTTCCCCCGCCACCTTGGCCCGACCGACCGCCACCGTTGCGCCGGGAGCGCTCCCGGCGAGGCCGGGCCCCCACGGGCCGCACGCGGGCCCGCACCCGGGCCTCGACCCGGACCCGCCCGAACAGGCCCGTCTTGGGCTCGTCCACCACAATGACCTCGGCGTCACCTGCGGCGACACCGAGTTGATCAAGTGCTTGTTCGGTCGCTTCTTCAACCGTCTTCCCCGCCACTTCAACCCACTCCACGCGCTATCGAGCCTTTCTTGTCCGCTTCGAGCGCGACCTCGGGTGGACCTTCGATTCCGGCGCGTCCTCGACATCGTCGTCGCTCGCCGCCTTGCCGTTCGTCGTCCGCTTCCCCGCTGCCGGCTTCTTCCCGTTGGTGGGCGCCCGGCCGTTGGTCTTTGCGCCGTTGGTCTTCGCCGCGACCCTTGGCCGGGGGCAACGTGGCCTTGGCCGCCGCCGTCCCGTCCGTGGCACCCGACGTCTTCTTCACCGCCTTCGGAGGCGGTTTCTCCTTCTCTTTGTCCTTGGTCGCCCCGATCTCGCGTTCATGGACGACCGGCGTGACCATGCCGCTCCGGAACATGAATTCCTGCGTCCCGATCCGCATCGCCGATGAGACCACCATGTAAATGGTTGCTCCCGCGGGCACTCTTAGGTAAATGACACCGAAAATAATGGGAAAGAACTTCTGCATTTGTTGCATCTGTGGATTGGCCGCAGCAGCCTGAGGATTACGACTATTCATCTGCTTCATTTGGTAGTACTGCAGGAACATTGCAGCACCAATGAGCACCAGATAAGGAAGCACCAATACTGCTTGGCTCGCACTGCCTGGGAAGGCATGATGTGAAAGCGGAAGGGACGACAAATCCATTCCGAACCACCAATGCATTTGGCCCTTGCTCTGGACCAAAGCCGTATGCATTTGGGAGTTAGTGGGGATATAACGGGGCGCTCCACATATCTTTTCTTTGCACGTCGTGGTAACGCCAGCGGCGTTGATGTATTGAGCGCCCTGCTTGACCGTGTTTGAGAGTCCCCGGATCAGTGAATACAGAACGATGAGGAAGGGCATCTGCAGGAGGCTCGGGAGGCAGGCCCCGAACGGGCTCGTCCCGTTCTCCTTGTAGAGCTTCATCATCTCGGCGTTGAGGAGTTCCCGGTTCTCCGCGCCCTTGTACTTGGCCTGGAGCTTCTTCATCTCCGGCTGCAGTCGCTGCATGGCCAGCATCGACTTCGTGCTCTTCACCGTGACCGGCGTCAGGGCCAGCATGATCAGGATGGTCAGACCGGTGATGGCGAAGCCGTAGTTGGGCCAGACGGCGTAGAGGCCCGCCAGAATCAGGCCGAAGAGCTCGAAGAGGGGATGGAAGATCTCCCCGACCAGCTTGAACAGGGAATTCTCAGCCAGGACAGGGTGGCTCAGCACGGGTGACTCCGTTCATGGGCGTGAACTCGGACCGGGACCAGGTCCACGCCGTGGGGCCCGAACGGTCGGCAGCGCAGCAGGCGGCGGGCGCTCAGCCCGAGCCCGCGCCAGAAGCCGTGCACCGTGAAGGCCTCCACCGCATAGGTGGAGCAGCTCGGGTAGAAACGACAGGGCGAAATGCGGCCGGAGGCCGCGCCCTGATAGGCGGTGACCAGGGCGACGGCCACCCGCACGGGCAGGCTCG
The DNA here is from genome assembly GCA_963755445.1 of uncultured Acidimicrobiaceae bacterium. GTDB lineage: Bacteria > Actinomycetota > Acidimicrobiia > Acidimicrobiales > RAAP-2 > Bog-473. The sequence goes on along the minus strand of CAVWJQ010000004.1, from coordinate 308,515 downwards.
GCCCGCTCCCGGTGGCGCTCACGCCGGCACCCGGGGCCGGCCGGCCTTCAGGAGGGCGCTCGCCACGTCGTGACGGAACGCCGCCGGGTCCTCTGTGGCCGCGGCCGGCTCGAGCCGGAGGAGGTAGGCACCCCGGGCCAGCCCCGGCGCCGCATCCCGCACGACTGCGCGGGCTCGCCGCCGCAGTGAATTCCGTACGACGGCGTTGCCGCAGTGGCGCCCAATTGCGTACGCCACCTGGGGAAACACGCCGAGATCACCGGCTTCAGCCGGGACGAACGTCACCCGCACCGGGCCACTGGCCCCACGGGCCCGCGAGCGTTGCAGCTCGGCGAACGCCGCGCGGCGGGTGATGCGTCCGACCGTCCGTGCAGGCACTGGAGGCCTTCAGACGGTGAGACGGTGGCGCCCCTTGAGCCGCCGTGACTTCAAGATGGCCCGGCCCGCGCGCGTCGACATGCGCTTGCGGAACCCGTGGGTACGAGCCCTTTTCCGAGTGTTCGGTTGGTAAGTGCGCTTCACGTCAATTCAGCCTTTCGCGACAGCCGTACGATGACCCGGAGCCGGTTCGTCGCAGGTTCGATGCCTCGGCCTTCGAGTCGATTCCGGCCGCCGGCGGCGAGTCCTCCCATGTTAGGCGCGATTTGCCGATGGCCTCTAGTCGCATCGCCTGGCACGGTGTACGTTCATCCAATTACCCGTACCGAGGATCGTTCCGAACATGTTGGCTGGACGCCGAGGGGGGAGAGAGGGCGTTCGGAACTCGCGGTGACCCAGGCAGGAGATCTTTGGACACGATGCACCGGGTCCCTGCGCGACCAGGTCTCCGAGAGCACCTGGCAGCTCTGGCTTTCGGGGATCGAGCCGGTGGCGTACACGGACGGCGAGTTCGTCCTGTCCGTCCCGAACGGGCTCATCCGGGAGCGGGTGGAGTCGCGCTACCTCCCGATGATTGAGGACACCCTGGCCAACGAGGTCGGGTCCCCGGTCCGCGGCCGCCTCGAGGTCCAGGAACCGGAGCCGGAGATGGCCCCGGTGGCCCCCGAACCCTCGACCGATCGGGTGTTCGGCCTTCCCTCCGAGCCCGCCCCCGAGCCCGCGGTGGCCCGTGGCGGACGGGAGTCCCCGGCGGTCCAGCTCGACACCAAATTCACCTTCGAGACCTTCGTCGCGGCATCTTCGAACCGCCTGGCGCACGCCGCCGCCCAGGCCGTGGCGGAAACGCCCGGCCGCTCCTACAACCCGCTGTTCATCTACGGCGACTCCGGCCTGGGCAAGACCCACCTGCTCCACGCCATCGGCAACTACGTCACCGAGAACTACCCCCGCCGCAAGGTCCTGTACGTCACCACCGAGACCTTCATGAACGACTTCGTCGACTCCCTGCGGACCTCGACCACCCTGACCTTCAAGCGCCGCTACCGGGACTGCGACGTCCTGCTCATCGACGACGTCCAGTTCATGGAGCGCAAAGAGGGCCTCCAGGAGGAGTTCTTCCACACCTACAACGACCTCAAGGGCGCCTCCAAGCAGATCGTCCTGACGTCCGACCGGCCCCCCAAGTCCATCGAGACCCTCGAGGACCGGCTGCGCAGCCGCTTCCTCTCCGGCCTCATCACCGAGATCGACCCACCCGACCTCGAGACCCGCCTGGCCATCCTGCGCGCCAAGTCCCTCAGCGAGAACCAGGACGTGCCCGACGACGTCCTGAATTTCATCGCCGTCCACGTCAAGGACAACATCCGGGAGCTCGAGGGCGCCCTGACCAGGATCTGTGCCTTCGCCAACCTCAACAAGGAGCCGATTTCGCTGGCTCAGGCCGAGAAGGTCCTGTCCGACCTGGTCCTGGCGGGGGAACCCCGCCGCATCACGCCCCAGATCATCCTCGACGCCACCTCGGCGAGTTACGGGTTCTCGGTGGAGGCCATCTGCGGGCCCAGCCGGACCCGACCGCTCGTCACGGCCCGCCAGGTCGCCATGTACCTGACCCGCGCAGCTCACGGACTACAGCTACCCCGCCATCGGGCGGGTGTTCGGTAAGCGGGACCACACGACCGTCATTCACGCCGTGGACAAGATCGCCGGCCAGATGCAGGAGCGGCGACAGATTTACGAGCAGGTCACCGAACTGATCCAGAAGATCCGTGCCGGTTCGGCCTGACCGCTCCTTCCCGCCAGTCGCCGCCCACTCGAGCTGTGGTTTGCCGAGGGCAACAGGCTGTGGACCGCCGCCTCCGGCCCTGGGGACCGCGACCGCGGTTGTCCCCAGACCCGCCGGGCCTGACGCCGCGCGTAGCATCGAGCCCGCGCACAGACCCACATGGCCATGGGGACAGCACTTCGTGTCCACTCAGCAGGGGCGGGACGCATGTCATCCACAATCCACACCCCTTACTACCTCTACCAACCTCATATACCTCTCCCTCCAATGTGAAGGATTGGGAAAACTCCCGAAAGGACAGGCGTCGGTGAAGTTCAGATCCGAGCGCGATGCACTCGTCGAGATGCTGGCCACAGCCAGTCGAGCCGTAGGAGGGCGTGGCGGTTCCTCGCCGGTCCTCCTCGGCCTGCTCCTCACGTGTGACGGGAATTCCTTGTCGGTCACCGGCACGGACCTGGATCTCACGATTCAGGTGACCGGAGAGGTGATCGGGATCGACGACGGGAGTTGTGTGATTCCGGCGCGGCTCTCGACCGACATTGTGCGCAGGCTGGAGCCCGGTGCGGTGACATTTGCCGATCAGGGCGACCACATCACCATCAGCGCCGCCCGCTCGACCTTCAAGTTGCACACCTACCCGGTGGTGGAGTTCCCCCCGGTGGGCAAGACGGACGAGCCGACGACGCAACTGTCGGAGACCGCCCTGGGCGAAGCGGTTCGGCAGGTCGTGCGGGCCGCCTCGCACGACGACGGCCGGCCCCTCCTCACCGGCGTGCTGGTCTCGCGCGTCGACGGTTCCATCCGGATGGTGGCGACCGACTCGTACCGCATGGCGATGCGCGACCTGCCCGGCACCGAGACCATTCCCGGTGAGGAGGACCTCCTGGTGCCGGCGCGTGCGCTCTCCGAGCTGCAGCGTCTCCCGACGGGGACCATCTCGGACGGGTCGGAGACCAACCGGGTCGGCGTGGCGGCCAACAGCAACGAGATCACCTTCTGGCAGGGCAACGTCCAGATCAGCACCCGGCTGCTGGAGGGGCGCTACCCGGACTACAAGCAGCTGATCCCGGACCATTACCCGAACAAGCTGCATCTCGGGAAGGAGAGCTTCCTCGCCGCGCTGCGGCGTGTGCAGTTGCTGGTGCGGGACAACACGACGCCGGTGCGCCTGTCCATGCGCCAGGGCGGCGTGGACCTGAGCGTCCAGAGTCAGGACGTCGGCGACGCGGCCGAGGCGGTCGACGGGGACTACACCGGCGAGGACCTCGTGATCGCCTTCAACCCGTCGTACCTGATCGACGGGGTCGAGGCCGTGGCCGGGGACGAAGTGATCGTCGAGACAGCGGACGCCTCGCGCGCCGCCACCGTGCGCGGCGCGGAAGATCAGGAGTTTCGGTATCTCCTGATGCCGGTCCGGGTCTCCTGAGCAGCCCACGGCCTCGGTGAGCGTCCGGCACCTGGAGCTGGCCGACTTCCGCATCTTCCGCGCCGTTCAGCTCGACCTCGAAGCCGAGGGGACCACGGTCATTACCGGGCCGAACGGGACCGGCAAGACGAGCGTGCTCGAAGCGCTGGCCTACCTGGGGACACGGCGCTCCTTCCGAGGGGCACCGCCCGAAGCCATGGTGCGCACCGGCGCCGAGAGCGCGATCATCCGGGCGGAGCTCGACGGCGCGGACAGCCCGACCTTGGTCGAGGCACAAATCCTGCCGGCGGGCCGCAGCCGCACCCGCGTCAATCGCAAGTCCGTCAGCGGCCGCACGGAGCTGGGTGCGGCAGCCCCGTGCACGATCTTCTCGCCCGAGGACCTCGGGATCGTCAGCGGTGGCCCCAAAGGGCGGCGCGAGGTCCTCGACGACGCGCTGGCGGTCCTCGATGCCGAAGGGTCGAGGGCGGCCGACGAGACCGAGCGGATCCTGCGCCAACGGGCGGCCCTGCTCCGGCAGTCGGGCGGGCGGGCCGGCGAGGAGATCACGGCGACCCTCGACGTCTGGGATCAGCGCCTGGCCGACGCCGGCAAGGTCCTCGCAGCGGCCCGCGAGCGCCTGGTGGCCGATCTCGACCCGCTGGTCGCCTCGGCCTACAGCCACCTGGCGGGCGCAGGGGACCGAGGTCCTGACCGTGCAACGGTACGTGCGGAGCTGGGACGGGGACCTGCTCCAGGCCCTCGCCGCGTCACGGCGCGACGACCTGCGGCGTGGCGTCAACACGGTGGGCCCGCACCGGGACGACCTCCTCCTCCAGGTCGACGGGCGGGAGGCCAGGACCCACGCGTCGCAGGGCGAGCAGCGCTGTCTGGCCCTGGCCCTCCGGCTGGGCGTGCATCGGCTCATCCGGGCCCGAACGACGCTCGTTCCGACGATCCTGCTCGACGATGTCTTCTCCGAGCTCGACCCGGCCCGGAGCCGGGCGCTGGTGGCCGAACTCCCGGCTGGACAGTCGATCCTGACCACGGCGGCGCCCCTGCCGGAAGGGATCGTGGTGGCCCGGCTGCTCCCCGTACAGAGCCTGGAGACCGAATGACGCGCTGGCGGCGGGACAACGGGCCCCGGCCGCTCGGCGACTCCATGCCCCGGCTCCTGGACCGGCTGGGCTCCGCCCCCACCCCGGCTGTGATGGAGGCGGTGTTCACACGCTGGGACGAACTCGTCGGGACAGAGCTCGGCGCGCATCTGCGACCACAACGCGTCGACGGCCGGGTCCTCGTCGTGGCCGTGGAGCACCCGGCCTGGGCGACCCGCGCCCGCATGGAATCCGGGACAGATCCTGGCCCGCCTCCGGGACCTGGGAGAGACCTCCATCGACCGCCTGGAAGTCGTGGTCGAGCGCGTCTGAACGACACATCGGTGGCGGCTGTGCAGACCGTTCAGAAGTGCCGAATTGGAGTCGCTTTCGGGTAGAATGGTGCGTTCGCATCGAAAGGCCGGAGCACACCATTCGGGGATTCGATTCGCACCGCGAAGACCTATGTTCTGAAAGGGCGCGCCTGTGGCAGTGAAGGTGGATGAGAGACCTGGTGAGGCCGGTGCGTCGTACACCGAGGACGACATCACCATCCTGGAAGGGCTCGAGGCGGTACGGAAGCGCCCCGGCATGTACATCGGCTCCACCGGTCCGACGGGGCTGCACCACCTGGTGTGGGAGGTCGTCGACAACTCGGTGGACGAGGCCATGGCGGGCCGCGCCACCCGGATCGACGTCACCGTGCTGGCCGACGGGGGCGTCCGGGTCAGCGACGACGGGGCCGGGATCCCGGTCGGGCCCCACCCCAAGTACCCCAAGCAGTCGACGGCCGAGATCGTCCTGACCACCCTGCACGCCGGCGGGAAGTTCGGCGGCAAGGGCTACCAGGTCTCGGGTGGTCTGCACGGCGTCGGGATCTCGGTCGTCAACGCCCTCTCCACCCGGGTCCTGCTCGAGGTGGACAGGGACGGCCAGCACTGGGAGGCCGAGTTCGAGAAGGGCGGAAAGATCAAGCAGAAGGTCAAGTCGGTCGGCCCTGCTCCGAACGACCGCAGCACCGGCGAGCCCCGGACCGGCACGACGGTCACCTTCTGGCCCGACGCCTCGGTCTTCGAAGAAACCGAATTCCGGGCGCAGACCATCGTCGAGCGTATGCAGATCATGGCGTTCTTGAACAAGGGCCTCGAGATCCGCTTCGTCGACGAGCGCACCGACCCGGTGACGAAGACGACCTACAAGTACAACGGCGGCATCGTCGACTTCGTCAAGCACCTGAACGCGTCCAAGGAGTCTCTCTTCCGGAAGGTGGCCTCCTTCGAGCAGGCGGAGGAGGGTCAGGAGGTCGAGATCGCGCTGCAGTGGAATGCGGGCTACCACGAGTCGATCCACTCCTTCGCGAACGGGATCTCCACCATTGAGGGCGGGATGCACGTCGAAGGCTTCTCCAAGTCGCTGACGAACGTCGTCAACCGCTACGCCCGCGCCCGCAACATCCTCAAGGAGAAAGAGGAGAACCTCAAGGGCGAGGACATCCGGGAGGGCCTGACCGCAATCGTCTCGGTGCGGCTGCGCGACCCGCAGTTCGAGGGGCAGACGAAGTCCAAGCTCGGCAACACGTCGATCCGGTCGCTGGCCGAACGGACCACCAACCAGAAGCTGACCGAGTGGCTGGAGGAAAACCCGCGCGAGGCCAGCCAGATCGTCCAGAAAGCGTCGCAGGCGGCGCGGGCCCGCCTGGCGGCCCAGGGCGCGCGCGACCTCACCCGCCGGAAGTCGGCGCTCGACGGAGCCGGCCTCCCGGGCAAGCTGGCCGACTGCTCGTCGCGCGACCCGCGCGAGTCGGAACTCTTCATTGTGGAAGGCAACTCCGCCGGCGGTTCGGCCAAGGACGCCCGCAACCCGCACACGCAGGCCATCCTTCCCATCCGCGGCAAGATCCTGAACGTCGAGCGGGCCCGGATCGACAAGATGTTGAAGAACGCGGAGATCCAGGCGCTCATTTCGGCCATCGGCGCGGGGCTGGCCGAGGAGTTCGACGTCGACAAGATCCGCTATCACAAGGTGATCCTGCTGGCCGACGCCGATGTCGACGGCAGCCACATCCGTACCCTGCTCCTGACCTTCTTCTTCCGTTACATGACACCGCTGGTCGAGGGTGGTTTCGTGTACGTGGCCCAGCCGCCGCTGTACTCGACGCTGGTCGGGAAAGAGAAGATCTACCTCAAGGACGATGCGGCCAGGGCGGCCTTCCTGGCCGAGCACCCGGACCACAAGCACGACTTCAACCGATTGAAGGGCCTCGGTGAGATGGACTACGCCGAGTTGCGCGACACCACGATGGATCCGGGCAAGCGATCGCTGCTGCAGATCAACGTTGAGGAAGCGGCGACCGCGGACCAGGTGTGTTCCATCCTCATGGGTGACGACGTGGAGCTGAGGCGCCACTTCATTCAGACGAACGCCAAAGACGTCCGTTTCCTCGATATCTGAGCGGCCGGACGGGAAGCAGGGAGTACATGGCACAGACGACACGCGGCTCGGGCCGTGGGGGAGCGGGCTCGGGCGGGGGCGGCGACACCCCTCCGGACAGCGAGGAACCGGTCAGCGGCTCCATCGAGCCCATTGAGATCCAGGAGGAGATGGAGCGCTCGTTCCTCGAGTACTCCATGTCGGTCATCGTCGCCCGCGCGTTGCCTGACGTGCGGGACGGCCTCAAGCCGGTGCACCGCCGGATCCTGTACTCCATGTTCGACAACGGCCAGCGTCCGGATCGGCCGCACAGCAAGTGCGCCAAGGTCGTGGGCGAGGTCATGGGGACGTACCACCCGCACGGCGACTCGGCGATCTACGAGGCGCTGGCCCGCATGGTCCAGGAGTTCTCGCTCCGCCATCCGCTGATCGACGGGCACGGCAGCTTCGGTGGCCGCGGTCCCGACGACGGCGCGGCGGCGATGCGGTACACCGAGTGTCGCCTGGCGCCGCTCGCCCTGGAGCTGATGGCCGACATCGACGAAGAGACCGTCGACATGGTGGCCAACTACGACGGCTCGGCCCAGGAGCCCGTGGTCCTGCCGGGCCGGTTCCCCAATCTTCTGGTCAACGGGTCGCAGGGCATCGCAGTGGGCATGGCGACCAACATTCCGCCGCACAACATGGGCGAGGTCATCGACGCCGCCCTGCACGTGCTGCGTAATCCCGAGGCCACACCGGACGAGCTCATGGAGTTCGTGAAGGGCCCGGACTTCCCGACCGGGGCGCAGATCCTGGGACGCCAGGGCATCCTCGACGCCTACCGCACCGGCCGGGGGTCCATCAAGATGCGCGCCGTCGCCGAAATCGAAGAGGGCCGGAACGGGGACCGCATCGTCGTCTCGGAACTGCCGTACCAGACCTCCGTCGAGGTGATCGAGCAGAAGATCACCGAGCTCGTGCGCGCCGGCGATCTCGACGGTATCAGTGGCATGCGGAACGCCTCGGCGAACCAGCAGCCCAGTCTCATCATTGAGCTCAAGCGTGACGCCAACGCCAACGTCGTCCTGAACAACCTGTACAAGCAGACCCCGCTGCAGACCAGCTTCGGCGTGAACATGCTGGCCCTGGTCGACGGCGTACCGCGCACGTTGAGCCTGGCGCAAGCGCTGTCGCACTACATCGACCACCAGATCGAGGTCATCCAGCGCCGCTCGGCCTACCGACTCGAGAAGGCGCGCAACCGGGCACACATCGTCGAAGGCCTCCTGCGCGCCATCGACATGCTCGATCAGGTGATCGCGACCATCCGCGGTAGCGCCGACCGGCCCGAAGCGCGCACCGCGCTGATGGCGGACCCGTTCTCGTTCACCGAGATCCAGGCCACACACATCCTCGACATGACGCTCGGCCGGCTCACCCGGCTCGGCCGCTCCGAGCTGGAGGCCGAGATGGAGGAGCTGCGCGCCACCATCGCCGAGCTCGAATCCATCCTGTCCGACGACAACAAGCTGCGCGGCGTCATCGAGACGGAGATGACCGCCATCCGTGACAAGTACGCCAACCCGCGCCGCAGCGTGATCACCCACGACCCGGGTGAGATGGGCGTGGAGGACCTGATCTCCGACGAGGAGATCGTCGTCACGATGACCCGTGCCGGCTACATCAAGTCGGTGGCCGCCGCCGCCTTCCGCACCCAGGGCCGGGGCGGCCGCGGGGTGCAGGGCGCCCGGCTGAAGGAGGAGGACCTGGTCAGCCAGGTGGTCCACACCTCGGCCCACGCCTTCCTCCTGCTCTTCTCGAACCAGGGGAAGGTCTACCGGCTCCGGGGTCACGAGATCCCCATGAAGGACCGGACGGCCCGGGGTACAGCGGCGGTGAATCTCGTCCCGCTGGCGCCGCGGGAGTCGATCACGGCCATTATCGCCACGCGGGAGTTCGCCCCCGATCAGTTCCTCGTGTTCGCCACGTCACTGGGGCAGGTGAAGAAGACGGCCCTGAGCGAGTACGACAAGTCGCGCCGGGAAGGGTTCATCGCCATCAACCTGCGCGACGGAGACGAACTGGTCCGGGTCGTGGCGACGTCAGGAGACGACGACCTGTTCGAGGTGACGCGCAACGGCATGACCATCCGCTTCAACGAGACGGACGTCCGTGCCATGGGACGTGACGCGGCGGGTGTGCGGGGCATCCGCCTGCGCGAGGGCGATGCGGTCGTCTCCCTCGACGTCGCCGCGGACGACACGGACATCCTGATCGTCACCGATGCCGGGTACGGCAAGCGCACGAAGCTCGAGCGGTTCAACCGCCAGGCCCGCGGCGGGCAGGGGGTGCGGGGCATCCGCCTGACCGGCAAGCGCGGCAGCGTGGTGGCCGCCTTCATGGTCGCGCTCGACGAGGAGATCCTGTTGGTGTCGTCGGGTGGCGTGGTCATCCGCACCCAGGCCCGTGAGATCGCCTCGCAGGGACGGGACGCCACCGGGGTGCGCGTGATGAACCTCGACGACGGCCAGAGCGTGGCGGCCGTGGCCCGGGTGAACGCGGAGACCGAAGACGAGGGTTGAGGCCGGCCCGTGAGGGCCGGTGCTCAGAAGATGTGCAGGGACGAGATGGGCCAGACCCGGACTTCGACCTTGCCGACGATGAGGGACCGGCTGATCGGGCCCCAGTACCGGCTGTCGCACGAGTCGGTCCGGTTGTCACCCATCACGAAGTAGTCGTTGGCCGGAACCCGGTAGGGGCGGACCAGATTCGAACTGTTGCCAGCCGGCCCTGCGACGGTGATGCCCTGCTCGGAGGCGGGGAGCCAGCTCTCGTCGAGCTTCTTCCCGTCGATGTAGACGTAGCCGTTCGTGAGCGAGACGACGTCGCCGGGAAGTCCGATCACCCGCTTCACCAGATCGTTCACCTCGGGCCCCCCGCAGTTCTCGGCCGGAGGTCGGGAGAAGACGACGATGTTGCCCCGGTCGACACCGTGCAGGTGGTAGCTCAGCTTGTTCACCAGGATGCGGTCGCCGATCTGCAGCGTCGGCTCCATTGACCCGGACGGGATGAAGAACGTCTGGACGACGAACGCCCGCAGGAGCACCGCCACGAGGACGGCGACGACGACGACGACCCCGGCCTCCTTGAGCCAACGCGTCGAGCTCGGCTTGTCCGCCGGTGCGTCCGCCGGGTTCTCGGCGTCCGGGGGCCCTGCCACGGGAGGCTCCTCGACGGCCAGCGCCGGGTCGTTCGTGTCGGGCGTCACCGGAGGCAGGCTAGACGGCGACGCGGGAGCCCGGGGCTCAGGCCGGGGCTGGAATGACCGACGCCGTGTCGCGGCCGGACCGCAGCAGCGTGCCCGGCAGCGCGCCCGTCGGGGCGCCGTCACGGATGGTCTCGACCCCGTTGACCAGGACGCGGACCACGCCGTGGGATCCGGCGTAGAGGCGTGGCGTGTCGCCGGGGAGGTCGTGCACCAGCCGGGCGGGCTCGGAGTCGACCGTCTCGGGATCGAACACGAAGAGGTCGGCCACATACCCCTCCCGGATGAGGCCCCGATCACGCAGCCCGAAGAGCTGGGCCGGCTGCGATGTCAGCATCTGCACCGCCCGCTCCACCGGGACGAGCTTGCGGCCGCGGAGGCAGTCACCGAGGAAGGCCGTCGGGTAGCTCGAGCCGCACATGCGGTCGAGGTGGGCGCCGGCGTCGGAGCCCCCGACCATGGCGCGCGGGTCGCTCCAGATCTCCGCCCGCATCTCCCAGGTGGCCTCTTCGCCGTCATCGGTGTTGGGCCACAGCACGGTGCGCAGGTCGTCGGCCAGGACGATGTCGAGCAGCGTGTCGAAGGGAGCGGTGCCGCGCTCGGCGGCGATGTCGGCCACGCTGCGGAACGCGCACCCCTCGTTGGCCGGCGAGTAGGTGTCGCCGATGACGTAGGTGCCCCAGCGGGCCAGGCCGCGGAAGACACCGGCCTCCTTGGCGTGGGCCCGCTCGTCCAGCAGCGCGCGCACGGCGGGGTCGGCCAGCTTCTCCATGCGCTCGGCCTCGGGCAATCCCATGACGTCGCCCCACCCCGGAATGAGGAAGAGCGCGCAGTGGGTGCGGAAGCTCATGTTCATGGGGACGAGCGTGGGCATGGTGAGGGCGACGATCTTCCCGCCGGCCGCGGCGGCCGCCGACGAAGCGGAGAGCTGGTGCTCGATGCGGTCGGCGGAGCGGGCGTCGACGGTGAGGACGTTCCAGTTGAGGGGGCGCTGCGCGGTCACGCTCATGGCGGTCATCAGGTCGACCTCTTCGGGGGTGAAGGAGTCGAGGCACCCGTTGGTGATGTACTCGAGCGTGGTGCCCTCGTGTGCCGCCACCTCTTCGCAGAAGGCGAGCATCTCGCGGCGGTCGGCGTAGCGCGAGCTGATGGGGCGACCGTCGCCGTCGGAGTGGGTCCGGGACTGGGACGAGGAGAAGCCGAGGCCGCCCGCCGCCAGTGACTCGGCCAACAGGGCGCGCATGGCGGCGACCTCGTCGTCGGTCGCGACCTCCTCGCCGCGATCGGCCCCCATGACCTTCCGCCGCAGGGCGCAGTGCCCCACCAGGAACCCGGCGTTGACGCCCAGGCGACCCTCGAGCCGGTCGAGGTACTCGCCGAAAGTGGACCAGTTCCACGGCACGCCGTTCTCCAGGGCGGCCAGGGGCATCCCTTCCACCTTGGCCATCATCCGCCGGATGTAGTCGGCGTCCTCGGCGTTGATGGGGGCGAGGGTGAATCCGCAGTTGCCCCCGATGACCGTCGTCACGCCGTGCACGTTGGAGGGGGAGGCCAAGCGGATCCCAGAAGAGCTGCGCGTCGTAGTGCGTGTGGGGTCGACCACGCCCGGCATCACGGTGAGCCCACCGGCGTCGAACTCGGTGGTGCCCGTCTCGTCGATCTGCCCGATGGCCACGATCCGACCGTCGCGGATGCCGATGTCGGCCAGGCGGCCGGGCTCCCCGGATCCGTCGATGACCGTGCCTGATCGGATGACGTAGTCGAGCATGGGACCTCCGGGGAGCGGGCACGCACGGCGGGTGCCGGGCGCCGAATCTGACGGCCCGTCAGCTTAACGCCGGGGGCCGGCCCGGCATCAAAGGTCCCTCGTCGTGCCCAGCCGGGGCTGGGCCGTGCCGCCGGGCTCAGGCCGGCCGGTCGTGGGCGGACTCCACCCCTTCCCGGTAGCGCCGGAAGATGACGGACCTGATCTGCTGCAGGCGAGCCTCCACGGCCGCCTGCCGCTCGGTCAGCAGCGCAAGCTGCTCCTCGATCAGTTCCAGGACGCGGCCCCGGGCGGCCGATGAGGTCAGGTCCACCCGGGCCATCTCCCGGTGGGACGCCAGGAGATGATCGGTGCGCACGAAAAGACCCTCGTCGATGTCCACTTCGAGGCCCAGCAAGTCCAGGTCCTCGTCACGCCATGGGGTCTCGGGGACGGAAGGGGCAAGGACGCCCGGGAGCTCGTCGACGACTCCCTGCTGCCCCGTCTGCGACGACGAGCCCGACTCGGTGAGGATCGCCACGTCAGCGGCCAGGATGGCCCGGGCGTAGCTGAGGGCGTCGCGGATGACCGTGAGATCCTCCCTCCAGGCCCTGATGGGGATGTCGCCCAGGCGTTCGGCCTTGGCCGACTCGCCGAGGACCCGGCCGATGTCCACCAGGTTGATCGGACGGGTCTGCTCGGAGAGCCACTCGGCGTTCTCCGTCCCGTCCCGGGTGTGTGCGGATGCTGCTGGCACCGGGTCACACTCCCCTCTCCGCCACCTAGGGCTCCTCGAGTCGACCGCTGCTCGCCCTTTTCCTTAGCACGGGGGCGGGCGCAGAGAGAGCTATACCCCACATCGCGGCCACCGGTCGCCAGGTGCGGCGCACCGGCCCAACGGGAGTTTGGAACACCGGCCTTGTGGATGACGGGTTCCTTCCTGCGGAACCCCTATGTCCGCAGAATCCTCCCCAAGTCATCCACAGGCTGTGCCCGATGCAATCCCCACCCCCGTTCTTTCGCGACGGCCGCGCCACGTGCTTTGCTCTGTGTGTGCCCGGACAGCGACGCGACCCGATGCGGGGGCCGACGTGTTGAACCTGCAACCGACGTCCGAGGGCGTGTTGCCCGGCCAGCTCCTCGAGCGGGCCATCAGGGCGGGCTACATCGACGCCGGCCGCTTCAACATCCCCGACGCCAACGTGCAGCCTGCGAGCCTCGACCTGCGCCTCGGGGAACGTGCCCTGCGCATCCGCTGCAGTTTCCTGCCCGGGTCCGATTCGGTCGAACGCAAGCTGAAGGACTACATCCTCGACGAGATCGATCTCCGCGGTGACGGGGCCATGCTCGAAGCACGCTGTCCCTACCTCATTGAGCTCAAGGAGCGGCTCGACCTGCCGGCCGGCCTGCGGGGCAAGGCGAACCCGAAGAGCTCGACCGGGCGGATCGACGTCTTCACCAGGGTGATCACGGACAACAGCGACCGTTTCGACGAGGTGGCGCCGGGCTACTCCGGGCCTCTGTACCTGGAGGTCGTCCCCCTCTCGTTCGCCGTGCGGGTCCGGGAGGACCTGACGCTGAACCAGCTCCGCCTGTCCATCGGCCGGCCCTGGCTCAGCGACGACGAAGTCCGCCAGACGCATCTGGAGGAGCCGATCCTGTACAGGTCGGGCAGCCCGGTCGCCGGTCGAGGACCTCGTCCTCTCCAACGGCCTCTTCCTCGGACTCGACCTGCGCGGCGACGAGCGGGGACAAGTCGGGCACAGCACGCGGGACAGCGCGCCACTCCTCGACCTCACGTCGGGCGCGGAGGTCGATCCGATGCCGTTCTGGGACCCCGTCTTCCGCGAGGACGGCGACCGCCTCGTCCTGTCCCCCAAGCGCTTCTATCTCTTGATGTCGAACGAGGCGGTCAGCATCCCGCCGAACCTGGCGGCCGAAATGACGGCCTACGACCCGACCAGCGGCGAACTGCGCACCCACTACGCCGGATTCTTCGACCCGGGCTTCGGATTCGACCCGACCGGAGGCTTCCGCGGCTCGCGTGCCGCGCTCGAGGTGCGCGCCCATGACGTGCCGTTCATGGTCGAGAACGGCCAGGCCGTGTGCAAGCTCACCTTCGAGCGCATGCTCGAGGAGCCGACGTCGCTCTACGGCTCGGGCATCGGATCGTCGTACCAACAACAAGAAGAGACGCTGAGCCGCTACTTCCGTCGCTCATAGGGGTAGCCGGGAATCACAACGCGCCCGTTCGTGCGCGCGGCTGACCGGCGTACGACGAAAGCAGCGCCAGGACGCAGCGCTGGCGCCGGATCCGAACGCGTCAGCGACGAGCGTCCGATCGATCTGCGCCGGGTGCACCGGGTGTGCATTCACAATTCTTGAGCACCTTCGCATGCACTCCCGCGATTTCTCGTTTCGCCGGGTATGAGGGACGGGCGCGGCTTCCGAGCGGGTGTGTGTCCCCAACACACGGAAGGAAACGAAACCATGAAGCGGACTCGATTGACATCTCTGGGTGTCCTCACAGGCGGACTTGTTCTTGCGGCAGGTGCGGTTGTCGGCGTCATGCCGGCCAGCGGCGCGGCCCCGTCGACGCCCGATCTCCAGACAACGGTGCAGGCGGTGCAGAACGCCGTGGCCGCCGCGGTGGCGCAGGCGACAGGATCGGCCGACGCCGACCGGCGCCCGGCCCGGCGTCGAACCCGCTGCCCTCGTTGCCGGCGTCGGCCGCAGCGCCGATCACGGCACTGTCGAACGAAATAGGCGGCACGTCGTTGCCGGGCCAGAACTCGACCACCGGCTCGAACACCACGGGACAGTCGTCCCCCTTGGCCAACGTCGACGCGCCCATCAATGCGTGCTCGCTCTCGGTCGGCGTCGCCGCCGATGCCGGCAGCAGCTGCTCCACCACCTCGGTCGGGCTGGACCAGCCCGGCGGGCTGGCCGACGCCAACGCCCCGATCACGGCGCAGGACAACGCGATCGGCCTGTTGAACCAGGCGGCTGCCGCCTTCGGGCTGACCGACAGCGGCTCAGGCTCGACGACGCAGGACGGTGCCGTCAACGCGGACGCCCCGGTCAACATCTGTTCCGTGAACGTCGGTCTTGCTGCCGATACGTCGAGCAACTGCGACACGTCCGGGTCGAGCGGGCCCGCCACGCAGACGGGGACGGTCGACGCCGAGGTCCCCGTGACGGTGTGCGATGTCATTGCGGAGATCGACGGGAACAGTTCGTCCAACTGCCCGCAGCATGCCGACCCCACGACCCAGCAGGGTCAGGCAGCCGACGTCTTCGTCCCGGTGACCGCCTGTGGCGCGGTCGTCGAGGTGGACGGCTCCTCGAACGGCATGTGCATGCCCGACGCCGGTTTCCCACTCACCAACGACCTGCCCACCAGCGACGGGAGCCAGAGCGCACCCGTCGACGGCGTCATCCCGGTGAATGCGTGCAGCGTCGTGGTGGCCGTCGACGGCACGGCCAGCAACTCGTGCGAGCCCTCGCATGTCTCGACGTCGACGACGCCCGGGTCTGTCCCGGTGTTTGCGCCGGTCACGGCCTGCGCCGTCTCGGCCGCCCTCGACGGCACCGCCGACGGCACGTGCACCGGAACAGGCTCCACGTCGACCTCGACCGGGAGTCCGGGGAGCCCGGGCACCGGCGGCACGGTGCCGGTGACGATCTGCGGCGTGCAGGCGGCCCTGGAGGGCAACGCGGACGCCTCGTGCCCGCAGCCCACGACGTCGCCCTCGACGGCCACCGTCCCTGCCGGGACGCCTTCTTCGGCGTCTGCAGCGGGAGCGACGCCTGCTCCGGCGGCTCTGGTCGCCGATGCGGGACCGGTGAGCGCCCCGTCCGTCGCCACGGCGGCGTCGGGCGCCAGCTCGCTTGCTTCGACGGGCGCCCCGCTGCTGCTCGAGGTCGTGATCGGAGCGGGAGCGCTGCTCATGGGCCTGGCGATCAGCCGTTCAGCGCGTCGGCGCGTGAAGGAAGGCGTCGTCGCCAAGTAGCGGCGACACGAGACGTCCACCGGGCAGCCTGCCGCGGGGACGCAGGAGATCGGAGAGGAGCATGGTCAACAGAGCACGAGCGCCGGCGACGTGAACGACCTCGAAGCGGTGTTTCGGTCGCAGGAGCTGAGCCGGGTCGCCGGGAGCGGTTCGGGTGGTCGCACCTTTCCAGAAGATCGTGAGGACGTGCTCCTCCGGAGAATGTTCGGGCACGGGTCCAGCGCGCGGGGCGACTTCCACCGTGACGACGAGCGGAGCTCGGCCGGCCGGGAGGCCGCGGCGCTCGCGTCTGAGCGGAGACCGAGGCGGCGTCCTCGGGTGGAGGTGCGGCCGCCGGAGAAGCGGACGCCGCCGGTGTCCGCAGAGCCACCGTGGAGGCGTGGGAGCGGTCGCTACTGGACGATCGCCGCGGTCAGTGCGCTCGCGGCCCTTGTCGTGGCCGGCGTCACCGCTGACACCGGTCAGCAGGAGCCGTCGAACCGATCAGCCCAGGGCGCACACGAGACGGCGCGTCCCGCACGGCGGGGCAGGTCCGCCAGGTGCCGCCTCCACGGCGCCGACTGCGCCGGGCTCGCTCACCGGAGCGGTTGGGTCCGGCGCCCTGGCCCTGGAAGCGACATCGGCAGGAGCACGCCGTTCGGGCAATGGCCCGGGAGGGCATGTCACGCTCGGCGGGGCGGCCACGACGACGGGAACGCTGCCGCCTCTCCTCCGATGGTTCGCCGGGCGCAGGTGGCGCGCCGCCCGGCGCGACGGGTCCGAGCGGAACCAACCCAGTGGCGCCGTTGGCGGCCGGTGTCGGCAGCACCGTTGCGGTCGTCGGGCACTCCGTCACCGGCCTCGCGAATCAACTCGGGAGTGCCGTTCCCGCCGCGGCGCCGGCGATCGAGCACGGTCAGCAGCGCAGTGAGCGGTGTGCTGAATTCCGTCGACCAAGCGGTGGACGCGACGACGTTGTGACAACGATGCATTGCCGTTCGGTTGCACGTTGATTGCTGACGTCGTCGCTGCGCAACCGCGCGCGCCAATGCGGACCCGCGATCACGAGCCACAACGCCATCACAACCCTCCGAAATGCCGCGCAATTGGTGCACGATGGGTACAGCAAAACTTGCGTTTTCAACGGGAAAACGGCGGTTCGAACCAATTCCAAACCACATTCCAGTTTCGAGGTATTCACGTCGCACCCTCTCTTATATGGTTGACGTGAGGGGGCGTCTGAGCCTCGGAGGCGCGACTCCGAGCGGTCTGAGCCCGGCCTAACAGACGATTGTGGAGGATCATGGGGGGGTCGAAGCCCGAGTGGGCTAACTGCGAGCGATGCATGCGACCTTGGAAGAGGTCTTCACGTCACGCTCGTTCGGACACCCACTTCCAAAAGAGCAGCCGATTGCGGACGCGCCCGTGCCGTCCGTTGCGCCGACACTGTTCTTCGTCCGGAACCGACTCGTGGCGTCGGGCGCCGCGGCCGCGGCCGCGCTCTCTGTCGTGGCGGGCCTGAGCATCGGGGCGGGGCCCATCGCCCAGAGCGTGCTCTCCGCGCACGGCCCCGTGGCGTCGCACACCGGACACGACGCCTACCGTGCCGAGTTCCGTTGTGCCCGCCGGTCCGACGAGCACGGCCCCCATCGCAACGGTCAGCCAGTCCGGCGGGCGCCGGGCCAGTGGCCGCTCAAGGCGCCCCGTCCGCACCACGCAACGCCATCGTCGCCGGTGCGTCACCCCAGGTGAACTCGCCGACAGCGGTACTGACTGCCATCGGGACCGGTTCCTCCGCCCCGGCTTCGGGGGGAACGGGACCACGCCCACGCCCACGCCGACGCCCACGCCGACCAGCACGACCACGACGACATCGCCCCCATCCATCCACGACGAGGAGCGTTCCGGTCTCGTCGGCTTCCGGCGGCGCCGCCCCAGTCGGGAGTGGAAGCGGCAGTACCGGTACAGGCGACACGGGCGGCGCGGGCGCCGGCTCGTCGGGCACGACGGGTAGCGGGAACACCGGCACCGGCACCGGCAACGGCACGGCACCGGCGATGGCACCGGCACCGGCACCGGCACCGGCACCGGCAATGGCACCGGCGACGGCGACGGCACCGGCACCGGGACGGCAACGGCACCGGCGATGGCATGGCACCGGCACCGGCGGTTCCGGCGGGACGGGCACGACCGGCGATGGGCACGGACGACGGCGACGGCGGGGGCGACTGCTCGCAGCACTAGGCCACGTCCTCGAACGACCGCCCCTGACGAGCGACTCCGGTTCGCGTCCGTGTCGAGTGATCCCGGGCGCACGGAGCACGGGCATCGGGCTGGTAAGTATGCGGACGCCGGCGCGGGTCGCGTCTTGGCGCTAGCGAGGTCAGCCGTGAACTACACGAATCTTGGAACGTCCGGGCTACGGGTCTCGAGGGTCTGCCTCGGCATGATGGGCTTCGGGAACGACAGTGACCGGCCCTGGGTCATCGACGAGGATGCCGCAGAGCCGATCGTGAAGGCCGCCGTCGAAGGAGGCGTGACCTTCTTCGACACGGCGGACGCGTACTCGGGCGGTGCGAGCGAGGTGGCGACCGGGAGGTTGGTGCCGAAGTTCCTGAGTCGGGACGAGGTCGTCATCGCCACCAAGGTGTTCATGCCGGTCGGCCCGGGCGAGAACGGCGGTGGGCTGAGCCGCAAACACATCCTCGCCGGGATCGACGCGTCGCTGAAGCGCCTCGACATGGAGTACGTCGACCTGTACCAGATCCACCGCTGGGATCCCCGCACGCCCATTGAGGAGACGATGGAGGCCCTGCACGACGTCGTGCGGTCGGGCAAGGCCCGCTACATCGGCGCCAGCAGCATGTTCTCGTGGCAGTTCGCCAAGGCGCAGTACACGGCCGAGGCACACGGTTGGACGAAGTTCATCTCCATGCAGAACCACTACAACCTCGTCTATCGCGAGGAGGAGCGCGAGATGATCCCGCTCTGTCTCGACCAGGGCGTGGGCTGCATCCCGTGGAGCCCCCTGGCCCGCGGGGTGCTGGCGGGGACCCGCACCCGTGACGGCGGCCGTCACACGACCCGTTCGAGCACCGATCCGTTCACCGACTACCTGTACGAGCAGCCCACCGACTTCGACGTCGTCGACGCCGTGGCCGAGGTGGCCGGAGCCCGTGACGTCCCGCTGGCGCAGGTTGCCTTGGCCTGGCTGCTCGCCAAGCCCGGGGTGTCGGCGCCGATCGTCGGTGCCACCAAGAAGAAGCACCTGAAGGACGCGCTGGCCGCCGAGGAGCTGCGCCTCTCCGAGGACGAGATCGCCGCGCTGGAGAAGCCCTACGTGCCCCACCCCGTGCTCGGTCACTTCTAGGAGAGCGGGCGAGGCCCGTCCGGTAGGGTCTCGGCGCTGCGTGGGTTGCAGCAACACAGATCGGGGGTGGCATGCGGGTCGCACTCACGGTGGCCGACTTTCTCGACCGGGCCGCCTTGGTCTACGGGCACCGGACGGCAGTGGTGGACGAGCCGGCCGCGCCGGGGTCCTTCGGGACGCTCACCTACCGTGAGCTCGAGGCCCGCGCCCGGGGTATGGCCCTGGCGCTCGACGACCTCGGGGTCGAGCACGGCGAGCGGGTCGCGATCGTCAGCCCGAACTCCGGGCGGTTCCTGACGTCCTACTTCGGGGTCAGTGGCTACGGCCGCACGTTGGTGCCCATCAACTTCCGCCTGACCGCCGACGAGATCGCCTACGTGGTGCAGCATTCCGGGGCGTCGGTCCTCCTGTACGACCCCGATCTGACCGACGAGGTCGACTCCATAAAGGTCGCCCACCGCTTCTGCCTCGACGGCAGTGACGATGCCGCCCTCTTCGCACCCGCTCCCGACGGCGTCGCCCCGCGGGCCTGGGCGGCCGACGAGGACGCGGCGTGCTCGGTGAACTACACCTCGGGGACGACGGCGCGGCCCAAGGGGGTGCAGCTGACCCAGCGCAACTGCTGGCTGAACGCCGCCACCTTCGGCTGGCACACCGGGGTCAGCGACCGCGACGTCCTGCTGCACACGCTGCCGATGTTCCACTGCAACGGGTGGGGCATGCCCTATGCCGTCACGGGCATGGGGGGCACCCACATCGTGCTGCGCAAGGTCGACGGCGAGGACATCCTGACCCGGGTGGAGGAGCACGGCGTGACCCTGCTGTGCGGGGCCCCGGCCGTGGTGGCCGCCATCCTGGGCGCGGCGGAGACCCGGGCGGCCGAGGGCCGGACCATTCCCGGGCGCGGCACGGTGCGGATCGTGGTCGCCGGTGCGCCGCCGCCGTCCAAGACGATCGAGCGGGTGGAGGCCGAGCTCGGGTGGGAGTTCATGCAGATCTACGGCCTGACCGAAACGTCGCCCCTGCTCACCATCAACAGGGCGCCGGCGGAGTGGGACGGGCTCGACGCGGCCGAGCGCTCGCACCTCCTCAGCCGCGCCGGGGCACCGGCGATGGGGGTGCGGATCGCCATCGACGAGGACGGCGAGGTGCTGGCGCGGTCCAACCACGTCTTCGCCGGGTACTGGGAGCAGCCGGTCGAGACGGAGGCGGCGCTACACGGGGGTTGGTTCCACACGGGCGACGGCGGCCATTTCGACGGGGCCCACGTCGTGATCTCGGACCGCAAGAAGGACGTCATCATCACGGGCGGCGAGAACGTCTCGTCCATCGAGGTGGAGGACTGCCTCTACCAGCACGAGGCGGTGGCCGAGGTCGCCGTGATCGGCGTGCCCGACGAGAAGTGGGGCGAGACGATCAAGGCGCTGGTGGTCGTGCGGGAGGGGTCCACGGCCGACGAGGCGGAGCTGATCGCGCACTGCCGGGCGCGGTTGGCCCACTTCAAGGCGCCGACGAGCGTCGAGCTGCGCCAGGCGCTGGACCGGACGGCGACCGGCAAGCTGCAGAAGTACAAGCTCCGCCAGCCCTATTGGGAAGGCCGGGGCAAGCTCGTCAATTAGGTCGGCTCCATGAGGTCAACGGCGGGGTGGGAGCGGCTTCCCCGAGCGCTCCTCCATGACGAGGTGGCCGCGCTTGTCGAAGGCGGCGGCCACCTTCCCGTCGATCAGCTGGCGCAACGGGTCGCCCACGATGGTGCGCCGCCAGCCCGTATCGAGCCGGCTCGGCTCGCCGCAGAGGAGCTGGGCGATGTCGGCTCGCGTGGCGAGGAGGCCCTGGTCGAAGTCGAGGTCGTCGGCGATCTGGCGGACCAGGCCCGAGCACACGGCCACGGCGGCGGGCGGGGCCGGCGCGTCGCGTCCCTCCGAGGGCATCCGGATCTGGTCCGGGGGGAGCTCCAGGCCACGCTCGACCGCCTGCATGATGGCGGCCGCCCGGCCCTGGGCCAGATGGCGGCCGTCGACGCCGCGGGTGGCCCGCAGCTCGTCGCCGTTGCGCGGGGGTCGCTGCGAGAGCGCGAGGAGCCCCAGGTCCGACAGGATCATGCGGCGGGGCCGGTTGGTCTCGGCGGCGGTCCGCTCGCGCCATGCCGCCACCTCCTGCGCCACGGCACGGGAGCGACGCGACATGCCCCGGATGTCGCCGAGCTTCCACCACGCCTCCTCGGGGACCCGGGCCGAGGTGCGGTCTCCGAGCACCTGCTCGCACTCGCTGAGGGCCCATTCCAGGCGACCCAGGGCCCGGAGCTTCTCGGTGAGCACGTCGCGCAGCGCCAGGAGGTGCGCCACATCGTTGAGGGCGTAGGTGATCTGGCGCTCCGAGATCGGCCGGACGAGCCAGTCCGAGAGGCGGTCCGCCTTGGGCAGGGTGACACCCAGCATCTGGTCGACCAGCCGGGACAGCGACGGCGTGGACAGGCCGAGGAAGCCGGCGACGATCTGGGTGTCGAAGACGGTGGCGGGAATGACGCCACAGGCCGCCATCAGCACGTCGAGGTCCTGGGAGGCGGCGTGCACGACGGCGACGCCGGGCCCCCCGAAGAGACCGGCCAGCGGGGCGGGGTCGACGGCGAGCGGGTCGACCAGCGCCACCTTGTCGGCCCAGGCGATCTGAATCAGGGCCAGGTCGGGCACGTAGGTGCGCTCGGTGTGGAACTCGGTGTCGAAGCCGTAGGAGTCCTCGGCGGCCACCTCGGCGATCAGCGCCTCGAGGGCCCCGGGATCGGTGACGATGGCCGCCGGCGCCGTCATCGGGCTGTTCCCGCAGGTCGCAGCGGTGCTGGTGCGCTGGTCTTCTCGGCTGCGACGGGTGGTTCGATGATTTCGGCGAGGTTAGCGCAGGGGTCGCCCACCCGATCCGGGTCCGCTCCCCTTTTCCCAGGTCAGAGCAGGTCCGGCCCGGCGGGGGCCCGCCCGGCCCATGCGGCCGTTGGATGTCGGCCGCGTAGACTCAGGGTGATCCTGCTGCCGCAGTCCGGCGTCAGGAACGCTCGTTTGGAGCCCATCTGATGACTTCCGGCTCTGTTTCCCACCCGAACGTACCGATAAGAGTGGGAAGTCTGTATCGGAGGGGGATTGCGTGAGGCGAGCCAAGAAGAAACTTGGCCAGGTCGGACCCGGCGAGCCGGCCGACGAGCGCGCACGCGAGCCCGAGCGCACGGACAGTGGGGCCCCCGGGCCCCCGTCGGTGGGCATGCCCAAGAGCGTCGAGTCCATGCTGCAGGAATTCAGCGCGGCCGGGCCCGAGGCGCCCGGAGCCGGGGGACCGCCCAGGGGACAGTACGACCAGCTCTGGCAGCTCTCCATGGCCGACCCGCAGACGGGGCTGGCCAACCAATTGCTCCTGCTCGACCGCCTGACCCAGGCCCTGGCCCGCCGGCGCCGCCACGGCGGCGAGGTCGTGGCCTGCCACATCGACCTGGACAATCTGGGTGAGATCAACCTGGATCTCGGTTACACGACCGGCAACACGGTGCTCAGCGAGCTGGCCCGCCGCCTGACCTCGGTCCTGCGGGCAGAGGACACCGTCGGCCGTGTCGGCGGCAGCGAGCTGGTCGTCGTCGTCGCCATCACCGACGAGGAGGTGGTGGGCCCCCTCCTGCGCCGGCTGCAGCACACGCTCGACCAGCCGATCACCGTCGGGGGCCAGGAGATCCGGCTCCTCTCTTCGCTGGGCGTCGCCTTGGCGCAGGACTCCGAGTCCGCCGAGGACCTCCTGGCCCGGGCCGACCGCTCCACCCGGGTCAGCCGGCGCTGAGCAGGGCCTTCCGTGCCTGGCGGGACCCCTTCCGTGCCTGGCGCTCCCTGACCCCCGAACGTTTATCAGGGGGTGGCTCCGCCCGATAGGGAGTATCGGCCCTATACGAAACAGGAGTATCGGCCCTATTGGCGGAACCCAATTCCGGCAAAATTATGGGTGATGTCTATGTACAGCGAGTTGCTCGCCGGGCTGTGTGCCGATGTGGACCCGCTGCCCCTGCCTGTCTCCAAGGACGAGCTGGTCGTCATCCTCCTGCAATCGCGCCGCCGTTTGAACGAGCAGAGCGGGGGCGAGGGCGAGCACATCATGACGGAGGATCTGGCGCTCGAGCTGGATCACGACCGCATGCTGCTGCGCCTCTGTACCGCCTTGGGCATCGAGACCGAGCCCGAGCGGTTCGGCAACCCCCTGGCTCGAGCGGGACCGCCTGGAGCAACGGCTCCGCGAGCTCGGCGTGGACTTCCGGACCCTCGACGACCACCGCCGGGTCCAGGTCGCCTAGGCCGCGAACCGGCGCCGGCGTTCCTCGGACTCAGGACCTGGGGTTGAACGCCTTGCGCTCGGCCAGAACGGCGGCGTAGACGGCCGCCTCGGTGCGGCGGCGCATGCCGAGCTTGGAGAGCAGGCTCGACACGTAGTTCTTGACCGTGGCCTCGGCCAGGAAGAGCTGCTCCGCGATCTGGCGGTTCGACTGCCCCTGGGCGATGAGCTCCAGGACCTTGCGCTCCTGAGGCGTCAGGACGGTGAGGCGCGATTCGGCCTCCTGGTCCTTGCGCAGGCGGTCGAACAGCTCCTGGGTCAGCACCGGGTCCAACAGCGACATGCCCTGGGAGACCCGGCGGATGTCCCCCAGCAGGTCACCGCCGCCCACCTCCTTGAGGACGTAGCCCGAGGCCCCGGCCATGATGGAGGAGAAGAGGGCGTCGTCGTCGGAGTACGAGGTCAGCATGAGGCAGCGGACCTGCGGTGTCAGCGACTGGACCTCCCGGCAGACCTCGATGCCGTTGCCGTCGGGGAGGCGGACGTCGAGGATGGCCACGTCGGGCACCAGCTCGCGGATGGAGCTGCAGCCCCCCCTCGGCCGTTCCCGCCTCGCCGACGACATCCATGTCCTCTTCGGCCTCGAGGAGGGTGCGCAGCCCGGTCCGCACCAGCTCGTGATCGTCGAGGAGGAAGACCCGGATCGTCATTTTGCCCATATTGCCACGCTGCCGACGGCATTCGACGCCTCGGCGGGCGGCGCAACCCGCCTGCAACGCACTCCGCCACACGCACGAGGGGCCCGCCTCTATCCTGAGCCTCCGTGCAGCCCTTCGACAGGATCGACGATCCCGCCAAGCTGCGCCGGTTGGTGCAGGCGATCCTGATCCTCGACGCCGAGCTGAACCTGCCGGTGGTGCTGCGGCGGACCATCGAGGAGGCCCGTGATCTCGTCGACGCCCAGTACGGGGCGCTCGGCGTCCTGACCGAGGACGGACGGGCCCTCGACCAGTTCCTGACCGTCGGCCTCAGCCACGAGGAGGAGCAGGCCATCGGCCCCCGCCCGACCGGGCGCGGCGTCCTCGGCGCCCTGATCGGGCAGGACAAGCCGGTTCGCCTGGCCACCATCGCCCAGAGCCCCGACAGCATCGGGTTCCCCCCGCACCACCCCGACATGACCTCGTTCCTCGGCGTCCCCGTCCGGGTGCACGGCGAGCCGTACGGGATCCTCTACCTGACCAACAAGAAGACGGCCCCGGAATTCTCCGAGGACGACGAGGAGCTGGTCGACGCCCTGGCCATGGCCGCCGGCACCGCCATCGGGAACGCGCGGCTCCACGGCCTGGTGCGTGACCGGGCCCTGACGGAGGACCGGGACCGGATCGCCCGGGACCTGCACGACTCGGTGATCCAACGCCTGTTCGCCATCGGGCTGTCGCTGCAGGGGACGGCCCGCCTGGTCGAGCGGCCAGAGGCGGTCATGCGGATCGGGGAGGCGATCGAGAAGCTGGACGAGACGATCCGCCAGCTGCGCAAGGCCATCTTCGACATTGAGCTGACCATCAACAAGGAGGGCCTGCACCCCAAGGTCCTCGACCTCGTGCACGAGCTGCGCCCGGTGCTGGGCCTGCTCCCGCAGGTCTCGTTCAGCGGGCCGGTGGACACGGTGGTCACCGATTCCCTGGTCGAGGAGGTGCTGGCAGTGCTGCGGGAGGCGCTGACCAATGTGGGCAAGCACGCGCGACGCCTCCCAGGTCGTCATCACCGTCGCCGCCGGCGAGGAGCTGCGCCTCGTCGTCGCCGACGACGGCGACGGGATCGGCGACGGCAATGCGGCCGGCCTCGGCCTGAAGAACCTGCGCCAGCGGGCCGAGCGCCTCGGCGGCAGCGTCGAGCTCGGCCGGTCGCGAGAGGGGGGCACGCGCCTCACCTGGCACGTGCCGCTCGCCACGGTCCAGGGCGGTGTTAACACCGCCTGAGGGCGGTCGCACGCAGCTGACCTGGCCTTTCCCGCCAGCGACGCGAGCGCCTCGGTGGCAGCGCCGAGCTCGTCCGGTGAGCGTCAGCGCGCCACGTCGCTCTCCCGGCAGGGCGCTCGCCACGTCCAGGGTGGTGTTAACACCCCCTGAAGGCGCGTCCCGCGCAGTCGAACCGGCCCCTTCCGCCAGCGCCGCGAGCGCCTCGGCGGCAGCGTCGAGCCCGGGCGTCGCGAGAGGCAGGTCACGCGCCTCACCCGGCACGCCCGCTCGCGACGGAACAGGTCGTGTTAACACCCCCTGAAGGTGGTCGCAGGCACCGAAACTGGCGTTTCCGCTCATTGTGGCCCAGCGCGGTCGCTGCCTGAAGGCGGTGTTAACAGGGCGTTTGACGGCCCCGCGCGTGGGGCACTAGTGATAACACCCGAACCCGCCCAGCTACGAATCGTCCTCGAAACACACCGTTGCGTCAACTTTCGTAAGGCCCCTTTGCATCTGAGCCGACTTATTGATCATCGTTTGATGAACGAAAAAGGCAAACCATCCGTGAGGGTGGGACGCAAAGCTACGGGACTCGTCCGAGTTCGCCGGGCCGCCGAAGAAGAAACGGGCATGCCGCTCGTTTCCTTTGCGACCCGTCGTCTGCGGGTCGAAGGGGGAACGAAGATGCGGCAATCCCGACTGAGTCGGGCCCTACCACTCGTCCTGGTACGGGCACTGGCATCTCTGGCGCTGGCGATGGTGGTGGCGCTCGGGCTGGTCACGGCGATTTCGTCGGGCCCGGGCGGCCTGGCGGGCGCCTCGGGCGCGGTCCTCTCGAAGAACTACAGCGGTGGCATCATGATGACCGCCGATCCGTCCGGTGGCTACTGGACGGTCACGCCGGCAGGGGCGTTAACACCTCACAACGGCGCCCCCGTCTTCGGGTCGCCTGCGTTGTCCAACCTGCGGCTCGCCAAGCCGATCGTCGGGATGACCGCGACCCCTGATGGCAACGGGTATTGGCTGGTGGCCTCGGACGGCGGCATCTTCAGCTACGGCGACGCCACGTTCTACGGCTCCTCGGGCGCCATCCACCTCAACAGGCCCATCGTCGGCATGGCCGCCACCCACGACGGCAGGGGCTACTGGCTCGTGGCCTCGGACGGCGGCATCTTCAGCTACGGCGACGCCACGTTCTACGGCTCGGCCGGGTCGATCCACCTCAACAAGCCCGTCGTCGGCATGGCGGCGACCCCTGACGGCGGCGGCTATTGGCTGGTGGCCTCGGACGGCGGCATCTTCACCTACGGGGACGCCATGTTCTACGGCTCGACCGGGTCGATCCACCTGAACCTGCCCATCGTCGGGATGGCTCCGACGCCCGACGGCAACGGGTATTACCTCATGGGCTTCGACGGCGGCATCTTCACCTTCGGCGATGGCCACTTCTACGGTTCGACGGCGGGCTGGGGCGTGTACGTCTACGGCGCCATCGTCAACCCGACCGCGGCGGGCTACGGCATCATCACCGCCAACGGCAACGAGGTCCTGTTCGGGCCAGGGCTGAACCCCAACGCCTTCGGAGGCGGCCTGCAACAGGGGGCGTACGTGTCCTCCGGGACGCTGGCCGCCTTCGGGCAGCAGACGCACAGCTCGCCGACTCTGGCCACGGTCTACCTCAACGGCAGCAGCGGTTGGGCCGGTCTGGACGGGTCCAACGGGAGCCTCAACTACCTGGCCTCGAGCTACAGCGGCGACACGCTCTCCATCGGGGTTCCGATCATCCCGACTTCGGGCGGCGGTGCCGTGGGGACCCTGGCCCAGGGTGCGGCGGGTGCCTACAACCTGTACTTCATCACCCTGGCCCAGAAGCTGGTGGCTGAGGGTCTGTCCAACGCGTACCTGCGCCTCGGGTGGGAATTCGACGGCTCCTGGTTCACCTGGGCCGCCACGACACCGGGCGCCGAGGCCAGCTTCGCGGCCTACTTCCAGCAGATCGTCAGCGCCATGCGGGCCGTGTCCGGTGAACAGTTCCGCTTCGAGTGGAACCCCGATGCGGGCGCCTTCACGCAATCGGGCTACTCGGTCGCCGCGGCCTACCCCGGCAACGCCTATGTGGACGTCATCGGTCTCGATGCCTATGACTCGTCGTGGGCGACACCCCTGACGCCGGCGAACGCCTGGGCCTCGACGCAGGCCCCCTCCCTGACGCTGGCGCAGCAATTCGCCGCGGGCCATGGCAAGCCCCTGGCCTTCGCTGAGTGGGGCGTGGCCATCCGCAGCGACGGCCATGGTCTCGGTGACGACCCGTACTACATCAACCAGATCACGAACTGGATGAAGAACGGGGCCAACGACGTCGTGTACGAGGCCTATTTCGACGCCAACAGCGGCGGCGTGAACTCCCTGATCACGGGCGGCTCGTTCCCCAACAGCCTGGCGGCGTTCCAGGCCGACCTGTAGGCAACGGGTCCTGACGGAGCGTCAGGACGACGACAGGCCGGTCGGCATCACCGCCCGCACGCTGGTGTGACGCGGGAGGGCGGACGCCGCCGGATCGCCAGACGCGCCACAATCCGGTTTCACACCGGAGGCGCAAATAGTCCACGAGCGCTTGCCACGGGACCTCCATTCGGGTCATCGTTCGTTTGGAACGAAAAGGCAAACCACCCGTGAGGGTGGGACGCAAAGCTACGGGACTCGCTGAGTTCGCCGGGCCGCCGAATCAGTCACGAGTCCACCGGCTCGTCTCTTTCGCGACCCGTCGTCCGCGGGTTGGGGGGGGACGATGCGGGAATCGGGGCGGACGCGGTCGCTTTCGAACGTGCTGGCGCGAGCATCTGCGCTGGTGGTGGTTCCAGTGCTCGCCCTGGGCGCTGCCACAGCCTTCTCGCCCGATGCGGGGGCCGCGAGCACGCCCGGCGGGACGGGCTCGGCCACGCTGAGCTACAGCGGGGGCATGATGATGGCCGCCGACCCGACCGGCGGCTACTGGACCGTGACACCGGCCGGTGCGGTGACACCCCACGGCGAGGCTCCGGCCCTGGGCTCACCTGCGCTCTCGAACATGCAGCTCACCCGGCCGATCGTCGGCATGGCGGGGACCCACGACGGCAAGGGCTACTGGCTCGTCGCCTCCGACGGTGGCATCTTCAGCTACGGCGACGCCACCTTCTTCGGCTCGACCGGCGCCATCCACCTGAACAAGCCCATCGTCGGCATGGCCGCCACCACTGACGGCAAGGGCTACTGGCTCGTCGCCTCCGACGGCGGCATCTTCAGCTACGGCGACGCCACCTTCTTCGGCTCGACCGGCGCCATCCACCTGAACAAGCCCATCGTCGGCATGGCCGCCACCTCTGACGGCAGCGGCTACTGGCTCGTCGCCTCCGACGGCGGCATCTTCAACTACGGCGACGCCAGTTTCTACGGCTCGACCGGCGCCATCCGGCTCAACCTGCCCATCGTGGGCATGGCCCCGACGACCGACGGCAACGGCTATTGGCTCGTGGCCTTCGACGGTGGCGTCTTCACCTTCGGCGACGCCGGCTACTTCGGATCGACGGCGGGCAGGGGCATGTTCGCCTACGGGCTCGTCGTCGACCCCTCGTCGCCCGGCTACAGCGTCGTGACCTCGGACGGCAACGCCACCGGATGCCGGCCGTCCACGCCCACGGCCAACGTTCAGCCGACAACCCGCCCGGCAGCGGGAAGGAGCCGAGGCACGCGGCACCACGACGACCACCACCCGGCCGCCCCGGACGACCACGACGACCGCGGCCGCCCAGCACCACGACCACCACGACCAGGCCCCCGCGACCACCACGACCACGACGACCCAGGCCCCCGGGACCACCACCACGACGACCCAGGCCCCCGGGCACCACGACCACGACCGAGGCACCCGGGCACCACGACCACCACCGGGCCGGCCACCGCGTCCGGCGTCTCGTCCCCTGGCCTGCTGCAGGGGGCCTACGTCAGCTCGGCGCAACCCGTCCGGCATGGCGGCCTTCGCACGACAGACCGAGACCTCGCCGATCGTCGCCACCGAGTACCTGCCGGGCAACAGCGGGTGGGCGGCCATGGACGGATCGGGGGCAGCCTGAACTGGCTGACCTCGGCGTGGAGGGCACCGGCTACACGCTCTCCCTGGGCGTGCCCGATCATCCCGACGAACTCGAGCGGGACCGCCGGTCGGGACACTGGCCCAGGCGCGACGGGGGCGTACAACCCCTACTACGTGACCCTGGCCCAGACGCTCGTCAACGGGGGCCAGGCGAACGCCTACCTCCGGCTGGGCTGGGAGTTCGACGGCTCCTGGATGGCCTGGGCCGCCACGACCCCGAACGCCGAAGCGGAGTTCGCCCTCTACTTCCAGCAGATCGTCACCGCCATGCGGTCCGTGGCCGGGGAGCACTTCCGCTTCGAGTGGAACCCCGATGCGGGGGCGTTCACGCAGTCGGGTTACTCGGTCGCCGCGGCCTATCCCGGCAACGCCTATGTGGACGTGATCGGCCTCGACGCCTACGACCAGTCGTGGGCCACGCCGCAGACGTCGGCCAACGCCTGGACCAGACGACCCTCCCGACCCTGAGGGCGCCGAGCAGTTCGCCTCGTCGCACGGCAAGCCCCTGGCCTTCCCGGAGTGGGGCCTGGCCATCCGCAGCGACGGTCACGGACTCGGCGACGACCCGTTCTTCATCAACCAGATGGCGTCGTGGATGCAGAACCCCGCCAACGACGTGGTCTACGAGACGTACTTCGACGACAACAGCGGCGGCGTCAACTCCCTGATCACAGGGGGCTCGTTCCCCAACAGCCTGGCCGCGTTCTCCGCCGACTTCGGCTGACCGGCGCCGGACGGCCGCGCCCGGTCCCGGGGCCCGCTACCAGCTGATGGTGCGGGGCTGGCTGTCCTGGAACGTCGACGCCCCGCCGGGGTCAGCAACTGCCAGGTCGCCGGCCCGATCCGCGCGCTGGGCACCACGGTCATGGAGCCGTGGGCCTCGGGCAGCACGAAATGGAAGGTGATGCTCTGCGTCGCACCCGGAGGATGCCGATGGTGGCCCCCTCAGGATGGTCGGCCCTCCGGGCCGCTGGTGACGACCGAGCTGTTCGACGGGGAGGTGATGTCGCGGGCGTAGCCCGGGAGGTTGACGGTGGCGATCCCGATGTACTGCCCGTACAGGGTGCCGAGCCCCGGGAGCGGGCCGGCGATGAAGGGCGACTGGCCGGGCGGCGTGTGGTTGGAGTAGGTCATGGTCAGGGTGCCGTCCGTCTGTGCCCCGGGTCGTCAGCTTCAGGGAGACGTCCTCCGAGAGGTACTGGTCCAGTTTGTTCCCGCCCCGGTTGATCATGTCGGCCATGAGCGACGACGGTTGCAGCTGCCCGGCCACGCCGGCGCCGCTCCAGGCCGCCTGGTGTCCGGGGCGGCGGACCACAGGAGCACGTGGCGGCCCTGCGGCGGCGGAGGACAGCGCATCGGCCATGGAGTGCAGCTGGAAGGGCCGGTTCTCGAGCGCGTGCAGGGTGGCCGAGGCGAGCGTCGACAGCTCGTCGGTCCGGGCTGCCGAATCTGAGGTGTAGGTCTCGCCGACGTACTGGTCGTGCAGCAGGAGCTGGTCGACGTTGGACGCGCTGACGACCTGGCCGGTGGCCGTCGTGACCGGCCCGGTCACCTCCAGGAGGTCCTGGAGGCCTGCGACGTCGATGGCCAGGACCCCGTCGACGCTCTGGCCCGTACTGGCCTTCCACATGCCGGCCGCCAAGGGGCCGTTGACGTCGAACTGCGGCGTCAGGCCCAGGTTCCGGAAGTCGGTGCCGGGGAGGAGCCAACCCCAACGGGCCTCGAGGTCGCCGGTCACCGGGACCGCTCCCGCGGGCAGGGTGAGCGAGGAGGTGGGGACCATGTCGGAGAGGTGGAGCTCGCCGTTGCCGGTGGTGATGGTCCCCGCCTCCTCGAACGCCCCCGAGCCCGACCGCATTTCGGCGTTGTTCCCCGCCAGGAGGAGGTACGTCCCGGGCCCCTGCAGGATGGTGGCGGCGGCGGCGGCGGCCTCCGAGGTTCGGGCCAACGTGGTCTGCACCTGGGTCAGGTCGTCGACGAAGGTGTTGTGCTCGCGGGCCAGCGGACCGATGAGTCCCTGGTAGGGCCCAAATTGATCCCTGTCAGCGCCTTGTGGGTGGACGCAGCCAGCGCGGCGAGCTGCTGCAGCGCCGCGACGCGGTCCGGCCCGGCCGAATGAGGCAGTCGGAGGAGCGCCTGGGACTGCCGACCGTGCCGATGCCGGTGTGGGCCACCTTTTCGGCTGCGCCCGAGAGATCCTGCACCGAACGGAGCTGGCGTCCGGCGACGGGGAGGACGTCGACCGGCCAGAGCAGCGGAGACGACAGCAGGCCGTGGGCGGAGCCGAAGTTGGACTGGGCCGCGCGGAGGGACCGGCCGGGGCGCCGGACAGAATGCCGTCCGCCGAGAGGCCCTGGCGGGCCGACTGCACCGCCGCCTGGCCATGGTGGAGGTGGTCGGCGGCGACCACGACATCGATGACGGCGGCGACGGCCCAGACCGCCACGAGTGCGACGACGGCGACCGTGATCTTCCGTCGTCTGGAGAACCGTCCGCCCCGGCGCGCCGCTCCGCTCGGGGGCGTCGGGGTGGTCGGCGCTCGGTTCCCCGGGCTCGCCGTTCTTCACCGACGGGAGCGTACTGCGGAGAGTCCGCCTCCCACTGGCAACCGCGGTGCGTTTCACCGGACATTTCCCGGCGGCGTCACGTTCTGTACTCCCAGCGTTCTCCCTGGAAGCGAGGCCTGTCGGGGGGAATTGTCGGGCCGTTGTGTCGTATTCCCGGGCATTGTGACCTTTGGCTCTGTCCCGTTGACCGAATTCCCTGGAATGATGACTGCGGCGGCTTGGCGTCCTCCGACTGAAGGGTTTGCGGGAATCGGTCGAGGATTCAAGAAGCTCTTCGGATCGATCCGCTTGTCGAGCGGAAACAGTGGAGGAGATCAGGATGAAAAGGACCAAGGCACAGCGCGTGCTCGCCGCAGCTTGCGGTCCCGCCCTGGGCGTGCTGCTCGCGGTGCCCGTGGGCGGGCTCTTGGCCGGGGCGGCTGGGGCGGACACCACCTGCTACACCGGTTGCACCACGCCGACCACCGGCATCACCTCGCCGCCGGCGCGCCGGCAGACGGGCGGGCCGACGACGACTGCCGCCATCACGTCAGTACACCGCCGACCTCGAGTGGGCTGGCGTTCACCGGCGCTGACATCGAAGAGATGGCGATCATCGGTGTCGTGGCGATCGGCGTGGGCGCCGTTCTCGTCCGCGGCCGTCGCCGGACTGCCTGACTCCTTCTCCACGCTCGGCGAGGGAGCAATCGGAATGTCGTCGGTCACGATCGGCAGAGACCTACAGAGTTGGCGGTGGGCGACAGGACTGAGTCCGGATCGGTGGCGCGCGCGCGCCGCCGCTTCGCGGCCCGTACCAGCGGCGAGGTCGTGGCGGGCACGGACCTTCTGGTCCTGGCTATCGCCGTGGCTGATCTTCGCACCGGCGGTGCTGCAGTGGACCATCGCCGTCTTCGTCCTGGGAGTCCTCGGCGTCTGCGCGCTGCGGGGTCAGTACGCCTCGCGGATCACGCTGAGCGTCAGCAAGGACGTCAGCACGGTGGCCGCCGCGGTCGCAGTGCCGCTGACCGTCATCGGCGCCTTCGACGGCTTCGGCCGCCAGGTGCGCCCGTTCGTGCTCGTCGGCCTCTCGACGCTCTGCCTGCTCCTCATCGGGCGGGCCGCGGCCTACGTCGGCATCCGGCGGGCCAGGACCAAGGGCGCACTCGGGCAGCGGGTCCTCATCGTCGGGGCGGGACAGGTGGCCGAACGCTTCGCCGACGCACTCGAGCTCAACCCGAGCTACGGGCTGCACCCGGTTGGGCTGCTCGACGACTGCGCGGACGAGTCGCTTTCCCGCCCGGTGCTCGGCGGGATCGACCAGATCGACAGCGTCCTGCGCGACCACCGGATCGACCGGGTGGTGATCGCGTTCGGCGTGAACCGTGACCCCGACCTCGTGCGCGTCATCCGCTCCTGTGAGAACGCGGACGTGGACATGTACATCATCCCCCGCTTCTTCGAGCTGGGCCTGCAGGCCGCGCCGCGTGACGTCGACATGGTCTGGGGTTTCCCCCTCGTGCGCCTGCGGCGTTCGACCATGCGCTCCTCGGGCCGCGCCGCGAAGCGGGCCTTCGACTCGACCGTCGCGGGCATCATGCTGCTGCTCCTGGCGCCGCTCTACGGCCTGCTCGCCCTGGCGGTGAAGCTCACCAGCCCCGGCCCGTCTACTTCCGCCAGCGCCGCATCGGCAAGAACGGCCGCGAGGTGGAGATCCTGAAGTTCCGCTCCATGCGGGTCAACGACGAGTCAGACACCCAGTGGAGCGTCGACGAGGACGACCGGGTCACCAAGGTCGGCGGCATCATGCGCAAGACGTCGCTGGACGAGCTGCCCCAGCTGTGGAACGTGCTGCGAGGCGACATGTCGCTCGTCGGCCCCCGTCCCGAGCGCCCCTTCTTCGTCGAGCAGTTCGAGCAGGAAGTCCCCCGCTACGGCGACCGTCACCGGGTCCCCGTCGGCCTGACCGGGTTGGCTCAGGTCAATGGGTTGCGGGGCGACACGTCCATTGAGGACAGGGCCTGGTTCGACAACCACTACATCGAGAACTGGTCGGTCGGCGGGGACCTGGTCATCCTGGCCCGCACGGCGGGCGCCGTGATCAAGCAGGTCCGGGAGTAAGCTTCAGCATCACTGCGATCCCGGACAGAGGTGGGGTGCACACGCTCCTGCCTCGGACGATGATGGCGAGCACGGTCGCTGACGTTGCCGGGATACCGGCGGAGCAGGCTCCGGACGAAACCTTCTCCATGACGTCACGACAGTGGCGGCTGGCGGTCGTGGCGGAACTGGTCCTCGGCGGCATCCTCGGTTCGTTGTTCCTCGGCACCCACGGCCTCTTCCTCGACGAGTCCGTCAGCGCCACGCTGGCCACCGCGCCTTGGCACCGCTTCACCGACGTCGTCACTCACCGCGAGGCGAACATGGTGCTGTACTACCTGCTGTTGCGGGGCTGGGTGGTGTTCGGGCACAGCGAGATCGCACTCCGCAGCCTGTCGGTGATCCTGGCCGTGGGGGCGCTGTGGGTGGTGATCATGCTGGCGCGCACGCTCTTCGGGCGCCGCGCCGCGCTGTCTCGCCGGGCTGCTCCTCGCCGTCAATCCCTTTTACGTCCAGTTCGCCCAAGACGTCCGCGGCTACGCCCTGGCGCTCCTGCTCGTCAGCGCCTCCTGCTTCTTCTTCGTCCGGGGCATCCGCAGGTGGACCCGCCGCCCCGCCTGTGCTGGACCGCGTACACGATCGTCACCGCCCTTGCGGCATACAGCAACTTCTGGGCGGCCCTGGTCCCTGTCGGCCAGGCGCTCTCGCTGGCGTTCCTCCCTCCGGGCCGGATTCCTTGGCGCCGGGTGGTGGCGTCCGCGGTGGCGCTGGTCGTGCTCCTGCTCCCCTCGGTCTGCTCATTCAGTCCACCGACAGCGCCGGCGTGGATTGGGCCGCGGGCTCCTCGGCCGGTCGACTGTTCACCCACATCCGGTCCTCCGTCCCCCATGCCGTGCTCGACGTCGCGTGCCTCGCCGCCGCCGTCGCGGTCGTCGTCGTCGTGGTGCTCGCCCGGCGCCGGGCCGATGGGTAGGCTCTTCGCCCGGCAATGGCCCCTGTTCTTCACGGCGTGCTGGCTCGTGGTGCCGGTGGCAGCCGTGGTGATGCTGTCCCTCGTGGACAGGCCGCTCCTCGTGGTGCGGTACCTCATGGTCAGCCTCCCGCCGCGATCCTGCTGGTGGCCCTGGCGATCGACCGGGTGGCATCCCTCGCCCGGCGCGGCGCCCGGCGGTGGCCGCCGGGCTCCTCGTCATTGCCGTCGCCTCTCGGCGGTCGGCGTCGCGCAGTGGTACTCCAAGGGCGGCCCACAGGACTTCCGCCCCGCGGTGACGTACCTGGCCGACCGGGTCGAGCCCGGCGACGGCGTGCTCGTCTTCGCTCCCTACGAGCGCATGCCGGTCGAGTGGTACATGGCCGACCGGCCCGCGGCGGAGCGGCCGCGCACCCCGTCTACCCGGCGACGGCCTGGGGCGTGAACCCGCTGGCCTTCGACGGCAGCGTGCCCCTGCCCTCCGTGCCGTCGAGCGGGCCGCCGCCGGGTACCAGCGCATCTGGGTCGTCAGTGCGACGGCAGACCTCTCCTTGTATCCGGCCGAGGCGGCGTCGGTGGACGCGGCGCTGCGGCGGGCCGGGTTCACGCCTGCCGGCACGAAGGAGTTCCGCGGCGTGCAGGTCACCGAGGAGGTGCGGCAGTGAGCCGCCCGCGCCTCGGGACCAGCCGTGGTCGTGGGCGGACTGGTGCCGGTGCCTCGGCGGGTCACCTGCTCTATCCCGCGTGGTTGGCCTGGCGGACCCGTGGCGGCAGGGGAGGGTCCCCGGTGCCCGCGGGCGGGGGACTCACGGAAGCCCCCGACGTGACGGTCGTGGTGCCGGCCTACCGGGAGGCCGGCGTGATCGGGGCCAAGGTGGACGACATCCGGACCAACGGGTACCCGGGCTCGCTCGAGGTTCTGGTGGTCGCCGACGGCGATCCCGAGACCGCAGCCGCCGCAGAGCTGGCGGGGGCGCGGGCGCTCACCGGCCCCGACCGGCTCGGCAAGTCCCAGGCCCTCAACCGGGGCTTTGAGGAAGCCACGACGCCCATCGTCGTCATCAGCGACGCCAACAATCGCATCGTCCCCGGCGCGCTGGCCGCCGCGGTGGAGCACTTCGCCGACCCCACCGTCGGCGCCGTGGCCGGAGAGAAGGTCGAGGACGACGGCGGGGGCGAGAGCATCTACTGGAGGTTCGAGTCGTGGCTCAAACGGCGCGAGGACCGCCTGGGGACGACGATCGGCCTTGTCGGTGAGCTCGCCGCCATCCGGGCCGACGCCTGGCGCCCGATCCCCCGTGACGTCGCCACCGACGACTTCTGGACCGCGCTCGACATCACCGAGCAGGGCTATCGGATCGCCTACGAGCCCAGGGCCCGCGCGCTCGATCCCGCGGCGGAGTCCCTCGCGGTCTCGTGGGAGCGCCGCATCCGGAGTGTGTCGGGCGCGCTGCACATCATGTCCCGGCGCCGTCACCAACTGCGACCCTCGGCCGGCCTCGTGGCGGCGGAGCTCTGGGGGCACCGCCTGGTCCGCTACACGGTTGGCCCGCTGGCCCACGTCGCCCTGCTGGTGATGGCCGTCACGAAGGTGCGGTCGAGCCTGCTGGCCAGGCTCTTCCTCCTGGCCAACCTGGTCGCCTGCGCGGGTCTGGCCGCGGCCGAAGCCGGGCGGCCCCGACGGAGGATGCATAGGCGGCAGGCCGCTCGCCGCGCGGCTGCTGGCCACGGCGGCCGCGGGAGCAGGGCAGGTGATGTTCCTGCAGGGCGTCGCGCTCGGCGGCATGGTGCGCTATGCGCGGGGCGACCGGTCGACCATGTGGTCGACTGTGGAGCGATGAACGGGAGTGCAGCCCGGCCCGATGCCGATTCCGCCGGCCCCGCTGCGGGTGCTCGTCGTCTCGACCTCGCCCCAGCTATGGGGAGCGAACGCAGCCTCCTCGGCCTCGCGCCGCTCCGGCGCCGTGGGATCGCGCTGACCCTGGCCTCGCCGCCGGGCCCATTTGCCGAGGCGTGGTCGGCGCTCGGCCCTCCCACATTGAGTTCGCCGCCCCCGTACGCCTCGGACTGCGCACGGCGGGGGACGGCCGACCAGGGGTGGGCGCGTTGGCGCCGGAGGTCGGCGACCACCGCTGGCAGCGCCCGGCGGTTGGCGCAGCTGGCCCGCCGCGTCGACGCCGTCCATTCGAACAGCCTGTGGGCGCACCTGGACTGCGCGGTCGCTGGCCGGCTGGCCCGGCGCCCCGTCGTTCTGGAGCTCCATGACCTCGTGCGCCCGGGGCTCGGCAGCTCGGTGCTGAGGGCGGCGATGGGGCTTGCCTCCACCACCGTCGCCATGAGTCAGGCGGTCGCCGACACTGCTGGGCTCGCCGAGGGCCGCCTGCGCGTCATCCCCCAGGCCGTGGACCCCGAGCGGTTTCACCCAGGCCCGGCCGACGCCGCCTGGCGGGCTCGGTTCAGTAACCGCCCTGATGAGCCGATCGTGGGGGTCGTGGGTCGCATCGACCCCGAGAAGGGCATCAGGACCGTGGTGCAGGCCATGGCCATGTTGGCCGGCGACGCCGGCCGGAGCCAGCTGGCCGTGGTCGGCGCGCCGGCTCTCGACGACGGCACCTACGACGCCGCGGTGCGGGCGGAGGCGTCGGCACTGCTCGGGGACCGTGCCCGCTTCGTCGGCCCGGTCGACGACGTCCCCGTGGTCCTGCGCTCGCTCGATGTCCTCGTCAATGCGTCCACTTCGGAGCCGTTCGGGCTCAGCGTTCTCGAGGCACAGGCGTCCGGAGTGCCGGTCATCGGCACCGACGCCGGCGGCATCCCCGAGTTCGTGGCCGACGGCGAAACAGGCCTGCTCTTCGCTCCCGGGCGACCCGATGAGCTGGCCGCCGGGCTCGAGCGGATTTTCGGCGCGCCCGGCCCTGCGGCACGACCTCGCCGCAGCGGCGCGTGCGACGTCGTGGCGCACCACACGCTTGCAGGTCCGGGCGGACGCGTGGCCGGCGTCTACCGCGGTGTGACCGGTCGCGGGCGAGAGGGAGGCGGCCCGGTGAGGACACTCATGGTGACCAAGTTCCTGCCCCTGCCGGACAACAACGGAGGGCACCAGCGTTCCCTGGCCATCGCCCGCAGGCTGGCCGAGCTCGGCGACGTCGTCCTCTGCGGCTATGACGACGGCAGCGCGGACGCGACTGGCCTCCGTGACCTGGGGATTGACGTGCGGGCCGTGCCCTGGCGGGTCTCGGTCCGGCCAGCTCGCCCGGGGGTCGTCGCCGCAACGCGGAGCGTCACGGCGGGACGCTTCTGGAGCCCCGCGATGGTCAAGGCGGTCAGAGGAGCTGCCGACGAGAAGCCTATCGACCTCTTGCAGGTCGAATATCAGCAGATGGTGCCCTTCGTGCTTGACCTCACCGCGAACAGACGGTCCTCGACCTCCATAATGTCGAGTCGGCCCTCGTGGACAGCTATGCGCGGCGCCCGCCGGGCTCCTGCAGCCCTTCTGTTCCGCGCCGAGGCGGCCGCCCTCAGGCGGATGGAGCGTCGGACGATCGGCGAGTTCGACTCCGTCGTGGTGGTCAGCGAGCAAGAGCGGGCGAGACTCGGCCGCCGGCGCCCGCTCGGTCCTGGTCTGCCCGAACGGCCGGGAGCCCTCCGCGGTGCTGCAGGAGGCCACGGATCCGACGGTCGCCTTCGTCGCCACCATGGGATGGGCCCCCAATGTCGATGCCGCCGTGTGGCTCGGCGCGCGAGATCTGGCCCCTGGTGCGGGCGCGGGTCCCGGGCGCCCGGCTGCTGCTGGTGGGCAAGGACCCGGCCCCCGCCGTCCGGGCCCTGGCCGACGAGACGTTGAGGTGACCGGGACCGTGGCCGACGTCAATCCGTACCTGGCCCGGTCGCGGGTCGTCGTGGCGCCCCTGCGGGCCGGCGGCGGAACCCGGCTCAAGATCATGGAGGCACTCGACGTCGGACGGCCCGTCGTCGCCACTTCGCTCGGCTGTGAGGGCATGGAGGATTTGGTGGGTCAGGGCGTGGTCGTGGCGGACACGGCCATGGCTCTGGCCGACGCCATCGCAGATCTCCTGCTCGACCCGGCCCGCGCCGCGGCGCTCGGGTCGGGTGGGCCACGACGCGGTGAAGGCGGGCACTCCTGGGACGCCGCGCTGGCGCCGCTGATGGAGGCGGTGCGCCCGCGGTGATCTTCCTGAGTTGACCGGGATCCTCGTCATCGGTGCGGTCCTCGTCGCGGTCGTCAAGCTCTTCATCCGTTGGGAGCGCGAGGGGAAGGAGCATCTGGCCCCCCTTGTCCTCATCGGACTGCTGGTCGTTGAGGCCACGATCTACGCCGACCAGAACACGCTGCCGCGGGGCCTCTTCCACCCCGGATCCGGTTCGACGCAGCTGCGGCTGCCCGAGATCTACATCACGCTGGCACTGGTGGCCCGTCTCATCGCCCGGGGCAGGCCCCAAGCGCATCGGCCTCCCCGCCGGCCTCTGGCTGGCCTTCGCCGCATGGATGGTGGTGGGCTGCGTCGAGGGGCACCTGTACCACAACGCGTTCTCCCAGAACCTCTACGAGGCCAAGGACATCCTCTACATCGCCGGGGCCTACGCGCTGGCCGCGGGAGTGCCGCGTCCGCAATACCTCGACAGTGGCGACCTGTTCAAGCTCGGCTGGCTCGTGCGTGGTGTGCGCGTCGATCGTCGACGTCATGACGATCGGCCACGTCAGCGTCAACACCACATTGCCGCTCCTCCCGTTGCAGGGTTTCGGAACCGTCGGCTCGGAGACGGCCGCCATCTGCCTCGCCGTCGGGACCATGTGCTTCATTCCCAGAATGTTGACCGGCACCGGTCCGACTTCGGCACGTGCTGGCGCTGGTCCCGGTGTGGTCGCGCG
Organism: uncultured Acidimicrobiaceae bacterium; assembly: GCA_963755445.1. Lineage (GTDB taxonomy): Bacteria > Actinomycetota > Acidimicrobiia > Acidimicrobiales > RAAP-2 > Bog-473. Next base: position 268,182 of record CAVWJQ010000004.1, on the reverse strand, counting down.
TCGTCCTGGCCAATCAGCGCGCCGTCCTGGTCAACGTCGGCGCTCTTGGGCGGTGCTCGTTCGTGGTGCTCCTCTTCGGACATCCGCACGGGTGCCTGCGGCGGCATCCACATCAGGTCGGGCCAACTGGTGCTGGCCCTCCTGGCCATTCATCGCTGATCGATCGCCGTCGTCGTGGTGCCGGCCGCCGCTCGACCGCAAGCCGGTCCAGATCCCTCTGGCCTCGACCTTCCACAGCCTGTTCCACAGTCAGGGAAAGGCGGAGTCGGCCCAGGACCGCCTGAACCTCGCGTCCGAGGCGGAGAAGCTGATCCCCCAGCATCCGGTCATCGGGTGGGGCCTCGGGGTGGAGTTCCCGTTCTACGAAACGGGAACCCGCACGGTGGATGACGACGGCCTATGCACACGACATCGCGCTCGATCTCCTGCTGCGCCTCGGCATCATCGGCCTGCTCCTGTTCTCTCGCGTTCCTGGCTTCGTTCATGGGTGGTCTGCAGGTCTGGCGGCGACATCCCGATCCCAAGGCGGCCGGCCTGGCGCTGGCCCTGTTGGCCGTCATGGCCGGACTTCTCGCCACGGGTTTTCTCGAGCCGTTTCTCGACGAATATCGGCTCGCCACGTTGTTCGGCGTGAGTCTCGGCATGCTGCGGGCCTGCGTCACGTCCATGGGGTCCGAGTCTCCCGCCTTGGGCGGACACGATTCGACATGTCCGCCGTCGAGGCCCAAGCGGGAGACGCGGTCATGGACGTGACGATCGGCGTCCACTCCATGGCCCCGGTCGGTGGGACCGAGATCAATGCCTTTCAAGTGGCGCGCGGGCTGGCCGGGCGCGGCCATGTCGTTGATCTCCTGGCGGCGCGACGACGGCGCACTCGCTCCGCGAGTATCGGACCTTCTGCCGGAGTGTGTCCCGCCGGCCGGTGTTCGATTTCGCGCGCTCGTGCGCGCCCGCGCGACCTGGTGCGCATGGTCCCGGCTGTGGTGTCGGCCGCCCGGAAGAAGCCTGACGTCGTCTATCCCGAATCGATTTGCCGAAATCGTGTGGGCGACCGCCGTGGGCCGGCTCTCAGGCGCACCGGTGGTCTGCCACCTTCACGAGATCCGTCACGCCCGACCGGGGTCCTTTCCGAACGAGCACGTCGAGCGCTTCATCGCCGTCTCCGAATTTCTCCGCAACGAGTGGGTCGAGGTTGGACTCAATGGCGAGCGCATCGACGTGGTCCACAACGGCGTGTCATGCGACGACTATCCCGTTGGCGGCGAGGAGGAGCGGGTGACCGCCCGCGCCCGTCTCGGGCTTCCCCAGGAGGGCTTTGTCGGCGTTGTACTACGGGCCGACTCGATCCCGAGAAGGGCATCGATGTGCTGCTGGACGCCTGGCGGAAGTTGGGTCTGGGTGACGACGAGGGGACGCTCCTGGTTGTCGGCTCGCCGAGCGCGCACCTCGAGGACGGGGCGCAGTACTTCGAGCGGCTCCAGGCCACCGCCCCACCCGGGTGCGTCTGGCTGTCGGCCCAGAGGGATGTGGTCGGCCCTCTTCATGCCGCAGACGTCGTTGTCGTCCCTTCCCTGTGGGCTGAGCCCTTCGGGCGGGTGATCATTGAGACGATGGCCACTGGCCGTCCCGGCGCTCGCCTCCGCGTCGGGGGGATCCCAGAGATCCTGACCGGCGAGTTCGAGAGGTTCCTTGTCGAGCCCGGCGACGCCGGAGTGATCGCAAGTGCGCTCGGGAGCCTCGTAGGCTGGCAGAAGCGAGAGCCCTCGTTGGCGGCCAGTTGCCACGCCCACGTGCTGGAGAATTTCTCGCTGGATCGGGTTGTGGACGGTGTGGAGCGGTCGCTGACTGCGGCTGCGGGAGACAGACGAGGAAAGGGTGCGGCGTGGACCTGAAACAGATCGTGCGTAGGGTCCAGGCGAACTGGATCGTGGCTCTGGTCACGTTTCTCGCGTGCGTGGGGATCGGATTCGTCTACGCCGTGCTGCCTGCGAAGCAGTACGAGGCCAGCGTCCTCCTGCATTGCGCAGCCTCCGCCGAACACGGGTAACGCCGGCACCGACGTCGGTGCCATTCAGATCGAAATCCCGCAGATCGTCGTGGAAGCCGAAAACGGGGCGATCCAAGAGGAGGCGCGAGCGCTCGTGCCGGCGCGCTTACCGGAGTGCCCCGGTGACGATCACGGCGACCGGCGATCCCGCTTCCAACTCGGTGACCATCAAGGCAAAGAGCACGAACCCGGCCGCGGCGCAGGCGTATGCCGATGCGGCGGCGAGTCGGGTGCTGAAGGTCACGAACCGCGATGCGGCATCCCTGCTCGTCCTGTCCGAACTCGGCACTGCGGAGCTCCCGACCACACCGACCAATCCCGCCAAGACGGTGGCGGTGGCATCGGTCGCCCTCGGCGTGATCCTCGGCGATTTTCGCCGCCTTGGCTGCCGCAGCCATCCGCCGTTCCCGTCCGGCCGACGAGGTCTGGGACCGGCTCGGTCTGCCGGTCCTGGGGGAGGTGCCCACGTTGGTCGGCGCCCATGAGAATCCGGCCGACATGTTCGGTCCCAACGGTGATGAAGCCGGTCTCGAAGCCTTTCAGCAGCTGAGGAGCTTCCTCCACATCATGTTCCAGGGCAGCCATCCGGTGATCGTGTTCACCTCGTGTGACCCCAAGGAAGGAAAGTCCTCGCATCGCGTCCCACACGGCATGGGTGTTGGCCAACCCCGGGCAATTCGTCGTCGTCGTCGACGTCGATCTGCGCCAACCGAGACTGGACGAGATTTTCGGAGTGAACCTGTCGCCTGGCGTCAGCGACATTTCTGTGGCGAACGGCCCCTCGGAGCTCCTCGCCGCCACGGAAATCGCTATCTGGAGGTCATCCCGGCCGGTGTGTCGCCACGGCACCCGGCCGACGTGGCAGCGGCGGATATCCGAGGTTCCTCCGTGCCCTCCGCGAGTCGGACCGGACCGTCGTCCTCGATTGCCCGCCCATCAACGGCGTGGCGGAGACGACGATCTTCGTGGCCAAGGCGGACGCTGTCGTCCTGGTGGTCGACGCCCGCAAGTTCAATTTCGATCATCTTGAGCAGGGCTCTGGCGCAGCTGCGCGCCTCGGGCGCGAACGTCGTGGGCGTCGTCCTGAACCGCGTGCGGCGGCCGAAGGCCGCCGGCGGCGTATCCCTACGACCAGCCTCCCAGCGTCGACGCGAACCCGAAGAGCTCTGTCGCGGCTGCGCGGCGCCAGGTTGCGGTTGCGCGGTCTCGTCAGATCGGGGTGGTCGCGGTGCTGCATGAACCCGAGATTCGGCCCGAGGGTGCATCCGGGAACGCGAAGCCCAAGAAGGCGACCGATCGTCGCAACGTGACGACGAACTACCTCAGCGCCGTCGTGGTGGTCGCGGTCGGGTTCCTCACCACCCCTCTCCTGCCCATCAGCTCGGCATCGTCCGCTTCGGCGTCTGGGCGCTCATCGGTTCGCTCATTCCGTTCCTTGAGCTGCTCGAATTGGGATTTGCCAGCGCGACCGGTTGCCTTCGTCGGCCGGCACCTCGAGCTCGAGGAGGACGAGAAGGTGGCCGCCACCCTCAACACGTCCTTCCTCTGCCTCTCTGTGCTCGGGCTGATCGCCTTCGTCGGCGTTGTGGTCTTCGCCATCTTCCTGCCCGACATCATCACGAGCATCCCGAAGGACCTGGTCGGCCAGGCCCGCTTCCTCGTACTGCTCCTCGCCTTCGACATGGCGCTGTCCATTCCCATGGACACGTTCGGAGGTGCGCTCTGCGCTCTGCAGCGGTTCGATCTCTTGAACTACACCCTCATAGCGGTGACTGTGGCACAGGCCCTCGCCTGGGTCATCGTCCTGCGGTTCCATGGAGGGCTTGATCGCGCTCGGCATCGTCACGGTCGCCATCAGCCTCGTGGGCCAGGCCTCACGCCTGGTCATCGTGCATCGGCTCCTGCCGTGGTTCCATCTCTCCCTGCGCCGGTTCGATCGCGGCTCTGCTGCGTCGTTCTCCGCTGACGTCCGGCTGGTTCTCCATCATTGAGTTCTCCGATGCGATCTCGACCTGGCCGATGTCCTCATTGTGGGGGCGGCCGCCGGAGTGCGGGCCGCCGCGGTCTACGCCGTGGCCCAGCGGCTCGGCCTCCTCCCGGTCAAGATCATCCAACCGTGGACGTATTCATGTTCACCAAAGCGACGCAGTTGGCGGCCCGTCGGGACGGTCCGGCTTGCGGGAGAGCACGGACCAGGTGGTTCGCTTCGTCCAGTACCTGAGCATTCCGGTGGCGATCGTGCTGGGCTTCCTCGCCGGCCCAACCGTCGAGGCGTGGTTGGGACCGCTCTATCGCGAGGCGGCACCGGTCATCGGACTGCTCTGCCTGGCCGGCGTCGTGCAGGCGTGGGCCCTGGCCATCCGGACCGCAATCTGCGGATCCGGCCGTCCGCGCTCCCCGCCGTCCTCTACGGCACCGAAGCCCTCCTCCACGTGGGCCTCGGCATCGTGCTCGCCTCCGCTATGGCGCCCTGGGTATGGCCGAGGCGGCACTGATCGGCGTCGTGCTGATGGAGGGAATGCTCACCATTCCGCTCGTCTACCGCCAACTCGGAGATTCCTTTCCCCACCGGGCGCTGCGCGTGGTGCGGACGTTGGGCTTGCCTCGCTCGTCACGGGCGCCCTGGCGTGGGTGGTCGGGCGCGGCGGCGGCCCGCTGTACGTCTTCACCGAAACGCACGGGCGGATCGCCGGGCTCACTGCTGTCGCCGGAGCGGGGCTCGGGCTCCTCATCGTCTTCTACGCGCTGCTCTTGGTGTGTCTGCCTTCGAGCCAAGCGTCAGCAGGCCGTCGCCCGGAGCCGGCTCGTCGTAGGTCGTTTCGTGGGACGTGCTCACTAGGATGTGTCCGTGGCGGAGTGGAACAGGGGTTTGAAGCGCTTGCAGTGGGTGCGCTGGGCACTCGAAGAGTCGAGGTGGCGTGCGGTGACGCAGGAGCCCACGCCGGCGGGTGGCGTCTCGTCGGTCGCCTTCTGGCTCGGGTCCGGCCGAGCGCCCGTTGTTCGCGTGGCTCGACACGCCCGCGACGGTACCGCGGCGGGCGTCGCAGTCCTGTGTCCGAGCATGGGACTCGAATCAGCGTATTCATCGCGCGCGCTGCGGGACCTGGCGCACCGGTTGGCCGCGGCGGGCTGGGCGGCGCTCCGGGTCGACTACGCGGCGACGGGAGACTCCGCTGGGACCTGGACGGACCACCATCTCGTGCCGGAATGGCTGAGTGGTGTGCGGCGCGCCATTGCGTACGCGCGTGCGCTGGGCGCGCGCGGGTGGCGGTCGTGGGGCTCCGGATCGGCGCCACGCTCGCTGCCGCCGAACTGGCGCGTGGCGGTGAGGTCGATGACCTCGTGCTGTGGGACCCGCATGCCACCGGCCGGGCCTTCCTGCGCGAGCAGCGGGCTTTTTGGGCCTTCCTCCGTAGCCAGGCCATGGAATGGGGACTGCTCGGCGAGGGTGAGCAGTGGGGGTCGGGCGGAGTTGTCGACGACGGCGCGATGGAAGGGCCGGGCGTCGTGTTCTCGGCTGAGACGGTCGCCGCCCTCGAGCCACTGACGATCGATCCGGGCGACCGTCGCCTGGCTTCGAGGGAGCTGGTGCTGGCCCGCAGAGGGCAGGAAGCTCAACCGCGTGCTGGAGGGGCGGTTGTCGTTGCCCTCCGTCGAGATCGGCGCGGATCGAAGGGCAGGACGCCCTCCTCAACGTGAACGCGATCACCCCGGACGACACGCTCCATCGCATCGTTTCCTGGTTGACAGACGGGTGGAGGAGCGGGCACCCCCCTGAAGCTGCCGGCGCGGCAGACGGCCGAGGCCAGCCTGCAACGCGGGCCGGTCACCGTGGTCGAGCGTCCGGTCGAGCTCGGCCCACAGCGCCTCTTCGGAATCATCAGCGAACCGAAGGGGCCGCGTCGCCCGGTCTGCACCGACCGTGGTCCTGCTGAACGCGGGCCGGATCGGGCACCACGGACCTGCGCGGCTCTGGGTGGAAGAGGCGCGGTCGTGTGGGCTGCGGCGGGAGTGCGCAGTCTCCGGGTGGATCTCAACGGCATCGGTGACAGCCCGGCCAGGCCCGGCCGAACGGAGTTGGTCGAGTTCCCGGCGGACGCGCGGAGGATCTCATCGATATCCGTCGGGCACTCGGCGCCGACGGGCGGCGAGCTCGAGTTCGTGGGCCTGTGCTCCGGCGGCCACCATGCGGTCGAGCGGCGCTCATGGCCCCACCGGGTTCCTGTGCCTCATCAACCCGCGCACTTCTCTGACGCAGTCCCGCTGAGCTGCCCTCTCGCGACCTTCGAGCCGAACGAGGACTCGGAAGCGGCCGAATCGCAGGCCTGGAGTGCACACGTCGCCCTGGATACGTCTCGCGACCTCGCTGGCGCCCTTGCGCAAGGCGACCCTGCGCGTGCCGGAGTCTGGTGGGTCCGAAGCGATTCCTCATGACGACCACGCCGGCCCGGATTCTCGGGGAATTGAACCAGGCGGACATCGATGTCCTGGTCGTGCTCGGCGATGTCGAGGCGCAGCGCGCTGAGGCGGGGTGAGAACGGTCGATTGCGGAACCTGACCCGAGCTGGTGGCTTGAGGATGGAAACCGTCCCTCACCTGGAGCACTCCCTCTTCGAACGCTCGGGTCGAGAGCGGGTGGCGGCGATGCTCGACGATACGTGGCAGTCGTCTCGGTGGGTCGGCCGGTCGCCGATCCGAGCCCGGGTGGCTCTCGGGTCGGCCCCGGATCGGCGAGCCTCCGTGCAGCCGTCTCGGTCCGCTCCCAGCATCATCCTGACGCCGGTGCGCCGCCTCCCGGCGTGCTTCTAGCATGGGTCGCCGGAGGGGTTGGGAAAGTGAATCCACGATGACGACCACAGCGAGAGTGCAACGGTCCCCAAACGGGGGCTGGCGAACGCCTTCGGTAAGCGACAACTCCACGCTACCCGAACACGTTGCCCCGTCTCGGATATCTGGCCATCGTCGTCCTGACGACGATCATGCTGTACTACCTCTACTACGTGGAGGGAGCGGTCACGCCGCTGCTGTTGCCCTACTACCACATGTCCTTCCAGTTCTTCCTGTACCTGCTGGTCGCCTCGAACGCGATCGGCGCGTTCAGTGCGTTCATCGGTGGCCTGTCGGACAGGATCGGGCGGGCCAATCTCACGATCTATGGGACGCTCGTCGTCGCGCTCGTGCAGCTGCTGGCCATCCCGCACATCCACGACAAGTGGGGTTTCGCCGCCGCCTACTGCGTGATCGGCTTCGTCGAAGGGGTCATCCTGGTCTCCACGCCGGCGCTGATGCGCGACTTCTCACCGCAGATGGGTCGGGGGGTGGCCATGGGGTTCTGGGCGCTCGGTCCCACGATGGGCGCGTTGGCCGCCAGCCTGGTGGCCACCCACACCCTCGACCACCTCAAGCCGTGGCAGGACCAGTTCATCATTTCGGGCCTGGTCTGCCTCGGCGTGGTGATCATTGCCTTCTTCTTCCTGCGCGAGCTCTCGCCCCAGTTGCGCGACCAGCTCATGGTGAGCGAGCGCGAGCGGGCGCTGGTCGAGGCACGCGCCATGGGGATCGACGTCGAGCAGGCGACGAGGCGCCCGATCCGCTCCATGATGCGGCTCGACCTGATCTCGTCGTCCATTGCCATTTCGGTCTTCCTCCTCTTCTATTACGCCTCGGTCAGCGTGCTCACCATCTACTGGGTCGTCATCTACAACCGCTCGACACCACAGGCGAACGGAATCAACGTGTGGCTCGCCGCGTCCCTCTCCGCCGGGCTCGTCCTGGCGGGCTTCCTCTCGGACGTGGCCCGGGTGCGCAAGCCGTTCATGCTCTTCGGGGCGGTGTGCTCCATGGTCATGTTGGGGTTCCTCATCGTTCAGACAGGTCACCCGCATACCGGCTACTACGCCAATGTCCTCGTCATCGTCCTGCTGGCGGTCTCCATCTCCGTCGCCTACGCCCCGTGGATGGCGAACTACACCGAGCAGGTCGAGTCACACAATCCGGCCCTGACGGCATCGGGCCTGGCCATCTGGGGTTGGATCCTGCGCATCACGGTTGCCCTGTCGTTCCTGGTGCTGCCGTACGTGATCACCACCTCGACCACGCTGGTGGACAACCAGAATGCGGGCGTCCACCCTGCAAGCGGTCCAGGCCGCGCAGCCCTACGCGCCGAACACGGCCGCGTTGCAGTGCAATACGACACCTGCGCCGGCAGACGTCATCGAGAACCTGCAGACGACCCCAACGGTGCGGCCCGAGCTCACCACCCTCGCCACCATCCTGCGGGTCTGCAACAGCACCCACAGCCTGACGGCGGCGTTGACGGCAGCCGGAGGTCTCACGAATCCCCATGTCCTGGGCCTGAACGCCTTCAATCCGCTCGCCCTGGACATTCAGGACGGCACGCCGGTGACGCCGGCCGAGATCGCCGGAGTGGCGAAGTATTCGCCGAACCTGGCCGGTCTCCTGGTCGCCGAGCAGAAGCTGGTGCCGGCGCAGAAGACCGTCGCCGGGCGAATGGCAGCGCTGGTGGGGGGTGTGCCTGGCCGGCATGTTCGTCTTCGCCGTCCTCGTCTTCTTCATGCGGGGCCGCTGGAGCCCGCGGGCCGCCCGCCGCGACCTGGCCGAGCACGACCGGATGGTGACCGAAGAGCTGGCCAAGCTCACCAGGGAGCCGGCCGCGGTCGCCTGAGGTCCGGTCGAAGTGCAGCGCGGAACGCCGCCGGACTCCCGTCCCGGAGCACGGGCGTTCGCGCCGACCGGGTCACGACGCCTCGCAGGTGGCAGCAGCCCCTAGGTTGGTCCGGGCCAGCTTCAGTGCGGCACCACATGCGCATCCTCCTGGTCTCAGATCTCCACTATTCGCTGCCACAGTTCGACTGGGTGGTTGCCGCCAGCCCGTCGTTCGACGTCGTGGCCGTGGCCGGGGACAGTCTCAACATCAATTCGCCGGTCCCCCTCGACGCGCAGAGCGTGGTCGTGCACCGCTATCTGGATCTGATCGCGGCCACGACGCTGCTCGTCGTGAGCTCCGGCAACCACGACCTGACCGGCCCCGACGCGGCGGGCGAGCAGTCGGCCCTCTGGTTGCACGACCTGCGGGAGGCGAGATCCACACGGACGGGGACTCCCTCGTGCTCGGGGACACGCTCATCACCATCTGTCCCTGGTGGGACGGGCCACTGGGTCGGGCCGAGGTCGTGACCCAGCTCGCCGCGATGCGGCCCGCCGGCCGGCGACCTGGGTCTGGCTGTACCACTGGCCACCGCTGGGCTCACCGACCTGCTGGACGGGACGCCGCGACTATGGCGACGCCGATCTGCGGGAATGGATCGCGGAGTTCCAGCCCGACATCGTGCTGGCCGGGCACGTCCACGAGTCGCCCTTCAAGAGCGATGGTTCGTGGATCGACCGCATCGGCCACACCTGGGTCTTCAACGCCGGTCACCAGATCGGCAAGGTGCCGGCCCACATCGAGCTCGACCTGAGCCGGCAGCAAGCCAGGTGGACCTCCATCATGGGGACCGAGTCGGTCGACCTGCACGACGCGGTCGCGCCGGCTCGCACGCTGTTCTGACCCGCCGGCGGCCGAGCCCTCGTGGCGGGGCCGTCAGTAGTCGGGGTCGGGGTCCCGGGCCGAGCCGGGACGGGCCGTGACGACCTGCTGCTCCGCCAGGTGGGACAGCACCTCGGACACCATCGACAGCCCGGTCGCATCGCCGTACTGGTCCTTGAGATCGGCCAGGTAGGTCGAGACGAAGTTCAGGCGCTCGGCCAGGCCCACAGCGATGAGCTTCGTGATCTCGGGATCACCGAACAAGAAGGTCTGACCGTCCTCGGCGTAGCGCAGGGTGCTCGGCTCCGTGGCGACGACGGTCGCGCCGTGGTCCGTTCCCAGCAGCACGGACATCTCTCCGACGATCGCCCCCGCCTTGGTGATGGTGTTCACCGCCACGTCGCCCTTGAAGACCTGGAGCGCCCCGGAGAGCAGGACCCACACGCCCCCGCTGGCACCGCCCTGTGAGACCACTTCGTCGCCGGTGCGCACCTCGACCAGCGGCAGATGCGATCGACAGCCGGACCATGTCGGACACGGCACGAATGCTACCGGTGCGATCCGGGACGTCTCCACGTCGGCAGCGGCACTGGTTCATGTGATGTTCATGTGGATCGCGGGTCAAAAGGCACCGCCGGTGGAGGGGCCGCCGAGGCCCGGCTACCTTACGAAGATGCCTGCAAAGCTGCGGCGAGCCGCCGTCTCCGTCCTGCAAGGAGAGACGGCGCTCTGGCCCGCGCTGGCCGCCGGCATCGTCGTGGCTGTCGCCTCCTACTGCGTCGGACCGAGCCGGGGCGACCTCGAGGTGGACGTGGCGCTGGCCAGCATGGCCACCTTCCTCTTCGGTGTGCTCATCGCGTTCACCATCGCGCGGACCACGGAGCGACTGGCCGTGGTGCAGACCCTCGTCAGCCGCAACAATGCCTCGCTCCTCTCCATCCTCCAACTGATGGCCGTCTTCGCCGACGACAGGACGGAGGAGGTCCGTCAGATGATCGACCACCAGCTGACGGATCAGATCGACTACCGGCTCGTCGACAACCACCTCGCGACGCAGTCCAACCTGGCGCTGACGGCGGCGATCATTGAGCTCGATCCCCAGACGCTGCAGCAGGAGCAGGCGTACCGCAGCCTGCTCGATGTCTGCATCGACATCACGGCGAACAGGGCGCAGATCGAGTCGACCACGGGCCAGTCACTGCAGCCCATTGAGTGGACCGGCCTGCTCCTGCTGCTGTTGATCCTCATGGCCCTGATCGTGGTCCTGCCCGGCGGGACGGTCTGGGGGGCGCTCATCGCCGGGGCGCTGGCGGGCACGCTGGTCACCCTGGTCGTGCTGCTGCGCAAGCTCGACCTGCTGCGCTGGCACGAGGTCAGCTCCATCTGGGAGCCCACGACGCGCCTCTTCCGGAGCATGGGCCTGCACCCCTACGTGCCCGCGGCAGGTCATCGTCGACGGGCGCTACCGGCCCTCGGGGCTGGTCCGTGTGGTCGACTATCCCGATCCCTACCCCAATCGATCGACGAAGATCGTCACGCTCGAAGAATCTCTCCCCGGGCTCGCCGGCGGATGCTGCCATTGGTGTGGAGGCCGGTCGCGTCGGCGACGGGTGAGCGACGAATGATGCCCGGCCGATCATGACGGACCAGTTGCGGGCACCGTCCCGGCTGACGTCGGTCACCCCCTGGCGCCCTACTTCCCGCGCCTCGCCATCGAATGGATCAGGTCGACACCGGAGCTGACGCACCAGGAGCTCGAGGGCACGATCGCCTTCGTCGACATCTCGGGCTTCACCAAGCTCTCCGAACGCCTGGCCCGCCTGGGGAAGTCGGGCGCCGAGGAGCTCACGGCGACCATCGACTCCTGCTTCGTCGCGCTTCTCGACCTCGCCGTCGCGAACGGCGGCCGCCTGCTCAAGTTCGGCGGCGACGCGCTGCTCGTCTACTTCTCCGGCGAGGCCCACGAGGCCCGGGCCTGCCTGGCCGCCATGGAGATGCGGCGGGCGCTGCGCGTGGTCGGTCGCCTCACCGTGCTGGGGCAGACGCATTTCGCTCCGCATGTCCGTCGGCGTCCACAGCGGCCTGTTCAACTTCTTCCTGGTCGGCGAGTCCCATCGCGAGTTCATCGTCACCGGCCCGGCCGCCAGCGCGGTGGTGGAGATGGAGGGCACGGCCGACGCCGGGGAGATCGTGATCAGTGCGGCCACCGCCGCCGCGCTCAGGCCGAGCCTCGTCGGGCCGGCCAAGGGGCCGGGCTTCCTGCTGCGGCGGCCACCGTCGCTGCCCGAGCCCCCCTTCCTGGCGTTCGAGCAGGTCGATCCACGAGCTCGACCTGCGGCAGGGCATCCCGCTCGGGCTCCGTGCCGCCCTCATCACCCGTACCGAGCCGGAGCACCGCAGGGTCACCGTGGCCTTCATCCACTACGACGGGACCGACCGGCTCATCGCCGAGCCGGGCCCGAGGAGGCCGCCCGCCAGCTCGACGTCCTGGTCACGCACGTGCAGGGGGCGGTCGACCGGCAGGGCGTCACCTTCCTCGCCACCGACGCCGACAAGGACGGCGGCAAGATCATCCTGACCGCCGGTGCGCCGTCGACATCGGGTGACGACGAGCAGCGCATGCTGCTCGCCGTCCGCGAGATCATGGACGCCGACAACCCGTTGCCCATCCGGATCGGCGTGAACCAGGGCTCGGTCTTCGTCGGGGAGGTCGGTCCGCACTACCGGCGCACCTTCACCGTCATGGGTGACGCCGTCAACCTGGCCGCCCGCCTGATGGCGAAGGCCGCGCCCGGGCGAGATCTACACCACCCCGGACCTCCTGGCCCGGTCCCAGACCGGGTTCGCGTCGACGGAGCTCGAGCCGTTCTTCGTGAAGGGCAAGGCCAAGCCGGTGCGGGCGGTGCGTCTCGGCGCCAAGACCAGGGACGTGACCGGCGGCGGCGATGACGAGCTGCCCTTCGTCGGCCGCGGGCCCGAGCTCGCGTCGGCTCGAGGAGATCGCGCCGACGTCCGGCCAGCGGCGCGCTGGTCGAGATCGTCGGGGCCACCGGCGTCGGCAAGTCCCGGTTGGCGGGCCGGCTGCGCGAAGTCACCGCCGACCGGATGCAGCTGTTCGCCGTGTGCGAGCGCTACGACTCGTCGACCCCGTATTACACGGTGCGGCGACTGCTCCGGGGGCTCCTCGATCTTCCGGCCGAAGGGAGCGACGAGGAGCTGCGGGCCATGTTCGTCGCCGAGCTGGAGCGGCGGGCGCCGGAGCTCCTCCCGTGGGCCCCGCTCATCGGCATGGCCATCGCGGTCACGCGTGCCCGAGACCCGCGAGACCCTGGAGCTCGAAGAGGAGTTCCGGCGGACGAAGCTGGCCGAGGCCGTCATCGCGCTGTTGGCCGTCCTGCTCCCCGAGACGGGACTGATCACCATTGAGGACGTCCACTTCATGGACGAGGCGTCGGCCGACCTCTTCGGCCACCTCGCCCGCGTGGTGCACCTGACCTCGTGGCTCTGGTGCCTGACCCGGCGCGATGTCGCCTCCGGATTCATCGCGCCCGAGGACACCCCCGTGACCCGCATGGAGCTCGGTCCGCTCAGTCACGACGGAGGCCGCGGAGCTCGCCTTGCGATGCGACGCAGGAGAATCCCCTGCCGCGCCGGGAGATGGAGCTCCTCGTCGACCGCTCCGGTGGGAACCCGCTCTTCGTCCGGGAGCTGGTGGCGGCCGTGCTGCAACGGGGACGCCATCAGTGCGCTGCCCGACTCGGTCGAGGACGTCGTCGTCGCCCGCATCGACCGCCTGCCGCGTGCTCGACCGCCAGCTCCTGCGCCGGATGTCGGTGCTGGGCCAGTCCTTCTCGGCCCAGCTGCTGGCCGACGTCGTCGAGGACGTGCCGCGACCAAGGCGATCGCGACGTGGACACGACTCGAGCCGTTCATCGTCCACGATGCCGCCGGGCACCTGGCGTTCCGCAACGCGCTCCTCCGCGACTGCGCCTACAACGGGCTCTCGTTCCGCCTCCGCCGCGAGCTGCACTCCCGGGCCGGCGACACCATCGCCCGCATGCGCCGGCGGAGGGTGGCGACGATCAGTCCGGCCTGCTCTCCTTCCACTACCTGCACGCCCAGCGCTCGCACGAGGCGTGGTCGTACTCGCTGCAGGCGGCGGAGCTGGCCAAGGGCCTGTATGCCAACGCCGAAGCGGCGGAGTACTTCGAGCGGGCGATCACCGCGGGCCGACGGTTGCCCGAGCTCGCCGCCGGCGGACATCGCCGGAGCGCACGAGGGGCTGGGCGACGCCCGGAACCTGACCGGGAACTACGTGGGCGCGGCCGGCGCCTACCGGGCGGCCCGGCGGCTGATCGGCGACGACGTGGTGGCGCAGGCCCGGCTGCTGCTGAAGCTGGCCCGGGTGGAGGGATGGCTCGACCGCTACACCAACGCGCTGCGCTGGATCACCCGGGGCATCGGGATCCTCGACGAGATCGACGGCGTCGACGCCGACCGCCAGCGGGCCGAGCTCTTCGGCTGGTACGGGCGCTTCTGCCAGGAGGGCGGCAAGCACCGCCAGGCCATCAAGTGGTGCACGCAGGCCGTCGAGCAGGCGGAAGCGGTGGGTGACAAGGAGACCACGGCCGACGCCCTCCGCATCATCGACTGGGCGAAGATGGACCTCGGCCAGCTGGAGGAACCGGTCAACTGGGAGCGGGCCCTCGCCCTCTTCGAGGAGGTCGGCGACCTGCCCGGCCAGGCCGGCGTGCTCAACATGCTCGGTGGGTTCGCCTACTTCAAGGGCGACTGGGACGAGGCCGTGGCGCTGTACCGGCGGGCGCAGGCCACGGCGCGCCGGACCGGGAACGCCGTCATGGACGCGTTCTACGTGTTCAACATCGGCGAGATCGCGCTGGAGCAGGGCCGCCTGGACGAGGCCGAGGAGGCTTTCGTCGCCGTGAACCGCACGTGGCGGGCGGCCGGCTACCGGTCCGGCGCGGCCGACGCCAAGGGGAAGCTGGCCCGGGTCTACGCCGCACAGGGCCGCTACGACGAGGCGCTGGAGCTCTTTGCGTCGTGCATCGAGGAGATGGACGACATCGGGAGCCAGGGCGGACGCGCTCGAAGCCAGCGCCCGCATGGCCGAGTGCCTGCTGCTGAGCGGTGACGACACCGGGCGCGCTCGACCTGGCTGACCGCTGCCTCTCCCGAGCGCAGGACCTCGGCGGTGTGGCGTCCCAGACCCCTTTGATCCACCGCGTGCGAGGCACCGCGCTGGCCCGGCTCGGCCGGAGCGAGGCGGCCATCGACGCCTGGCAGCAGAGCCTCCAGGCGGCCCGCAGCCGCGGCGCCGAATACGAGGTGGCGCTCACCGAACGCGCCGCCGCCGAGGCCGATCTGACGCTGCAGCGTTCCCTGGCCGACGCGGGGAGCTCCTCGTAGCGAGGTCCCCGTTTCCGTCATCGCCTCGGTGGTGGAGCGCTCGAGCATCGCAACCCGGCGATTCCGGGGGCTGGACCAGGGCTGGGTGATGCATCGGTATCGGCGCTGTGCCGGGTCCGACGCGGGACCCGAATGTGACGGGCAGCGTGAAATGAGCGTGACAGCTTTGACGCATCGGCCGTTGCTGGCTAGCGTCCCTCGTCAAGAGCAACTTGGCGAGCTCCTTGTCTTGTGCTGCGCGGGCGCCCAGGCGGCTCCGCCAGTGCGCAAGGAGGACTCATGAAGATCTCGCAGGTTCCACGACGATTCGGGCTCGCTGCAGCCGCGTTGTTGCCGATCGCCGGCCTGGCCACCTTCGCCGGCACGTCCGTGCTGGCGCAGGGCGCAGCGGCCGATTCTCCGAATCTGATCACCAACGGGAGCTTCGAGACCACGACGGCGCCCACCAGCTCCTACTCCACGGTGCTGGCGGGTGATTCGACGACGATCCCCGGCTGGACCGTGGTGACCCCGTCGCTGTACGGGGCGAGCGGCGGCAGCGTCGACCTGACGGCCGCGACGTACAACAACTGGGGCGCACAGGACGGCAACTACTCCATCGACCTGGCCGGGACGTCCAGCGAGCCGGGCGGCCTCTACCAGGACGTGCCGACGACGCCGGGCGTCGAGTACTCCCTCACCTATTGGACCGCGGTCAACGGCGACCAGGCCCCGAATCAGGCGCACACGATGAACGTCGTCGTCGGCGGCGTCACCGTGGCCACCGTCCAGGCGCTCAGCGCCGGCGCGCCGCTCCAATGGGTCCCGCAGACCACGACGGTCACGGCCACCTCGTCGACGACGCGGGTCGAGTTCGACGACGCCACCCTCGGGGACGTCATTCAGGGCCCTGCGCTCGACAACGTCTCGATGACCGCCATCCCCGACGTCATCACCGCCGCTCCGGCGACGGTCGCACCCCAGACCACCGCCCAGGCCTTCACGGTGCCGGTGGCGACGTTCACGGACAGCTACCTCGGCTCGCCGGGCAACTTCTCGGCTTCCATCGCCTGGGGTGACACCACGACCAGCACCGGGACCATCACCGAGTCCGGGTCGACCTTCACGGTCAGCGGCACCCACACCTACGCCGCCCACGGGACCTACACGCCCACCGTGACGATCACGTCCATCGCCGGCACCACGGCGTCGGTCTCGGACAGCGTGATCGTCGCCGACGCGGTGACCACCTGCGCCGGATCGGGCTGCACGGGGACGGTCAACACGCCGCAGCAGAACGTCGGGATCTCCTCGACCTCCACCGCGGGCTCCATTCAGACCGATGTCGACCCGGCCAACAACAGCTATTCGTGCGGTGACCCCTTCCGGCATGCTCCGCAGGTCACCACCGTGACCGACACCGGCCTGAACGCCAACATCGTCTACACGGTGACCTTTGCCAACAAGGCCGCTGCCGGTGCGTGGTTCGTCCCGTTCGCCGTCTGCTACCAGTCGCAGACGCCGTTCAAGGACCTCTACGGCCACACCGTGACGACAGGGCTCCTGCCGTTGTGCACGCTGCTGCCCCGACCGGGCAAGCCCCTGGTGGCGCCCTGCGTCCAGTCCATCACCGAGCTGCCGCTGTACATCGGCAACGTCGTCGAGAAGATCGTCCTTCCGGCGGGGGACCCCCGCTTCCACTAGGTCGGCCCGCTCCATCAGGAGCGGCTCGCCGGAGGAGCGGCTTGTCCCTTCCGGCCGTCGTCGACGACGAGCAACTCCCAGTCAGACCAGGTCTGCTTCCTGACCGACTCGAGGGTGGCAGCGAAGAACGGGTTGGGCCGATGCGTGGTCAACACGATGCTGATCAGGGGGGACGCCGGATCACCTGCCGACGTCGTCGCAGTCACCACCGGAAGGGTCGGCAGGGGTCCCCGGCCCGCCCTGCTCCCGAGACGGAGGAAGCGGGGCCTCTGGCCAGGGCCCTCCTCGAGGCGTCGATCTCGTGGGCGAGGCGGGACTTGAACCCGCACATCCTTTCGGACACAGGAACCTGAATCCTGCGCGTCTGCCAATTCCGCCACTCGCCCGGGTGACCGGACAACAGTAGTCGCTGCACTGACCCCGAAAGTCCGCCTCGGGGCCTGTGCCTGGGCAGAGGTTGACCAGGTCAGACCGCCTCTGAATCCCTCTTGGGCGCGTCGGACCGGTAATCTCTGGGAGACCATGGGACTCCAGCAGTTTGAGGAGCGACTCGAGCGTCTGGTGGAGGGCACGTTGGCCAAGCCGTTTCGAAGCAACCTCCAACCGGTCGAAATCGGCCGCCGGTTGACCCGCGAGATGGACCTGCACCGCCGCGTGGGGGTGCGGGGCCTCATCGCGCCCAACGCCTTCGCCGTGACGCTCTCGGCGGCCGACGTCAGCCGCTTCTCCAATTTCATCGACGCCCTCTCCCGCGAGCTCTCCGACGCCGCCCGTGAGCACGCGCGGATCGAGGCCTACTCCTTCGTCGGCCCGGTCGAGGTGGAGATCTTCGAAGGGGCCAGCCTGAAGCCGGGGCGCTTCACGGTGACGCGCGGAGGTGCGCGAGAGCGAGGACGGCGGCTTCCTGGCGGAGCTCGTGCTGCCCGACGGCCGGAGGGTGACGGTGGGCTCCGAGGCCCTGGTCATCGGCCGGCTGCCCGAGTGTGAAGTGGTGCTGCCGGACTCCAACGTGAGCCGGCGCCACGCCGAGCTCCGGCGGAAGGGTGACGGCGTGTTCGTCACCGATCTCGGGTCCACCAACGGGACCAGGGTCAACGGCACCCCGGTCCGCGAACAGCTCCTCGCCAGCGGCGACGAGGTCAGCGTGGGCTCGACGAAGCTCGTCTTCGAAATGTCGTGACGGCCCCCGGTCCTGTCGCGGTCCTGATCGCCACCCAGAACCTCAATGCGGTGCTCCGCATCATGCAATGGGGCGTCATCGCGCTGATCTTCCTCTTCTTCCTGCGCGTCATCCGGGCCGTGTGGGTGGAGATGAGCCCGGCCACCATCCGCAAGACCCGCTCCCAGCGGCGACAGGATCGCCGTGAGGAGCGGGCGGCCGCGGCGGCGGCCGCCCCCGCCGCCCCGCGCGCGAGCCGCAAGCGCCAGCTCTACCTGAAGGTGGTCCAGCCGCCCGAGCACGCCGGGCGCACCTACGACCTCGACGACGAGCTGACGATCGGGCGCTCGCCCGGGTGCGGCGTCGCCATGCCCGACGACATCTACACGTCGACGCTGCATGCCCGCCTCTTCCGGCGCAACGACCAGCTCTGGGTCGAGGACCTCGGGTCGACCAACGGGACGTTCGTGAACTCGGAGCAGATTTCGCAGGCCGTGCGGCTGGGCAAGGGCGACCTCCTCCAGATCGGCTCCACCGTCTTCGAGGTCTCCCGTTGACGGTGTTGCGTTCGGGGTCCGCCTCGGACGTGGGGCGGGTGCGCAACGTCAACCAGGACCTGCCTCTGGAGCGCCCGAATCTCTACGCCGTCGCCGACGGCATGGGCGGGCACGTCGGCGGCGAGGTGGCGGCCCGGGTCGCCGTCGAGACGCTCGAGCAGGCCTTCGAACGGGCGCCGACCGTCGAGGGCCTCCTCGAGGCCTTCTCCGAGGCCAACGCCGCGGTCTGGCACGAGAGCCAGGTCAACGCCGATCTGCGCGGCATGGGCACCACGCTCACCGCGGTGGCGCTGGTGGGCGGGACCGGAGGGCGGGGACGTGTTGGCGCTGGCCAACGTCGGTGATTCCCGGGCCTACCTCTTCTCCGGGGGCGCCATCACCCAGGTCACCGACGACCACAGCCTGGCCGAGGAGCGGATGCGCCAGGGCGAGATGACCGAGGAGGAGGCGGCGGTCCATCCCCAGCGTCACATCCTCACCCGTGCCCTCGGCGTGTCCTCCCAGGTGGACGCCGACATGTGGGAGCTCGAGCTCCGGACCGGCGACCGGTTGCTCCTCTGCTCGGACGGGCTCACCAACGAAGTGGGCAGCGACGAAATGGCCGGCGATCCTCGGCGAGGTCGACGACCCCGCCGAGGCGGCCCAGCGACTGGTCGACGCGGCCAACGGGCACGGCGGCGCCGACAACATCACCGTGGTCGTCGTCGACGTGCAGGTGGGGGAGGAGGGCGACGGCACGGAGTCCAAGGTGACGCCCCTGAGCCTGGGTGCTGGCCGCCCTGGCCGACCCGCTGGCCGCCACGGCGGCGGTCCCGCGTGGTGGAGCCGTCGCCGCCGAACGGGACCCCGGCGAGCCGGACCCGGACGCGCGAGCCCGCCGCGGCGCCCCTGCCCGGGCCCGAGGCCGAGGCCGGCTCGTCGCTCTCCGATGCGACGGCGGTCGTCCCGGCGGTCGGCCTGGACGAGACCCTGGCGCCCGGTTCCCGCCTCGTCTTCGGCGACGAGCCCGCCACGCTGGCCGAGACCGGTCCGCGCAGCGACGAGTTCTTCGTGGGCGCGGCGGCGGCGCCGTCCCGGTGGCCCGCTCCACGGCCCGGGTGCCGCCGCCTCCGGGCAAGCGGGCCGGACGACAAGCCGGAGGGCAAGGAGAGCCGGGGGCGCGCCGGCGCCGGCTGGGCATCCCACGCCGCATCACGCCGCGGGTGCTCGGCTTCGTCATCCTGGTGGCCGCCGTGCCGGTCGCGGCCTACTACGTCCTCAAGTGGTACGCCTACGACAACTGGATCGTGACGGCGCAGGGCGAGCAGATCGTGGTGAAGCAGGGACAGCCCGGCGGGGTGCTGTGGTTCCACCCCAGGGTGGTCGACCACACCGGCGTGACGACCAGCGATGTGTCGCCCGCCGCCATCGGGCCCCTGAAGGCCGGCGTCCAACGGCCGTCGTTGCACGCCGCCAAGGCCTACGTCAGCACCATCACCACCACCACGACGACCACCACGACCACGTCCCCACGACGACCACGACGGTGCCGCGCGCGGATCGTCACGACCCCGCTCGCCACCGACCACCACGACCACGACAGCGGCGCCGTCACGACCACGACGACCGCCCCCGTGACCGCCACGACGGCTGCGCCATGAGGGCGCCTCACGTTCCGCGTCGGCGAAGGCTCCCAGCGTAGGCTCCTGGTCGCCATGGAACCGGTCGAGACACCGCGCATCTACTCGGGTCGCTACGAGCTGACCCATCTGATCGCCCGCGGCGGCATGGCCCAGGTCTACCGGGCCATGGACCGCCAGCTCGAGCGGCCGGTCGCGCTCAAGGTCCTCTTCCCCGAGCTCTCCGTCGACCGGACCTTCGTGGAGCGGTTCCGCCGGGAGGCCCAGGCGGCCGCCAACCTCTCGCACCCCAACATCGTCCCGGTCTTCGACTGGGGGGAGGACGACGGGTCCTACTTCATCGTCATGGAGTACGTGGAGGGCCGGCCGCTCTCGGCCGTCCTGCGCGACCCGCAGCGGATGCCTCCCCGCCAGATCGCCACCATCGGCGCCGGCGTCGCCGCCGCGCTGGCCTTCGCCCACCGGCACGGCGTGGTCCACCGCGACGTGAAGCCGGGGAACGTCCTGATCACGCCGGACGGGGACGTCAAGGTCACCGACTTCGGCATCGCCCGGGCCATGAACACCGAGGAGAGCCTGACCCAGACCGGTGCGGTCATGGGCACCGCCGCCTACTTCTCGCCCGAGCAGGCCGAGGGCAAGGGGGTGGACTCGCGCAGCGACATCTACTCGCTGGGCGTGGTCCTCTACGAAATGGCCGTGGGCCGGCCGCCCTTCACGGGGGACTCGCCGGTGGCCGTGGCGTCCAAGCACGTGCGCGACATGCCGGTGCTGCCGCGGGAGGCCAACCCGACGGTGCCGCCGGCGCTCGAGGCCGTGATCATGAAGGCCATGGCCAAGAACCCCGACGACCGTTACGGGTCGGCCGAGGAGCTGCGGGCCGACCTCCTGCGCTTCGCCGACGGGCGACCGGTCGAGGCGGCGCGACCCGGGCCTGACCTCCGTGATGACCGGGGTGGTGGCGGCGACCACAGGCCGTGCCCGATGACCACCGGCCGCACCATGGCCGTCCCCGCCGGCGTCGGCGACATCGCCCAGCCCGGGAGGACCTGGAGCGCAAGAAGCGCACCCGCAACCTCATCATCCTGCTGGTCGTGCTCCTGGTGGCCCTGGCCGTCATCGCCTTCTTCCTCCTGCGCTCCGTCGGGGTGTTCGGCAACGACGTCACCGTGCCCAACGTCGTCGGCCTCACCGCCGGCCAGGCCACCCAGACCCTCCACAACGACAACCTGACCGTGGGCACCAGCACCGTGCAGGCGAGCAGCACCAGCCGAAGGGCGAGGTCGCTGTCGACCGACCCGAAGGCGGGCACGTCGGTGTCCAAGAACTCGGCGGTGAACCTGGTCGTCAGCGGCGGCCCGAACATCCCGACCGTCGTGGTGCCCACGGTGACGGGGAAGCAGCTGACCCAGGCCATCGCGCTGCTCCAGGCCGCCAACCTCGGCTACACCGTCCACAACGTGACCAGCAACCAACCGGTCGGCACCGTGCTCAGCCAGGATCCGGCCGGCGGCACCAAGACCCTCGAGACGCACAAGGTGGCCCTGACGGTCTCGGGCACGCAGAGCACGGTCGCGGTGCCGAGCGTGGTCGGGCAGTCGCCCGCCCGCGCCGGCAGCATCCTCAACGCAGGCCAACCTGACCGTCGGGCAGCCAGACCACCGCCTGCTCGAGTCAGCCCAACGGCGTGGTCTCCGCGCAGAGCCCGGCGAGCGGCGCCAACGTCCAGCCCAACACGCCGGTCAACCTCGTGGTGTCGACCGGCAATTGCATTTCGGTCCCCGGCGTCGTCGGGCAGTCACAGAGCGCGGCCACCTCGGCCATCACGGGCGCCGGGCTGGTGGCCAACACCACCTTCGACACGACCTGTGCCGGCGGGGCCCAGCCCGGCAACGTCGACAGCCAGAGCCCGGCGCCGGCGCCCAGGTGAACAGCGGGACCACGGTCAACATCTCGGTGTGCCAGTCGGCGACCACGACCACGACCACGACGACGTCACGACCACGACCACCAGCTCGACGACCACCAGCGACGACGCAGCCGGGCCGCGCCAACGCACGGCGCGTCCAGAGCGGCGACGGCCCGCCTCGCCGGGCCGTCCGCGCCGGCTCGGACCGCCGAGTCGGTTCAGGCCGACGCGGAGGCGGCGAGCTGGCCGAGGAAGTTGGCCAGGAGCGCAGGGCCCGAGGCGGTGAGGACCGACTCGGGGTGGAACTGCACCCCCTCAATGCGCAGGGTGCGGTGACGCAGGCCCATGACCACGCCGTCGGTCGACGTGGCCGTGACCTCCAGCTCGTCGGGCACCGAGTCCGGCTGCACCACCAGCGAGTGGTAGCGCGTGGCGACGAAGGGGTTGGGCAGCCCGGCGAAGAGCCCCTGGCCGTCGTGGTGGATCTCCGAGGTCTTGCCGTGCATGAGGTGCGGCGCCGCCACGATGCTGCCGCCGAACGACTGGCCGATGCACTGGTGGCCGAGGCAGACGCCGAGCAGCGGGATCTCCCCGCCCAGCTCCGCGATGGCGTCCAGGCTCACCCCGCCGTCCTCGGGGCGTCCCGGCCCCGGTGAGATGAGCACGGCGTCGGGCCGCGCCGCCCGGATGCCGGCCACGTCGATGGCGTCGTTGCGGTACACCACCGGGTCGGCCCCGAGCTCGCCCAGCTCCTGGACCAGGTTGTAGACGAAGGAGTCGTAGTTGTCGACGACGAGCACCCGGGGTCCCATGGCCCAGAATGGTATCGGGCGTGCCCGGAGGCCCCTCGCCGGCGGTGGCTAACCTCTGACCCCGTGGCCACCAGCACCAAAGGACCGGGCGGCGCCTCCAAGAAGGGCAAGTCCGCCTCGGGCCGGACCTCGGCCTCGAAGGTCGGCCGCTACAAGACGGCCGAGGAGAGCGGGCGCTACACGGCGCCCATCCCCAAGAGCGTGCGCCACAGCCCGCCCTGGTTCGGCGCCCTCATCCTGATGCTGCTCATCGGGGGCGTGGCCGTCATCACGGTCAACTACCTGGCCCACCTGCCGTTCATGGCGCACGGCTCGCCCTGGGGCCTGGTCATCGGCCTGGCGGCGATCTTCGTCGGCTTCCTGCTGGCCACCCGCTACCGCTGACGACGGCGCCCGGGAGGCCGGCCGCGGCTCAGCCCAGGCGCTCGATGATGGTGGCGTTGGCCAGCCCGCCGCCCTCGCACATGGTCAGCAGCCCGTAGCGGCCGTTGGTCCGCTCCAGCTCGTTGAGGAGCGTCGCCATGAGCTTGCCGCCCGACGCACCCAGTGGGTGACCGAGGGCGATGGCGCCACCGTTGGGGTTCACGAGCTCCATGTTGGGGTGGTGCTCCTTCTCCCACGCCAGCACGACCGAGGCGAAGGCCTCGTTGATCTCCACCGCGTCGATGTCGTCCAGGGTGAGCTTGGCCCGCTCCAGCACCGTGGTCGTGGCGGGGATGGGGCCGGTCAGCATGGTGATCGGGTCCACGCCGGCCAGGGCGAAGGCGTGGAAGCGGGCCCGGGGGCGCAGGCCCAGCGCGTTCGCCTTCTCCTCGCTCATGATCAGCACGGCCGAGGCGCCGTCGGTGATCTGCGAGGAGTTCCCCGCCGTGACCTTGCCGTCCTCCTTGAAGGCGGGCTTCAGATTGGCCAGCGACTCGACGCTGGAGTCGGGCCGGATGCCCTCGTCGGCGGCGAAGACCTCGTCGGTGTCCTTGCCCTCGTCGTCGTGGATGGCGACGGGCACGATCTCGTTCTCGAAGCGGCCCTCGGCGGTGGCGCGGGCCGCCCGCTGGTGGCTGCGCACCGAGTAGGCGTCGAGCTCCTCGCGCGAGATGCCCCACTGGTCGGCGATCATCTCGGCGCCGATGCCCTGGCCCTTCAGCTCGCTGTGGCCCTCGCTGTCGGTGTAGCGGGCCATCATGCGGGGGCCGAAGGGGAAGCCGAAGTCGCGCACGACCGAGGAGCCCATGGGCGTGTGGGTCATCGACTCGACGCCGGCGGCGACGGCGATGTCGTAGGCGCCGGCCATGACGCCCTGGGCGGCGAAGTGGATGGCCTGCTGCGAGGAGCCGCACTGGCGGTCGATGGTGGTGGCGGGGACCGACTCGGGCCACCCCGCGGCCAGCACGGCGTTGCGGCCGATGTTGAGGGACTGCTCGGAGACCTGCATGACGCAGCCCATGATCACGTCGTCGATCAGGGCCGGGTCGAGCTGGTTGCGCTCGGCCACCGCCTTGAGCGCTTCGGAGGCCAGGTCCACGGCGTGCCAGTTGCGGAGCTTCCCGTTGCGCTTCCCTCCGGCGGTCCGGACGGCGTCGACGATCACGGCGGTGGTCATGGTGTCTCCTCCCAAATCCGGCGGCGGCGATCGGCGCCACGCCGGTTCAGATCGGAGAACATTCTACCCGGCACCACCTGGCGGCCGATCTGGCCGGCCGCCCCGGGGCCGCCGGGCGCCGGAGCCGGATGCTGCCGGTAGGGTCTGCGCCCGATGAGCGGAACAGGGCCCGGCCGGCGGAGCAGGCAAGGACATGGACCGCTGGCTGGGCGACGGCGGCATGCCGATCATCGGGCTGGTGGGCGGCGCCTTCACGGCCTACGGCGTCGACGGCGAGGACCTGGGCTGGGTCGCCGGGACCTTCACCCCGACCGACATCGCCTGCAACCCCCACGGGGTCACCCAGGCCGGCATCCACTCCCTGGTGCTCGATGCCTGCATGAACTTCGCCATCAACGCCGCCCTCCCCGGGAAGGCCCGCACCCGGGGCACGCTCGAGATGAAGACCGAGTGCATGCGCCCGGCCATGAAGGGCGACACCTTCACGCTGCGCGGCGAGGTGGCGCGCATGGCCAAGCAGGTGGCCTACGGCGAGGCGACGGTGCGCGACGCCGACGGGGTGCTGGTCAGCCGGGCCACGGGGACCTTTCTCCTGCATCGGCCCGACCCCGCTCCCGCCGCCTGACCTCTTCCGCGTGCCCGACCCCGGGCCCGGGGTCTGCGGCGTCTGCCGCGGCCCCGCGGCGAAGGGCCGCTCCGTCTGCTTCGCCTGCCGGCTGGTCGCCCGCCGCCTGGGCCTGCCCCTGGCTCCGGTCGTGCCGGCGCGCCTCTGCCCGCTGCCGGGCCCGCTCTACACGGTCCTGCTCGGCTACAAGGAGTCGCCCGTGGCCGAGGCCCGGCTGCGCTTCGGCACCATTGTGCGCGCGCTCCTGCGGACGTTCCTCCTCGGCGCGGCGGCCGGCTCGAGGCCGCACTCGGCGGCCCGATCGATGTGGTGGCCCTGGTCCCGTCGACCCACCGTCCCGGTCCGGCGCCCCTGGCGCTCGTCGCCGGCCTCGCGGACGATGTCGCCGGCGCGCTGGCCGGCGGCGCGCTGGGCGCCCGGCACTGCTGCGTCGGGCCGACCTCCCGGGCGGGCGGCCGCCCGTCGCCCACATGCGCCCCCACCCGGCGGCCTTCACGGTGGCGCCGCCGGACCGGGCCGCGCTCGCGGGGCGCACGGGTGCTGCTTCTCGACGACACCTACGTCAGCGGAGCCCGGTCCCAGAGTGCCGCCGCCGCGCTGGCAGCAGGCCGGCGCCCGGACGGTGATCGGACCCCTCGGGCGCGTGCTGCGTCCCGACCGGATCGCCCTGCACGCCGACTTCCTGCGCCGGCACGCTCGCCTGAGCGACGGCGCCGGCGCGCCGCATGTCGGCAGGGCTCAGCCCCCGGCGCCCTGCGTCGCCATGGTGGCGCCGAGCTGGTCGGCCAGCGCCACCGCCACCACACACTGCTCGTGACTGATCGGCGTCGCCGGCGTCGGGGTCAGAATGAAGGTCCCGACGACCTGGCCCCCGCCGTGCACGGGCAGCTCGACGTGCTGCGTCGGCAAGCCGACCGTCCCCGCCGGCCACCGCAACGGGTTGAGGCGCACGGTGCCGTCCGCCGCGATCCAGGCTCCCTTGCCCGAGGGCTGTTGCCGCACGAAACGGCAGTCCTGCAGGCTGAGGAGCTCCCTGAGCTCGCCGGCCACGGCGATGAGGACGAAGTCGGGATCCTCGCCGCCCGCAATGCGCTGACTCAGGTCGTGCAGGCGGGCGATCTCGTGCCGTCCCGAGGCGGCGGCCAACCGGTCACGCCGGCCTCGGGCGGCCAGCTCGCCCACCAACAAGCCGACGACGACGAACAGCACCTCGGTGGTGATGTCCGCCGAGCGGCTGATCCGGAACGAGCCGTAGGGACGGGTCAGCAGGAAGTCGAACGACGCCGCCGCCACGATGGCCGCGACGAAGGCCCGGATGCGGCTGCCGCCCGACGCGATGGCCACCGTGACCACGACGAGCACGAGGGCGTCGTCGGCGCTGTCCAGATGGTTCCGGCCGGGAATGAGGAGGAGGGCCACGGCGATCGGCGCCGCGACGGCCAACGCCCACTGGACGGCCGGCCCGCCGAGCAGCGCCCGGAGGCGGTCGCCCGGCCCGACCGGCCCGCCGCTCATGCGTCCTCGTCGTCTGATCCGGAGGACAGCACCTCATAGGAGGGGTTGATCATGGCGAGCTTGCCCTTGTGCTTGCCGACCATCCCTTCGGCGACCATCTGGGTCCCGCTGCGCAGGCCGGCGATGGAGCGCCGGCCCAGGAAGACGAAGGTGATCGCCTCGCCGCTGTCGTCCACGACCACGCACTCGATCGTCGGGACCTCCGACAGCGGCTGCACGCGGATGGTCTTGACCCGTCCGGCCACCCGCGCCCGGGTGCGCCACTGCAGCGAGGCGATCGGTCGCGTGCCGGGCACCGCGGATGCCTGTCGTCCATGGCTGCTGCTTCTTCTTCGCCGCGGGCTCCGCCGCCGCCTTCCCGTTCGCCGTCCGCGACCAGCACGGGCTCGAGCTCGAGGTCCGGCTCCTGCAGGTCCGCCCCGACACGTGGAACGGGATGATCGTGGCGTTGACGTGGGGCAGCTGGCTCACGATCTCGACGATGCGGTCGGCGGTCTGGTCGTGCAGAATCCGGCGCCAGGCCTTCCCGTACGAGCGGCGGGGCAACACCATGGAGACCTCGGTCTCGCCGTCGGCATGCTCCGCGGCCAGCTCCAGGGCCGCCCGGCCGATGCGGCGGTCCGGGCAGTCGATCACGTCGAGGGGGAGGCGGGAGAGGCCGAGGCGCTGCCAGCGTTCGATGAGCAGGTCCGTGCGGTCGTGGTCGATGTTGAAGTGCACGGCGTGCAGGTCGTCGGGTGTCAGCGCACGTGCGTACTGGATGGCCCGCGCCGTGGCCAGGTCGATGCGGTCCACCAGCACCATCACGACGTGCCGGCGCAGGACCTTGGCCTCGCATGCTTCGACCGCCGCCCCCTCTTCGAGCACGGCGTCCTCGGCGCGGTACTCGCGGTTCATGGTGACCAGCGCGTAGACGAGCAGCGGCATCACCACCACGACCACCCAGGCCCCCTTGGTGAACTCCGAGACGGCGAAGACCACCACGACGACGGCGCAGACGACAGCAGCGAAGCCGTTGACGACCACCCGCTGGCGCCAGTGCTGGTCGCGGTGGCGCCAGTGGTGGGCCACCATGCCGGCGCCGGCCATGGTGAAGCCGGTGAAGACGCCGATGCCGTACATGGGGATGAGCGACGCCACCTTGGCCCCGGTGGCCAGCAGCAGGGCGATGGACGCGCCCGCCAGCAGCAGGATCCCGTTGGAGAAGACGAGCCGGTGGCCGCGCACGGTCAGCTTGCGGGGCAGGAACGAGTCCTCGGCCACGAAGCTGACCAGGAAGGGGAACCCGGTGAAGCTCGTGTTGGCGGCCAGAATGAGGATCAGGGCGGTGGCGGCCTGCAGGGCGTAGTACAGCACCTGCCCGGCCGGCGACGACCCGTAGACGAGCGTGCCGATCTCCGAGACGACCGTCGGCGTCCCCGACAGGAACGGCACGCTGTGGGTGAGCGCGGCCAGGACCGACACGCCGAGGAACATGACCCCGAGGATGGTGCTCATGAGCACGAGTGTCGTCCGGGCGTTCCGTGCCTGGGGCTTGCGGAAGATGCTGACGCCGTTGGAGATCGCCTCGGTCCCCGTCATGGCCGAGCTGCCGTTGGCGAAGGCGCGCAGGAGGAAGAAGGCCGAGACGCCGAGGATCAAACCGCCGCTGGCGTGCCCGAGCGGCAGCGTTGCCGGCTGTGCCGGCTGGTGCGGCAGGCTGCCCGCCGCCTCGCGCACGAGGCCGAAGACGATCAGCAATGCCATGTTGAAGATGAAGAAGTAGGTCGGGATGGCGAAGACCCGGCCCGCCTCGCGGATGCCCCGCAGGTTGCCGAAGGCGAGGATGACGACGAAGGCGACGCTCATTGCGACGGGCACCCACGACGGCCTGCCCAGGGCGGGCGCGGCGGAGACGATGGCGTCCGCGCCGGCGGCGACGGACACGGCGACGGTGATGGTGTAGCTGATGAGGAGGGCGGCGCCGGCCACCTGCGCCACGTTCGGGCCGAAGTTGTCCCGGCTCACGACGTAGGAGCCGCCCGCCTTGGGATAGGAGCGGACGACGTCGCGGTAACACATCGTCACGACGGCGAGCACGGCGAGGATCGCCGCCGTCATGGGCGTGATGATGGAGAAGGCCGCCAAGCCCGGCGATCGGGCACCAGAATGCGGAGCATCTCCTCGGTGGCGTAGGCCGACGAGGACATGACGTCCGACGACAGGACGGCGAGAGCCGTCGGCTTGCCCAGTCGCTGCCCGTGGAGGTCGTCGCTGACCAACGGCGGGCCCAACAGGACGCGCTTGACGCGGTAGCGCCGGCTCTCGGGCAGGCTGGCGGCGACCGTGGTGTCGGTCCGCAGTCGGCGACCGGGCGAGGTCGTGGACGGCCTTGTGGCCGTCGGGATCCCTCTGTGGTGGCCGTGCCGGGCATGGCTACGGTCTAGTGCCCGTGCCCGGCCAGGGGAAGCTCAGACCGGGGCGTCCACCGAGTAGCGCACGCCGGTCAGCTCCTCGGACGCCTCCCAGAGGGCAGCTGCCGCCTGGGGATCCCGGGCGTGCCGCGACGGTCGCGCCACCTTGGGCGGGCCGTAGAGCCCGAACAGGTGCGCCGGGCCGATGTACTGGCCGGAGCCGACCGATGACGAGGTGGCGGCGCACAGGACGGGGAGGGCGCCCCCCGCCGCCGACTGCCCGAGCGCGGACCCGGCCATCCGCCCGAGCTTTCGCCGCACGCGGCTGTTGCCGAGAGCGGCACCGCTGCCGGCCAGGTTGCTCCGCGTCCAGCCCGGATGGGCCGCCAGGGCCAGTGTCGGCAACCCGGCCGCGCTCCAGGCGGCGGCTCAGCTCGGCCGTGAAGAGCAGGTTGGCCAGCTTGGAGGTGCCGTAGGCGACCCACGTGCTGTGGAAGGCCGCGCCGGCCACGTCGTCCTGTCGGAGCCGCCCCATCCGATGCAGGTGCGAGCTGACCGTGACGATGCGCGAACGCGCCGTCGTGACGATGCGGTCGAGGAGCAGCCCCGTCAACGCGAAGTGGCCGAGGTGATTCGTCGCCATCTGCAGTTCGAAGCCGTCCGCCGTCTGGCGGTACGGCGTGCCCATCACCCCGGCGTTGTTCACCAGGAGGTCGAGCCGGGCATGCTCGGCCAGGACCCCGGCGGCGGCCCGTCGCACGGACACGAGGTCGGCCAGGTCGAGGTGGAGGAGCTCCAGTGACGAGCGCTCGAGCTCGCTCTCCATTTTGTCGCGGGCACGCCGCGCCTTCTCGTCGTCGCGGCAGGCCAGGATCACGTGTGCCCCGTGCTCGGCCAGGGCCTTCGCCGTCTCGTAGCCGATGCCGCTGTTCGCACCGGTGACGAGGGCGACCCGGCCGGTGAGATCGCCGATGTCGGCGGCGCTCCACGTGTCGGCGCCGGTGACCTCGCTGCCGGAATGCGTGTTCACGCGTCGCCCGTGTGGTCGGTGGACGCCGGTCGCAGGCATGCAGCTCAGGACGCGTCGAGGCGCGCGACCTGCTCCGGCGTCAGCGTGATGTCGGCCGCCGCGGCCGAGGCGATCGCCGTCTCGGGCCGGCTGCTGCCCGGAATGGGGATCACCCGTGAGCCCTTGGCCAGCATCCAGGCCAGTGTCACCTGCTGGGGGCTGGCGCCCACCTCCTGTGGCCACCTCGGCGAAGGCCGGGAAGGTCTCCTGAATGCGCGTCGGAGCGGCCGATGCCGCCCATGGGGCTCCAAGGGATGAAGACGATCCCCAGCTTCTCGCAGTGCTCGAGCTCACCTTCCGAGGAGCGGAACCGCGGGGAGAACTCGTTCTGCACGCTGACCAGGCGGCCGCTCAGCACCTTCTGGGCCTCGTCGATCTGGTCCACGGTCGCGTTGGAGACGCCGGCCATCAGGATCTTGCCTTCGTCGAGCAGGTCGGCCAGGGCGCCCACGGACTCGGCCCACGGGACCGACGGATCAGGGCGGTGGTACTGGTAGAGGCCGATGGCGTCGACGCCGAGGGCCTTCAGGGACGCCTCGCAGGCCTCCTTCACGTAGGCCGGATCCCCGTGCACGGTCCAGCTGCCGTCACCGGGACGCCGGTGCCCGCCCTTGGTGGCGACCAGCACGTCGTCGGTCGCACCGCCGTAGGCCGCCAGGGCTTCGGCGACGAGCTCCTCGCCGTGGCCGTGCTCCTGCACGCCGAGTGAGTAGGCGTCTGCCGTGTCGATGATGGTGACGCCGGCGTCGAGCGAGGCGTGAATGGTGGCGATCGCCTGACGACGGTCCGGCCGTCCCTCAATGGACAGCGGCATTTCGCCCAGGCCGATGGCGCTGACGGTCCTGTTGCCGATAGGACGTTGTTGCATGTGACCCTCCTCGTGTGGAGCGGCGGGACGCCTGCGTGGATCACCGCCGCCGACCCCCGTTTACTACCCGACCAGGTGGAGCGCAATCCGGTCGAGCCGCGTCCTGCCCGCCCGCGGCGGTCCCCGTCGGTCGTGAGCAGCGGGACGTTCAACGCGTGAGGCGCCACCACGGGCGCGGCCCCGCGAGCGCGGCGGTCGTGTGGAGCTCCGCTTCCGTCGAGCCCTGCCCGACGCCGGCCCGCAGCGTCCCGACGGTGGCTCCGGCCGCGACCGGACCGGCCAGCCGTCCATGGCGCACCGAGAGTTCGGCCACCAGGCCGGGCCACCCGATCACGGTGACCGGCTGGGCCACTGTCACGGGAGCGGTCGAGCCCCATGCGGCGTTCAGGTCGGCCACGTGCTGCCCCGGCGCGAACAGCGTGAAACTGTGCAGGGCGCCGAAGATGCTCTTGACCAACGCGTCACCGGCATCGACGGCAGCGGTGTTGGGCCCGAGCGCTCCGCCCGGTTGGCTCGAGGACGGCGCCGACGACCGTGACGTCCTTGCCGCCGACGCTCTGCTGGGCCGCGAAGAGATAGCAGCCCTGCGCGCTCGGCGTCGGAGCCGGTCTTGATGCCGATGATCCCGTCCTGACCGAGGTCGAAGTTGAGATTGAAGAGCACGTTGGTCATGGGCAGGCTCGTCTGCGCCAGTGAGACGATCTGGCGCAGCACGGTGTTCGTGAGCGACGCCTCGCCCAGGCGGACCAGGTCCTCTGCCGTGCTGGTGGTGGCCGGGTCCACTCCGGTCGGGTCGGTGATGTGTGTCGACGTGAGGCCCAGCGTGGTCGCAGCCGCATTCATTTTGGTCACGAAGGCGGTCACGCTGCCGGCGTCCCAGTCGGCCAGGACGGTCGCCATGTCGGCTCCTGAGCCGATCAGGAGACCCTCCAGGACCTGAAGCTCCGTCAGTGTCTCGCCCGCCGCAACGGGAATCTCGGACTCCTGGCTCGCCAGGCCGGACTGGTAGGACGTGAGCGCGTCCGCGGTGACGGGGATGGCCGGTCCATCGTCGCCCGGTGCCAGATGGTGGTCCGACAAGGCGACGTAGGCCGCCAGCACCTCGGCGAGGCCGGCGACGGGAACGGGTTGGGTCCCGCGGACCTGGCCCACCGTCCCCACGCCGACCACCGTGGCTGCCGCCTCACCGGTGCTCGGCCAGGCGAAGGCCGGGGCCGCGCCCGGCAGGGGAACGGCCTGGACGTCCAGGGTGGCTCCGGGCAGCGGCCGGACCCACTGGACGATGGCCCCGGCGCAAAGAGCAACGACCAGGAGTGCGGTCCCCCAGGCCACCACCCGCCGCCTGCGTCTCGATGCGCGCAGTCCGGCCGTGATGGCCAGCTCGTCCTCGCTCGGAGGGGGGAGCTGCCGCCCGATTTCCGCCAGCCGCTTCCTCGTTCTCCCTGGGCAGCACGCGCCGGCGGGCGTGGGCAGGACCTTTGCGACCCTCGTTGCCGCTGCTCACCATGGCTCCAACGCTAAGTCCCGGCCGAGCTCCCGTCTCGCCAGGGGCATCGAAGGTGGCCAGGGGTGCTGCGGCAGGGGCGGTGGTCGTTGCCGGCGACGGCCGAAGAGGGATTCCTAGCCGGTCGACCCATGGAATTGGCTGGACCCGAAATCAAAAATTCCGCCGTCAGAAGCGACAAACCGGTAGCCGCCCCCCGAGGAAGAAGACTCCATGCCGACGATGGGCTCGTTGAGAGCAAGACCGCCGGTGGAGCCGAGGAATGGAGCATTGAACGAGAAGATCCCTCCGTCTGACGCCACGAGCCGGTAACCCCCGGACGCTGTGTCGGGCGACATGCCGATGATGGGCTTGTTGAGAGCGGTGCGTCCCATTGAGCCGAAGAACGGCGCGTTGAACGAGAAGATCCCACCATCCGAGGCAACCAACCAGTAGCCACTTCCTCCGTTTGCTGCCGCTATTCCAACGACGGGTCTGTTCA
This sequence comes from uncultured Acidimicrobiaceae bacterium, assembly GCA_963755445.1. GTDB lineage: Bacteria > Actinomycetota > Acidimicrobiia > Acidimicrobiales > RAAP-2 > Bog-473. The sequence goes on along the minus strand of CAVWJQ010000004.1, from coordinate 235,365 downwards.
GTGCGATGCTTCCGGTTGATCCCAAGAATGGAGCATTGAACGAGAACACGCCGCCGTCCGTCGCCACGAGCCAGTACCCCCCAGTAGCCGGGTCAACTGCCATGCCGACGATCGGCTTGTTCAGTTTCACTGCGCCGGTCGAGCCGTCATACGTGGCGTCGCCGAACGCAAACACACCGCCGTCCGATGCCACCAGGTAGTAGCCGCCCCCATCGACGGTCGCTGTGATCCCGACGACGGGGTGACTCGGCGCACTCGTCAGTCCACCGAAGTCATGCGCGTCCCCGCAGGCAACCACGCGGCCCTGGTTGTTGGCGATCCAGTACCCGTCGTCTCCAGGCGTCGCGGCCATCCCGACGACGGAGCCCGGGGCAAACGTCCCGTCGCAGCTCGGAGTCGCCGTTGGCGACGTGATCGGAGGTGGGGGCGACGTGAAGGTGAAGGCGACCGTCTGGGCAGCGTTCGAGCCGCCGGCTGTGGTCACATGGATGGATTGGGCGCCGGCGGACTCAGGCGGGGAGACCGCAGCGATCTGCGTCGGCGAGAGTACGTCGAAGCTCGAGGCGGGCACGGTGCCGAAGAGGACACTGGTGGCCCCGGAGAGGTTGCTCCCGGTGATGGTGACCGGGGTCCCGCCTGTCGTCGGACCCGTGCTGGGCGAGATGCCGGTGACATTCGGGGCGCTCGGGGCACTCTGGTAACGGAACTGGTCAGCCGCTGTTCGTCGCACTCGTACCCCCCGAAGTGGTGATGGTCACGTCCACCGTTCCCGACACTCCCGCCGGTGCGATGGCCGAAATTGTGCCGTTGCCGTTGACGGCGAAGCTCGAGGCGGGCGCGGTGCCGAAGAGGACTCTGGTGGCTCCGGTGAGGTTGCTGCCCGTGATGGTGACGGGCGTCCCGCCCGTCGTCGGACCCGAGCTGGGCGAGATTCCGCTGACACTCGGGGTGGGAAGGCTTTGAGGATAGAAGGCCGCTGCCGTGGCGGCCCAATCGCAGGGGAACTGCGCCAAAAGCGGCTGGCTGTACTGTTGGGTGCCGGCGTTCGTGGCGACGAGATATCCGTAGCCGGTGTGTTGGATGCCCTGGTTGGGGAGGCCGGTTTCGATCGGGAACGATGTGAATCCTCCCCCCGGGGGGCCCGACGCAATGCAGCTCCCATAGGACCCCATCACCCCGATGAACAGATCACCACTGCCGGTCGGCGTGATGGCGGGAGCCACGGCGACCGTGGATTGCTCGTGTTGCGCCGTCCCCGCAGGGGCCTGGTCGAGTCCTCCGACTCCCGACCACTCGGAGATGTTCAGCGCGTAATAGGGGAATTGCTGATCCGTGCTCCCAGAGAGGTTCACGGTGACGGTGGCCGGGCCGGCTGCGGCGCCCAGGCCGTACCAGATCTCCGAGTCCCCCACTTGGTAGTCGTTCTCCTGGTTGGCCCGGACCCAGGTGACTCCTCCACCACTGATGGAGGTGATCGTCAACAGATCGTGCGTGTTGTTGAAAGAAGCGACGAGGTCGTCGCCCGCATGGACGGCACCGGGGAAGCGTCAGGGTGAGCGAGCTCGGGAGCAACACCGCCTGGGACGACTCTTGGACCAGGGCGATGGGGACCGGCGCAGCACCGGCGTTCGAGACGGCTACCCCGACACCAAGGATCCCCATACACAGGGCCAGCAGCGCCCTCCGTGCCGAGAGCCATTTCCGATCGACCGAAGACTCACGATGAAAAAGTGTGGCCATGGTTTCGCTGCTCCGCCTCGGATCTCATAGGTGCAGGGCTCTCGTGGTCCGCTCACCCGGACGGAGATCTCCACGTGTGCCCTCACCCGCCAAACTGCAGCAGGTTGCCACGGCAGTAGCGGCCATGCAAGGGGCCGTCGACGCCTGCACACACGATGAGCGCCCAGCTCAAGGTCTACGGGGGCGTGTGGGGACATCCGGAGACGGTGAATCTGGGGTGCTCCATCCGAAGACATCCCGAATCGACGGCACTCCCGGGGCAACCGCGGCCACGGATGGCCAAGCCGGGAGGTTTCCGGATGACCACTTCACGTAGGTCACCCAGCATCTCCGCTGGTGGGGCTAGTAAGAATCGAACTTACGACCTCAGCATTATCAGTGCTGCGCTCTAACCGACTGAGCTATAGCCCCGGGACGTCCTGGCTTGAGGACGTTTGAGGCTACACCACCCTCCCCCCGGTCCCCGCCACGTCGGGCCTGCAGGTTCATCCGTTGGAGAGCGTCGTCGCCACCAACTGCGCGAGGGCCATGGCGCCCGGTCCGTCGATGGCGAGGTGGGTGCCGTCCGAACCGAACCACCCGGGATTCTGGGCGGCCAACGTCGCCCAGTCGGCCACGACGGCGTTGGGATACCGGGTCGCGCCGCTCGCCAGCACTGCGTTGTTGGGATCCTGCCATGGCCGATCGACGTGCACGTTCACGAAGACGACGCGCGAGGCGCCGCCGAGGATCGTCATCATGCTGTCGAAGTCCGAGTCCGTGATGGGCCCGTTGGTGCCCAACCCGACGATGACATCCCCGCCGAGCTGGCCGCCCGACTTGAGTGACTGCAGGATCCCCTCTCCGTCGGACCATTGTCGACTCACCGCGGCGTCCACGTTGATGCCAGGGATGGCGGTCTTCAGGGGATCCTGGTAGTCGAGCATCACCGAGTCACCGACGGCGGTGACCTGCCCGGCATTGAAGCCTGGCCCGGTGGCCGCGTTGTCGTCGTGGTCGTCGGCGGGACGGTCGACGCCGTCGTGGTGGTCGCCTCGGGGTGCGAAGCGGCCGACAGGTGCTGTGGGTGGGTCGAGGTTGCCGACGTCTCGAGGACGACGAACACCGCGCCGGCGGCCACGAGCGCCACGACGGCGAGTGCGACTGCGGTGACCTTGCCGGACGGTCGCCACCCTTTGGTTCTCGCGTGGCGGGCCATGGCGCACAGTTTCGCGGCTCTCGGGAGGCGATCAGCGTCGCGCCCCGGTCAGCGAGGGAGGACCGCGTCCTCCGGCCACAGTCGCACGCCGATCGATTGGCTCGCCGTGGCCAGGAGTTCTCCGTCCTCGGACCACAGGAAGGCGATGCCCTGGCCGTACCCGCCGACCAGGGCATGCATGCGGATGTCGCAGAGAACCCATTCGGTCGGCTTCAGCTGGACCATGCGGAGCGTGTTGTCCAAGCTGCGCCCCATGGCCCGGCGCCCGAGGGGCTGGGAGACGGCTCCCGACACGTAGTCCCCGAAGATCGCCAGTGTGGCCGCGGACGGCGTGAGGTGGTGGCCCGGGACCCGAGCCCACAGCGCGGAATCCGGGCTGCCGGGTGAACCGTCCATCTCCTCGAAGGCGCGGCCCCGGGCCGAGCGGACTTCGACGCTGTCCATGATGGTGTTGCGGAAGAACTCGGGGAGAAAGCGCGGCGGGCACTCGTCGGGCGGCGGCACGTCGGGCGGCACGACCCAGACGCCGCCGACGTCGAGCTCGTCCTTGCCGAGCGCGGCGTTGACCGTGAGGATCTCCCGGCCTTCGACGGTCCCGATGGCGCGGCCCTGTGTCACGTGCCCGCCGACGGCGGCCAGGGTCACTTCCCAGTCCAGCTCCTGATCGGTGAGCGCATACGACAGGTAGTGGCCCGTGGCCCAGACCGTGGGACGTCCCGACGCCGCCTCCAGCGCAACGAGGGCGGCTCCGAGCGCACACCCGCCGAAGAGGAAGTTCCCCGGCGTCGTGAGCTGTGGCGTCACGTGCATGCGCCAGTGCAGTTCGTCACCGATGGGCTGCATGCCGAGGAAGGTCCGTGCGTCCACGGGGCCGCACCCTATCTGGGCCCGCGCCCGGGCCGGCAACCGGGCAGCAGGGGTCGAGGGACCGATCCCCGTTCGATGTCCCGACGTCCTGGCGGCCGTTGCGGATACCGGAGGGGTCCGCGGCACCGGGCTGACGGGCCTCGAGCCGGAGTCGGACCGGTCCCCACCCGGCCTACGATGGTGGACCCGACGGCGGTCGGCCGGATCGGCCGGCCTCGGACATCGGGGGTGTAGCTCAGCTGGAAGAGCGGCGGCTTTGCAAGCCGTAGGCCGAGGGTTCGAGTCCCTTCACCTCCACGTGTACACGGTGGGCCGGTGCGGATGTCGCGTCGGTACGGCGCGCACGATGCGTGGGTACGGAGAAGCCGCGGGTCGGCTCGTCTAGCCTCCTGCACGAGGACATCGGCACGGGGCGAGACGTTCGAGCTGCGTAAGAAAAGGCCAGAATTTGAACTCATCAATCAAGGTGCGTGTACGGCGGCTGCTCGCTCCCGTGGCCCGGATGGTCGTCGGCACTCCCCTCGAGGGGCCGGCGTACAGCGTCTGGAACGTCGTGACGCGAGGGTCCCGCCCAACCGGCGCGGTCGAGTACGACGAGTTGACGATGTCGGTGATGCAGCGGGTGCTGAGCCACGACTCCAACGGCATCGACGTCGGGGCCCACCGCGGCACCATCCTTCGCTCCCTGGTGGATCTCGCGCCTGACGGGCGTCATTACGCGGTGGAACCCCTCCCGGTCTTCGCCAATGGCCTGCGTCGACGATTTCCGCGTGTCGAGGTGTTGGAGCTCGCACTGTCGGACCAGCAAGGTGAGGCGACGTTCCACCACATTGTGACCAACCCCTCCTACAGCGGGCTGTCGTTCAGGGACTATCCCAACGAGGGGGAGGTCATCGAGGACATTGCAGTGAAGGTCGAGAGGCTCGACGCGGTGATCCCCGACGATCTCCCCATTCAGTTCCTCAAGATCGACGTGGAGGGCGGCGAGCTGGGCGTGCTCCGAGGAAGTCAATCGCTGCTGCGACGCTGGCATCCGGTGGTCGTGTTCGAGCATGGCTGGAGCGATGCGAAGGTACAGCCGGCCGATGCGCCGTCCGAGGCGATCTGGAACGAGCTGTCCTCATCGGGATTGGGCGTCTACGAACTCGAGGCGTGGTTGGCCGGTGGCGACGCGCTCTCCTTGGCCGAATTCCTGGACCACCTGGGGCAGGGCACGTACTACTTCCTTGCCGCGCCCCAGTCGCAGAGCGCGTAAGCGCCCTCTCGCTGCTCCGCCTGTTCCTCGCGGGCGATCAGCGCCAGCCGACCCGCCGCAGCACGTGGGCGCGGCAGCGATCAGACCTGGCCGCTTCGAACGTGCAATCAGGCTCGGTCGCGCAGCCGCAGCCGAGGGCCTGGCCGTGGCAGGCCGGGCACCGTTCCATGCAGCAGCCGGGATGATGGATGCCGCCCAGGGGAGTGCCACAGTCGCGACACTCCTCGGGCTCGTAACGGTGTCGAGGGCGAAGTTCCTGACCCCACGGGATGGGGGCGTAGGCCCTGCCGTCGATGATCACGGGGTCTGTCAGGCAACTGATTCCCTCGGTCATCTCGCCACCGCAGTGCGAACAAATGGCCATGACTCTCCTTTGTTCAACCCTGCCGCCGATCATCTCAGGCCCGTGTGACATCGGCGCGGATACGGAGGCGGGCTCGCTGCCCTACGCTGCGCCCATGACGACTGCAGAGAGCGATGGGGCCCCCGCGGCCCGGGCAGGGTTGTTGTCGGACAAGGTGTGCGTGGTGTCGGGCGTGGGCCCGGGATTGGGCCGGCAGGCCGCCAAAGCTCTGGCCGCACACGGGGCGGACCTGGTGTTGGCGGCGCGGCGGCAGTCGACCCTCGACGAGGTCCTGGCGGAGGTGTCGGCGCTCGGCGCCCGCGCCATCACCGTGCCGACCGACATCACCGACCCCGAGGCCTGCGCCCGCCTCATGGCGGCCGGGGTGGAGGAGTTCGGCGGCATCGACGTGTTGGTCAACAATGCCTTCCGCTTCGATGCCTTCCAGAGTTTCGAGGACGTCGATCTCGCGCAGTGGCGAAAGATCATGGACACCAATCTCTTCGGCTCGCTTGCAGATGACCCGGGCCGCCCTGCCCGCCATGCGGGCGCGTGGTGGTGGCTCCGTCGTCATGGTGGCCTCCATGGTGACCCGGCAGCCCCAGCCGGCGCAGGGGGGCTACGCCATCTCCAAGGGAGCCTTGCTGACAGCCACCAAGGTGCTTGCCTACGAGCTGGGCCCGTCGAAGATCCGGGTCAACGCCGTGGTGCCGGGTTGGATGGCCGGGCCCTCGGTCGACATCTACATCGACATGACGTCGACCGGCCGTGGCGTGGCTCCCCAGGTCGTGGTCGATGAGCTGAATGCCAGAGTGCCGCTCGGCCGGATTCCGAGCGACAGTGATGTCGCCGGATCGATCGTCTATCTCGCCTCGGACCTCTCGTCCGCCATGACGGGAGAGGCGCTCGAGACCAACGGTGGAGAGATCTTCGTCTGATCCGACGCCACCTGTCAGGGTCCGGCAGTCGTCAGGGCCCTTCTCCCCCGCTGGCGGTGCAGGAACGAGGGTCCCAGGGTTGCAACGTCTCGACCGTCGGCGTCGGGGCCTGGAACGCGCCGGAATTCCCGGTGTTGCCGCTGCTGGTTGTCGTTGTTGTCGTGCTCGGTGCACGCCCCGGCGGCCGCGGCCGTCGTGGTGGTGGCCGCCGGTGCGTTGACCGAGAAGTCCGTGCCGGTGACGACGGTGACCTGCGAGCCCGGCTTCACCTGTGTCGGGTCCAAGGCCATGATGACCGCGCCCGAGAACGAGTTGGCCACCAGCTGCGCCGCCGCCAGTTGCGCCGGCGTCTTGGCCGCGTAGTACACGACGGTCTCGGCCTCCCGACCCACCGGGGGGCTGTCGCCGATCGTCCCGATGTGGAAGCCCAGCGCCTGCAGGCTCTGCGACGTCGTCGTGGCCTGGTTGTAGGCGCCGGAGCCGTTCAGCACCGACACCGTCACACTCGACGGCGAAGGCAGAGCACCGCCCGAGTAGGTGTCCTCGCTGCCCGACTTCAAACCGAGGAATTGGTCGACGGCGTTGTGGTCCTGCGGCTCGGCGGGGAACTCGATGTCCCCGTAGCTCCCACCCTGGTACGTGTAGCTGCCGAACTGGTCCACCGACACCGGCATGGTGAGCTGGGGTGCGGTGCCCACGTCGACGTCGTGGTACCCCAGGACCAGGCTGATCATGTCGGAAGCGGAGAAGCCCGAATCAACGGTGAGCTGGCCCACGACGCCCGAGACCAGCTGCTGGTCGGTCAGGGGATTGCTGAGGCCCTTCGCCTTGACGGCCGATGCGAGGACGCGCAGGAACTCGTGGTCCCGGCGGATGCGCGCAATGTCGCTCTGCGCCTCCTGGGGCCAGTAGGCGGGGTTGGTCGTGGTCACCCCGGGCCCCTTGTACTGCACGTGGCGGGCGCGCACGACCTGCAGCGCCTGCGTGCCGTTCAGCGGGAGGCACCCGGTCGTCTGGATGTTGAGGCCGGAGTAGGCGTCGTAGACCGGCTCGGGGAAGTACATCTTTATGCCGCCGAGGGCCTGGACGACATTGATGAAGCTGTCGAAGTTCAGCTCGACGAAATGCTGAATCGGGATCCCGAAGTCCTCCTCGATCGCGGCGATCAGCTGGTCGGGCCCCTGGTAGAGCGCGGCATCGATCTTGTTGGCGCCGTCCGAGCGGGCGTTGGGGACGAAGAGGTCACGGGGAATGGAGAGGATCGAGACCGAGTGGTTGACCGGGTTCAGGTGCAGGATCATCACGACGTCGCTGTTCACTCCGTTGACGCCCTGCGAGCACAAGCCCGTAGGCCGGGTTCTGCACCTTGAGCGCGCAGCGGTCGGTCGAACCGATCATGAGGATGTTCTCCGTGCCGGCGTCGTCGCCCTTGACCGGCGCTGAGGTGAGGTTGCGCAGGTCGATGTGATGGATCTCGTGATTGAGGTACCAGCCGTACCCGGCCGCCGCTCCCGCCACCAGAACAAGGACCAGCATCACCGTCCCGCCGATCCAGGCTGCCGTGCGCTTGCGGGACCGGCCCTTCCGGGCGGCATGGGCCGGTCCGTGCCGCGCCGCCGTCCGGGTCCGTCCGTCGTGCCCCCGCGGCGCCCGCCCCGATTGGCCTCGTCGATCTGGCGCCCGAGCTCGTGCAGGCCCTTCTCGACCGGATTCTCGGCCGGGTCCTCCGGCCGGCCCGTGGGCGGCGGCGCGCCCTCGTCGATCTGCCGACCGAGATGGTGGAGGCCCTTTTCGACCGGGTCGTTGTCGGGAGTGGGGGGACTCATCGCGCAGTGTGCAGTTGGATGCGTGCGGCCGGATGCTCCGACCGAAGCCCGTGCCCCCGAGATGGCTCCGGCCTGGGCCTCCGGAACGAGTCGAGAGCCTAGCGAGAGCCGTCCCCGCCGGGTGGTCACGCTTCGAGCCGTGGCGTCGATGACGGCGGCCTTCGCGACTGCACGCTGCGGTGCGGATCTGCCTGCGCACCGGTTTCGGCGATCCGGTGGAAGGATGATCCGGACGATGGGCGCGACCAGTGCTGGCCTCCTGCTGTACCGGATCTCCCCCGGGGGCGCGGTCGAAGTCCTGATCGCGCACCCGGGCGGACCGTTCTGGGCGCGCAAGGACGAGGCCGCCTGGTCCGTGCCCGAAGGGTGAATATCGAGCTGACGAAGATCCGCTCGACGCCGCCTACCGCGAGTTCGAAGAGGAGGTCGGCCTGGCCGCCCCCGATGGCCAGGCCGTCTTCCTCGGTGAGCGCCGCCAACCGGGTGGGAAGCGGGTCAGCGTGTGGGCGTTGGAGGGGGACCTCGACATCACCGCACTCGTCGAGCAACACCTTCGAGCTCGAATGGCCCCGTGGGTCGGGCCGAATCCGGGAATTCCCGGAGGTGGACCGGGTCGAGTGGATGTCCGTCGATCAGGCGGGGCGCAAGCTGGTGAAGGGCCAGACCCCGTTTCTCGGCGTGCTGCTGGAGACGCTCGGGCGGGTGGCCGGCCCTGCCGGACCGGGATCCACCACTCCTGGCGCCGGCTGATCGAACATCTACCGGCGTCTGGGGTTGCCTGGCGATGGCCTGGTCCAATGGCCATTGCAGTCTTCATTTCGACAATTCGTCCCCTGGCTCTCTTACTGGGGTCCGGGTGACCGACCGACGTTCTTGAGGGAACGCACCGACAGCACGTGCCAGCGGAGGCCGCTATGGAAGAGGACGACGGGCAAGGACGAGCCCGCCGGTCCCGGCGTCGGATCTTCGTACGGGCGTCCATCTTCATCGGGCTCGCAGCCGTTGCCCAAGCCAGCGCCGCCCTGCCGTCGGGCCCCACCAGACCGGGGTACTACTGGGCCAGCTCGGCCGTCTTCGTGGGCTGCGCGCTCTCGGTCCTCCTGCCCTGGCCGCGCTTTCCGCGCTGGGCGATCCTCTTCCCGACCATCGGCTATCTGGTCTCGGTCACCCTGCTTGCTGATCTCGGGCGGCACCGACCCCACCGTGCAGAGCACCGCCGGCGGGCTCTCAGCCCTCGTCCTCCTTCCCGTCCTCGGCATGGCGCTGTACTACTCCGGCCTCTACACGGCGATCGTCGTCGGCGCCTCCGTGGTCAGCCTGGCGGTCGCGGGCGTGGCGGTGCAGAGCGGCGCAGCCACGGATCTCCGCCGGCTCTTCTTGTGGGCCGCCGTGGCGGCGGTCGTCGCCATGACCGTGCACCACCTGCGGAAGAGCCTCGAGGGGAAGGTGCGGGATTCGGCGGAGTTGGCGCGCCTGGGCCGGCTCATGAACGGGGCGACCCAGTCCCTCACCTCCCTACGCGACCCGAAGGACGTGATCGCGCAGGGCACGCTGGCCATGTTCGAACTGGCCGGCAGCGGGTTCCGGGGCGCCTCGTACCTGCGCGTGTCCGACGGCGTGGTCACCCAGGAGGCGGTGGCCGACGGTCGTGGGGACCGTCCCGACCAGCTACCTGCTCAGGGATGACCCCTATGTGAGGGCTGTGGTCGACAACGGCGAGCCACTGGTCACCAGGGTGGACCGGACCTCCATGGGTGCGACGCTGCGCTCGGTCACCGACGAGCTTGGCATCACCGCACGTCGCGCTCATTCCGGTGACGGTGAACGACGAGCTGCACGGCATGTTCCAGATCGACAGCCAGGGAACCGCCTTCTCGGAGGACATGCTCGCCCGCTGCCGCGCCATGGCCAACGTGGTCGAGCTCGCGCTCGGCAACGCCGTCGCCCACCAGGAGCTCGAGATCCAGGCCAATACGGATCCGCTCACCGGGCTTTCGAACCGGCGTGGCCTCTCGCTCTATCTGAGCGGCGATCGACGGGAGAGGGCGATGGGCATCCTCGTCATGGACATCGACCACCTCAAGGCGATCAACGATGCGCACGGGCACGAAGTCGGCGACCAGGTCCTCGTCGCCGTGGCCGCGCGCCGCGGCCGGCGTCCTGCGGGGCGGGGACCTCCTGGCCCGCACCGGGGGCGACGAGTTCCTGGCCGTGGTGGCGGACGCCGACGAGGCGATCGCCCGTCGCGTGGCCGACCGCATGACCGAGGCGGTGGCGCGCGTCAGCGTCCAGGGCGTCCGGCCGTCGGTGAGCATCGGCTTCGCCTGTTGCGGCAAGAACGGCGACGTCGACCGGCTCAGGCAGCAGGCGGACGAGGCCATGTACGAGGCCAAACGCGTGGCGCGCCGGCAGCACGCCCGCCATCCTCGGGTGACCGACCGCCGCTGACGCCGGGTGGGCCCGCCGTGCCACTCCTTGTGTACCGGAGCGTGGTACCCATCTGAGCGTTTGGTTAAAGGCAGATGGACACGGAGCCGACATATCGGAGTGCAGGTGAGCATCGGCGACGGCGGGAATGAGCAGATCGGTGCGGCAGGAGTGGGCGTCCACCTGGCTGGGCCGCCCATCTCCGGCGTGGGTCGATGAATATCGTTGCCCGGGATGCGGAGGGGCAGGCGATGATGAAGGATGGCGCGGCTGGCGCTGCTAGCGCCGCATGGCGGTGGCGAGACGGAGTGAGCACTGTGTGTTTGGAGGAATCGGTTCAATGAGCACGGGAACGGCAATCCGCGTTGGAGCGGATGTCGTCGCGGTCCATCAGGTGGCGGCGAGCGTCGAGAGCCTTGGTACTCGCTACCTCGAACGCATCTACACGGAGCATGAACGCAGTTCCTGCGTGGGATCCCCCTCTGTCCAGGCCGCCGGGCTCGCTGCTCGGTTCGCCGCGAAGGAGGCGACGATCAAGGTTCTGCGACCGGCCGGTCACCAACCCGATTGGCGGTCGATGGAGGTCCGGCGGGATCCGGAGGGCTGGTGCACCATCGCCCTGACCGGCCATGCCGCAGCCTTGGCCGATCAGGCGGGCATCGGCGATATCGCTGTCAGCCTGACCCACGACGGTGACGTGGCGGCTGCAGTGGTTGTCGCCCTTTGCCGCGCCGACGCCACAACCAGTGAGGACCCCGGAACATCGGTGGCCCTGGACGAGGCCCGGAGGGACGACTGATGGACGAGACGATCCGCACCATTCTCGCGGAGCACGGCAAACTGCCCGTGGCCGTGGACACTCTCCGGAACGAGGACAATCTCTTCGAGGCGGGGATGACCTCGCACGCCAGCGTGAACGTCATGCTCGCCCTCGAGGACGAGTTCGACGTCGAGTTTCCCGAGGCCATGTTGCGCAAGAGCACGTTCGAGTCGATTGACGCCATCAAAGGCGCCCTCGGCGAGCTCGCTTCGTAAGCCGGTTCTCAACACGCGATGCCAACTTTGACTCCGTACCTCTCGCTCCGGGTTGTGCGTCGCCGGGTCGACGGCACCCCAATTGCGGGAGCCAGGTCGACCACTCACATCGATGCGATGTCCGTCGCAGGGAAGGTTCCCGCTCCATGACCGATGATCCGAAGTTCCGCGACGAGTTGGTGAGGGCGGGGCATCTCGTACCCATGGGCGCAGACGGGATCTATGGCCGCTCGGCGGTCTACGAGGAGATTCTGGCCGCGGTCGACCGGCAGGCCGCTCTCGTGGCTTCGTCAGAGGGAGCGGTGACGTTTCAGTTCCCGCCGGTGGTCCCCCCGGGGGTCTTGGAGCGCACTGGCTATATCTCGTCGTTTCCCGATCTGATCGGTTCGGTTTCCTCCTTCATGGGCACCAACGCCGACCACCGGAAGCTGCTGGCCATGCTGGAGGCGGGCGAGGACTGGACCACACTGCTCGAGCCGGCGGGCGCCAATTTGTGCCCCGCCGCCTGCCATCCGTTGTATCCGATGTTGGCCGGGACGATGCCCGAGGGTGGGAGCAAGTACGACGTGTCGGGGTGGTGCTATCGCCACGAGCCCAGCGTGCACGCGGCCAGGATGCAGTCCTTTCGCATGCACGAGGTGGTCTACGTGGGCGACGCCGCCGGTGCCGTCGCCTACCGGGATCGCATGTTGCAGAGGGGGGTCGACCTCCTCTCGTCATTGGGCCTGACCGTCGACACGGTCGTCGCGAACGATCCTTTTTTCGGCCGCATCGGCAAAATCATGGCCGAGAACCAGCTGTCGGAGACGCTCAAGTACGAGATCGTGTCGCCGATCGATTCGCTCGAGCACCCGAACGCCATCACGTCGTCGAACTGCCATCTGGACCATTTCGGGCAGCCCTTCGGCATTGCGAGCGCGGACGGGGACGTGGCCCACTCGAGCTGCTTCGCCATGGGCTTGGACCGGATCACCCTCGCCCTGTTGCGCGCCCACGGGATGGATCCTGCGGATTGGCCCGCGGCGGCCCGCCAAGAGCTCTGGCCCTGAGTCGGGCCGCGCGTCGTCCTCTACTTCTTGGTCTTCGAGGCGTTGAGCGCCACAGCGGCGCGGATCAGCGCCTTGAATGCCTTCTCGTTGATCTTCTCGCCCTCGTGAAAGTCGATGGCGCGCCGGACGTTGCCTTCCAGGCTTGAGTTGAAGAGGCCGGAGGGATCCTCGAGAGCGGCGCCTTTGGCGAAGGTCATCTTGACGATGCTCTTGTAGGTCTCTCCCGTGCAGATCATCCCGTCGTGGTACCAGGTCGGGACGCCCCGCCACTTCCATTCCTCGACGACGTCGGGATCGGCTTGCTTGACCAGAGAGCGGAGCTTGGCGAGCGTGCTGCCGCGCCAGTCGTCGAGCTGCTCGATTCTTTCGTCGATCAGCTGCGAAGGGGTCTTGTCCTTCTGCGATCCATTGGTCATCACACTCAGACCTCTTCCTCTGTGTCCCGGGCCGTCAGAGGATATGCGCTCGCCGCTCCCGGAGGGGTGGCCAGATGAACGAACGATGGAGCGTCGTCGCACTCAGATCACGCGAGCACGTCCGGCGTTGCCGCCGTCCGAGCTTTCTCCGGGCCGGGTTCCGACTGGAACGCTCCCGGGTCCTCGTCGCCGAACGCATAGAGAACGATTCCCGCCAGCGCAATGAGCACGCCGACCGCAGAAGCTCCGTTGAGGAGTATGCCGAGTCCGAAAATGTGGTCCGGGGCCTCCAGGTAGTAGCGCTCTGGATAGCCGGGGATGGAGTAGACGAGCAACGGAGGCGCCACCGCGAGGAACACCCCGACCCGTACGACCCAGTCGGACAGACGGTCCCGTTGCAGAGCAACGAACCCGAGCGGGAGGAGGAGCAGGCAGTAGTAGCCCCACGAGAAGGAGAAGCTCAGGACCACGATCACGAAAAGTGGAGCAGTCAGTAGGACCGCCTGCACGCCCCCCTCGTCTCGTGGCCGCTTCCAGAGCCGCCAGCACACAATCAGGCAGATGGCGGTGACGATGACCCGTACGACATCGCCGAGAGCGTTCGGCGCGTGGATGTAGCCGGCCATTGCGCCGAGCGACATGTTCCACGGCTTTCCGGTGTCATCGGAAAAGGTGCTGGTGACGTTGTGCCAGAACTTGGACGGGTCCGCATTCACCGCGGCCACGATCACCAACGTGATCGCCGACAGGACGGCTGGGATCAGCACCGCCACGGCCGACTCGCGCCAGCGGCGTGCCAGGAGCAGGACCAAGAGAAGTGGGGCGAGCAGCGGCTTGACCGTGAGCGAAATGCCGAGGATGACCGCGGCGGACATGGGCCGATCACGATCGATGGCCAGGAAGAATCCCGCCGCCAGTGGGATGAGCAGCAAGGTGAAGTTCTCGTAGTGGGCCGCGATGCCGAGTTGTCCGCAGAGCACGAGAAGCAGTGCTGCCCAGGCGATCCGCACGGATCCCAGAGGGATCTTGATCACTCGTGACATCGCCCAGAACACATAGGCCAGTCCAAGAATTTGCACGGCGTAGACCAGGTACTTGGTGACTTCGAATGGAAAAATCGCCAACGGGAATGCAATGAGCAGGCACCCGGGCAGGTACACGAAGCCGTTCCACGAAGAATGCCCGTGCAGGATTGCGTGTGCCGACTGCCACGCCGGAAAAGAGTCAGCGGCGAACCCGTCCCCGTGGTGCCAACGCACGACGTCGAGAAGCCCGACCAGCAGGGCGGCGATCCAGAGCACCTTGGACCAGAGCTGTCCTTCTCTCAGCTCCCCGAGGATGGTCCGGCCGGATCCGGCCCCGAAGAAGAGTCTGGTGTCCGTCGATTGGAGGTCATTGCGTTCCGCCGTCTTCGCCACTTTCCGACCACCCCTTGTCGTAGAACCCGGCCGCGGCCAGCCAGACCGGATTCGATCACGGCAACAGTAGTGACTGTCCGCGAGCGGGAACAGAGCCTTTGTGCCTGTGTTCCGCCGCCTCGCCCATCTGGGACCGGGGCTTGCGCTGGTCTCCGTGGGTGGCCGAAGGCGGAATTGTGTGTACGGAGTGAATGGCGTCCAGCGCCCGGCGTTCGGGGCGGAAGTTAGGCTCCCGCTGTGGCGGACGACGACCCGACGAGCGCTCTCTTGGAGAAGGCCTGGAGCGCCCTCGGCGGCGACCCGACGGACATCGCCCTCGTCGATTTCGAAGGCGAAGGCAGCGGACTCCTGCCGTCTGCCTCGGCCTCCCTCCCCGCAATGTTGGCTGCGGTTGCAACGTCCACATTGGCCGCCTCGGTCCTCGACGCCGTGCGTAGGGCCGGACAGCCGCAACCTGTTCTGGTCGACCGCCAGCACGTCGCGGTTGCAGCCCGGAGCGAGCACTACGCCCGGTCTCCCGCCTACACCAAGGAGGATCGGATCTCCCCGTTGTCCCTCTTTTGGTCGACCGCCGACGGCGCCTGGTTCCGGGTCCACGGCGAGTACCCGTGGCATCGCGATCGAGCGCTGGCTGTGTTGGGCTGTGAGGACAGCCACCGCAGCGTCAAGCGGGCCGTTGCCACGTGGCGTGCCGAGGACCTGGAGGACGCGCTGGCCGCGGCCGGGGCGCTGGGGTACGCGGTCCGCACATCCGAAGATTGGGAGTCGCATCCCCAAGGCCGGGCACTGGCCGACCTGCCACTCCTGGAGACGAGCGCCGGTGCTGGGCCTGCGTCGACCGCGGCAGCTGGCCGTGCCGCGGAGGGGTTCCGGGTGCTCGACATGACCAGGGTGCTGGCGGGACCGATCGCCACCCGGACACTGGCGGCGTGGGGGGCCGACGTCCTCCGCCTGGACAGCCCCCGGTTGCCGGAGTTGGCGGCCCACGCGGTCGACACCCTGTCGGGGAAGCGAAGCGCGGAACTGGACCTGATGGAACCCGCGGGGAGAGCCCGTCTGGAAGAGCTGCTCAGTTCGGCGGACCTGCTCGTCCAGGGATACAGACCCGGCGCGCTGGCCCGCTTCGGTCTGACGCCCGAGGCGCTGGCCCAACGGCATCCGCATCTCAGCGTCGTCAGCCTTTCGGCCTGGGGCCCCGGCGGCCCGTGGTCACAGCGTCGAGGGTTCGACTCGCTCGTGCAATGTGTGACGGGCATCGCCTTGACCGAAGGATCGAGTGACCGCCCCGGGTGGCTTCCCGCCCAGGTGCTCGATCACACCACGGGGTATCTGGCGGCGGCAGCCGGTCTCCTGGCCCTGGCGTCCGCTCAGCGGGATGGAAGGCCCCGTGCGGTGCAGCTCTCGCTCGCCCAGACGGCGAGCTGGCTCGCGGGGGGTGGAACGGCGGAGGCCGAGGCACCGCGCCCCGTCGACGTTGAGCGGTACCGGGTCGTCCTCCCGGGTCCGCGTGCACGGGTCGAGGTCATCGGACCTCCGGGACGTCTCGGCGATCTCATTCCGTCGTGGACGTTCACAACGGATGCCGGTGCCGATCCGCCCGCCTTTTCAGCTGCAGCATTGCGGTGATGGAGAGAGCGAGAGGGGCGGCCTCCGTCCCACGGCGGTCGTGTCGACCCCATGTGGGAAACTGGGCCCGTGTCTGACATATGGAAATTGGCGGCTCGCCGATCGAAGGAGTTCGACGAGTCCGCCGTTGCCTATGACCGGTTTCGCCCCCGCTATCCCGATGCCGTCTTCGACGACATCATGGAGCTGGGGGACCTGCGTTCCGGGGCACGCGCCGTCGAAGTCGGCGCCGGCACAGGTATTGGGACAGAGGCACTGGTCGAGCGCGGCCTGCAGGTCTTCGCCATCGAGCCATCCGACGGCATGCGTGAGTTGGCGCAGGAGAAGCTCGGTGACAGGGCCACCTTTTCGGGCGGTCGGTTCGAGGACTTCTCGGCTGTCAGCGAGGCGGACGCCATTGTGGCGTTCAGCGCCTGGCACTGGGTCGAGCCGAGCGTCGGATTGGACCTCGCAGCACGACTTCTCTCGGCGGGCGGGGTCCTGGCGGTGGCCTGGACGGAGGTCGTGTCGTGGGGACAAGGTGATTTCGAGGACCGGCTGGCCGAGGTGACCGGGTCGCCGTGGCCCAAGACGGTGGAACACATGCGCGCATCACTCGTGCCGATCCGTGACGACGGTCGTTTCGAGGAAGTCGCCGTCAGGACGCACCGTTTCGAGCGTGAGCTGAATGCAGAGACGTTCATCGGCCTGACGCGGACGTATCCGGGCTTCCACACCGCGAAGCGCGATGCCCGGTTCGAACAAATTATCGACAACGAGTTTGCCGGATCGATCCAGCGGGTGGAGGACGGTGTCCTGAACCTGTTCCGTCGGACCTGATGAGGTAGACGGAGCACGGCGCTATCCTCTGGCAGCGGGCCCGTTTTGGCTGGACACGGGTTGCCGCATTCTGGCATCCACGGCATCGCTGAGGAGAGATCGAGTCCATCGTGACAGCAGAGGCGGAAAAGCCGCTCCTGGGGGTCGTGTACAGCCCGCGCTCGCGCCCGTGGATGGAGATCGCGGAGGCGGCGTCCGGCGTGTGCCGCATCCTCTGGATCCTCGAGGAGTCGCAGTTCGGCAGCACCGTGCGCGTGCTCCGCAAGGTCGGGAAGGTCGTCAACGTCGAAGGCATGACGCCCGAGCAGATGATCCACGCCGTGTATGCCGAGCGCCCGGACGGCATCACCTGTTACTGGGATCCTGACCTGTTCCGGCAGTCCTGGCTGGCGACCGCGCTGGGGTTGCCGACAACCCCCATCCGGACTGTCGCCCGCCTGAACGACAAGCTCTTGCAACGCGAGGCACACCGGGACGCGGGTGTGCCGGTGCCCCGGTTCGCGGAGGTGCACGACGCGGTGGACGAGGCCGAACTCGAGCGGCTCGCAGCCGAGGTCGGCTTCCCGGCGCTGTTGAAGCCGAGGGACGGGACAGCGTGCCGGGGCATCCATCTGGTCGAGGACGCCGCACAGCTGGCGGAGATACTTGCGGCCACCGACCATCCCGGTCAGATGATCTTCGAGGAGCGGATGGAGGACCTGTCGCCGGACGGACCGTATGCCGACCGCCTCAGTATCGAGACCGTCGCCTGTAACGGCGCGTTCGGGCACCTCGGCATCACGGGACTGTTCCGGATGATGCCACTCTTCCGTTCGACCGGCGGTTTCTTCCCTGCCGATGTGTCGTCCTCGTTCCAGCGCGAACTGTTCGAACTCACGACGGCGGCCATCCGGGCGCTCGGCTCTGACTTCGGCTTCTACCGCACCGAAATCAAACTCACGCCGGACGGACCGAGGATCATCGAGATCAATGGACGTCCGACCGGGTTGACTCCGACCGTGGTCAAGCTGGCATCGGGAGTACCGCTCCTGCAGCTGGCCATGCGCCTCGCCCTGGGCCAGGACGTCGCCGTAGACGGACCGGTCCCGTGCGAGCAGATCGCCTATCGCTATTACCACGAGCCCCCGATGTCGGCGACGAAGGTGCTCGGGATCTCCGGCCTGTCGGCGTTGGGCGAGCTGCCTGGTGTGCTCAATGTCGACGTCCAGAAGGAAGTCGGCGACAGCGTCGATTGGCGGAATGGCTCACTCGACAAGATCTTTCAGGTCACCGGTGCCGTGACGAGCTACGAGGAGCTCGCCCAGCACCATGAGTTCCTCGTGCGGGACTCCTACGTCTCGTACGAGCACGACATGTCGCAGCTGGCAGACCTGCCGCAGCAGGTGCCGACGTAGTCAGCACGGCTCAGGCGCAGACGGCCTCGCGCCTCACTCGGGGTTCAGCTGGAGCGCGTCGACTCCTTTGCGCCGCACCTCGAAGCGCTTCTTGAGGCTCAGGCCGGGCCGTTCGATCAGATAGAACGACGCCAGGGGTAGAGCGACGAGCAGGACAACCTGGAGGCCGTGGTGGACGATCCCCGGGCCCGCCGTGGGAGCGGTGATGGCCAGGATGTTCCACAGGTAGATGGAGTAGGAGAGCACGCCGATCCACACCACGAACCTGAGGGCCAGGAACCGTCCGAGCAGGGTGTCGGGCGACGTGATCAGTGCCACGAGCGCCAGTCCCGCCGCGACGCACATCACCTCGACGGGGCCGGCGTAGAACCAGACCTTCGTGCCGTCGACGAAGTGGGTCCACACGAGCAGCGCGGCGATGAACACGAACGGGAACCAGCGGGAGACGTGACGGGTCATGAGGCGGTCGAAGTAGCCGGCGCTGAACATCAGGGCGAAGAGGCAGCCCAGGAGAAGCGAGTAGGCGTTCGTGTCCGGCGGGTAGTAGAGCCGCTGGTAAGGGACGTGGTGTGCGGCGAGGACCACGTTCTCGGCCATGGAGAGAGCGACCAGCGAGGCGGTCACCGCGATCAACCACCCCCGGGAGAGCCACCGGCTGAGCACCAGCAGGGCGATGGGCCAGAGCAGGTAGAACTGCTCCTCCATGCACAACGTCCAGATCTGCCCGACGCCGTCGTGGGGCTGGTTGTTGACGTTCCAGAAGTTCATCCGGTAGGTGGCACCGATCCAGAGTTGGTGGCGCCACGAGGCGAACTCGGCCGACTGGAAGAGTCGGGCGTAGAGCAGGGTCCCCAGAATGAACGCGACGTATGCGGGCCACAGGCGGAAGATCCGTCGCAGGTAGAACCGTCCGAGCGAGAACCCTCCGCCCCCCCTCGCCGCCGACTCTTCGACGAAGAGGCTGGTGATCAGGAAGCCCGAGAGGACGAAGAAGACGTCGACGCCGATCCAGCCGCCCTTTGCCACGCCACTGGAGGAGAGGGTCAGGTGCAGGAGCACGACAAGAGCGATCGCGATCGCTCGCAGCCCGTCGAGCTGGGGGACGCGACCAAGCTTTCGCTCTGCTGGGCCGCCCACCGAGTGAGCTTAATCCACGCTGTGTTTGGTTCCGGCAGCCACTTGAAGCGTGAACGGGTCCCAGTCGCTGTTGGGTGGTCAACATCCCGACAACAGGGAACCTTCGAGTCGGGCTGCCCGGATTTGAACCGGGGACCTCTGCGTCCCGAACGCAGCGCGCTAACCAAGCTGCGCCACAGCCCGTCCGCCCCCCGGAGAGGGCAACGGGAAACACTACCGCGGCCTCAGCCCGATGCTTCTCCCGTGCCATTGCCCGAAGCGTCCCGGGCGCGGGGCACCACCCTCTCCCGCCTGGTCCGGCGGGGGTCCGGCCCCGCCGCCGGCGAAGGTGGCCACGACCTGCGCCACCCGCCGCTTGTCCATCTCCACCACCCGCATGTCCCAGTCCCCCACGCGGACCGACTCGCCCTCCGTGGGGATGTGCCCGAAGCGCTCGAAGAGGAGGCCGCCCAGGGTGACGTACTCGCCGTCGGGGATGTCGATGCCGATGCGCTCGCGTACGTCGTCGACGTTGGTCTGCCCGTCGATCAGCCAGCGCGTGTTGTCGACCCGCACGATGGGCGCTTCCTCGACCTCGTCGAACTCGTCGGAGAGGTCGCCGACCAGTGGCTCCAGGAGGTCCTTCACGGTGAGGAGTCCCGCCACCCCGCCGTACTCGTCGACGACGACGGCCACGGCCCGCCGGTGCTTTCGCATGTCCGCCAGCGCCTCCAGCACGCCCAGTGTCTCCGGAAGGAGGTAGGGCTGGCGCACCTTGCGCGAGATCTCCAGCGGGCTCGGGTCGGTGGCGTCCCTGGTCTCGTCGCCTCGCTCGCTACGCGAGCCGGGCCGGTTGGTGCGGAAGATGTCGTTGACGAACAGGAGGCCGATCAGGTCGTCGAGGTCGTCGTGCACCACCGGGAAGCAGCTGTGTCCGGACGTCCGCACGGCCTGGGCGATGTCCTCGGCCTGCACGGGAATGGTGAGGTACGTCACGTCGACCCGCGGCGTCATCACCTCGCGCACGTCCATGTCGCGCAGGTCGGCCAGGGCTTCGGTGATGAAGCGCTCCTGCTCGGAAGCCTCAGCCTCGAGCGATTGGCTCAGGCGCTCCGCCCCTCCGGGCTCGTCGGCGCCGACCGAGCGCCGCCACAGTCGTCGTGATCGTTGCGACATGGCCGCGCCGGATCAGGGTCGCGTCTCGGGTCCCGCCTGCAGCTGGGGTCCGTCGCCTACCAGCACCGGTACGGGCGTGAACGAGTCGTCGGCGTAGGTGCCGCCGGCGAGCAGCGCGGCGACGGCACGCCGTAGCCGCAGCGGGTCGAGAGGCTTGACCAGCCAGCCCTCGGCATCCGATCGACGGGCGAGGAAGACGTCGGGTCGTCGATCGAGCAGCATCAGGACCGCGACGTGGTCCAGTGCGTCGTAGGACTCCTGGAGGCGCAGCTCCAGGCAGACGGCCATGCCGCCCATGTTGCCCATCTGCATGTCGACGATGAGCAGGTCCGGCGACTCCTCGGCCACGAACGACACCACCTCGGGACCCGAGGTCACGGCGCGCACTTCGATGTCGGGGCCGCTGATGACCGCCTCCACGTCCGCACGGAGAGTGGGTGCGTCGCTGGCGACCAGGATGGTCTGCACCGCGGGGACACTATCGGACCTGCCCGAGGCGCCGAAAACCGGCCGGACGCTCAGCCGAAGAGCTTGTCCGCCGCCCGCTGCAACCCGACGAGCTCGTGCACGTCGTCCCCGAAGAGCGGGATGCGGCCGACGGGGGCCGGGGCGACCTGCGCCGCCAACCCGGCGAACGCCTGCTCGTCCTGCCGGGCTCGCGCGTCGAGTGCCGCCAGGTTGGCCTCCAGCGCCTCCAGCGCCTCCAGCGCGCCGGCTCCGGCCGCTCGGCCTCGGTGCCGCCGAAGGAGGGCGCGATGCGGTTCACCACGAGAGCGGCGACGGCGACGTCGCGCTCGGCCAGCTTCTCGGCGAAGAAGCCGGCCTCGGTGATGGCGTCGGGCCGGGCGGAGGTGACCAGGACATAGGCCGTGGCCGGGTCTGCCAGCAGCTCGTGCACCGCGCTGGCCCGGCTGCGGAATCCGTCCTCCATGCCCTCGAAGGCCTGGAAGAAGCCGACCGCGTCCTGCACGATCTCGGCGCCGGCCACCTTGGAGATCGTGCGCAGCAGCGCCTGTGTCGCCACGCCGACCGCCCGCAGCGACATGCGCGTCGGCACCAGGAGCGCCCGGAAGAGGCGGTTCTCGAGGAAGCGGGTCAGGCGGCGCGGGGCGTCGAGCAGGTCCAGCGCGTTGCGCGTCGGCGGTGTGTCGACGACCACGATGTCGAACTCCTCGGAGTGGACCAGCTCGTAGAGCTTCTCCATGGCCATGTACTCCTGGGTGCCCGAGAGCGCGCCGGCGAGATTCTGGTAGAGCCGGTTGCCCAGGATCGATTCGGCCTGCTCCGGCGTGCGGGCGTAGCGCTCCACCAGGTCGTCGAACGTGCCCTTGGAGTCGAGCATCAACGCGTACAGATGGCCCGGCCAGTCACCCTGGACTTCGGAGGGCGTGTTGGGCAGCGATTCCACGCCCAGCGCGTCCGCCAGTCGCCGCGCCGGGTCGACGGTGACGACGCAGGAGCGCCGGCCGGCCCGGGCCGCCGCCAGGGCGACGGTGGCCGACACGGTGGTCTTGCCGACGCCGCCCGAACCGCAGCAGACGACCACTGAGCGCTCGGTCACCAGTTCGGGCAGGGTCGTCACCGGCCGCCCGGCCGGGCGGCCGGTCCGAGCGTCTGCCGTGCGCCGGATCGCCGCCCTCGCCACTCCTCGCCGTCGGTCGCCATGCTCACGACGCCCCCTCGGCCACGAGCGTCGTCACGGCTTCGGCCAGCGCCGCGGCCAGGATCTCGGTCTCGGCGGGGCCGATCGTGGCCGCGTCCAGTGCCGGCACGAGCAGGTGGGGCAGGGGAAGGTCCCGCCGCAGTCGCTCGATCTGCTCGACCGAGACGGCGTGGCGGGCCAGCCGGAACGTGCGGGCCTCCTCCAGCGCCGCCAGGTGCCCCGGTGCCACGGTCAGGCCGGCCGCCGCCGCCACCTCCGCCGCCGGGCGCTCCAGCCCGACCGGCTCCGGGTCGCAGGCGTTGACGATGACCGGGCCCAGCTGGACCCCCGCCTTGTCCTCCAGGGTGTAGGCGGACTCGATCGTCTCCGAGACCGGCAGCTCCTCGGGGAGGGTGACCAGAATCACCCGGCAGCGGGCCGGATCGCTCAGGAGCTCGACGACGTCCTGGGCCTGTGTGCGCAGCGGCCCGCCCCTGGCGGCGCTGACCATGCCGCTGGCCGAGGTCAGGAAGGTGATGGCGTGGCCCGTGGCCGGGGCGTCCACCAGGATCAGGTCGGCGGCGCCGTCCCGCTCGAGCTGCTTGACCTTGCCCAGGACCAGCACGTCCCGGATGCCGGGAATGGCGGTCGAGACCACGTCGAGGATGCCCGAGCGCGCCAGCCGCTTCGACACCCGCTTCAGGCCGTGGTCCTCGAGATACTCGACCAGCGCGTCGTCCGGCGTCAGGCGCCGCGCCCGGACCGATCCGCTGCCGCCCCGCCCGCGCCGGCGCCAGGAGGACTTCTTCGTAGCCCAGGTCCCCGTGGCGACCGAAGGCGGCGGCGATGCCCGACTTGCCCTCGAGCTCGACGATGAGCACCGATTTGCCTGCTCCGGCGGCCATCTTGGCCAGCGCCGCGCTCATGGTCGTCTTGCCCACGCCACCCTTGCCGGCGACGACGAGGACGTGGCTCTGTGCGCAGAAGGTACCCACGTCCATGCTGGGCCGAGCGTAGTGGCCGGGCTTCGCCCGCAGATCGATCGCCGCCCAAAGATCCTGGTCAGACCCCTTGAAAGCGCCCACCCCGGGCGGTAGCTTGACGCTGTCGGGGGGATTCCGATGTGCCCTATCGGGGGGTTTTGATGCACCAGGGACAAGATGTGTGGCAGTTGAAGGCGGCGTGCCGGGGACCGCAGGCAGCGGTGTTCTTCCCTCCGTCGCATGCCGAGCGCAAGGAGGAGAAGGCCTCGCGCGAGATGCGGGCCAAGACCATCTGCGACCAGTGCCGCGTGCGCGGCGACTGCCTCGACTACGCCATGAGGATCCGAGAGCCGCACGGGATCTGGGGCGGCATGAACGAGCTGGAGCGCAAGCTCATGCTCGACCGACGCGCCAGCTGACCCGGCGACGCGCCGGCTGCGCCACCCGTCTCCGCCGGCTCAGGCCGGCGGCGTGATCTTCAGTGCGACGTCGGCCGCCAGGACGCCCTTGCTGTCGCACACCGCCTCCGGCTTGTCGCCGTCGACGGCGCAGATGCCGGCCGTGATCTCGTTGGCCGCCGCGACGACGGCCTGGGTCAGTGGGCTGGCCGGCGTGGAGAGGTTCCCGGCGATCTGGCTCTGCGTCAGTCCCGACAGCACGCCGGGAGCGAAGCTGCTCCCGTTGAGCACGAACCGGTTGGCCACGTCCGTGAGGGCGAACGTGTTCGGGCGACGAGCCGTAGGCGGCGATCGGCCGCGGCCTGGCGGGCGTCGGGCGCCTGCAGCCGCAGATAGCGCCCGCCCGTCGGGTTCAGCGAGCTGTAGCGCTCGACGGACTCCAAAATGAGGTACTTGCTCGTGTAGGAGACGTTCCAGAACGTGAAGGTCGAGAGGTTGGCGAACGCGGTCGTGCCGCTCGACTGCATGAGCCCGAGTTGGTTGAAGGTGCCGAAGCGCGAGAGCGCCATGATCAGCGGCCAGCGCTCGACCGCGGCGTAGGGCGCGAACTCGGCCCCGTAGAAGAACACCACCGGCTGCGGCGCGCCCCCGTCGGCCGCGGCCTCCCACTGCGGCGTGCTGCCGTTGCCGGTCGGCTGCAGCGGCTGCACCGGGTTGTCCGGGGAGTTCACGCCGACGGCGTCGTAGACCGAGGCTGGGGACCGACGTGATCGTGGAGAGGAGCGACGACGGCGCGGGGCTGAAGGTCTCCACCGTCGACGTGGAGCTCGGCCCCGCGTTGTCGCGCACCAGGATCGAGCGCGCCGAGCAGGCAGATGGCCACGATGATCAGCCCCAGAGCGAGGTAGCGCCGCGGGATGTGACGCAGGGCGGGCGCCGACGCGGGCTCGGAGGCGGGCTGGCTCATGGACCGGGTCAGGTTAGCCAAGGGCTGCCCCCGTTCCGGGGGCGCCGCCTCCTGCTGCCGGTACCCTGACCGGCGTGCCTCCATCGGCCCCCCCTCCCCCGGCCACGCCGGACGCGTCCGGCCCGGCACCCGTGGAGATCCGGCCGGCCGCCACCGTCATGCTGGTGCGCGACGCGCCCGAGCCGTCGGGGGGAACCACCCTCGAGGTGCTGATGGTCCGGCGCAACCTCCGCTCGGACTTCGTGGGCGGGGCCTACGTGTTCCCCGGAGGCGCCGTCGACCCCCTCGACGGTGGCGCCGAGGCGGAGGCCATCTGTGCCGGGAGGACCGACGCCGAGGCCAGCGCGCTGCTGGGCTTCGAGTCGGGCGGCCTCGCCTACTGGGTCGCCGTCGTCCGCGAGACCTTCGAGGAGGCGGGCCTCCTGCTGGCCCGGCGCGAGAAGGGCCCCGACCTCCTGGCCGGCAGCCCGGAGGAAGAGGCGCGCTTCGCCGCCGAACGCGTCGCCGTCAACAAGGGCACGCGCCGCTTTCTCGACCTGTGCCGCGACGAGGACCTCCGCCTCTCGGTCGGCGACATCCACTACTTCGCCCACTGGATCACGCCGCGTGGCGCGCCGCGCCGCTACGACACGCGCTTCTTCGTGGCGGCGGCGCCGCCGGGCCAGATCGCCGCCCACGACGCCGGGGAGACCATCGACGAGGTCTGGATCTCGCCGCACGACGCCCTGGCCCGCCATCGCGCCGGCGAGATCGAAATCATCTTCCCGACCATCCGCAACCTCCAGGTGATCGGGCGGTTCGCCACCAGCGCCGCGCTGCTGGCGGCGGCGGAGGAGGCGTCGAGCGCGGTCCCGGCCATTGAGCCGCGGGTGGTGCCCGACGGCAACGGCATGCGCATCGTGCTGCCCGGTGATCCGGGCTACGAACGCGGTGCGGTGCCCGATCCCGACGGTGGCGGCGCGCGCGGGGACTTCAACGAAGCGGTACGCGAGGTCTCCATGCGTGCCAACGAGGAGGGCCCCGACGCCGCACCCGGCCCACGACCGTCGGGAACGTCACCGGGCGCGCCGTGATCCCGGCGGTGCCGGACTTCGGCATCGGTCCCGCGCCCGAGCCGGGCCGCCTGGACGAGGTGGCGCCCGGCGTGCGTCGCCTCACCGCCCCCAACCCCGGCCTCATGACCGGTCCGGGGACCAACACCTATCTGGTCGGCGGCACGGGCCGGCACGGTGACACCGGGCCGGTCGTCGTCGACCCCGGCCCGGCCGATCAGGCCCACACCGCCGCCATCGTGGCCGCCGCCGACCGGTTGGGGCCGATCCGCACCATTGTCGTGACCCACACCCATGTCGACCATGCGCCGGGAGCGGCCGCGCTGGCCGAGGCCACCGGCGCCCGTGTCGTCGGCTACGGCCCCGCCGAGGGTTTCGAACCGGACGAGCGTGTCGGCGAGGGATGGGTGCTCGCCTGTCCCGGTGGGAACGGTGCCCCCGGATTGACGCTGCGGGCCCTGCACACGCCGGGCCATGCCTCGGACCATCTGTGCTGGCTGGTCGAGGAACGTGCGCTCCTGCTGACCGGGGACCACGTGATGCACGGCTCGACCGTGGTCATCCGCCCGCCCGACGGCGACCTGCACCTGTACCTGGCCAGCTTGGCCCGCGTGCGTGACGAGCGGCCTGCCATCCGCTTCCTGGCGCCGGGGCACGGACGGCTCATGGATCACGTGCCCGGCGTGATCGATGCCCTGGTGGCCCATCGCCTCGGGCGCCACGAGACGATCGCCGCCGCCCTGGCCGACCGGGGCGAGGGGACGGTCGACGACCTGCTGCCCGTCGTCTACGGGGACGTCACCGACAAACAGCTCCCGGTCGCCCGCTTCTCCCTGTGGGCACACCTGCGGGCCCTGGCCCAGGAGGGCCGGGCAGTGGCTTCCGACGCCGCTGTGGGCGGGGACACCATCGAGACTCGCTGGGCCGCCGCCTGAGCGTCGGGCCCGGGCCGGGTCAGCCCGGGCCGGCGTCCGCCTGGGCCACCGCGGCCTCGACGCGCTCCATCAGTCGAGCCGAGCAGCCCTGCACGTCGACGGTCGGCGCCACCTCCTCGGCGATCACGCGCGCCATTTCCTTGAAGACGGCCCCGAGCTCGCTGTCGTCGCCGGACGTGGCCACGGGCATGCCGGCGTCCCCGCCGGCGGCGAGGTCCGGGTGCAGGGGGATGGAGCCCAGCAGCGGCACCCCCAGCCCCTGGGCCAGGCGGGCGCCGCCGCCGGTCCCGAAGAGCGCGTAGGTGGTGCCGTGCTCGCAGGTGAAGTCGCTCATGTTCTCGATGACCCCGGCCACCCGCAGGTAGCCCCGGCGCGCCATGTCGGCGGCCCGGGCCGCCACCTTCTGCGCCGCCATCGGCGGCGTCGTGACCACGAGCATTTCGGTACGGGGCAACAGACGGGCCAGTCCCATCTGGACGTCTCCGGTCCCGGGCGGCAGGTCGATGAGGAGGTAGTCCAGATCGCCCCAGTGGGCGTCCTGCAGGAACTGCTGCACGGCCCGGGTCAGGACGAGCCCACGCCACATGATCGCCTGTTCCTCGTCGGCCAGGAACCCCATCGACAGCACCCGCACCGTGCCCGACCCGACGGCGCGCTCGAGCGGGACCATCTTCCCCGCCCTGGCCTCGACGTCGCCCTCCATGCCCAGCAGGCGGGGGACGGAGAAGCCCCAGATGTCGGCATCGAGGACGCCGACGGTCAGACCCCGGGAGGCCAGGGCCACAGCCAGGTTGACCGTGACCGAGGACTTGCCGACGCCGCCCTTGCCCGAGGCGATGGCCAGGACCCGGGTCGAGGCGGCGATCGCCGTCTCCGGCGCGTCCTCGCGTGCCTTCCAGCGCGCCCGGGCCATGACGGCCGCCCGCTCCTCGGCGTCCATGGTCGCCACCTGCACGTCGACCGAACGCACCCAGTCGAGCGACCGCACGTGGTTGACCACGTCCTGCTCGATCTGCCCCCGCAGCGGGCAGGAGGCGATCGTCAGGGCGACGTCGACGATGACGTCCCCGCCCTCGACGCTGACGCCCCGGACCATGCCCAGATCGACGATGGTGTCGCCGAGCTCGGGGTCGACGACCGCCCGCAGGCGGTCGCGGACCTCCTCGACGCGGGCGTCCCCCGCCGTGCCCCCTGGGGGCGGCGTCGACGGGGCCGGAGGTGTCATGAACGGAATTGTACCTGCGTGGAGGGGAATTCCGGCCTTTGCGCCCAGGGGTGCTGGGCGGCCTCGGGCGCCGGTAACATGGGTCCGTTCGTGGCGCACCGTGCGCCTCGGATTGTCGGTCGCCAGGCGTAGGGCGCAACGAGGAGGATCCAGTGACGACGATGTCCACTTCCGTCAACATCGGGAAGAAGCCGGCACCGGTGACGCTCAGTGACGGCGCCGTGGCCAAGGTCGCCGAGTTGCTGGCCCAGGAAGAGGGCGAGGAGCTCGCGCTGCGGGTCGCCGTCAAGCCCGGCGGCTGCTCGGGCTACAGCTACGAAATGTTCTTCGACACCGAGGTCATGGCCGACGACGTCGTCCGCGAGTTCGGCACCGTCCGGGTCGTCGTGGACTCGGCCTCGGCCGAGCTGCTGACCGGCTCGACCCTCGAGTACAGCGACGGTCTGCAGGGCGCCGGCTTCAACATCATCAACCCCAACGCCACCCGCACCTGCGGCTGCGGCTCCTCCTTCAGCTGAGCCCTCGGTCTCCCGCCCCCTGAGCGGAGCCGGCATCACTCCCGAGCAGTCCCCGGGCGTCGGCGCGCCCGCGCCGCACCCAGGTCGTCGTTCGTCCTCAACGGGGACCCCGTCGCCGTCGATGACGGGATCAACCTGCTGGACGCCCTGCGCGAGGAGCTCGGCTGCCGGTCCGTCAAGGACGGCTGCAGCCCCCAGGGTCAGTGCGGGTGCTGCACGGTCTGGGTCGACGGAGCGCCCCGCGTGGCGTGCGTCACGCCCGTGCGCCGCATCGCCGGCCGCCAGGTGACGACGCTCGAGGGAGCGCCCGAGGAGCTGCGCCAGCGCTGGGCCGCCGCCTTCGTCCAGCACGGCGCCAGCCAGTGCGGATTCTGCACGCCCGGCATCGTCCTGCGGCTGGCCGCGCTCGAGGCGACCGACGGGCGCCTCGACGACGCGGCGCGACATCGAGGCGGCCCTGCGGGCCCACCTGTGCCGCTGCACGGGCTGGCAGTCCATCGTCGAGGCGGCCTGCAGCGCGCTGGGGGTCGAGGGTGCGGCGCCGCTGTCCCCGGACGATCCTCGCCACCCGGTGCTGGCCGCCTGGCGCGCCCAGGTCGAGGGCCCGGCCTTCCAGAGCTCGGGACGCGACGTGGTGCTCGGGCGCGGGCGGCTTTGCCGACGACACGGCCCCGCCCGACGCCCTGGTGCAACTGGGCGCCGACGGAGCCCTCGCACCGAGCCTCCGCGCCGCCCGCGCCGGGAGCGGGCGCGTGCAGGGTCGCAACAGCACGGTGCCGCTGTCCCACCCCGTCGCGCTGCCCGAGGGCGACTGGGCCCTGACGCTGCAGACGTCGTGGCTGGAGCCCGCCTACGTCGAGCCGGACGCCAGCTGGGCCCGCCCGGGCCACGCCCCCGCCTCCCCGCTGGCCAACGGCGGCGCCTTCGGGGGCAAGCGCGCGCAGCCCGGTTCCGAGCGCCGCGCTGTCGCTGGCCGACGCCACGGGCGACGCGGTGCGGTTGCTGTGGCGCCGTGAGGACGTCGTGCGGCTCGGGCCCAAGCGCCCGCCTTTGGCCGTGGCGCTCCGCGCCGACGGGAGCGGCGTCGTGCGCGTCGGTCGCACGGCGGGCTCGGCCGACCTGGCTCCGCTGCGAGGCCCGCCTGGACGCGACCAGTCCCGCCGTGGCGGTCGAGCTCGTCGACGTGGCGGGACCGCCGGTCTCGCCCGACCTGCGCGGCGCCGGGTGGGCCGAGGTGTTGGCGGCACGCGCAGCGCTCGGCGGCGCCAGAGCACGGAGGCGGGCTTCGGCGACGTGCACGTCGCGGTGCCCGGCGCCGGCAGTGCCCGCGTCGCCGCTCCATGTCGACGAAGGGACCAGGGGCTGGGTCGAGGTCGACGTGTGGGCCGGCGAGGTCCTCTGTCCGGTGACGCTGCGTTCCTATGCCCTCGGCGCGGTGCACCAGGCGCTCGGCATGGTGTGGAGCGAGGGCATCGCCGTCG
Source organism: uncultured Acidimicrobiaceae bacterium (assembly GCA_963755445.1). Taxonomy (GTDB): domain Bacteria; phylum Actinomycetota; class Acidimicrobiia; order Acidimicrobiales; family RAAP-2; genus Bog-473. The sequence goes on along the minus strand of CAVWJQ010000004.1, from coordinate 205,521 downwards.
ACGAGGCCGGCGTGCCCGTCGACCTGACCATCCGCTCCTTCGGCATCCTGTCGGCCCGTGACATGCCGGACGTCACGATCCGGCTCCACGAGGAGGACGGGTGGCCGGCGAACGGGTCGGATGCCGTGTTCGTCGCCACCCTGGCGGCGGCCTGGGTCGCCGAAGGGCTGCCCGGGCGCTGGCCGACGCGCCGCGACGCCGTGCGGGCCCCGCGGGTCTGACGTGGCAGCATTCGCGGAGCTGAGAGGAGCGCGCATGAGTCCTGCCGTTGGTCCCTATTCCCCCGTCCGCCGTGTCGGCGACTGGGTCATCACCTCGGGTCAGGTCGGCCTGGCCACCGACAGCACGGGCACGGCGCGTCTGGTCGAGGGCGGGACCGTGGCCGAGCTCCGCCAGGTGCTGCAGAACGTGGCCGAGGTGCTCGCCGTCGAGGGGGCCACCCTGGCCGACGTCGTCAAGACGACGGTCTTCCTGCTCGACATGACCGAGTTCGCCGCCGTGAACGAGGTCTGGGTCGAGTACTTCACCGAGAACCGGCCGACACGCTCCGCCGTCGCCGTGGCGGCGCTCCCGATCGGCGCCCGGATCGAGGTCGAAGCCTGGGCCTACGCGCCGGTCGTGGTCTGAGCCGAGGGCGACGTGGACGGCGACGCCGCCGGCGCGCCGGCGCGGCAGCCCCGTTGCGCTGGGCCAGGCCCGGGTGCCAGGCCACCTGGCCGAAGCGGTAGCCGACCGAGCGGACCGTCTGGATCAGGTGGGCGTGCTCCTCGCCGAGCTTGGCCCGCAGGCGCCGGATGTGCACGTCGACCGTGCGCGCGCCGCCGTAGTACTCGTAGCCCCAGACGCGGCTGAGCAGGGTCTCGCGGGTGAACACCTTGGCCGGGTGCCCGGCCAGGAAGCGCAGGAGCTCGTACTCCATGTAGGTCAGGTCGAGCACGCGGCCCGACACGGCGGCCTGGTACGTCTCGAGGTTCAACATGAGCGGCCCGTACTCAATGATGTCGGGCCGCATGCTCTGCCCGGTCCGCCAGAAGAGGTGCTGCAGGCGCGCCACCAGCTCCTCGGGCCGGGCGGGCAGCACGCAGAAGTCGTCGTAGAGGTCGTCGCGCAGCAACAGCTCGCCGACCTGGTCCGTGCCGATGGCGAGGAGGAGGGGCGTCATCGGCACCTCGCGCAGGCGGAGGTGGCGGCAGAAGGCGATGGCGGCGGACATGTCGTCCCCGGCGACGACCAGCGCCCCCGAGTACCCCGTGATGCGGCCGTCGGGGCCCGAGGCCGCCACGTCGTCGGGCGTCGCCACGCTCTGGTGTCCCAGGCCCGCGTTCTGCAGGGCGAGGGTCACCTCGGCGGGGAGGTCGGCGGGAAAGCAGAGGAGAGGGTCCATCGGTCCGTCCGGCTCAGAGCAGGGGCAGGTAGCGGTCCAGCTCGAACTGGGTCACCTGCGCCTGGTAGGCGTCCCACTCCGCGCGCTTGTTGCGGATGAACCATTCGAAGACGTGGTCCCCGAGTGTCTCGGCCAGGAGCTCGGATCCCTCCATTTCGTTGACGGCATCGTGCAGGCTCGAGGGCAGCTGGTCGATGCCCTTCTTGGCCAGCTCCTTCGGGGTCAGCGTGAACAGGTTGTCGTCCGCCTCGGGCGGCAGCGGGTAGTCCTCGGTCAGGCCGCGCAGCCCGGCGGCGAGAATGACGGCGAACGTCAGGTACGGGTTGCAGGCGCTGTCGGGCGCCCGGTATTCGAGCCGGGTCGACTCGGACTTGCCCATCTTCACGACGGGCACCCGCACCAGCGCGGACCGGTTGTTGCGGGCCCAACTGACGTGGACGGGCGCCTCGTAGCCGCCGATGAGCCGCTTGTAGGAGTTGACCCACTGGTTGGAGACGGCCGTGATCTCGCGGGCGTGGTACAGCAGCCCGGCGATGAAGCGGCGCGCCACGTCGGAGAGCCCGTACTCGTCGTTCTCGTCGACGAACGCGTTGCGCTCGCCCTCCCACAGCGAAATGTGGGTGTGCATCCCCGAGCCCTGCACGCCGGCCAGCGGCTTGGGCATGAACGAGGCGAAGACGCCTTCCTGGCGGGCCATCTCCTTGATCACCATGCGCGTGGTCATGACGGTGTCGGCCATGGTGAGCGCGTCGGTGTAGCGCAGGTCGATCTCGTGCTGGCTGCGGGCGTCCTCGTGCTGGGTGTGCTCCACCGGGATGCCCATCTCCTCGAGCATGAGCACCGAGCGCCGGCGCAGGTCGCTCGTCAGGTCGGCCACCGACAGGTCGAAGTACGAGCCGGAGTCGAGGGTCACCGGGCCCCGCTCGGGGTCCGCGTCGGCGAAGTAGAAGAACTCGACCTCGGGCGACGCGAAGAAGGTGAAGCCCGCGGCGCGGGCGCGCTCGAGCGTGCGGCGCAGGGCGTGCCGGGGGTCGCCCTCGAAGGGCGTGCCGTTGAGGTTGGCGATGTCGCAGAAGACCCGGGCCACCTGCGCATCGTCGTGGTGCCAGGGCAGGAGCTGGAAGGTCTTGGGGTCGGGGCGGGCCAGGACGTCGGCCTCCTGGACCCGGCTGAAGCCGTCGATGGCCGAGCCGTCGAAGGTCATCCCCTCGTCGAGCGCGTTCTCCAGCTCGGCCGAGGTGATGTTGAACCCCTTGGGGGTCCCCAGCACGTCGGTGAACCACAGCTGGACGAAGCGGATGCCCCGCTCCTCGACGGTCCGGAGCACGTAATCCCGCTGGCTTTGCACCGCACAAGCTTCGCATGCCCGGAACCCCTGCTCTTCCAGGACGCGCGGCGGGCGCGCCCACCGGGCGCGGCGGGGCCCACCGGTAATCTGGGCCGATGCCGCACCTGCGCCTCGCCGCCGCACAGCTCAATACCGTCGTGGGCGACCTGTCGGGCAACGTGGAGCGGGTGCTCGCGGCGCTGGCGGCGGCCGAGGCGGCCGAGGCGGACATCTGCGTCGTGCCCGAGCTGGCCATCCCCGGGCTACCCGCCCGAGGACCTCCTCCTCAAGCCGGGGTTCGTGGCCGACAACGTCGCCGCGCTCGAGAAGGTCGCCGCCGCCACCGGGCACTGCGCCGTCGTCGTCGGGTTCGTCGGCGCCGCGCCGGGCGGGGTCGGTCTGGCCAATGCCGCCGCGGTCTGCGCGGGTGGACGGGTCGTCGGCATCTACCGCAAGCGCTTCCTGCCCAACTACGGCGTGTTCGACGAGCAGCGCTGGTTCGTGCCGAGCGACGAGCCGCCGGCGCTCTTCGGCGTGGCCGGGGCCTGGGTCGGCGTCTCCATCTGTGAGGACGTCTGGTTCGACGACGGCCCGGTGGCGCAGGCCGGGCGTGCCGGCGCCGATGTCGTGGTCAACCTCAACGCGTCGCCCTACAACCGGGGCCGTCGGGCAGAGCGACTGGCCATGCTGTCGGGGCGGGTGGCCGAGGCCGGCTGCGCCATCGCCTATGTCAACCAGGTGGGAGGCCAGGACGAGCTCGTCTTCGACGGCGATTCCCTGATTGTGGCGGCCGACGGGACGCTGCTCGGATCGGGCGCCCAGTTCGCCGAGGACCTCGTCGTCGTCGACCTGCCGATCGGCGCCCACCCGCCGCGTGCCGTGACCGGGCTCCTGCCGCGCATCGCCCGTGACCGAGCCGCGCCGGAGCGACCGTGCGCCGCTTGCCCGTCGGCGGCGCCCCGCCCGGTCCTGAGCGATCACGCCGAGGTGTACGCCGCCCTCGTGCTCGGTACCCGCGACTATCTCGGCAAGAACGGGTTCTCCGAGGCCGTGATCGGCCTGTCGGGTGGGATCGACTCGTCGCTGGTGGCCGCCGTCGCGGTGGACGCGCTCGGCGCCGGGCGGGTCCACGGCATCTCCATGCCGTCGCGGTATTCGAGCGAAGGCTCCCGCGACGACGCCGGCGCGCTGGCGGAGCGGCTCGGCATCGATCTCAAGACGGTGGCCATCGAGGAGGCCCACGTCGCGTTCTCGTCCATGCTGGCGCCACTGCTCGGGCGCGAGCCGTTCGGGCTGACCGACGAGAACCTGCAGTCGCGCCTGCGGGGCGTGCTCTTGATGGCGGTGTCCAACGCCAAGGGATGGATCGTGCTCACCACGGGGAACAAGAGCGAGATGGCCACGGGGTACTCCACGCTCTACGGCGACTCGGCCGGGGGCTTCGCCGTGATCAAGGACGTGCCCAAGACGCTCGTCTACGAGCTGTGCCGCTACCGCAACACCCAGGCGGTGCTCGAAGGGCTGCCGGGCCCCATTCCCGACAGCGTCCTCGACAAGCCGCCCTCGGCGGAGCTGCGGCCGGATCAGCGCGACGACCAGTCACTTCCGCCCTACGAAGAGCTCGACCCGGTGCTGCAGGGCTACGTCGAGGGCGACCGCACCGCAGCGGATCTCGTGGCGGAGGGCTTCGACCCGGCCGTGGTCGACCAGGTCGTCCGGCTGGTCGACGGGGCGGAGTACAAGCGCCGGCAGATGCCGCCGGGCGTGCGCATCACGACCAAGGCCTTCGGCAAGGATCGCCGCATGCCCATCACCAACCGCTACCGCTCCTCGGCGCTCGAGGAGCTGGAGGAGTCCGGTGGGGCCTGAGGTGGACGCCGGCCCGAGGGCGTGGCGCGGGATCGACGAGCTGGCCGGACTGGTCGGCGCCTACTGCTGGGTCGAGAACCGCATCTTCGAGGTCAGCGGGGCCTGGGCGACCGACGGCGGGCCCTGACGCGGACGAGGGCGGCCTGGCGCCCGGCACTGCGGGTCTGGTGCGCCGGCGTGTCCCGCCGCCACGGCGCTGCTGGCCGCGCGCTGGGCCGAGCGGCTCCCCGTGCGGGCGGGCGTCGACCGGGCGGCCCTGATGAGGGCGCCGGCCGGCCCTCTGGCCGGGGCCCTGGGCGCCATGGCGGCCACCCCGGACGCCCGGGTGGGAGTGGAGACGCTGGTCCAGTCGGTCTTCCCCCGGCTGCGGGCCGTCTACGGCCTGCACCGGCGCACGGCGTCCCCGGTCAGCGAGGGCTCCGTCCTGGAGGTCCTGGCGGCGGCCCAGCAGGACCTGACGGCCGAGATCAGGAGCGGTCGCGCCCTGCTGCAGGAGAGTCCCGAGGGCCTGACGAGGGACGCCGCGCTGGGCCCCGATGTCGAACGGGCGTTTGCCGAGACCAGCGTTTTCCCTGCTGTACCCGCATCTTGACAGCGCCATTACACTGTCCAAGCAGCCTACGTACGCCCGAAACGGTCGTCGGTTGCGTTTTTCATCGAGCGCGACAGCCCGGCCAGGTTCCCCTGCCGTGGTCATGGGACGGAAGGTTTGGCGAAGATTTTGGCCAAGGAACGAATTGAGCGCGACGACGAGGATCTCGTCCGGCTCTACCTCACAGACATCGGTCAGTACCCGCTGCTGACCAAGGACGACGAGGTCCGGCTGGCCCAGGCCATTGAGGCCGGGCGCGACGCCGAGGCCGACGTGGCCAAGGCGCCCAAGGGCCTGACCACCGCCAAGAAGCGTGAGCTGCGCCGGGCCGTCATGGAGGGCGAGCAGGCCCAGCAGACCTTCGTGCAGTCGAACCTGCGCCTGGTCGTTTCGATCGCCAAGAAGTACCAGGCGTCCGGCCTTCCCGCTCCTGGACCTCATTCAGGAGGGCAACCTCGGCCTGATGCACGCCGTCGAGAAGTTCGACTGGCGCAAGGGCTTCAAGTTCTCCACGTACGCCACCTGGTGGATCCGTCAGGCCATCACCCGGGGCATCGCCAACACGGGCCGGACGATCCGCCTGCCCGTGCACGCCGGCGACACGCTGGCCCGTGTGCAGAAGGCCCAGGCCCGCCTGGAGCTGAAGCTGGGCCGCCCGGCCACGCTGGCCGAGCTCGGCATCGAGGTCGAGATGCCCGAGGACAAGCTCGTCGAGGCACTGCGCTTCCGGGCCGAGCCGCTCTCGCTGTCCGAGCCGTTGCGTGAGGACGGCGACGCCGAACTGGGCGACGTGGTCGAGGACCGCTCCGCCGAGTCGCCCTTCGAGGTCGCCGCGGTGTCGCTGCTGCCCGACGAGATCGGCCGGCTCCTCTCGCCGCTCGACGAGCGTGAGCGTGAGATCCTCCGCCTGCGCTTCGGGCTGGACCGGGGCGAGCCCCGCACCCTCGAAGAGGTCGGCGAGCACTTCAACCTCACCCGGGAGCGCATCCGCCAGATCGAGGCCAGGGCCATGTCGAAGCTGCGCCACCCGTCCTCGGACACCGGCGCCCGCGACCTGCTGACGGTCTAGTCCGCGGCCTAGGCTGTCCGGCCATGAAGAAGCTGCTGTTCTCGCCGTGCTGATCGCCATCGGCGTCGTCGCCGCCCGCCGCCTGCGCGAGGCCTAGACAACCCCGGACGCGCTCCTACGCGGCGCGCCCGGCCAGCCTGGCCGCGGCATGACGGCCCCGTTGGCCGCGCCGCCACAGGATGAGTGCCGCGCCGGCCACCGCCAGGCTCGTGGTCACCACGGGCGTCGTGCGCCCGACGCGGTCGCGCAGGCGGATCGGCTTGATGAAGTTCCGCACCTCCCAGCCGCGTTCGCGCGCCACCTTGGCCAGCGCCCGGTCGGGGTTCACCGCCACCGGTCGTCCGACCGCCTCGAGCATCGGGAGATCGGTGCCCGAGTCCGAGTAGGCGCTGCTCGCCGCCAGGTCGAGCCCGGTGCGCTGCGCCAGCTCGCGCATGGCGGTCGCCTTGGACTCGCCGTAGGCGTAGAAGGCCATGCGGCCCGTGTAGCACCCCTGCTCGTCGACCTCGCCCCGCGAGCAGATGGCCCCGTCCACGCCGAGCAGGTCGGCGAGGGGCAGCACGATCTCCTCGGGTGAGGCCGACACCAGGTAGACGCGGTGGCCGGCGGCGCGGTGCAGCTCCATGAGCTCGAGCGCTTCGGCGTACATGATCGGCTCCATCGTCTGGAGCATCGTCTCGCGCACGATCTGGCGGACCTGGGCCCGGTCCCATCCCTTGGTCAGCGCCAGCATCGACTCGCGGACCCGGACGAGCCGCTCCTCGTCGGCGCCGAAGTAGAGGTAGATCAGCTGGGACATGGCGGCCCGCGCCACCATCCGCCGGTTGATGAGCCCGCCTTTGAGGAAGGGCCGCCCGAACGCGGCGATGGACGCGCGGTCGATCACCGTCTTGTCGAGATCGAAGAAGGCCGCTTCCATACTCTTAATGCTACGGGCGACCAGGGCCTCCGGCTTGAGTCACCGTGACATTTCGACGGCGGCTCCGTGAACGTTTGGTGGCCGTGAACAGGGATGTCGCGGGGGTTGCCGCCCGGTTGCGGCTACGCCGTCTGCTCGGCGATGAACAGGGCGTGCACGGCGTCCTCGGCGTCGGCCGTCACCAGGACGAGCACCTCGTCGCCGGACTGGAGCGTGGTGTCGCCCCGGGGGACGACGAGGCGGTCGGCCCGGACGACGGCGACCACGACGGCGTCGCGCGGGAAGGCGAGGTCGGCGATGGCCGTGTCGTTGGCCGGCGAGTCCTCGGCCAGCGTGATCTCCACCAGGTGGGCCACGCCGCCCTTGAACTGCAGCAGTCGCACCAGCGAGCCGACGGAGACCGCCTCCTCGACGAGGGCGGTCAGCAGCTGGGGCGTCGACACCGAGACGTCCACGCCCCAGCTCTCGTTGAAGAGCCACTGGTTCTTCGGATGGTTGACCCGGGCCACGACGCGGGGCACGGCGAACTCCTGCTTGGCCAGCAGCGAAATGACGAGGTTGTCCTCGTCGTCGCCGGTCGCCGCCACCACGACGTCGACGGTGGCGAGCCCGGCCCGGTCGAGGGAGGAGACCTCGCAGGCGTCGGCGGCCACCCAGGTGATGTCGAGCGTCGGGCGCAGGCGCTCGACCAGTTCGGGGTCCTGCTCGAAGAGGAGCACCTCGTGGCCGTTGGCGTGCAGGTCGGAGGCGATGGCGGTGCCGACGCTCCCCGCCCCGGCGATGGCGACCTTCACTTCCCACCGTCCCCGAGGGTGCCTTCGGTGCGGGCCAGCATGTCGTCGAACTCGCGCAAGGCGTCGTCGAGCACGGCGATGTGCAGGACGTCGCCCTCCTGGCCCACCAGGTCCCGGGCATCGAGCCGGGGCACGCCCGCAGCGCGTCACCGAGACCAGGCTGAGGCGCCCGGGCTGCTCCATCTCGCCGAGGGGCCGGCCGGCCCAGTTCTCCGGCAGCGAGCGGTCGACCAGGGTCAGGCGCCCGGTGGCGTCGGACCAGTCGCCGACGTCCTCGTCGGGCAGCAGGCGCCGGCGGACCTGGTCGATGGTCCACGTCACGGTGGCCACGGTCGGGATGCCCAGGCGCTGATAGATCTCGGCCCGGCGGGGGTCGTAGATGCGGGCCACGACGTTCGGGATCTTGTAGTTCTCCCGGGCGATGCGCACCGTGAGGATGTTGGTGTTGTCGCCGCTGGTCACGGCGGCCAGGGCGTCCGCCTCGAGCGCACCCGCCTTCTCGAGGTCGTCGCGGTCGAAGCCCGAGCCCACGATGCAGGGCCCGTCCCATTCCTTGAGGCGGCGGAAGGCCTTGGCGGACTTGTCCAGGATGGCCACCGAATGGCCCTCGGCGCTGAGGGAGATGGCGAGGCCCGAGCCCACGCGGCCACACCCGACGACGATGACGTGCACGCCACAGTGCAACACGCCGCGTCCGTCGGTGCAAAAGTTGAGCCGTTCCGGACCTCGGCCCGCCTCCAGGCCCTCGGTCCCTGGTCGAGGACGGCGGTCGAACCCAGGGGATGGCCGCGGCCCATGATTTACTGAGCGCATGGAGGAAGCGGGAGCCACTGGCGACGATTCGGCGGAATCACCCAGGGCAGGGACGGGCGCTCCGACGGCATTGGTGAAACCCCCCCCGGAGGATCGCCTGAAGCCGGCGGCTTCCACGCTGGCCCAGCTCGATCTCCCCGAGACGCTTCGTTATCGCATCAAGAACCGGTTGCTCGGGCCTCCCATCGCCACCGAGCGGCAGTCCACCGAGCGTTTGGGCAAACCGACCGCCCTTGCGGTCTTGTCCTCAGACGTCATCTCGTCATCGGCGTACGCCACCGAGCAGATGCTCATTCCCCTGATCCCGCTCATCGGCGTTGCGGCATTCTCCTTGGTCATCCCCATCAGCATCGCGGTGATCTTCGTCCTTCTCTTCGTGACCCTCTCCTACCTCGAGGTGGTCAAGGTGTACACGAAGGCCGGAGGGGCCTACGTGGTGGCCCGCGAGAACTTCGGCCTCAATGTGGCCCAGGTGGCGGCCATGTCATTGCTCATCGACTACACCTTGACGGTGGCGGTCTCGGTGGCGGCCGGCGTGGCTGCCATCACCTCCGTCATCCCGAGCCTCACTCCCGATACGACCTGGATCGCCATAGGCCTGGTCATTCTTCTCGCATACGGGAATCTGCGAGGAATCCGCGAAGCCGGCCGCACGTTCGCCGTCCCCACCTACTTCTTCATCGCCAACATGGTCCTCCTCATCGCCTGGGGGCTCTTCAAGGCGGCAACCGGTTCCCTGCATGCCCATGCGATCACCGGGCACCCGGGCTCGGTCCCTGTCGGGACGGCGGGAAGCGGCCTTCTCTACGGAGCCACCGTGTTCGTGGTGCTGAAGGCCTTCGCGTCGGGAGGTTCGGCCCTGACCGGGACCGAGGCCATTTCGAACGGCGTGAGCATCTTCCGCAAGCCGGAGTCCCGCAACGCCCGGATCACCATGATCCTGATGGCCACGATCCTCGGATCACTCGTCCTCGGAGTCTCGGTTCTGGCTTCGATCACCCACCCGGTGCCCTACGTGTCCGGCACGCCGACGGTGATCTCCCAGGTTGCCAAGTACGTCTACGGAAGCCGCGGGCTCGGCGGGGTGTTCTATGCGATGCTCCAGATCGGGACGACGCTTGATCCTCATTCTTGGCGGCGAACACGAGCTTCACGGGATTCCCGTTCCTCGCGAGCTTCGCGGCCGAGGACTCCTACTTGCCTCGCCAGTTGACGAAGCGAGGCCACCGTCTGGTGTTCTCGACCGGAATCATCGTGCTCACCGTTGTCTCCGTCCTGCTGCTCCTCATCACCCGGGCCCGAGTGGACAGCCTCATTCCGCTCTACGCCATCGGCGTGTTCACCGGATTCACCATGGCGGGGGCGGGGATGGCGAAGTATCACCTCACGCACCGAGAGGACCATTGGAGACGGAGATTGGCCATCAATGGCACCGCCTCGGTGCTCTCGTTCGTCGTGTTGGTGATCATCGCCGTGGCGAAGTTCAGCGAAGGAGCCTGGGTCATCCTGATCATCCTGCCGCTCGGCGTCTTCGTCCTGTTGCGACTGCACCGCCAGTACGCGGACGAGGAGCACCAACTCGAGGAGGGTGCAGCCGAAGCGGCGGCGGCGCGGGTGCTCAATCGGCACATCGTCGTGGTCCTGGTCGACCGCTTGGACATGGCGACGGCGCGGGCCCTTCAGTATGCACGGACCTTCAACGCCGACGAGTTGCGTGCGGTGCACTTCACATTGGACAGCCGGGTATCAGCGGAGCTCGTGGCCGAGTGGAGCCGGCTCGGGCTGGCCCGACTGCCGCTGGACGTCGTGGAATGCGAAGACCGGCGGCTCGGCCGGGCCGTCCTTGAGCTTGCGGCCGAGGCGGTAGCCGACCAGGAGACCGAGCTGACCATCCTGCTCCCTCGACGGGGATTCGCCACCGGTTGGCATCGCCTGCTCCACGACGGCACGGCCGACCGCATTGCCGCAGCGGTTGCGCAACTCCACCACGTGAATGCCACCGTGGTGCCCTATCAGCTCACCGGCGGCTGGTTCTCGAAGCGACGCGCGCCTCATGGTGAGACGACCAGCGACGAGTTGGCTCGGCGTGCCGGCGGCCAGTTCCGATCGCTCGCACGAGAAGGCGGCACGACGGGCCGCGGACCGACAGGCAGCGGCTTCCTCCTTCGAAAGGGCGGCGTTCGGGGGCCATGCCGGGGACGACCACGCCCATCGGGAGGGTGGAGTGGCGCCAGCGCGTTCGGATCGCGGGCCGGGTCAATTCGGTGCGGACCCAGCCCCGGGCCGGCAACGCGAACCTCGAGTGCGTCCTGGCCGACGGGACCGGCAAAATTCTGTTGGTGTTCCAAGGTCGTCGCCAAATCGCGGGCATCGAGCCTGGTGCACGCCTCGTCGTCGAGGGCATGGTCGGCGACTGGGCTCGCCGGCAAGCCATCCTCAATCCCTCATACGAGCTGGTGCAGGCCGCCTCCGAACGGACGACGGAGCCCCAATGAAGCGAGCGACGAGCCTCGGGCCGTGGTGTCGAGGGCTAGGTCCGGGCCATCGCGGACCGCCAAGGGTGTCCCTGCGATCCGATGGATTCCTGAGGCGCCTCCCTCCTCCTCCGCCTCGGCGACGGCAGTCAAATTGCCCGACCGGTCGGTAGTCGCTAACGTCCCCCCCGGCCCGGCGTCGGGTGCGACCTCACCGGCGCGCCGTCGGCCTGGGGTGATGACATCGAATGCAATGGTGCTGAGCGCTGCCGCACCGCACGGAGGAGGGCGCCTCCATCCCCTCCCCGCCAGACGGACAGGAACAGAAAGGGCACACCGGGAATGATCAGAATGCTCGCAGCCAAGGGCGGCTACCAGGCCTTCCACCTCGGTGGAGTCGACAAGACGTGGTTGTACATCTGCCTGATCGCCGGCATCGTCGGCATCGTCTCGGGGCTGCTCCTGGCGCGCAACGTCCTCTCCTTCGACCAGGGCACCGCCAAAATGAAGGAGATCGCGCTGGCGGTCCAGGAAGGGGCCCAGGCGTTCCTGGCGCGCCAGTTCCGGGCCATCGTGATGATCGTCATCCCCCTGGCCATCCTGATCTTCTTCACCGCCACCAAGGTGGTGCGGCCTGACGGTTCGATCGCCCTGACCTTCCAGCAGGACGGCATCTACCGGGTGATCTGCTTCCTCTTCGGCGCCGCCTTCTCGGGCCTGACCGGCTTCATCGGCATGAGCATCGCCGTGCGGGGCAACGTGCGCACGGCGGCGGCGGCCTCCCGGGGCGGCGGCATGAAAGAGGCCCTGCGGGTCGCCTTCCGCACCGGTGCCGTCACCGGCATGCTCTGCGTGGGCCTCGGCCTGGTCGGTGCCACCGCCATCGTCCTCATCTTCCAGAACTCGGCCACGGCCGTCCTGATCGGCTTCGCCTTCGGGGCCTCCCTGCTCGCCCTCTTCATGCGAGTCGGCGGCGGCATCTTCACCAAGGCGGCCGACGTCGGGGCCGACCTGGTGGGCAAGGTGGAAGCCGGCATTCCCGAGGACGACCCGCGCAACGCGGCCACCATCGCCGACAACGTGGGCGACAACGTGGGCGACTGCGCCGGCATGGCCGCCGACCTCTTCGAGTCCTACGAGATCACGATCATTGCGGCGCTGATCCTGGGCTACTCCGCCTTCCGCTTCCACCACACCACGGCCGCGGTGCTCTACCCGCTCATCGTCCCGGCGATCGGGATCTTCGCCTCGGTCATCGGTGTCGTGGTGGTGCGGGCCCGCACCAACGACAAGAACGCCCTCGCCCCGATCAACCGGGGCTTCTGGCTCGCGGCCCTGCTCACGGTGATCGGCGCCTTCTTCGTGGCGCAGTACTACGTGCACGACCTCAAGGTCTTCTACGCCGTGCTGACGGGGGTCATCCTGTCGCTGGTCGCCAGCCAGATCACCGAGCAGTTCACCTCGACCGAGCGCGGGCCGGTCAAGGAGATCGCCGCGTCGGCACGAACCGGTCCGGCCACCACGGTGCTGGCCGGCATCTCCATCGGTCTGGAGTCCTCCGTCTGGGCCATCATCGCCATCGCCATCGCCATCGGCGTGGCCATCGGGCTGGGCGACGGCAACATTGAGCTCACCTTCTACCTGGTGGCCCTGATCGGCATCGGCCTCCTGGCCACGGCCGGCATGGTGGTCTCGGAGGACAGCTTCGGTCCGGTGTCGGACAACGCGGCGGGCATCGCCGAGATGTCGGGTGAGTTCACCGGCGAGGCCGAGCGGGTCATGGTGAGCCTCGACGCCGTGGGCAACACCACCAAGGCCATCACCAAGGGTGTGGCCATCGGATCCGCCGTCATCGCGTCGGTGGCGCTCTTCGCCTCGTTCATCGAGACGATCGGCGACCAGCTCCCGAGCCTCCACGCCACCGGAGCCAAGCTGTTCTCGGTCATTCAGATCAACGTGGCCAACCCGACCACGTTCATCGGCCTGCTCATCGGCGGCTCGATCGCCTTCCTGTTCTCGTCGCTGGCCATCCGCGCCGTCGGTCGCTCGGCCGGGACGGTCGTGCTCGAGGTGCGGCGCCAATTCCGCGAGCACCCGGGCATCATGGACTACACCGAGAAGCCCGAGTACGGGCGGGTCATCAGCATCTGCACCGCGGCCGCCCAGCGCGAGCTGGCCACCCCGGCGCTGCTGGCCATCCTGGCCCCGGTCATCGTCGGCTTCGGCATCAACTACCTCGCGCTCGGCGCCTTCCTGGCCGGCACCATCCTCACGGGCCAGCTGCTGGCCAACACGCTGTCGAACTCGGGTGGCGCGTGGGACAACGCCAAGAAGTACATCGAGGACGGCAACGAAGGCGGCAAGGGCTCGGAGGCCCACAAGGCCGCCGTCATCGGCGACACGGTGGGTGACCCGTTCAAGGACACGGCCGGACCGGCGCTGAACCCCATGATCAAGGTCATGAACCTGGTCTCGCTGCTCATCCTCCCCGCGGTCATCAGCCTGCAGCACCACACCGGCGCCCGCCTGGCCATCGCCGGCGTCTCCCTGGTGATCCTGCTCGCCGCGCTCGCCTTCTCCAAGCGGGGTTCCGAGGCCATGGACGCCGATTCGGCCGATTCGGCTCCGGCTTCGGCCGCGGTGCCGGCGTCGGTCGATTGACCTGGTCAGCCGCATAACGACCCCCCCGCTCACCGCCCCGGTCGTGCGGCCTGCCCTTGACAGGGGGGTGACGGACCCGCAGTCTGACGTGACCATGCCCTCCCTTTCCCCTCATCGACCGCTGCCCCGTGGAGGACGTCGTGGGTAAGGCGCTCGTCATCGTGGAGTCGCCGGCCAAGGCCCGCACCATCGGCGGCATGCTCGGTCCCGACTTCATCGTGGAGTCGTCGATCGGCCACATCCGCGACCTGCCGCGGGGAGCCGACGAGGTCCCGGCGGCGTACAAGGGCGAGTCGTGGGCACGGCTGGGGGTCGACGTCGACAACGGCTTCAAGCCGCTCTACGTGGTGTCGTCGCCGAAGAAGTCGGTGGTGGCCAACCTCAAGAAGCTGCTGAAGAACGCCGACGAGCTGTATCTCGCCACGGACGAAGACCGCGAGGGCGAGTCGATCGCGTGGCACCTCTTCGAGGTGCTGTCGCCGACCGTGCCGGTCAAGCGCATGGTGTTCCACGAGATCACGCCGGCCGCCATCGCCCGCGCCGTCGACGAGTGGCGCGACCTCGACCGCCGCCTGGTGGACGCCCAGGAGGCCCGCCGCATCCTCGACCGCTTGTACGGCTACGAGGTCTCGCCCGTGCTGTGGCGCAAGGTCATGCCGCGCCTGTCGGCCGGCCGTGTGCAGAGCGTGGCCACCCGCATGGTGGTCGAGCGCGAGCGGGCCCGCATGCGTTTCCGCTCCGCCACCTGGTGGGGCGTGGACGGCACCTTCACCAATGCCGCCACCACCGGCTTCGGCGCGGCGTTGATCGGCCTCGGCGGGGCCGCCATCGCCACCGGCAAGGACTTCGACGAGAACGGTGAGCGGACGGGCAAGAACGAGGTCCGGGTGCTCGGCGAGGAGGAGGCCACGTCGGTCGCCACCGCGCTGGTCGGCCGGTCCTTCACGGTGAGCGCGGTGACCGAGCGCCCCTTCCGGCGCTCGCCGGCCGCGCCGTTCATGACCTCGACCCTGCAGCAGGAGGCCGGGCGCAAGCTGCGCTTCGAGCGCGCAGCGCGCCATGCAGGTGGCCCAGCGCCTCTACGAGCAGGGCTTCATCACCTACATGCGGACCGACTCGACGACGCTCTCCGACCAGGCGCTCACCGCGGCACGCACCCAGGCCCGCGAGATGTACGGCGATGCCTACGTCCCCGACTCGCCGCGGCGCTACGAGCGCAAGGTCAAGAACGCGCAGGAGGCGCACGAGGCCATCCGCCCTTCCGGCGAGACCTTCCGGACGCCCGACCAGGCCGGCCGCGAGCTGTCCGGTGACGAGCTCCGCCTGTACGAGCTGATCTGGAAGCGCACGGTGGCCTCCCAGATGAACGACGCCACCGGGACCAGCGCGCAGATCCGCCTGACGGCCGAAGTGCCCGAAGGCGTGGCCCAGGGCCAGGAGGCCGAGTTCTCCGCCAGCGGCCGCGTCATCGCCTTCCCGGGATTCCTGCGCGCCTACGTCGAGGGCGAGGACGATCCGGACGCCGAGCTGGCCGACCGCGAGGTCGTCCTGCCGGCGCTGGCGGTGGGCGACGTGGTCGAGGGCAGCGCCTTCGAGCCCGGCTCGCACACCACGCAGCCCCCGGCGCGCTACACCGAGGCCTCGCTCGTCAAGGCGATGGAGGAGCTCGGCGTGGGACGCCCCTCCACCTACGCCAGCGTGATCGCCACCATCCTCGACCGCGGCTACGTGTGGAAGAAGGGGACGGCGCTGGTCCCGAGCTTCACGGCCTTCGCCGTGGTCGGGCTGCTCGAGCGCTACTTCGGCGACCTGGTCGACTACGGCTTCACGGCATCGATGGAGGACGACCTCGACGAGATCGCGGCGGGCCGCGAGGAGGCGCTGCCCTGGTTGACGCGCTTCTACTTCGGCACGTCGGTGCCCGGCGCCGGGAACGGGCGCGGCGACCAGGTCGAGGGCGTCGGGCTCAAGGCCGCGGTCGCCACCCACCTGAGCGAGATCGACGCCCGCGAGATCAACTCCATCCCGCTGGGCGACGGGAGCGACGGCGAGCCGATTGTGGCGCGGGTGGGTCGCTACGGCCCCTACCTCCAGCACGGCGAGGAGCGGGCCTCCATCCCCGACGACATGGCGCCCGACGAGCTGACGATCGAGCGGGCCGAGGAGATCCTGGCCGCACCGTCCAACGACCGGGTGCTGGGCACCCACCCCGAGAGCGGGCTCGACGTGCAGGTCAAGGCCGGGCGCTTCGGGCCCTACGTGCAGGTGGGCGAGGTGGTCGAAGGGGGCGACAAGCCGCGCACCGCGTCGCTGTTCTCCTCCATGGAGCCGGCCACGCTCACGCTGGAGCAGGCGCTGCAGCTGCTTGCAGATCCCGCGCGTCGTCGGCACGGACCCCGAGACGGACGAGGACGTCGTGGCGCACAACGGCCGCTTCGGCCCCTACCTCAAGCGCGGGGCCGACACGCGCAGCCTCGGCAGTGAGGAGCAGCTGTTGACCGTGACGCTGCCCGAGGCCCAGGCGCTGTTCGCGCAGCCCAAGCAGCGCCGGGGCCGGGCGTCGGCGGCACCGCTGCGCGAGCTGGGCACCGACCCGACGACCAACCTGCCGGTCGTCGTCAAGGACGGGCGCTTCGGCCCCTACGTCACCGACGGCACCACGAACGCCTCCCTGCGCAAGGGCGACGTCGTGGAGTCCATCGACATCGAGCGGGCGTCCGAGCTGCTCGGCGAGCGCCGGGCCGCCGGCCCGTCGACGCGGAAGAAGAAGGCGGCGGCCAAGAAGGCTCCGGCCAAGAAGAAGGCCGCGGCCAAGAAGGCCCCGGCCAAGAAGACCGCGGCGAAGAAGGCGGCGGCCAAGAAGAGCGGGGCGGCCAAGAACGCCGCCATCGCCAAGAAGGCTGCACCGACCGAACCGTTCTGAGATGCCGGCCCGGGGTCGCCTGATCGCGCTCGAGGGCATTGACGGCTGTGGCAAGTCCACCCAGGCCGCCGCCGTGGCCGAGGCCCTCGGGGCCCGGCTCACCTTCGAGCCCGGTGCGACGCCGGTCGGGGCCAGCGCTGCGCGAGCTGCTGCTGGCCCCCGACGCGCCCCCGCCCTCGGCCCGGGCCGAGGCGCTGCTGATGGCGGCCGACCGGGCCGAGCACGTGGCCCGGGTGCTGGCGCCGGCGTTGGCCGGGGGCGAGTGGGTGGTCAGCGACCGCTACGCCGGGTCGACCATCGCCTACCAGGGGTACGGACAGGGGCTCGACCCGGCCGGGCTGGCGGAGCTGATCCGCTGGGCCACCGGCGGCCTGGCCGCCGACCTGTCGATCCTCGTCGACGTCAGCGTCGACGTGGCGGCGGACCGTCTCGCCGCCGGCGGCCGGGGCAAGGCCGATCGACTGGAGCGGCTCGGCGCCGACTTCGCGCGCCGTGTGCGCGATGGATTCCTGGCCCAGGCGGTGGCCGACCCCGAGCACTGGATCGTCGTCGACGGGACGCTGGAGGTCGCCGCGCTGACGGCGCATATTCTGGCCTCCGTGCGCGAACGACTCGGTGACGCGCCCGCTGGGCGCCGGTGAACGAAGACCTTCCCGCCCCCGGGCTCTTCGCCGGGGTGGTGTCGCAGGAGGCGGCGGTGGCGGCACTGCGCGCCGCGGCGGCCAACCCCGTGCACGCCTACCTCTTCCGCGGGGCGCCCGGGAACGGCGGCCTGGCCGCCGCCTACGGGTTCGCCGCCGCGCTCCTCTGCCCCGACGGTGGCTGCGGCGTGTGCGCCACCTGCCGGGCCGCGCTCGCCGGCACCGACCCGGACCTGCACGTCGTACGGCGCAGTGGCGCCTCGGTCTCCATCGGCGACCTGCGCCAGGTCGTCTCGCTGGCCCAGCGCCGCCCGCTGCACGCGGCGCGTCAGGTCATCGTCGTCCTCGACGTGCATCTTGCCGCGCTGCCGGGCCCCGGCCCTCCTCAAGACACTGGAGGAGCCACCGGGCGACACGGTGTTCATCCTGCTGGCCGACGACGTCATTCCCGAGTTGGTCACGGTGGCCAGCCGCTGCGTCGAGGTCGCCTTCCCGCCGGTGCCGCGGGCCGAGCTGGTGCAGTGGCTGACCGAATCGGGCGTCCCGGCCGACATGGCGGCCGTGGTGGCGGACAGCGCCGGCGGCAACCCCGAACGGGCGCGGATCATGGTCGACGATCCCGACGTGGCCGCCCGCGTGGCGCTGTGGACCTCGGTGCCCGAAGAGCTGACGTCGGCGGGCATGACGGCGGCCGGGTCTGACCCGGCGCGTCCTGGACTCGGCCGACCGGGCGGTGGAGCCCCTCCGGGCCGCCCATGCCCGCGAAATCGAGGCGCTGACCGCGGCGGCCAAGGAGATGGGCGAGCGTGGCCTGCCCGGCCGCAAGGAGATCGTCGAGCAGCACCAGCGCGAGGAGCGGCGCTTCCGCACCGACGCGCTGCGGGCCGGCCTCGGCGTGCTGGCGCGGGCCTACCGCGGACGGGTGGTCCGGGCGGCCCGGGGCACCGTCGCCGTGGGCGATCCCGACGTCCGGAGCGCCACCGAGGCGGTCGGGCTCATCACCGAGACGGCGGAGGCCCTGCCCCGCAACCCCAACGAGACCCTGCTGGTGCAGTCGCTCTTCGTCCGCCTGGCCGCCCTGGCGGCGTAGTCTCACGCGGGGCGCTCACCTCGCGGCTCCTGACGTCGGGTCGATGCATCTGTCCCGAGCAAGCTTCGGGTTGCGCACCGCTAGAGTCTCGGCGGATTCTCCCGGTTGGCGAGAGGGGGTTGCATGCTGTCGGTCACCTTTGCGGACCTGTGGTTCCGGGCCCGACAGTTCCTGATCGCGGTCGTCGGCGTCGGGCTCGTCCTCGCCCTGGCGCTCGGGATGAGCGGGCTGGCGGACGGATTCCACGCCGAAGTGGCGTCGACGGTCAACGCGGTGGGAGCCACGTCCTGGGTCATGGCGCCCTCTGCGCAGGGCCGCCTGACCGCATTCGCCGCCTTCCCGGCAACGGCCGCCGCCGCCGTGGCGCGGGAGCCCGGGGTCCACAAGGCCTCCCCGGTGTTGTTCGCGCCCGAGCAGGTGGTCCTCGTGCAGGGCTCCACGGCGCCGAAGACCGTCAACCTCATGGGCGTGCAGCCCGGAGGACTGGGGGATCCCCAGGTGGTGTCCGGTCATCGGCTCTCGGCCGATCGGCCAGGCCGTCGTCGACTCCAGAGTGCACGCGCCGGTCGGCAGTGTGTTGGAGTTGGGCGGGCATCCCTACGACGTGGTCGGAGTGGTCGACGGCCGCACCATGGACGGCGGGATCCCGCTGGTCTACATGCCGTTGGCCACGGTCCAGCGGGCGGTCACCGGGGGCAGGCCGCTGATCACCGCGGTGGCCACGACGGGCACACCGGCCACTGTCCCCGCCGGCCTCGTCGTGCTGACGCCGCCGGCAGTGGTCGCCGACACCGTGACGGCCCTGGGGAGTGCCGTGACCTCCATCGACAACACGCGCTCGCTGATGTGGCTCATCGCCGCCGCCATCGTCGCGTCCATGCTCTACGTCGCCGCTCTGGAGCGGAAGCGCGACTTCGCAGTGCTCAAGGCTCTCGGGTCCTCATCGGGCGCACTGTTTCTCAGTCTCGTCCTGGAGGCGGTGGTGGTCACCCTCCTCGCCGCCATCCTGGCCGAGATCCTGTCGCTCTTCATGGCCCCGCTCTTCGCCCAGCCGATCGACATCACCCCTGACGCCAGACTCGCGCTGCCGCTGATCGCCATCACGGTCGGCGTGATCGCCAGCGTCTCGGCATTGCGCCGGGTGACCGGCGCCGACCCCGCGACGGCTTTCGGATGAACGATGACCTTCTGGTCCAGGACCTCGTCGTCGCCTTCGACTCGGGGGGTTACGTCATTAAGCCTCTCGATGGGCTGAGCTTCAAGGCCCACGACGGCGAACTGGTGGTGCTGCTCGGACCGTCGGGCTGCGGCAAGACAACGCTGCTCTCGTGTCTCGCCGGGCTGCTCACGCCGACCAGCGGGTCGGTCGAGTTCGGGTCCACCGTCGTCAACGAGCTGCGTGGCCCGGCGCTTTCCGAATACCGGCGCCACACGGTGGGCGTCGTGTTCCAGGCCTTCAACCTGATCGCCAGCCTCAGTGCCCGCGGGAATGTCATCGTGCCGATGCGTCTGGCCGGCACGTCACGGACGGCGGCCAAGGAGCGGGCCAACGAACTCCTGGCCCGCGTCGGGTTGGAAGAGCGCTCACACCATCGTCCAGCTCAGTTATCCGGCGGACAGCAGCAGAGGGTCGCGATCGCCCGCGCGCTCGTCCACGATCCGCCGCTGCTACTGGCCGACGAGCCCACCGCCCACCTCGATCACATTCAGGTCGAGGGGATCCTTCGGCTCATGCGGGAACTGGCCAGTCCGGGTCGCGTGGTCGTGGTCTCGACACACGACGACAGGGTCAGCCAGCTGGCCGACCGGGTGATTGAGCTGGCCCCGAACTTCTCGGACGCCGACCGGCTGCCCGAAGAGTTCCATCTCACTGACGGGAGACATCCTGTTCCGCCAGGGCGAACGGGGCGAGTTGATCTACCACGTCGAGTCGGGTCGGCTCGAGGTGTACCGCGAGCTCTTCGATGGTGGGGTGGAGGTGCTGGCGCGCACGGCACCCGGCAACTACGTCGGCGAGCTCGGACCGATCCTGAACCTTCCACGGAGCGCGTCGGTGCGTGCCGTCGAGGACACGGTGGTGACGGGTTACACGGTGCGAGCGTTCCGCCAGGAGCATCCACACCACGTGGCCGGACTACCGGCCGGTTCGTGAGCGATCGGCCCGTCGTGTGAGAGCGTAGATGCGTGACGGGTTCTGAGTCGGCAGAACGAGAGGTGAGCGGCGCCGGAACGGGCGGATCAGGCTTGGAGATCCGTGTGCTCGGTCCTGTCGAGATCGCCTGGGACGGGCGCCCCGTCGACATCGGGGGCGTCAAGGCGCGTGCGCTCGTCGCCCGCCTGCTCATCGATCGCCAGATCATCGTGTCGGTGGACCGTCTCGTCGACTCCCTGTGGGGTGACAACGACGGCCCGGGGGCAGAGATCGCGCTGCGCTCGACCGTCTCACGCCTGCGCAAGCGTTTGCGCGACGCGGGCGTGCCGCACGACCTGATCGTGACGCGGGCCCCGGGCTACGTCCTGGAGGTGCCCGCCGAGGTGACCGATGCCGTCCGGCTCGAACGGCTGGTGGCCGCGGCCCGGCAGCAGCTGGCGCGGCAGCGCCCGAGCGAGTGCGTCCGGCTGACGGCCGAAGCCGAAGGGCTCTGGCGCGGTCCGGCCTACAGCGAGGTCCGCGACGAGCCGTTCGCCCGGGCCGAAGCGCGCCGGCTCGAGGAGCTGTCGCTGGCGGCCACCGAGACGAGGATGGACGCCGAGCTGACGCTCGGCCGGCACGAGGCGGTGACCGGTGAGCTCGAAGCGCTGACGAGCGCCAACCCCATGCGGGAGCGGTTGTGGAGTCAGCGCATGCTGGCGCTCTACCGTTCGGGCCGTCAGGCCGAGGCCCTGCGCGTGTTCCAGGACCTGCGGACCTTCCTGGTGGCCGAGCTGGGGATCGAGCCGGGGCACGACGTGACGTGGATGGAGCGCGCCATCCTGGCCCAGGACCCCGCGCTCGACTTCCCGGTCCCGCCCGAGGAGGGCACGGGCGCCGTCCCGGGGGAGTCGGCCGCGGCGGCGCCTGCATCGGGCGGCCACGCCTACCAGCTCCGCGTCCCCGCGGCCGGGGGTGAAGGGCGCTTGGTCGGTCGGGACCGCGAGACGGCGTTGCTGCGTGAGTGGTGGACGTCGGTCGGCCAGGGAGCGGGGCGGCTGCTGCTGGTCGACGGCGACCCGGGCATCGGCAAGACGCGCCTCGTGGCCGAGCTGGCCCGCAGGGTCGAGGCACGGGGCGGCCTCGTCCTGTGGGGCCGTTGCGACGAGGATCCCGTGGCACCGTTCCAACCGTTCGCGGAGGCGCTCGGGCGCTACTTCCAGTCCCTCTCGGCGGACCGCATCTCGCACATGCCCGACTGGCAGCTCAGCGAGCTCTCCCGGCTGGTGCTGCGCCTGCGCGAGTACGCGCCACCACTCGAGGACGAAGGCGGTGATCCCGACAACGAGCGCTTCCGCTTCTTCGAGGCGGTCACCGCCACGCTCAACGAGCTCGCACTCGGCGGCCCCATCCTGCTGGTGATCGACGACCTGCACGCGGCAGACCAGCCCACCTTGTTGTTGCTCCGCCACGTGCTGCGGGGCACCGAGGACGGCATGCTCGGCGTCGTCGGGATGTTCATCGACACCGAGGTCCCGCCCGCGCACCGGCTGCGCGCCATGCTGGCGGACTTCCGAGCCGTGCATCCCGTGGCGACCGTGCACCTGCAGGGCCTGCGCAGAGAGGCTGTCGAGGAGCTGGTGCAGGGATGGCCGAACGCGCCGGCCGACCTCGTCCCCCAGCTCTGCCGGCTCACCGACGGGAACCCGCTGTTCCTCGACGAGCTCCTGCGCCAGGTCGGCTACCGCGAAGCGGAGCAGCGCGAGGAGGACGACGCGCCGGTCCCGCCCGCCTTGAGCCCGACAGAGGCCATCCGGGAGCTCGTGGCACGACGCGTCTCGCGACTGCCCGAGGACGTGATCTATCTGCTGCAGGCGGCGGCGGTGGCGGGCCCCGAGTGCGAGGCGGGCGTCGTCGCCGAAGCGGCCGAGCTGACGGCGGAGCAACGTCTCGACGCGTTCGACCGGGCCGAGGAGTCACGCCTGCTCCGCCGGGTCGGCCAGGACATGCGTGACCGCTACGTCTTCACCCACACGCTGGTGCGCGACGCCATCTACGGCGAGCTGCTGCGCGGGCGCCGGGTCCGCTACCACCACAAGATCGCCGTCGCCACGGAGCGGTCCCATGCCGGCGAACTGGACACCTACGTCAACGAGCTGGCCCATCACTTCTACATGGGCGCGGCCCTGGCGGATGCCGACAAGGCCGCCCGGTACTGCCAGGCCGCCGGGGAGCGCGCACTCCGCCTGCTGGCCTTCGAGGAGGCCGCTCGCCACTTCGCCCGCAGCCTCGAGGTGTCCGAGCAGTACGGGCTCGGCGACCCCCGGACCCGTTGCGACGCGCTCATTGCGCTGGCGGAGGCGCAGAACCGTGCCGGCGACACGGCGTTGGCCGACGACAACTTCGAACGGGCGGCCGGCTTGGCGCGGAGCCTGGGCGACGCCGAGCGCCTGGCCGCAGCGGCCCTGCGCGCTGGACCGCTGAGCTACCTCGGGATCGTGCGGGCCAACGAGGAGCAGATGGGACTGCTGGAAGAGGCGCTGGCCGCGTTGCCCGCGGGCGAGGACTCCCATCTGCGTGCGATGGTGACGGCGCGGCTCGGGCTGGTCATTGTGTACTACACCGATGTCCCCGTTCCCGGCGCGCTGGCGCGCTCACTGGCGCTGAGCAACGACGCCGTCGCCATGGCCCGCCGGCTGGGGGACCGGGTGGCGTTGGGCTACGCGCTCAACGCGCGCATGCACGCGCTCTGGGGCATCGGGCCCGCGCCGGAGCGGCTGGCGACGGGGACGGAGCTCGGGGAGATCGCCGATGACATCGGCGACGAGCTGCTGGCGCTGCACGGCCACATGTGGCGCATCCGTGAGCTCCTGGCCCAGGGCGACGTCGACGCGGTCAACGAGGAGATCGCCCGGTTCCGGGCCAGGGACTCCGGGCCGGTGCACCCGGTCGAGGCCTCGTACGCCTTCAACGTCACCGCCATGATGGCGCTGCTGGCCGGGGACTTCGAGACGGCGGAGCGACTGGGCCAGCGGGCCCTGCACGTGGCGGAAGGCCACAACGAGCTGGCGCTGAGCTTCTACGGGGCCCTGATGATGTGGACCTGGTGGCAGCGGGGCGACTTCGGTGCGCCCGACGGCGTCTTCCGGGAGGTGCTGGCCCAGGCCCCCACCCCCTACCCGACCGTGTCGGCGGCACGGGCCCTCGTGCACGCCGAGGCGGGCGACCGCGAGGCCGCCCTGCGCGAGCTGGCGTCGCTGGCGTCCCTCGGCTGGAAGAACGTGGCGGCCGACCAGGCCGAAGGGGTGTCGCTGGCTCTGGCGGCAGCGGCCTGCAACGAGGTCGGCGCCCCGGCGCACGACTTCGCGGTCGACCTCTACGACGTCATGCGGCCCTATGCGGGCACCGCCGTCGTGGTCCGCGCCCCGGCCGCGGCCTGCGTGGGGCCGGCCGACCTCTACCTGGGTCTGTTGGCCGAGACGATCGGCGACCTGGCGTTGGCCGAGGTGCACCACGACGCCGCGCTGCGGCTCGCCCGCCGCATGGGCTCACCTCCGTTCGTGGCCGCCGCCGAAATGGAGCTCGCCCGGACCGTGCGCCGCCGCCGCCCGACCGCGGAGAAGCAGCGCGTGACCGAACTGCTGCGGAACGCGTTGGTGGGGGCGCGTGCCATGGGCCTGCACCGGCTGGCCGCGCGCGCCACCGCGCCCGACTGATCAGGTCAGCCGGAGGGCTGGTCCCCCTCCGCCATGTCCGCTCCCGGGCCGGCCTGCTCTTCGTAGGCGGCCAGCCTGTCGTCCGCCTCGCGGATGCGCCGGCTCATGCCGCTGAGCAACGCGTTGCGGAAGCCCGGGATCTCCATCATCGTCTCGAACTCCCGAGGGCCGACGATCAGGACCTCGAGATCCGTGGTGGCCGCCACGGTGGCGCTGCGGGGCACGGCCTCGATGGCGGCCAGCTCGCCGAAGTAGTCGCCGGGGTGGAGAATGTTGACCACGTGGCCTTCGCGGGTGACCGTCGCCGTGCCCTCCAAGATGACGAAGAGCTCGCGGCCGAGGCGGCCTTCGCGCAGGATCACCTCGCCGGCCTGAATGCGGAGGCGCTCGGCGATCCGGGCCATTTCGGACAGCTGCTCCTCGGTGCAGGCGGTGAACCACGGCACGCCGTGCAGGCGGTCCGGTGCGGCCTGCCCGTTCCCCTCGCCGTTGGCGCCCATCCGTGTCCCCCCAAAGGTCGGTCGGCGGAGTGCCCTCCCCGTGCCGTCAGGGTACGCGCTGATGGGGGGCAACCGGGGTCGTTCAGGCATCCTGCGCGTCGAGCAGCTCGGCCAGGCGGGCCTCCAGAATCCGCAGCCGGCTGGCCATGCTGCGGAACAGCGCCCCACGGAAGCCGGGGATGTCGGACATGGCCGAGAGCTCACGGGGCCCGATGATGAGCACGTCGAGATCGGTCAGCGCCGTCACGGTGGCGTTGCGGGGCCCGGGGTCCATGGCGGCCAGTTCGCCGAAGAAGTCGCCCGAGCACAGGGTGTTGACCCGCCGGCCCATCTGCGTCACCGCCACCGATCCGGAGAGGATGAGGAAGAATTCCCGGCCGATCCGGCCCTCGCGGGCCAGGACTTCGCCCTCTGCCACCTGGACCCGCTCTGCCAGCTGGGCCACCTCCTGCAGCTGGGCGTGGGTGCAGTTCCGAAGGAGGTCGACCCCCTGGAGCCGGTCGACTGTCGCTTCTAACCCCATGGTCGTTACCACCCTGTCCCCTCCTCTCCCGATGCGATGCAGATGCCCCGCGGCTGCATCGGCCAAGGTGTGGATGCCACTGTGCATCCCGGCGCTTGCAGCGCCATTGCACCGATGTTGCAGGCGCACGGGGCCCCTGGGCTGGGCTTCGGCGGCGGCCCCGGGCGCGGCGTCTACCATGTTGGGCCGGTTCCGGATCAGGGGGTCTGCTGGGTCCCCATGGCGCCGGAGGCGGTAGTGCCTGGGTAGCTCAGTCGGTAGAGCAGCGCACTCGTAATGCGCAGGTCAGGAGTTCGAATCTCCTCTCAGGCTCCAATTTCGCGTTGGCTCGGCGATCGATGTGCGGACAGAGCCGGCCCTTCTGCGACCTCGAGTTGTGGTCCTGCTGTGCGTCGACCTGCGTGACCTGGGGTAAATGGTCAGTGCGCCCGGCCTGCGTTTCCTCCGGCCCGAGCTCCCCTCACCCGAAACCGGTACGAGGGGCGAAACGCGGCATACGGCTGGACCGGCTCCATTGTGCTGAACAAGCCGGTGGTGGGGATGGCCGCCGCCTGAGTGCGTGGTCCGGCCGCGCTCAGTGCGCGGGCTCGGGCACCAGGTTCTCGACCCGCGCCTCGTCCAGGTCGACGGTCGGCGGTTGCTTGCCGCCGCGCGTGTCCACGAGGCGGCCGCGCCGGCCAGGCACATGACGATGCCGAACTCGAACGCGGTGTGCAGCCCGTCGCGGAACGAGTCGGCGATGAGGCTCGGAAAGAACCGCTCACCGGTGACGGTGCTGCGCTGGGCGGGCGTCAGCTGCGCGAGCACGTGGGGTCCGAGAAGGTGGCCCGCCGGGTTGTACCCGAGGAAGGCGGCGAACAGCGTCGAGACCGGAGGGAGGTGCGAGATGGAGACGGCGGTGGCGACAGGCACGCCGTGCGCGGTCAGGCCGCCCACCAGGGCGGCGGGCAGATGGGCGGACAGCCCGAGGATGATCAGGGTGAAGAAGATGCCGATCGAGAGGACCTGGGCCGAGTTCTGGAATGTCGTGTTCATGCCCGAGCCCGCGCCACGGTCCGCGCGCCGGCAAACTGTTCATCACTCCGGTTCGGTTCGACGAGCCGAACGACGACATGAACATCCCGGTGACGAAGAGCAGCACGGCGAACTCGGGGTACGAGAAGTTGATCGGGAGCAACAGGAAGAACGAAAAGCAGACGGCCGTGCCGAGCATGCCGCCCGTGGCGAAGGGACGCGAACCGAAGCGGTCCGACAGGATGCCCGCCAGCGGCCCGGCGATGAGGAACCCCGCGGTGAGGGGGACCAGGAAGATGCCGGCCCACAGCGGGGTGACGGCGAACGTGTAGCCGTGGCGGGGCAACCAGATGCCCTGCAGCCAGATGATGAGCATGAACATGAGGCCGCCCCGCCCCAGGGCGCCCAGGAAGCTGGCGAAGACACCGGCCGAGAAGGCCCGGATCTTGAAGAGTTGCAACCGGAACATCGGCTCGTCGGTGTGCACCTCTATGAAGCAGAACAGGATCAGGAAGGCGACGCCGACGCCGAGCTCGAGCAGCACCACCGGGTTGGTCCAGCCCATCGGGTGCCCCCCGTAGGGCTCGATCCCGTAGGTGATGCCGATCATGACGAGGATCAGCCCGATGGCGAAGGTCACGTTGCCCCACCAGTCGATCTTGGCCCCCGAGCCGCTCTCGACCTCGTGCAGGGAGAAATAGCCCCAGATGGTGGCGAAGAGCCCGATCGGCACTGACACCAGGAAGATGAGTCGCCAGTTGATGGGGGCCAGCAGGCCACCCAGGAGCAGGCCGATGAACGTGCCGCTGATGGCGGCCGCCTGGTTGATGCCGAGGGCGAAGCCGCGGCGGTCGGGTGGGAAGGCGTCGGTCAGGATGGCGGCGGAATTCGCCATGAGCAGCGCGGCGCCGACGCCCTGGAAGATGCGCATCACGATCAGCCAGATGCCGGCCGCCGTCCCGGTCATCCAGGTGATGCTCAACAGCAGCGAGAAGAAAGTGAAGACGGCGAAGCCGAGGTTGTACATGCGCACCCGGCCGTAGAGGTCGCCCAGCCGGCCGAAGCTCACCACGAGCACGCTGGTGACGATGAGGAAGCCCAGGATCATCCAGAGCAGGAAGAAAGTGTTGGACGGCAAGAGCGGGTCGAGATGGATGCCGCGGAAGATGTCGGGCAGGGCGATGAGGACGATGGAGGCGTCGATCGTCGCCATCAGCATGCCCAGCGTCGTGATGAACAGCGCCGTCCACTTGTGACGCTCGTTCACGTGGCTCAGTCCCGTGAGCGCAGAAGGCGCCGTCACGGCGGACCCCGCTCGCCCGGCCCGCGGGCCCAAGGGTTGTCTGCTGTGTCGGATCCCGCCTCCTGATGCCGTCGCGGCGCAGCCGCGGCCCTTCCGGAATAGCTGCTTCCGCTTATGTTAGCCTAACCGGAACAAGGCATTCCGCCCGGGCGATCGGATCTGCATGGCGACACGGAGCACCAACTATGCGCTCACCTTTGCCGTCCTCGGCACGGCCGCGCTCGCCTTCGCCCTTTTGCAGTCGCTGATCATCCCTGCCATCCCGCAGCTCGAACAGACCCTGCACACGTCGGAGAGCGGGGCGAGCTGGCTCCTCACCGCGTACCTGCTGAGTGCCGCCATCGCCACGCCGATCCTCGGGCGGGTGGGGGACATGCTCGGCAAGGAGAAGATCATCGTCGCCGTGCTGATCGCCCTGACCGTCGGGGTCGTTGCTCAGCGCGCTGGCCACCAGCCTGCCGCTCATGCTCGTCGGCCGGGTGATCCAGGGCACGGGTGGCGCGGTGTTCCCCCTCGCCTTCGGGATCATCCGCGACGAGTTCCCGGCCGAGCGGGTGGCGGGCGCCATCGGCGTCATGTCGGCCATCCTCGGCGCAGGTGCCGGAGCGGGGATCGTGCTGGCCGGCCCCATCCTCGTGCACCTGAATTACCACTGGCTCTTCTGGATCCCGATGATCATGTCGGCCATTGCGACGGTCGCCACCTACCTGTTCGTGTCCGAATCGCCGGTGCGGGCTCCGGGCCGCATCAATTGGCTCGGGGCGGCACTCATGTCCGCCTGGCTGGTGACCGGCCTGCTCGCCATTTCGTACGCGCCCATGTGGGGCTGGGCCAACACGTCGGTGATCGCGCTGCTGATCGTCACCGGGGTCCTGCTCGTGGTCTGGGTGGTCGTGGAGAACCGCTCCGACTCCCCGCTGGTGGACATGAAGATGATGCGCATTCCGGCCGTGTGGAGCACGAACCTGGCGGCGTTGCTCTTCGGCTTCGGCATGTTCGCCATGTTCGTCACGCTCCCCCAATTCGCCGAGACGCCGACGCACGCCGGCTACGGATTCGGGGCGTCGGTCACCCAGTCGGGCCTCTATCTGTTGCCGTTCGCCGCCGCCATGGTGGTCGTCGCACCCATGACCGGGCGGCTCTCGAAGGCGTTCGGCTCCAAGAAGGTGCTGGTCGTGGGGTCGCTCATCACCGCCTCGAGCTACCTCCTGCTGATTCTGGACCACACCGACCAATGGTCGATCTACGTCGCCACGGCACTGCTCGGCATCGGGATCGCCCTGGGCTTCGCCAGCATGGCGAACCTCATCATCGAGGCGGTGCCGGCCCAGCAGACCGGCGTGGCCACCGGCATGAACACCAACATCCGGAACATCGGCGCCGCCCTGGGGAGCGGCATCGCCACCAGCCTCGTCGTGAGCGGCCTGGCGCCCGGCGGCTTCCCCAAGGAGCACGGCTACCTGTTGGCCTTCGCAGTCAGCGGGCTCGCCCTGGTGGTGGCCGCGCTCGCCGCGCTGGCCATTCCCAAGCGCGACGCGCCGTCCATCGTCGAAGGGGAGCCGCACCCCGGCGCTCACCGCGGAGGCCGAGGTCATCGTCGGCGCCATCGCCTTCGGACCCGAGGACCGGGCGTGACCACGCAGCGCCGCACCCCGGTCCGGAGCCGGGACGATGGAGCCGCGGCCGCTGCGGCGGGACGCCGAGGTCAACCTGAGCCGGATTCTGCTCGCCGCCCGCGACGTGTTCGCCGAGCACGGGTACGAAGCCTCCATGGAGGAGATCGCCCTGCGGGCCGACGTCGGGGTGGGCACCCTCTACCGCCGCTTCCCGAACAAGGCCGACCTGCTCGACGCCGTGGTCCGGGCGGCGCACGTGCGCAAGCGCGAGATCGCCGAGGCGGTCCTCGCCGAGGTCGCCCCCGCGGACGGGGTCTTCGAGTTCGTCCGCCGCTGCATCGCCGTCCCCAGTTGCTGGCGGGCCACCATTTCGGCTCCGCCCTGGCGGACGAGCGGGACGGGGCTGGGCCAGACGGCTCCTCTGCTCCAAGAGATCCTCGACCGGAGCCAGCAGGCCGGGTCGGTCCGCCCCGACGTCGAGGTGGCCGACATCGTGGTGGTGCTGATGGCGGTGCGCTCCATCGCCGACGTCTGCGACTCGAAATCCTCGAAGCCGTCCCTGCGCTTCCTGGAGCTGTTGCTCGACGGCCTTCGTCCCGGGCACGAGGCTCCCGTCCACGACCCGCTCACGATCGCGCAGCTCGACCGGATTCTGCGCCGCCGCTGACGGCGGCGCCGGGCCCGTCGCTCAGTCGAACGAATCGAGGGCGGCCAGCACCTCCACGACTTCGCGGCGCAGCCGTTCCGGTGGCGCCGGCTGGTAGAGCGGGCCGGTCCCGTCGGCCAGCAGTGTCCGCACCCGGGCCACCCCGTGCACGTCGACGGGCCCCGACGCACCGAGGCGGCCGGCGAGAGCCGCCAGCTCGGGCCGCGCCCGTTGCACGGCGGGGCGGCAGACCGGCGCCTTCAGGCGGGACCGCACCGGCAGGTCGGACGCGGCGACGATCCGCGTCAGGCTGCGGGCCAGCAGGCGCCGCTGCGCCGGCTCGCACAGGCGGCCGGCGTGGACGGCCAGCGCGACGGTGGCCTCGGGCGACGCCCCGGCGGCGAGCTCCTGGTCCAGCGCCGATGCCCGGAGCCGCGCCACCAGGCGATCCCACCAGCGGACCCGCCGCAGGCCGAGCGCGCTCCCCTCGTGGAGGACCACGATCACCGGGGGCGCTCCAGCGGTCTCTGCGTGACCATCAATTCCATTATGACAGTCACTCCAAGACCGGTCAAGCCCGTTTTACCAGTCACTCTCGTTGCTAAGGTGGGCGCATGACGACGCTGCCGAGCTGGGTCCCCGCCATCGAGACGAAGCCGGCGCCCATGCCACTCCTGGTCGTGCAGTCCTTCGTGAACACCTGGGAGTCCGACACGGGAGTCGACCTGCTCGCCGATCCCGCCGGCGGCCCCCGGTGGCTCCTCGAGGCCGGGCTGCTGCGAGCCGGCGCCGTCGACCTGGCCGAGGTGCGCTCGCTCAGGGAGGCACTCCGCGGCCTCCTCGTCGCCAACAGCGGGGAGGGGGTGGTGGAGCCCGGCGACCTGACCCTTCTCCGCGCCCTGGCCGGCCAGGCCCGCCCGGAGTTGGCGGTTCTCGACGACGGGACGCTCGACCTGCGAGCCCCGGGATGACGACGGGTTGGCGTTCCTCGCGGGCAGCCTGCTGCTGATCATGCGCGACGCGCAGCGTGACGGCACCTGGGCCCGGCTCAAGGCGTGCCGGAATCCGGACTGCCACTGGGCCTACTACGACCGGTCACACGCCGGCCGGGGCGCCTGGTGCGACATGGCGGTGTGCGGCAATCGGATCAAGAACCGCAACCTGCGCACGCGGCGGTCGGCCCGCGGCGACGTCGGCGGGGCAGGAGCGTCAGCGGACGAGCGCCGCCGCGCCCAGTCCCAGCGGCGCCAGGATCCAACCCCAGCGCACGGCCACGACGACCACTTCGGAGCGGTAGCCGTACAGCACCGACAGCTGAATGGGCTGGAACGACGGCGCGCTCAGCGCCGTCAGGACGGCCACCACCACGAGCGGGGTCGAGCCGGCGAGCGCGGCGGCCGCCGCCACGAGCGCGTAGTAGGCGATGCGCAGGACGCGTGAGCCAGCCCCAGCGCCGCACCGCGTGCTCGGTCTGCGGCACCGCCAGGTTGTGCGGATGGATCACCGAGCCGGTGAACAGGGCGGCACCCGAGAAGGCCAGGAGGGGTCCGGCCAGGGTGAGGACGTCGGCCGTCCAGCCCGGCGCCGCGCCGAAGACGTGGAGCACGAGCCCGACCAGGGAGGCCAGCACCGGTGACTGGTCCACCCAGGTGGTGGAGCGCCGCTGCGGGAAGGGGGCGTCCCGTCGCATGAGGTGGACAGCGACCGCGTTCCAGGCCGTGGTGATCACATTGGCCAGGACGGCGATCATCGTTCCGGCCGATCCGGCGAAGGCGGCCGCTGTCGGGACGACCCAGAAGCCCGCATTGGGAGTGACGGCCCACGCCTCCAGCGAGCTCTGGCCGGCACTCCGCTCGCCGCGGGTGACCAGGGTTGCCCCGAGCAGCAACCACATCCCGGCGGACAGGGCGAGGGGGCCGAGCAGTTGGCTCAACGAGGTCAGCCGCCAGGCGGCCACCAGGGACAGCGTGGCCGATGTCGCCAGGATCTGGATGCGGAGGAAGACGGGCCAGGCGCGCTGCACGACCGGGCCCCCGTGGGCCGAGCCCCAGCCGACGAGCCCACCCACAATGAACCACACCAGGGTGAGCACACCCCGATTGTGGCCGCTGCCGGGGCCCTCCCCGTCCCAATTGACGGGCGGCAGGGAGCGGATAATGTGCGCAGATGCACCCTCAACCGATTGACGAGGTGCTGGCGGAGGCGATTGTCGGGCGTCGCTTGCTCACGCACCCCTTTTACCGTCGCTGGGAAGCCGGCACCCTCACGGAGGGCGAGTTGGCGGCCTACGCAGAGCAGTACCGCCACATTGAGCGCGAGCTCCCGGTCACCTTGGCGGCCATCGCCGAGGCCTTGCCGGCCGGACGTGCCCGTGACCTCGTGGAGGCGAACCTGGCCGACGAGCTCGGCACGCCCGAGCCGCACGCAGAGCTCTTCGAGACCTTCGCGCGGGCGGCCGGCGCCACTCCGGACGCCCCGGCGACCCCGTCGACGGCGGCGTTGCTCGCCGTCGTCCGCACCACGGCGGCCAACGACCCTGTGGCCGCGCTGGCCATGGTCGCCGCCTACGAAGTCCAGGCGGCCGACATCGCGGCCTCCAAGGGCGACGGCCTGCGGCGCCACTACGGCTTCGACGAGGAGGGCACCGTCTTCTGGGACGTGCACCGCACGCAGGAGGTGGACCACGCCGGGTGGTCGGTCGAGGCGCTGACCGCGCTGGAGGCCGATCTCGACGTGGTGCAGGCGGCCGCGACCGTCTCGGCCGACTCCTGGTGGCTCTTCCTCAGTGAGCGCGAAGAGCTGGCGCCCGTGGGCGCAGGCTGCTGACGCTTTTCAGCTGAGGGTCCCGCAACGGGAGGCCGCCGCGGCGAAGGCCGCGGCGCGTTCGGTGTAGTCACCGAAGCGTCCGAAACTCGGGGCCGCCGGCGACAGGAGCACGACGGCCCCGGGCGGGGCCCAGGCAAACGCCGCATCGACCGCAGCGTCGAGGTCCGCCGCATCGCGGATGTCGACCTGCCCGCCGGTGCGGTCGCGGATGGCCTGTCCGATGCGCGGCCCGTTGTCGGGCATGGTGACGACGAGGGTCGGTGCGGTGCGGGCCGCAATGGTCCGGCCGAGCGGCGCGTAGTCCACGCCGCGATCGTGCCCACCGACGAGCAAGGCCACCGGACGCTCGGCGAAGGACCGCAGGGCGGCCTGTGCCGGCAGCACGTTGGTCGAGAGACTGTCGTCGACGAACTCGACGGTGCCGACCGAACCGAGCGAGCGGCAGCGGCTGGGCAGCCCGTCGAATCCCTGCGCGGCCCCGGTCAGCGCGTCCACGTCGGATGCTTCCGGGATGCCGAGACCCTCGAGCACGGCGCGGGCCACCGAGGCATTGCGGGCGTTGTGCGGCCCGTGCAGCCCGAAGGCCGCGGACCATGAGGCGTCCCGCGCCACCGCGGCGGCATCGACCCACCGGAGGTGCGGGCCGAGGAGCCCGACCTTCCTGTGCAGCTCGGCGTCGGCATCATCGGCCAGGGCGAGGGTGACCCCGGGCTTGGTGCACAGCGACAGCTTGTCGGCGTAGTAGCGCTCGACCGTCCCGTGCCAGTCGAGGTGGTCCGGCGCCAGCGAGGTGACGGCGACCACGGCGGGCGCGTTCCGCAGGTCGGGGACCTGGAAGCTCGACGTCTCGACGATCCAGTACTCCGGGGCCGGGCCTCCCGCCGGATCCCAGGGCGCCACGCCGATGTTCCCGCCCGCCCGCGCGTCGACGCCGAACCCGCGGAGCAGGTGGACGGCCATCGCGGTCGTGGTGCTCTTGCCCTTCGTGCCGGTGATGCAGGCGACGCGGGTCGGGTCGGCCTCCGCCATGAACAGGCCGAGGCCCCCGCAGACCGGGACCCCAGCCTGGCGGAGTTGCGCCACATCGGGCCGGTAGCGGCTGATCCCCGGGCTCTTCACGACGACGTCGCAGCGGCGGAGGGCATCGAGGCCTCCGTCGGCGGTCGTCAGGACCTCGAGACCGTCGAGCGAGGCGGCGGCGGGCGCGTCGTCGACCAGCACCGGCTCGCGGCCCATGGACCGGAGCCGGCGGATGCTGGCCTGTCCCTCGACGCCGAGTCCCCAGACGCCGACGGACGCGTCAGCGAGCGCGGACCAGGAGATCGGGTGGCGCATAGCGATCGGGGATGCGATGGGTGCCGCGGGGCTGCAACAGCGCGTGGGGATCGACCGGCGCGGCGTCACCCAGTTCGGACCGCAGCCGTCGCACGAGCTCGTTCCCGGCGCGGTCGGCGCGCTGCGCGGTGAGCGCCAGGGCGCCCCGGCACTCGTCCATGTCCCCCACGCACTCGAACGGCTTGGTGCCGGCGCCCAGGCCGAGCAACGACCGGAAGCGGTCCTCGTTCACGGGGTTCTGCAGCGGCTCGTCGCCGGCGAACACCGCTTCGAGGTCGCCGCGCTCCATGAAGGGGGACAGGACGAGGTCGACGAAGCAGCATTTGTCGCAGCGGCCGCACCAGTGGTCGAGCCGTTCCGCCGGGCTCTGGTGGAAGGCGCGGTTGCAGCTGCGAAAGGTGCCGTGGTACTCGGGCAGCCGGGCGAACTGCTCCCCGACCCAGAGCTCGGTGCGCGGCCGGAGGAAGGAGAAGACCGAGAGGTCGGGCCCGAGGGCGGCGCCGACGAGCTCGCCGAAGGCGTGCTCGAACTCCTCGCTCTTCGACCACTGGTGGTTCACGGCCAGCCCGTCCTCGACGAGGGTGGGAACCGAGGCCGACCACTCGTTGGACAGCACCACGGCGTCACGTCGTTGGAGCACCGCCGCCACCAGGACCGCCGCGGTGATGACGGCGGTCACGGGCACGTGCCCGTTGAGGAACCCGAGCTCGGCCGAGCGGCGCACGAGCGGGTCGATGGTGCGGACGATGCGGCTGACGGGCAGGCCGGTCACGGCGGCAGCATCCTCAATGGCGGCGAAGCGGCTCCCGGGTGGCTCGACGACGCAGAGTGCGGCGTCGGGATGGTCCGGCGCCAGCGCGGCCACCGTCACGATGGAGTCGATGCCGCCCCCGAAGGGGATCAGGGGACGGCCCGGGGCGGGTGCGTAGTCGACCGCGGGCGGGTTGCCGGCGTCCGGTCCCTCGACCCGCAGGCCCCGCAGGTCGAGGCCGTTGCGGTAGGCGAACTCCCCGAGGCCGTTGACGTAGAAGGTGCGCAGGAAGTCCCGCTCGGGTGCCGTCGTCGGCAGGTCGCCCAGGTCGATCACGGCGGCGGCCGAGGTCTTGTAGTACGAGACGCCGGCGAGCAGGTAGAGGATCCGTACGGCGGCCTGCGAGGCCGGGTCGCCCCAGTCGCCGCCGCGCTCGAAGGCGAAGCGCTCCGTGAAGGTGTGGTCGGCCGTGGCGTAGTGGCACACGACGGCTGCGTCCGCCGTGTCGATGGCGTAACCGTCGTAGCGGAACCGGTCGGGTGGTGGCATGCGAGTGGGGTGGCCCGGCGATCCGAGCCAGCCCATGCTACGGCGCAACAGGCCTCGGACCGGCCTCAGTCGAGGAGGCGGGCCAGCAGGGCGAATCGCCCGCAGGGCCGTTGCGCGCGGTCGCTGAAGAACGGCCCGTCCGCCGTGGTGGCGCCGCACTCGAGCGATCCGCTCGCCCCGCACCCCTCCCGCCACGAGTTGCTGCCGGTTGGCCGCGACCAGGTCCACCAGCCAGTGGGCGGGGCCGTCGGGCCGGGCCACGCCGGGCTCGAGCGGGGCGGGTGCGACCGCCGGCGGCCAGCCCCTGCCGCACCTCGTCGGTGACCTGGTAGCGGTCGCGGTGCACGGCCGGCCCGACGAAGGCATGGATCCGTCGGGCCTCCGCCCCGCGGTCCTGCATGGCGCGGAGCGCCGCCCCCACGGCGCCGGCCGCCGTCCCTCGCCAGCCGGCGTGCACGGCGGCCAGGACGCGCGCCTCGGGGTCGACCAGGGCGAGCGGGACGCAGTCGGCCACCATGATGGCGAGGGTGATGCCGGGGGTCACGGTGACGAGGACGTCGGCCGAGGGCAGTGCGTCGTCGTCGGCGCGCGTGCCGCGGCCGCGCTCGTGGGGCCCGACGAGCGTCGTCCCGGCGCCGTGCACCTGCCGGCCGAAGACGAGATCCTCGAGCGTGACGCCGAATGCCGCGGCCGCCCGCCTCCGGTTGGTGACCACGTGTTCGGGGTCGTCACCGACGTGCAGGCCGAGATTGAGGGTGTCGAACGGGGCTGCCGA
Source organism: uncultured Acidimicrobiaceae bacterium (assembly GCA_963755445.1). GTDB lineage: Bacteria > Actinomycetota > Acidimicrobiia > Acidimicrobiales > RAAP-2 > Bog-473. Next base: position 169,280 of record CAVWJQ010000004.1, on the reverse strand, counting down.
GACGCCACCGTGGCGGGTCGTCACGGCCACGTCGACCCCGAGCGTCGGACCATCGGCCCAGCGCACCAGGGGCAGGGAGGGGGTCTCGGGCACGCCCGCCGACCCTACCGAGCGCGGCACGGCGGATGGCCGGCGCTGCGGGGGCCTACGAGGCCTGGCTCTCGTCCCACACCGTGGTGGGGACCACCGACAGGAGAGGCCGACCGTGGCGCGGCGTTGCGCCCGCGCGCTGCAACTCGGCGAACCCGTAGAGCTCGGCCGAGTCGCCGCCGGGGTCGGTGCGCGGTGCCCGACGCGTGGGCCGCCGCCGCCGTGCCCAGGACCTCGGCCAGCGATGGTCCCGGCCTCCGAGCGCGTCGAAGAGCACCACGAGCGACTCGAGCGAGAACCCCTGTTCCTGCAGCCGCAGGACGGCCTCGAGGCGGTCCCGGTGGACGGCGCCGTAGAGCCCGGTGCGGCCGCGCAGCGCCGGATGGGGGAGCAGCCCGAGGGTCTGGAGGGAGCGGATGCGCCGGGTGGTCGTCCCCGTCACGGCGGCCAGCTCGTCGATGGTCAGCGTCGTGGCCTCGCCGGTCTCCACTTGACAATCATAACATCTGTACATGTAACATCAAATACCGTTACGCGACGGCAGAACAGGAAGAGGTGCAGCCATGGGACTCAATCTCGACGCGGTGGGAACCACCTCGGAGCCGGCGGAGCGGTCGTGGGACAGCAAGGACGCCCTGCTCTACGCCCTGGGCGTGGGGGCCGGGGCCCTCGACCCCACCGGCTTCGAGCTCGAGTTCACGACGGAGAACTCCGATGGCGTGACGCAGCGCGTCCTGCCGACGTTCACCACCATTGTGGGCCAGGGCGGTGGCGGCGGCCTGTCGTTGGGGGACTACGACCCGGCGATGCTCGTCCACGGCGAGCAGTCCATCCGGTTGCACGGCGAGCTGCCGGTGGCCGGGACGGTGCAGACGACGACCACGGTGGCGGGCATGTACGACAAGGGGGCGGCCGGCCTGGTCGTGCTCGAGAGCACCTCGCGGCACGCCGCGAGCGGCGAGCCCGCCTTCTCGACCCGCACGGCCCTCTTCATCCGCGGCGCCGGCGGCTTCGGCGGCCCCCGGAACCCCGAGGGCGACGACGAGAGCGCGCTGGCCGCCGAGCCGTTGCCGACGCGTGAGCCCGACGAGGTGATTTCGTACTCGACGCGGGCTGATCAGGCGCTGCTCTACCGGTTGAACGGGGACCGCAACCCGCTGCACTCCGACCCGACCTTCGCCAAGCGGGCGGGCTTCGAGGCCCCGATCCTGCACGGCCTGTGCACGTACGGCTTCACGGGGCGCGCCCTGCTGCACGCCGTCTGCGGGTCGGACCCGGCGCGATTCGGCGCCATGCGCGCCCGGTTCTCCAAGCCGACGATGCCCGGCGACACGTTGCGCGTGTCGCTGTGGGACATCGGCGAGCAGGTGTCCGGGGCCTACCGCTTCCGCACCGAGACACAGCGCGGCGAGACGGTCATCGACGCCGGGCTGTTCTCCGCCGCCGGCTGAAGCGACCGGCGCGGCTCACCGCCGGCAGTCGGCGCACACGCCGAAGATCTCGACCGTGTGCGTCACGTCGCTGTAGCCGAGGTCCGTCGCCGTCGTCTCGGCCCAGCGCTCCAGGTCGGGGAGCTCCACCTCGGTCCCGCGGCCGCACTGCCGGCACACGACGTGATGGTGGTGCCGCTCGCTGTGGCAGCGGCGGTAGACGAGCTCGCCGTCGGCCGTCTGCAGGGCATCGAGCCGGCCCTCGTCGGTGAGGAGGCCGAGGTGCCGGTAGACGGTGGTCAGGCCGACCGTCTCGCCGGACTCGCGCAGCGCGGCGTGGATGTCCTGCGCGCTGCGGAAGTTGTCCGAGCTCTGCACGACGTTGAGCACGGCCTCGCCCTGTCGGGTCCGCCGCGACGTGCGGGACGGGTGCTCTGCGTGCTCAACCACCGTGCAACTCTGCCAGGTCGGGCGGGGTGAACCGGTCTCGCCGCCGCGCCGCGATGGCGGGGCCGACGAGGCGCGCCACGACGTAGAACGCGAAGCTGATGGCCACGATCAGCACGCTCGGCTTGACCGTGGAGAACTGGAAGCTGAGCAGGAGGCCGCCGTCGGCCGCGAGCACGGCCATGACCACCGACAGGACCGTGACCGTCGAGCGGGTTGGCGCTCAGGCGCTGCGCCGCCGCGGCCGGTGTGATGGCCAGGCTGAGCACCAGCAACGTGCCGACGATCTGCGCCGCCTCGGTCACGGTGATGGCGAGGACGAACAGGAAGACGATCCCCAGCACGCCGGTGGGGACGCCGCGGGCCCGTGCCACGTCGGGGTCGATCGACGCGAACAGGAGGGGCCGCCGGATGACGGTGAGGACGATGGCCACGACGACGGCGATGACGCCGAGGAGGAGGATCTGACTCGAGCTGATGCCGAAGATGTTGCCGAACAGGATGTTCAGGGCCTCGCTGGCGTAGCCGTGGTAGTAGCCGAGCAGGAACACGCCGAGGCCGAGGCCGGCGGCCAGGATCACGCCGATGGTCGAGTCGCGCTCGGCGGCGCGCTGGCCCAGCAGGCCGATCAGCCCTGCCACGACGAGTGCGCCGACCAGCGCACCGGCGAGCGGGTTGTCGGCCACCAGGAGACCGCCGACCGCGCCGGTGAAGGCGAGCTCGCTCGTGCCGTGCACGGCGAAGGACATGGTGCGGGTGATGACGAAGGGGCCGATGAGGCCGCAGCTGACGGCGACGAGGAAGGCCGCTTCGAGTGCGTGCTGGGCGAAGCCGAACTGGAGATAGAAGCCGATGCCCATCAGTGGGCGTGCCCGTGGTGCGGGTGGGCGCCCGGCTCGGTCGGCAGCTCGTCCTCGGCGCTGACGACGAGGTAGCGGTCGCGCACCTTGATCACGTCGACCTCAATGCCGTACAGGTCGCTGAGGCGCTCGCTGGTGAGGATCTCCTCGGGTGTGCCGATGGCCCACCTGCCGCGCACGAGGTAGAGGATCCGGTCCACGTAGGGCAGCACGGGATTGACCTCGTGGGTGACGAAGACGACCGGCGTGCCGGCCTCGCGCCGGCGCTCGTCGATGAGGCGCGTGACGGCCCGCTGGCTGGCCAGGTCGAGGGCGAGGAGCGGCTCGTCGCACAGCAGCACCCTGGGGTCGCCGAGCAGGGCCTGGGCGATGCGCAGGCGCTGTTGCTCGCCGCCCGAGAGCAGGCCGACCGGCGCATCGGCGAAGGCGCTGGCGCCGACCGCCTCCAGCGCCTCGTCCACCCGCGCCCTGACCGCCCGGGTGTGGCGCGGCAGGCCCCAGTGATGCCCGTCCACGCCGAAACGGACGAGGTCCCGCCCGCGGATGGGCAGGGAGCGGTCGAAGGCCTGCTGCTGGGGCACGTAGCCGAGCTCGTGGTTGCCCAGCCGCGGTGGGGCACCGTTGACGCGCACGGTGCCCGCCGAGAGCGGGACGAGGCCCAGCAGCACCTTGAGGAGCGTGGTCTTGCCGGCGCCGTTCGGGCCGAGGACGGCCAGGAACTCGCCCTCGGCGACGGTGAGGTCGAGGTCGGACCACAGTTGTCGCGCGCCCAGGCGGACCGCGGCCCCCTGCAGTTCCACGGGCGGCACGGTCACGGGTTGCGGCTCGCCTCGAGCGCGTGCGACAGCGCCGTCAGCTGGGACTGCTGCCATTGCTGGTAGCGTCTCCGCACCGGCGGGCATCGTCTCGGAGACGCCGACGACCGGGATGTGGTGCTGGCGGGCCAGGTTCCGGATCTGCGTGGTCACCGGGGTGACGGTCTGCACGTTGTAGAGCAGCACGTTGATGTCGCGGCCGTCGAGCAGCCGCTGCATGGCCAGCGTGTCGGCGGGGCTGGGGTCGGTCCCGTCCTCGATGGAGCGGGCGAAGCCCGACGGCGTCACCACGTCGAGGCCGGCCACGGCCAGCGCATAGCCGGGCACCCGTTCGGTGTAGGCCACCGGGACGTTGTGGAAGTGGGCCTTCATACCGGCCAGCGTCGCGTCGAGCGGAGCCAGCGACGCGTCGAACGCGGCGAGGTTGGCCTTGAAGGTCGCCGTGTCCCGCGGCGCGGCCTTCTCGAGTGCCGCCGCGATGGCGGCGGCCACGGTGGGCACGCGCGGGATGTCGTACCAGAGGTGCGGGTTGGGATCGCTTCCCGTGACGTGGAGCACGGTCGCCGCGTTGACGATGCGGGGACTGCCGCCGTCCGCGCTCAGGAGCGAGCTCATCCAGGTGTCGTAGCCGGCCCCGTTCTCGATGACGACCTGGGCCTGCGCCAGCGTGGCGGCGTCGGCGGCGTCCGTTTCGAACAGGTGGGGGTCGGCATTGGGGCTCGTGACGAGCGATGTGACCTTCACGTCACGGCCACCCAGCTGGCTGGTGATGTTGCCCCAGAAGTTCTCGGCGGCCACCACGTGCACCAGGTCGGGGGCGCCCGTCCTGGTCGCCGCGTCGGCGCACGCACCGGCTCCGAGGGCCAGGCCGAGCGCAGTGGCGGCGAGGGCGGCGGTCGCCGTGGCGGGACGCGCCGGATTGGTCCTCATAACGGTAACGGTAATCATTTCGGATAAGTCTGGCAAGAGGAATCCGGGATCCAGCCGTCGGAGGTCGTCGCCACGGCGGTGGGCGGGCTGCAGCCCGCCGTGTTCAGCCGCCGAAGAGGAGCGAGTAGTCGGCGCCGCGCCGCAGGTGGTGGCCGCCGTCGACACCGAGGGTCTCGCCGGTCACGAATGACGATTCGGGGCCCAACAGGTACCGCACGGCCGCCGCCACGTCCTCGACGGTGCCGACCCGGCCCAGGGGCATCTGCTCGAGATAGTCGTCGAGCAGCGGCCCGCCGCCGGTGATGAACGCCATCAGCTCGTCGGCGATGATCCCGGGGGCCACGGCGTTGACACGGATGCCGAGCGGCCCGAGCTCCTCGGCCGCCGTCTCCGCCAGGAAGCAGATGCCGGCCTTGGACACGCCGTAGGCCCAGAGGTGCGGATGGGGGAACCGCCCGGCCCCCGACGACATCAGGACGATGGAGCCCGGGCCGCCCTGCGCCTGCATGGCGAGCCCACCCTGCTTCACGCAGATCACCGAGCCCGCCAGGTTGAGGTCGATGGTGGCCCGCACCGCCTCGACGTCGGCGGTCAGCACCGAGCCCAGGTGGAGGGAGCCCCCCGCGCAGGCGAAGAGGCCGTCGATGCGACCCGTCGCTTCGGCGGTGGCGGCGACGGCAGCGGCGACCTCGTCCTCGACGGTGACGTCGGCCACAATGCAGCGGACGGTGGCGTCCCCGCTCGCCGCGGCGGCGATCCGCTCGCGGGCGTCGAGCAGCTTCTGCTCCGTGCGCCCGCAGATCGTCACGTGGGCGCCGTCGGCGGCGAACCGCTCCGCCGTGGCGAGCCCGATGCCGCTCCCGCCCCCGGTGACCAGGATCGACCAGCCGGCGATGCCGGCCGGGTTCGACGAGGGTTCGGTCATCAGGCGTGCCGTCTCGACCCGTCGCTCGCCGCGGTCGCCGGAGCCACGAAGCGCATGGCGGCGATCATAACGACGGGTCCGCTGCGTTGCGATGTCCCGAAGCAAAGGAAGGCGGATCCATTCCGGCTCACGCCGGATGCCCCTGGCCGGATGGCTGGGGGTGATTCGGGACCGGGTGCTCTGGCGAACTGCCCTGAACAACCGGACGATGACGCGAGCTTCGCCCCCCGGCTGTCCGGCCCGAGGTTGATGCCGTCGGACTCCGACGACCCCAACCCCAGTAGTAGTTTCCGTCTAATCTGGGTTGGTTCAGCAGGCGGAGAGGCACGCTATGGCCAGCACGGAAACGGTAACTGCCTTGTTCACCGATATCGTCGGGTCTACTGAGCTGTCGTCCCGACTGGCGCCCGAGGTCGCCGATCAGGTCCGCCAGGCCCATTTCGCACTCCTGCGCCAAGCGCTGGCCGCGAGCCAAGGGATCGAGGTGAAGAACCTCGGGGACGGGCTCATGGCGGTATTCCGCAACGCCTCGGCCGCGGTGGCGTGCGCCGTCGCCATGCAGCAGGCCGTCGAGCAGGACAATCGTCGTGCCGCCGCTCCCATCGGACTTCGGGTCGGACTGAGTGGCGGCGAGGTGACCCTGGAGAACGACGACTACTTCGGCGATCCGGTCATCGAAGCATCTCGTATCTGCGCGCTGTGTGGCGCTGGCCAGATCCTCACCACCGACACGGTGCGGACTCTCGCCGGACGCAGGAGCCCCCATCATTTCGTCGGCATCGGCGAGCACCAACTCAAGGGCCTACCCGAGCCGGTCCCGGTCTGCGAGGTCCCGTGGGAACTGGTGAGCAGCACGTCCGGGATCCCGCTGCCTGATCGACTCGAGACCCCGAGCGGTTCGCTCTTCGGATTCATCGGCCGTGAGCGCGAGCTCGAGTCTCTGATCGAAGACCTCAAGCACTGCGCCGAGGGGAGCCGGCGCGTAAGGTTTCTTTCGGGGGAGCCCGGAATCGGAAAGACCTCGTTGTCCAAGCAGGTGGCCCAGGCCACGGACGACCGCGGTCTCTGTGTCCTTTACGGACGCTGCGACGAAGAGTTGGTCGTCAGCTACCAACCGTTCGCCGAAGCTCTGGGGCACCTCGTGGTCCACGCCGACGAGGCGCTGCTCAGGGAGCACGTGGAGGAGAACGGCGGGGCGTTGGCGAGCTTGGTCCCGGCCCTGGCCAAACGGATTCCGTCACTGCCCGAAGGCGGCGGAGATCCCGACTCCGAGAGACTGCAGCTGTTCAGCAGTGCGGTGGCACTGCTCGAGGCGGCGTCGGAGTCCGGACTGCTGCTGGTCATCGACGATCTGCACTGGGCCGACAAGGCGAGCCTGCAGCTCCTGAAGCACCTCTGTGCCTCACTTCGGCTGGGCCGGGTGATGGTGCTCGGTACCTACCGGGACTCGGAGCTGGCGGCGGGGAATCCGCTGTCCGACACCTTGGCCAGCCTCGGGCGGGAGGCGGACGTCGAGCGCATCGATCTCGTCGGTCTCGGGGATGTCGAGATCTTGAAGATGATGGAGCACGTTGCCGGACACGAGATGAACCAGGAAGGCATCGACCTCGCCCATGCCGTGCGCCGGGAAACCGAAGGCAATCCCTTCTTCACCACGGAGCTGCTCCGGCACCTGGGGGAGTCGGGACTCGTCCACCAGGACGAAACCGGCCGGTGGGTGGCGAGCAGCGACCTCTACGTGAAGGGCCTGCCCCAGAGTGTGCGGGCGGTGGTGGGCCAGCGAGTGGACCGCCTGGGTGAGGACACGCGAACGGTGCTCTCCCAGGCAGCCGTCATCGGACGCGAATTCGATATCGACGTGCTGGGCGCCGTGGTGGGTATCGACGAGGACGCCTTGCTCGATCTCGTGGACGATGCCGTGCAGGCAGGGCTCCTCGTCGAGGTGGAGGGGGTGGTGGACCGCTTCAGTTTCGCTCACGCTCTGACGCAGCACACCCTCTATGAGGATCTCGGGACCTCACGCCGCGCCCGGGTGCATCGCAAGATTGCCGACTCCTTGGAGCGTCTCTACGGCGCGGCTCCGGAAACTCGGGCTGCGGAGCTGGCGAGGCATTTCGTCGCCGCCACCAAGACGGCGGACGCCACGAAAGCGTTCTACTACTGCAAGCTCGCCGGCGACCAGGCGCTCGCGCAGCTGGCCCCGGCCGACGCCCTGGAGTGGTTCGGTCAGGCCTTCGATCTCTATCCCCAAGTTCCCGCCGACGACGGGTTGCGCTGCGACGTGCTCATTGGTCTCGGTACTGCCCAGCGCCGCATCGGCGATCCTGCCCACCGTCAGACCCTTCTGGAGGCCGCCCACGTCGCAATCTCCCTCGGCGACCGCGACAGGCTCATCGTGGCCGCGATCGCCAACACCCGGGGCTCGGTCACCGTCGCCGGCCAAGTCGACAATGACAAGGTCGCGGTCTTGGAGCAGGCCCTCAGCGCAGTCGGGCCGGGAGACAGTCCGGAGCGGGTCCGCCTGCTCGCCATCCTCGCGGAAGAGTTAGAATTTCGGACCGGATAAGGACCGGTACTCGTCGCTCGGCGCCGAAGCACGGGCCATCGCCCAGCGGCTCAATGCTCCACTGTGCACGCTGGCGGTCACACTGATGCAAGGCGGAAGGTACGTGCCGGATACGGTCGACGGGTGTGGATTTCGTATCTCGGCCTCGCGGTGTCGATTGCCGAGGAGGTAGGGGATCTCCGGGCGGACTTCATCGCCCACGCCTGGCTCTGTGGGGCCTATCTCCAGAAGGCCGACCGGCCTCAGTGGGATGTGCATGTCCAAAGTGCCTCGACCCTTGGCTAACGAATTGGCGAGCCGTATGAGTCCTGGCACGCTCTGACCATTCAGTCGATGCATTCCTTGCTGAGCGGCGATGCCGATCGGGCGTTCCGGCAAGCCGAGAGTGCGATGGCGGTGGGGTCAGAGAGCGTCCCCGAAGCGATGGCCGTATTCGGATCGCAGCTCAAGGACGTCTACAGGGTCCGCGGCGAATGGGCGGACCTCGCCGGGATGGCGGAGTTGATGGCCGCGGCCGCGGCGCAGAACCCCGGTCTGCCGGTCCTCCGAGCGGCCCTGGCGCGAACGTTCTGCGACCTCGGTCAACGTGACGACGCGAACGCTCTGATCGACGCCGACATCGCGGATGGGTTTGCCGCGTACTCCTACGACCCTTCGTGGATGTCGGCGATCACCGCTCTCTCCGAGACATGTGTCTCTCTGGGACGGGCCGACGGTGCGACACTGCTCCACGACTGGCTGCGTCCATGGCGCGGACAGGTGGCGCATGCGACGGTCACGTCCCAAGGGCCGGTGGCCTTCCACCTGGGCTGCCTGGCCACTCTGCTCGAGCGGCCCGATGACGCAGAGGGCTATTTTGCCGAGGCCCTTGAGGTGAGCCAGAGGATGGCCTTCCCGTACTGGCGGCTCGCACGCAGATCGAGAGTGCACGGCTGGTGCGAAGGACTCCGGCGAGCGGTGCGGAAAGGCGGACGTCACGCTCGCCGCCGCCCTCGAGACCGCCCAGCGGTACGGCTCAACGGCCTCGTCGAAGTGATCGCGGTCGAAACGGGAAACCCCGCCGAATAGACCCCAGGGCCCGTCTGCGGGCGGGTCGCTGGTTCAGGCGCCGTTAGTCGGCTCCGACGTGTGGGCGGGCGTGAACGTCACCGGCATGGCCTCGAAGCCCGAAATGAAGTTCGCCGGGCGGCCGTACGGGATCGGCAGTGGCCAGTGTGATGTCGGGCATCCGGGCCAGGAGCCGCTCGAACATCACCTTGAGCTCCAGGCGGGCCAGTTGGTTGCCGAGGCAGAAGTGGGCACCGAAGCCGAAGGCGATGTGCGGGTTGGGGCTGCGGCCGATGTCGAAGCGTGTCGGCGTCGTCGAACACGGTCTCGTCGCGGTTGGCCGACGGATAGAGGAGGAGCAGCTCCTGCCCCTCCTTGATGGTCACGCCGCCGAGCTCGACGTCGCGCGTCGCGGTGCGGGCCATGTTCTTGATCGGCGACACCCAGCGCAGCATCTCCTCCACCGCGCCGGGCAGGAGGCCCTCGGGGTCGGCGGCCAGCCGGGCCAGCTGGTCGGGGTGGGCGAGGAGCTCCTCCATGCCCCCGCTGATGACGTGACGCGTCGTCTCGTCGCCGCCGATGAGGATCAGCAGCGTCTCGTGGATCAGCGAGGCCTCGTCGAGCGAGTCGCCGTCGATCTCGGCCTGGCACAGCACGCCCACCAGGTCGGCGGTGCTGCCCGTACGCCTTGCGGTCGGCGAGGACCGGGTTGATGTAGGCGGTGTACCCCTCGAAGGCGTGCATGGCCCCGACCATGGCCTCGGGGTCGGGCGAGCCCTGCGACTTGAGCATCACGTCGGACCACTCGAGCAGCTCGGCCCGGTCCGCCGGCGCCACGCCGAGCATGTCGCCGATCACGGCAATGGGGAGGGGCGCCGCGATGTCGGCGACGAAGTCGCAGCTGCCCTGTTCGCACACCGAGTCGAGGATGAGGTCGCAGGCGACCCGGAGCTGGTCCTCCATGGCCCGGACCCGCTTGGGCGTGAAGCCCTCCGAGACGAGCCGGCGCCGGCGCACGTGCTCGGGGGCGTCGAAGTCGATCATCATCGGCAGGGGCGGGTACTTGGGCCGGATGCCCTGGGCGTTCGAGAAGGCCTCGGTGTCGACCGAGGCCGCTTTCACGGCGGCGTAGGAGGCTGCGGCCCAGATGTCGTTGGCCTCGTCGTAGAAGACGGGCGCGTGGGCTCGCATCCAGGCGTAGGCGTCGTGGGGCTCCCGCCCGTAGAACTCCCCGTCCATCAGGTCGATCCCGAGCTCATCGGGTGCGGTGGTCACGGCCGAGACGATATCCCCGGGTGGGTAGGGTTGGCCCATGGCAGACCAGGCGACCTTCACCGACGTCGCCATGGAATTCATGCCCGGGCTGTACTCGGCGGCGCTGCGGATGACCCGCAACAGGGCCGACGCCGAGGACCTGGTGCAGGAGACGTACCTCAAGGCGTACCGCTCCTACGGCTCCTTCACCGAGGGCACCAACCTGCGGGCCTGGCTCTACCGCATCCTCACCAACACCTACATCAACAATTACCGGGCCGCCCAGCGCCGCCCCGAGGTGGCCGACGTCGAGGATGTCGAGGACCTCTACCTGTACAAGCGGCTCGCCGGCTCGGGCGGCAGCGATCCCGGCCGATCGGCCGAGGACGAGGCGTTGGAGCGCTTCACCGACGAGGACGTCAAGGCCGCCCTGGAGGCGCTGCCCGAGGCGTTCCGGATGGCCGTGCTCCTGGCCGACGTCGAAGGCTTCAGCTACAAGGAGATCTCCGAAATCACCGATGTTCCCATCGGGACGGTCATGAGCCGGATCCACCGGGGAAGAAGGGCGCTCCAGAAGGCGTTGCTCAATGTGGCCGAAGCGCGCGGCCTGGTCGGTAGCGTGCCTGGGGGGTCGATGGAATGAGCGAGAACGTGAGTCAGGACGGCGACAGCGGCACGGTGGACGCAGGCGGGCTCTTCGGCGCGTCGGTCGACTGCGAGGAGGCCGTGCACGAGCTCTACCACTACCTCGATGGCGAGCTGACCGAGGAGCGGCGCCACGAAATCCGCGTCCACCTCGACTGGTGCGGGCCCTGCAACGGGGCGGCCGACTTCGAAGCCGAGCTGCGCAAGGTCATCGCCAACCGGTGCAAGGACCGGGTGCCCGACAGCCTCATTCAGCGTGTCGCGGCCGCCATCGACGAAGAAAGCAAGCAGCACCACGGCGAGCACTGACCTCTCGCTGGCGGTCCCCGAAGCCGTGCGCCGACGCTCCGGCCATGGTCGACTGGGCGCTGGCCCAGCGGGTGGCGGCGGGCGCCCTCATCCTCAAGCCCGCACCGGCCAGCTATCGCTCGCGGGACCTGCAGGGGCAGTTCGACGAGCTGACCGCCCGGGCCGAGACGCTGGTGAGCGAGGCCACCGGTCTGCACTCCGCGCACGGGTCCGCCCGGGCCAAGGTGACCGATCGTGCCGGCTGGGCCGCCGCCAACGTGCGGTCCGTGGAGCGCCTGATGGGCCCCGCCATGGTGGAGCTGCAGCGCAAGCGCGCCAACAAGCTCGGGGGCCCGTCACTCGCGGTGGGCCGGGCGGTGGCGGGGACGCAGCTGGGCCTCATGCTCGCCTACATGGCGACGCGCGTCCTCGGGCAGTACGACCTGTTGATCAACGACGAGGCCCCCGAGGATCAGGACCTCGTCTCCTACGTCGGGCCCAACATCGTCGCGGTGGAGACGCAGTACGGGTTCGAACCGAGCGAGTTCCGCCTGTGGCTGGCCTTGCACGAAGTCACCCACCGCCTGCAGTTCACGGCGGTGCCCTGGTTGCGCGACCACTTCATCGGGTTGGTGAGCGAGCTGCTCGGCCCCCTCTCGGGCGATCCGGCCGGGCTGGCCGAACTGGTGCGCCGCACCACCGACGAGCTGCGCGCCGGGCGCAATCCCGCCCGCGACGGGGGCGTGATCGCCATGCTGGCCACCCCCGAGCAGCGGCTGGCCCTGTCGAAGATCTCCGGCATGATGAGCCTGCTCGAGGGCCACGGCGACGTGACCATGGACCGGGCCGGCGCGGCCGAGGTGCCCGGTGCCGCCCACTTCTCCCAGGTGCTGCACGAGCGCCGCACCCAGTCGCGTGGGCTGACCAAGCTCATGTCGAAGCTCCTCGGCCTCGACGCCAAAATGCGCCAGTACGCCGAAGGCGAGCGTTTCGTCGAGTCGGTGGAGGCGGCCGGGGGGCCGGCTCTGCTGGCCCGGGTGTGGGAGGGGCCGGACTGGTTGCCGACGCTCGAGGAGATCCGCAACCCGTCAGCCTGGGTGGACCGGGCCGGTGGCTGAGGAAGGGCCCGCCCTTCCCGCCACACTCATCTCCGACCTCCTGAGCCGGTGCACCTTCCCCCCCGAAGGTGCGGCGCTGACCTGCGCGGTGTCCGGTGGGGCCGATTCCCTCGCACTGCTCGTCCTGGCCGCGGCGGCCGGATGTGCGGTGACCGCCATCCACGTCGATCACGGCCTGCGCGCCGGGTCCGGCGCCGAGGCGGAGGTGGTGCGGGCGGCGGCGGCCCGCTTCGGCGCACGGTTCGAGAGCCGCCGGGCGTCAGTGGCGCCGGGCCCCAACCTCGAGGCCCGCGCCCGGGCGGCCCGCTTCGCCGCGTTGCCCGACGAGGTTGCCACCGGGCACACCATGGACGACCAGGCCGAGACGATCCTCGTCAACCTCCTGCGCGGTGCCGGTGCCGACGGCCTGGCGGGCATGGCGCCGGGGACGCGGCACCCGATCCTCGGGCTGCGCCGGCACGAGACGCACGCCCTGTGCGCGGCGGCCGGATTGGAGCCGGTGTGCGACGAGAGCAACGACGACCCGGCGTTCGTCCGCAATCGCATCCGCCACGAGCTCCTGCCGCTGTGCGCGGCAGGTGGCCGGGCGCGACCCGGTCCCGCTGCTGGCCCGGCAGGCCGGCGTGCTGCGCAGCGAGGTGCAACTGCTCGACACGTTGGCGACCGAGCTGCTGCCCGACCCGACCGATGCCAAGGCGGTGACCGCGGCGCCGCTGCCGTTGGCGCGCCGCGCCGTGCGCCGCTGGCTGCGGGACGCCGGCGACGACGGCCATCCGCCCTCGTTGGCCGAGGTGGACCGCACGCTGGCCGTGGCCGCCGGGCGCGCGGTGGGGACGGAGCTGACAGGAGGGCGACGGGTACGCCGCACCGGGGGGCGCCTCCGGGTCGAACCGGTCCGACGGCCCGGTAATGTCACGCCGGTGACCCACGACGAGTCCGGAGCGGGCGTCCCGTCGTGGGCTGCGGCCGACGTGGGCCCCGTGCTGGTCGATGCCGATCGCCTGGCCGCCCGGGTGGCCGAGCTGGGCGCCGCCATCACCGAGGACTACGCCGAGGAGCCGCCCCTGTTGGTGGCCGTCCTGAAGGGCGCCATGCTCTTCATGAGCGACCTGTGCCGGGCCATCGCCCTGCCCGGTCGACGTCGACTTCATGGCCGTGTCCTCCTACGGCAGCGCGACCAAGACGTCCGGCGTGGTCCGCATCGTCAAGGACCTCGACTCCGAGCTCGAGGGGCGCCATGTGGTCGTGGTCGAGGACATCATCGACAGCGGCCTCACGCTGAACTACCTCCGCCGCTACCTCACGGCGCGCCAGCCGAAGAGCGTGGAGATCTGCGCCCTCCTGGTGAAGGAGGGCGAGCAGCGGGTCGATCTCGACCTGCGCTACATCGGCTTCACCATCCCGCCCGAGTTCGTGGTGGGCTACGGCCTCGACGTGGCCGAGCGCTACCGCAACCTGCGGGGGGTCCACCTCTACAAGGGAGCAGAAACGTGAGCGTCGACGTCGAACGGGTCAGGGCCGCCGTGTCCGAGATCCTCATCGCCATCGGGGAGGACCCCGAGAGGGACGGCCTGCTGGCGACGCCCGAGCGGGTGGCCTCCATGTACGAGGAGCTCTTCTCGGGGCTGCACGACGATCCCGCCCGCCACCTGGAGGTCACCTTCGCGGCCGAGCACGACGAAATGGTGATGGTGCGCGACATCCCGTTCGCGTCGCTCTGCGAGCACCACCTGGTGCCCTTCCTCGGGAAGGCGCACGTCGCCTACATCCCGGCCGAGGACGGCCGCATCACCGGCCTGTCGAAGCTGGCCCGCCTGGTCGACGGCTTCGCGCGTCGGCTCCAGGTGCAGGAGCGCATGACCACGCAGATCGCCGACGCCATCGCCTCGGTGCTGTCGCCGCGCGGCGTGCTCGTCGTCATTGAGGCCGAGCACCTCTGCATGTCCATGCGGGGCGTCAAGAAGCCCGGCACGGTCACGGTCACCTCGTCGGTGCGCGGGCTCTTCCGCTCCGACGTCGCCACCCGGGCCGAGGCCATGCAGTTCATCCGGGGCCACTGAGCCCGGTGCGACAGGGCGCACGCCGGCCCCTGGTCATGGGCGTGCTCAACGTGACGCCCGACTCCTTCTCCGACGGTGGCCTCTACGCCACCGTCGACGCCGCCGTCGCCCGGGGGCTCGATCTCATGGCGGCCGGGGCCGACGTCGTCGACGTGGGCGGGGAGTCGTCGCGACCGGGCGCCGAGCCGGTGCCGGTCGACGTGGAGCTGGAGCGGGTGGTGCCGGTGGTCGAGGCCCTGGCCGCCGCGGCCCGGAGCGACGGGCGGGGGGTGCGGGTGTCGGTGGACACGGTCAAGCCGGAGGTGGCGACGGCCGCGCTGGCCGCGGGCGCCGACCCTGCTGAACGACATCTCCGCCTCGCTGCTACGAGGTGGCGGCCGCCGCGGGCGCCGGGTGGGTGGCCATGCACATGCAGGGCCGGCCCCGCACCATGCAGGACGACCCGCAGTACGCCGACGTGGTCGAGCGAGGTCCCGCCTTCCTGCTGGAGCGGGCCGAGCTGGCGCTCTGGCGGCCGGGGTGGGCGAGGTCTGGATCGACCCCGGCATCGGGTTCGGCAAGACGGCGTCCCACAACCTGTCGCTCCTGCGGCACCTCGAGACCCTGGTGGAGGCCGCGGCCGGCGCCGGTTGCGCCGGGGTCCTGGTCGGGACCAGCCGCAAGCGCTTCCTCGGCGTCCTGGCCGCCGCGCCCGGTGCGGAGCGGCCCGGCTCCGGTGGCCGACCGGGCCGAGGGATCGCTGGCCACCGAGGCTGCAGCCCTGGTGGCGGGCGTGGGCATGGTGCGGGTCCACGACGTGGCGGCCACGGTGCAGATGACGCGGCTGTATGGTCCTGCCGCATGAAGGGCAAGTGGGCCGCCGGTATTCCGCCGCGCAACTTCACCTGGGTGATCACCGATCACCTGGCCGTCAGCGAGCGGCCGGGCGGATTCTCGGTCAACCACCGCCGGGTGCGGCGCCAGGAGGAGATCATCTGGCTGCGCGTCCAGGGTTTCGGGCGCATCATTTCGCTGCTGTCTCGCCGCACAACCTGTCGGCCTACGACGACGAGGGCCTGGCCTGGGCCCACTACCCGCTCGAGCGCACCGGGGACCCCCGGCCCGTCCTCACCGCCTGCTACAAGGACATCGACGACTCCCTGGCCTCCGGGCTGCGCATTCTGGTGCACCAGGACGAGCTGGGCGACCGGGTCATGGGCGTGCTGGCCGGGTACCTGGTCTGGTCGGAGCGGATCGCCAACCAGCCCCAGGCGGTGGCCCTGGTCGAGCACGTCGTCGGGCACGCCATGGGCGAGCCCGGCCGCGAGCTGCTCTCCGAGCTGGAAGGCATGCCGTCGCGCGGACAGGCGCAGTGAGCGACCGCATCGAGATCCGTGACCTCCGGGTCACGGGGACGCACGGCGTGCTGCCCGAGGAGCGTGACCGGGCCCAACCCTTCTCGGTCGACATTGTGGCCTGGGTCGACATGGAGGCGGCCCAGCAGAGCGACGACCTGGCCGACACGGTGGACTACGGCGCCCTGGCCCAGGCCGCGGCCGACGTGGTCGTCGGGCCGGTCCTACCGCCTGCTCGAAGCACTCTGCGGGCGGCTGGCCAGCGCGCTGCTGATCGTGGACCCCCGGCTCGAGGCGGTCGAGGTGACGGTGCGCAAGCTCCGCCCGCCGCTGCCGCTCGATGTGGGCTCGACCGGGGTCAGGGTGCGGCGCGCCCGCTGATGACGGCGCCGGCACCGCCCCCGTGGCGTGCCTTCATCGGGCTGGGATCGAACCTGGGGGACCGGCGCGCCCTCCTGCGCCAGGCGGTCGAGGTCGCTCCGCGCCAAGGGCGACGTCGTGGGCGTCTCGCCGCTCTACGAGACCGAGCCCGTCGGGGGCCCCGACGGGCAGGGCCCCTACCTCAACCTGGTGGTGGAGCTCTCGACCACCGACACCCCCCGGGCGCTGCTCGAGCGTTGCCGCGCCCTGGAGGCGGCGGCCGGGCGGGTCCGCACGGTCCGCTGGGGCCCCCGCACGCTGGACGCCGACGTCCTGTGGGTCGAGGGGTGGCAGGTGGACGACGGAGGACCTGACCGTCCCGCACCCCCGCCTGTGGGAGCGGCGCTTCGTGGTGCAACCGCTGGCTGACCTGGCCCCGGACCTGGTGACATCGGACCAGCTCAGGGGCTCTGGTGGCGAGGTGGCCGCTGTGGGTAGTCTGTAGCCGTCGTTATCTTCGATCGTCTGTAGGCGAACGGCACCCGCAAGGGGCTGGAACGCCGAAGGAGGTCAGATGCACTCCATCCGGATCATCGGTCCCGGTCGGGCCGGCACGTCCTTGGCCGCTGCATTGTCCGCGCGCGGCTGGGAGTTCGCCGGCTTCCTCGGGCGCCACGACGAGTTGGCGGGCGCCGCCGCCGGCGTCGACCTGCTCGTCATCGCCACGCCCGACGACGCCGTCGCCGAGGTCGCGGCCGCGGTCGACCCGTCGCCGGGAACCACGGTGGCCCACCTCTCGGGTTCGCTCGGGCTCGACGCCCTGGCCCCGCACCCCCTGCGGGCGGCCGTGCACCCGCTGGTGCCGCTGCCCAACGGCGAGGTCGGCGCGGCCCGCCTCGGCTCGGGTGTCACCTTCGCCGTGGCCGGGGCGCCCCTGGCCCGCGACGTGGTGATCAGCCTGGGCGGCCGCATGGTCGAGGTCGCCGACGGGGACCGGGCGGCGTACCACGCCGCCGCCTGTATCGCGGCCAACCACGTGGTGGCGCTGCTGGGCCAGGTCGAGCGGGTGGCCGCCTCGGTCGGGCTGGACCTCGAGTCGTTCCTCCCGCTGACCCGGGCCGCCGTCGACGACGTGGCCGCCCTGGGCGCCGGCCCGGCGCTCACCGGCCCCGCCCGTCGCGGCGACTGGGCGACGCTCAGCCGCCACCTCGATGCCCTGCCCGAGTCCGAGCGCCCCGGCTACCAGGCCGGTGCCGCTCTGGCCACCCGACTGGCCCACGACGACGCCGCCGTCTCCGGCGGGACGGTTCCGGCGAGCCCGAGCCGGCCGAGCCGGCCGCGGTCTAGGGAGGCCACGGTGGAGGTCGTCGAATCGGTCGCCGCCTGTCGTGCCGTGCTGGACCAGGCCCGGGCCGCCGGCCGGGTGGTCGGGCTGGTGCCCACCATGGGCGCCCTGCACGACGGGCACACGTCGTTGCTCAACCGGGCCCGCGCCGAGTGCGACGTGGTGGCCGTCAGCATCTTCGTGAACCCGCTGCAGTTCGGTGACCCCGAGGACATCGCCCACTACCCGCGCACGCTCGAGCGCGACCTGGCGGTGTGCGCCGAGGCGGGCGCCGACGTCGTCTTCGTCCCGAGCGTGCCGCGAGATGTACCCGTCGTGGCCCGACGCCCCCTCGACGACGGTGTCGGTGCAGGGCGTGAGCGAGTCCTGGGAGGGCGCGTCGCGTCCCGGTCACTTCGACGGCGTGGCCACGGTGGTGGCCAAGCTGTTCACCATCGCCGGCGCCTGCCGGGCCTACTTCGGGTTGAAGGACTTCCAGCAGCTGGCCGTCGTGCGGCGCATGGCGCGTGAGCTGTCGCTGCCCGTCGAGGTGATCGGCTGCCCCATTGTGCGCGAGCCCGACGGCCTGGCCCTGTCCAGCCGCAACGTGCGGCTCTCGCCGGCCGAGCGCGCAGGCCGCCACGGTGCTGTCGCGGGCGTTGGCCGCCGGCCGCGCCGCCCTGGCCGGCGGTGCGCGCTCGGGCGCAGCCGTCAGCCGGGCCATGCGCGCGGTGGTCGGCGCCGAGCCGCTGGTGACGCTCGACTACGCCGTGCTGGTCGAGGCCGACACGCCTCGACCGAGGTCGGCACCGTGCGACGGCCCACGACGCCGGCGCGCACGACAGCTGCGCCTGCTGATCGCCGCCCAGGTCGGCCCCGTGCGGCTGATCGACAACAGCGACGCCTGGGCCGCAGACCGACGATGTCCGCGCCGTACCCGGCGCCACCGACGACGGTGCGCCAACTCGAAAGGATCGGGTGAGCCGATGCGCCGCCGCATGATGAAGTCGAAGATCCACCGGGCCACCGTGACCGGGGCCAACCTGCACTACGTCGGGCTCGGTCTCCATCGACACCGAGCTGCTGGCGCTGGCGGACATCCTCCCCTACGAGCAGGTGACCGTCCTCGATATCGACAACGGCGCGCGCTTCGAGACCTACGCCATCGAAGGGGAGCGCGGCCAGATCTGCCTCAACGGCGCCGCGGCGCGCCTGGTGCAGCCGGGCGACAAGGTGATCATCATCACCTACGCCGACTACGAGCGGGCCGAGCTCGAGGCCTACGTGCCGCGCGTCGTGCACGTCGACGGGCGCAACCGGGTGATCGACGAGGCGTCGGCGCACCTCGATGCCGAGCTCACGCTGACCGAACCGGCGTGACCACCGGGGCCGCGGCCCGGACCCTTCGACGTCCTGGTCCTCGGCAGCGGCGTCGCCGGCCTGTCGGCCGCGGTGCGGCTGGCCGGCCCGGGCGGTCCGTCGCCGTCGCTCGCCCTGGGCGTGCTGACCAAGGGCGTGCTGTCGCAGTCGGCCACGCGCTGGGCCCAGGGCGGCGTCGCCGCCGTGCTCGGTGCCGACGAGGACTCGACCGACCTGCACCTGGCCGACACGCTGGCGGCCGGGGCCGGCCTGTGCGACGAGGAGGCCGTGCGCATCCTGGTCGACGAGGGGCCGGGCCGTGTGCACGAGCTGATCGCGCTCGGGGTCGAGTTCGACCGCGAGGCGACGGGCCTGCTGGCCCTGGCCCGTGAGGGTGGCCACTCCCGGCCCCGGGTCGTGCATGCCGGGGGCGCCGCCACGGGCGCCGAGGTGGAGCGCGCCCTCGTCGATGCGACGTACCGTTCGGCCAGCGCCGTCCTCGAGGGCTGGTTCGCGCTCGACCTGCTGGTCGAGGGCGGCCGCTGCACCGGCGTGCTGGCCCTGCCGCCGGGCGGCGCCGACGGGCCCGTGGAGGTGCGGGCCGACCACGTGGTGCTGGCCACCGGTGGCGCCGGCCAGCTCTTCTCGGTCACGACCAACCCGCCCGAGTCGACCGGCGACGGCGTGGCCATGGCGCTGCGGGCCGGCGTCCCGACGGCCGACGTCGAGTTCGTGCAGTTCCACCCGACCGCGCTGCACCACCCGGCCATGCCCCGCCCGCTGCTCTCCGAGGCGCTGCGCGGCCACGGCGCGCTGCTGCGCGACCGCGACGGCGAGCGCTTCGTCGACGAGCTGGCGCCGCGCGACGTCGTCAGCCGGGCCATGGCCGCCCGCATGGCCGAGCAGGGCGTCGACCACCTCTGGCTCGACGCCACGGGGCTCGAGCGCTTCTCGGCGCGCTTCCCGACCATTGCGGCGTCGCTCTCGTCCATCGGCCTCGATCCCCAGCGCGACTGGTTGCCCATTGCGCCGGCGGCCCACCACCTCTCGGGCGGCGTCGTCACCGACCTGTGGGGCGCCACGGCGCTGCCCGGCCTGTGGGCGGTGGGGGAGGTGGCCTGCACCGGGGTGCACGGGGCCAACCGGCTGGCCTCCAACTCGCTGCTCGAGGGCATGGTGTTCGGGGCCCGCCTGGCCGAGCGCATCCCGTCGGGCGCGCCGGCGTCCCGGAGGCGAGCGGCGCGCTGCGGGCCGTGCTGGGCACCGAGCCCATCGACGGCATCGGCTGCACCGAATTGGAGGAGCCGGCCACGCCGCCGCCGCCGGACCGCGACCGGTGGCCGGGCCCCGACGTGACGAAGCTGCGCGACACGGTGCAGCGCGCCATGACGCGCGGTGCCGGCGTCGTGCGCAGCGCCGACTCCCTGGCCGGTGCGCGCGCCGTGGTGGAGGAGGCCGGTGCCGTCCTCGGGGACCCGTCGGCCTCGGTGGCGGCCGGCGAGCTGGCCAACCTTCTCCGGCTGGCCGATGCGCTGTTGGCTTCCGCGCTGGCCCGCACCGAAAGCCGCGGCGCCCACGCCCGCAGCGAGTACCCCGATGCCGTGCCGTCGTGGCGGCGCCGGCTGGTGCACGGCCACGTCGGGCCCGACCGAGCGGCGGGCCATGGCTGACGACGGCGGCCTACGCCCGGGCCGTCCACGACGCCGTCGAGCGCGCCCTGGCCGAGGATCTCGGTCCCGAGGGCGACGTGACCGCCGCACTGGTGCCCGCCGACGTGCGCGCCCAGTTCGCGTTGCGGTCCCGGCGCCACGGCGTCCTGGCCGGACGCGCCTGCGCCACCGAGACCTTCGTGCTCCTCGACCCCGACATCGACCTGCGCTGGCTACGCCGAGGACGGTGACGAGCTGGCGCCGGGCGACACGCTGTTGGAGCTGGCCGGCCGGTTGCGACCCATCCTCACCGGCCGAGCGCACCGCGCTGAACTTCCTCGGGCGGCTGTCCGGCGTGGCCACGCTCACGGCGCAGTTCGTCACCGCCGCGCACGAGAGCAACCCCTCGGTGGCGGTGCTCGACACGCGCAAGACGACGCCGGGCCTGCGCCTGCTGGAGAAGGCGGCCGTGCGGGCCGGCGGCGGGACCAATCACCGTGCCGGGCTGTCGGACGCCATTTTGGTGAAGGACAACCACCTGGCCGGGACGAGCATCGCCGACGCGGTGCAGCGGGCCCGGGCGCTGTGGCCGGGGAAGATGGTCGAGATCGAGTGCGACACCCTCGACCAGGTGGCCCAGGCCGCCCGCGCCGGCGCGGACGCCGTGCTGCTGGACAACATGGACCCGGGCACCGTCGTCGAGGCGATCGCGGTGGCGCACCTGGACGCGCCCGGGCCCGATCCTCACCGAGGTGTCCGGCAACGTGACGCTGGCCACCATCGGCGCCTACGCCGCCGCGGGACCGGACCGGATTTCGGTGGGCGCGCTCACCCACTCGGCCCCGGTGCTCGACCTCGGGCTCGACCTGCTCTGGACCACGGCGGTCGGCGCGCCGCTGGCCGAAGGGACGTGAACCGTGCTCCTGGTCATTGACGTCGGGAACACCGAGACGGTGATCGGCCTGTACGCGCTCGACGCGGACGACGGCGCCCCGGCGCCCGAGGAGAGCATCGGCGTCGGCATCGGCACCGAGCACGACCCGACGGCGCCGCGCGGGCTGACCCACCACTGGCGTCTCTCCACCAGTCCCAGCCGCACGCCCGACGAGCATGCGGTCCTCCTCACCCAGCTGCTCGACCTCGAGGGCCTCGACATCTCCACGTCGGTCTCGGGCATCGCCGTCTGCTCCTCGGTTCCCCACGTCACGGCGGAGCTGCGCCAGATGGCGTCGCGCTGGTTCTCCGAGCTGCCCAGCGTCGTGCTCGGCCCGGGGACCAAGAGCGGCATGCCCATCCTGTACGACAACCCCAAGGAGGTCGGCGCCGACCGCATCGCCGACGCCGTCGGGGCCTACGACCTCTACGGCGGCCCCTGCGTGGTGGTCGACATGGGCACGGCGACGACGGTCGAGGCCATCAGCGCCAACGGCGAGTACATGGGTGGCGCCATCACGCCCGGGGTCGGGGTCAGCCTCGATGCCCTCTACCAGTCGGCCGCCGCCCTGCGCCGGGTGGAGCTGGTCGAGCCGCGCAGCGTCATCGGCCGCTCCACCGTGGAGTCGATTGAGTCGGGGACCCTCTACGGCTTCGCCGGCCTGGTCGATTCGCTGGCCCGGCGCTTCATGGAGGAGCTCGGTCCCGGCGACCGTGGTGGCCACGGGAGGGTTCAGTTCGCTCATTGCGCCGTATTCGGACACCATTGAGCACGTGGAGCCCTGGTTGACCCTGCACGGCCTGCGCATCGTGTACGAGCGCAACGTCCCCTCGTGAGCGAGCCGCCCCGAGCGAGCGCCCCGAGCGAGCAGCCGACGACCGGCCGGCGGCCGTCCCGCAGGACATCCCGTACCGCTTCGACCGCACGCACCAGACGGCGGACATCGTCGAGGCCTGGTCGGCGCTCGACCCCGGCGAGGAGTCCGGCGTCACCGTCGGGGTGGCCGGCCGCCTCATGCTGCTGCGCAAGCAGGGCAAGGCGGCCTTCGGCGAGCTGCGCGACGCGTCGGGTGCGGTGCAGCTCTTCGCCCGCGCCGCCGTGACCGAACGTTTCGAAGAGTTCGTGAAGCTGAATCTCGGCGACTGGATCGGCGCCACGGGGCGAGGTCGATACGGACCCGGCGCGGCGAGCTGTCGGTGCTCGTCACCGAGTGGGTGCTGCTGGCCGAGGCGCGGCGAAACTTCGGCGACAAGTGGCACGGCGTCAGCGACGTCGAGACGCGCTACCGCCAGCGCGAGGTCGACCTGTGGGCCAACGAGCGCTCGCGTCAGCTGCTGCAGATGCGCAGCGACGTCGTGCGCCACATGCGCCGGCGCCTGTGGGAGCAGGGCTTCGTCGAGGTGGAGACGCCGTTGCTGCATCCCATTGCCGGCGGCGCGACGGCGCGCCCGTTCGTCACGCACCACAACACGTTCGACACCGACTTCTACCTGCGCGTGGCGCCCGAGCTCTACCTCAAGCGGCTGGTCGTCGGCGGCTTCGACAAGGTGTTCGAGATCGGCCGCAGCTTCCGCAACGAGGGCATCTCGCCGCGCCACAACCCCGAGTTCACGACGCTCGAGCTCTACCAGGCCTATGCCGACTACAACGACACCATGGTCGTCTTCGAGGAGCTGGTGGCCGGCCTGGCCCTCGACGTGCTCGGGACCACGAAGCTCACCTACGGCGGCCGCGACCTCGACCTCACGACGCCGTGGCGGCGCGCCACCATGAGCGAGCTCGTGGCGGAGGCCACCGGGTTCGCGCTCGACGTGCGCTCGCCCCGCCAGGAACTGGTGAAGGTGGCGACCGAGGTCGGCATCGAGGTGGAAGCCGGGTGGGGACCGGGCAAAATTCTGCTCGAGATCTACGAGAAGACCACCGAGACCGGGCTGTGGGGACCGGTCTTCGTCATCGACTACCCGGCCGAGGTGTCGCCGTTGGCGCGGCGTCACCGCGACGGGCCCGACCTCGTCGAGCGCTACGAGCCCGTGGTGGCGGGCCGCGAGCTGGGCAACGGGTTCACCGAGCTCATCGACCCCGACGACCAGCGCGCCCGTTTCGAGGAGCAGGCGGCCAAGGCCCGGGCCGGTGACGACGAGGAGTCCGCGGTGGTGGACGAGGACTACCTCCGCGCGCTCGAGTACGGGTTGCCCCCGACCTCGGGGTTCGGGCTCGGCGTCGACCGGCTGCTCATGCTGCTCGGCGACGTCGCCAACATCCGCGAGGTCATCGCCTTCCCGACGCTGCGGCCCGACGGGGCTGAACGCGCCGTCCCGTCCTGTCGGACGGCTTCTTCCGATCTCCTTAAGCGGCGGGATCTTTCTTCAAACCTCTCTCACGGTTCCCTCACATCTCGCCCTCAGTACTGGGGGTGCCGCCGAACGGTGGTGGTGCGTGCACGAGCGCACCAGAGAGTCCGAGGAGGACACCATGTTTCGCACAGTCATCGCAGGAGCCGCAGTCGCCGGTGCCCTGACCTTCGGCGCCGCCGGCATCGCCGGCGCGTCGACCCCCACCACGGGTTCCACCGGGACGCCGACGGCGGCCATTGCGCCAAGCTCCCCGCCCTGCAGGCCAAGGTCCAGAAGGTGGAGGCCAAGGTGTCGACCTGGGTGCCCAAGGCGGAGGCACGTGAGGCCAAGGCGAAGGCCGCGGGTCACACGAAGCTCGCCGACGCCATCGCCAACCGGATCACCAGGGTGCAGAACCGCGAGTCGAAGGTCAACGCCCGGCTGGCCAAGGCCCAGGCGCGTGCAGCGCCGGGGGGACGAGCGGCAGCTGAACGGCGCCAGCTGTCGGGCGAGCGGGAGAGCGGCCACCGTCGGGGGAGACCCTGCGGTGGCCGCCTCGCAATTCCGGGCCGAATTCGCCGGCGTCGAGGTCGGCACGAGTTCCGGCCCGTCGATACACGTTGACCGTCCGGGTCAGTCCGGCAGGTCGCTCGAGCAGGTCGGCCACCAGCCGGGAGAGCCCCGCCCGCAGCTCGGGCTGGCTGATCCCGGCGGTGGCCTTCTGCGCGTCGTCGACGTAGCGCCGCGCCGCGTCCACCGATTCGGCGATGCCCGTTGGAGGCCATCACGATGGCGCGCGCCTTGTCGCGTTCGGGCTGGGCCAGCGGCACGCCGAGCAGCGCCCGCAGATCGGGCCCCACGTCGGGCTCGGCCAGGGCCACCAGGGCCGGCAGCGTGTAGATGCCCTCGGCCAGGTCCTGGCCGGCCGGCTTCTGCAGCTGGCCGTCGCTGGCGGTGATGTCGAGGATGTCGTCGCGGATCTGGAAGACCATGCCGAAGCAGTGCCCGAACTCGGTGCAGGCGTCGACCTCGGCGGCCGGGAGGCCGCCGGTCAGCGCCCCGATGCGGCACGACGTCGCAGTGAGCGCCGCCGTCTTGCCGCTGATCGACGCGAAGTAGTCCTCGCGGCTGCGCCCGGTCTGGAAGGCGGAGCGCACCTCGGTCACCTGGCCCTGGCACAGGCGGCCCAGCGTGTCGGCCAGCAGTTCGGCGATGTCGACGCCGAGGCCGGCGGCGATGGCGGCGCTGCGGGCCAGCAGGTAGTCGCCGGCGACGATGGCCACCAGGTTCCCGAAACGGCTGTTGACGCTCTCGACGTTGCGCCGGATGGTCGCCTCGTCGATCACGTCGTCGTGGTAGAGCGAGGCCAGGTGGACCAGCTCGACCGCGACCCCGCCCATCAGGTCGTCCTCGGTGGCGCTCGCGGCTGCCGCCGGTGGCGGTGGCCAGGGCCAGCAGGGGCCGCAGGCGCTTGCCGCCGGCGGCGATCAGGTGGGTCGTGACCTCGTCGAGGAAGCCGTCCCCGGTCACCACGGAGGCGGTGAGCAGGGGCTCGAGTCGCCGCAGTCCCTCTTGCAGGCGGGGCAGGCCGAGGGCCTCTGTCGGGTTCACTGGTGCAAACGTTAGGGCACAGGTGCCGAATGCCGACAACTACCAGGTAGAAGGGTACGCAGGAAATCCCGTCGAGCCAGGTTCTCCTGGTGGATGCGGGACCCGACGCCTGCGGCGTGATGGACTAAGGCCACAGGTACACTGAGCCGAGAAGCAAGAGGAAACAAGGAGAGGCGGTCAGGGTGTTCGAACGTTTCACCGACCGGGCCCGGAGGGTGTTGGTGCTGGCGCAGGAGGAAGCGCGCCTGCTCAATCACAGCTTCATCGGCACCGAGCACATTCTCCTCGGGTTGATCCACGAGGGGGAGGGCGTCGCCGCGAAGGCCCTCGAGTCTCTGGGGATCTCGCTCGAGGCCGTGCGCGAGAAGGTGGAAGAGACGATCGGCATGGCCGGCACCGCGCCGAGCGGCTCGCCGCCGTTCACGCCGCGCGCCAAGAAGGTGCTGGAGCTCTCGCTGCGCGAGGCGCTGCAGCTCGGCCACAGCTACATCGGCACCGAGCACATGCTGCTCGGCCTCGTCCGCGAGGGCGAGGGCGTGGCCGCCACCGTCCTGGTCAGCCTCGGGGCCGACCTCGGCCGTGTGCGCCAGCAGGTCATCCAGCTCATGTCGGGCAACCAGGGCAAGGAGTCCGTGGGGGCCAGCCAGGGCTCGAGCTCGGGCGACAACCCGTCGGGCTCGCCGGTCCTCGACCAGTTCGGCCGCAACCTGACCCAGCTCGCCCGCGACGGCAAGCTCGATCCCGTCATCGGACGTGCCAAAGAGATCGAACGCGTGATGCAGGTCCTGTCGCGCCGCACCAAGAACAACCCGGTCCTCATCGGCGAGCCCGGCGTCGGCAAGACGGCCATCGTCGAGGGGCTGGCGCAGCGCATCGTCGCCAACGAGGTGCCCGAGACGCTGACCAACAAGCAGCTCTACACGCTCGACCTCGGCGCACTGGTGGCGGGCAGCCGCTACCGCGGTGACTTCGAGGAGCGCCTCAAGAAGGTGCTCAAGGAGATCCGGACCCGGGGCGACATCGTCCTGTTCATCGACGAGATCCACACCCTCGTCGGTGCGGGCGCGGCCGAGGGCGCCATCGACGCCGCCTCCATCCTCAAGCCGATGCTGGCGCGCGGCGAGCTGCAGACCGTGGGCGCCACCACCATCGACGAGTACCGCAAGCACCTGGAGAAGGACGCCGCCCTCGAGCGACGCTTCCAGCCGGTCAAGGTCGACCAGCCGACGGTGGCGCTGACCATCGACATCCTCAAGGGCCTGCGCGACCGCTACGAGTCGCACCACGCGGTGAGCATCACCGACCAGGCCCTGGTGGCCGCGGCCAACCTGGCCGACCGCTACCTGGCCGACCGCTACCTGCCGGACAAGGCCATCGACCTCATCGACGAGGCGGGCAGCCGCCTGCGCATCCGGCGCATGAGCACGCCGCCGGACGCCAAGAAGCTCGACGAGGAGATCGCGCGCCTGCGCGCCGACAAGGAAGCCGCCATCGAGAAGGGCGCCTTCGAGCAGGCCAAGAAGCTGGCCGAGCAGGAGAAGGAGCGCCTCGACCGCAAGGAGAGCCAGGAGGCCGAGCTGCGGGCCGAGGGCGTCGACCTGTTCGACGTCGTCGACGAGGAGGTCATCGCCGAGGTGCTGGCCGCCTGGACCGGCATCCCCGTCTACCGCCTCACCGAGGAGGAGACGGCGAAGCTCCTGCGCATGGAGGACGAGCTGCACAAGCGGGTCATCGGCCAGGAAGAGGCGCTCAAGGCGCTGTCCCGGGCCATCCGCCGCACCCGTGCCGGCCTCAAGGACCCCAAGCGCCCGAGCGGTTCGTTCATCTTCTTGGGCCCGACGGGCGTCGGGAAGACCGAGCTGGCCAAGACGCTGGCCGAGTTCCTCTTCGACGACGAGGACGCGCTCATTCAGCTCGACATGTCCGAGTACATGGAGAAGCACACGGTCAGCCGGCTGGTCGGCTCGCCCCCCGGCTACGTCGGGTACGAAGAGGGCGGCCAGCTCACCGAGGCCGTGCGGCGCAAGCCGTTCTCCGTCGTGCTCTTCGACGAGGTCGAGAAGGCGCACCCCGACGTGTTCAACACGCTGCTGCAGATCCTCGAGGACGGGCGCCTCACCGACGCCCAGGGTCGCTCGGTGGACTTCAAGAACACCGTGCTGATCATGACCTCGAACCTCGGGACCGCCGACCTGCGCAAGGCCAACATCGGCTTCGCCAAGACGTCGGAGGCCGTCACCTACGAGCGGATGAAGGCCAAGGTGGACGAGGCGCTCAAGGCGCACTTCCGCCCCGAGTTCCTCAACCGCATCGACGAGGTGATCGTCTTCCACGAGCTGTCGCGGGCCGAGGTCACCGAAATCGTCGACCTCCTCATGTCGCGCACGGTCAAGCAGCTGTCGGAGCAGGGCATCGGCCTCGAGCTGACGCCGGCCGCCCGGGCCCACCTGGCCGAGAAGGGCTACGACCCGCAGTTGGGAGCACGGCCGCTGCGCCGGGCCATCCAGCAGCTGGTCGAGGACCCGCTGTCCGAGCGCATCCTCTGGAAGGAATTCCGCGTCGGCGAGACCATCGTCGTCGACGTCGAGGAGTCGCCCATCGACGGCGAGGGCCCGCAGCTCAGCTTCACTGCGATCGAGGGCATTCAGCCCCCGCCGCTGGAGCTGGCCGGCGCAGGAGCCGACGCCGAGTAACCAGCACGTCGAGGAAGCGAGAGAGGCCGCCCGGGCTTGTCCCGGAGCGGCCTCTTTTGTTTTATCGGGCGACTCGAGGCACGGCGCTCGGCTCAGCTCTCCCAGCAGTAGCTGAAGGCACGCGGCGCCGATCAGCGCCGCCATGACGCGGTGCCGACGCCGCGGCCCTGGCTCGTCGGTCCGACGCACACGGGAGCGACGCCAGCCACCGGCGTGTCGATGCCGTCGAGCCGGCCGGGTGCCGCCTGCAGATGCCCGACGACGCTGCCGCCCTCGTCCGCCACGAGCTCAATGAGCGCCAGACCGCGTGTGGCCGACCACGGGCGGGTCCCCCGCCGTGTGACACCCCTCTCGTAGGGTGCCGCCATGGCCCCGGCTCCCCGCTCGCGCGCCCGCGGTGAGGGCTTCATCTGCGCCACGTGCGAGGCGACCTCGCTGCGCTGGGCCGGACGCTGCCCCGCCTGCGGCGAGTGGAACACGCTGGGCCCGGCGCCCGCCCGCTCCGGCAAGGCCGAGTCGAGCCGCCCGCAGGGCCCGCCCGCGTTGGCGCTGGCCGACGTCTCGACCGACGCCATGCACCCGCTCCCGACCGGGGTCAGCGAGCTCGACCGGGTCATGGGCGGCGGCGTGGTGGCCGGCTCGGTCACGCTGCTCTTCGGGCCCCCGGGCATCGGCAAGTCCACCCTGCTCTTCCAGGTCCTGTCGTCGCTGGCGGCCACCGGGCTCGACGTCATGCTGGCCTCGGCCGAGGAGTCGCTGGCCCAGGTCAGGGGACGCGCCTCGCGCATCGGGCTGGTGCCGCGCAATCTCCTGGCCATCGAGGGCCCCGACGTCGAGGCGATTGAGGCCGCGGTCGAGCGCCACCGGCCCGCCCTGGTCGTGGTCGACTCGCTGCAGTCCGTCTCGGACCCCGAGTTGGGCCAGCCCGCCGGCAGCCTGGCCCAGGTGCGCACCTGCGTCGAGCGCCTGACCCGCATGGCCAAGTCGACCGGCGCCCCGCTCCTGCTGGTGGGCCACGTGACCAAGGACGGCGACCTGGCCGGTCCCCGTGCGGTGGAGCATCTCGTCGACACCGTGCTCTCCTTCGACGGCGACCGTCACCACGCCCTGCGCGTGCTGACCTCGGTCAAGCACCGCTTCGGTCCCGCCGGCGAGGTGGGGATCTTCGAAATGCGCGACGACGGCCTGCGCGCCGTGCCCGATCCCGGCCCGTTGCTGCTCGGGGACCGCATGGCCGGCGTCCCCGGCTCGGTGGTCGTGCCCGTCCTGCAGGGCCGCCGGCCGCTGCTGGTGGAGGTGCAGGCGCTGCTCGGTCCCGGCGCCGGGGGTGGCATGGGCCCGCCGCGTCCCCAGACGCTGGGCATCGACGCGGCGCGGGCCAATCTGCTGCTGGCCGTCCTGGCCTGCCGCACCGCCGTCGAGATCCCGGCCTCGGCCCAGATGTTCGCCGCCGCCGTGGGCGGCATCACCGTCACCGAGCCGGCGGCCGACCTGGCCGTCGCGCTGGCCATGGCCTCGGTCATCACCGACACCGCCCTGCCGCCCGACGTCGTCGTGTTCGGCGAGCTCGGCCTGGCCGGCGAGCTGCGGACCGTCCCCGGCGCCGACCGCCGCCTGGCCGAGGCCCACCGGGCCGGGTTCACCCGGGCGCTGGTGCCCGCCTCCCAGGCCGGCACGCCCGTGGCGGCGCCGGCGGGACTGCGCGTGCACGGGGTGCGCACGCTGGCCGAGGCCCTCAGCCTGGTCCAATCGGAGGCGGGCGGGCGGGGCGCGCCGGGTACGATGCCGGTGTGGCCGACGGCGCCGGCGGCAGCCAGCCTCTGAACGACGCGCTGGCGATGATCGCGCCGGGGACCAAGCTCCGCGAGGGCCTCGACCGGATTCTGCAGGCCAAGCACGGCGCGTTGATCCTGGTGGGCGACGACCCGGCGGTCCTCTCCGTGTGCACGGGCGGATTCCTGCTCGATGCCGAGTACACGCCCCAGCGCCTGTCCGAGCTGGCGAAGATGGACGGCGCCATCATTCTCGCCTCGGACGCCTCGCGGATCGCCCGGGCCAACGTGCACCTGGTGCCCAAGGCCACCATCGCCACCTCCGAGACCGGGACCCGGCACCGCACGGCCGAGCGGGTGGCCCGTTCGATCGACGTGCCGGTCATCGCCGTGTCCGAGGCGATGGCGACCATCGCCGTCTACCGCAACGACCGCAAGCACACGACGCAGTCCGCCGGCTGGCTCATCGACCGCTCGAGCCAGGCGCTCTCCACGCTCCAGCGCTTCCGCTCCCGCTACGACGACGCCCTCTCGACGCTGACCCGCCTCGAAATGGAGGACTCGGTCGCCGTGCGCGACGTCGTCGCCGTGCTCCAACCCGGCGAGATGGTCCGCCGGATCTCCGAGGAGATCGAGGGCCACCTGGTCGAGCTCGGGTCCGACGGCCGCCTCATCCATCTCCAGACGGTGGAGCTGCGCTCCGGGGTGGCCGAGAGCCTGGCGCTCGTCCTGCGCGACTACGCCGACGAGAAGGGCATCGCCCACCTGCGCTCGCTGTCGGCCGACGCGCTGATGGACCTGCCCAAGGTGGTGACCGCCCTGCACCTGCCCGCCTCCGACGACCAGCTCGCGGTCGGGCTGGCGCCGCACGGCTACCGCCTGCTGCACCGGCTGCCCCAGCAGCTCTCCGAGACCCTCATTGCGCGCCTGGTGGATCGCTTCGGCTCGCTGCCCGAGATCCTCTCCGCCTCGGCCGCCGAGCTCGAGTCCGTCGAGGGCATCGGCGCCGCCACGGCCCGCCACATCCGCGACGGCCTGGCCCGTCTGGTCGAGGCCAGCATCTTCGAGCGCTACGAATGACCGGCTCTGCATGAATGAGCCGGGTGATCTGGTAAAATAGCTGGTCACCTTCGGACGGGCGCACCCCGTCCCGGTTGCCTCCGCACAGCATCGCCGCAGCTCTGCGTGCCCGTGCGGGCGCAGCCGATCCACCCAAAAGGGAGCCCTGAGTCCTGTGTCCTTCAAGGTCGGAGACAAAGTCGTCTACCCCCACCACGGGGCCGCCGTCATAGAGAAGCGGGAGACCAAGGTCGCCTTCGGTGAGAAGCGCGAGTACCTGGTCCTGCGCCTCGCCTACGGCGATCTGATCCTCAACGTGCCCGCCGACAACACCGAGGGCGTCGGCCTGCGCGAGGTCATCAACGACGAGGAGGTCGAGGAGGTGTTCGCCGTGCTGCGCAAGAAGGAGGCGCGCATGCCGACGAACTGGTCCCGGCGCTACAAGAACCACTCCGAGAAGCTGCGTTCCGGCGACATCTACCAGGTGGCCGAAGTGGTGCGGAACCTCTCCATCCGCGACAAGGACAAGGGCCTGTCCGCCGGCGAGAAGCGCATGCTGCAGCGGGCGCGCCAGATCCTGGTCTCCGAGCTGACCTTCGCCCTCAACGTGGACGAGGAGACGGCCGAAGAGCGCCTGAACGAGGCCCTGACCTGATCGACGGGGCCGGCCGCACCGTGGCACCGGTGTGGTCGATCGTCGTGGCCGGGGGCTCCGGTCGCCGCTTCGGCCGGTTGAAGCAGTTCTCCGACCTGGCCGGCCGCCCGGTGCTCGAATGGGCCGTGCAGGCGTGCCGACCCTGTTCCGCCGGCGTGGTGCTGGTGTTGCCCGGCGCCGGCCACGCGAGGGGGCGGACGGCCCGGGACGCTCGACCCGCACGGAGCCGACCTGGTCGTCCCCGGTGGGGGCACGCGGGCCGACTCGGTGCGTTGCGGGCTCGACGCCGTCCCCGACGATGCCGCGGTGATCGTCGTGCACGACGCGGCGCGGCCCCTGGCCTCGCCCGCCCTCTTCGAAGCCGTGATCGCGGCGGTGACCGACGGGGGAGCGGACGGCGCCGTGCCGGGGGTGCCGCCGAGTGACACCATCAAGACCGTGGACGAATCCGGAAGGGTCACCGGCACCCTGGACCGCGCCCGCCTGGTGGCCGTCCAGACCCCGCAGGCCTTCCGGGCCGGCGTCCTGCGGCGGGCCCACGACGGGGCGCCGGTGGTCGGCGCCACCGACGACGCCATGCTGGTCGAGTCGATGGGCGGCACGGTGCAGGTCGTTCCCGGCGAGCCGGGCAACCTCAAGATCACGGACCCCGACGATCTCGGTGCGGCCGAGCGCCTGCTGGCGGCCCGGGCCCGATGAGCATGCGCATCGGCCAGGGCATCGACGTCCACCGCTTCTCCGAGGACCCCCATCGGCCGCTGGTGCTCGGCGGCGTCGAGATCGAGGGCGCACGTGGGCTGGGCGGCCACAGCGACGCCGACGCCGTGTGCCACGCCCTGGCCGACGCGGTGCTC
This sequence comes from uncultured Acidimicrobiaceae bacterium, assembly GCA_963755445.1. GTDB lineage: Bacteria > Actinomycetota > Acidimicrobiia > Acidimicrobiales > RAAP-2 > Bog-473. Next base: position 136,868 of record CAVWJQ010000004.1, on the reverse strand, counting down.
GGAGCCGTGGGCCTGGGCGACCTGGGCCGGCACTTCCCCGACACCGACCCCGTGTGGGAGGGCGCCGACAGCGTCGCCCTGCTGACCGAGGTCGTCGCCATGGCCGCCGGCCAGGGCTTCACCTGTGCCAACGCCGACTGCACCGTGGTGGCCGACGCCCCCCGCCTGGCCCCCCACACCGCGGCCATGGTGGAGCGCCTCGAGCGCGGTGTTGGGCGGTCCGGTGTCGGTGAAGGCGACGCGGGCCGAAGGCCTCGGCGCGCTGGGACGGGCCGAGGGCATCGCCTGCATGGCCGTCGTGCTGATGGAGTCGGCGTGAGCCCCCGCCCGCCGTCGCGCGGCGGGTCGCGCCGGACCCCGAAGCGCCCCGAGCCGCGCCGTGGCGGCGGCGGTGGCGGCAGCGGCGGCGGCCGGGCCGAGCGGCGGAGGCCGGGGGGCGCACGACGGCGGGGGCCAGCACGCCGATCGCCGGCCGGGCCCGCGCAGCGAGCTCGGCGGCGACCAGGTCGAGGGGCGGCGGGCCGTGCTCGAGCTGCTCACGGTGGGGCGCCGGACCGTGCGCCGGATCATGCTGGCCGAGGACCAGGACCCGTCGCCGCAGCTGGACAAGATCGAGGAGCTGGCCGCCCGCATGCGGGTCCCGGTCGAGACCGTGCCGCGGGCCCGGCTCGACTCCCAGGCCCGGACGGAGGCACCCCAGGGGGTGCTGGCCCTGGCCCGCCCCCTCGAGCCCGTGGCGCTGGCGGACCTGGCCGCGCCCGACCGTCACGGCACCGCCCCGTTCCTGTTGGTGGCGGCCGGCATCACCGACCCGCGCAATCTCGGCGCGCTCCTGCGCAGCGCCGAGTGCGCCGGGGTGACCGGTGTGGTGCTGCCGCGCCACCGCTCGGCCCGGTTGTCGCCCACGGTGACCAAGACGGCGGCCGGGGCGATTGAGCACCTGCCCTTCGCCGTGGTGGGCGGCGTGCCCGCCGCCCTCAGCGAGTTGCGCGATCTCGGCGTGTGGTCGATCGGCCTGGCGGGCGAGGCCGGACCAGTCGCTCTACGACCTGCCGCTCGGCGACGGACCCATCGCGCTCGTCGTCGGCAGCGAGGAGAAGGGGCTGGCGCCGTTGGTGCGCCGGCGCTGCGATGCGGTGGCGGCCATTCCCCAGCACGGCACGCTGCCCTCGCTCAACGTCGGCGTGGCCGGCGCGGTCGCCTGCTTCGAGGTGGCCCGCCAGCGCGGCGCCGGGACCCGCCGCTAAGCCGCCGTCGCCACCTCGGAGGTGCAGAAGGCGCAGCGCCGCGCCGCGACGGGAATGTCGCTCAGGCACTCGGGGCACTCGCGTGTCTCGGGCTTGGGCTCCTCGCTCGGCAACACGTTGAGCCGGCGCATGAGCGCCGTGAGCGGCACGACGACGGCGAAGAACACGACCGTGGCCACAATGAGGAACGACAGCAGCGCGTTCAGGAACGACCCGTACTTGAACTGCGAGTGGTTGACGGTGAAGGTCAGGCTGGAGAAGTCGGGCTTGCCGAAGATGGCGGCGATGAGCGGCGTGATGAGATCGGCCACGAACGCCGTGATCATCGCCGTGAAGGCGACGCCGACCACGACCGCCACGGCCAGGTCGACGACGTTGCCCCGCAGCACGAACTTCTTGAAATCAGAAAGCATGGCAGTCCTCCCTGCTCACCTACTCGACCCACTCGCACTGCTGACGCACCCGATGCTGCCTGATCTGTACCCGCTCGCGCTCCATCCACCACACCGGCACGGCCGCACGGCCCTCCCGGCGGCGGTTCGAGACTGGGAGCCCGAGGCAGGAATCGAACCCGCGACATCTTCATTACAAGTGAAGTGCTCTACCAACTGAGCTACTCGGGCGCTCCGCCCCAGGTTACAGGCCTGCGGCCGCGTCCCCCGTCCGACCAGCGGAAAGGCTTGCTTCGGTGAGGGTGCCGGGGCAGGCTGGTCCCCCAATGGATGACGAACAGCCCAAGACCGCATCGTCCGGCTCGCTCTCGATCGTCCGGGCGGCAGGTGTCATCATCCTCTTCGTCGTGGCGGTGGCGATCCTCGTGTCGGTCGGGACGCGCCCGAGCGTGAGCAGCACCCCGACGACCACCACACCCACCACGGCCGCCGCGGGCGGCGTCACGACCACGACGGTGGCGGGTGGCGGCGCGGTCGCTTCGACGACGACCACCACCGTCGCCCACACGACCACCACCAAGGCGGGGCACAAGGGGAAGGCGACCACCACCACGACGGCGCCCCCGAGCGCCACCACCGTCGTGGTCGCCAACGGCACCAGCGTCAACGGGCTGGCCGCCCACTACTCCACGGTCATCGGTGCCGGCGGCTGGACCATGAAGACGCCGATCGACGCCGCCACCTCGGTGCCGACGTCGGCCGTCTACTACGCGGCGGGACAGCAGCAGCAGGCGGGCTCCATCGCCACGACCATCGGCGTCAAGCCGGCGCAGGTGCTGCCGATCACCACCGTCCACCCCGGTCACCGGCGCCACGGGGGTCGACGTCGTGGTGGTCATCGGCGCGGACCTGGCCTCGACGACGACCACGACCACCTGACCTTGACCGGGCCAGGCGACGCCGCGGCGCGCCTGCCGGAGTTGCTGCGGCCGTTGGCGGCCGAGCCGGCGCGCGCCGCGCTGTTCCTCGACTTCGACGGGACGCTCTCGGCCGTCGTGAAGGACCCGCGTGACGCGGTGCCGCTGCCCGGCGTGCCCGCGCTCCTGGCCGAGCTCGCCGTCCCCTTCGCGCTGGTCGCGGTCATTTCGGGCCGCCCCACCGCGTTCCTCGACGAGGCGCTGGGCGCCCCGCCCGGCGTCGTCCTGGCCGGCCTCTACGGCCTCGAGCGCGCCCTGCAGGGCCCGGCCCACGACACCTGGGCCTCGGTCATCGACGAGGTGGTCGCCGAGGCCATGGCCACGGCACCGCCCGGCGTCTACGTCGAGCCCAAGGGGCTGACGGTGACGCTGCACTTCCGCCGCGCCCCCGAGCACGAGGACTGGGTGCTGGCCTTCGCCGAGCGCCAGCACGCGGCGCGCGGCCTCGCGGTGGTGCAGGGGCGCCGCGAGCGCGAGCTGCGTCCCCCGCTCGACGTGGACAAGGGAACCGTGGTCCGGGCCCTGGTGGCGGAGCGGGCGGCGTCGGGCGAGCCGTTGCAGGCCGCCGCCGCCTTCGGCGACGACGTCGGCGACCTCCCCGCCTTCGCCGCCCTCGCCGCCCTGCACGAGGCCGGGGGCCCGCTGCGCACCGTGGTGCGGGTGGCCGCGGTCGACGCCGAGAGCCCGGCCGCCGTCGCCGCGGCGGCGGACCTCACCGTGGACGGCGCCGGCGGTGCCGCGGCGCTGCTGCGTGACTTGGCCGCGGCCGCCGGCGCGGCGGCCCGCTCAGCGCTGAGCGGCGGCCAGCTGGTCGGCCCACCAGTCGGCCGCGCGTGCGACCGCGCACGGCGGCCCGCAAGGCCGCGGCCCGGGCGGCGCGCGCCGGATCGTCCATGCTGAGCGCGGCGTGCAGCGCGTCCGCCGTGCCGGCGACGTCGAAGGGGTTGACGCCGAGCGCGCCGTGGCCGTCGAGCGCCAGCTCCTCCCAGGCGCCCGCCTGGCGTGACAGCACCAGCACGCCGTCGGACGCGTTGAGCAGCACGCCCTCCTTGGCGACGAGGTTCAGGCCGTCGCGCACCGGGTTGACCAGCAGCACGTCGGACAACGTCAGCACGGCGAGCGAGCGGACCCAGTCGTCCTTGACCGAGAGCACGATGGGCGTCCAGCCGGTGGCCGCGTCCCCCAGCGCATGGTTGATGCGCGCCGCCGTGTGCTCCACGTCGGCGGCGTAGGCGAGATACTCGGCCAGCCCCTGCCGCGAGGGATAGGCCTGGGCCACGTGCACCACCCGGCCGCGCCACTCGGGGTGGGCGTGCAGCAGCTCCTCGAAGGCGAGCATCCCGCGCACAATGTTCTTGGACGGCTCCATGCGGTCGGTCCGGGCGATGATGCGGCGCCCGCCCACCTCGGCGCGCAGCGCGGCCGCCGCCTCGGCGCAGGCCGGCGACGAGGCCTCTTCTTCGAGAACGCCGGCATCGGGTCCGAGCGGGGCCACGAACGTCGGTGGCGCCATCCGGTCCGCCGCGGCGTAGCAGCCGAGGAAGTCGGCCTCCCACTGGTGGCAGTGGAAGCCGCAGGCCGCGTAGCCGGCCATGCCGTCGAGGAGCTCGGCCACCACGTCGTCGGGCAGCACGCCGAGCAGGGCGGGCGCGGCGAAGGGCGTGTGCAAGAAGTGCACCGTCCGCAGGTCCGGGCGCGCCTCGGCCAGCATCCGCCCGAGCAGCGAGAAGTGGTAGTCCTGCACGAACACCGAGTCCCCCTGGCCCGCCTGCGCCACGATCACGTCGGCCATGGCCCGGTTGTAGGTCCGGTACCCCTCCCAGGCCGCCCGCCAGTGACGGTCGAACCGGGGCCGGTGCGGCAGGTCGAAGAGATGGTGGTGGCAGTACCACAGCGTCGTGTTGGCCACGACGTCGTAGGCCTGGCGGTACGTCTCGTCGTCGATGACGACCGGGACGAGGTGCAGCCCGTCCTCGTGCATGAGGCCCCGGGCGACGGCCTCGCGGTCCGCCGCCCCCATCGTCACCGAGGCCCACGTCGTGCCGCTCCCGGCCAGCAGCCGGTGCAGGGACGAGGCCAGCCCGCCGGCGGCCCGCACCGGGACGAGCTCGCCGTCGTCGCCGGCGCGGAAGGTCAGCGGGCCGCGGTTGGAGACGACGATGGTGCCGCTCATCGGGCCCTCACGGGTGCGGCGGCACGCGTCGTGCGGTGGCGGCAGGGCTGCGGGGGACGCGCTCGAGGGCGGCGCGCAGCACGTCGACGGCCTGGGGCCGCAGTTCGTGCAGCGGCCGGTTGCGGTGGATGCGCTCGCCCAGGTCGACCTGGGCCAGGCGGTCGGGCCCGAGCTGTTGCGCCACGTCGATCAGCAGGCCCAGCTCGACCCCGTAGCCGCCGGCGAAGCCCAGCTTCTCGAAGACCCAGCGGTGCGCCGCCGTCTCACCGGCCAGGGGCTGGCGCACCCAGGACAGCTCCGGGAAGAGGAGCTCGAGCACGGGACGGGCCACCAACTCGGTGACGCGGCCGCCGCCGGTGGGGTCACCGTGCAGCGGCCGGGTGTAGAAGCCCTTGACGAGGGCGACGTGCTCGGTGGTGAGGAGCGGGCCGAGCAGCCCCGTGACGAAGGCCGGGGTGGTGTTGGCCACGTCGGCGTCGAGGAAGGCGACCACGTCGCCGCTGGCCGCGGCCAGCGCCGCCGCCATGGCCTGGCCCTTGCCACCGGCCCCGCCGGGCCCGGCAACCACCGTGGCCCCGGCATCCCGGGCCTGCTCGGCGGTGTCGTCCCGGGAGCCGTCGTCCAAGACGATGACCTCGTCCACCAGCCCGTTCCCCCCGCTGGCGGCCAGGAAGGGCTGCACCACCGCCCGCACGACCGAGCCCACCGTCGAGCCCTCGTCGCGGGCCGGGATGCACACCGAGACGGTCCGCCCGGTCCGGGCCTTGGCCTCGAGCACCGGTGGGCTGGGGAAATCCCCGTGGTGATAGGTCTGCGCCACGCCCCTGATTCAAGCAGCCGCGGTGCGTTGAGCCGGCAGGCCCCGACGGGCTACCATTGATCCCATCATCCAGAGCGACTGAGGGACGGGCCCGTCGACGTCGCGGCAACCAGTGCGAAGCACCAGGTGCCAATGCCCGAATCGATGAGGAGGACCGATGGTCGATTTTGTCACTGGGCTGCGTTGTCGTGAATGTCAGCGCGCCTTCCCCGCCGAAGCCCTGCACGTCTGCGACTACTGCTTCGGGCCCCTCGAGGTCGCCTACGACTACGAGCGGATCGCCGCCTCCGTCAGCCGGGACAGCATCGCGGCCGGCCCCCGTTCCATCTGGCGCTACCGGGACCTGCTCCCCGTCGACGACGCCACGCCGGTCGATCTGGGCGCGGGCTTCACCCCGCTGGTGCGGGCCGACCGCCTGGCCGCCGAGCTCGGCCTGGGCGAGCTGTGGATCAAGGACGACACGGCCAATCCCACGGGCTCCTTCAAGGACCGGGTGGTCTCGGTCGCCCTGACCAAGGCGCGCCAGCTCGGGTTCAAGGTGGCCGCCTGTGCCTCGACGGGCAACCTGGCCAACTCGGTGGCGGCCCACGCCGCCCGGGCCGGCATGGACTCGGTCGTCCTGATCCCGCACGACCTCGAGACGGCCAAGGTGACCATGACGGCGGTCTACGGGGGCACGGTCATCGCGGTCGAGGGGAACTACGACGACGTCAACCGCCTCTGTGCCGAGCTCACCAGTGAGCGCCCCGGCTGGGCCTTCGTGAACGTCAACGTGCGCACGTACTACGCCGAGGGCTCCAAGACGCTGGCCTTCGAAATCGCCGAGCAGCTGGGTTGGCAGGCCCCGGACCACGTCGTGGTGCCGATCGGGTCGGGCAGCCAGCTGACCAAGGTGGCCAAGGGCTTCTCCGAGCTGGGCAAGGTCGGCCTCCTGCCCGAGGAGCCGGCCGTCCGGATCTCCGGGGCCCAGGCCGAGGGCTGCTCGCCGGTGGCCGCCGCCTTCCTCGAGGGCAGCGACGCCATCCGGCCGGTCAAGCCGAAGACGATCGCCAAGTCGCTGGCCATCGGCAACCCGGCCGACGGCTGGTACGCCCTCGACGTCGTCCGCCGTTCGGGCGGCTCGTGTGCCGCCGTGACCGACGCCGAGATCGTCGACGCCATCGGGTTGTTGGCCCGCACCGAGGGGATCTTCGCCGAGACGGCCGGCGGTGTGACCATCGCCACGCTGTGCAAGCTGGCCGCCTCGGGGGTCATCCGCCCCGACGAGCGTGTGGTCGCCCTGGTGACGGGGCACGGGCTCAAGACGGTGGAGGCCCTGGCCGGCGCGCCGGGCAGCACCCCCACGGCCACCATCGCCCCCACCCTGGACGCCTTCGACGCCGCGTTGGAGGACCACGAGACCGGCCACCAGGAGAAAAAGGAGAACCACCGATGAGCGTGACCGTCCGCATCCCCACCCAGCTCCGCACCCTGACGGGGGGCGCCGGTGAGGTCGAGGTGGAGGGGTCCACGGTCGGCGAGGTCCTCAAGGCCGTCGACGCCGCCCACCCGGGCCTGGCCGACCGGCTCTTCGACGAGGCCGGCAACCTGCGCCGTTTCGTGAACGTGTTCCTGGCCGACGAGGACGTCCGCTTCCTGGACGGCCTGGCCACCCCGGTCACGCCCGGCCAGACGCTCTCCGTCGTCCCCGCCGTCGCCGGGGGCTGAGCCCCGGCTCGTGCCCGGGCCTCCGACCGCGCCGCCCTTGCGCCCGGCGCCCTAAGGTGGTTACCTGTTAGCACTCACAAGACGAGAGTGCTAATGGAGGAAGAGACCTGATGGCCAAGATCATCGCCTTCGATTCCGAGGCCCGCCGTGGCCTGGAGACCGGCATGAACAAGCTGGCGGACGCGGTCCGCGTCACCCTCGGCCCGAAGGGCCGCAACGTGGTGCTCGACAAGAAGTGGGGCGCCCCGACGATCACCAACGACGGTGTGTCCATCGCCAAGGAGATCGACCTCGAGGACCCCTTCGAGCGGATCGGCGCCGAGCTGGTCAAGGAAGTGGCCAAGAAGACCGACGACGTCGCCGGTGACGGCACCACGACGGCGACCGTGCTGGCCTGGGCCATGGTCCGCGAGGGCCTGCGCAACGTCGCCGCCGGGGCCAACCCGATGGCACTGAAGCGGGGCATCGAGGCCGCCGTCGAGATCGCCGTCGGTGCCATCCACGGCATCGCCAAGGAGACCGAGTCCAAGAGCCAGATCGCCCAGGTGGCCTCCATCTCCGCCGCCGACACCGAGATCGGCGAAATGATCTCCGAGGCCATCGACAAGGTCGGCCGCGACGGTGTCATCACCGTCGAGGAGTCGCAGACCTTCGGCATGGACATGGACCTGGTCGAGGGCATGCGCTTCGACAAGGGCTACATCGCCCCCTACTTCGTGACGGACCCCGAGCGCATGGAGGCCTCCCTGGAGGACGCCTACGTGCTGCTGGTCGGATCGAAGATCACGGCCGTGCGCGACCTGCTCCCCGTGCTGGAGAAGGTCATGCAGAGCAGCAAGCCGCTGCTGATCATCGCCGAGGACGTCGAGGGCGAGGCCCTGGCCACCCTGGTCGTCAACAAAATCCGCGGCACGTTCCGCTCGGTCGCCGTCAAGGCCCCGGGCTTCGGCGAGCGCCGCAAGGCCATGCTGCAGGACATCGCCATCCTCACCGGCGGCCAGGTCGTCACCGAAGAGGTCGGCCTCAAGCTCGAGAACGTGACGCTCGACCTGCTGGGCACCGCCCGCAAGGTCGTCATCACCAAGGACGAGACCACCATTGTCGAGGGCGGCGGATCCGAGAACGACATCAAGGGCCGCATCAACCAGATCAAGGCCGAGATCGACAACACGGACTCGGACTACGACCGGGAGAAGCTCCAGGAGCGTCTGGCCAAGCTGTCCGGCGGCGTGGCCGTGATCAAGGTCGGGGCCGCCACCGAGGTCGAGCTCAAGGAGAAGAAGCACCGCATTGAGGACGCCGTCTCCACGACGAAGGCGGCCATCGAAGAGGGCGTCGTGCCCGGCGGCGGGGTTGCCCTGCTGCGGGCCCAGACCGCCATCCTCGAGGGGGCCGACAAGCTCGAGGGCGACGAGGCCACCGGTGCCCGCATTGTGGGCAAGGCCGTCGAGGAGCCGCTGAAGCAGATTGCGGTGAACGCCGGCCTCGAAGGCGGGGTCATCATTGAGAAGGTGCGCGGTCTCAAGGGCTCGCACGGCCTCAACGCCGCCACCGGCGAGTACGAGGACCTGTTCAAGACCGGTGTCATCGACGCCGCCAAGGTGACCCGTTCCGCCCTGCAGAACGCCGCCTCCATCGCGGCGCTCTTCCTCACGACCGAGGCCGTCATCGTCGACAAGCCCGAGGAGGACGCTCCGGCCATGCCGGGCGGGATGGACGACTACTAGACCAGCCTGAGCTGGTCTGATGGGGCTGTCACCCCGTTGCCACAGTGCTGCAACAGCCTGGGGCGACACTGAGAGGTGCCTCACCCCCAACCGAGGCTGAAGCAGTGCGCCCGGCCGACAGGCCGGGCGCACTGTCATGTCAGGGCGGTCGCGGCGGGTCGGTGATCCGGGACGGCAGGCCTTCTCTACACTGACGGCGTGGCTCTGACCCCGACGACCGGCTGGGGTGTGCTCCACCTCTTCTGCCGGCTGGCCCCCGACTTCGACGCCAACGCCCTGCGCAAGGCCGTGAGCGCCGCCGAGGCGGACGGCTACCAGGTGGTCCCGGTCGCGCTGTTGGGCCACAAGGCGGACCTGGGCCTGATGGCGCTCGGCCCCGACGTCTGGCGCCTGCGCCGCCTGCAGACCGAGGTCGTGGGGTCAGGCCTGGTGGCGGTCGAGTCCTACGTGTCGCTGACCGAGGTCTCCGAGTACGCCGCCGGCGTTCCCGAGGAGATGCGCCAGGCCCGGCTCTTCCCCCAGCTGCCCCCCGAGGGCAAGGACGCCTTCTGCTTCTACCCGATGAGCAAGCGCCGCGGCGAGCAGCACAACTGGTACGCCCTCGACTTCGACGCCCGCAAGGAGCTGATGATGGGCCACGGCAAGGTGGGCCGGACGTTCCACGGCCGCGTCGTCCAGGTCATCACCGGATCGACCGGGCTCGACGACTACGAGTGGGGCGTGACGCTGTTCGGCGTGCATCCCGACGACCTGAAGGACTGCGTCTACGAAATGCGCTTCGACGAGGCCTCCTCGCTCTACGCCGAGTTCGGGCCCTTCTACACCGGCATGGTCGGCGGCGCTCGACGACGTGCTGTCGGTCCTGGGCGCCTGAGCACCGACGCCGTGACCACCACCGCACCGACCGCGACGACGCACCGCCGCGACCGCCTCCCTCGACGACCTCAGGGAGGCACTGCGCCGCCTCGGGCGCGTGGTGGTGGCGTTCAGCGGCGGCGCCGACTCGTCGCTTCTGGCCAAGGTGGCCCAGGACACGCTCGGGCGCGACGCCGTCCTCTGCGTGACCGCGCTGTCGCCGTCGTTGGCCGGCGCCGAGGAGGCCGATTGCCGGTCGCTGGCCGACGAGTGGGACCTGCGCTGGCTCGGCGTGCCGACCAGCGAAATGGAGGACGCGGCGTACGTGGCCAACGGCCCGGACCGCTGCGCCCGCTGCAAGACCGCGCTGATGGACGCGGTGGGCCCGCTGGCCGCAGCCGAGGGCGCCACGGTCGTGCTCGGCGTGAACGTGAGCGACCTGGGCGATCACCGGCCCGGCCAGGCGGCCGCGGCGGCGGCCGGGTGCCGCCTTCCCGTTGGTGGACGCGGGCTTCACCAAGGACGACATCCGCCGCTGGTCCCGCCAGCTCGGGCTGCGCACCTGGGACAAGCCCGCCGCGGCCTGCCTGGCCTCGCGCCTGCCCTACGGCACGCCGGTGACGCTCGGGCGCCTGGCCGCCGTGGAGGCCGCCGAGTCGGCGCTGCGCGCGCTCGGGTTCGGGCAGCTGCGGGTGCGCCACCACGGCGACGCGGCCCGGCTGGAGGTCGAGCCCGACGCGCTGGCCGAGGTGGTGGCCCGCCGCGCCGAGGTCGTGGCGGCCGTCCGCGCGGCGGGGTTCCGCTTCGTGGCCCTGGATCTGGAGGGCTTCCGCTCGGGCAGCCTGAACCGTGGCCTGCCCGGGGATGCCGGCGGCGAGGAGGAGCGGTGAGCGAGGTCCGGGTCAAGGTCAAGCTGACATTCCCCGAGTCCGAGGTGCGGCGGGCCGTGCTGGCCACGCTGGTGCGCCGCTTCGACGTGGACCCCGACATCCGCCGGGCCGACGTGGAGGAGCACCGCGGCTGGATCGTGTGCGAAATGGACGGGCAGTCGGCCCAGGTCGAAGCCGCGCTGGACTGGCTGCGCAGCGAGGGCATCACCGTCGACCTGCTGGGGGACGTCCTCGAGGGTTGACCGGCGGGAGCGCCTCAGCCCTCGTCGGGGCTGCGGGGCACGTGCCACCCCGCCGAGGAGACCCGGCGCGGCTCGTAGAAGACGCAGCCCTCGGGGCAGGCGAAGGGGAGCGGCTCGTTGGCGTCCACCTTGCAGCGCTCCAGGCGCTCACCCCTCGGCGTGGTCCGCATCACGTAATGACGGCAATCCTCGTTGACGGCCACGCCCCATTCTGGCCCAGGCGGCGGGTCGCGGTAGCGTCACGCTCGTGGACCCCAGCTCTGACCGTGACGTCCCCCTCAAGACGCTGCTGCGCTGGAGCGAGACGCTCTCGGGCATCGCCCGCACCGGGTCTCGGCTTCACCGAGAGCCTCTACGAGAAGGAGCGCTTCGAGGAGATCCTCAAGGTGGCGGCGGACATCCGCACCGAGGCCGACGGTGCGGACGAGGACCCCGAGTACGCGCCCACCCTGGTCCAAGAATGGATGGACACCGTCGGCAACGGCGTGCCGGGCTACGTCACCCCCAAGGTCGCGGTCGGCGCCGCCGTCGGCAACGACAAGGGCGAGCTGCTGCTGATCCAGCGGGCCGACTCGGGCATCTGGCTGTACCCGACGGGCTGGTGCGACGTGGGGTACTCGGCGGCCGAGGTGGTCGTGAAGGAGGTCGAGGAGGAGACCGGCATCATCGCGGAGCCGGTGCGCCTGATCGCCGTCCTCGACGGCCTGCGCCTCGGCTTCACCCGGGTCCCGCTCTACTCGCTCCTCTTCTATTGCCAGGCGGTGGGCGGGGAGCTGGCACCGCACCCGCTCGAGACGCGTGACGTCGGCTGGTTCACCCGCGAGACGCTGCCCCAGCCCCTGGTCGGATCCGACCGGTGGGGTGAGCACGTGTTCGCCGCCATCAACGGAGAGCGGCGCGACGTGCTCTACGACAGCGTGCGCCAACCGATGTGGCGGGGCGAGTCGGCGACGTCGTGATGCGGGTCGAGGCCGCCACCGCGGTCGACGACGACCTCTGCGCCGCGGTCGACCGCCTGGTGCCCCAGCTCTCCCGCTCCTCGCCGCCGCCCAGCCGCGCCGTCCTGGAGCGGATTGTGGCCGACGGCGCCACCACGCTGTTCGTCGCCCGCGACGGCGACACCATCGTGGGCATGCTGACGCTGGCGACCTTCCAGATCCCGACGGGCGTGCGGGCCTGGATAGAGGATGTCGTGGTCGACGAAGCGGCGCGCGGCGCCGGCGTGGCGGCGGCGCTGGTCCAGGCCGCGCTCGATCGCTCGGCCGCGGTGGGCGCCCGGACGGTGGACCTCACGTCGCGGCCCGACCGGGAGGCGGCCAACCGCCTCTACGTCCGCATGGGCTTCGAGGCCCGCCAGACGAACGTGTACCGCCGACGCTCGACGCCAGTCCGCGTTGATGCGGGCCAGGAGCTAGGGGCGGAGACCCGTCCTTCTTCTCCATCGCGATCAGCTGTTTGAACGCCTCGGCACTCCCGGGGCAGGTCATCTTCACGTCGCCGTCGAGCCTTCTCGAGCACCACGGTCGCCTTCATGTGGAGTCCTGGTTCGGCACCGATCGTCGTCGACGGAGGACGTGCCTTCGTCGCAGCCGAGCATCGCCGAGGCGTCCTGCGCCCACATCTCCATGTACTGCCGCCTCGGTGGCCAGGCAATGGCCGGGAGCGTTCTGGCCCAAGAGGTTCGTGGCGGTCAGCGCCGCCAGAGCTGCGCACGGTTCGCGGCCACCAGGCTCCGGGTGCGCCAAGAGAAACTGGCCCACGCATCGACCGCCTTCGTCATGGCGGGGCAGAAGCCCTTGGTGGAGCCGGCGCCAGACGCCCGCGGTCAGCTTCGCCGGCGCCTGTCCCGACGAGGACCAGTGCGCGGCGAGGTAACGCCGAGCAGCGCACGTGCCCCGGGTGAGGCGGGTCATCACGCCGTTACTCTCATTGCCATGACACCTCTCATCCCATGGCCACGATCGGCGCCTGGAGCGCCAGGCCGCCGGTCGATCCGTTGAACACGGCGTCGCCGTAGCTGAAGATGCCGCCGTCGGACGCGACGAGCCAGTAGCCGCCGCCCCCCGACGTCGCCTGCATCCCCACGATCGGCTTGGCGAGGGGGACGGAGCCCGCCGAACCGTCGAAGGTGGCATCGCCGTAGGTGAAGATGCCCCCGTCGGACGCCACCAGCCAGTAGCCGTGGCCGGAGCGGCTCGACGCCATGCCGACGATCGGCTTGTTGAGCGGCTGGCCTCCGCGCGAGCCGTAGAACGCGGCGTCGCCGTAGCTGAAGATGCCGCCGTCGGACGCGACGAGCCAGTAGCCGTTGCCGTCCGGGGTGGCCGCCATGCCGACGATGGGCTTGTTGAGATGGATGGAGCCCGTCGAGCCGTAGAAGTGCGCGTCGCCGTAGCTGAAGATGCCGCCGTCGGACGCGACGAGCCAGTAGCCGTTGCCGTCCGGGGTGGCCGCCATGCCGACGATGGGCCGGTTGAGATGGATGGAGCCGGTCGAGCCGTGGAACGCGGCGTTGCCGTAGCTGAAGATGCCGCCGTCGGACGCCACCTCCCAGTAGCCGGCGCCGCCCGGCGTCTCGGCCATCCCCACCATCGGGGCGTTGAGGTGCTGGCCGCCCATGGAGCCCAAGAAGGGCTGGCAGAACGAGAAGATGCCGCCGTCGGACGCCACCATCCGGTAGCCCGGATCGGATCCGCAGTTCGACGGAGACTCCGAGCTGCCGGGCCTGGCCCGGAGTTGGGGTCGATCATCAGTGGTGACTCGTCGACCGCCTCGAACGCGCTGGCCGGGACCGCCTTGAGTTCGTTGACGAGGGCGGCGGGCCAGCTGTCGTCCGCCGTACCGCCGAAGTACCAGTTGGACCCGTTGTCGGCCAGGATCAGCCCGTACTGCTGCATGGCGCGCAGGACGACCTGTGCCTGGGGCGAGTAGCCGGAGATGTTGTAGCTCGCCTTGAGCCGGAAGCGGGCGCCCATGGGCGGGAGGTTCGGGTTGGACGACGTCCCGGCCTCGTGGCGGGCGGGCCACAGGTACGAGGTGTCCGTCGCCTCGGCCGTCATCCGGATGGCGTGGGTGATGACGCCCGACTGCACCTCGTCGTAGCGGACGAGCCCCGGGAGGATCGGCAGGCCTGCCGCGTCGGCTGACGTCCAGCCCGCCGGGCGCAGCGCGTTCGAGTTGAGGTTCCAGATGGCGCCCGAGCCCGCCGTCGAACCCGACGCGCTGTAGCGCGCGTCGTAGAGCTCGTAGAGGGTGCACGTGGCCGGGTTCACCATGATGGCGTGGCGATCGCCCGTCGACTGCTGCCCTCCTTCGATCGGGGTGCTCGCACCGAACGGGTAGGGCCCTGGATCGCTCTCGCCGGCGTATTGGAACGTGACGGGCACCGCGGGCTGTGACGGTGCGACCACGGTGTAGGGCATGCCGTAGGGATTGGAGGGATCGCCGGAGGGCCCGAAGTCGGGATGGAGGTTCGTCGTCGACGCGTCCATGCTCGACATCCAGGCCGCGCTGTTCGGGTTGACGGGCAATCCCGCGACGGGCGTGTTCCAGACGTTGTCGGCGGGGAACATGGGACAGTTCGGCGCGCCCGGCACCGGCGTGCCGGCGAGCGCTGTCGAAGGGGAGACGGCAACCGTGAGTCCCAGCCACATGACGCCGGCGGCGATGCACGCCACGGGCCCCGCCATCGTGTGTCGTCGCACCTGCCCCCTCCCTGCCGGCACGACGGTACCTGACCCGAGGGAGCCGGCGGTCAAAGGAACAACGGACGGCCAACTGGCCGACGTCGCGCCGGGTCCGGTGGGCGAGGACGCGGGCCGCCCGACCCGACGGTCAGGGCAGTGGGAAGGCTGCGGGCAGCAGGCGCATCAGGCGGTCGAAGCTGGGGGTGAAGCGACCCTCGCCCCAAGGGAGCCCGGGCTCGTTGGCGATGGCCTGGCTGAGGACGCCCACGATGAGGATCGACACGAGGTAGACGGCGTCCTCGCGGTTGGCCTCCGGGCCGAGCTGCCCCGCCGCGACGGCGTCAGCGAGTGCGCCCCGCTGCAACTCGACCATCTCCACGCTCGGGGCGAACGCCTCCTCCGAGGGCTGGAAGCTCGGCACCGGGCGCCAGAACAACAACTGGGCGACGGCGCGGTTGGCCAGCAACCAGCGTCCCGATGCCTCGAGCCCGCCGATGAGGGCCGGGAGCCCCGGCTCGGCCCCGGCCATCCCCCGGCGCACTTCGGCCAGGTTGTCGAGCTGGCCGCGCAGGAAGATGGCGTCGTAGATGGCCATGAGGGAGGGGAAGTACTTGTACAGCGACGGAGGCTGCACACCGAGCCGCCGTGCCACCTCGGCCAGGCTCAGCCCGTTGACGCCCTCCTCGGTCATGATCTGACGGGCGATGTCGAGGATCTCCTCGATCGTCTCCTGGCGCCGGCGCGCCCGGCGGTCGGTCCTCGGTGGTTGCTGCCGGGCGGCAGGGGATTCCGTGGTCTGGATGTCGTTCACTGCGTTGGAGTATAGCTAAAGTGGGGGTTGACAGCAATAGCTAATACCATTAGCTTGTCGATGACGAGCCGAGGAAGGGAGCGACGTGGCAGGCAAGAGCAGCAGATGGTGGTTGACCGAGGACAGTGCCGAGACGGTGGTCACCGCGTCGCCTGAGCGCATGTACGGCCTGGTGGCCGACCTGCCCCGGATGGGCGAATGGAGCCCCGAGTGCCAACGCGTCGAGTGGTCGGACGGGGCGGACGGGCCCGCCGTCGGGGCCACGTTCGTCGGTCACAACAGGGGCGGGCCCCGTGGCCTCATGAAGTGGTCGCGTCGAGGCCGGGTGCTGGTGGCGGAGCCCGGTCGTGAATTCGCCTTCGTCACCGAGGAAGGCGGCCGCGAGTCCACCGTCTGGCGCTACCGCTTCGAAGCGATCGACGGCGGCACCAGGGTCACCGAGTCCTACGAGGTCAAGTGGATCCCCACCTGGGCCCGCATCGTCGACGTCCCGACGAACCGTGCCCGCGAGATCGCCGAGGGCATGGTGCACACCCTGACCCGACTGAAGGCCATGGCCGAAGCACGCGACGAGGCGGGGAGACCCTGACCCTCACGCCGGCACCCTCTGTCCCTCCCGATGTGGAACCCACCCGAGTACAAGGAGCCACCGCAATGATCACGACCTACCAAGCTGCCCCCGGCATCGACGTGCTGACGACGAACTTCCCGGTTCCCGGACTCGGGCTCGTGCCGATCAACGCGTTCGTCCTCCACGGGAGCGAGCCCGTGCTCGTCGATACGGGCACCGTGCTGCAGAGCGAGGAGTTCATGCCCGCCCTGCGCTCGGTGATCGATCCGTCCGACCTCCGCTGGATCTGGCTCACCCACACCGACCCCGACCACATCGGGTCGCTGCACCAGCTGCTGGCCGAGAACCCGCGCCTCACTGTCATCACCACGTTTCTCGGCGTCGGGATCATGGGCCTGTCGGCGCCACTGCCCGATGGATCGCGTGCACCTCGTGAACCCGGGCCAGAGCATCACCCTGTCGCGACCGCACGCTGTCGGCCTTCACGCCGCCCGTCTTCGACAATCCGGTGACCACCGGCTTCTACGACGACAAGTCCGACGCCCTGGTCAGCGCCGACTGCTTCGGAGCGCTCCTGGCGGACGTTCCGCAGAAGGCGGAGGACCTCTCCGAGGAAGAGCTCCGACGGGTCAGATGTTCTGGGTGATGGCCGACTCCCCGTGGTTGTGCAAGGTCGACGGCGGCATTTTCGCCAAGGACCTCGACGCCGTCCGCCGACTGTCTCCCGGTCACGTCCTGAGCAGCCATCTGCCGGCGGCATCGGGCGCGTCGCTCGAGCGCATGCTGACGTCCCTCGACGCGGCCCGGGCGGCGACGCCGTTCGTCGGCCCCGATCAGGCTGCGCTCGAGCAGTTGCTGGCGTCCATGGGGGCGCCGGCGTCCCCATGACTGCCCGGTAACACTTCCCGGGTGGACGTCGGGGAGAAGAACCTCGCTGGAGCCGGGCGTCCCCGTTAGGGTTTTGGCGGGAGCGACAGCCGGGGAGGCATCGGTATGACGGGGCGCAACTGGGTGCTGGCCGCGATGATTTTCGCGGTCTCGATGACGTTCATCGATCAGACGATCGTCTCCATTGCGGTGCCGGACATTCAGCGCGAGCTCGGATTGACCTCGACCGGCGTGCAATGGGTCGTCAACGGCTACCTCATCTCACTGGCCGCGCTCTTCGCCCTGGGCGGACGGCTGTCGGACATCTACGGCCATACCAAGTGCTGCGTGATCGGCGTGATCATCTTCGTGGTGGCGTCGGCCATGTGCGGACTGACGCCGAAGGGCTCCGGTGCCGAGGCGTGGATCGTCACGTTCCGGGTCATTCAGGGCGCCGGCGGTGCGCTCATGTTCCCGGCGGCCCTCGCCATCGTGGTCAACGTGTTCCCCCTCCGTGAGCGCGGGAAGGCGTTGGCGCTGTTCTTCGGCATCGCCGGAGGGCTCACGGCCATCGGGCCGCTCCTGGGGGGCTACCTGACCCAGTGGACGTGGCGGGCGATCTTCTGGGTCAACATCCCTGTGGCCGTCATCGCGCTGGTCCTCATCGCGGTCTCCAGGCCCAAGACCCAGTACCGCAAGGCTCCGATCGACTACCGGGGCGCCGTCCTGATCGCGGCCGGTATCGGCTTGAGCATCTTCGGCCTGCAGCAATCTGTCCCGTGGGGCTGGAGCAATCCGTGGACCTGGGTCTGCATCGTTGCGGGACTGGCCATCATCGGCATCTTCGTCGCGGTGGAGCTGCGGACGGAGTCGCCGCTGATCAAGGTCGACATCTTCAAGGTGCGCGCCTTCGCGGTGGAGAACATCGTGCTGTTGATCGCCATGATGGCGTTCATCCCGATCTTCTTCTTTGCCAGTGAATATGCGCAGATTTCGCTGCACGACTCCGCTTCGAACGCCGGGATCTTCCTCCTCTACTTCTTCATCGGCTTCGTGATCCTGGCGCAGGTCGGTGGCCGGATGCTCGACCGCGAGGGCGCGAAGCGGGCGGTGGTTCTCGGCTGTGCGATCGCCGCGGTCGGTTTCGGACTGTGGGCGTCCAAGGTCACCACGCTCTCCTTCAGCAAGCAGCAGTGGTGGATCATTCTGGCTGGCGCAGGCGTGGGGATGATGCTCGGGCCCGCCAACACGGATGCCGTGAACCGGGCGGGCAACCTCTCCTACGGCGAGGCGACCGGGATCACCCAGACCATCCGGAACTACGGGGCCAGCCTCGGTCTGGCCGCGCTCGGGACGATCGAGCTCTTCAACTACCGCTCGCACCTGACGACGGCGCTGCAGAAGATGGGCAAGTCGAATGCGGACGCCGTGTCGGAGGCACACGCGATCTCGCAGAGCCAAGGGAGCGGATCCGTGAACTCCATCCCGCACTTCGTCTCGCTCGCCTTTGCCCAGTCCATCGAAACGGTGCTCTACGTGATGTGCGGGATCATGGCTCTGGCTGCCGTGGTCGCGCTGTTCGGGCTGCAGCGCGGGCGCCAGGAGGCAGTGGTGGTGGAAGACGGAGCCGCACCCGCGCCGGCCGAGGCCGTGTGACCGCGGCTCCTGCGCCCCGGTGCCACGCACCGGGGCCGACCCTGCCGTAGTCTCCTACCGGGGTTGTCGTCGCACGACCCGACGGTGCAGCTGGAGGAGGCAGGCATGACGCAGCGAAGCCGCATCGGGTGGCTCATGGTGTCGCTGGTCGCCGTCGCAGCGCTCGCCACCGGCTGCAGCGCGGTGGGCAAAATCAAGCAGGCGGTCCACACCGTCGAGGGCAACAAGGCGACCATCGACTCGTTCAGCCAGAACCTGCAGTCCACGACGACTGCACCGTTCGAGGCGACCTACACGACGACGGGCAGTTCGCCCGCCACCGTCGTGTACGCCGTCGATCCGTCCAGTGGGGGACTCGCATTCCACGAGACGCAGACCGGATCCGATGCATCCAACGTCCAGGTGATCGTGAACTCCTCGGGCGAATACCTGTGCAACCAATCGGGATCTGCGGGTGCCTGGTCCTGTCAGAAGCTGAGCAAGGCCGATGCGGCCACGCAGAACAAGATCTTCGACATCTACACGCCGTCGCACTGGATCAACTTCTTGAAGGGGGTGTCGTTCGTGGCCGGGTTGGCGGGGGACAAGGTGACCACCTCGACCAAGTCGCTCAACGGGTTCGACATGCAGTGCGTCGACCTGGTCGCCAAGGGCGTGGCCGGCACCAGCACCATCTGCAGCACGTCGCAGGGCATTCTCGGCTACGTCAGCGTCGCCTCCGACTCGACCAGCTTCCAGATCACCGACTACTCCTCGTCGCCTTCGGCGTCGCTGTTCCAGTTGCCGCCCGGTGCCACCGTGACGACACTGACGACGCCCACCACCTAGGAATCGTCCGTTGGCGCGTCGCCGGACACAATGAGGGCATGACGACCTTCATCACCCGCTACGAGACGTCGGGCCCGGGCATCCGCCTTGCCGTGAAGGACCTGATCGACATGGAGGGGGAACCGACGACGGCCGGTTGCCGTGCCGTGGCCGACCGGGCGGCGCCGGCGGCGAGCGACGCGGCCTGCCTCGCCGGTGCGCGTGAGGCCGGTGCCCGCATTGTCGGCAGGACGAATCTGCACGAGTTGGCGCTCGGCGTCACCGGGATCAACCAGTGGTACGGGACGCCGGTCAACCCGCTCGATCCCAGTCGCGTGCCCGGCGGCTCTTCGAGCGGATCCGCCGTTGCCGTCGCCACCGACGAGGCGGACGTCGCCTACGGCAGCGACACCGGGGGCTCCGTCCGGATTCCCGCCGCCTGCTGCGGCACGACCGGACTGAAGACGACGTGGGGGCGCATTCCGCTGGACGGGGTCTGGCCGTTGGCACCCAGCTTCGACACCGTCGGCCCCATGGCCCGCACGGTGGCCGGGTTGGTGACGGGGATGGAGCTGCTCGAGCCGGGGTTCAGCATTGCCGGTGAGGACGGGGCCGACCTTGTGGTCGGCCGGTTGCCCATTGAGGCGGATCCGGCCATCACCGCCGCGCTCGACGAGGCGCTGGGGCTGGTGGGGTGGGACTGGCGAGAACTGGAGGTCCCCGGTTGGGACGATGCCACCCTGCAGGCGGGCCTCCTGTTGGTGGTCGAAGCCTGGCAGTCGGATGGCGCGCTGGTGGCCGAGGACCCGGCGGGGATCAGTGACGGCGTCCGGGGCCGGCTGGAGCTCGGTGGCTCCTTCGACGAGGCCACCGTCGACGCCGCCTGGCTGGTCCAGCGGGCCTGGAAGGAGACGCTCGAGCGGGCCTTCGCCCAGGTCGACCTGCTCGTCACCCCGACCCTGAGCATCTTCCCGCCCCACCTCGACGACGGGGACGACCTGTTGGTCTCGCGCTGCACGCTTCCGGTCAACCTCGCCGGCGTCCCGGCCCTCTCGCTCCCAGTGCCGACGGCCGGCCCGCTGCCGGCCAGCATGCAGCTGATCGGGCCGGCGCACAGCGAGGAGCGACTGCTGGCCGCGGGGGAGTTCCTCGAGGCCGCCCTCGCTTCGGGCTGACGGCGGCGTCCGCGGCCATAGGGTGAGCGGTGCATGCAGATCGACGTGTGGTCCGACTACGCCTGTCCATGGTGTGCGCTCGGCACCGCCCGCCTCGAGGTCGCCCTGCGCGACTTCGAGCACGGCGATGCCGTCACCGTGGCCCACCGCGCCTTCGAGCTGGACCCGAGGGCTCCAGCCTCGAGCGCCGTCTCGTCGGATGAGGCGGTGAGCCGCAAATACGGCATGTCGCCCGAGCAGGTGCGAGCCGGCCACGCGCAGATCACGGCCCTCGGCGCCCAAGTCGGTTTCACCTTCGACTTCGATCGGGTGCGCCTGGGCAACACCTTCGACGCCCATCGGCTGACCCAGGCCGCACGCGGGACGGCCTGGGAGGCACCGTTGGTGCGGCGGTTGTTCATCGCCCGCTTCAGCGAGGGGCGCCAGCTCTCGGACCACCAGGTCCTCCGCGACATCGCCGGCTCGGTGGGCCTCCCCGCCACGATCACGGACGAGGTACTGGACGGCCCCGCCTACGGCGAAGATGTCCGCGCCGACGAAGCGGCCGCCACGGAGCTCGGCGTGACCGGCGTGCCCTACTTCCTCATCGGTGGCGCCTGGCCGGTGCCGGGCGCGCAGGACGTGGAGACGCTCAGCGTCCTGCTCGAGCGCGCCTGGTCACGCGTCAGCCATTGAGTCGAGGATCTCGTCGACCATCTCGACGGTGGTGTCGGGGTGGAGGAAGGCGAAACGGGCCACGGTCTCGCCTTCCCATGCGGTCGGGGTGACGAACCCGATCTGGTCACGGAGCAGGCGAGCCGACCAGTCCTCGTAGTCGAGCTTGGCCCATCCGTGGCGCCGGAACAGCACAATGGAGAGCCCGGGCTCGCGCACGAGTTCGACGTGGGGTGAGGCGGCAATCCGCTCGGCCGCCTGCTGGGCCATGGCCAGGCCCGCCTCCACGGCCTCGACATAGGCGTCGAGGCCGTTGACGGCGAGCGAGAACCACAGCGGCAGGCCCCGGGCGCGCCGCGTCAGGTGAAAGGCGTAGTCGCTCGGGTTCCACTCCTCCGGCTTCCCACTGTGCAGGACGTCGAGGTACTGGGCGTCCTGGGTGTGCACCGCCTTGGCCAGGTTGGGCTGGCGGTAGACCAGGGCGGCGCAGTCGAAGGGCGCGAAGAGCCACTTGTGCGGATCGACAATGAACGAGTCGGCCCGCTCGAATCCGGCGAACTGGTCCCGTACGGAGGGCGCGAACAGCGCGGCGGCCCCGCCGTAGGCCCCGTCGATGTGAAACCACAGCGACTGCTCGGCGGCGACATCGGCCACGCCCGCCAGGTCGTCGACGATGCCGGCGTTGGTCGTGCCGGCCGTGGCCACGACCGCGATGACGTCGTCGCGTCGCGGATCCTCGCGCAAGGCGGCGCGGAGGGCGGATCCGGTCAGGCGATGATCCTCGGTGGTCACGGTCAGCGTGCCGACGCCGAGGACGTGCAGCGCCTTGCCCACCGAGGAGTGGGCGTCCTCGCTCAGCGCGACGAGCGGGCGCAGGGGCGGATTCGTCTGGCGCCGGTGTCCCGCCGTGTCGCGCGCCACCATCAGCGCGGAGAGATTGCCGGCCGACCCGCCCGCCACGAAGCAGCCCCCGGCGCCGTCGGGCAGGCCTGCGTGCGCCGCCAGCACGCCGAGCGCCTGGTTCTCGGCCACCACCACACCCGCCGCCTCGAGCCAGGAGGTGCCGTGCAGTGACGAGCACGAGACGAACATGTCGAAGAGGAGGGAGGCTTTCGTGGGGGCCGCCGGAATGAACGACAAGAAGCGCGGGCTGTCGCACGAGACCACCGCCGTCGACAGCCTGTCGATGAAGAGGTCCAGAACCTGCGCCGCGTCGTTTCCCTCGGGCCGCATGAGCCCGCCCAGTTCGGCGTCGAGCGACTCCACGAGGCCGCCGAAGTCGAGGGCGACCGGGTCCATGGACAGGCGCTCGCGGCACGCGGCAACGACGAGGTCGGTCATCGCCTCGTCGTAGTGGAACATGGCACTGGCCATCAGGCGGGCGAGCCCTCGGGGTCCCAGGTCGGCCGCTGCGCGGCGCGCCAGGCCTCTTCGGCCCGGCTCGCCACCTCGTGGGGCGCGGCACCCGTCTTGGCCGCCACCTGCGCCACGTCGTCGAATTCAGGTTTGGCCCGCCCGCTGCTGACTTTCATCCGGATGGTCATGCCGTCGACGGTCACCTGTTCGAGCGAGCGCGCCACCGGCCAGCGCTCGACGGCTGTGGCGCGGATCCCCATGGTGCCGGTGATCCGCCCGATTTCGGCGCGTTGTGCCTCGACGAGCGTGGCGTCGGTCAGCACGTGCAACACGTGCCCGGGCCTGCCCTTCTTCATGGTGACCGGGGCTGACCCAGGCGTCGAACGCCCCCGCCTCGAGCGCGGCGGCCACCGCGAGACCCAGCTGCTCACCCGTGACGTCGTCGAGGTTCGTCTCGAGCAGGAGCGCGCCCTGCCCGGCTCCGATGGCCGGGTCCGACGAACGATGACCGATGACGACCTGGGTGCAGTTGGGCAGATCGTCCATTTCGCCGGCGCCGCCACCGAACCCCGACGAGGCGACCGTCATGTCGGGGAGAGGCCCGAACGCGCTCGACAGCGCGGCGAGCAGTGCGGCACCGGTGGGCGTGGTCAGCTCAATGGTGACGTCGCGGCCGTAGGAGGGGATGCCCTCGAGCAGGCGGACGGTCGCCGGTGCCGGATTGGGGAGCCGGCCGTGCGCGCTCCGCACCATGCCGGTCCCGGTGGCGACGGCGGAGGCGCACACCTCGTCGACGCCGAGCACCTCGAGCGCGGCAGCCGTGCCGACGATGTCGATGATGGCGTCGTGCCCGCCGACCTCGTGGAAGTGCACCTGGTCGATCGGGCGGCGGTGCAGGGCTGATTCCACGGAGGCCAGCTTGTGGAACACGGCCTGGGCGCGCGCCGTGACCCGCGCTGGAAGCGCAGCGCCTTCGATGAGGGCGGCGATCACGCCGTGCGTGCGGACCACCACGTCGTCACCGCCGACGATGGCACGCGTGCAGGCGATACCGCCCCGGAGGCCCTCCTCGAACTCGAGGTGCCAGCCCGGCAGGTCCAGACGGTCGAGCAGCGCGCGGATCTCGTCGACGTCCGCGCCGGCATCGACCAACGACCCCAGGGCCATGTCCCCCGCGATGCCGGCGAAGCAGTGGAACCAGGCCAGCGTCGAAGGACCGGCGGCCGGGTCGGTCACGGCAGCATCCGGGCCACGGCGCAGGCGGCGCCGTAGCCGTTGTCGATGCCGACCACGGTGATGCCCGAGGAGCAGGCGGACAGCATGGTGAGCAACGCGGTCACGCCTTCGAAGGCGGCGCCGTACCCCGTGCTCGTCGGCACGGCGACGACGGGCGCCGGCGTGAGGCCGCCGACCACGCTGGCCAGCGCCCCCTCCATGCCCGCGATGACCACGACCGCGTCCGCCATCGCGAGCGTGTCGACCTCGGCGAGCAGCCGGTGCAACCCCGCCACGCCGCAATCGGTCAGCTGCGTGGCGGCGAAGCCGAGCGCTCCCAGTACGGCGGCGCACTCGGTGGCCACGGGGAGATCTGCCGTCCCGGCGGTGATGACGACGACCGAGCCGGCCCTCGTCGGCGCCGGGCGGAACACCACGGTCGCGAGGGAGTCCGCTCTCGGCGACGGCGCCGGGCCCGACGCCGAGCGAGGCGCCGGCGGCGGTCACCGCCTTCACCTGCGCCTCGGTGGCCCGTGTGAGCAGGACGGGACCCTCGGTCGCCGCCAGCAGCTCCCCGACGACGGCCGCACAGTGCTCCGGCGTCTTCCCCGGTCCGTAGACCGCTTCGGGGATGCCGAGGCGCAGATCACGGTGATGGTCCACCCGGGCGAAGCCCAGGTCGGAGTACGGCAGGCGGCGCAGCTGCCGGACGGCGTCGTCGGGCGGGCAGCGTCCGGCGGCGACGTCTTCGATGAGTGCGCGAAGCGAGGAGGCGTCCATGACCTGCTCTATCCTGCCCAACTGTGAACCCCCCTGCGACCTCCGTGGCCTACTTCGGCCCGGAAGCGACCTTCACCCAGGAAGCGCTCCTGACCCAGCCCGACCTGGCCGCGGCGGATCTGCGGGCCATGGCCTCCATCACGGCGCGTGCTCGAAGCGGTGGCCCGCGGTGACGTCGACCTGGGCTTCGTGCCCATCGAGAACGGGATCGAGGGCACGGTCAGTGCGACCATCGACGGCCTGATTCACGACGTCGACCTGCACATTCAGCGTGAAGTGGTCATGGACATCCACCTCCACCTCATGGCCGGCGCCCGGCACCGCCCTCGGGGAGATCCACGCCGTGTCGTCCTACCCGCATGCGCTGGCCCAGTGCCAGAAGTACCTGGCCCGGACCCTGCCCGACGCCGAACAGCGGGTGGCGAACTCCACGGCCGACGCGGCACGGGTCCTCGGCGAGTCGGGCGCGTCCGGGGAGGCGGCCATTGCGCCCCGGCTGGCCGCCGAGCGGTACGGCCTGGTCATCGTCGCCGAGGACGTCGAGGACCATCCCGAGAACCAGACCCGCTTCGTGCTCGTGGCCCGGAATCGCGTCCCCGCTCCCACGGGCCATGACAAGACGAGCATCGTCTGCTTCCAGCGGGCCGACCACCCCGGGAGCCTGCACGGCATTCTCGGCCAGTTCGCAGCGCGCAACATCAACCTGAGCAAGCTCGAGTCGCGCCCCACGAAGCAGGCGCTGGGTGACTACTGCTTCGTCATCGACCTGTCGGGGCATGTCGGCGACGAGGTGGTGGCGGACTGCCTCCGGGATCTCCATGCCTCGCTGGCCGGCGTGAAGTTCCTCGGTTCGTACCCGGCCGCCGGAGCGCACGGGCCCGAGCAGCGGCGCCAGGCCGACGCGGCGTGGCAAGCGGCGGACTCCTGGCTGCGGGACATCCGCGGCGCCATCGACCACTAGGCGCCTCCGGCGGCGGGCGGGACGGAGGGAACGGCCGCTGGTACTCTGCGCGGGGAGGGCTTGTGGACCTGCAGATCATCGACGTCGACCAGCACCAGTTCGAGTCGCGGACGACCTGGTCCGACTACATCGACCCGGCGCGGCGGGCCGATGCGCTCTCCATCGCCGATGATGACGCCGGCTGGCCCTGGCTGGCGTGGCGGGGCAACCGGCTGGCACCTCTGGAGGTCCCGATCCCGGAACGGTCGAGCCTGATCGGCGAGGACCGCCTGCGGCGGTTGCGCGGTGAGCGCGCCCCGGCGCCGTTCGAGGAACTGGTGCCCGACTCCTACCGCCTGGCCGGTGCCCGGCTCGAGTCGCTCGACGCCTTCGGGCTCGATGCCGCCGTCCTGTTCCCGAACTACGGCCTGTTGTGGGAACAGCGCCTGGCGTCGGACCGCGAGGCGCAGCGGGCCAATGCGCGGGCCTACAACCGCTTCGTGGCCGACGTGTGCGACGACGGCGCAGGCAGGTTGTTCGGGGTGGCGCACGTGCTCCTGCACAATCCGGCCTGGGCGGTGGAGGAGATCCGGCGGGTGCGCGCCCAGGGTGTGCGCCTCGCCATGATCGCTCCGGCGCCCGTGGACGGGAAGCCCCTCTCGCATCCCGACTTCGATCCCGTCTGGGCCGCCTTCAGCGACGAGGGTGTCGCACCGGTCTTCCACGTCTCGGACTTCGAGAGTCCCCTGCACCCCGCCTGGCGGACCGGAGAGCAGGAGGAGGGCGAGCAACTCTTCGACTCCATCTTCTTGTACCTGGCGCCGGCGGTCGCACTGGCCAATCTGATCCTCACCGGCACGCTGGAGCGGTTCCCGGACCTTCGCATCGGCGTGGTCGAGTTGACGGCCAGCTGGGTGCCGCACTTCCTGCTGCACATTGACGGCGCGTCGGACTTCTACACCCTGCGCCACGGCGAGCCCTTTCACAAGTTGTCGGACCGTCCGTCCGACTACTTCCTGCGCCAGGTGCGGGTGGCGGCGCTGCCCTACGAAATGCCGAACCGTCTCGTGCCCAAGGTCGGCGACGACACGTACATGCTGGGCAGCGACTGGCCCCACGCCGAAGGGGTGGCGGATCCGATGGCACAGGCGCAACGCGCCGTCGCCGGTCTGCCCGAGCCCGCGCGGGCCAACATGTTGGGCGCCAACGCGGCGTGGCTCCTGGGCCTGTGACGGTCGATCTCGAGGCCGCGGCGGCCGAGCGGGAGCGCCTGCGCGCGACCTATCTGCGAGAACCGGGGGAGCGCCCGCGGTCGACGGCGCGCGGCGTGCACCACGTGGCGCTGTTGTGCTCCGACGTCGAGCAGACGATCCGCTTCTACCAGGGCCTGCTCGGCTTCCCATTGGCCGAGCTCTTCGAGAACCGGGACTACAAGGGGTCGACGCACCTCTTCTTCGATCTCGGCCATGACAACACGCTCGCCTTCTTCGATTTTCCCGACCTCGGTCTCGGGCCCTACGCGGAGGTGCTGGGTGGCTTCCATCACCTCGCCATCTCCGTCGACCGGGCCCAGTGGGACGCGGCGCGGACGCGCCTCGACGAGGCCGGCATCCCCACCCACATAGAGAGCGAGATCTCGCTGTACTTCTCCGACCCGGACGGCGTGCGCCTGGAGCTCATCGCCGAGGATCTCGGCTCGCTCTACGGCACGCCGCTGCACTGATGGCCGTCACCGGGCTGGCCAACCTCGCCGTGAAGGTCAGCGACCTCGAAGGGGCGTGTGCCTGGTACGAGGCCGCCGGCGCCACGGTCACCGAGCCGATCGCGTGGGAGAACGGCCGCCGGGCCGACGTCCAGCTCGGCGTGCTGTCGCTCACCCTCTTCACCAAGGCCATCTACGAGGACGCCTGCACGCTGCCCGACGAGGGGTTCCTGCACCCTGCGCTCTTCGTCGACGATCTCGACGCCGAGCTGGCGCGCCACACGGTGCTCTGGGGGCCGAGGACGGTCAGTGGCACGTTCGGCACCCGGCGCATCGCCTTCGTAGAGGCGCCCGGTGGCATTCGCCTCGAGTTCATGGAGCAGATCGAAGAGCCCCCTCCGGGCTGACCGGTTCGATATGACAGGCTCTGGCGCCATGCCGGACCGGCCTTCCCCCGAGCACAGCCGCTCGAGCGACCTCGCAGCGGGTCGTCCCCTATGCCTCTGCCGCGGCGACCAGGGACCGACCGCTCCTGGTCTTCACCGCCGGTGCCTGCCCGCTCGACGGCGCCGGAAAGACCGTGGCACCACGGGACGTCGTGGCACAGGCCGAGGCGGCCATGGGGAACCTGCGCACGGCGCTCGAGTCCGCCGGCGCCCGGCTGGACGACGTGGTCAAGGTCACCGTCTACGTGGCGAGCGACGATCGTGCCGACCTGGTGGCGGCCTGGAACGTGGTGCACCGGTGGTTCGGCCCGCACGAGCCGCCGGCGACCCTGCTCGGCGTCAGTGTGCTGGGCTACCCCGACCAGCTGTTCGAAGTGGAGGCCGTGGCGGCCCTTCCGGGCTGAGAAGAAATTCCCGGCCGCGCTGTCGAATTCGGTCAGAACCGTTCGTATAGACGGTGACCGCCGGCGCCGGGCCGGGGCGACCGAGTGAGGTTGCGGGCGGAGGAACACAAACGGACCGAACGACAGAACAGACAAGGAGAACGGTGATGAAGCAGTACATGCTCAGCGTCCCGATGATCGACGGCGCACCGCCCCGTC
Source organism: uncultured Acidimicrobiaceae bacterium (assembly GCA_963755445.1). Lineage (GTDB taxonomy): Bacteria > Actinomycetota > Acidimicrobiia > Acidimicrobiales > RAAP-2 > Bog-473. The sequence continues at coordinate 108,570 of CAVWJQ010000004.1, read as the reverse complement.
CGCCCGAGGAACAGGAGAAGGCCTTCGCCCAGACCGCGCTGCTCAACGATGAGATGCAGGCCGCCGGCGCCTGGATCTTCGGCGGCGGGCTCCTGCCGGCCAGTTCGGCGACGGTCGTCGAAGCCGACCGCGATGGCTTCCTGGTCACGGACGGACCCTTCACCGAGTCCAAGGAGCACATCGGTGGCTTCTGGGTCATTGCCGCAGAGGATCTCGACGCCGCCCTGGCCTGGGCCAAGAAGGCCACCGTGGCGTGCGGCGAGCGCGTCGAGGTGCGGCCCTTCCAGGATGAGCCGCCCGGTGTGACGACCGGCCGCCCGCCGGGTGCGGGCGAGATCGAGCGGTGTCTTCCGTCAGGAGTGTGAGGGGCACGGGTCCGGGTCCGGCCTGCAGTCCGGCGTCTCCTGGCGTGGCCTGTCCTGACCAGGCCGATAGGGTCGGCCAAGGGGTCAACCCGCACCTCCAGCGAGCCTGAGCAGCGGTTTCGCGCCCGCCCGCTGCGTGGCTGGCAAGACGGTGACTGCCGCCGGGTCCCGGCCGGGTCAGACTGCAGGTGTGACGCAGGGCTGGCGCGTACAGCGAGTGGACCACCGGGACCCGCTGGCTCCCGTCGAGGAGATCGTGCGCCTCATCGACCTTGCAGGTACAGCCACTGCGGCCGCCTACAGCCGCAGCGATGTGGTCGAGGCGCTCAACGAGCAGCAACCGGCCGCCGTGGCGTTCGGGTCCGGGCAGCTCGTCGGTGTCGCCGTCGCGCGCATGGCCGGTCGCGATGCGCATCTGCTCGCTCTGGCGTTGCACCCGGCTTGGCGCAACCGGGGCATCGGCTCCGCGCTGCTCCGCGAGCTCGATCAGGAGGCAGTCCACCACGGCGCTCTCCGCATGCTGGCCCTGGTCGAGCCGGGTCAGGTCGGAGAGGTCGCATTCGCGCACCAGGGGTTCGAGCGAGTCAACGGACTCCACCTCTACGTCAGGGCCGCCTCCATGGTGCCCGAGGAGCTCGAGATCGTCGAGCGCTACGGCGGGCACTTTCCTCCCACGGGCCTCTGGGAGGAGATGAAGGGGTTCTCGACGACCAAAGAGCTCCTGGAGCGCCGGATCGTCGCTCCGCTCGCACATTCCCAACTGGCCGACAGCGTGGGGTTGCGCGCGCCGGCGGCGGTCATGCTCTTCGGGCCTCCGGGGACTGGCAAGACCTCGTTTGCCCGTGCCATGGCGTCCCGACTCTCCTGGGCATTCGTCGAGCTGCACCCGTCGCTGCTCGGCGCAGGTGCGACGGGCGCGGCCAGCCTGCGTGCCGCGCTGGACGACCTGGTGCACGTGGACCGGCTGGTGTGCTTCATTGACGAAGCGGACGAAATTGCCTCGGCACGTGCCAGCCGACCGGAGAGCCAGCCCCTCGTCAACGAGCTGCTCAAGGCCATTCCGGCTCTCAAGTCCCGTCCGGACCGACTCATGGTGATGGCGACCAACTCCATTGCCTCCATTGACCCTGCCCTGCTCCGACCCGGACGCTTCGACCTCATCATCCCCATCGGGGCGCCCGATCAGGCTGGCCGCACCGAGCTGGCGGCCGAGTTCCTGGAGAAGTGCGATGCCGAGGCCATCGCCGCGCGTACGGAGGGGTTCACTCCTGCGGACTTCGCCCTGGCCGCCCAGCGAGCCTCCCAGCTCGCGTTCGAGCGGGCGCTCGCCGGCGGTGCGTCTTCGATCACATCCGCAGACTGTGTCGACGCGGTGTCCCGGACGCGTCCGAGCGTCCACGCTCGAAGCGGCCGCCGTCTTCGAGGAGGAGGCCGCCGTCTTCGCCCGACTCTGAACGTGCGACGCCAGGCGTGGCAGGCTCGGTCCGCCATGAAGGTCCACCTCGTCGACGGCACCTACGAGCTGTTCCGCCACTTCTTCGGCGCCCCCCCGCACCGCACCGCGGCCGGCGAGGAGGTCGCGGCCGTCCGGGGCGTCGTCGGCTCGGTCCTGCAGCTGCTCGGGGAGGGGGCGACGCACGTCGGTGTGGCCACCGACCACGTCATTGAGTCCTTTCGCAACGACCTGTGGCCCGGCTACAAGACGGGTGAGGGCGTCGATCCGGACCTGTGGTCCCAGGCCTGGCCGTTGGAGGAGGCCCTGGGCGCCCTCGGCGTCCTGGTGTGGCCGATGGTCGAACTGGAGGCGGACGATGCCCTGGGGAGCGGGGCGGCCGTGGCTGCGGACGATCCGGAGGTGGACCAGGTCGTCATCTGCACCCCCGACAAGGACCTGGGCCAATGTGTGCGGGGGACCCGCGTGGTGCAGCTCGACCGGCGCAAGGACGTCGTGATCGACGAAGAGGGCGTCACCGCCAAGTTCGGCGTCGGCCCGGCTTCCATCCCGGACTATCTGGCGCTGGTCGGCGACAGCGCGGACGGGTTTCCCGGCCTGGCGGGTTGGGGGGCGAAGTCGGCCGCCACCGTGCTGGCCCGCTGGCGGCACATTGAGGAGATCCCGCAGGACCCCGCCGACTGGGACGTCGTCGTCCGTGGCGCCCCCAAGCTGGCGGCGACGTTGCGCGAGGGTCGCGAGGAGGCGCGTCTCTTCAAGGAGCTGGCGACGTTGCGGATCGATCGCTCGCTGCTCGGCGATGTCGACCAGTTGCGCTGGAGGGGGCCGACGGACGACTTCGCTGCCTTGTGTGCGGACATGGACGCACCGGGGATCGCCCGGCGGGCGGAGGCGCTGGCCGCTACCCGCTGACCGGCCCGGACGCGGCGACGGTGACGCCGGTGTCGGAGATGGTGAGGGGGCGGATGTACAGGTCGCGGCTGTTGGGAAACCCCACCGCGCCGGGGACCCAGGCGTGGAACGCGATCCAGAAGTTCCCGGCGGCGTCGGCGAAGACCGACTCGCCACCCGGACCCGCCACGCCCTGCCCGCTCGCCAGTATGGGACCGGGCGTGGCGTCGCTGCAGGGGCCCGATGGTCCCGTGCAGGTGGCCACGCCGACCGCGTAGTTGGCACTGTCCCAGTCGTTGCCCGAGAAGAAGAGGGAGTAGTGACCACCCGTGGTGACGACCATGTCCGGGGCCTCGACCGTCCCGGCCTCCCAGGACTGGTCCGGCACCAACAGGGCGGTGGGATTCGTCCCGGCGACGAACGACGTGCCCGACGGGGCCAGCTGCTGCGACCAGATTTTGGACGAGCCCGGGCCCCCGGACTTCCAGATCAGGTAGGGCGTTCCGTTGCTGTCGACGAACGACGCCGGGTCGATCGATCCCCCGAGCGACTTCTGGCATTCGAGCGGCGCCGTCGATCGATCGGTGAAAGGGCCCTGGGGCCGGCCGGCCGTGGCCACCGAGATGCACTCCTTGCCGGTACCCGCCACGTCGACCGCGTAGTACAGGAGATAGGAGCCGCCGATCGTGGCCACGGCGGGGGCCCAGGTGTAGTTGGGTGTGGCCCAGGCGGGGAGGTTGGGCAGCGCGTTGCCGATGGCCGTCCAGTGGGTGCGGTCGTCGGAGGCGATGATCTGAATGTTCCCGGCCACCGAGTTGGTGGCGTAGGCGTAGTAGGTCTGGCCGACGAGGATCGCCGAAGGGTCGGGAAAGTCGAAGGGGTAGACCAGGCCGGTGTCGGCTGCCACCGGCCAGTTGCGTGCAGGCGCCCGAGACGGTCGTGATGTCCTTGGCCGCCTGGACATTGTTCTTGGCCGTGATCTGGTCGAACGCGCCCTTGACGCCACCCAGGCAGGTCTGGAGCGTGTCGATGCCGACGCCTTGGACGTACGCATGCACGTTCGCGTTGGCCAGCGAGCCGTTGGTGACGGCGAGCTGGCTCATGGTCGAGGCGATCGAGCTCTGCAACGTGTTGCGCTCGGAGGTCGTCACGGCCTTGGCGAACTGCGTGACCGCCACCTGATGCCGGAGCCCGGCCAGGTGCGCGTCGGCCGCGGTGAGGGCCGCTGCTTCGTTGCGGCTCCTCGTGCGGGCGTCGATGTCGGTCCATGCGGCTGCCACGAGCGCGCTCACGGCGAGGACGACGCAGCACGCCGCCCACCTCCTCCGTCGGGCCGTTCGGCGGTCAACCACTGGACGCCTCCGCTGCCGTGCAGCTCGCCGAGACGGCATTGAGGGCGGTGATGGCCCTCCCTTGGTTCCCCACCGCCAGCTCGTTCAGGGCCTGCTCGACGCCGACCAGGCAGCTCTGCAACGACGTGATGAGCGAGGCCTGCTGATCGACGTGTGTCTGCGCTGCCGACAGGGACGTCTTTGCACCGAGGAGCTGCGAGCTGTCCTGGCTCAGCGCGGTGGTGTCACTGCCGACCTGGGTCTTGAGGACGCGGAGGTCGCGGCGCAGCTCTTGCAATTGCCCGGAGACGGTGCGCGTCCGTTGCTGGGTGACGCCCAGCGACGCCTGGGTCCGGTTGTACGAGGCACGTGCCTGCACCTGGTCCGCCAGCAGGAGCCCCAGTGCCGCCACGAAGAGTGCGCCCGCCGCAAGGCCGAGCACCCATCTGCGCCGGCGTGACCACCGCGGCGGCCGGGGTGGTGCAGTGGGGAACGGGCGCGACTCCAGCTCGACCAGGCTCCTCATGCCGACCGCCCCGGTGCCTCCGCACGCCCACGGCCGCCCCGCGCCATGTCGCATTTTGGCATCACGGCGGGCCGCCGCCCGCTCACCCCCGCCGTCAGCCCAGATAGCTGCTGGAGAGCGCCTCTTCCATTTCGGCCGGCGATCCCCTGTGCGCGATGACGCCCTGGAGAACGACAGCTGCGCCGTCGGCGATGGGGAGTGCCGTGCGGGCGAACTGCTCGACGAGCAGGATGGACAGGCCGGCCTCGGCCAGTTGGCGGACCTTGTCGTAGAGCTGTCCGACCACAATCGGGGCCAGGCCCATGGAGAGCTCGTCGAGCAGCAGGAGCTTCGGGTCGGTGGCGAAGGCGCGCGCCAGGGCCAGCATCTGCTGCTCGCCTCCCGAGAGGGTCCCGGCCATCTGCCGCCGCCTTCCGCTGAGCTGGGGGAACTGGGAGAAGGCCACCTCCTCAATGCGGTCCATCGGCACGCCGACCTGGGTGGCCATGAGCAGGTTCTCGCGCACGGTCAGGTTGGGGAAGATGCCGCGCCCTTCGGGCACCGTGCAGATGCCCATCCGGGCCCGATCGTCGGCCGAGGTCTTGGTCACGACGGCGCCCTCGAAGGAGACCTCGCCGCTGTTCGGCGCCAGGGTGCCGGCGCAGACGTTGAGCATGGTGGTCTTGCCGCCGCCGTTGGGGCCGAGCAGCGCCATCACCGAACCGGCGGCCACTTCCAGGCTGACGCCGTGGACGACCTCAATCGGGCCGTAGCCCGCCCGGATGTCGCGGAGCTCCAGAATCGGAGGGACGGCGGCCCCGTTCGGGGACGCGGTGTCGCTCACGGTGCACCGAGGTAGGCGTTCACCACAACCGGGTCGTCCCTGACCTGTTCGGGTGAGCCGCTGGCGATGACCTCGCCGTAGTCGAGGACGTGGATGTGCTCACAGGTGCCCATGACGAGGCCGACGTCGTGCTCGACCAGGCAGATGGCAAGGTCGCGCTCGTCCACGAGCTGACGCAGGAGCCGGCCGAACGCCTCGGTCTCCTGTTCGGTCTGCCCTGACGCCGGCTCGTCGAGCAGCAGCACCTTGGGCTGCGTCATCAGGGCGCGTGCCACTTCGACGCACGCGGGCCCGCCCAGTCGGCAGCTCGCTGACCTCGCGGTCGGCCACGTCGCCCAGCCCCACCAGTTCGATGGTGCGGTCCGTCTCGTCGTGCGACGTGAATCCGGCCCCGCCGGCTCCAGGAGTTGCGTATCTCTCCCGCCACCTGAATGTTGTCCCGCACGGTCAGCGAGGTGAACAGCTCCAGTCGCTGATAGGTGCGGGCCAGCCCGCGGCGCGCCCGCCGTGCCGGTCCGGCCTTCGTGACGTCATGGCCGTCGATCGACACGCGTCCGGACTTGGGCGCCAGGAGACCGCTGACGACGTTGAACAACGTCGTCTTGCCGGCGCCGTTCGGCCCGATCAGCCCCGTCACTCCCTTTTCGGCGACGGTGAGGGAGACATCGGTCAGGACCTGGTTCCCGCCGAAGGCCACGCAGACCCCGGCCACCTCAAGGACGGGCATCGGCCACCCCCTCCACCAGCGGCTCGGCGCTGACCGGCACCGGGCACCGCCGCCTTGTCGCGGGCCCGCGCCGCCTTCACCGGGTCGAGGAAGGCCTCCGGCTCCACCAGCCGGCCCACCGCCGGCAGTGCGATGGCGATGAGGGCTGTCGCCAGCACGAACCACCAGTTCCCCATCACCTTGGTCAGGACGAGCAGGTAGGCGACGATCTCGGCCATCACGCCGAGGAGGAGCACGCCCTTGGTCTGCCAGAGGGGCTTGTAGCGGGCCACGATGTCGGGAACGGCTCCGCTGGGGTTGCGGCCGAGGCTCACGCCGATCAGTGCCGGCGCCACCAGGGAGAGGTTGGCCATGACGCTCCAGAACCCGCCGCCGCCGGCGTCCGTGCTGAGGTTCGAGAAGGTCGAGGTGAGGGCCTGGAAGGCGGTCCCGGCCAGGATGCCGCCCATCAGCGCGCCGGCGACGTTGCCGATGCCGCCGACCACCGTGAGCATCACCAGGGCCAGGCTGATGAAGATGATGAAGGTGTCGGCGTTGACGCTCACCGACGCGCTCGACAGCAGCACGCCGCCGAGCCCGGCGATCGCCGCCGAGATCATGAACACCGAGAGCTTCAACTTGATCAGGTTCTGCCCCAGTGTGGCCGCCGCGGCCGGGCTGTCCTTCATGGCGGTCAGGCGCCGCCCGTAGTTGCTGCGCCGCAGCGCGATGAGTCCGATGCCGATCAGAATGAAGATGCAGGTCGCCGTGGTGAGAAATGTCTTCGACGAGCTGAGATCGATCGGACCCAGCTTCAGCGGCGGAATCTGCAGCGTGCCGTTGGGGAAGATGGAGAAGTTCCAGTGGAAGACGGGGAACACGTGCGGTGCGATGTCGGCGATGATCATGTCGGAGACGAAGACGCCGAACGCCAGCGTGGCCAGGGCCAGATAGAGGCCGCGCAGGCGGAGCGCGGGCAGGGCGATGAGGCCGCCCGACGACCGCCGTCACCGCCATGCCGAGCAGGAGTCCCCAGAACGTGATCCGTTGGGCGGTGCCGGAGCCTGACAGGCCCAGGTGGAACACGATGATGGTGGCGATGGCTCCGAAGGAGACCGGGGCCAGGTTGATTTCGCCGGCGTAACCCGTGAGCAGGGTCAGGGACAACGCAATGATGCCGAAGATGATGCCGACGGTCAGCGACCCCATGTCGCTGGTGTCCATCACCTGTTCGAGGAGCAGCACGACGACCAGCAGGATCACGCCCCAGGTCACGGCGGAGCGCATGGTCGGCACGGTGAAGCGCTCCCTGGTGCGCAGGAGCGTCGCGCCCCGCAGCCGGTCCTGGGGCAGCACGATCAGCACCACGAAGAGCACGATCATCGGCAGCGCAATGCGGAAGTTCGAGGCCCACGACCACGACTCGGGGAAGTAGCCCAGCACGTAGGTGCTGGCGAGCCCGAGCACGAGCGCTCCGGCGAAGGTGAGCCAAATACTCCGGAGTCGGCCGAACATGGCGGCGGCGATGGAGTCCAGCACCAGCAGGGTCAGCACGTGCACGTCGAGCGTGCCGCCGCTGATCGGCGTGATGAGGATGCCGGCCAGGGCGGCCAATGCGCCGCCGAGCGCCCAGGAGAAGGCGGCCAGCCGCTCGGGTCGCCCGCCGTTGAGCTGCAGCAGCGCCGGGTTGTCGACCACGGCGCGCATGGCCACACCCGTGCGGGTGCTGGTGAAGAGCAGGCGGATGCCCACGGCGATGAGGACACCGCAACCCAGGGCGATCGCCTCGTGGTCGGTGACGAAGACGCCGAAGACCTTGAACTTCGCCGCATTGCCGAAGAAGAGACCGTCGGTGCGCGGCTCGCCCGGGCTCCAGATCCACTGGGCCAGCGCGATGAGGCCCAGCATGATGCCGATGGTGACGACGATTTTGGTGACGTCAGCCGTCTGGCGCAGTCCGCGCATGATGCCGACGTAGAGCACCATGCCGAGGAGCGGAGCCAGGACGACCAGCACGGTGAAGAGCGCCAGGGGCGCCGGCCAGTTCCATCCGTAGCGGAACTGCCAGTACGTGAAGGCCGCCAGCATCGCCATGGCGCCCTGGGCGAAGTTGAAGATGCCCGAGGTCGTGTACGTCAGCACCAGACCGGAAGCCGCGATCCCGTACACGGCACCGGTGACCAGCCCGAGGATCGTGTAGGTGAGGAACAGGTGCATGGCGGGAGCTCCCGTCGCTCAGGTTAGGCGGCGGGCGAGTCGGAGCGCAGGGTGCTCACCCCTGAGGCTTGAGGGTGGAGCTGGTGGCGTACTGGGTGGCGTAGCCCTGGGCGTTCAGCGTGGTGCCGATGACCGAACCCGTGTTGGCGATGACGTACTTCGAGGAGCAGTCGAACGTCCCGAGCTTCTTGGGGTAGGCCTGCACCCACTTCGTCCCGTCGAGCTTCATGAGGAGCCCGCAGTTCGGGGGGATGTTCTTGGCCGGGTTCCCCGAGGCGTTGAGCCCGCCGCCCGTCCAGTTCGTCACCTTGGAGAGGTGATTGATCATGCACTGGCGGGTCAACGTGGAGCCGCAGGCCTTGGCCTCGGTCGCCCACAACAGGAAGGACGAGGTGGCCTGCTCGCCGAGCTGGGACGTCAGGCCCCCGTACTTGTGCACGATGGCCAGGTACTGCGCCACCGCCGGGACGACGTTGGCCGCCTCGAGTGGCTCGTAGGACAGGCGGACGTAGACGTTGTTGGCCAGGCCGTCGGTGTTCCACTTGGCGAAGTCGGCCGTGTAGGCGCCCGAGTCCATCACCCAGATCGGGTCGTAGCCGATCTGTGTTCTGCGCCTCGAAGGCGCCGTAGAGGGTGTTCCCCGGGGTGGCGTCGTTGAAGATGATCTGCGCACCGCAGCTCTGCAGCTTCTGCACGAACGGGGTGTAGTTGGCCTCGCCGTTGTAGTTGATGTTGGCGGTGCAGTTGGGCAGGAACTTCCAGCCCGCCTTGGTGAAGGCCTGGATGGCCTTGTTGGTCGAGGCCTCCTGGGTGGACAAGGTGGATCCGTAGACGCCGACCTTCTGTGTCTTCTTGCCGAAGAGCTTCTCGGCCTCGTAGGCGCTCGAGACCGGGCTGGCGTTGGCCGGGTTCGGGGAGGCCTGGTACATCTCGTAGGCGTTGGCCACCACCGACGACACGGTGAAGCCCGGCACCGCGGCCAGGTTGCAGCCGAGGCGGGTCTGTTCGGCGGAGCCGTCGAGGGCGAAGCCCTCGCCGACCAGCATGAAGTCCTGCTTGCACTCCTGCGTGACCACCGAGCCCACGTTCGTCACGGCGGCGTTTCCGTAGTCGGCCACGAGCTTGCGCCCCTGAATGCCGCCCTGGGCGTTGCACCAGGCGACCATCGCCTTGACCGCGTCGCCCATCTCCTGGTCGAGACCCGGAAGCCCCGAGAAGCCCCGGTCGTCGCCGTAGGCGATGTTGATGGTGGAGTTGGTCACGCCGGTGTCGGTGGCGCCCGTGGCGTGTCCCTTGCCGCAGGGTGACGGGAGCGTGCCGAACGACGTCGTGGAGATCGATGCCGCACCTGCGCCACCCACCCCCGGAGTGATCAGCACGCCCGCGGCCGTGAGCGTGGTGATCATCGCCGCCGCCCCCAGGGCCCGAAAACCGGTAACCCTCTTCATCATCCAACCCCCAGTCCAGGGGACCGCGTCCGAACCGGGCGCCGCCCCAACTCCCTTATGAAAACTTTAGAACACGTTCCTGTTTCGGCACACTAGCAATCCGGAGGTCAGAAATCTCTGCGCCACCTGAGTGCCGCCGCCGGTCGCGGACCTAGGAACGATCCGCCCTGGCGATGCCGTAGCGCTCGGTGTAGTCCTTGAACTCCTCGGCCAGCTCAGGGTAGGTCCAGCCGAAGTCGGCGGGGTCGTAGCGGTGCCGACCGAAGGCGTCCTGGGGCCGGTCCTCGAGGAACGCCTCCATCCGCCGGGCGTGCAGCGAGCCGACCTCCTCGCCGAAGGCGGCGTAGAGCCGGCGGACCGCGGCGACCGGGTCCGCCACCAGGGCGTCGTAGTGGAGGTGCTGGCACCATCCCTCGTCGGCCTTCTCGTCGAAGGCCATGGCGGAACGGAGCGCGAACGCGCACTTGCGCTTCCACTCCTCGGCCGTGGGGCGGGGGTCTTTCCGGCTGGTCAGGACCCGTTGGCCGGCATTGGCCAGGCTGGCGAGCGATGTGACGACCGGTCCGGGGTCACGGTGGGTCCAGATGACCCGGGCGTCGGGGTAGGCGGCGAGCATGGCGTCGAGATGCCAGAGGTGATTGGGCGTCTTGAGGATCCAGCGCTCGGTCGGTTGGCGCGACTGCAACGTCTGGAGGGCCAGCCGGTGCTGTGCATAGGCCGAGGTCATGTCTGCGTGCTCGAGCCAGCGGGCGTAGGTCGGGACGTGGGCCTGGGTCTCGAGGGCGAGCGCACGCACGTCGTACATGAAGATGGCCACACATTCCTCGGCCACCGTGGCGCCGAAGGGATGCATGGCCTTGAGGGGAGGGTTGAGCTTCATCAGCCCGTCGAGGTCCTTGGCGTGGCGGGCGATCCGCGGATCCTCCGCGGCCTCCTCCAGGGTGGTGGGCGGGACGGGATGGGCCGCTTCCCACTGCAGCAGCGGCCGCGCCACGGGGTCGAGCCCCAGGAGGATCGACAGCAGGCTGGTCCCCGTCCGGGGGAGGCCGACGATGATCCACGGTCGCTCTATCCGACCCTGCCTGACCTCGGGGTGGTCTTCGGACCAGCGCTGGAGCTCAATGCGGTTGGCCAGCGCGCTGGCCAGCATCTTGGAGACGAGGAGGCGCCCGAAGGTCGTCAGCTCGGCCTCCTCCTCACAGGCGCGGAGGTACACCTCGAGGGGTTCGCGGTACGAGTCGCTGCCGAAGTCGTCCGATCCCGCCTTCTTGGCGGCGGCGGCGATCACCGATGACGGGCTGAGGGAGGGGAGCTCGGGACCGAAGCGGGCGACCTGGGCCCCCGTCCAGTTGAGGGCGCGCACCGGCCGGCTGCGCAGCTCGGCGTCGCGCCAGGTGTACTCGACGGTGCTCATGGGCTCGCCGTCATCCGATTTCGACGACCGTGCGGCCGACGGACCGGCGCGCCATGTGCTCGTCGAGCGCCCGTCCGGCTTCCTCCATGGAGACCCGCCGCCCGACGGCGGGACGGATCGCACCGGCCGCGGCCAGGCGCAGGAGGTCGGCGTGGATCTCGTCGGCCACGTCCCGTCCGAAGGGGTTGAAGCCGAAGCGGCGCATGCCCGGATCCACCGAATCGGCCCAGGCCACCATGACGGCCACGATGTCGATGTTCCCGATGCAGGCCATGCGCAGCGGCCGCCCGGTCATGCCGTTGGCGTCGTCGTCGGCGAAACCCACGGCCAGGTAGCGGCCGCCGTGCGCCGTGCAGCGCCACGAGCGCTCGACGAAATCGCCCCCGGTCAGGTCGTAGACCACGTCGGCGCCCGCGTCGTCGGTGGCGACCAGGACCGCCTCGACGAAGTCCTCCGCGGTGTGGTCGATGACCAGGTCGGCGCCGAGGGAGGCGCACAGCGCCCCCTTCTCCGGGCCGCCCGCCACGGCAATGACGCGTGCGCCGGCCGCCTTGCCGAGCTGAATGCCGGCCGTGCCCAACCCGCTCGCCGCCGAATGCACGACCAGGGTCTCGCCCGATTGCAGGCGCCCGCGCTTGAAGAGGGCGAGGTGCGACGTCTGGAACGTCAGCAGGAACGCGGTGGCCTCGACGTCGTCGAATTCCGGGGGAGCGTCGAACACCGAGATGGCGTCGGCGATGGCGTACTCGGCGATGCCGCCCAGCGCGTTCTTGGTGATGGCGACGACCCGCCGCCCCAACCATGATTCGGTTCCCTCGCCCACGGCGTCGACCACGCCGCAGACGTCCATGCCCAGGGTGAACGGGGGCGGGGTGGGGACCGAGACGAGCTTGCCCAGGCAGCGGTCGATGTCGTTGAAGTTGAGCGAGGCGGCGCTGACCTTGACGCGCACCTCGCCGGGGCCCGGCTCGGGCACCTCGATGGTCTGCACCGCCAGGACCTCGCCCGGTTGCCCGTGGCGGGTCACCTGCACGGCCTTCATGTCTGCCACGCGCCCTCCCCCTGGTCCGTTGCATCCGGCGACGGGAGACCTCGACGACGGTCCTTCTCCGGAGCGGCGCGAGGTTACCGCTTCCCTTCACGCCGCCGGCAGGGGCCGGCCCGGGGGCCCGGTGGCCGCCTAGCGGGTGCCGAACGCGCCGCCCGGGTCGACGCCGAGGTCGGGGATGGGCTGGTTCATGGCGTAGCGGTAGAGGATCGTGCGCATGTACATCCCGGCCGCCTGCGCGTACATGGAGACGCCGATGAGCAGCACGAATCCGATGGCGGCGATCGGGACCCCGACGACCCAGGCGCTCTTGGCGATGCAGAACACACCGATGGCGAGCACGGCGAGAGCGCCGAGGGACAGGCCGAGGAAGAGGAACCCGAACCGCAGGCCGCCCCGGGCGATCGTCCCGAAGCGGGCCTTCAGGATGGAAGAGGAGCGCTTGATCGCCTCAATCGGGCCGACATCCTCGAAGGCGAGGACGGGGATCACGAGGAACGTCGCCACCGCCCAGGCCAGCCCGCCGGCGACGCCGATGAGACGGCCGACGAGGCCGAGCCTCTGCTCCAGCATGCGGATGGCCGTGCCGACGACGGCGGACAGGATCGCCCAGCTGAAGATCACGTTCTTGCGCCCCCAGGCCTGGGCCAGCGACCCGCCGATGGTGGGCGTCCTGCCCTCGATCCGGTCGGACGCGGCGAAGACCAGTGCGACCTGGAAGATCACGGTCGCCGCCGTGGCCACGACCGACCCGCAGGCCAGGGCGATGATGACGCCGAACCCGTTGCGCCCCAGGGCCAGGCCGATCGGTGCGGCAATGACGGCGAAGGCGATGACGGCGGTGATGGTGGCCATGACCGGGAGCCAGATCATCTGCCGGTCTTGCCGGAAGAGGTCGAGCGACGCCCGCAGGATCGCCTTGCCCGTTGGATTGGTTCCCGCCATCTGGCCGCCTCTTTCTCCGAAGACTGGAATTGCACCACATGAATCGGCCGTGCAGGCCGTCGGGTTGTGCACTGTTGTTCGTCAGGTGAGATTTCGCCTGCGGGCAGGCAGGAGAGAATGGACAGAGTTCACACGGCCGTAGCCTTCCGGGCAATTTCCGTCTGTTACTACTTTCCTGGTGGACAGCCTCCCCGCTCCGAGCCGACCGCGGGCATCGATCCGACCCCCCGGGAAGGGGGGGCGGTGACGGGCCTGCTGAACGAGGTGCAGTCGGTCGACACGCATCAGAAGGCCCTGCGCATCAACCTCGACCCGCGCTGGTACGGGACCGTGGCCGAAATCGGCGCCGGGCAGGAGGTGGCCCGATGGTTCTTCCGGGTGGGCGCCGCCGCCGGCACCATCGCCAAGACGATCTCGGCCTACGACATGGCCGTCAGTGACGCCGTCTACGGCGAGGTCGACCGGTACGTCTCCGAGGCCCGCCTCCAGGCCATGCTGGACCACGAGTACGCGCTCAACATCGACCGGTTGAGCGAACGGCGGGGCGACGACACGTCCTTCTTCGCCTTCGCCGACACCGTGGTGGCCCGGAGCTTCCGGGGCGGCAACGAGTGCCACGGGTGGATGGGCGTGAAGTTCCAGGCGCATCCGTTCGACGAGCCGAGCCAGGTCGTCCTGCACGTGCGCATGCTCGACGTCGAGGCGGCACTGCAGCAGGAGGCGCTGGGGATCGTCGGGGTCAATCTGCTGCACGGCGCCTTCTTCGAGCACCACGAGCCCGAGAAGCTGGTGGAGAGCCTGCTCGACCGGTTGAGCACCGACCGGATGGAGATCGACCTCATCCGGTTCCGCGGCATCGAGTTCCGCAACGTCGACAACCGGCTGGTGGCGTTGCAGCTGGTGCAGCTCGGGCTGAGCGGTGTCGCCATGTTCGGGCCGGACAAGGAGGTGCTCCAGCCGAGCGAGGTGCTGCGCAAGAAGGCGGTGCTCGTCGAGCGCGGCAGCTTCCGCCCGACCACCGTGGTCAACCTCGACATGCTGGAGTGCGCGCGGGAGAAGTTCGAGGCCGACCCCGCCGTCCAGGGCAAGACCGTCCTGGCGCTGGCCGAGCTGACGATGCGCAACCTGCTGGCCGGCGGCGACGAGGTGGACCGGCGCGACTTCCTGGCCCGCGCCGAGCTCCTGGCGGCCTGCGGCCTGACCACCATGATCTCCGACTACTTCGACTACTACCGCTTGGCCGCCTTCTTGTCCGAGCGGACCAGCGAGCGCATCGGCATTGTGATGGGCGTGCCGAGCCTGATCGACCTGTTCGACGAGCAGAACCACGCCCAGCTGCAGGGCGGCATCCTCGAGAGCTTCGGCCGGTTGTTCAAGAACGACCTCAAGGTCTACGTCTACCCCTTGCGGCGGTCGGAGGGCGACGAGCTCGAGACGGTCGACAACCTGCACGTGGACGCCGCGGTGCGCCCCCTCTACGACTACCTGGCCAACCGGGGCAGCTTCGTCCCCCTCGACAACTACGACGAGGGCTTCCTCTCCATCTTCAGCCGCGACGTCCTCAAGCGCATTGCGGACGGGGACGAGAGCTGGGAGGCGATGGTGCCGCCCGGGGTGGCCGAGCTCATCAAGAAGCGCGGATTCTTCGGCTGCGCCCGATCGCCGATCTGAGACTCGGCCGGGCGCGGCACACGTCGGTGATCCGCAGCGGAGGGAGTGGGATTTGAACCCACGGAAGCTTGCGCCTCGCAGCTTTTCAAGAGCTGTGCATTCGTCCGCTCTGCCATCCCTCCAGGAGGCTCATGGTAGGTGAGGGCGCCGGGGCGCAGCCCCGCTCAACCGCCGGCCCACTCCGCCAGCTCCACCACGACACCCGGGCCGTCGAGGAACACGAGCTTGCGGTCGTGATAGTCCAGGACCTCGTTCCGCGGTGTGATCCCGTTCGCCGCCAGGTGCTCGAGCATGGCGGCCAGGTCGTTCACGCGGAAGCACACATGGTTGAACCCCGTCCGGTCCAGCGTGCCGGCTCCCTCGTCCACCACGATCGGCGGCTGATGGAAGAAGAGCAACTGGATCTCCTGGTGCACCTCGGCGTCCTTGAGCACCAGGGTCACGTGGTCGGACTCCCAGCCCGGTATCCCCATGTAGTCCGCCACCCGCTCGCCCGAGGCGACGACCGCGATGCTCTCCTCGAAGCCCAGGAGCCCGAAGAAGCGCCGCGCCGCGGGCAGGTCGGTGACGACGATGGTGATGTGGTCGAAGCCCTCGGTCCGAGCGGTCACCACGGCGGCGTTCGCCTCAGCCCTTCGCGGCCTGCTCGCGCTGCGACGCGTCCCGGGCCCGGCTGCGCTGCCGGCCGCGGATGGCCTGGTCGAGCAGGACCTTGCGCAACCGCACCGCCTTCGGCGTGACCTCGACGCACTCGTCGTCGCTGATGAACTCCAGCGCGTGCTCCAGGGAGAACGTCAAGGCGGGCGTGAGCCGCTCGAAGTCCTCCGCCGTCGCCGAGCGGATGTTGTTGAGCTTCTTCTCCTTGGTCGGGTTGACGTCCATTTCGTCCGCCCGGGCGTTCTCCCCGATGATCATGCCCTCGTAGACCTCCTCGGCCGGGCCGACGATCATGGTGCCGCGCTCTTGGAGGTTCATCAGCGCGAACGTCGTGGTGACGCCGCGTCGGTCGGCCACCATCGACCCGTTGCGCCGGGTGCGGAGGTCGCCGTGCCAGGGCTCCCAGCCGTCGAAGACGTGGTGGAGGATGCCCGTCCCCCGGGTGTCGGTCAGGAACTCGGTGCGGAACCCGATGAGCCCCCGCGCCGGGACCTTGTAGTCGAAGCGCACCCAGCCCGTCCCGTGGTTGACCATTTCGAGCATGGTGCCCTTGCGCAGCGCCAGCAGCTGGGTGACCACGCCGAGATACTCGTCGGGGACGTCGACGCTGACCCGCTCCACCGGCTCGTAGACCTTCCCGTCGATCTCGCGCGTCACCACCTGCGGCTTGCCCACGGTGAGCTCGAAACCCTCGCGCCGCATCGTCTCGACCAGGACGGCCAGCTGGAGCTCGCCACGGCCGAGCACCTCCCACATGTCGGGGCGTTCGGTCGTCGCCACCCGGATGGCCACGTTGCCGATGAGCTCTGCGTCCAGACGGGACTTGAGCAGGCGGGCGGTCAACTTCGTGCCGTCCTGACCGGACAGGGGAGAGGTGTTGATGCCGATGGTCATGGCCAGGCTCGGCTCGTCGACGGTGATCGCCGGCAGCGCGACCGGGTTGTCCGGATCGGCCAGCGTCTCGCCGATGGTGACCTCGGCCAGGCCGGCCACCGAGATGATCTCGCCCGGGCCGACCGACTCGGCCGGCACCTGCTCGAGCGCCTCGGTCACGTACAGCTCGGTGATCTTGGCCTTCTCGACGGTCCCGTCGAGCCGGCACCAGGCCACCTGGTTGCCCTTGACCAGCGTGCCGTTGTGGACCCGGCAGATGGCCAGCCGTCCCAGGTAGGGAGAGGCGGAGAGGTTGCAGACCAGCGCCTGGGTCCCGGCGTCCTTCTCGTAGGCGGGAGCCGGGACGTGCTCGATGATGGTCCTGAACAGGGGCTCGACGTTCTCGCCCTCGACGCCGGGCTCGGTGCTGACCCAGCCCGCCCGGGCGTTGGCGTAGAGGATGGGGAAGTCGATCTGGTCCTCGTCGGCGTCGAGGTCGAGGAACAGCTCCTCCACCTGGTGCACGACCTCGGCGATGCGGGCATCGGCCCGGTCCACCTTGTTGATGACGAGCACGACCGGGAGCCGGGCCTCGAGCGTCTTGCGCAGGACGAAGCGGGTCTGGGGCAGCGGGCCCTCCGAGGCGTCCACCAGGAGGAGGACCCCGTCGACCATGGTGAGCCCGCGCTCGACCTCGCCGCCGAAGTCGGCGTGGCCCGGGGTGTCGACGATGTTCATCTTCACGCCGCCCCAGCGCACGGCCGTGTTCTTGGCCAGGATGGTGATGCCCTTCTCGCGCTCGAGGTCACCCGAGTCCATGACGCGGTCGGTCAGCTCCTGGTGGGCGCCGAATGCGCCGGTCTGGCGCAGGAGCGCGTCGACCAGGGTCGTCTTGCCGTGGTCGACGTGCGCCACGATGGCCACGTTCCTTATGTCATCGCGGGTCTCCATGGGGGTACCAAGGCTAGATGACCTGGGTCAGCTCCCGATCACGCCCTGTCAGGCGGCTGATCGCAGCGACGCCCCGCCTCCCCCCAGCGCCAGCTCCACCGCTTCGGCACCGAGGGTGAGGGCCGCCGGCTCGGGCTCCACCCGGACCAGGTGGCCCGAATCGGGCCACCACCCCACGACGCGCCCGGGGCCACCGTCTCCCCGCAGGCGGAGGGACTCGACAAGGGTGACCAGGGCGAGCTCGGCACGCACGGAGCCCCGGCGCGGCCCCGACAGCACGACGAGGTGGGCGTGGTCGGTGCGCACGTCGGCCCGGCCGCGCAGGGCCAACAGGGCGGAGTGGGGGCTGTCCCACCAGTGGTCGCGTCCGATCTCGGGCGGCGAGGAGAACGAGGACCAGTCGAGGGCACACCAGAGGCGGGTGGCCCAGGTCACCGCCTCGGCGCCGACGGCGGCCCGTCCGGCCGGCGTGAGACCGTCGACCCAGCGGTCGAGCTGGGTGGCCGAGGAGCTGCCCTCGCCGACCCAGCGCGAGGACTCGGCCAGACGGGCCCGCACCGCTTCGAGCGGGGAGCGTGCCGCCCCGCCGGCCAGCAGGCGGACGGCGGCCACGCCGATGGAGCGCCGGGCGGTGCGGGCGGTCCAGGCGAACGGCTCGCCGTGTCCTGGGTCGTCGCTCTCGGTGGTGAGCGCGGTGCGCACCTCGTGGTCGGTGATGCGGAACCGGGCGGCGCCGGCGCGCCGGACGGCCAGGCCGGCCAGCTTCGTCTTGGCCCCCTCGAGGGCGAAGCGCCACGCCACGGCGTCGACCGCCGGGACGGGCTCCACCAGCGCATCCATGAGGCGGCTATCCATGAGGCGCCGATCCGTGGCGGCGGGGTCCTGTGCCAGCCAGGCGGTGATGTGCGAGGCGATCGCCCTGAGGTGTTCCTCGCGCACGTCCTCGACGCCGTAGCGCCCGGACGCCGACTCGAGCAGGGCCAGACGGAACGGCGGCGTCCCGCTGCGGAGGGTCTCGAGCAACGACAGGTAGTGCAGTGTGCGTCGCGCCACGGCCCACGGGCCGCCGGTCGAGAGGCCCAGCGCGCAGAGGGACGCGGTGCGCGGCCGGGGCAGCCCGACGACGAGGTCGAACATCCCGTGCAGGACGATCCGCCCGCCCGCCAGCGGGATGGCGACACGGTCATTGGTGCGCGGCATCCATCCCGGGGCGAAGCGGGGGACCAGCGCGGTCAGGTTCCGGGCATGGAGCGCCAGCGTCTCGGCCAGCGCGGTGCGCGCCGCCGGCCCCAGCGACTCGATCCGCCGCACATCGTCCTCGTCCCCGGCCGCCCGGAGGGCGTCGAGCGCGTCGCCCAGGGGGTCGTGGATCTCACCGGTGTGGACGAGCTGGCGCAACAGCGTGTGCACCAGTCGCGACGGGTCGAGGCGGTCGCCGGCGCCGGCGCCGGGACCGTGGCCCGACAGCTCGTCGTGCGAGCCGAGCAGCTGGCGCGGGCCGAGGAAGAGCGGTGGCGCGTGCTCGCCACGGGCGGCGACGACGTCGTAGGCCGCATCCTCGAGCCAGGCCCGCAGCCCGCCGGCCAGCCCCGGGTCGAAGCGGGGGCGGGCGGCGGCGTCGCCACGGAGGAGCGCCAGGACCTCGGCTCCCGTGCCCCTGTCCGCCGGCGCATCACCCGGATGGGCGGGCCGGAGGAGGGGCCGGGGTGCGACGAGGACCATCGGTGCAGTGTGCCCACGGGGTGTGACAGTCCTCTACCCTGAGACGCAGTGGCACCCGCGCTCCTGCTGGCCTCGGCCGGCAACACCGCCTTCCTCGTGATCTTCGGGATCTTCGTGGCGGCGATGCTCGCGCTGGTGGTCATCGTGATCATGTGGGCCGTGCGCCACGACATGGCCGGCCGCAAGGCGTGGCGCGCCCGCCAGGAAGCGCAGATGCAGCCGCCGACCGATCCGCCCGGCGCATCGTCGTGAGCAACGCCGCGGACGGCGGAGTCCCGGGAAGCTCCTTCGACGGCGACGCCGCAAGAAACGGCGCGACCGCCAACGGCACCGCAGGCGACGGCAAGCACTTCGAGGGTGCGCCCGCGCCGTCGTTCACGGAGCGGGTCCGCGCCAGGTGGGCCCAGCGTCGCCACGGCGGCAACGGTCACCACGCGCGTCCCCGAGCGGACGGCCTTCGTCCTCGCCGGCGGCGGCAGCCGCGGCGCAGTCCAGGTGGGCATGCTGCAGGAGCTCATCCGGCGCGGCATCCGGGCCGATCGCGTCTACGGGGCCTCGGTCGGCGCCATCAACGGCGCGTCGTATGCGGGGCAGCCGACGCTCGAGAACGCGGAGAGGATGGCCGACATCTGGCGCGCCTTGAAGGGGACCGACATCTTTCCCCGCGGTCCGCTCGATGGCCCGTGGGCCTTCCTGCAGAAGCGCCCGTCCGTGCATGCCAACACCGGGCTGCGGGCCATCATCGAGGCGGGCATCGACTACGAGTACCTCGAGGAGGCCACCATCCCCATTGAGGTGGTGACCACCTCGCTCACCGACGGCCGGGAGCGCTGGATCGGCCACGGCCCCGCCGTCGAGGCCATTCTCGCCTCCTCGGCCATCCCCTCCATCTTCCCGCCCGTCATCATCGACGGCGACATGCTCGTCGACGGCGGCGTGGTCAACAACGTGCCGATCAGCCAGGCGATCGGGGCGGGCTGCGACCGCATCTACGTGCTCCTGTGCGGGCCGCTGCACTACCACCCGCCGCCGCCCCGCCGCCCGCTCGAGGCACAACTCACCGCGTTCTTCGTGGCCATCCACGCCCGCTTCATCCGCGAGCTGGCGTCACTCCCGCCCGGCGTCGAGGTGGTCGTCTTCAGCGGAGGCGGCGAGCCGTCCGGGCAGTACCGCGACTTCTCCGGGACGGCGACCCTCATCGAGGAGGGCCGGTCCGAGGTGGCCGCCGTGCTGGACCGCTACGTCGGGACCTCCCAGCACATCGCCCACGCCACGACGCCCGCGCCCACCGGCACACCGGTCCGTGCCGGCCGCCGCCGGCGCCGGCGCCGGCGCCGACCTCGACGCCGTTGTCGCCGTGAGCACCGGGCGCTACCTGCTCTCCAACGACGCCCCCGAGGCGATGGACCGCTTCACCGCCTTCACGACGCTGTTCGACCCCGCCACCTTCCGGCACCTCGACGGCCTGGGCCTCGCCGCCGGCTGGCGCTGCTGGGAGGTGGGGGCCGGCGGCACCTCGGTGGTGACGTTCCTCTCGGGGCGGGTCGGTCCGGCGGGACACGTCCTCGCCTCCGACATCAACGTGGCGTGGGCCGGCGAGGCCGTCGCCCCGAACGTCGAGGTCGTGGAGCACGATGTGGTGGCCGATCCGCCCCCGGCCGGACCCTTCGACCTGGTCCACGCCCGCCTCGTCCTCGTCCACCTGCCCGAGCGCGACGCCGCGCTGGCCACCATGGTCGGCGCCCTGCGCCCCGGCGGGGTCCTGCTGGTGGAGGACGCCGACCCGGCGTTGCAGCCACTGAGCTGCCCCGACGAGATCGGGCCCGCCCAGGAGCTGGCCAACCGCATCCGCCGCGGCTTCCGCGCCCTGCTGGCCGACCGCGGCGTGGAGCTGGCCTACGGCCGCACCCTGCCCCGCCGCCTGCGGGCCGCCGGGCTGGTCCAGGTGGGCGCCGATGCCGCCTTCCCGGTGAGCGATCCCGCCTGCGACGTGCTCGAGACGGCGACCGTCAACCTCATCCGGGACCAGCTCCTCGAGCACGGCGTCGCCACCGAGGGCGAGATCGATCTGCATCTGGACAACGTGGCGGCCGGCCTGCTCGACCTGGCCCAGCCACCGATGATCTCCTGCTGGGGCCGCCGCCCGCCTGCCGCCTGAGAGGTGCCGGCGGCCGGACCGCCGCGGCCGGCCCCGAGCCGCGGCCGAGCCGCGGCCGCGGCTGTCACTGCATCCTGGTGAAATGGGAGGGTGCCCGAGACCGTGACCGAGGCGGTGCCCGGATCCATCGGGCCCGACGCCTCCCCCGAGACGCTCTTCCATCCCGCCGTGGCCAGCTGGTTCGCGCGCCGGTTCCCGGCGGGGCCGACACCGCCCCAGTCGGCGGCCTGGCCCCACATCGCGGCGGGGAGCGACGTCCTGGTGGCCTCGCCCACCGGCTCGGGCAAGACGCTGACGGGTTTCCTGGTCGCCATCGACGCCGCCTACCGGGCCGCCGAGGAGGGCTCGACCGTGCGGGGGACGCCCGAAGTCCTCTATATCTCGCCGCTGCGGGCGCTCGCCGTCGACGTGCACGAGAACCTGCACGTGCCGCTCACCGAAATCCGCGAGGAGGCGGCCCGCCTGGGCTGCCCCGATCCGGGGCTGCGCGTCGCCATCCGCACCGGGGACACGCCGGCGGCCGAGCGGGCCGCCATGAAGAAGCAGTCGCCCGACCTGCTCGTGACGACGCCCGAGTCGCTCTATCTCCTCCTGACGGCGCCCTCGTCGCGGGCACTGCTCCGGGGCGTGCGGACCGTGATCGTCGACGAGGTGCACACCCTGGCCCGGGACAAGCGGGGCAGCCACCTTGCGCTGAGCCTCGAGCGGTTGGACGCGCTGGTGAGCGAGAGCGGCGGCCGCCTGCAGCGCATCGGCCTCTCGGCCACGCAGCGACCGCTCGACCTGGTGGCGCGCCTGCTGTCGGGCGTGCACGACGACCGCCCGCCCACCGTGATCGTCGACTGCGGGCATGCCCGCGACCTCGATGTGGCGATCGAGCTGCCGACGACCGAACTCGAAGCCGTCATGAGCGGTGGGCAGATGTCCGACATCCTCGACCGCATCGCCGAGCACACACGCCACCACCGCACCACCCTGATCTTCGTCAACACGCGGAAGATGGCCGAGCGGGTGGCCCATCAGCTGGCCGAGCGGCTGGGCGAGAACGAGGCGGCCGACGGGAACGACGTGGACGCGTCGCTGCTCGTCGCCGCTCACCACGGGAGCCTCTCGGCGGCGCGCCGCCGCATCGTCGAGACGCGCCTGCGCGCCGGTGACCTGCGCGCGCTGGTGGCCACGGCCTCGCTCGAGTTGGGGATCGACGTCGGCCCGGTCGAGCTGGTGTGCCAGATCGGCTCGCCGCGCGCCATCGGCACCTTCCTCCAACGCGTGGGACGGGCCAACCACCACCGGGACGGCACGCCGGCGGGACGTCTCTACCCGACCACGCGCGACGAACTGGTGGAGTGCACCGCGCTCCTCGCCGCGGTGCGCGAGGGTCGCCTCGACCTGTTGGAGCCGCCCGTCGCGCCGCTCGACGTCCTGACCCAGCAGCTGGTGGCCGAGGTGGCATCCACGGACGAGCGCGACGTGGAGGCGATGTGGGAACTGACCCGCCGGGCCGCCCCCTACGCCGACCTGTCCCGCAAGGACTTCGACGACGTGGTGGCGCTGGCCAGCTGGGGCATCGAGACGGGCCGGGGGCGGCGCGGGGCGCATCTGCACCTGGACGCGGTCAACGGCCGCCTGCGGGCCCGGCGCGGGGCGCGCCTGGCCGCGCTGACCGGCGGGGGCGCCATCCCCGAGACCGGGGACTACCGCGTCGTGCTGGACCCCGACGGGGTGACGGTCGGCTCCGTGCACGAGGACTTCGCGGTCGAGGCGACCGCGGGCGACATCTTCTTGCTGGGCACGCATTCGTGGCGGGTGGCCAAGGTCGAGGTGGGCACGGTCCGCGTCTACGACGCGGGCGACCTGCCGCCGACCATCCCGTTCTGGCTGGGCGAAGCGCCGGCCCGCACGGCCGAGCTGTCCGAGGCGGTGAGCGACCTGCGCGCCGCGCTCGAGCCGTTGCTGGCGGCGCAGGACGGCGACGGGGCGCGCCGGCTCGTGCGCGAGCGCGCCGGGGTGTCCGCCGAGGTGGCGCAACAGGTCGTGGCCTACTGCGCCGCCGGCCTGGCCGCGCTGGGCCATCTGCCGACGCGCCAGCGGATCGTCGTCGAGCGCTGCTTCGACGAGAGCGAGGGGTCGCAGCTGATCATCCATGCGCCCTTCGGCGGCCGCATCAACCGCGCCCTGGGCCTGGCGTTGCGCAAGCGGTTCTGCGTGTCGTTCGACTTCGAGCTGCAGGCGGCGGCGGACGACGACACGGTCGTGCTCTCGCTCGGGCCCCAGCACAGCTTCCCGTTGACCAAGGTGCAGTCGATGCTGAGCAGCGCCAAGGCGCGCCAGGTCCTGACCCAGGCCGTGCTGCTCCATCCCATGCTCGGGGCGCGCTGGCGTTGGAATCTCAACCGCGCCCTGGTGCTGCCCCGCATGAACGGCGGCAAGCGCCGGCCCATCCACCTCCAGCGGATGGAGGCCGACGACCTGCTGGCCGCCGTGTGGCCGGGCCTGGCCGCCTGCCAGGAGAACGCGCCGCCCGGGCCTGTCGCCGTGCCCGACCACGTGCTGGCCCGCCAGACCGTCCACGACTGCCTGACCGAGGGGCTCTCCGTCGAGGGTCTGGTCGAGGTCTGGTCCCAGGTGGAGTCGGGGGCGATCGCTGTGCACACGGTCGAGTCCTCGGAGCCCTCCCCGTTGTCCCACGCCATCTTGAGTGGGCGCCCCTTCACGTATCTCGACGACGCGCCCCTCGAGGAGCGGCGCACGCGTGCGTTGTCGGTGCGGCGCGGCCTGGGCGAGCTGGGCGCCAACGGGTTGCCCGTCCCGGCCTCCGAGCTGGCGGCGCTCGACCCCGAGGCGGTGGCGGTCGTCCTCGACCAGGTCCGCCCGCGTCTGCGCAACGCCGACGAGCTGCACGATCTGCTGCTGTCCCTGGTGGCGGCACGACCGCACCGCGAGTGGGCGCAGTGGTACGACGCGCTGGCGGCCGACGGCCGGGCCGACACGCTCGACGGCTGCTGGGTGGCCACGGAGCGCCGCGAGGCGGCGCTGTCACTGGGGACGGACGACGACGCGGCCGCGGCCTGTGTGGCGGGCCATCTGGCGCTGGCCGGCCCGGTGACCGTCGAGACCCTGGTGGCCGACGCGGCGTTGCCGGCCGGGGCGCCCATGGGCGCGCCGCTGTCGGTGGCCCGGGCCCGCACGGCCCTGGCCCGGCTGGAGGCCAAGGGCTCGGCCATCGAGCTGCCCGACGGCCGCTGGTGCGCCCGCAACCTGCTGGTGCGCCTGCACGGCGCCAGCCGCAGCCGAAGGCGCGGCATGGTCGACGCGGTGCCGATCGCCGAGTTCGTGCGCTTCCTGACGCACTGGCAGCACGCCACGCCCGACAGCCGCCTGGAGGGACGGGCCGGCCTGCTCCAGGTGCTGGAGCAGCTCCAGGGCATCGAGGCACCGGCCGCCGAGTGGGAGTCCCAGATCCTCCCCGCCCGCGTCACGGGCTACGACGCGCGATGGCTCGACGAGCTGTGCCTCTCGGGTGAGATCGTCTGGGGCCGCCTCACCCCGCGCGCCGAGAAGCCAGGGCGCAGCGGGACGCCGTCGCCGGCCACGCCGCTGGCCTTCGTGCTGCGCGACGACCTCGAGGACATGTTGCGCGCCGTACGGGCGGGCGCGCTGGCGCCCGAGCCCGAGGTCGGCGCACCGGCCGACGTGCTGGCCGCGCTGCGGACCCGCGGCGCCTGCTTCCGGCCCGAGCTGGCCCCGGTGACCGGCCGCCTCCCGGCCGAGGTCGACGAGGGCCTGTGGGACCTGGTGGCCCGTGGCCTCGTCACCGCCGACGCCTTCTCGGCCGTGCGGTCGCTGCTGTCGGCCCGTGACCGCTGGCGCACCCGGACGGTGCGCCGACCGTCGGGGCGGCTGGCCCGGCGGCGCGCCCCGGTCGGGACCGGCATCGGCGAGGGCCGTTGGTCCCTGCTGCCCGGGCCCGAGGTGCTCGGGGTGCCGCCCCTCGACGACGGCGTGCTCCTGCCCGGCAACGAGGCGCTGGCCGAGACCGTGGCGCAGCAGCTGCTGGTGCGGTGGGGCGTGGTCGCCTGGGAGCTGTGGAGCCGCGAGTCGTTCAAGGTGCCGTGGCGCGAGGTCGTGTGGGCCCTGCGCCGGCTCGAGGCGCGCGGACTGGTGTTGGGCGGCCGCTTCGTGGCCGGGCTCTCGGGCGAGCAGTACGCGCTGCCCGAGGCATTCGACGAGCTGCGGGCGACGCACCGGCGCGGGGCCAGCGGCGAGCAGGTGGTGGTGGCCGGGGCTGACCCGCTCAACATGACGGGCACCGTCCTCGGCGGCGCCCGCGTGCCGACGCGGCGCAACCAGCGCGTGGTCTACCGCGACGGTGTCGTGGTGGACCAGCTCGAGGCCGGCTGACGTCGTGACCCCGAACAGGACCATCGATCTGAACGCCGACGTGGGAGAG
Source organism: uncultured Acidimicrobiaceae bacterium (assembly GCA_963755445.1). Lineage (GTDB taxonomy): Bacteria > Actinomycetota > Acidimicrobiia > Acidimicrobiales > RAAP-2 > Bog-473. Next base: position 82,921 of record CAVWJQ010000004.1, on the reverse strand, counting down.
GCGGTCGATGGGGCCGCACTCGAGGTCGAGCGCACGCTGCTCGGACTGGTCACGTCGGTGCACGTGGCCTGCGGCGGGCACACCGGCGACGACGAGTCCATGACGGCGACCGTGGCCGCCGCGTTGGAGCACGGCGTGCGGGTGGGCGCCCATCCCTCGTATCCCGACCGGCCCAACTTCGGGCGGCAGCCGATGGAGATCGACCGTGCCGAGCTGGGCGTGTCGTTGGCCGGTCAACTGCGGGCGCTGGACCGGATCTGTCGGGCGGCCGGCACGAGCGTCGCCTCGGTCAAGGCGCATGGCGCGCTCTACGAGGAGGTGGCCAAGGGGGGCGCCTTCTACGAGACGTTCCGCGACGCCGTGCGCGACTCCCTGGGTGAAGACGTGGCCTTGGTGCTCCCGTCGGGCTGCCGCGCGCTGGCCATGGTGCTGCGCGACGGCATGACGGCGCGCGAGGAGGGCTTCTGCGACCGCGCCTACCGCCACGACGGCGGGTTGGTCGGCCGGAGCGAGCCGGGCGCCGTGCTGGCCGATCCGGCAGCGGCCGCGGCGCAGGCCCTCAGCCTGGCCCGCGGCGCGGTGGTGGCCGACGACGGCTCGGTCCTGACACTGTGGGTGGACACGCTGTGCATCCACGGGGACTCGCCCGGCGCGGTGTCCATCGCCACGGCGGTGCGCACGGCCATGGCTGACGTCGGGATCGAAGTGGTTGCGCCGGCGCGTGCATGACGCGGTCCGTCCCCGTCGGGGAGGTCCGTCTCCTCGGTGACCGTGCCTTCCTGATCGGTGTCGCCGACGCCGCGGCGGCCCGGACACTGGCGGGGGAGCTGGCCCCGGCGCTGACCCCCGACGCCGAGGTGGTGTCCGGGGCGGCGACCGTCATGGTGCACGCGACCGCGGCCGACGCGGCGCTCGGGCCGATGCTGGAGCTGGCCGCGGCCGTGGGCCAGGAGTTGCGCCGGCGCACGCCGGCCGGGCCCGCGGCCGAGGCCGGGCGGGTCGTCACCATTCCCTGCCGCTTCGACGGCCCCGATCTCGAAGAGGTGGCGGCGTTGGCCGGCGTGCGAGCCGGACGAGGTGGCGGACCTGCTCACGGCGCAGCCACTGACCGCGGCCGTGGTGGGCTTCTCGCCCGGCTTCGCCTACCTCGAGGGCCTGCCCGACCCCGCTGCAGCGGGTGCCCCGGCGCGCCCGGCCGCGCCCGGCCGTGCCGGCCGGGTCGGTGGCGATCGCCAACGGTCACGCCGCCGTCTATCCGACCGCGTCGCCCGGAGGCTGGCACCTGGTGGGGCGGACCGGCTTCCCGCTGTTCAGCGCGGCGCGCGCGCCGTACGCGTTCCTGGCGCCGGGGGACCGGGTCCGATTCACGGTGGCGGGAGCGGGCGATCCCGTCGAGCCGGCGCCGGTGGCCGCACCGCCGTGGTCCCTGCCGGCCGGTGCCCGGGCCGTGTTCGAGGTGGTGGCGCCGGGGCTGCGCGCGGTGGTGCAGGACGGCGGGCGCCGGGAGGTGGCGGCGTCGGGGGTGCCGGCGGCGGGCCCGGCCGATCCGGTGTCGTTCGCGCTGGCCAACCGGTTGACGGGCAACGAGACGGGATCCGGCGCGCTCGAGCTCACCGGGGGCGGGACCCGGTTGCGCTGTCTGGGCTCGTGCCACGTCGCCGTGGTCGGCGCCGACCCGGAGGTGCGCGTCGACGGCACGGCGGAACGGGCCGGACAGCTGCTGCCCCTCGACGCCGGCCAGGTGGTGCAGATCGGGCGCCAGCGTGCCGGCTGCCGCAGCTACCTGGCGGTGGCCGGCGGCCTCCTCGGACCGGTGTGGTTCGGCAGTGCGGGGACCGACGAGCTGACCGGGCTGGGCGCCGGTCCGCTGGGCGCGGGCGACGTGCTGCACGCCGGCGCGTGGGCGCCGCCGCTCGGGGACCACCTGACGGCGGGCGGGGCCGCCGACGTCGACGCGTCGCCGTCTTCGGTGGTCGAGCTGCGCGTCGTCGCCGGGCCGCACGCCGAACACTTCGCCGCCGGCGGCGCTGACACGGTTGGCCGAGACGGTGTTCGTGGCGCAGCCCGAGTCCAACCGGGTCGGCCTGCGCCTCCGGCCCGAGGCCGGCGCCGGGGCCGCCGCCGGGCTGTTGCGCGAAGGGACGGGCGGGGGAGGGCTCGACTCCCAGGGTGTCGTGACGGGCGCCGTGCAGGTCCCGCCCGACGGTGATCCGGTCGTGCTCATGCCCGATCACGCCACGCTCGGGGGCTACCCCGTGCTGGCCGTCGTGGTGGCGGCGGACCACGGCCGGCTCGGACAGTGCGCGCCGGGCACGCGGATCCGGTTGGTGCCCGATCACGCCGGCCGAGGCGGACGAGGCCCGACGCGTGGCGCGCCGCGAGGTGGAGCACGCGGTGGTGGGCACGTTCCCGCTGGCGGTGGACTGAACCCGTCCGGGTCAGACGAGCAGCTTCACCGCGGTGCCGACCCCGATGACGATGACCGCGACGCGGAGCGCCGGCGCGGGGAGCGCCAGGGCCAGGCGGGCGCCGGCGTAGCCGCCGACGAGGCTGCCGGCGGCCAGCAGGCCCACCGCCTCCCAGGCCAGCCCGCCGTGAATGAGGAAGACGACGGCGGCGATGCCGTTCACGATCATGGAGAGCACGGCGCGCAGGCCGCTGGTGTGCGCCAGTGAGACCGGGAGGGCCAGGCCCAGGACGGCGAGGAACATCACGCCCATGGCGGCACCGAAGTAGCCGCCGTAGACCGAGGCGGCGAAGACCCCGACCACCAGGAGGACCGGTCGCGTCCTGGGGTGCGCGTCGCCCCGGTCGAGGGCCCGCCGCAGCGCCGGCTGGGCGGCGAACAGGGCGGCGGCCCCCAGGACCAGCCAGGGCACCACGTCGTCGAAGGTGGCGGTGGACGTCGTGAGGAGGAGCAGCGCCCCGGCCACCCCGCCCAGCACGGCGACCGGGGTCAGCTCCAGGAGGCGGCGGGACTGGTCGCCTATTTCGCGGCGGTAGCCGGCGGCCGAGGCGACGTAGCCGGGCCAGATCCCGATGGTGTTCGTGATGTTCGCCGTCAGGGCCGGGTAGCCCAGCGCGAGCAGGATCGGGAAGGAAATCAGGCTCCCGCCGCCCGCCACCCCGTTGAAGATGCCGGCGCCCAGCCCCGCCAGCAAGAGGAGCACGACGTGGGACGCGGGCACGCTCGAACAGTACGGGACGGTCGGCGCCGTCCCGTTGACCCGGCGCCGCCGGCGGCGCGCACCGCCCTTGCCCCCCACGGGGGTGACAGGACACGAATTGTTCACAGGCGGGCGCAAGGTTCGCCAGAGTGCACCGTTTCTCGATCGAAGGCAGAGGAGCCCTCCGTGTCGCGGGGGGACGGTCAGGGGTAGCGATGAGGGGTCGGATCAGGATCGCCGCGGTGGGGCTGGTGGCCATGACGCTGCTGTGCGCCGTGTCGTCCACGGCCGGCGCGCAGACCAACTCGTGGAGCGTGCAGTCCAACGGCGGCTTCGTCTCGCTCGATCTTCTCAACACGCTGCAATTCGCCGGCGGCGGCTCGGAGGCCGACGCCAGCAACGCGCCGATGTCCGAGGCGTCGGGCACCGGGGCCTGCCTCTCGACCTCGTCCGCCACCAACCCCTGCCCGACCACGCCGTCCTCGTCCCTGTCCGGCGTGGCCTCGACCACGACGCAGGACGCGGTGGCCAAGGGCAACGGCGTGACGGCCACGCCCACCGGAAGCAGTTCGTGCACGGTGCCGATCGACACCGGGCTGCTGAACGTCAACGTGTCGTGTGGCACGGCGTCGGCGGCGGTGGACGGCAGCGGGAACCCGACGGCGTCGGGCACCGGCAGCCTGGCCAACGTGTCGATCAGCCTGAGCCTGACCAGTGTGCTGCAGAAGCTGCTCGGGGGCTCGCTGCCCTCGGCGGCGTCGGTGTGCAACGACGTCCCGGCCGCCTCGGGCTCGTCGGGGTCCAACTCGAACCCCCTGTCGCCGGCGGTGCAGGCGCTGTTGAACAACGTCAACGGCATTCTGCCGGCCAACCTCGCCATCGACCCCTCGAGCGTCGCCGGTGGCAGCGACGTCAGCGGTGAGTGCTCCGTGCTCAGCGGGTTGCTGACCCAACTCAACGCCGCCAACAGCACGTCGCCCGTCACCGGGCTCGTCACCGGGATCCTCGACCAGGTACTCGGCCTCACCGGCGGTAACGCCGCCAGCGTGGAACCGTTGACCATCGACCTGGGCGGATCGACGTCCGCCGTCAGCTCGAGCGGCAACGTCGTCACCGACTCGGTCACCCAGCACGCCGTCGACGTGAACCTCTTCGGCCTGGCCGACCTGCAGGTGGCGCCCACGACCGCCTCGGTGGCGCTGGACCGCGCCACCGGCACGGTGACGCCGAGCTGCAATGCCGGCCTGGTCTCGTACTCGACGAGCGGCTCGCTGCCGACGTTCGTGAACATCACGCAGCTGACGAGCCTGGTCAACCAGATTCTGGCCCAGGTCGGCGCCAGCAGCGCCCTGGGCTCGGCGCTCGGCAGCCTGCTGACCGGCATCATCGACTACACCCCCGACGGGAACCTGCTCACCTGCGACACCTCCGCCCCGGGCACCACGGCCAGCGCCAAGGTCGGCGTCCTCAACCTCGGGCTTGCTGAGCGCCCTGCAGGGCGGCGTCGGCCTCAACGTCGGCGACGTCAGCGTCACCGGGAGCTCGGTCGTCGCCACACCGGCTGTCGCCACCTCGCCGGCCACCACTCCGGCGACGCCGGCCGCCGCCCCGGCGGCCGTGCCGGGCGTGACCACGGTGCACACGGGCGAGTACTGGGCGGGGACGCTCCCGATCATTCTGATGGGAGGCATGGGCCTGGCCGGCCTGCTGCTCATCGGCCGGCGCCGCGTCGCCTCGCTCGCACGTTCCATCAGCTCCAACCGCCGCAGCGGTGGCTCATGAGCCACCGATACCGATCCGTTGCGGATTGTGCGGCGGGCCGCCACCGGGCCCGGCCTTCGGGACCTCCTCCGTTCCCCCTCCGGTCTCGGGGGCCGGCCCGGTGGCGGCCGTTCGCACACGACGACGGGGAGACGACGACGTGCTGACGCAGTGACGATACGCAGGACACGCAGGACAGATCTTCGGAGGATCTTGGAGGGAGAAGCAGATGCAGCGGGAACCGGTGCTGCGAACTGCTCGGGACGGGGTGGCGGAACCCCGTCCCGGGCGGGCGCAGTCGGAGAAGACGGCGCAGTGAAGGCCCTGCACGATCTGCGGCGGGTCGGCGTCACGCTCGCCGGGGTCGTCCTGCTCTTCGGCGCCGTCTTCGCGGGCAGCTATGCCTTCGCCCACCAGGAACACCAACGAGTGGCGCAGGCGGTGCTGGTCGGGAGCGAGCGCGCCGCCATCGCCAAGATCGCGGCGCAGAGCCACGGGGCGTCCTGTCAGGTGTCGGGGGTCAGCCCGGGCCAGCTCTCCGGCATTTTGAGCATCCCCGCGCTCAACCTCAGTGCACCCGTCGAGGAAGGCACCGACGACCAGGAGCTCAACGTGGCCGTCGGGCACGACCCGCAGTCCGTGTGGCCCGGGGTGGACGGCGCCGCCGTGTTCCTGGCCCACGACGTGAGCTATTTCGTCCATCTGAACCAACTCAAGCCCGGGGACGTCATCACGTACCAGACCGCGTGCGACACGGTGAAGTTCCGGGTGAGCGGGCAACAGGTGGTGCCCGCCGGCTCGGCGGTGTCGAACACCACCGCCCCGAGCCTGGTGCTCGACACCTGTTGGCCGCCCAACGCGCTCTTCTTCACGCCGGACCGGCTCCTGGTCCGGGCCACCGAGGTCGGCGCCGCCACCCGGGGCACCAGCCTCCATGCGGGCGCGCAATTCGTACGGACGGTCGCGGCCACCGACTACACGACCTCGGCCCCGAAGGCGCTGCAGGCGCAGGGACTCACGCTGCAGCAGAACGAGGCCCCCATGGGCACCATGAAGCTGGTCGACGCGTCGGTGGCCTTCGCCCAGTCGCCCGGCCCCCTCTCCCTGGAGGCCGCCGCCCTCGAGACGTACTTCGGCGGCCTGCACGCCGGGGCGCAACGCCAAGGGGCGTGGTGGGCGGCCATGGCTCCGGACGTCCCCCTCCCCCCCGATCTGGCCGGGGCGGTGGTGACCGGGCACGACGCCCCGCTCAGCGTCGAGATCGACTCCGCCCACGGGACGCCGGCCCAGGTGGTCCTGCGCACCTCGGTGACCCTCTCGGGCGGCTCCGCTCCCGGCGAGCACGCCATGACGGTCGTTCTCCCTGTTCACGGGGCTGTCGTCACCATCGGGAGCTGGACGTTCTCGTGAGGCGGCGGGCGACGCCGGGCGAGTGCCGAAGTGCCCGAGAAGGAACCGCAAGGGCGGGTGCGAGAGCACGTTTCCATGACGAGGACCCCGGGAGGGGGCGTTGGGGAGGAGGACGCATGACAGCGAGCCTGGACGAGATGTACGAGGAGATGCTCCGGGGGGAGTTCAGCTCCAGGGGGAAGCACGCGGCCGCTGAGGCGGCTCCGGCGCCGGCTCCGGCCGAAGGCGTGTCTGCGCACGGCGACCACGCCGCGCTGGGCGCCGCCGACGCGCCGATCCACCACGAGTTCGAAGTGCAGGCGTCGCCGACGGCTGCCGAGGAAGCGCCCGTCGGCGTTGCGGAGGGCGAGGGGCCGAGGGGGCTCGCGCGCTACCGCAACGCCGCCATGGTCGGGGCCGGGGGGCTGGCCTGTGCCGCGGTGGGCGCGTTCCTCGGCGGCATCGGCGGCTACTTCACCATTGCGCCCGCGGCGGCGCACCCCCTGGCGTCGTCGGTCTCGCAGGACGGGACGCCGGCGTCCAACGCCGCCAACGGTGGCGCAGCGACGGCGAGCAGCACGGAGGCCGTCGTGACCGCGGTCCTGACGTCGCTCTCGGGCTCGCTGACCCAGAACGCCGCACCGCTCCAGTGGCTGACCGCGCAATCGGGCTCGCTGCCCGAGACCGCGCCGGCCACCCTGGCCGACCTGCCGGGAGCCGGGTCGGTCGGCACCGGGTCCGGCGGCGACACCGGCGCCGCCACCGTCGCCACGGTGTCCGGGACCGCCTGCTCGATCACCACCGACCTCGGCCTCGGCTGCGTCCTGGGCAACGTGACGACCGCGCTCGGGGATGTCGGCACGCTGCCGAGCGACCCGACCGAGGAGCTCAGCACCCTCGTGCCCTCGCTGACCGGCGTGGTCACCGACGTGACCGGGACGCTGGCGAACCTGAGTTCGCTCCTGCCGATCTCTTCGCTCCCGCTGCCCGCAGGCGGCATCCCGTCACTGGGCCTGCCCGCCATCCCGGGGGTTCCCGGCCTGGGAGGGCTCGGGGGACTCGGCGCGCTGGGCAGCGGCCTGCCGGGCTCGAGCGGGGCAACCGGTCTGCTCTCCGATCCCGGTGGGATCACCGCGCTGCTCGACGGCGTGACGGGTGCGGTCACGGGCAGCACCGGTTCCGGTTCGACCTCGCCCTCACTCCCGTCGCTCCCCCTGGGCGGAAGCGGCGGCTCGGTGCCCGGTCTGCCCAGCCTGCCCAGCCTGCCCGGCCTGCCCACCTTCCGGTGACCGCGTCGGCCGGCGGCAAGGCGTCGACCCCGACGGGGGGCGCCTCGGGTGGCGCGTCGACCGGCAGCACGACCACGACGTCGACCAGCACCACGACGACCACGACCACGCCGACCACCACCACGGTGACGGTGCCGCTCCCGTCCCTGCCGGTCCCGGTCAGCGCCCCGCCCGTGACGATCGGCGGCGTCTCCGTCGGCGTGAGCAGCGGTGGCTCGGGCTCCGGCCTGACCCTGTCGCTTCCCTAGGCTCCCCTCCCCGGGCGACGGGCCGCCGATAGCCTGCGGGAGCGCCCGCCGGGTCCGCGGTGCGGCGCCACCGGACTGGAGGTCCCATGGTCAGGCTCACCTGCCTGCTGCGTCGCAAGGACGGTCTCACGCCCGCCGAATTCCATGCCTACTGGCAGGAAGTGCACGGCCCGCTGATCAAGGCGAGCAAGAGCGGCAGCCACGTGGTGCGCTACGAGCAGCACCCCCGGCCGCTCGACGACTACAGCGGCGACGACGATCCCGGGTTCGACGGGGTGACCGTGCAGTGGTTCGAGGACATGGACGCCTACCGGGCCCACATGGGGGAGCCCGACTTCCCCGACATCTGGACCGACATCAGCAACTTCCTCGACACGGACAAGCTGCACTTCATCCTCACCGAGCATCCCCGCGTCGTCATGGGAGACGACGCGGGGTCATTCCCCCTGGCCTGACTGGCCCGGCGGTGGGACCTGGTCGGATCGGGCCGGCTGGAACGGCGGCGAGGGTGGCGCCAGGGCGGTGAGCCCCGGGATTCCGGCCGGGTGGATCGATGCCGTGGGGGCGGGTGGCGCACCGGGAGCGGACGGGGCCGCGGGCTCGGCATCGGGCTGGGGCCTGGGCAGGGCGCGCAGCGTGGTGCGGACCGGCGGCAGGGCGGCCTCGGCCTCCGCCTTCCGGCGCTCCATGAGATCGCGCAGCTCCTGCCAGGCCTTCCCGTGGGTGCGGGGCAGCTCCGCCGGCAGACGCTTGAGGAAGCGGCTCACCTCCCGGCGATGCCGCTCGGCGACACCGCCCATGACGAAGATGGTGGCGGCCGGCAACCGGCTGTCGCCGGTGGCGAGGGCGGCCATCTGCACGGACGCCACCTCGGCGTCCTGCATGTCACCGAGCTCGCCCTGCAGCACGGTGAGCGCGCGCACGTAACGGGAGGTCCGCCCGTCGTAGACGTCGCTGCTGAATTCGAGGGCGTAGCGCAGGCGTTTGCAATGGATGCGCAGGGCGTGGAAGTCGGTCACGACCCCGGATCGCTTGGCCCGCTTGGCCGCCTTCGTCACCTTCCTGTGACGGGTCAGCACCAACTCGGGCAGGCCGATGGCGGCCGGCACCCGGGTGGCGAGGGACCGCCGCGCCGGTCCCTGCTGCGCCATGACGGTCAGCCCCTTGGCCAGGCGGTCCCAGCGCACCGAGTCCAGCCCCTGCAACATGTCGGCGCGCGCCGCGTCGCGCTCGCGCTCGAGGAGCGCCGCCAGTTCGGCCAGGGGGTCGCGGCCATGGTGATCGAGGTCGAGGCCCAGGTCGGCAGGGCTGAAGGACATGCCCGCCAGGTTCTCCAACTGCACGTCGAGGTCGCGCACGGCGCCGAGCAACCGGGCCAGCCATCCGAGCTCCTCCCGGAACATCTGCGCCCGCACGGGCAACACACCGACGAAGAGCGAGAGGGCGGCCCGCAGGCGGCGCGTCGCCACCCGCATGTCGTGCAGTTCCTCGGGATCCTCGCCCAGCCGCGTGCCGGGCTCCTTGGCCCGCAACACGGCAAGCTGGCGCCGCACGACCGCGAAGGCCACGTCGCCCATGGTGGAGGTGGCGGACACGTCGGTCGGCCCGAGCTCGGGCGTGCCCGGGATCTCCTCGCCCAGCGCCAGCAAGCCCGCCTCGAACTTGGAGAGTCGGGCCGGCTGCAGGCCGCAGGTCATGCGCAGCTGTTCCACGATCGGCTCGAGCGCCTCGAGCCAGTCCGGCTGGACCTCGACCTCGACCCGCCGCAGCTGCATGGGTCGCTGCCCGGTGCCGACCACGATCATGGTGTCGTCGAGCGCGACCTCCGCCACGTCGGTGCCGCCGACGCGCAGCGCGAAGGGCCGGCGCCGGGTCCGGACCTGCAGGACCTCGCGCAGCCGACGCGAGCCGACGATGGCGCGCAGCCGCCGGCCGACCGGCCCGTCATCGCCCAGCCCGTCGAGGCCCGACGGTGGCAGGACCTCGGTGACCTCGAGGCGCTGGCGCAGGCCGCTGCCTTCGGCGGGACGGTTGTCCTTGAGGGTGACCTCGTCGTGGCGTCCCCGGCGTCGTGTGCGTACGACGAAGCCGGCGCGGGCGATGCGCCAGTCGTCGGTGTCGCGGTAGGAGTCGACCAACCGCCGCGGCGGCTCGCGCCAGCGCGGTGATCGTCCCCCCGTCGCCGGTCTCGATGGCGAGCGTCGGGAGCGTGGCGAGCCATCGCTCCACCGGGCGCAGGTCGAGGGCGTCGAACTGCCATTCGATCTCGACCGGCTCGGGCCGGCCGCCCTCGTCTCCCTTGGGCTCGGACATCGCGTGCACGCTACTGCGGGTGCGCATTTGCTCGCCTGAACGGCCGTGATTGCCGCGGTTCGCTACGAGGGCGACGGTAACCTGCAAAGGCGTGGCGCGACGAGCAATGACGGCTGAGCTTCCCTCCCAAACCGATGTAGTCCAGGCGGCCGGTGGACTGGTCGTGCGCCGTCAGGGCGGCCTCCTGCAGATCGTCGTGGTGCACCGGCCGGTGCAGCACGACTGGTCGTTCCCCAAGGGAAAGCTCGAGGCGGGGGAGACCCTCGAGGTCGCCGCCCTGCGCGAAGTACGGGAAGAGACGGGCATGACCTGCGAGCCCCTGCGCTTCATCGGCCACACCGAGTACGTCGACCGGAAGGGCCGCCAGAAGACGGTCGCCTACTGGATCATGGCGGCCACCGCGGGCTCCTTCAGCCCCAACGACGAGGTCGACGAACTGCGTTGGCTGCACCTCGACGAGGCCAGCCGCCTGCTCTCCTATCCGAGGGACCAGGAGCTGGTGGCGGTGCTCATGGCGGCTGACCAGGTCGAACCCGTCATCTAAACGCACAGACATTTTTCTGGATTTCTGTGTTTATGGCCCGGTGGATCGGGAATAATGGCTGGAGCGATCTACCGCCTGATCGCACTGCCGGCGTGCGTGCCCCAGTCGAGAGCTCCAGGACCTATCGCCAAGGGCCCTGTGACAGCGCTTTGACGTGAATCGACTGGGGCACCGTCGGCGCTTTTGCTTCCGGGGTTCTTTTCCCTGTTCCATGACCTGATCGAGGCTGTTCTCGACCCGAGGGCCTTTGCGGCTCCGCCTCGCTGCAATGCCTATTGACCCGGCAACCGTCGAGGCGACGGTCAGGTCACCAGGACCGCAGCACCGTTGACCCGGTCATCGCGCAGGTCCTGCAGCGCTTCGTCGGCGCGGTCCATCGGATAGGGGACGGCCGAGACGCGGATGCCGATCCGCGCCGCCTCGGCCAGGAACTCCTCCCCGTCCCGCCTCGTATTCGCCGTCACGCTCTGCAAAGCCCGCTCCTCGAAGAGGTGCTCCTGGTAGCGGAGCGGAGGGATGTCGCTGAGGTAGATGCCGGCGATGGCCAGGGTGCCTCCCCGGTCCAGCGCAGCGAGGGCCGGCGGCACGAGCGTGCCGACCGGAGCGAACAGGATGGCGGAGTCCAGCGGCTCCGGCGGTGCCGCGTCAGCGTCCCCGGCGCTGGCGGCGCCGAGCTCGAGGGCCAACCGCTGCGCCTCCTCGGACCGGGTCATCACGTGGACCCGGGCGCCGCGGGCGAGGGCGACCTGGGCCGTCAGGTGGGCAGAGCCCCCGAAGCCGTAGATGCCGAGCCGGCCTCCTTCGGGCAGGTTCGCCCGCAGCAGGGCGCGGTAGCCGATGATGCCGGCACAGAGGAGGGGCGCCACCTCCACGTCGTCGAACTCGTCGGGGAGGGCGTAGGCGTAGGCCTCGTCCACGACGGTGTAGGCCGCGTACCCTCCCTCGACGTCCCAGCCGGTGAAGCGCGGCCGCAGGCACAGGTTCTCTCGGCCAGAGACACAGAAGCGACAGACCCCACAGGTGTGGGCCAGCCAGGGGACCCCGATGCGGTCGCCCTCCTGCCAACGCGTGCTCCCGGGCCCCAGCCGGTCGACCACGCCGACGACTTCGTGTCCGGGCGTCACCCGGGGACGGCGTGGCACCAGATCACCTTCGGTCAGGTGGAGATCCGTGCGGCACACACCGCAGGCCCGCACGCGGACGCGGACCTCGCCCGGTCCCGGCTCGGGGACGGGCCGCTCCACCCGGACGAGCGGATGATGCTCGCCATCCATCGGGCCGGGGTGGTCGACGACCCAAGCCGGCATGACCTCATCCACCATCGTCGTCCAGCGTAGGTCGGGGTGTGATCGCCCGTACCATGCACGTGGAGGAGTGTTCCATGCCCGTAGCACCGTGCAGCGCGCCGTCGACGTGACATCGCTGGTCGTTGCCGGGCCCTCCGGCCTGACCGAGCATGACACCGGTCCTGGGCACCCGGAACGACCCGCACGGCTGGCCGCCGTCATGGACGGCGTGCGCGCCCTCGGCCCCGAGCAGGAGATGGTGACGCCGGCTTTCGCCGAAGCGTCGCTCGACGATCTGGCGCGCGTCCATGACGCCGAGTATCTGGCCGGGCTCGCCGCCTTCTGCGAAGGGGGAGGCGGCGCCATCGACGCCGACACGTCGGCGCGCGCCGACTCGTGGGGAGCCGCCCGGCGCGCCGCGGGAGCGGGGCTGGCGGTGCTCGAGGCGCTCGAGGAGCGGGGCGAAGGCATCGGGTTCGTGCCTGTCCGCCCTCCGGGCCATCACGCGACGAATGACCGCGCCATGGGCTTCTGCCTCCTCAACAACGTGGCCGTCGCGGCTGCGGCGCGCACCACACTCGGCGAGCGGGTGCTCATCGTCGATTGGGACGTGCATCACGGGAACGGCACCCAGGACATCTTCTGGGACGATCCGGCGGTGCTCTACGTCTCGACCCATCAACACCCGCTCTATCCCGGGACGGGACGTCCCGACGAGGTGGGCGGGGCAGGTGCGCCGGGGCTGACGGTCAACCTGCCGCTGCCCCCCGGCGCCACGGGTGACGTGGTGCGGTCTGCGCTCGACGACCAGGCGCGCGCCACCATCGAGGCTTTTCGGCCGGACTGGGTCCTGGTGTCGTGCGGGTTCGACGCCCACCGGGACGATCCGCTGAGCGACCTGCAGCTCTCGAGCGGCGGACTTCGCGGAACTGGCCTGCATTGTCCGCGAGTTCGCGCCGCGGCCGGGACGCCTCGCCCTGTTCCTCGAGGGCGGATACGACGCGACGGCACTGGCGTCGTCGGTCGAAGCGACGCTCGGTGCACTGCTCGGACGGCCGTCGCGGGCCGCGGCGCCCACGGTGGGTGGTCCCGGGTCGGCCGAGTTGCGCGCCGGCGCGACGACGCGGCACCGTGCCATCGACGCGCTGCGCACGTCGTCAGGGTTCTGAGGGAGTACGGGGCGGCTCAGCCGGGTACGCGGTGCACGAGCACGGGGCAGTGCGCGTTGGTCACGCAGTACTCGCTGACCGATCCGACCAGCATGCCGACGAACTCGCCGTGGCCGCGACTGCCGACCACGAGAAGGTCCGCGCCCTTGGAGGCCTCGACGAGGGCGGGGGCCGGGTGGCCACTGATCAAGCGCGGCTCCACCTTGAGGCCCGGGTGGTCGGCCAGGATTCCCGCAACAGCGGTGTCGAGGACTGTGCGGACGTCTGCCTCGGGATCGAAGTCGTCGGGGATCGGCACGGCCCACCCGTAGCTGTTGGGCCACTCCCAGGTCATGACGAGGTCGAGGGTGCTGTCGGTGAGCTCGGCCTGGCGAACGGCCCATTCGAGGGCTTTGGCCGAAGAGTCCGAGCCGTCGAAGCCGGCGACGATCCTGCTCGCTTCCGATGCTGCTGCGCTCATTGTTCTGCACCCTTCAGATCTGGGGAACGCGGACGACCGAACCGCGGTGAGCTTACAGAGGGGTCGTCCAGGCTCCTCCCAGCAAGTCGCAGCGTTTTGGCCCGAATGCGAAGATATTGGCCATGCCCCTCGGCGTGTTCCTCCTCGACGACCATGAGGTTGTCCGGACGGGCCTGCGCGCCCTGCTCGAGGCCGGAGAGGACATCGTCGTCGTGGGCGAGGCCGCCACGATGGCCGAGGCGCTGGCCCGCATTCCGTCGGCCGCGCCGGACGTCGCCATCCTCGACGTCCGGTTGCCGGACGGCAGCGGCGTCGAGGTCTGCCGCGAGATCCGATCCACCTCCCCGGGCATCGCCTGCGTCATGCTCACGTCGTACGCCGACGACGAGGCGCTGATCGCCTCCATCATGGCGGGCGCCGCGGGCTACGTCCTCAAGCAGGTGGGAGGGCTCGATCTCCTCGAGACGATCCGTCGTGCCGGCGCGGGCGAGTCCCTGCTCGATCCGTCCTTGACCGAGCTCGTCCTCGAACGGCTGCGGGCGGGCCCGCAGGTGGACCCCCGACTGGCCACCCTGACGGCGCAGGAACGCAGGATCCTCGATCTCATCGCCGAGGGGTATACGAACCGCCAGATCGCCGATGCCCTGTTCCTGGCGGAGAAGACGGTGAAGAACTACGTCTCGAACCTTCTCGCCAAGTTGGGCATGGAGCGCCGTACGCAGGCCGCGACGTTCGCGGCCCGTCTGAGCGAGCGCTCGACGCAGGACGCGCGCAGCGACGCCACCGGCACCTGACCCCGGTCCGGGCGGTGGACGTCAGCCCGGGCCCGAAGTCGGCGTCGGGCCCTCGGCCTCCGGGGCCGCGTGGAGGGCGATCCCGTGCTCCCGTAATGCCTGTTCCAGGCGGGCGCGCTCGTGCCAGGGGCGCTCGAACCGGCTCGGATCGGTCTCGATGCCGAGCAGTTCGGCCAGCTCGAGCAGGGCCACGTCGTAACTGATCTGGCGGGCCAGCACGGCCGACACGGCATCCGGGTCCGTGGGCGGCGGCGCGCCCTGGGCGAGCTCGCCGCGACGGCGCCGGACCGCGGCGAGCGCACTGTGCTCGGTCGGGCTCCCCGGCACCGGGGCGCGGTGCCCGTAGGCGGCGTCGAGAAGGTGGGTGTACATCGACATCGGCGGCTCCGTTGACCGGTCCCGCTCCAGCTGGGACGGTGCTCTCCTCATCTCCGACACAGGGAGCGGGACGGAGTCAGCTCCTCGCCTGATCCCCCTCGTTGCCCTGTCGTTCCCCGCCAGGTCGCCCTTGCGAGCTCTCACTCCAGCGTGAGGCACCGGGGTGGCAGGCGGCAGGGCCAGAGGTCCCAAGGTGAGGAATTTTCGGGTCGTCGCACCCGGGTGCAAACAACTCCGGAATTGGAAAATGGCGACCGAGGGGGGTGGCCGCCATTCTCCAAGCACCGTTGTCTGGGAAGAGGAAGGTGTCCCAGTCATTCTGGTGACGCACCCCCTGTGGGGGTAGAGCCGAAAGTCATGGATTGGCGCTCCACAGCGGGCTGCCAGCAACGAAGGCCGAGGTCACGGGGCCATGGCAGAGTGGAGTCCATGCCGACCCTCGCCACCATGGAGGAAGCGGTGGCGCTGGTCCACCCGGTCGACCGGATCGGCTTCGGCCTCGGGCCGGCCATTCCGGACGGCCTTCTGACCGCGTTGGGGGCGCGCTCGGACTGGGAGGACCTGCAGATCGGAGGGGCGCTGTGCCTCAACCTGTACGAGGTCTTCACCAGGCCGGGGGTGAGCTACCGCTGCGGTTTTTTCGGCCCGGCGGAGCGGCTCCTCTCTTCGCAGGGCCACCGGGTCGAGCTCGTCCCGGGGGGCTTCCGGCAGATGGGGCCGATCCTGGCCCGCTTCGCCCCGCGCGTGATGGTGGCGCAGGCGGCGCCACCCGATGAGCAGGGCCGGGTCAGCCTCGCCCTGCACGTGGGGGGCACGCGTGACGAGCTGCTCGCGCGCCGGACGCGACCCCGACCGGCTCCTCATCATTGAGGTCAACCCGCACCTCCCGCGTACGGCCAGCCTGCCGCCCACCTACGACAACACCCTCCCGCTGGACCTGATCGACGTGGTCGTCGAGTCCGACAGCGAACCGTTCGCCCTGACCGACCCGCCCACGACCGAGGTCGACGAGACGATCGCGCGCCACGCCTTGGCCTACATCCGTGACGGGTCCACCCTGCAGACGGGCATCGGCGCCATCCCGAACATCGTGGCGGCGGAGCTCGCCCGCGGGCCGCTCGGCGGGTTCGGCGTGCACTCGGAAATGTTCACCACCGGGCTCATGCGTCTGCACCAGGCCGGGAAGGTGACCAACGACGCCAAGGGGATGTTCGACGGCGTCTCGGTGACCACGTTCGCGTTGGGTGTCAGCGAGCTGTACCGGTGGCTCGACGGCAACTCGGACGTGGCATTCCTTCCCGTGGACATGGTCAACGACCCGACGGTCATCTCGCGCAACGCCAACCTCGTCTCCATCAACGGCGCGCTCGCCGTGGACCTCTACGGCCAGGTGATGGCGGACAGCATCGACGGCCGACAGATCTCCGGCGTGGGCGGACACGAGGACTTCGTGGCCGGCGCCGAGCTGCACCTCGACGCCCGCTCGCTCATCTGCCTGCGCTCGACGGCTGTGCGCGACGGGAGACGGTCTCGCGCATTGCCGGGACTCCCGCCCGAGGGGACGATTGTCTCCACGCCGCGCCACCACACGGGCGTCGTCATCACCGAGTACGGCGTCGCGGAGCTCACCGGCCGCACCGTGCGCGAGCGGGCGCACCTGCTGACCGACGTCGCGCACCCGGACTTCCGCCGCGACCTCCGCAGAGCGGCCGACCGGTTGGACGGGGCCTGACCCGGCCCGGCGGGCTCAGCTGGTCGTGCAGGCCTGGGTGTAGATGGCGCTCGGGACGAGGTGGTTGTTGCAGGCATTGCCCCGGTCGGCCACCGACCAGGTCGACCCCTGGGCCTCGAGCACGATGACGGCGTCGAAGGAGGCTGCGCCGGAACCCACGGTGACGTCGGCGTAGGCCCACGAACCCGAGCAACCGAAGCCGTTCACTGCGCTCACGGAGCCGACGGTGGTGGAGCTCTTGGCGGCAGCCGTGATGAGGCTCTTGGTGCAGGCGGCGGCAGCCGAGGAGGACGAAGTCGATGGTCGTCGTGCTCGATGTCGTGGTCGTGGTCGACGACGGGGGTGGAGTGCTGTTGTCGGAACAGGCGCCCAGCACCAACGCGGCGAGCAGGCCGCTCGCGACGAAGCCGGAAACAGTGGCCCTCGCGTGCATGTGCCCTCCCGCTCGGTGGTCTCTGCGCAACCCTAGATGCTGCCTCAGGTCGCGGGGGGGACCGGATCCACCGTGGCGAGCCCGAGCGCTGCCGAGGAGGTCGAGCGAGCCCAGAGGCGGCGCGTCCGCCAGCACGCGTTCGATGAAGCGCTGCACGTGGCGAAAGACCTCCCGGCTGTCGTTCGCCCACGGCATGAGGATCTCGAAGACGTGGAACATGCCCCCGAACTCCCGAGCGTCGGTGGGCACGCCGGCGGCGCGCAGGCGGTCGACGTAGCGACGGATGGGGTCGCGGAACATCTCGTCACCGCCCCAGGCCACGCACGTGGGCGGGAACCCGTGCAGGTCGGCGATCAGCGGTGCGACCACGCTGCTCGTGACGTCGGTGCCATGGAGATAGGCGGCGGTCGGAATGTTCCACGGAAGGATGTCGTGGTCCGCGTTCTCGGTGATCGGAGTCCTCGTCGAGCCGGAGGTCGACCTCCGGCGAGAACAGCACGAGACCGGCCGGCCGGACGGGATCGATCGTCGCGGCGTCCTCGAGCAGGACCGTATTGGCCAGCCCGCCACCGCCCGAGTCGCCGGCCAGGAAGATGCGCTCGCAGGGGATGCCGAGCTCGAGGAACGCCTTGAAGATCGGCCGAGGCATCTTCGGCGCCGGCGGGGTAGGGGAACTCGGGAGCAAGGCGGTAGTCCGCCACGAAGACCGCGCAGCCGGTCGCCCGGCACACCTGCGCCGTGAAGAACGCGTACATGGTGGGTGACGTCCCGATGTATCCGCCGCCGTGCAGGTAGAGCACGACTCCCTCGGGCACCATGCGGCGCGGGTCGTAGAGGATGCCGGGGACGCCCCCGAACTCTGCGGCACGCCCTTCGACGTCGAGCGAGCGCACAATCGGGGGCATGATGCGCTTGCAGATGTCGTCGAGCACCAGTTCGAGCGACCGGAATTCGGGGATGCGCAGCGAGGAGCTGTAACCCATGAAGGCGCGGATGACCTCCCGTGTCACCGTGATGCCCAGATTGGACAGCGGCGACGACTGGCCGCGGAAGGGATGGCGGAACGGCACCCGGGCCAAGGCGGTGGCGAACTGCCCGGCCAGCAACGAGACGTCCAGCGCCACGATCGGTGCGCGCGCCGTCTCACCTCCGGGCGGTTTCCCATTGCCATGGACGTCACGTTCGCAGCGGCCCGGTGAGATCGTCAACTGTTCCCACGCGGCCCCCCCGGCCATGCCGACCCAGGCGTCTGCCCGATCGCGACCGTCGTGGTACCGTACGGCCAGCGACACATGCTGTAGCTGTACTGCCCGTGAGGGGAAGCCGGTGGGAATCCGGCGCTGGTCCGCAACCGTGAATGGTGCGCCGTCGAGGCGACACCATGAGCCGGGATACCTCGAGGTCAGAAGAGTTCCCACCGTCGAGACACAAGGATCGGGGCTCGGCGAGACCCCGCGGGTGCGGAGTTTTCCGGGTCGAGGTCCGGGAAGCGAGAACCATGCACATCATCCGCCGCACCCTTCTGGGTGCTTCCGCCGTCGGCCTGGCCACGCTGCTGGCTTCGGCCCGTTGACGACGTCCGCAGTGCCTGCCGGCGCCGCGTCGGCGCAGCCCCAGATCCCACAGTTCTCGGCGGCGCAGGCCGCGGCGAAATGGATCGAGGGCCAGCAGGCCGCCGACGGCAGCATCGGCGGCTCTCTCTCGTTCACGGCGAACGGCATCCTCGCTCTGGCCGCGGCGCATGACACCGCAGCCGCGCAGTCGGCCCTGTCCTACATGGAGGCCAACGCCAATACGTTCATCGCGGTCACGGGCGGCGGCGGCGCCGACGGTCCGGGTCAGCTGGCCCTCCTGATCCTGGACGCCCACGCGCTGAACGCCGATCCGACGAACTTCGGTGGGACGAACCTCCCGGCGAGGCTGCTGGCCACCGAACAGACGTCGGGTCCCGACGCCGGACTGTTCGGGACGGAGACGGAGCTCAACAACTTCGCCGTCGGCGGCTACGTCCAGGGTCTCGTCTTCACCGCACTCAAGGCGATCGGGCAGAGCCCCGATGCGGCGGCCATCAGCTGGCTGACGGGCCAGCAATGTCCCGACGGTGGCTGGGTCCTGCAGAGCCAAGCCACCTCCTTCGGCGGTTGCACGGAGGATCCCTCGAGCGGGACGGGGCCGGACACGAACTCGACCGCGTCTCGCCCTCCAGGGACTGGCCGCCCAGGGCGCGCTGACGCCGAGCGTGCAGGCGAGCGCCCTTTCGTTCCTCACCGGGGCACAGGATGCCGACGGCGGCTGGAGCTACTACCAGAATTCCTCCGCGCAGCCCCAGACCAGCGACCCCCAGTCCACCGGCCTGGTGATCCAGGCACTGTTGGCGCTGGGTTTGTCGCCGACGGGCGCCGCTTTCACCGGTTCCGGAACGTCGCCCGTCAGCGCACTCCTGTCGTTCGTGGTGACTTCGGGGAGCGACGAGGGCGCGATCTTCAGCCCCTTTGGGTCACCGACAACGGGGGACCTGCCGTCCACCAATCAGGTGGTGCCGGTCTTGGCCGGACTGACCTACGGCTTCGGGCCCGCCAATTCCTACTGGATCGTGCCACGGCGACGGCTGTCGGTCCACCCGTTCGGCTCGGCGAAGACCTTCGGATCGCTCGCGCACTCGAACAAGCCGATCGTGGGCATGGCGGCGACGCTCAACGGCCTCGGCTACTGGCTGGTCGCATCTGACGGCGGCATCTTCAGCTACGGCAATGCCGCCTTCTTCGGCTCCCGCGGCGGCCAGCCGCTCAACAAGCCGATCGTCGGCATGGCGGCCACGCCCGACGGCGGCGGCTACTGGCTGGTGGCCTCCGACGGTGGCATCTTCAGCTACGGCGACGCCGCCTTCTTCGGCTCCCGCGGCGGCCAGCCGCTCAACAAGCCGATCGTCGGCATGGCGGCGACGCCCGACGGCGGCGGCTACTGGCTGGTCGCTTCCGACGGTGGCATCTTCAGCTACGGCGACGCCGCCTTCTTCGGCTCCCGCGGCGGCCAGCCGCTCAACAAGCCGATCGTCGGCATGGCGGCCACGCCCGACGGCGGCGGGTACTGGCTGGTCGCTTCCGACGGCGGCATCTTCAGCTACGGCGACGCCGTGTTCCAAGGTTCGACGGGCGGCATCAAGTTGAACCAGCCGATCGTGGGCATGGCCGGGACCCGAGACGGCGGGGGCTACTGGCTCATCGCCTCCGACGGGGGAGTCTTCAACTACGGCGACGCCCTCTTCTCCGGCTCGGCCGCCCCGCTCGCCGGCGCGAACGCCGCGGTGGGCGGAGCGAGCAGCTCCTCGTAGCGTGCGCGGCGCGGGAGCCCGGGCACGGGTGCTGATGTGGGGGCTGTTCGTGGGCGCTGCAGCCGCAGTGCTCGCCCCCGTCGGCCCCGGGGCCCTGGTCCCGCTGAAGATGGCTATTGCGTCGGCGGATTCGGTCGGCAACGATGTCTACGTCGCGGTCGTCGTCGACTTCGGCAACGGCTCGTCGATGACGACGGTGTCCAAGTGTGTTCCCGTGGCGTCGAACGCCCGGGACTCCGATGCGCTGGCGGCAGCCGTCGGGTCCTCCAATGTCTCCTACGCCGGCTCGGGACTCCTGTGCGCCATCGACAACTACCCGGCCAACGGCGTGCAGAACTGCGGCCAGAGCGTCGGCAACGGCACCTACGACTACTGGTCGTATTGGCACGGCTCCTCCGGAACGTTGGGTCTATGCCAACAACGGCCCGACCGAGCAGTCGGTCTCCAACCCGGCGAACGACGTCGAGGGTGGCGGTTCCAGAACAACGAACCGGCGAGCTCGAACGACCCGCCGCCAGGGGTGACGCCCTCGTACGCACAGATCTGCAACGCTTCGACCGAGGTGCCGCCGGCCCAGCACCTCGCACCCGGCGTCGCCGACCACGACCGGGCGCGGCACGCGTGCCGACCACCACCCCGACAACGGTAAAACCGCGGCCGGGTCCGGCGCGGTCACTCGACGACCTCACCGCCGGCACCCGGTCGAAGTCCGGCGGCGCAACGTCCACCACCACGACGTCAGCGCCGGCTCCCGGTGGGACGACAACCACGCCAGCTTCGGCTGCGAGGCCGAGCGGGGCCGGTGGCGGGAGCCACGGATCGTCCGAGTGCGCATCGGTGCGGGCGCGCAGCTGCGGCCGCGCACGGGAGCCCCGGCGGCGGGTCGTCCGGCGACGTGCTCCCCGCCGCGCTGATCGGGGCGGTCGTCCTCGCTCTGGGTGCCTACGCGCTGGTGCGTTGGCGGCGGAGGCCGGCGGAGGAATGACACGGGCCGCCGTCCCCAGGCGCCGCTCCCTGCACCCGGTGGCGTGGTGGTTGTGGGCGGCCGGCCTTGGCGATCTGCGCCATGCGGACGAACAACCCGTTCCTGCTGGCACTGATCGGAGCCGTGGCCTGCGTGGTCGTGTCGGCCCGGCGGAGCAGCGCGCCCTGGTCGCGGTCCATCGCGTTCTTCCTTCGCCTCGGTGTCTTCGTCATCGTCATCAGAATCGTGATCGAGATCCTCTTCGGCCAACGAGGGATTCCCGGTCACGTCCTCTTCACGCTGCCGGAGGTACCGCTGCCCTCGTGGGCCGCTGCCGTCAGTATCGGTGGTCCGGTCACGTTGGAGTCCATTTTGGACGCCTTCGTGCTCGGACTGCAGCTCGCCGTGATCCTGCTCTGCTTCGGTGCGGCGAACTCCCTGGCGAGCCCGTACCGGCTGCTCCGCTCGCTTCCCGCGGTGCTCTACGAAACGGGCGTAGCGGTGACCGTGGCCTTGTCCTTCGCCCCCGAGTTGGTGCAATCCATCGGGATCGTGCGCCAGGCACGACGCCAGCGCGGAATACCGACCACCGGCCTGCGAGGCATGCGAGGCATTGCGGTTCCCGTGCTGGAGAGTGCGCTCGACCGCTCCCTCCAGCTCGCCACCAGCATGGACGCCCGGGGCTACGGGCGACGGATTGCCGTCGCGACGATCGTCCCGACGGCTGGCCGGCGGCGCCACCGTTGGCGGCTTGTTGCTCATGGCGGTCGGGATCTACGGCGTCGATCGACGGAGGGTCGCTCCTCGGTCTCGGACTCCCCATCCTCGCGGTCGCGGCCCTTCTGTGCGGCGTCGGTCTGGCCGTGGGAGGCCGCCGCACGGCGCGCTCGCGCTATCGGCCCGACCCGTGGCGGCAGCCGGAGTGGATGGTCGCGGGGTCCGGGGCTCGTCGCCCTCGTGGCGATGTCGGTCGCACACGCCCTCGACGTGCCCGGACTTACCGTCTCCTTCTCCCCGCTGGCGTTCCCCAAGATCCCCTTGTTGCCCGTCGTGGGGATCCTCGTCGCCCTGGTGCCGGCCGTCGCCGCCCCCGAACCCGGGGGCGCGGCGACCCGCGGTCGCGCCCGCCCGCGTCGAGGACCGCCGAGTCGACGCGCACGCCGCGGCGACAGCGGGAGACGGTCGACGCCGACCTCACGGGGCTGCCGTCATGATTTCGTTCGACCACGTGTCCTTCACTTACAGCGAGGCCGCAGCATCCGACGCTGCACCGGGTCAGCCTGGACATTCCCGAAGGAGAGCTGTGTGTGGTGGTCGGGGAGACCGGGACCGGCAAGTCCACCCTCCTGCGTGCCATCAACGGTCTCGTCCCGCACTTCAGCGGCGGGACCCTGGCCGGCACCGTCACGGTCGACGGACGGACCACCCGGGACAATCGACCACGCGACCTGGCCGACGTGGTCGGTTTCGTCGGCCAGAACCCGCTGGCCACCTTCGTGACCGAGACGGTGGAGGACGAGCTCGCCTACACGATGGAGAACCTCGGGGTGCCGTCCGACGCCATGCGCCGCCGCGTGGAAGACGCCGTCGACCTCCTCGGCCTGCAGGACCTGCGGGACCGCTCCTTGCGGGCGCTGTCGGGCGGCCAGCAACAGCGGGTGGCGATCGGGGCGGTGCTGACCGCGTCGCCACGCCTTCTCGTCCTCGACGAGCCCACCTCGGCGCTCGATCCGGCGGCGGCCGAGGAGGTCCTGAGCGCGCTGGCCCGCCTTGTGCACGATCTGGGCCTGACCGTCGTGATGGCAGAGCACCGGCTCGAGCGTGTGGTCCCGTTCGCTGACCGAATCATCTGGTCCCCGGGGACGGGGAGCCCGCTCGTCGTCGGCCCGCCGGAGGTCGTCATGCGCTCATCGACGGTCGCCCCGCCCCTCGTCGAGCTGGGCCGCCTTGATGGGCTGGGAGCCACTGCCGCTGTCGGTCCGTGACGCCCGCCGGCTCGCAGCGCCGCTGCGCACGCGCTCGCGGCCCGGTGCCGCCGCGCGGTGCATGGCGCGCGCCGCCGCGGCTGACCAACCGGCAGCCGCCTCGGCGGAGAAGCTCACCGTCTCGTATGGGCCGGTGGTGGCACTGGACGGCGTCGACCTTGTGGTCCGGCCGGGCGAAGTCCTCGCGCTCATGGGGAGAAACGGCTCAGGGAAGTCCACACTGCTCAACACGCTCTCGGGGATGCGTCGACCGACACGAGGGGCTGTGCTGGTGGAGGGCCGGGACCCCCGGTCGCTGCGGGCCGACGAGCTCGTCCGCCATGTCGGACTGGTGCCACAGGACCCAGGCCTTCTTCTCTACGGTGAGTCCGTGTCAGCGGAGTGCCGTACCGCGGACAAGGCTTCCGCGCTGGCACCGGGGACGACCGCGCGGACACTTGGACCGGGTGCTGCCGGGCATGCCGACCGACCGCCACCCGCGCGACCTCTCGGAGGGCCAGCGCCTCGCCCTGGCACTGGCCATTGTGGTGGCCCCGTCGCCGCAGCTGCTCCTCCTCGACGAGCCGACCAGGGGCCTGGACTATCCGAGCAAGGATCGACTCATCGCCGTCCTGCGCGAACTCGCCGCACAAGGTCATGCCGTCGTCCTGGCAACCCACGATGTCGAACTGGCCGCCCGCGTGGCCGACCGTGCCGTGGTCCTGGCGGACGGACAGGTCATCACCGACGGTCCGGCCCGCCAGGTGGTCTGCCATTCGCCGATCTTCGCCCCCCAGGTGGCCAAGGTCCTGGCCCCCGAAGAATGGCTGACGGTGGACGAAGTCCGACGGGCGCTCGACGAGGCGGTCCCGGCGTGACCGTCTCCGTCCCATCGCACACCCGGTCGAAGCGCCGCCCGACACCCGCGGTGCGCTTCGGCTCCCGATCCACCTTCCTGCTGCTGCTCACCACACTCTTCGGTGTCGCGGCCTTCGGCTGGCCGCTGCTCATCCACGGGGCCGCCGGCCAGAACACAGCCCACAGCGGTGACGCGCCCTGGATCTTCGTCGGCCTGCTGCCACTCCTCCTCGCCATCGTGATGGCCGAGCTGTCAGAAGGGGCCATCGACGCCAAGGCAGTGGCGCTGCTCGGGATCCTCGCCGCGTGCTTCGCCGCCCTGCGGGTGGCCAGTCCCGGCATCAACGGTTTCGAGCCCGAGTGGTTCCTCCTGATATTGGCGGCGCGCGTCTTCGGGCGCGGGTTCGGGTTCGTCCTCGGCGCCGTGGCGTTCTTCGCGTCGGCGCTGATCACCGGTGGCATCGGTCCGTGGCTGCCGTTCCAGATGCTGGCGGCGGGCTGGGTCGCCTTCGGCGCCGCCTGCCTGCCCCCGATGCGGGGGCTCCCCGAGAGACTGCTCCTGGCCGGGTACGGCGTGGTGTCCGCGCTGGCTCTACGGGTTGATGATCGACTTCTGGTTCTGGCCCTTCGTGGGGTCGACGACCATCTACTCATTCATGCCGGGGCTCGGGACACTGGCCAATCTGCACCGGTTCATCCTCTTCGAACTGGCCACTGCAATGGGCTTCAACCTGACCCGCGCCGCGACGTGCGCCGTCTTGATCCTCGTGCTCGGCCGACCCGTGTTGGCGGCGTTGCGGCGAGCGTCCCGGCGAGCCGCTTTCGAACCACAGATCGACTTCGTCGATGCGCCGGTGCGCTCTGCCGAGGAGACGGAGTGAGGATCATCTCGCTGCTGCCGTCCGCCACCGAAATCGTCTTCGCGCTCGGCCTCGGTGAGGATCTCCTCGGCGTCAGCTTCGAATGCGACTTTCCGGAACAAGCCCGGTCGGTGGCCGTCGTCTCGGGAACGGCACTGCCCACCGATGGCTCCCTCAGTGCAGGGGAGATCGACGCCGCCGTGAGCGCCCGGGTTGCCGCAGGGGAGTCCATCTACACCCTGGACGACGCCCGGATCCGGGCCATCGATCCTGATCTGATCCTGGCGCAGGACCTCTGCCGGGTCTGCGCCGTGCCATCGGGTGCCGTCGAGGAGGCGCTCGACGTCATCGGGTGTCACGCGCGGGTGGTCTCCCTCGACCCGGCCCGCCTCGACGACGTGATCGCCTGCATCGGTTTGGTGGGTGCGGCCACGCAGACAACGGCACAGGCAGACGCGCTCATGGAGAGCCTGCGCGGCCGGGTCGACGCGGTGCGGCGCCGGGTTCGTGGACGTGCACGGCCGCGGGTCCTCGTGCTGGAGTGGTCCGACCCGCCCTTCAATGCCGGGCACTGGGTGCCCGAACAGGTGGATGCGGCGGGAGGCGAGCCCGTCCTCGCCCAAGTCGGTGCACGCTCGCGGCGGCTCACCTGGGAGGAAATTCGAGCCGAGCACGTCGACGTCACCATCTTCATGCCGTGCGGTTACGACCTCGAGGGTGCGGTGGCGCAGGGCCCCGCGCTCCTGGCTCAGCCCGGCGCAGAAGGCCTGGGTCGCATCATCGCCGTCGACGCCAACGCGTACTTCTCGCGCCCGGGCCCGCGGGTGGTGGAGGGGGTGGAGCTCCTGGAGCGGCTGCTGCACGACCCGAGCGGATCCGAGGTGCCGGGAGCGCGCGTCCTCCGCCCCTGACGTCCGCTCCCGGGCGACGGGCCGCCGCCGTCAAAAGTCGGGAGCCGGATCTGCTTGCAGAAGCGCCAATATCCGCACGAGGTCTTCGAGCTCCTCTGCGGGGAGGGCGGAGAGTCGGGCCGGAGGACGGGCGAGGATGGCGTCGGCCGTCTGTGCCAGCGCCGCCCCTTGCGCAGTGGCAACCACCAGTTTCACACGCCGGTCCGTGGGATGGGGCTGGCGCTCCACGAGTCCCGCCCGTTCGAGGTCGTCCACGACCGGGGTCAGGTTGGGCGGATCGACGGTCAGCAGGGATGCCAACTCCGACATCGCCATCGGGCGCCTGGCGATCCGTCGCAGTGCCCGGATCTTCCCGAAACTCAAGCCGACCTCCTCGCTCACCTCCCGGCGACGCTCGTTGTTCAGCACCAGGTCGGCCATCGCCTGCCACGCCTCGCTGGCGGCGCGGTCCCGACGGACGCTCGCCTTGGTCATGCGGCGTGCACCTCCAGGAACTCGGGATTGATGGCCTCGGCCGTTCGGTTCGCCGTCGCCCGGGCCCACGATGTCGTCGCGATCTGGCCCAGGATCAACACAATGGCGCCGCAGCCGGCCAGGACCCACCAGCCGGCACGGCTGGCGACGGCGAAGTCGATGGCACTGCCCTTCTGCAGCGAAGCGGACACCAGGGAACCCGTCACGGCGACGCCCAAGGTCGAACCGATCTGGCGCGAGGTGCTGGCGATGGCCGCGGCGACACCCGCCTGCGCCCGTGGCATGCCCGAGACGGCGGCGTTGGTGATCGGCGCATTGACGAGGCCGAACCCGATACCGAAGATCACGTAGGCGGTGAAGAGCCAGGAGAACGGCGTTGTCGCTCCCAGTCCGACAAGCATCAGCGAGGACCCGGTGAGAGCCAGGCCGGCCACCAGGAGAGGAATCCGGGCGCCGCGTCGGCCGACGATGCGCCCGGAGATCGGCGAGAACAGCACGGTCATGGCGGCCATCGGCAACGTATCGATCCCGGCCTGCAGCGGCGGAGAGGCCACGCACGTCCTGGAGGTAGAGGGTGTTGAGGAAGAGGAAGCCGCCGAGCGCGGCGAATGCCGCGACGGCGATGACGGTGGCGGACGAGAAGGGCACGGACCGGAAGAAGCGCAGATCCATGAGTGGCTGGACCGCCCGGCGCTCCCAGACCAAGAAGCGCCCGAGCGAGACGGCGGCAACGGTGAACGCGCCGATGATGACCGCAGATGACATCCCCTTCTCGGGCAGCTCGATGATCCCGTAGGTCAGTGTGGACAGGAAAGCGATCACGAGCAGCTGGCCGGGAACGTCCACCTTTCTCGCCACTGCCGCCTTGGACTCGGGGATGTAGCGCAGGGCCAGGACGACTGCCGCCAGCGCGATCGGGATGTTGATGAAGAAGATCGACCGCCACCCGACCGATGTCACGAGGAGTCCGCCGACCACCGGGCCCAGCGCCATGGAGACGCCACCACCGCCCCCCAGATGCCGACCGCCTGGGCGCGCTCGCGGGGAACGGTGAAGGTGTTCGTGATGATCGACATGGCGACCGGGTTGAGCATCGACCCGCCGACGGCCTGGATCATCCGGAAGACGACGAGCGTGCCCAGATTGGGGGCGAGGCTGCAGAGCAGCGATCCCAGAGCGAAGGTGCACAGCCCGATGACGAAGGTGCGCCGCCGCCCGAGGCGGTCGGCGGTCGAGCCGGAGATCATCAAGAGGCTGGCCAACACCAGCGTGTACGCGTCCACGGTCCACTGGAGGCCCGAGAGCGACGCGTGGAAGTCCTTGCCGATGGAGGGGAGGGCGACGTTGACGATGGTGACGTCGATGCCGACGATGAGCAGGCTCATGCAGCAGATGGCGAGGACCCCGATGCGCCGCCGCCGGCTGAGCTCGTCCGGGGCTGTCAGACCTGCCACGGGTGTTTCTAAAACCATAATAGTGCGGTCTCCTACCGATCACTGCAACGGCGCAACGTCCCGGCCATCCTGGCTAGGACCGAGCGGAGGGAGTTGCCGTGGTCGCGAGGCTGTCGCTGGAAGAGCGGATCGAGATACGGCGCCTGCATAAGGCAGGACTCTCGCGACATCAGATCGTGGTGGCCATGAGTCGCAGCTGGATGACCATCGAGCTGGCCTTGCGCCCGACGCCCCAGACGCGAGAACGGCTCCGGCATCGTCGGCGGCCCGGCTCTCGCTCGTCGAGCGTGAGGAGATCAGCGTGGGTATCGCCCAGGGTGAGACGTTCGCCTCCATCGCATGTCGCATCGGCCGGGCCGTCTCGACCGTCTCGAGGAGGTGAAGGCGAACGGAGGTCTCTCCACGTACCAGGCCGTCGAGGCGCACACACGGGCCTCTCGCGGCGCCCGCCGGCCGAAGATCGCCAAGCTCGTCATGCGCGCCCCGCTGCGCGATCAGGTCGAGCTCTGGCTCCACGAGACATGGTCGCCCGAGGAGATCGCCCGGCGGCTGCGCCTCGAGCACCCGGACGATCCGACGATGTGGGTGAGCCACGAGACGATCTACCAGTCGCTGTTCGTCCAGGGCCGGGGTGAGCTGCGAAGAGAGCTGCACCGCTGCCTGCGGACCGGGCGTGCACAGCGTCGCCCGAAGGGGAAGGCATCGAGGCAGGGGGAAGATCCCGAACATGGTGATGATCTCCGAGCGCCCCGCCGAGGCCGACGACCGCGCCGTGCCCGGCCACTGGGAGGGCGACCTCATCATCGGCAAGAACGGCCGCTCTGCCGTCGGCACCCTCGTCGAGCGCACCACGCGCTACGTGCTGCTCCTCCATCTCCCCGACGGGCGCGAGGCCGAGAAGGTGGAACGCGGCGATGAAGACGGCAATCGTACGCCTGCCCACCGAGCTCGTACGCTCGATCACCTGGGACCAGGGCAAGGAGCTCTCCGCGCACGCGGCCTTCAAGGTCGACACCGGCGTCCAGGTCTACTTCTGCGACCCGCACTCGCCCTGGCTGCGGGGATCGAACGAGAACACCAACGGCCTGGTGCGTCAGTTCATGCCGAAAGGGACCGACCTGAGCGGGCTCCAAGCGGGCCGACCTCGACGAGATCGAGCGCAAGATGAACGGCCGGCCCAGAGAGACCCTTGACTGGTTGAAGCCCGGAGAAACTCGCGGAGCGATGCAGGACCCTTAGACCGCCTAGTTATAGTTTAATCATCAAATCCCGTTTGGCAAGACGGGCGCGGCAGTTTTGCTAGTCGGCCCTCCAGCGTCGGTAGAGGTCCTTCAGTTCCGCCTGGGCCTCCGGTGTCAGGTCTTCAGGTTCGATTGACCCGGTCAGCTCGATCGTCATCCGGATCTGCTCGAGGTAGGCGGCGCAATTGGGGCAGTGCTTCAGGTGTCGCCTGGAACCGCCGCCGCTCGCCTCGACGCAGCGTCCCTTCGAGATACTCGGTGACCAGTTCGACGGCCTCCTGGCAGACGATGTCCTTCCGCCGCAATGAGAGCATGTTCAGGCCTTCACGATCTGGGACTCGAGGATCTCACGCAGGCGGGTTCTCCCCCGGTGCAGAGGATCCGCTGGTTCCCTGTGCTCAAGCCGAGCAGATCGCAGACCTCGTCACCGGAGAGGCCGTCGCTGTCGCGGAATATGACGACCTGTCGTTGGCGCGCCGGGAGATCTTCGAGGCCGGACTGAAGAATCGGACCCCAAGTCGCGGCGTCCAGGCGGTCCTCGGTGTCGTCGTTCCACGGCTCAACCGGGTCGGCCCACTGCCCGTTCGTGTCAAAGCGGATGGGATCGACGGCGTGGTAGCGGCTTCGCTCGTCGTGTGGCGGTGCTCCCGGGTACCGGCGGAGCGCGCCCGGTTGATCGAGGATCCGGTAGAGCCACGTCTTGAAGCTTGAGCGACCCTCAAAATGCTCAATGCCCTTGACGACCCCCATCCACGTGTCCTGGACCGCCTCTTCGGCGATGGCCCGACTCGGCACGTATGCCCTGGCAAAGCGAAGCATCGGCTGTTGGTAGCGCGCCACCAACGTCACGAATGCCTCCTCGTCGCCCGCCCGCAACCGGGCGAGGAACTCGAGGTCGGTGTCCACTGTTCCCAGCGTAGGTGTCCCAGTCTGACGAAACATGGCGTCAGACCCGGCCGGAAGCAGCCGTGCCTCGGCGTCGCGGACCGACAGATCTGGCTCCTGACACATCTCTCAGTCTCGCCGGGCTCGGCAAGCGTTACGCGGGCCACGAGCGCCTCGCCGATCGTGTAACGCCACGGGGAGGGGGAGGACTGTCTGAGGTGAGCTATTCATCGAACACTGAGGAGATGCAATGAGGAGATCCGTCCGTCTGGCTGTCGGTGCTGGTGCGATGCTGGGACTGTCGACCCTCGCGGCACCGCTTGCGGCGGGAGCCGAGACCGTGCCGGGTCCTTCGTTCTTCGGCGGTGTCGGCAACGTCGTCTTCGTCCAGACCGACAACACGGCCGGCAACCAGGTCGTCGCCTACGACCGGCGCCGGGCGGCACCCTGTCGCTCGGCCGGCACCTACAACACCGGCGGGCTCGGCGGGCAGTTGACCGGCTCGGTCGTCGACCACCTGGCCTCGCAGGGATCGCTGACCTACGACCAGCGGAACAGCGCTGCTCTATGCCGTCAACGCCGGCAGCAACACGGTGTCCGTCTTCTCGGTGCGCGGCGACCGCCTCACCCTGCGCCAGGTGGTGAATTCGGGCGGGGCGTTCCCGGTCAGCGTCGCCGTCCACGGCAATCTCGTCTACGTCCTCAACGCCGAGAACGGGGGCTCCGTCCAGGGCTTCGTGAGCTTCTTCGGCCACCTCTTCGCGCTCCCGGGATCGAACCGCTCCCTGGGTCTCGACCCGACCGCCACGCCCCAGTTCGTCAACACACCCGGGCCAGGTGGCCTTCTCGCCCGACGGCTCGAAGCTGATCGTGACGACGAAGGCCAACGGCAGCGACATCGACGTGTTCGGCGTCGGGTCGGTTCGGCCAGCTCTCGTCCCTCGCCGGTCGTGAACGCCGAGCCGGGCGCGGTGCCCTTCGCGATCTCGCTTCGACGCGGCGGGCCACCTCGTCATTGCCGAGGCCGGAACGAACGCGTTGGCCACCTTCGCGCTGAACCCCGGCGGGACGGTCACGCCGATCAGCTGCGGTCGGGACCGGTCAGGCCGCGACCTGCTGGGTCGCGCAGGCGCAGGTTCTTCTACGCCTCGAACGCCGGCAGCGCCGACGTCACGCAGTACAACGAGACGTCCGAATGGCGCACTGGGCCTCGCCGGTCAGACGGGCACCGACCCCGGCACCGTCGATGCCGCGGCCTCCGGCAACGGGCAGTACCTCTACGTCCAGACCGGTGGGAACGGCATCGTCGATGAGTTCCGGGTCGGCCCGAACGGCACGTTGGCCCCGATCGGATCGGTGACCGTGGCAGGAGCAATCGGCGGCGAAGGCATCGTCGCCCTCTAGCTGACTCCCGATGCCGTGACGGCGCCCCGGGTGACTCCGAGGCGCCGTCACGCGTCGGCTCGCCCGTTGATCGCTCAGATCAGGTCATGCTTCAGATCCCGGGAGCGCCGGCGCATCCGGAGGACTCTGTACCTCACCATCACGACCGACACAGCCACGCCACTCCAGACGTGACGGAGTGCCGATCGGCGCCTCGCCGGCCGAGGAGATCGCCATCATGCCCACGAAGGACGGCTTCCATTCCCGCTCGCGAGGCCACTGACGTGCGCGACGCCGATAGCCTGCTCTCCCGCTTGACTTAGGGCACCCTAAGATTTAGGCTGACCTTACTTCGCAACCAGCTGAGTGCCGCATCAGGCGCATTACCTGGCCCAGCAGATCCGTGACTGACGCCGAAGGCCCAGCGTCTCCTACCATCCGGTCGAACACCACCCGCCGGTGGAGGAGTACCTCCAGACGATCGAGTCGCTCAACGAGGAGGGAACGCCGGCCATTCAGGCCCGGATCGCGGAGCGCCTGGGGCGGTCGGCCCCGACGGTCTCCGAAATGCTCGACCGGCTGGCCACCGACGGCTACGTCGAGCGTTCGGGACGGACGATCACCCTTACCGAGCAGGGCCAGGGCGTGGCGCAGACGGTCTTGCGCAAGCACCGGCTCGCCGAGTGCCTCCTCGTCGACGTCATCGGGCTGCCCTGGCATCTGGTCCATGACGAGGCCGGCCGCTGGGAACATGTGATGTCCGACGAGGTGATGGCCCGGTTGGTGCAGATCCTGGGGGACCCGGCCACTTGCCCGCACGGCAATCCGATTCCCGGCAGTGCCAACCGCCGGAACCCAGGGACCGCAGCTTGCCCTGGCCGATATCGAGCCCGGGCAGAAGGTGCGGTTCGAGACGGCTCGGCGAAGAGGTCGAGCTCGACGGTACGACGCTGCTCTACCTGGACGAGGCCGGCTTCATTCCGGGCGCCGAGGCCACGGTGACCAACAAGGGCCCGGATGGCACGCTGTTGCTCGATGCCGGCGGCACGACGCTCGTGCTCGGGGCCGATCTGTGCCAGCGGTTGTACGTCGCCGTTGCTGACGGTCCCGTACCCGATCGCCTCGGCGGGCGGCCGCGGGCGAGCACGCCCCTCCAAGGTCCCAGCTGTTCTGACCGACCCCGCCGAACACCGCCACGATCCCGTCGGTATATTTAGGGAGAAGCGGTCACTCGCCTGACCACCAGGGGGACGGACGCATGCCGGGTCGCCGAAACGCCTCACCAGATCGCCTTCGTCCGGGACCGATGCAGGCGCGCGCCGGTCCGTCGCCTCGCTGCACCATGTGAACCAGCGCACGCTGCAATGTGCGCTCGGGGCCATCTGGATCATCGACGGGCTGCTGAAGTTCCAGCCCGACCTCTTCAAGTCTTCGTTCGTCTCCGACGTCATCAGCCCGATGGCCGCCGGCCAACCCAGCCTTGTCGCCTCGACCATCAACCACACGGCCACGCTGCTTTCGCATGGGACGACGGTGTGGGTCGCGCTCTTCGGTCTGATCGAGATCGCCATCGGGGTCGGCCTGTTCTTCCGGCGCTCCGTGAAGCCGGCGCTGGTCGCCTCGTTCATCTGGGGCGCGGGCATCTACCTCTTCGGTGAGGGCTTCGGCATGGTGCTCACCGGGCAGACGTCGCCGCTGCAGGGTGCACCCGGTGCGGTGTGCTTCTACATGCTTCTCGGAGTCCTGGTGTGGCCCAGGTCCGATCCGCCGACGACCGCGTCCGCACGGGCCCCGAGTCCTCGGCGGCCGGTCGCGGCCTGCTGGGTGGAACGGGGTCACTGCTCGCCTGGGCCGCCATCTGGCTGTTCGAGGCGGTCATCTGGGTCTTCCCCTTCAACCGCACGGCCAACTCCATCACCGAACAGATGACGGACACGGCGAAGGAGGAGCCCGGCTGGTACGCCCACTTCCTCACTTCGACGGGTCACGCCTTCGCCGGAACGGGGATCTGGATGGCGGCCATCCTGGCCACGGTCTCGGTGATCATCGGGCTCGGACCGCTGGTGTCCAAGCGCGCCGGGATCTACATCGGCCTCGGGATCGCTCTGGCCTTGCTCTACTGGGTCACGGGGGAGGGCCTGGGCGAGCTGCTGACCTTCGGCGGCACCGACCCGAACAACGGGCCCATCATCGCCCTGATCGGACTGTCCGTCCTGCCGTTGGTGCCGGCGGCGCAGACGAACCGACGCCGGCGTCCAGGTTCCTGGCGACGAACCCGCTCGGAGCGCTGGGCGCCGTGCTGGCCGTCATCCTGATCCCGTCTGCCGTGGCCTTGGTCCCGAGCGCCAGCTCAGCCGCCGCTCGGCGATCATCCTCGTCATCACCTCGATGTCAGGCATGAAGATGTCGGGATCGTCCTCCTCCATGAAGGGGATGTCGATGACGTCCTCGGGCAAGTCGTCGAAGTCGGGCGGCGATGCCAGTTCGATGAACATGTCCGGCATGGCCGGTCTCGGTGTCACCGACCCGAACTGGAAGTACACCGGCCCGCCCTTCCGGCCGCCGAGGTGGCGCAGTTGACGACCGTCTCCGCCACGACGGACGAGGGTCACAAGATGCAAACGCCCGACTGTGCCGCCAAGCCGACCTCGGAGCAGGTTCTCGGGGCCACCCAGTACGTGCAGGCGACGTCGGCGGCGGTCGCCAAGTACCGGGACCTGAGTGCGGCGACGGCCGCCGGGTACTTCCCGATCACCAATCCCAACTATCCCGTCGTCCACTACCTCAACCCGGCCTACATGAACATGAAGGACGTGATGAACCCCACGACGGTGGACTCGCTCGTCTATGCCACGACGCCGTACGGGCCGGTGCTCGTCGCGGCCATGTACCTGATGCCGGGTCCGGGCAACGGGCCCATGCCGTACGGCTGCCTGGTCCAGTGGCACGCGCACACCAACCTGTGCACGTCCGCTACCACGCATCAGATCGACGGCTTCACACCCTGCCCGCCCGGCTCGTACCACTACGGCTCGACGCCGATGATGACCCACGTCTGGCAGGTGCCCGTGGCCGGAGGTCCGTTGGCGATCGATCCTTCCGACCTGCAGGTCGTGGAGGCGGCGATCATGGCCCAGCAGCAGGGGCTGGCTCCGACGACGAGCGGGTTGCCGCCTACCTGATTGCTGTCCGTCGGTTCTGAGCGTCGGGAACGCGGGTCGGCCTACACAGCAACGACGTCAACGCCACGTCGTTCGGCGTCGGGCCGACAGTCGAGACCGATCGTTCCGCGACAGCCGGGTCGTCCTCGTTCCCCTGAGTGCGAAGCCTCGCTACTGCGGGGGATTGACCGGGTGGAGCGGCGTCAGGGAGGCGAACCCGTCCACGAAAGCCTGCACGTCGGTGGTCGGCTTCGTGGCCGTGCCGGCGCAGTTCACGGTGCCGATGGAGTAGCCGGTCAACGTCGTGCCGAGCTTCACGTTGACGGGCCCACGGATATGGCCGGTGGCACAGGTCGGCACGTTGAGATTGCCGTTGACGCTCGAGGCGGTGCCCTTCTTTGCGGCCAGAAGAGCCTTGCGGTGGGCCTGCACCCACGCCACCAGGTACTTCGCCCCCTGAGAGAAGTTCGGCGATGCACCGTTGTCGACGCCCTGGCTGACGGCCAGGGCGGGGATGCCGCGGGCGAGGGCCGTCTGTGCCGCCCCCACCGTGCCCGAGAGCGAGGCCAACGGGCCGATGTTCTCGCCGAAGTTGATCCCCGACACGACGAGGTCCGGTCGCTGCGCGATGCCGTGGTCATCGATCGCCCAGATGATGGTGTCGGCGGGGTATCCGGCGACCGCCTTGGCGGGGTATCCGCTCGCCGTGGTGGCGTCGGTGGCCGTCAACG
Organism: uncultured Acidimicrobiaceae bacterium; assembly: GCA_963755445.1. GTDB lineage: Bacteria > Actinomycetota > Acidimicrobiia > Acidimicrobiales > RAAP-2 > Bog-473. Next base: position 47,741 of record CAVWJQ010000004.1, on the reverse strand, counting down.
TTCCGCCCGTCACCTTCGCCCCTGTCCCACTCTGGTTGGTGAGGGGTGCGACAACGGTGACCTTGGTGTGCGGAAGGGCGCTGAGTGCCTGCACGGTCGCATTGATCCCCGGTGCGGTGACCCCGTCGTCGTTCGTCACCAGGATGGTCAGGGTCGTGGATGGCTTGGAGGCGGCGCCGGCGCCATCGAGCGAGAAGCCGTAGGCCGTCAGCCCGGCGCACGAGCACAAGGCAGCGGCCGCACTGAGGAGTGCCGGGGTGCCTCGATGCATGCGCTGTTCCTTCCTTCTGAGTCCGACGGCCTGTTGCCGCGATCGGAGGCGCGGAATGTAACACGACCGTCATGAACGCGTCCGCGCCCAGGTGCCGCAATCGAGCCGCGATGCCGACGGGTCGAGCGACTTCGCCGATGGCTCGCCACGGGCGCGGGCTCGGAGTCGAAGCTGGGATTCAGCTGCGCCGTCCCCTCGGTGCGCGTCCACCCATGCCAGCCCTCTGTTTCTTCATGCGGGCGGACAGGTGGCCACGCGTCCCTGCGCGCGAGCCTGGAGAACCCGGCGATTGTCGCTCCGTTGTGATAAGGAGACGAGCATGAAGACAAAGAAGAGAGCTTTTACACGTCTATTGGGCGCAGCCGCGTTGGGCGCCAGCGCGTTGGCGGTCGGCGGTACCGCGGCCACCACGCTTTTCACGCAGTCCGCCGGCGCCGTCGGGTGTTCCGCGGCGGGGACGACCGGTTGACCGCGGCGAGGTGGTCACGACGAACCGACCATCAGCGCATCCATCGATGCCACCGGATGCGACATCGGCATCTACGTCCCACCGGGTGTGACCGGCGTGACCATCGGCGGCGCGACGAGCAGCGATGGCATCACCGTCAGTGGCGCCAACGACACGGGGATCTTCGTCGATCAGGCCTCGGGCGTGACGATCGAGAACGACACCGTCCAGAACAACGGCGTCGCACCCGGCGCCGGGATCGAGTCGTTCGGCGGCATCGTCCTCGCCGGCGCGAGCAACTCGACGGTCACGAGCAACACGGTGACCGGCAACGGCGGCGGTGGCGTCGTCGTCAATGACAACGGCCCGGTGAACCCCGGCGCGCCGAATCCCGGACCGAACGCTCCGGTGCCGCCACCAACGACACCGTCAGCAACAACACGATCTCGGGCAACTACGGGTCGTGCGGGATCGTCTACGCGACCCACAACTCCGGCGGCAGCATCACCGGCGGCGTCATCACGGGGAACACCATCACGGGCCACATCGGCGTCTTCAAGTCGACCGGTCCCGACCTCGGCGGGATCGTCGTCGCCGCCGCGTCGGCAGGAGCAACGGTCAGCAACACCAGGTGAGCGGCAACAACATCAGTGGCTCGTTCGAGGGCGGCATCATCGTGCACGCCCACGCTCCCAATGACGTCGTGACCGGCACCTCCATCACCGGGAACACCGTTGGGCCGGCCAACAACTGGGGATCGACCAACGGCCCGCCCACCACGGCGGGGATCATCCTCGGCGTGGACCAGCTGCCGCCGGCGATCGCCCCGACGATCACGCGACGACGGTGGGTGGGAACACGATCTTCGGCCAGTTCTACGGTCTGTGGATCAGCGGCGTGACCGACGTCACCATCAACCCGGCGAACACCATCACGGTGCTGCCGGGCGGCGCGCCGACGTACAACACGCCGGCTCCCGGCAGCGGGTACTGGCAGGTCGCGGCTGACGGCGGCGTCTTCAACTACGGCAACGCCAGCTTCTTCGGCTCCACGGGTGGGATCAAGCTGAACAAGCCGGTGGTGGGGATCAGCCAGACGCAGGATCAAGGCGGGTACTGGCTCGTGGCGTCCGACGGCGGCGTCTTCAGCTATGGCGATGCTGCGTTCCACGGCTCGGCCGGCAGCCTCAAGCTGAACCAGCCGGTCGTCGGCATGGCGGCCACGCCGTACGTGCCGGGTGCCGGCGGCGCGCCGGCGAGCCCGGCGGGTCTCGGCTACTGGCTGGTCGCCGCTGACGGCGGGATCTTCAACTACGGAGACGCCGGCTTCTACGGCTCCACGGGTGGTCTCAAGCTCAACAAGCCGATCGTCGGCATGGCGCCCACCCCGGACGGGAAGGGCTACTGGCTGGTCGCTTCCGACGGCGGGGTGTTCAACTACGGGGACGCCGGGTTCTTCGGATCCGCCAGCACCCTCAAGCTGAACCAGCCGATCGTGGGCATTGCCGCCACCCCGGATGGCAAGGGCTACTGGTTGGTCTCGGCCGACGGCGGGGTCTTCAACTTCGGGAGTGCCGTTCAGTACGGCTCTGCCGCCGGCCTCAAGCTGAACAAGCCGGTCGTGGGCATCAGCGCGACGCCCGATGGCAAGGGCTACTGGCTGACCGCGGCCGACGGCGGCGTCTTCAACTACGGAGACGCCACGTTCCTCGGCTCTGCCGGCGGGATCAAGCTGAACCAGCCCGTCGTCGGCATGACGTCGGTGGGCACCACCTTCTCGGGCTAGCCGAGACGTTCCGTTTTTCGGGGAGGAGCCCGGTCCCGTCAGGGGCCGGGCTCCTCTGCTTTCGGAGCTTCAGACCGCAAGCGATGCAGGTCACCGGTGGAAGCACATTCCGGTCGGGGAAGACGACTTCACCGGTCACGGCGCCGTTTCCTCAGATCACCGACCATGAAGGTGAATTCGCCGGGTTCGACGCGGTACCGCAGGTCCGCACCCGTGAACCCAAGCCGGCCCACCGGCACATGGAATGTCAGTCGAGTCGAGGCGCCCGCGGCAAGCTCCATCCGCTGAAATGCGAGGAGTCGGGTTGCCGGGAGGCCCGCTGGCCACCTCGTCACGGAAGAACACCTGCACCACATCAGTTCCCGCCCGAGCACCGGTATTGGTGAGGGTGACACCGATCTCGACGTCGTCGCCCGTCGTTCCAGCCTCTACGGCGAGATCGCTCCGTTCCCAGGTGGTGTACGAGAGCCCGTGACCGAACGGGAACAGGGGTGAGGCCGGCGCATCGACGTAGTCGTCCATGATCATGCTTCTGCCGCCACCGTGGTGCGCGCCGGAGTGCACGCCGACCTGGCCCACCGTGTGCAGCAGGGTGACCGGGAGTCGGCCGCTCGCATCGACGTCGCCACAGAGGACATCGGCCAGGCCGTTTCCGCCCTCTTCTCCCGGCAGCCAGGCGAAGACGAGTGCATTGGCCAGTGGGGTCACTTCGCTCAAGGAGTGAGCCCGCCCACCGATCACGACGACAACCACGGGCACCCCATGGGCCGACGTCTCTGCGATGAGCGTGAGCTGCTCGGGTGCAAGCCGGAGGTCGGCGGCATCGCGGAACTCGCCGGAGGTGTCAGCGCGGGTCAGCCCGCTGCGGCCGCCGACGAAAATGACCGCTGCGTCGGCACCCTCCACCTCGTCAACGATCTCGACTTTCTGGCGAAGCGCCTCCAGGGGCGTGGGGGTCGGGTTCTGCGGGGGGAGCTGCCGGAATTCGCTGCCGACCGGCGACAGCGCCGCCTCCTCGAGCTGCAGTTCGAGGTGCGCGGGGAAGTGGTAGTCACCCAGGACGAGCCGCGGATCATCCGCGCTTGGTCCCAGGACCGCGACGCGTGCGCCGGCTCGCAGGGGCAGGACGCCATCGTTGGTGAGGAGCACGACGGAAGCCGAGGCCGCTCGCCGCGCCAGAGCCCGATCCTCCGGCGTGTCGAAGAGGGCCGCTGCTGCGGACGCCTCGACGTAGGGCTGCTCGAAGAGGCCGAGCCCCTCCTTTTGCGCCAGCACCCGACGGCAGGAGGCATCGACGGCTTCCACCGGCACCGCGCCGGCGTTCACGAGGGCAGGAAGGTGGCGATAGCACCAGTAGGAAGGAAGCTCCATGTCGAGCCCCGCGAGCAGGGCGCGCCGCGCCGCGTCCGCTTCGTCGCTGGCGCAGTGATGGAAGTCCTCCAGGCTGCTGACGCCGAAATAGTCGGCAACCGTGACGCCGGTGAAGCCGAGCTCCACCCGGAGCAGCTCGGTCAAGAGCTCGGAGAGCCGTGCAGGGGGAGGCCGTCGATCTCGTTGTAGGACGGCATGACTGCACCGACGCCCGCCTCGTTGATGACGGCGCGGGAACGGGGCCGCGATGACGTCGCGCAGATGCCGGGGGCCCAGGGACGACCAGCCCCAATTGAAGCCACCGTCGGGCGCGCCGTAGCCCAGAAAGTGTTTGGCGGTGGCAACGACGCCCTGTGCCTGCACGCCCCGCACGTAGGCGACGCCCATGCGGCTGGCCAGCTCGGGATCTTCGCCGTATGTCTCCTCGAGCCGGCCCCAGCGGGCGTCACGGGCGATGTCGAGGACCGGCGCCAAGGTCAATCGAGCGCCGACAGCCCGGAGCTGGCGCCCGATCACTGCGGCAACCTGCTCGACCAGCTCCGGGTCCCAGGTGGCGGCGAGGTTGATGCCCTGAGGGAACTGCGTCGCCTCGCGGGCGCAGAACCCGCCGGTGGACTCCTCGTGGATCACCGCCGGGATCCCCAGGCGTGTCTCCTCCACGAAGTAGCGCTGGACCTGGTTCCCAGTTCCGCCACCCGTTCCGGTCCCGCCCCCGACTCAATGGCGACCCGGCCGACCTGGCCGATCCCGTCTGCGGCTGCCAGAGCGAGCCGGTCCAGGGCGAGTTCGCCGTCGACGAGCAGTCCTGAGAACCACATGCAGCCGAGCTGCGCGCACTTCTCCTCCAGTGTCATGCGTGTCATCAGTTCGTCAATGTCAATCACAAGCTTTCCTCCCCGGCTTGGCGGGGCGTCGGCTCGAGCAATGTTCCTATGCCGTCGGTATCCCCCCCCCCCCCCCCCCCCCCCCCCCCCCCCCCCCCCCCCCCCCCCCCCCCCCCCCCCCCCCCCCCCCCCCCCCCCCCCCCCCCCCCCCCCCCCCCCCCCCCCCCCCCCCCCCCCCCCCCCCCCCCCCCCCCCCCCCCCCCCCCCGTCGGCAAAAGCTCCACCCTTTGTGCTGTCTGCAACGATTGGGCTCTTCCGGACCAGAGGCCCATCCAAATCCTTGCCCGAAGAGCAGCGCAGCCGTCGCGGCGCCGGCGGCGATGGTGAGGGGCAGGCCGATGCAGAGCAGGGCATCGGCTCGCCGGAGGACGACCGAAGCTGATGGGCGTTGACCCGGGACGCATCGGCGAAGAGGACGAGAGCCAGCGTCGCTTCGGCGAGTGCCCGCACGGTCGACGAGTGCAGGTTGACCTCGATCACGGCGATCGGGCCATGGGTGGCCAGGAGGCCGAGCACCACGAAGGCGATCGGAGCGGACACGTCCCAACGCTCCAGGCGGGCGGACACGAGGGCCCGAAAGCAGGCAGCCGGAGACGACGGCAAGCGCCGCCACGCCGTCTTCGTGGGTCCCCGCCAGCTCCGGTTTCGCAGCCAGACCAGGGTGCCGGGGCCCTCAGCCGCGCCCCCTCGAATGTCATGACTCTCGGCCCTCTCCCGGGAGCCGCAGGTCCTCCCGCAATCGGCAATGCGGATCCACGCGGGTAGCCCTACCGGCTCCCTTCTCGTCGATCTCGGCTGCTCGGCGGCATGTGCATGACCGTCGTCCTGGTGGTGTCGGGGCCGTGGTGTTGGGCGCGGGCCAGGCGGGGTGTGCTTTTGGATTGGGCGGGGGATCGTCGTCGCGGTGGGATGAGCAAGGGGGTAGCCGTGCCGTCGATCGATGTCCCCGCATCCGTGATACTCGCAATCTTTGCGACCGGCTTTAATTAATCGGTGGGGACCTGACGTACCGTCAGACGGCAACGGCGGCGGGGTGATCTTCCGTCGCCCTGCGGGCGGAGTCAGACGGAAAGTGCGCCGCTGACTGACACGGGTGTCAGGGTCTGGCTATATTCCCGTTAGAGGGCCCGCGTTGGGGATGCACACGCCGGTACCACGAGTGTGTGGCCGGACGAGATCCGGGAGATGACGTATGACGTTCGTCGGGCAGGGGTCGAGGAGATCGAAGCGTTCGGGCGCGAGCTCAAGGGTTCGGTACACAGCGCGAAGGGCGGGTTTGCCCGTCCTCTTCATGGGGGCTGCGGGGGTTTTCGTGACGCCGTTCGCCGCGGCGCTGTTGACCAGTGGGCCGGCAGCGGCAGCGCCCTCCAATGCCGACCCCAATGGCGTACTGAAATACGGCTTCGACCTCAACAACGAGTTCGACAACGACTTCGCCCCTGCCACCGAGGAGAACGACTGCTCGTTCACGGTGACCTCGAACATCTACCAGTCGATGGTTGTCCCGGGAAACACTGCGGTCACGGGCGGTGTCGCCCAGAGTTGGACCATCTCGAACGGCGGCAGCACCATCACGTATCACCTCCGACCGGGACTCGAGTTCTCCAACGGCCAGCCGGTGACGTCGACCGACGTGGCCGCCAGCTTGAACAAGACCAAGACCAGCCCGCTGCGGTCGTCCCTTTTCGGGATCACCAGCATTGAGACACCCGATCCCTCGACGGTGGTCGTCAATCTCAAGGCTCCGACAGCCGGCGATCTCCTGTGGGCCTCGAGCTACATTGACGGTCAGATCTACCCGGCGAGCGCCATCACGACCCAGTCGACCCAGCCGGTCGGCTCTGGCCCCTTTGTCTTGAAGAGCTACCAGCAGGGTTCCAACATCGTGCTGACCAAGAACCCCAAGTATTGGAACTCGAAGGCGTATCCGCTCGGCGGAGTGGACTTCACCCAGGTCACGCAGGGCCCAGAGGCGGCAACGGCCTTGACGTCCGGCGCCGTGGACATGATTGAGGTCGAGCCGCAGAACTACCCGCAGTTGAAGAGCGATCCCAACATCGGTATCTCCACCACGAAGTCCTATGACGACATGGAGATCGAGCTGCGCCAGAGCGCCGGGGGAGTTTTCGCCAACGAGAAGGTCAGGTCGGCGCTCGAGTACGCCGTCGACCGTCCCGCGCTGAACAAGGTCGTCTTCGACGGCCTCGGCGAGCCGGCGTACCAGAATGTGCCGTCGTGGTCGCCGGGTTACTCCAAGTCCCTCGGATCCTCCGACGCCTACAACCCCGCCAAGGCCAAGGCGATGCTCAAGGCGGCCGGCTACCCCAAGGGCGTGAAGTTCACCCTGATCATCCCTGCAGGTGACTCCACCTACGCTCGGGCGGCGGCTCTCCTCCAGGCGCAGTTGGCGAGCGCCGGGTTCACCGCCAACCTCCAGCAGATTCCTGGCGCCGACTTCCTCACCGACGTGTACATCAAGAAGCAGGGAGACGCCGTCCTCACCGAGCAGCTCAGCAACGGCCCCGACCTCACGAACAGCTTCGAGGCTCTTTTCGAGTCCTCGGGCTTCGTGGCGAACGCCCTCGGCGACGTGAACCCGACACTGACACCGCAGATCGTGCAAGCCAACGCGTCCCTGAGCCCGAGCTTGCAGGGCCCGCTGATGCAGCAGCTCGACAAGACGGTGATTCAGCAGGGCCTTCTGGTCCCGCTGGTCTTCATGCCCTCGATCGTGGCCTACAACAAGAACAGGGTTGGTGGGAACGTGGTCGCTCCGATTGGCCAGTGCCGTTCGAACTTGGCTGGCATCTACATCAAGAAGTAGTTGTCGGCATGGGTAACGGGAGAACGGCAGGGAGAACCGAAATCGCTCCGCAGCACCGGATCTGACTGAGGTCGTCCGCGGCAATGGCGTCCAGTGGTGGTTCCCTTCCGACGTTCGTCGCCCGTCGGCTGCTCATCACTGTACTGCTGTTGTTCCTGATCTCCCTCGGCGTCTATTCGCTCGTCCTGATCATTCCGGGCAACCCTGCCGTCGCCCTGGCCGGCGGCACCCACGCCACACCGGCGGAGATTGCCAAAATCACAGCAGAGCTGCACCTGAACCAGGGATTCTTCACCCAGTACTGGAATTGGCTCAAGGCTGCCCTGAGCGGGAATCTCGGTAACTCGCTCTTCAACCACGAGACCGTGGCATCGGGCATCGCGGCGAGGTTTCCGGTGACGCTGAGCGTGGCGGCCGGCGGCATGATCATCGCAATCCTCATCGGCCTGCCCGCCGGCATCATCTCCGGGCTGCACCAGGGAACCCTCCGTGACCGCGGCGTCACCGTCGGCTCCAGCCTGGCCGTGGCCATCCCTGACTTCTGGCTCGCCATGCTCCTGATCATCCTCTTCGCGGTGAATTTGGAATGGCTTCCCGCACTCGGGTACACGCCGTTCACACAGTCGCCCGGCGCACTGGTTCCAGGATCTCCTGCTTCCCTGGCTGGCCCTCGGCATCGGCGGGTCCGCTGTCATTGCGCGCCAGGTGCGCGGTGCCCTGATCGATACGTTGGACCAGGACTACATGCGCACCGCCGTGGCCAAAGGCCTGAGCCCGCGGATGGTGGTGGGGGAAGCACGCCTTGAAGAATGCGTTGAGCCCGGCCGTCACCGTCATCGGCATTCAGTTCGGCTATCTGCTGGGCGGCACGCTCATCATTGAGCAGATCTTCTCGCTGCCGGGGTTGGGTACGTACATCATTCAGGCGATCAACGACAAGGACATTCCCGAAATTCAGGGAGTCGTGATCGTGGTGGCGACCGCGTTCGTCCTCATCAATCTCGTCGTCGACATCATTTACGCCTACCTGAACCCGAAGATCCGGCTCTCGTGAGGTCACCCGAATGACGACCTGGAGCCCACCGGACGCAAGCGACCCCTTCGTCGGCCTCACCCCCATTCCCGAGACCGGCGACAGTCCCGACGAGTTGCCGCAGCGGCGTCCCGGCTTCTGGGCCCGGTTCCTCCATCAGCACTGGGCCATCGCCGGGCGTGATCTTCCTCGTTCTGGTCATCGTCGCGGCCATCTTCGCCCCCCTGGTGGCGCCGCACCCACCGAACGCCCAGGACATCAACGCCATCAACTCCTCCCCTTCCTGGTCACACTGGCTCGGGACGGACGACCTCGGGCGCGACATCTTGAGCCGGCTGATCTGGGGTGCGCGCATCTCGCTGCGGGCGGCCTTCGAAATCGTGGGCTTGGCCGCGCTGGTCGCCATCCCGCTCGGCCTCATTGCGGGCTTCTTCCGCGGCGCCGTCGACTCCGTGATCATGCGGACGATGGACGCCCTCTTTCGTTCCCCCCGCTCATCCTGGCCCTGACCGTGGCCGCGTTGCTCGGTGCGGATGTCAACGACGCCGCCATCGCCATCGCCATCGTGTTCGTTCCCGGTTTCGTCCGGTTGCTCCGCGGCGAGGTGATCGCGGTGCGCGAGGAGGCGTACATCGAGTCGGCCCGGAGTCTGGGCGCCACGTCGAAACGGCTTGTGTCCCGCCACGTGCTGCCCAACGTCGCCTCGCCGATCATCATTCAGCTGGCGCTGTCGCTCGGCTTCGCGCTCCTGACCGAGGCGGGCCTGAGCTTCCTCGGTATCGGCGAGCAGCCGCCAACTCCGAGCTGGGGCGGAATGCTCCAGGAGGGCTTCCAGTTCATCAATTCCGCTCCCTGGGCCGTCATCTTCCCCGGAATCGCCATCATGCTGACGGTGCTGGCGTTCAACCTGGTCGCAGACGGCCTGCGTGACTCGCTGGGGCGCGAGCGACCGGCCGGCAGCGGCCTCGTGGGTGGCGGCAGCAAGCGCGATCGGCGTCGGCTGGCCCGGCTGGGCGCGGCCGCCAAGCCGGAAAGCGCGACGACGCCGCAGCCAGCAGCGGCACTCCTGCAGGTGGAGGACCTCCGGATCGAGTTCCTGAGCGGGCAGAAATGGCTCCCTGTCATGGAGGATGCCCGCTTCTCGGTGCAGCGGGGGAAGACGTTGGGCCTCGTCGGCGAGAGCGGTTCGGGCAAGACCGTCACCGCGCTGGCGATCATGGGGCTCCTGCCGGCGGCCGTTTCCCGTGTGGCGGGTTCGATCCAGTTCGAGCAGCACGAGCTCACGAGCATGAGCCCGGCGGGCATGCGCAAGCTCCGCGGGAACGACATCGCCATGATCTTCCAGGAGCCCATGACGAGTCTGAATCCCGCATACACCGTGGGGAACCAGATTGCGGAGCAGGTGCGCACCCACCGCGGGCTCAGTCGGGCCGACGCCTGGAAAGTGGCCGTCGAGATGCTGGACCGCGTCGAAATTCCCCAGGCGGCCACGCGGGCGCAGGACTACCCGCATGCGTTCTCCGGCGGCATGCGCCAACGAGTCATGATCGCCATGGCGCTCTCGTGTTCACCGAAGCTCCTCATTGCCGACGAGCCGACGACGGCGCTCGACGTCACGACGCAGGCGCAGATCGTCGAGTTGCTGCACGGGCTCCAGCGCGAGGAAGACATGGCCATGATTTTCGTCACCCACGACCTCGGCGTGATCGCCGATGTCGCCGACGACGTGGCGGTCATGTACGCCGGTCAGATCGTGGAGCATCGGGCCGCACTCGGACCTCTTCGTCCGCCCGCGCCACCCTTACACCGAGGCGTTGCTCCACTCGATTCCACAGCTCACGCCGAGGGGTGAGCCGCTGCACGCGATCCCCGGCATGGTGCCCCGCCCCGACCAGTTCCCGAGCGGCTGCCGCTTTGCGCCACGCTGCTCCTACGCGGAGGAGGCTTGCGCGGCGGCGCCGGTCGCTCTCCGGTCGACCAGGGCCGGTGATGCCTCCGCCGACGCTGCGAGTGTCGCGACGTCGACAGCCTCGCTTGGCCCGCTGTGTTCGCCAGGACGAGCTGACCCTCTCGGGTCCGCCGGCGATCCTCGACGGCGACCTGGTGCCGGACGGAGCGGGTGAGGCCACCCCTCTGGCGGAGGGCGCGCCGGTGCTCCAGGTGAGCAATCTTGTCAAGGAGTTTCCCCTGCGCAGCGGGGTCCTCCGCCGGGTCAACGGGTCAGTGCGCGCTGTGGACGACGTCAGTCTCAGTATTCAGCCGGGGACGACCCTGGGCCTCGTGGGCGAGAGCGGCTCGGGCAAGTCCACCTTGGCGCGGGTGGTGCTCCGCCTCATCGACCCGACTGCGGGGTCGATCATCGTCAGTGGGAAGGACATCACTTCGCTTCGAGGTCCCTCGCTCCGTCGGCATCGTGAATCGATGCAGATGGTGTTTCAGGATCCGTACTCGTCGCTCGATCCCAAGCAGAGCATCGCCGACATCGTCGGCGAACCTCTGGCCATCCATACGTCGATGAGCCGGGCGGAGAGGGATCAGCGGGTCATGGAGCTCCTGGCCCAGGTCGGTCTGGGCTCCCAGGTCCTGTCACGTCAACCGCACGAGTTCTCCGGTGGACAACGCCAACGGATCGCTATTGCGCGGGCACTGGCCCTGGAGCCCCGGCTGCTGGTCTGTGACGAGCCGGTCAGTGCCCTCGACGTCTCCACCCAGTCCCAGGTCATCAACCTGCTCACCGAGCTGCAGGACCAATTGGGGGTGGCCTTTCTCTTCATCGCCCACGATCTGTCGGTCGTTCGTCATATCAGCGACCGGATCGCCGTGATGTACCTCGGCCAGATCGTCGAAGAGGGTGACGCCGACGAGGTGTACGACCGACCGACCCATCCCTATACCGCAGCGCTGCTCTCCTCCATCCCGATCCCGGACCCGACACGGCAGCGTGAACGGACTCGGATCCTTCTGCAGGGCGAGGTCGAGGAGGCGACGGTCGACGGGCAGGGCTGCCGCTTCCGATCGCGCTGCCCCTTCGCCATGGAGGTGTGCGGGCAGGTGGAGCCAGAGCCCTACCGCACGCCTGCAGGCATCACCGTGCGCTGTCATCTGCACACGTCGGGCCCGGGGCTGGCGGGTGGGACGGTCAAGGTGCTCGACCAGGTCTCGAACTCATAGGCCCGCACGCCGACAAGGCGGGGACCATCCCCGAAGTCAGTCGTCCGTCGTGCCCGACCGGCCGCCATGGGCGTACGGCGGCGGTCGTCGCGGCGAACTAGCGAGAGACCGGAGTCTCGTCGTTGACCTCGGCCGCCCGCTCCTCCAGGCCGAGAAGGAGCGTCCGAAGGTCCTGAGCGATTCGTTCCAGGAGTGCACGGTCAACGCCCTCGAAGGCCCAGCGTTCGGCCTGTGTCTTCATGGCAATGATGTGATCGGCCTGAGCCAGACCGGCGGTCGTCAGGCTGACCAGTACCTGCCGGCGGTCTTCGGGGTCGATGTCCCGGCGTACCCAGTCCCGCTTCTCCAGCCGGCTGATGCGGTTTGTGATGGCTCCCGAGGTCACCTGGCATTCGCGTCCGAGCTCACCGGCGCTCGCCCGGTGGTCAGGAGCACGACGCAGGGCGAGGAGGACCTCGATCTCCCAGTATTCGTCGACGCCGCTGTCAGCGAGGTTGGCCCGGACCGCCCGCTCCAGGTGCTGGCGTGGCACGGCGCAGACGCATCGTGACCGCCTTGGTCGTCACGTCGAGCTGGGGGTTCTCCTCCTTCCAGAACGCGACCACCCGGTCGATGTCGTCCTGGGGTTCTTCGAGGGGCACGGGCAGACCGTACTTCTTTCAACGTTCAGAGACTTGACTAATGTCTCAAGGTCCAATATCTTAACCTTAAAGATATCCCGGCAACCAAGGAGCTGAGTCGTGGACCAGCGCACCACCGGCACGGACTCCCGACCAGGGCGATCCTGGTCATCTGCTGCATCGCCCAGTTCATGGTCGTCCTCGACGTGGCCATCGTCAATGTGGCCCTGCCCCAGATGCGCGACAGCCTCGGGCTCTCGGTAGCCGGCCAGCAGTGGGTGGTGAACGCCTACACGCTCACCTTTGCCGGGTTCTTGATGCTCGGCGGCCGGGCCGCCGATCTCTTCGGCCGTCGTCGAGTCTTCATGATCGGCCTCGCCGTCTTCACCATCTGCAGCCTGATCGGCGGCTTGGCCCAGAGCGGCAGTTGGCTCATTGCGGCCAGGGCGGCGCAGGGGATCGGCGGCGCCATTCTTGCTCCGGCGACCTTGAGCATCTTGGTGACGACCTTCACCGACCCGAGCGAGCGTCGCCGGGCTCTCGGTGCCTGGTCGGCGACGGCGGCGAGCGGGGCCGCGGTCGGCGTGCTGGCCGGCGGAGTCCTGACGAGCCTCTTGAACTGGCGCTGGGTGCTCTTCGTCAACGTGCCGATCGGCATTGTGCTGATGATTGGAGCATGGCTGGCGCTGCCGCGACATGAGGAGCTCGGTCCCAAGAAGGCGCTCGACGTCCTCGGCGCAGTCACGGTCACCGGCGGCCTTGCCGTCCTGGTCTACGGGATCGTGAGTACCAACGAGTACCCGTGGGGATCGACCCGGACCATCGGGACGCTCGCCATCGGCCTGGTCCTGCTGGCTGTCTTCTTCGTGAACGAGGCCCGCTTCGCCCCGGACCCGCTCATCCCTCTCGGCATCTTCCGTCGGCGCTCCTTGTCGGTGGCCAACGGCATCGCGGTCACCATCGGCGCGGGGCTCTTCGGGACCTACTTCTTCCTCTCGCTCTACCTGCAGGACGTCAACGGCTATTCCGCCCTGCGAACCGGCCTCGCCTTCCTCCCGGCGGGTGTCTGCACCCTGGCCGGCGCGCTGATCGGCACCCGACTGGTCCAGGTCATCGGCGCCCGGCGGCAATTGATCCTCGGCCCCGGCCTGGCCGCGATCGGCCTGTTCTGGCTCTCGCCGTCGGAGCCGGCGACTCCTACCTGGCCCATGTCCTCGGTCCCGTCATCCTCATCGGCCTCGGTATCGGCATGTCGTTCGTCCCCATGACCCTCTCGGCCACCGCCGGCGTTCCACCCCACGAGGCCGGCTTGGCCTCGGGCCTGATCAACACCACCCGACAGGTGGGTGGTGCCCTCGGCCTCGCCATCATGGCCACCGTCGCCACCACCATCGCCACCAACCAGCTGGGTGCCACGCACCACGTGGCGACGTCGCTGACCGCCGGCTACCGAGCGGCCTTCGTCATCGCCGGTGGCGGTCTGGTGGTCGGCGCCCTGTTGGCGCTGGCTCTGCCGAAGCTGCCCTCCGCCGCTGCGAGCCACCCTGTGGTCGCGCTCGAGGAGGTCCTGGAGGAGGCAGGGGAGCCGCAGGTCGCGTTCGAAGGCTGACGGCGGGAGCTGGCCGGGCCACCCAGAACCTCAGCGCAGACGGGTGCTCAACTGGCAGATTCCTGTGCCGCGGCGGGTAGTTGCACGGTGACGCAGAGACCGCCGGCACCACGCGGCGTCAGCGTGAGGGTTCCCTCGTGTGCCTGGGTGATGCGCTCGACGATCGCCAGTCCGAGTCCGACGCCTGCATGGTCGGTGCGTATCCGCTCGGAACCACGCTGAAACGGCTCGGTCAAGGTGGAGACCAACTGTGGGGTGAGCAGCGCTCCGGTGCTCTCGACCTGGAGCGTCACCGTTTGGGGTTGGGCGCTGGTCGTGACCCACACCGTGCCGTGGTCAGGCAGATTGTGGACGATCCCGTTGCGCACCAGGTTGGTTGCCAACTGGAGAAGGAGCGCCTCAGAGCCGACAGTGGGGGCCATGTGAGCGGCGGTCTCGAGAGTGACGCGCCGCTCCTCGGCGAGGGCGAGAAGCGTCTCCGTCACCTCCTCCGCGATCAGGGACAGGTCGACGCGTTTGGGGGTGAAGGACCGTTGGTCGGCACGGCTGAGCACGAGCAACGCTTCGGTCAGGTCGATCGCTCGGGCGTTGACGAATAGGAGGCGGTCGACGAGTTCGTCTCTGGCGCCATCTGGGCTGTTTCGGGCGACCTCCAGAAGAGTCTGCGTGATCGCCAGCGGGGTGCGCAGTTCGTGGGAGGCATTGGCCGCGAACCTCTGCTGTTCGGCGACATGTGCCTCGAGTTGCGCCAACATGGCGTCGAAGGCGTCGGCGAGCTCGTGGAACTCGTCATTGCGGCCGGGCAGCCGGATCCGATGCGAGAGCGATCCGCTCGCGGCTGTGCGCGTGGCGTCGGTGATCCGAGCGAGGGGGGCGAGCATCCGACCAGCCAGGAGCCACCCTCCGATGATTCCGAAGACGAGGAGACACGCCAGAACAATGGCTGCGGCCGGTCCGAAATCGCGCAGGAGAGCGCCCCGGCCGGGCGTCTCGAAAATGTGCGTGCCGTGGACGATGACGGTCTCTCCTCTGGGCACGTACCGCAACAGGAACAGCCACACGGCGGCCAACAGCAACGCGCCGGCGAGCATGACGAAGCCGGCGTAGCTGATGGTGAGCTTGAGACGAACACTGGGACCGGGGGCTCTATCCACGTTCGTCACCCTGGCGCCCGGTGACCGTTGCAGCGCTGATGCGATACCCCACGCCGGCCACGGTGGCGATGATCCAAGGCTCCCCGAGACGCTTCCGCAACGCCGAGACCGTGATGCGGACGGCGTTCGTGAACGGGTCTGCGTTCTCGTCCCATGCCCGCTCGAGGAGTTCTTCGGCGCTCACGACGCCGCCCTCTGCAGCGACGAGAACCTCGAGCACCGAGAACTGCTTGCGGGTGAGCGAAACGTAGCGGCCGTCGCGAAAGACCTCCCGGCGGAACGGATCGAGCCGCAGACCTGCCAGCTCCCGCACGGGTGGCCTGTTGTGGGCGCGCCGGCGGTCGAGGGCTCTGAGTCGGAGCACAAGCTCTCGAAGTTCGAATGGCTTCGTGAGGTAGTCATCGGCGCCGAGCTCGAACCCGGAGGCCTTGTCGTCGAGTCGGTCGGCGGCGGTCAGCATCAGAATCGGAATGCCGCTACCCGAAGCAATGATGTGTTCGGCGATCTCGTCGCCGGATGGACCGGGGATGTCACGATCGAGGACTGCGATGTCGTAGCTGTTGACGCCCAACATCTCCAAGGCCGAGCCACCGTCACCGGCGATGTCGGCGGCGATTGCTTCCAGGCGCAGGCCGTCGCGGATGGCCTCCGCCATATAAGGCTCGTCTTCGACGATCAGCACACGCACATTGCGGCAATGGTACGTGGCGGGGCATATCGCCGGCATATCGAAAACCGCATACCTGCTCGCAACACCGCGCTTGTTTGACTCGGGGCGTGTCCCACGCAGTGCCGGTACGACCAGCGCCCGATTCCCACGGGGCGGCGGTGCCCTTGGTCGCCCGAACCACATCCATCCGGCGCAACGCAGATGGCGCGCCGGACGGCGCCCGCCCAAGTAGAGGGATCACCTTCTACGGATGCGAGAGAGACGAAGCCGCCTTACTCCGAGAGAGAGCACCCCGTCACAATGTCGTGCCGACAGTCACCGACGTGGCGGTCTCGCCTTCCACGCTGGAACTGATCGCGGGCAATCGATGCATCAGCATCAGCCACAAGTCTCGGATCTCACCTTCACTGCTCCTGGCGCTCAGCCGGAGTCGGTGTGCAGTACATCTCCACGAGAAGCGCCGGGTGCAACCACATTGACGTGCAAGCAGCGGAGAGACTCGGCATCTCAGTCGGGAACGTCGCCTATTCGCCCGACAGCGTGGCCGACTACACGCTGATGCTCATGCTGATGGCCGTGCGCGGCGCCAAGACGACGCTCAGCCGTGCCCAGTGTCACGACTTCCGGTTGAGCGAGGTGCGCGGGCGGGAACTCCGGGACATGACCATCGGGGTGGTCGGGACGGGGCGCATCGGCGCCGCGGTGATCGAAAGACTCCGTGGCTTTGGTGGCCGCGTCCTCGCCTATGACCGCCGTCCCGCGACGTCGGCCCCCTACGTGACCCTCAATGCGTTGCTGCGGGAGAGCGATGTCGTGACGCTGCACACACCACTCACCGAGGACACCCACCATCTCTTGGACCAACGACGCATCGACCTGATGAGGCCGGGCGCCGTCGTCGTCAATACTGGACGCGGATCACTTCTCGATACCGAGGCACTTGTGCGCGCGCTCGAAGCCGGACGGCTGGGCGGGGCCGCGTTGGATGTACTCGAGGGAGAGGAGGGGATCTTCTATTTCGACCACAGCCGGAGCCCCGTTCGGGATCCACTGCTCCTGCGGCTGCAGCAGCTGCCCAATGTGCTGGTCACTCCCCACACGGCCTACTTCACCGATCACGCCCTGAGCGACGTCATTGAGAACACGCTCGTCAATTGCGTGCAGTTCCTCGAGGAGACCGATGGCTAGGTTGCGAGTTGCTCTCGTTTTCGGGGGGTGTTCAGAAGAACATCCGGTCTCGATCAAATCTGCGCAGGAGGTCGCAAAGTACCTCGATCCGGCAAAGTACGAACCGTTCTATGTCGGGATCACGAGAAGTGGCGTCTGGAAATTGTGTGACGGTCCTGACGCGGACTGGGAGGCCGGCAACTGCCGTCGGGCGATGCTTTCGCCAGACCGAAGCGTGCAGGGACTGATCGTGCTGGAGCGGGAACGTTATGAAGTCATCCGCTTGGACCTGGTCTTTCCCGTCCTGCACGGCAAGCTCGGCGAGGACGGTGCGATCCAAGGCCTGTTGGATCTCTCCGGCCTTCCTTACGTGGGCTGCGGCGTCCAGACCTCTGCTCTGTGTATGGACAAGTCCCTGGCCTACCTGGTCGCCCGGAACGCCGGGATCGCGACGCCCACGTTCCGGACCACGACCTTGGGCGGGAGTGTCGACTCCGAGCAGCTTGTGTATCCCGTCTTTGTGAAGCCAGCCCGGTCGGGCTCATCCTTCGGGGTCAGCAAGGTGTCCCGAGCAGAAGACCTCCAGGGCGCAATCGAAACGGCGGGGCAGTACGACTCGAAGGTGTTGATCGAAGAGGCCGTTGTCGGCAGCGAGGTGGGATGCGCCATCTTCGGGAACGGCGAAGATCTGACCGTGGGGGAGCCGGACCGCGTTGCGCTCTCGCACGGGTTCTTCAGAATCCACCAGGAGGATCGACCCGAGAAGGGATCCGAGAACGCAACCTTCGTCGTTCCCGCCGACATTCCGCCGGCGGCGCGTGGGCTCGTTCAAGAGACCGCGAAGACGCTCTATCGCGCTCTCGGCTGCACGGGACTTTCCCGCGTGGACCTGTTCCTGAAAGAAGATGGAACGGTTCTCCTCAACGAGGTCAACACCTTGCCCGGGATGACTGCATACAGCCGCTATCCGAGGATGATGGCCGCCGCCGGATTGTCGCTCGCCGACGTGATCGACCGGATCGTTTCCTTGGCGCTGAGCGCACCATGAGAGCGGACGGGCAGTTCGGCTTTGTCGACGAGTTCGTAGCCGGAATCCGTTGGGATGCGAAGTACGCCACCTGGGACAATTTCACCGGCAAGCCCGTGGACGGGTATCTGGTGAACCGCATCGTGGGTACGAGGGCATTGTGTACGGCATTGGAACGTGCACGAGACAAGGCCGAGTCGTGGGGCTTCGGTCTTCTCCTCTGGGACGGGTATCGGCCTCAACGTGCCGTCGATTGCTTCCTGCGCTGGTCGGAACAGCCGGAGGACGGCAGAACGAAGCTCCGGCACTATCCCAATCTCGACAGACCGGCGATGTTCGAGAACGGATACGTGGCGGCCAAATCAGGGCACAGCCGGGGCAGCACAGTGGACCTGACGCTCTACCAGTTGGAATCCGGCGACCTTGCTCCCATGGGCGGAGACCACGACTTGATGGATCCCGTCTCGCATCATGGGGCAAGAGGCATCTCACAGCTCGAGGCGAGAAATCGCCGCTATCTGCGTGCCGTCATGGAGGATTGCGGCTTCAAGTCCTACGAGTGCGAATGGTGGCACTACACCCTGGGAAACGAGCCCTTTCCCGACACGTACTTCGATTTCCCCATCGCGTCGGATTCTCAACTCGGGGGTGGGCGCTGCCGATAGAGACAAAACGACCCCGGTCCGATTACGCGGACCGGGGTCGCTTCGCTGGCTGCGCACGTTGCAGGGATCGGCGGAACCCTGCCGTGCCAGTCCAGTGGGCACGCCGTGGGGGCTTGGCGGGAACCCCGGCGTACCGACCGGTCAAGTGTGGCAGGCGCGACACGGGTGCGCCAGAGTGACCTCCCGTCCCAACAGCCAGAAGAGGCCACCGGGCAGGCCCGCTGCCGTTTCCGCCGGCGTCGTCGACGTCCGCAGGTTCCGGGCGGTGCGTCGCGCCCGACGGGCACCAAGAGGCCGACAAACACCTGGTCAGTGTTCACGTAGGCTCTCCCGCACGGGCGGCAGCGTCGCGCGGGGAACGGTTCAGACGTCCGGGCCCCTCGAAACGCAAAAGTCCTGTTGGAGAGGTGCGAGAGCGGCCGAATCGGAGTCACTGCTAATGACTTGACCTGGGTAACCGGGTCCGAGGGTTCAAATCCCTCCCTCTCCGCTCGGGGGTCGGGCACTCGGTGCCGGACCATCCGGATGGTTGGCCCGCCCCGGCGGGTCTGCCGGATTCCGCCGCGCAGGCGGTATCCGGCCTGGTGCGAGGAGTGTGTAACGGCGTGGGCCTCTACTGGCTGCAGACTTTGGGGTGCCCGAAGAACCAGGTCGACTCCGACAAACTGGAGGGCCGTCTCGCTGCCCAGGGGTATGGCCGCGCCGACACGGCGGAGACGGCCGATCTCGTCGTGGTCAATACCTGTGCCTTCATCGATGCCGCCCGCCAGGAGTCGATCGACACCGTCCTGACGCTGGCTGATCGGCGCCGGCCCGGCGCTCGCCTCGTCGTCACCGGGTGCATGGCGGAGCGGTACGGGGACGAGTTGCGCGACGCCCTGCCCGAGGTGGACCTCGTGGCCGGGTTCGGGGCCGAGCTCACGGCGCCGTCGGCTCGGGGCGCCGTCCCGGTCACCCTGACCCCCGGGCGCCGGGCCTCTGCGCCGGAGCCGTCGACCAACGGCTTCGACCTCTTGGAGCTGCCCCGTCCCGCGGCCGCCGCCCCCTGGGCCTATGTCAAGGTGGCCGAGGGCTGCGACCGCATCTGCGGCTTCTGCGCCATCCCGTCGTTCCGGGGCAAGCAACGGTCGCGTTCGACGGCGGACATCCTGGCCGAGGTCGACGCGTTGCGTGCCAACGCCGACGATGCTCCCGTCCTCCGCGAAGTCGTTCTCGTGGCCCAGGACCTCGCTTCCTACGGACGCGACCGTTCGGGGCCCGGCCGCCGCACCCGCATCGCCAACGGCCCGTCGCCCATTGCCGCGCTGACCCGTGCCGTGTCCGCCCGTGTCGAGCGCACGCGTCTGCTGTACCTCTATCCCTCGGGGCTGACCGACGAGCTGATCGAGACCGTGCTCGGCACCGGCGTGCCGTACTTCGACCTCTCGCTGCAGCACGTCTCGCGCCCGTTGCTGGCCGGCATGCGCCGCTGGGGCGACGGCGAGCGGTTCCTGCGTCGCATCGAGGACATCCGGGCGGCCGAGCCTGACGCCACGTTCCGCTCCTCCTTCATCCTCGGCTATCCGGGCGAGACCGAGCGCGACCATGACCGCCTGCTCGAGTTCCTCGCCGCGGCGCAGCTGGACTGGGCCGGCTTCTTCCCCTACTCGCGGGAGGACGGCACGCATGCCGCGGGCCTCGAGAACCAGGTGTCGTCCGAGCTCGCACTCGAGCGCCTGCGGGAATGCACCGAGCTGCAGGACGCCATCACGGCCGCCGGGCGGGACGCGCTGATCGGCACCACCCGGCAGGTCCTCGTCGACGCGCCCGGGCAGGGGCGCACGGTGCACGAAGCCCCCGAGATCGACGGCATTGTGCACCTGCCCGAAGACCTGGCGGTCGGCAGCCTCGTCGACGTCACCATCACCGGTGCCGAGGGCCCCGACCTCTCTGCCGTCCCTGTCGCCGACCGTGATCCGGTCCCGGCCGGAGCCGGGGCGTCGTGAGCGAGGCCACGCACGAGCCTGCACCGCAGGCGAACTTCACCTTCGGGCCCAGTGCCCTGGCCACTCCGGCCAACGCCGTCACCGTGGCCCGCCTGTTGGCGGCGCCCGTCTACGTGCTGATGCTGGTGGCCTGGGGTGCTTCGTGGATCAACGTCGTCGTGGGCTTCCTGCTGGCGGCCAGCGACGGGCTCGATGGCTACATGGCCCGCCGCCACGGCACGACACGCTCGGGCGCCTTCCTCGACCCCCTGGCCGACAAGGCCTGCGTGCTCGCCGCCATGATCACGCTCTGCGTGCAGGGCCACCTGCCGTGGCTGCCGGTGATCCTCATCACCATCCGCGAGGTCGGCATGCAGGTCTACCGATCCTGGGTCGGCCGCCGCGGCGTCTCGATCCCGCGCGCAAGACGGCCAAAATCAAGACACTGGTGCAGGACATGGCGATCGGCACGGTCATCATCCCTCCGTTGGCGCACCAGCACTCGCTCCAGGTCGCAGCGATCTGGTTCGCCTGTGCCCTGACGCTCTACACCGGTGCCGAGTACCTGATCGACGGCAGGCGTGCGCTGCACAGGCCGGCCACACCGTAAGGTCACCGCCGTGAGGATCGAGATCGTGGCGGTGGGCACCGAGTTGCTGCTCGGCCAGATCGCCGACACCAATTCGGCGTGGCTCGGGGAGAACCTGGCCGCCAACGGCGTGGCCTCCCACTTCCACCAGGCCGTGGGCGACAACCACGATCGCATCACCCTGGCGTTGCGCACCGCCCTGGCCCGGAGCGACGGCGTCATCATGTGCGGCGGGCTCGGGCCGACCCAGGACGACATCACCCGGGAGGCCATCGCCGACGTCATGAACGTGCCACTCGTCCGTGACCAGGCCATCGTCGACGTCATCGCCGGGTTCTTCGAGGCCCGGGGCCGCACCATGACGGAGAACAACGCACGCCAGGCGGACGTGCCGCAGGGGGCCGCAATCATCCCGCAGGTGGCCGGCACTGCACCCGGCCTCATTTGTCCGGTCGGCAACAAGGTGGTCTACGCCGTCCCCGGTGTGCCCTACGAAATGGCAGAGATGTTCGAGCGCGGCATCATGCCTGACCTGCGCGCCCGCATGGCCGAGTCGGGCGAGGAGAGCGGTGTCATCGCCAGCCGCGTGCTGCGCACGTGGGGCGCCAGCGAGTCCGGGCTCGCCGAGTCCCTCCAGGACCGCATCGACGCCCTCGATGCCACTGGGGACGTGACGCTGGCTTTTCTGGCCTCGGGCATCGAGGGCATCAAAGTGCGCATCACGGCGCGGGCCGGCACGGCCGAGGACGTCACCGCGCTGTTGGACAAGGAGGATGTCGAGGTCCGACGCGCCATTGAGGAGCGTCTCGGCGACATCGTGTTCGGCGTCGACGACGAGTCGATGGAGGTCGCGGTGGCCGGGCGCCTCATTGCGCAGGGTCTGACCTTCGGCGTGGCCGAGTCGCTCACGGGTGGCCTCATCGCTTCCCGGCTCGTCAACGTGGCCGGCGCCTCTTCGTGGTTCCGGGGCGGGGTCGTGGCCTACGACTCGCAGGTCAAGTTCGACGTCTTGGGCGTGCCCGTCGGTCCGGTGGTCACCGAGGCGGCCGCCGCCGCCATGGCTGAGGGCGCGGCGCGGGTCACCGGGGCCGACGTGGGCCTGGGTATCACCGGCGTGGCGGGGCCCGACGACCAGGAGGGCGTGGCTCCGGGCACGGTGTTCGTCGGCATCCATCTCCCAGGCCAGCCGGCCCAGACCCGTGAACTGCGGGTTCCCGGCGACCGCGAACGGGTGCGGCAGTATGCGGCCATTTCGGCCCTTGACCTGCTGCGACGCGCCCTGGACGCCCTTCCCGCCTGACGGCCCGCGCTCACAGGAGGCCCACAGCCGGGTCACACTGGACGGGCAAGACGCGGCGCGAACCTGTGCGTCAGGGAGGTATGGCCAAGTGAAGACGGACAACGGACCGCGGGTGCTCGTGGTTGACGACGAGCCTTCGATCGTCGATGCGGTGGCGACATCGCTGCGTTATGAGGGGTTCACGGTCGACGAGGCGATGACCGGGCGCAAGGCCCTCGCCCAGGCGCAGGAGGACCCGCCCGACCTGGTGATCCTCGACGTCATGTTGCCGGATCTCGACGGGCTGGAAGTGACGCGCCGGCTGCGCGCTGACGGACTGCGGGTGCCCGTGCTGTTCCTGACCGCACGCGACACGTTGCAGGACAAGCTTGCCGGCCTGACCGTCGGGGGCGACGACTACGTGACGAAGCCGTTCGCGCTGGCCGAGGTGATCGCTCGGGTGCATGCCATCCTGCGCCGCACTGGGTACGAGCCCGAGGACGACGGGATCCTGCGGTTCTCGGACCTCGAGCTCGACGAGAGCGCGCACGAAGTCCGTCGGAGTGGGCATCCCATCAATCTGACGGCGACCGAGTTCAACCTCCTGCGCTACTTCATGCTCAACCCTCGCCATGTGCTCTCGAAGTCGCAGATCCTCGACCACGTCTGGCACTACGACTTCGGCGGTGACGGGAACGTCGTGGAGACCTATGTGAGCTATCTGCGCAAGAAGCTCGAGAAGTTCGGTCCTCCACTCATCCACACCATTCGCCTCGTGGGCTACACCCTCCGGGAGCCGGAGTCCGCCACCGGAGCAGCCTGAGTGTCCCTGCGGCTCCGACTCCTGCTCGCGGTCGGGGCGATTGCCATCGTGGCGCTGGTGGTGGCCGACTTCGCCACCTACTCAGCGTTGCGCTCGTCCCTGTACAACCAGGTGGACCAGGAGCTGGCCCAGCGGCAACCTGCTGTCCGCGTCAATCAGTTGACCGGGAACGTCGTGTGCCCGTCACCGCAAGGGGGCGGCGGCGGCAGTCCGCTCGACAACGGGGGAGGCCCGGACGGTGGCGTCGGCGGGGGAGAGAACTTTCCCAACGTCTTCGGCATCAGCTACGTCTCGGTCGTCAAGGCCGGCGGGGGCGTCGTCGAGGGCCTTGAGTGCCCCGCCTACGTGGGCACGCACGCCTATCGGCCGCAGCTCCCCTCCCAGATCACCGGCTTCTCGACCCAGCCCGACGGCACCGAAGTGGCGTACTTCACGACGGGGTCGGTGAACCCGAGCGGGCCGTCCTTTCGCGTCAAGGCGCAGAAGGTGACGGCCGGCGCCCTGAGCGGGGACGTTCTCGTGCAGGCGCAGCCACTGGGCGACCAGAACAGCACGCTCCACACCCTCTTCCTGACCGAGCTCGCCGTGACGGCCGGCGCACTCGTGCTGGCCCTGGCCGGCGGCTGGTGGTTGGTCCGGCTCGGTCTGCGTCCACTGGAAGACGTCGAGCGCACGGCCGATTCCATCGCGGCCGGTGACCTCGACCAGCGCGTTCCCGGTGCCGACCAGCCCACCGAGGTCGGTCGGCTGGCCCGCGCCCTCAACGTCATGCTCGAGCGGATTCAAGCGGCCTTCTCGGCGCGCGTCGCCTCGGAGGCCCGGCTGCGCGAGAACGAGCAGCACCTCCGTCAGTTCGTGGCGGACGCCTCGCACGAGCTGCGCACCCCCATCGCCGCTGTCTCGGCCTACGCCGAGCTTTTCGAGCGGGGCGGGTCTCAGCATGCCGAGGACCTCCCGCGCATTGTGTCGGGCATCCGCACCGAGACCGCCCGCATGGACCGGTTGGTCAACGACCTCCTCACGCTGGCGCGCCTGGACGAGGGGGTGCCGATGGAGATGGCGCCGGTGGAGCTGGTGGCTCTCGCGTCCGAGGCCGTCCGGACGGCGGCCGCCGTGGGACCTGCGTGGCCCGTGCGGTTCTCGGCGGCACGTCCGGTCGAGGTCCTCGGCGACAAGGACCGCTTGCGCCAGGTCCTGGACAACCTGTTGGCCAATGTCCGCGCCCACACGCCGCCCGGGACGACTGCCACGGTGCACGTCGACCAGATCGGGGAGCAGGCGCAGATCGAAGTGCGCGACACCGGTCCGGGCATGCCCGAGGAGGACGCCCGTCGTGTCTTCGAGCGCTTCTTCAGGGCCGACCCGGCCCGGACCCGCACCTCGGGCGGCAGTGGGCTGGGGTTGTCGATCGTGTCCGCCATCGTCATGGCCCACGGTGGGTCGGTCGACGGCCACGTCGAAGCCGGGGGAGGGTCTGGTCGTCACCGTCCTGATCCCGCTCGCCGGCCTGCAGCCTGGCCTTGAGCCGCCTGCCCCGGTCGCCGCCGTGGCTGCACCGCCCCAGTTGCCGGCCTGACCGGCGTGTCCGGTGCCACGGCGTTCGAGATTCACACCTGAGCCACAGCCGGGCTTCATTGAGGCTGGAGCCGGTGGCGGCACCATGCCTGGCATGACAGCCCTGGCTCCGTTCGAGGCCGACGTCGATCCCCGCCGTGTCCCCCTGGACGTCGAGATCGTCGTCCCGGTCTACAACGAGGCGGCGCAGCTGGCGGAGCGCATCACCGCCCTGCGCACGTTCCTCGACGAATCCTTCCCCTTCCGCGCCCTCGTCACCGTGGTGGACAACGCCAGCACGGACGACACCGACAAGGTGGCACGTCACCTGGCCGCCACCGTGCGCGGCGTGGCGGCCATGCACCTGCCGCGCAAGGGCCGGGGCTATGCGCTCCGTGCGGCGTGGTCGACCAGTGACGCACCGGTCGTGGCGTACATGGACGTGGATCTCTCCACCGCTCTGCCCGCCCTCCTGCCGCTGGTGGCGCCGTTGCTGTCCGGGCACCGCGACGTCACCATCGGATCGCGTCTCGCGCCCGGCGCCCACGTCGTGCGCGGGCCCAAGCGCGAGCTCATCTCGCGCTCCTACAACCTCTTGCTCAAGCTCACGTTGCAGGGCCGCTTCAGCGATGCGCAGTGCGGCTTCAAGGCCCTCCGCCGTGACGCCGCGGCAAAGCTCCTCCCGCTCATTGAGGACAACGAGTGGTTCTTCGACACCGAACTGTTGGTCACGGCGGAGCGCCTGGGCCTGCGGGTCGGCGAGGTCCCGGTGGACTGGGTCGACGACCCCGACTCGCGGGTGCGGATCGTCTCGACGGCCAAGGACGACCTGCGGGGCGTCTGGCGGATGCTGGTCCGGCGCCCCAAGGGACTGCGCCGAATGCGCTCCAACGAGGTGGCGGCCGATCAGCTCATGCGCTTCGCCGGGGTGGGGGTCGTCTCCACCCTCGGCTACCTCTTCCTGTTCGTCGCCTGGCGGCCGCTGTTCGGCGCCTTCGGCGCCAACGCCATCGCCATGGCCATCGCCACGCTCTTCAACACGGCGGTGCACCGTGAGCTCTCCCGCACGGCCGACGGGCAGGCTCGCCGCGGCCGTCTCTTCGCCGTTGCCCTCGGCCTGTTCCTGGTCAGCCTCGGCCTCACCACGCTCGGTCTGGTCGTCGCCCAATGGATCGCCCCCGGAGCGCTGGCGGTCCAGCTGCTCGCCCTGACCGCGGCCAACCTGATCGCCGCCGTGTTCCGGTTCGCAGTGCTGCGGGCCTGGATCTTCCGCCCGAGCGCCCCAGCCGGCGCCGGCTCTCTGGAGGTTGCGCAATGACGGACCTGACGTCCCTTCCCGACGCCTCGGTGGGGGTGCTCGATCCGCCGATCCCGTCCGATGCCGCACCGGCGGACAGCGACACCGGAACGCCGCCCCCGTGGTCACCTGCGCCGCGCCGGAGTTGGGCGGGTCGTTTCGTCCGGGGAAAGGAGAGCGATGCGGCCTGGGTTCGTCCCGCCCTGCTCGCCCTTCTCGTCGGCACCGCCGTCCTCTATATCTGGGGCCTCGGCGCCAGTGGCTGGGCCAACTCCTTCTATTCCGCCGCCGTGCAGGCGGGCACGAAGAGTTGGAAGGCGATGTTCTTCGGTTCCTCCGACTCCTCCAACTTCATCACCGTTGACAAGCCTCCGGCCTTCTTGTGGCCGATGGAGATCTCGGCGCGGATCTTCGGCCTCAATTCCTGGAGCATGCTGATCCCACAGGCACTCGAGGGCGTGGCCACGGTGGGCCTGGTCTATCTGTCCGTGCGGCGCTGGTTCAGCGCGCAGGCAGCGCTCCTCGGCGGCGCCGTGGTGGCGCTCACGCCGGTGGCCGCCATGATGTTCCGCTACAACAACCCTGACGCGTTGTTGGCCCTGCTGCTCACCGCCGCGACCTACGCCACCATGCGCGGCATTGAGAAGGCGCAGACGAAGTGGCTCGTCCTCGCCGGAGCACTGGTCGGGTTCGGCTTCATCACGAAGATGATGCAGGCCTTCCTGATCCTTCCCGTCATGGCCGTCGTCTATCTGCTGGCCGCGCCGACGGGTTGGTGGCGCCGGGTCTGGCAGACCTTCCTGATGGGCGTCGTCCGTGCTCGTGGCCGCCGGATGGTGGGTGGCCGTCGTCGCCCTGACGCCTGCGGCCGATCGGCCCTATGTCGGCGGGTCCCAGAACAACAGCATCCTCAATCTGATCTTCGGCTACAACGGCTTCGGCCGCCTCGACGGCAGCGAGTCGGGCAGCGTGGGCGGAGGGCGGGTGGCCGGGAGCATGTGGGGGCCGACGGGCGTCACGCGCCTGTTCAACGCGGAGTTCGGGAACATGATGTCGTGGCTGTTGCCCGGCGCCCTGGTCATGGGCGCAGTCCTGCTCATCGTCACCATTCGGGCCCGTCGCACCGATCGCGAGCGTGCCGGTCTCCTGCTCTGGGGCGGCTCGCTGGTGAGCATCGGCCTCGTCATCAGCCTGGCCCAGGGGATCATCCACCCCTACTACGCGGTCGCGCTGGCGCCACCCCTGGGGGCGCTGGTCGGTATCGGCACCATGGGCCTCTGGCAGCGCCGGGCCAGTTGGGTCGGTCGCGTCGGCCTGGCGGCGGGCCTGGCCGCCACTGTCGTCTGGAGCTACATCCTCCTCGGCCGCACGTCGGACTGGTTCCCGGCGCTCCGGCCCTTCGTGGCCGTGGTCGGCGGGCTCGGCGTGGTGGCGATCCTGGCCCTGCCACTGCTGCGCAAGGTGCCGAAGCTCGCCATCGCCGTCGTGGCCACCCTCGGTCTCGGCGCCGCGCTGGCCGCGCCACTCTTCTCGACCGTGGCCACCGCGGCCACGGCCCACACCGGCGCGATCCCGTCGGTGACGCCGACCGCGTCGGGCGGATTCGGTGGTCCCGGTGGCGGTGCCGGCGGGTTCCCCGGCGGCGGCTTCCCCGGCGCGACCAAGGGCGGCGGCTTCCCCGGTGCGGCGAGGGGCGGTGGCTTCCCCGGTGCGGGTGGCGGCTTCCCCGGCGCGACGAAGGGTGGTGGCTTCCCCGGTGCGCCAAGGTGGCGGCTTCCCGGTGCGGGTGGCGGCTTCCCGACCGGCGCGGGCGGCTTTCCCGGCGGAGGCCGGACGGGTGCGGGCGGTGGCGCCGGCGGTGCGGGCGGGTTCTTGAACTCCAGCACGTCGAATGCGGCGCTCAACAAAGCGCTCCAGGCCGACGCCGGAAAGTACACCTGGGCGGCCGCCACGGTGAGCGCGAACAACGCTGCCGGCTATCAGCTGGGCAGTGGTGAGCCGGTGATGGCCATCGGGGGCTTCAACGGCACCGACCCTGCACCGACCTTGGCGCAGTTCGAGAAGTACGTCTCGGAGGGCAAGATCCACTACTACATCGCCGGCGGTGGCGGGGGTTTCGGTGGAGGATTCGGAGGTGGCGCAGGCGGCTCCGGCCACGCCTCGCAGATCACGTCGTGGGTCGAATCACACTTCACCGCCCAGACGATCGGCGGTGTGACCGTCTACGACCTGACGAGCGGGGCCTCTTCCTGACGCCCGAGCTCAGGTCCGTTCAACCGAGCAGCTCCGAGTAGCGCGCCAGGGTGGCGGCGTCGAAGGCGATGAAACGGACGAGGGTCACGTCGGTGTCCGCGACGCGGGCCGTGGTCACGGCAACCTCGGCGGCCAGTCCCAGGGGATAGCCGTAGACGCCGGTGGAGATGGCGGGAAAGGCGACCGAGCGGGCGCCCACCTCGTCGGCCACTCGCAACGTGTTGCGATAGCACGCAGCCAGTGTCTCGGGCTCGCCTGCCGTGCCGCCGCGCCAGACCGGGCCGACGGTGTGGATGATGAAGCGCGCCGCCAGATCGAACCCGTCCGTGACGACGGCCTGACCGGGCGGGCATCCGCCGATGGCACGGCACGCCGCCTGCAGCCGGTCGGCTCCGGCGGCGCGGTGGATTGCACCATCGACGCCGGCGCCTCCCCGCAGGCCGGCGTTCGCCGCGTTGACGACCGCGTCGACGCGTTCGACTGTGATGTCGC
Source organism: uncultured Acidimicrobiaceae bacterium (assembly GCA_963755445.1). Taxonomy (GTDB): domain Bacteria; phylum Actinomycetota; class Acidimicrobiia; order Acidimicrobiales; family RAAP-2; genus Bog-473. The sequence goes on along the minus strand of CAVWJQ010000004.1, from coordinate 18,791 downwards.
CCTGCGCGGCCTGCAGCAGTGGCGCCACGCCGGGGGCTACCCGGCGGTGCTGGAGCTCGAAGAGGCGGGCGCGAGACTCAAGAGCGGGAAGGATTTGGTCGGTGCCGTCTGGCTCTTGTTCTCGCCCCAGTTCGTGAACGTCACGACGCCGTGGATCGCCGACGAGCCCCCGGCGTTGCCGGCATTGGTCACTTCCTGAATCGGCAGCGGCGTGCCGCTGGACGGGATGTACAACACGACCGGCACCTTGCCCCCGCTGCTGTTGGCGACCGCGCCGTTGATGGCCGTCGCCTGCTGGCCGGCGACGGTGGCGGACTTGCCGTAGGTGTAGGGCCCGCCGATCTCGAGCTCCTTGGCCACCTCGGAGGAGAGCAGCCCTCCGACGAGCTCGCCCAGGCCCTGGTTCGAGGTCGGGAACGACAGCCACTTGTTGGCGTACTTGGTCGACTCGGCCTTCGTCAGCCCGATGATGTTGGCGAGCGCGGCTTCGTTTCCCTTCACGTAGCCAGTCGATTTGATCACCAGAGCCGACATCCGCTCCGTTGCCTTGTTGCTCTTCACGACGAGGGTCTGGCCGCCCGAGGTCTTGCCGGCGTCACCGGAGACGTCGAGCTCGGCGCCGTTCTGCTTGGCGACCGAGGAGAAGTGCACGCCCTTGGAGCCGATCGCCTTCAACGCCGCGTTGTACTTCGCCGTTGCGCCGGCGCTTCCGCCGGCGGTCGTCGTCGTGGTGCTGGCGGCACCGGCCGGGGCGGCCAGGGCCAGTGCGGCCGCGGCGGCCAGACCTGTGGCGACCGCGGCGGTGCGGGCTGTGCTGTGGCGCAAGGGGTGCATGACCTTCACTCTCCTGGAGGCCCGGCACTGTGGCGCAGAAGCGCCGACTTGGCCCGGGGTGGCGAACGAGGTCCATCTTCCCACGTCCCCGACGGGGGCCGCCGTCGTCGGCCCTCTTTCTTAAACGGCGCTTATCGAGCCGACCGAGATGGTTGCGGTGGGCGCCTTGGGTCGTACCTGCTCGCCCCACTTCGTGTAGACGATGTGCTCGGCGTCGGTGCGCTTTCCCTTGGAATCAACTGAGTCCTCCTCCACGGGAACGTGGGTTCCACTGGCGCGGACATAGAGGACGACGCGCTGGGACTTCTTGCCGAAGGTCTGTGTCCCGTCGATGGCATCGACGGACTCGCCGTTCAGCGTGCGGCTCTTGCCCAAGGAGAGCGGGGCCTTGAGCGCCAGCTCCTTCGCGATGTCGGTGGAACGGACTCCCTCCACCACCGGAGCGAACGCCGTGTTGTCGGTCGAGAACTGGATCCACTGGTCGGCGGCCTCGGCGGCCTGGGACGAGCTGAGCCCGGCCAGGCTCTCGAGCCCGTCGGTATTGCCCTTGACGTAGGAGATGCCGCCGATGACCACGATCGAGATGGTGCCCTGTCCCATGGTGACGCTCTGACTGGCCGAGGCTGGTCCGGCATCGCCGCTCTCGACCAGTGTCTGGCTGGACTCGGTCGAGGACGAGTCGTAGTGGACGGACCAGGAACGGGTGGTGGCCAGGGCGTCCTTGTAGAGGGTCGAGGCGCTGGTCTCGGCGGCGGTCGTCGCGCCGGCCGGCGCGGCCTGGGCCGCCTCGCCGACGGCCAGCCCCGCAGCCGAGGCTCCGGCCAGCACGATGCCGGCCACGAGCCTTCTTGCGTCCACCACCTGCCACCCTCCTCTTCCTCGTCCGCCCGGGGAGCCGTCAGCTTGGCATGGACGCGGGCGTGTCTTTTGGTCGCCGATCGCGCCGAGGAATGACGTCCTTCCAGCGGGGGGACGACCGTTCTCCGATGGACTGATCCCGCCGGGGAGAGGATCCACACTCTACGAACACCTGTTCGTTATGCTGCAAATCAGGCAGCGCCGGCGGGTTCGTCACACCCCCACCGTAGGGTCATCACAACGGCGCTGAACAGGGACGGCACGAGTCGCAGACACGGTCCCACCGCAGTCCGAACAGACAGTCGCAGCAACACTCACAGAGGAGAGAGGGATGGCCGAAGCAGAACGGGAAAAGGCACTTGATGCCGCACTGGGCCAGATCGAGAAGCAATTCGGCAAGGGCTCGGTCATGCGCATGGGCGACAACCTCTCGATGAACATCGAGTCCATTCCCACCGGTGCGCTCTCCTTGGACCTGGCGCTGGGCATCGGCGGTCTGCCCCGGGGGCGCATCGTGGAGATCTACGGCCCCGAGTCGTCGGGGAAGTCGACGCTGGCCATGCACGCGGTGGCCGAGGCGCAGCGCAACGGCGGCATCTGTGCCTACGTCGATGCCGAGCACGCCATGGACCCCGTCTACGCGCGGGCCATCGGCGTCAACGTCGACGACCTCCTGATCTCGCAGCCGGACACCGGTGAGCAGGCGCTCGAGATCGCCGACATGCTGATCCGCTCGGGCGCGCTCGACGTGCTGGTGATCGACTCGGTGGCGGCACTGACGCCACGGGCCGAGATCGAGGGCGACATGGGGGACACCCACGTCGGCCTCCAGGCGCGGCTCATGTCCCAGGCGCTGCGCAAGCTGACCGGCACGCTCTCGAAGTCCAGCACCATCGCCATCTTCATCAACCAGCTGCGGGAGAAGATCGGTGTCATGTACGGGAGCCCCGAGGTGACCCCCGGCGGGCGCGCCCTGAAGTTCTACTCCTCAATCCGGCTGGACATCCGCCGTATCGAGGCGATCAAGGACGGGGCCGACGTGGTCGGCAACCGGACGAGGGTCAAGGTCGTCAAGAACAAGTGCTCGGCCCCGTTCAAGCAGGCCGAGTTCGACATCATGTACGGCAAGGGCATCAGCCGCGAGGGTTCGCTCCTCGATGTGGCGGTGGACCTCGGGTTCGTCAAGAAGTCGGGTGCCTGGTTCACCTACGAGGGCGAGCAGCTCGGCCAGGGCCGGGAGAACGTGAAGACGTTCCTCATCGAGAACCCCCAGCTGATGGCCGAGATCGACGACCGCGTGCGCGAATGCCTGGCGCCCAAGGAGGAGGACCTCCTGCCGGAGGGCGCCATCGATCCCGACGACGTCCCGATCTCCATCGATTCGTAGACGTACCCCCGCCTCTCACGGCGTCGAACGCTCCGGGCTCGCCTTCGCCTCCCTAGGGGCAGCGCCCGGAGCGCTTCGCGTCCGGACCACAATGGTGCGATGCCGTCCCGCGAATGGAAGCAACGGGCCTATCGGATCTTCGACCGCTACGTCCCCACCATCCCGTTCCGCTACCTGCCGCCCAAGCAATCGGTGCGGCTGGCCTTCAACATCGTTCTCGACCGCGAGCCCGACCCCGGCGGCGAGGCCGACTACGTCCAGAAGCTCACCGACGGCGAGCTCTCCCGGCATGGTGTGGCAGAGGCACTGGCCCACTCCGAGGAGTTCCGCCGCCGCGTCCCGATCGGCAACGTCCTGCTCTCCATGCATGTCAGCCGGAGCGAGTTCGTGGCGGGACTGCCACGGGCGTCGCGCATCCTCGACCTGGGTGGGACCCATCAGGGCCTCCCCGACGGAGCTCTGGTGCACCTGGGCTACCCGTACCCGTTCGAGCGCCTGGTGGTGGTCGACCTCCCGGTCGACGAGCGTGACGCCATCTACCAGGGAGGCTCGACGGGCGAGCCGGTGCTGTCCGAGCTGGGGCCGGTGGAGTTCGCCTTCCACTCCATGGTCGATCTCTCGCGCTACGACGACGGGTCGTTCGATCTGGTCTACAGCGGCCAGTCCATTGAGCACGTCAGCGAGGCGGAAGGGGACACGGTGGCGCGCGAGGCGTTCCGGGTGCTGGAACCGGGCGGCTGGTTCTGTCTCGACACACCGAACGGGCCGGCGTGGCGGCTGCGCTCCGACCAGCTCATGAACCACGACCACCAGATCGAGTACGGCGCCGGCGAGCTGGTGACGAAATTGGAGCGGGCCGGCTTCGAGGTGACCGAGTGCAAGGGGCTCAACCTGATGCGGCGTGGTACGGAGGCCGGCGTGTTCGACGAGGCCGAGGCCAGCGCGTTCCCTGGCGTGTTCGCCGCCGCGGAGGACTGTCTGCTGCTGGCGCTGGTGGCGCGGAAGCCGCTGCGTGAGGGGACGGCCCGCTACGGGGTCGTCGTGGCCATGATGTTGTTGGGCACCAGCTCGACCCACGTCTGACCCGGGTCCATCGGGATCGTCACGCCGAAGGCGTTCACGAACTGGGTGGGCGAGCCGAGGGTGGAGCGGTGCCAGGTCCCGGGGATGGCGTAGCCGTTGCGGTAGATGACGGCGGCGCCGCTGGCGTTCGGGTAGAGGTCGGCCTGCACCTCTTTGCCACCCTGGTCGTTCTCGAGCCAGGGGCCGTAGCTGATCTGCACGTACTGCACCACGACGGTGGCCGCCTGGTTCTGCACGTTGTTGGCCAGCATGTCCGGCGTTGTGCCGTTGTAGAAGCGCAGGAAGGTGCCCGTCGCGTTGTTCCATTTCCAGGTCACGTTCGACGTACCCGAGAAGTTGATGTTCACGCTGGAGATCGCGGTGCCCCCGGGCGGCGTGGTGGTCGAGTAGGCGAACAGCGGCTGGGGCGGGGTGGTCATGGTGGGGTGCGTGCCGTAGACGATGGCAGTCGACGTGTAGTCCGAGTCGGGCGCCACGTGGCCCGGGGGGTGGATCATGAGCGACTGGCTGTTGCCGATGTCGACGTTCACGACGGGCGAGGCGTTGATGTTGGCGATCACGGGATTGATGCCACCCACGTGTGCCAGCAGGGGAGTGCCCAACTGTCCGAGAATGCCGATGTCGATGTTGCGGGCGGAGCGCACCGGGCCGATCAGCGCCGCGTTCTGGCACTGGAAGACGGCGGCGAAGCGGGTGATGCCGCCCTCCACCGGCTCCTCGAAGACGATGTCGGCCTTGTCGAGGCCCGATTGGGGCCGGCCCGCCGGGTAGTTGTCGATCTTCACCGCCATGGCCGGCCGTTGGGGCACCGTGCCACCGGGTGCGGGCTGCCCGGTCAAGGGGCAGTCGGGTGGTGGCGCCGTGGACGTCGTGGTGGTCGGCTTGACCTTCTTGGCCGCCGCGTCGTGGGTGGGGGAGGACGAGCAGGCGCTCAGGAGCAGCCCGGTGAGTCCTGCGGTCGCCAGCACGCCCCAGGCGAACGGGTGTCGCACCCTGGCACGTTCTGTATCGGTTTTGGCCATCGCTGGGCGTCGATCGTACGGGGGCCGGGCCCAAAAGTGGTGTCATCCCGCTCGGCGGCGCGGTGGAGACCGCCTCGTGGTCGCCCGTCGGACGGTTCAGGCGGAGGGCGTGCCGGCGGCCGTTCCCGCCGAGGCGGCCGCACCGGTGTAGACATCGGCCCAGTTCCCTCCGGAGCTGCCGTAGGACGTGGCGGGGCCGAGGCCGAAGCGGCCGTAGACGTTCTCCATGGCTCGGCGGATGACCTCGGTCACCCCGGGTATGGCGGGGACGATGACGTTGGGCGGGATGTACGCCCGTGTTCCCGAGCAGGGACACGAAGCTGGCCGAGCCGGCGGCCAGGACACCGCCTCCGTTGCCCGGCGCCGTGTAATAGGTGATGTCGGACCAGTTGGACTGGCCCGGTACCGGCGAGTGGGCCAGCACGTCGGCGTTGCGCGGGCCGGGAAGCGCGGGGACGTAGCGGTCGTACTCGCCGAGGATGGTGTTCGGGAAGGTGTGGCCGTCGCTGAGGTTGCACCCGTCGTAGAACCATGACGAGGCGTCGGTGACCACCGTGTCGGCTTTGGCGCCGACCGACTGGTACATGGAGCCGATCAGCGTCGACTCGGGATCGTTGACCGGCGCCTCGTTCCAGTTGACGGTCGTGAGCGCCGGCTGCTGGTGGGCGATCGGATCCTCGGCGGCGTCCTTGTAACAGACCTCCAGGCGGTTGGGGCCGACCGAGGTCGGCTGCAGGCGGATCTGCCGGTAGCAGGCGTTGGCACCCAGGAAGGCCAGGTTCACGCCGCCCGCGTTGGCGGTGGCCGCGCCCTGGCGCATGGGCGTCGACCAGTACTCGTCGTGGCCCAGGCTGAAGAGGCAGCGGTGGTTGGTGAGGAGCTGGGGCCGGGCGTGGAGATCGATGTCGGTCCAGTAGGTCATGTCCAGGCCGAGGCTTTCGAGATGGAAGAGGAGGGGCAACTCGTTGCCGACGAAGTCGGCCGCACCCGAGGCCCAGGTCTGCGGGTACGGGCCGGTCGAACGACACGGCCCGGGCGCGACCGGCGAAGCTGGCCCGCCCCTTGCTGTCGGGCCCGTAGTAGAGGCTGTAGCTGCCCCACAGGTTGTAGGCCTGCCAGGTGGTCACGCTGTTCTGGAAGACGTACGCGGCCATGGAGGCGTCGTCGCGGATGGTGAGCGGGACGAACTGCTCCTCGCCTCCGTCGCCGACCAGTTTCAAGAGGTAGCAGCCGGGCAGCCAGTCCTTCGTGATGTTGAGCGTCAGGGTGGGCGACCACGGACAGGTCACCGTGCCGATGCCGGGCGTGACCACGGGCGCGGCCTGGACCGCTGCCGGGACGAAGTCGGTCTGGACCATGAGCCGGCCACCGAGGCCCTGGTAGTAGCCCATCCGATAGGCCTGCACCTGCACGGCGCGGGCGGTCGAGTTGACGAACACCGCGACGTCGTCACCGGGCACCGCACTGACCTGGCTGGCGAAGCCCTCGAGCGCATGCTCGGGCTGGTTGTGGTTGCAGATCCAGTTCAGCGTGCCCGGCTTGGCGTTCTCGGCGATGAGCCAGGGCGCGGTCGGCACCGTCACGCCGCTCGGCAGCTTCTTGTCCACGACGGCCGCCCGGCCGGTGGTGTGGTGCTTGGCCTTGGCGGGCACCTTCTTCTGACGACTCGAGCCGAGGCGGGTAGCACCCACGACGCCGGCCGCTCCGAGCGCGGAGAGCTGCAGGAACTGGCGTCGATCGAGCGGGCGCTCCGACGGGAGCGGCACGCGGTCGGAGCCACCGTCCGGTGGGAGTGGCGGCACGGGACCAGTTTACCCCGGCCCCCCTGTTGCAGCCGGGCGGGGATCGGTGACGAGGAGGTGGCCGGCACCACCTACCATTCGTGCGTGAGTTGGGCCCGCTCCCTCCCGGCACCGCTGCGGCGCCCCCTGTCCCGACTGGTGCACGCCGCCTGGGAGGGCGCCGCCGACCTCGGGGCGATCGGGCCGGGCGACCCCCGGGGGCAGCGCTTCGGCCGCATGGGCGCCGGCGCCTGTCTGCTCTTCCCGCAGGGCGCCCTCTACAACGAGCACCTGATCCACATCGGGGCCGAGACGATCGTGGGGCCGTATGCCTCCATTTCGGCCGGCATGGCACCGGGGCAGGTGATGCCGACCGACCCCGTCGTCTCCATCGGCAGCCGAACCCTGATCGGCCGGGGCTCGCACATCGTCGGCCACTGGGAGATCGTGATCGGCGACGACATTCAGACGGGGCCCTACGTGTACATCACGGACCAGAACCACTCCTACGAGGACCCGGTCGAGCCCATCGGCCGCCAGTGGCCGACCGAGGCCCCTGTGCGCGTCGGGTCGGGGAGCTGGCTGGGCGCCAACGCGGTGATTCTGCCGGGGGCGCAGATCGGCGAACACGTCGTCGTGGCCGCGGGCGCGGTGGTGCGGGGCGAGATCCCCGACCGTTGCGTGGTCGCCGGCGTGCCGGCGCGCATCGTCAAGCGCTGGGTCGAGGGCACGGGCTGGGTCACCGAGAAGAACGCCCTCCAACCGTGACGCAGGCGCTCGCGCCGTTCCTGGTGACGGTGAGCGGGCAGGACGGCCCGGGCCTTTCGGCGCGGCTGTTCGGCGCCCTGGCCGAGCTCGGCGTGGCGGTGGACGACGTCGAGCAGGTGCGCGTGCACGGCCGGCTGCTGCTGTGCGTCGAGGCCGACATGGAGGATGCGCAGGCGGAGCCCGTGCGCACGCTGTTGGAGGAGCGGTTCAACGGCGCGGGCGTGCAGGTGAGGGTCGATCCTCTCGTGGAGAAGGCGACGGACGATGACGGCCGCCGGGCCCCTGCAGCTGGTCACGCTGTTGGCGCCCGACATCGACGCGGCAACGCTCGAGACGGTCAGCAGTGCGGTGGCGCGGTGCGGCGGCAACATCGAGCGCATCGTGCGCCTGGCGGCGTACCCGGTGCACAGCTACGAGCTGTCAGTGGCGGGGGCCGACGTCGACAGCTTGCGCCGGGAGCTCGCCGAGGCGGCCGCCCGCTGCCAGGTCGACCTGGCCGTGCAGGCGGCCGGTCTGCACCGCCGCGCCAAGCACCTGATTGTGCTCGACGCGGACTCCACCTTGTTGCAGGGGGAGATGATCGATCTGCTGGCGGAACGGTGTGGCTGCGGCCCGGAGGTCGCCGCGGTGACCGCGGCCGCCATGGCGGGCGAGCTCGACTTCGCCGAGGCGCTGCGCCAGCGGGTGCGCCTCCTGGCCGGGTTGGGTGCGTCCGACCTCGAGGCCGTGCGCAACGGCATCGTCCTGACCGCGGGCGCCCGCACCCTCGTTCGGACGCTCAAGCGGCTCGGCTACGAGGTGGCCGTGGTGAGCGGGGGCTTCACGCAACTGATCGGCCCGCTGGCCGACGAGCTGGGCATCGACCATGTGGCGGCCAACGTCCTGGTGGTCGAGGAGGGCGTCGTCACCGGTGACCTCGACGGCCCCATCGTCGACCGGGCCGGGAAGGCCACGGCGCTGGCGGCGTTCGCCGAGGCGGCGGGCGTGCCGCTGGCCCGCACCATCGCGGTGGGCGACGGCGCCAACGACATCGACATGCTGGCGGCCGCGGGCCTGGGCATCGCCTTCAACGCCAAGCCGGTCGTCCGCGAGGCGGCGGATGCGGCGCTCAGCGTGCCCTACCTGGACGCCATCCTCTTCCTGCTCGGGATTTCGCGCCGGGAGGTGGAGCTGGCCGACCAGCTCGAGGAGGAGAGCACCCCGTGACGGTCCTGGCCCAGGGCGAGCAGGGACGCGCGGCCGACAACCGCGGTCAGCGTCCCCTGCTGCGAGGGTGGCTGCATGCCGGTGCCTTCTTCGCCTGGCTGATCGGCGGCCCGTTCCTCATTGCCGCCGGCCCCGATGCGGCCGCCACGGCCGAGTTGGCGGTCTATGTCGCCGGCATGTTGGCCATGTTCGGCACCAGCGCGGCGTTCCACCGTCTGCGCTGGTCGGCCCCGGCGTGGCGGCGCATGCGGCGGGCCGACCACAGCGCGATCTTCGTGGGCATCGCGGGGACGTGCACGGCGGTGGTCGGGCTGTCGTTGCGGGGCTGGGCGGAGATTCTGCTGCTCACATTGGTCTGGGCCGGCGCGTGTGCGGGCATCGCACTCCGCCAGCTCTTCCTGGATGCGCCGCAGTGGGTGGTCGCCATCCCCTACGTCGTGGTGGGGTGGTGCCCCATCATTGTGGCGCCGCAGTTGGTGCGCAGCCTCGGCTGGGCGGGTTTCGCCCTGATGCTCGTGGCGGGCCTGTTCTACACGGTCGGCGCACTCGTCTACGCCCTGAAGCGACCGGACCCGTGGCCACGGGTCTTCGGCTTCCACGAGGTGTTCCACGCCTGCACGCTGGTGGGGGCGGGGTTGTTCGCCTACCTCGTCGCGTTCATCGCCTTGCCGCGTTACTGAGCACCACGTCACTGGGAGGCGGCGGCGCTGCCGATGTAATAAAGGGTCCCGCCCGTCGAGGTGCCCCCATAGGCGCTGGCGGAGACCTTGGTCCCGTGCTTCTCGACCCAGGCATCGACGGCGCTGGCACTGCTCGCCTGAACCCCCTGACCCGTCGGTCTTGTGCTGCGCGTCCCGGCCGTTCCCGCGGTCGTGGTGCTGGCTGTTGTCCGGACTCCTGGCGACGACGCGTCGCCGCCGAATCCGGCCCCTCCGGCACCGGCCGTCGAACCTGACCCACCGGAGACATAGACGTAGTGCACCTTGCCGCTGGCCACCAGCTGTTTGAACTCGCTCAGCGTTGGCGCCGGGTCGCTTCCACCGAATCCGCCCATGGCGATCACGGCCTTGCCGCTCTCGAGGATGAACGGGCCGGCCGACTGCGAGCCATTGACTGCGACGAGGTACGTGGCGGAGCCCTGGTGCTTCTCCAGGTACTGCACCAGCGAGGTGTCGACCGTCGATGCGGCTCCGGCTCCACCGCCACCGCCACCGCCGATCGGTGGTTGCGCCGAGGCGCGCGCCCGCCGGCGCACTTCCGGTACTGCTGGGTCCGCCGGCGCTCGGTTTCGTGCCAGCCGTCGCCGGCCGACCGCGCAGTCCGCTTCCACCCGGTCCGCCTGAGCCGGGACCGCCTCCGCCGCCGAGTGCACCAGCGCCCGAGGTGGGCCCGGCCGTGGCGATGGCGCTCGTCGTCGTGCCAAGTGTCGTCAGGGAGTAGGCCGCCGGCCCAGCCAGCACCGAGACCACGGCCACGGTGCCGGCCAGGAGCGCGAGCCAACGCATGCCTTTCGGACGTACGAGGCTGAGAAACAGGAGGAGGGCGGAGATCACGCCGGTCACGACGACCGTGGGTCCGAGCCACGAGTCGTAGCCGCTGGTGCGGGCGAGCAGGGCGTCGGCCCAGACCACGGTGCCGACAATGGTGGCGGGAAGGACCCAGGCACCAGCGGCGTGACTGCCGGCCGAGACGCCACAGAGCCACGGCGCCCGCGCCGACCAGAGCAGCGGTCGCCGGCGCCATGACGACCGTGTAGTACGGATGGAAGATGCCCTTGGCATAGTCGTATACCGCGAGGAACATCAGGAGCGTGCCGCCCCAGAGGACAAACCCGGAGCGCTGGCTGTCGGCCCGCTCCGTGACGACGTGTCAGCCAGAGACCCCCGACGAGCCCGACCAGGGCGACCGGCAAGAGCCACGAGATCTGGCCGCCGAGCTCGCTGTCGAACATGCGGAGCAATCCCTCGCCGCCGCCGAAGGCCGAGGAGGTGCCTGACGTGGTGCCACCACCGGCGCCGCCGCCACCGGACCCGAAGATGCGCGCGAACCCGTTGTACCCGAAAATGAGGTTGAGCTCCGAGTTGTCGGTGCTGCCGCCGATGTAGGGGCGCGACGCTGCTCGGCCACAGTTCGACGATGGCGACCCACCAGCCGCTCGAGACGAGCAGGGCGAGCCGCGGCCCAGCCGAGTTGCCCGATGCGCCGGCCCAGCCGCGGCGGACCGCACCACAGGTAGGCGAGCCCGAGTGCCGGCACGATGATGAAGGCATCGAGCGTCTTGGTCAGGAAGGCCAGGCCGACCAGCGCACCGGAGAGCACGAGCCCGATCGTCCGGCCGGTCTCGATGGCACGCCAGCAGGCCCACGCCGCCAGCACCAGGAGAAGGGTCAAGAAGGCATCGGGGTCGTTGTAGCGGAAGATCACGACGGCAACCGGCGTCAACGCCAGGGCCAAGGAAGCAAGGACCGCAGCGGGTTCGCCGAACCAACGCCGCACCAGGTGGTAGAGCACCATGACGCTGGCCAGGCCGGCCAGGGCCTCGGGCAGCAACATGCTCCAGGCTGGAGAAGCCGAAACGCGCCCCGAGAGCTCCATCACCCACAACGGTGCGCTGCCGACGCGGGTCGCCTGTGAGCCGTGACTTCGCAGCCCATCGCCACGACTTCGTAGCGTCGTCACCTCGTCTCAGCGACCAGAGGCCGCCACGGCAAGGTGTCCGCATGATCTCCCGAGTTCGCAACGTGCTGCGCCGTCCGACGCGGGTGACGCAGCTCTTGCGCTACTCCGCCGTCTCCGGCATCTCCACCGTCACCAGCCTCACCGTCCTCGGGGTCCTCGTCGGCCTGTTCGGGGTCGACGCCGTGGTGGCCAATGTGTTCGCCACCGCGGTGGGGACGGTGCCCTCGTTCGAGCTCAACCGACGCTGGGTGTGGTTCGACCAGTCACAGCGATCCGTCCTGCGCCAGGTCACGCCGTTCTGCACGCTGTCCTTCGCCGGTCTGGTGCTCTCCACGCTTGACGGTGCGCGCCGTGTCCGCCCGCACCGTCGATCTCAGCCGGGGGTGGCACACGTTGGCGGTCGAGGCGGCCAACGTCGCCGCCTACGGGACGCTCTGGGTGGTGCAGTTCGTCCTGCTGGACCGCGTGCTGTTCCGCCGGCGCCCGACATCGGGCCGACGCCGGCGCCGCCACGCACCGGCCTCACTCAGATGACGCCGGCCTCCCGCAGGCTCGCCAGCTCGGCCGGACCGAGACCCAGCTCGTCGGCGAGGACGTCGTCGGTGTGCTCACCGAGCCAGGGCACGCGCGTCTCGGGCCCTTCGGCGATGTCGGCGAACTTCACCGGGAGGCCAGGGATCAGCACGGGTTGGACGACACCGTCGGGCCGGGGATGCTCGACCAACATGTTGCGCCCGGCCAGGTGCGGGTCGGCCACGACCTCCTCGTCGTTGGCGACGGGCCCCGCCACCACGCCGGCTGCGTTCAAGGCGTCGCAGGCCTCCCGCTTGGTGCGGGTGCTGGCCCACGACTCCAGCGCAGGCCTGATGTCGGACTCCAGGTGGTCGAGCCAGCCCTGTGGCGTCGCGAAACGCGGGTCGTCGGCCCACTCGGGCCGGCCGAAGGCGCGGGCCAGGTCGGGCCACTGGTGTGCTCGCAGGACCTGCAGCATGAACCACCCGTCGGAGGCCCGGAAGCCGTGGAGAATGCCCGGCCACGGGGTCCCGATCGGCATGCCCATGGACCAGAAGTTCGGCACGACGTCGAGGACGGCCACCAGCGCGTCGAGCATGGCCACGTCGACGCGCTGCCCGCGCCCGGTGCGGTCGCGCTGGCGGAGGGCGGCCTGGGTGCCGATCACGGCGAAGAGCCCGCTGACGATGTCGCCGAGCCCACCCATCGGCGAGCCGATCGGTGGTTGGCCCTCCGGGCGCTTGAACTCGTAGGCGCCGCTCATGGCCTCGACGATGGAGGCCAGCGCGGGCCAATTGGCGTACGGGGACTCCGGCGTCCCGGCGGGGACCTCGTGCCCGAAGCCCGAGATCGAGAGGTAGATCACCGACGGGTGGACCGCGGCCACGTCCTCGAAGCCGAGGCCGAGGCGCTCAATGGCGCCGGCGCGGAAGTTCTCGGCCACGACGTCGAAGCGCGGGGCCAGCTGCAGCACGAGGTCGCGGCCGGCCGGCTGTTTGAGGTCGACGACGATGGAGCGCTTGGAGAGGTTGTTGCGCAGGAAGGTGGCGCCGACGGGGCGTCCCGCCGGATCCGTCAGTGCGGGTGAGGCGCCCCGGCCGAGATCACCCGTGCCGGGTGCTTCGATCTTCACCACCTCGGCCCCGAGACGCCCCAGCAGCTGGGTGGCGTAGGGGAGGGCCTGCATCTGCTCGAGGGCGAGAATGCGGACGCCGGCGAGTGGCTTGCCCCAGTGCGCCGCGTCCGGATTGACGACGTCGCCGAGTTTCACGGTCCTTCCAGGCCGAGCATCGCAATGGCGTTGCCCCGCATGATCCGGTACACCTCCTCGTCGGAGAGATTCTTGACCAGCTGCTCGGCCACGGCACGGGTGTCCGGCCACGTGGAGTCGGTGTGCGGGTAGTCCGTCTCGAACGTGACCCGGTCGGCCCCGATCACGCCGAGGGAGTCGAGCCCGTGCTGATCGCGGAAGAAGCAGCCGTAGACCTGGCGGTGGAAGTAGGTGGAGGGCGGCTCGGGCACGATGTCCTTCACGCCGCCCCAGGCGCGGTGCTCGCGCCACACGTCGTCCACCCGCTCGAGAATGTAGGGCAGCCACCCGATCTGCCCCTCCGAGTAGGCGAGGACGAGGTCGGGGAAGCGGATGAGGACCCCGGAGAACAGGAAGTCGCACAGCGACGACATGGCGTTGCCGAAGCTGAGCGACGCGGCCACCGCCACCGGTGCGTCCGCTGAGGTCGCCGGCATCTTCGACGACGAGCCGATGTGCATGCTCACCACCGTGCCCGTCTCCGCGCAGGCGGCGAAGAACGGATCCCAGTACCCGCTGTGGATGCTGGGCAGCCCGAGGTGGGGCGGGATCTCGCTGAAGCAGACCGCGCGCACGCCGCGGGCGGCGTTGCGCCGCACCTCGGCGGCCGCCTTGTCGGCGTCCCACAGCGGAATGAGGCAGAGCGGGAGCAGGTGGCCCCCGCTGTCGCCGCACCACTCCTCGACCATGAAGTCGTTGTAGGCGGTGACGCACGCCTCGGCGAGCTCCTTGTCCTTGGCCTCCAGGAAGGTCTGGCCGCAGAAGCGGGGGAAGGTCGGGAAGCACAGGCTGGCCTCGACCCAGTTCGCCTCGTTGTCGGCAATGCGGGCCTTGGGGTCGTAGCAGCCGGGCCGCATTTCGTCGTAGGTGATGGGGGACATCGTCATGTCGTCGCGGTCGAAGCCGACGGCGGCGACGTGACGCTTGTTGATGTAGACGAGGTCCTCGTAGACCCAGCAGTCCGCCTGCGGTCCGTCGGGGTCGAACGACTGGCGGTAGGTCCCGCCGCCGATGTGCTCCATGTCGCCGATGCCGCGGCGCTCCGCCTTGGGGCCGCGGTCGCGCCAGCGCGCCGGCAGCCAGGTGTCCCACAGGTGCGGCGGCTCGACGATGTGGTCGTCGACGCTGATGATCTTCGGGAGCGGGGTGGTGCTCCCGAGCCGCGGCGTGGCGTCGTCCAGCAGACCGGTCATGGTTGCTCCAGTGTGCCCGCGAACGCGATGAGCGGGGCCAGCGACTCCAGTTCCGCCCGAACGGACGGCTCGTCACCGGCCCGGACCCGCAGCACCACCTCGGTGATGCCGAGGCCGGCGTAGTGCTCGAGCTTGCCCTGGTCGGCCATGGTCCCGAACGGGACGACGGACAGTTCGGCCGGGTCCCGCCCGGCCTCGGTGGCCAGGGCGTGCAGGCGCGGGATGGCGGCGGCCAGGCCGCTGCCACCGATGGGGATCCAGCCGTCGGCGCTCTCCACCACGGCAGTGAGCACCGCGTCGTTGGCCCCGCCGCCGACCAGGGTGCGCACCCGTGGCTGTTGCACCGGCTTGGGCCATGACCACGTCGGCCCGAAGTCCACGAATTCCCCGTGGAACTCGGCCTGGTCGGCTGACCAGATTGCTTCGGCGGCGGCCAGGTGCTCGCGCACCACGTCGTGCCGCCGCGCCCAGTCCACGCCGTGGTCCTCGGCCTCGGTCCGATTCCAGCCGTACCCGACCCCCAGCGTGACGCGCCCGCCCGAGAGGTGGTCGAGCGTGGCCACCTGCTTGGCCAGCAGGATCGGCTCGTGCTGGGCGGCGAGCAGAATGCCCGTCCCGAGACCGATGCGCGTCGTGACGGCGGCCGCGGTGGACAGCGCGACGAGCGGGTCGAGGCAGCGTTTGTAGTCGTCGAGCCGCACCCCGCCGACGAGGGCGGGCGGCGTGTCCTCCTGGACCGGGAGGTGCGTGTGCTCGGGCAGGTAGAGGGAGTCGAAGCCGAGCTCCTCGACCGCGGCGGCGAGGGTGGCCGGCGCCAGGTCCTCGTCGGTCAGGGCGGCGGTGATGCCGAGCCGCACGTCAGGACCCGGCGGCGGGGCGGGCGGCGAACTCGGCGAGGGTCCCGCTCCCGACAGCGCTGCCGAGCAGCTTCCCGAAGGCGGCCTGCTCACGGCGGTTGGCCTCGACCACGGCGTCGCGCCGCGCCGCCCGCACGAGCGAGGTGCTGGCCCGGGTGGCGCCCCGGGGATGTGCGGCGATCCGCGCCGCCAGGGCCGACGGTCTCGTCGAGCACGGTGCCCTCGTCGCACACCTTGAGGGCGAGGCCGAGCTCGACCAGTTCGGGTGCGCTGACCCAGTCCGACGTCAGCAGCACCCGCGCCGCCTGCTGCCAGCCCATGACGGCGGGGAAGAGCACGCTGCTGGCCGCCTCGGGCGGCACGCCGAGCTCGGCGAACGGCACGCGGAGGCGGGCGCCGGCGTCGACCAGGACGAGATTGCAGTGCGGGAGCAGCGTGAAGCCGAGCCCGACCGCCACGCCGTTGACCGCGGCCAGAAGCGGGACCGACAGATCGATGAGGCATTCGAGCAGCCCCATGAAACCCTGGCCGGCCCCCTCGACCGCGGTCCCGGTCGCGATGGCGGCCATTTCGGCCAGGTCCTGCCCGGACGTGAAGGCGCTGCCGCGGCCGGTGAGCACGACGGCGCCGACCGTCTCGTCGCCGTCGGCGGCGCGCAGGGCGGCGGTGACCTCGTGGTACATGGCGGTGTCGAAGGCGTTGCGCACGTCGGGGCGGTTGAAGGCGATGACGCGGACGCCGGGAGCGGCCTCTTCGACCTCGATCCGGTTGTCGGACATCAGGCGCCGGCGTCCGCCGCCGCAGCGCGCCGACGGATGACCGTCTCTGCCGCACCGCTGACGCCGGTGGAGATGGGCCAGCCGACGTAGTGGGTCAGGTGCACCACGAGCTCGCGCACCTGGTCGACCGTCAGCTCGCCGCGCTCGAGCGCGTTGTCGAACTGGATCTCCAGCAGTTCGGGCTTGTCCTGTGCCGCCAGGACGCCGATGGTCAGGAGCCGCCGGTCCCGCAGGTCGATGGTGTCGTCGGTCCAGATCGTCCCGAAGAGGTGATCGACGGTCACGTCGACGTAGCGCCCGGGGAGATCGGCGGGATTGACCGTGAACCCGTAGACCTCCTGCATCTTCGCCATGCCGGCGGCGCGGCTGTCCTCGTGTTCGCTCACTCGCGCTCCTTCTGCTGTCGAGATGCTCGGGTCGCGCCCGGCGGGCCCGACCCTACCCAGGCCCGGTGGGCGAGGGCGATGCCGCCCCGCCCGATGATCAGATGTCGCCCTCGAAGCCGTAAATGCGCCCACAACGCCGCTCGGCCAGCGTGGCCAGCGGGAGGTCGACGCCGAGCTCCGCGCCCAGCTCCAAAATGGTGGTCAGGTCCTTGTGGGTGACCTCCGCGCCGTTGCGCATCAGCGTGAGCAGCCCCTCGTCGCTGTCGGCGGGCCAGGGCGCCGCGGTGGTGCGGAACATGAGGCGGGTGGCGCCGCCGATGCGCTTGTCGCTCTCCCGGGCGGCCTCGCCGAGCTTGAGCAGGTCGATGCCGGCCGCTTCGGCCAGCTCCTGCGCCTCGAAGGCGGCCAGCCAGGAGCCGTACGTGATGAGGTTGCGGGCCAGCTTGGCCGCGAGCCCGGCGCCGGGAGGTCCCATGTGGAGCACCAGGCAGCTGACGGCGTCGAGCACGGGACGGATGCGGTCGACCTCCTCTTCGGAGCCGCCGATCATGCAGACGAGCTCGCCCGCCGCCGAGGCGTCGGGGCCGCCGCTCACGCCGCAGTCGACCACCGTGACGCCGTGGGACGCCCCCTCGGCGCGCATCTCCAGCACCGTGTCGGTGGCGATGGTGCTGACGATGACGGCGGTCGTGCCGGGCGCGGCACCGGCGAACACGCCGTCGGGACCCTGCAGGACGGCCCGCACCTGGGCGTCGTTGAACACCACCACGAGGACCACGTCGCTGCGGCCGGCGAGCTCCGCGGGCGTCGCCGCCACATGGGCCCCCTCCCGGAACGGCGCGGTGGCCTCCTCACGGAGGTCGGACACCGTCACCGGCATGCCGGCGCGGATGAGGGAGGTGGCCAGGCCACCGCCCATGTCGCCCAGCCCGATGACCCCGACCCGCAGCGCGGCCTGCGCGCCGTCCTTCTCGCTCTCCGGCACCTGGCCCAACCTCCCGATCGACACGTCCAGCTTCGCCACGACCCGGCGCGCGCCCAGGAGCGGAGCACCTGGATCTGGACAAGTGTCTGGACTATAGTTTGAACGAATGACCGAGCAAAATGACCATGCGGAGACGGGACGCGGGGACTACTCGGGCCCGTTCGACCCCGGCTTCGACTACGAGGACCTGTCGAAGGAGGCCCTGGTCAGGCTGGTCCGGGAGTACGGACTCATCGTCCACCTGCTGGACCGGTCCATGTGCGCCGCCATCGGGATGAAGTACGGGGCCGACGCCGTCAAGGAGCTGGCCATCGAGGAGTGGGCCGGGGCCAGCCCGGTCTACGGCGACCGCCTGCGCCAGATCATGCGCGTCGAGGGCGACGGTGTGTCGGCCATCTTCAAGGTGCTCCAGCTCGATCCGGGCTTCCCCCACCACTACATGGACGTGCACTACGAGCTGGTCGACGAGACGCACGGCTACTTCGAGTTGGCCTACTGCGGTGCGCTGATGGACGCCGAGCCGTTCGGTGACGCCATGGTCACCAACATGTGCCACCACATTGAGGACGGCACCTTCGACGTGACGGCGCAGGCCGTCAACCCCAAGGCGCACATCCGCCACGTGCACCGCCCGCCGCGGGTGCCCGGCGACCGTGTGCCGCACTGCCGCTGGGAGATCGTCATCGAGGACGAGACCGAGACGCTGCCCGGAGAAGGACATCACCAAGATCACGCGCATGACGACAGCGGCGACGTTCACGTTCCCCGCCATGAAGGACGGCACGCCGCACATCCCGGCCACCCCCGGCGTGTGACCGTGTTCGACGCCGTCGAGGCGGACCAGGGCGACGGGCAGGCCGAGCAACCGGGGCGCCGCCACCTCTCCGAGCGCCAGGCCGAGGTGATGGAGCGGCTGGTGGCCGCCGCCGCCGAGGAGGCCGAGGAGCGGCCGTACGCGGACATCTCGGTGCGGACGATCGCCAAGCGGGCGGGGGTGGCGCCGGCGACGGCGTACACGTATTTCTCGGGCAAGGACCACCTGCTGGCCGAAGTGCTCTGGCGGCGCATGCAGTCATCCCCGAGCCTGGTCGACCTGACCCTGCCGCTGCCCGACCGGGTGGCCGATACCGTGCGCACCATGGGCTTCGGCG
>CAVWJQ010000003.1:0-78209 GCA_963755445.1 uncultured Acidimicrobiaceae bacterium | reverse complement strand
GTCGGACCTGCGCCGCACCAAATCGGCGCCGGCCCTGTGGACAACCTCGCACGGGCATTGCCGGGTGACGGATTCCGGCACGTGTCCAATTGCCTCAACGTTCCTTAAGACGCCCCCCGGGGCCTCCGAACTCCCATTGGATCACGAAACACGAAGCCGTCCCACGAGGCGGAGAGAATGAGGCTGAGGATCGTGGAGGCAATGACAAAGAAGGCAACCCGGTGGTCACGGCGGGCGAAGGTCGTTTCGGCCGTGTCCGGCTGCGTCCTGGTGGCTGCGGGGGCCTATGCGGCGACCAACTGGGTCGTGGGCCTGAACGCCGGCTCGTCCGGTGAGGGCCAGTCCGCCACCATCGCCAACCTCAGCATCACCGCGGTGGCCACGCCGGCCCCGGGCAACGTCCTGTTCCCGGGCGGTACCGGCGACGTGGTCGTGACCATCGCCAACACGAACTCGTACCCGGTGACCATCACGGCGGTGAACCTCCCGGCGAACACCGTGCAGGCGGGTGGCTTCACAACGAGCGCGCTCAGCACGGCCCAGACCGGGTGCAGCACCAGCACGAGTGCTGTGACCTGGAACTTCGCCACCGGGACCAGTGGCACCTCCCACACACTCGACGGCGCCCCTGACGGTCGGAGCGAGCGGAGCGTCCAACAACCCGCTCGTGGTCACCCTCACCAACGATGCCTCCATGGCGACGACCTCGCCGGCGGCGTG
Source organism: uncultured Acidimicrobiaceae bacterium (assembly GCA_963755445.1). Classification (GTDB taxonomy): domain Bacteria; phylum Actinomycetota; class Acidimicrobiia; order Acidimicrobiales; family RAAP-2; genus Bog-473. The sequence goes on along the minus strand of CAVWJQ010000003.1, from coordinate 77,489 downwards.
TGCCAACACCTTCTTCTCCATGCCCGCTCTGACCGGCATCACGGCGACCGGTGGCGCAGCCACCTCGACCACGAGCCCGGCCACCGGCGGCTGGACGAGCTAATCGCCCCCTTTGCCTCAAGGGGACCGACCGACGGCGACGAGGGGAGCCCGCGCATGTGCCGTGGCGCTCTTCTCGTCGCCGTCGGAATTCTCACCGCCTGAGCCTCCTGGGGCCCTCGGGCAGCGGCGTGGGGGACGCCGAACTGGGTCGTCCACGTCGCCACGGCGAACTCGGGGGAGGCCAAGGCCCAGGCCCTGCCGGCGGCACCCACGCCGACCTCGTCGTGCGCGCAGCCCGGCGACCGGCAAGAAGGTCACGGTGACGTGGGCCGCCGTCACGCACGCCACGGGCTATGCGATCTACCAGTCGAACACGACGGCGACCGGGACCTACACGCTCCAGACGACGGTGACCGCGCTGACGTGGACCAGCGCGGCCCTGGCGACCGGCAACTACTGGTACGAGGTGGTGACCAACATCGGCACCAACTGGGCCAGCGCCAAATCGGCGGCGACCGCGAAGCGCACCATCAGCAGCACGACCTGCTCCTGAGGCGCTAGCCCGGCGGATGGTCGTCGGGGCAGGCGCCCGGCGGGTCGTTGAAGTCCGGGTCCGTGGTCCACGCCCCCTGCGACCAGTCCGTTGCGGCGGGGGCCAGCCGGAAGACGCCCGTCATGTCCGTCAACAGGGCGGCGGCGTAGCGGGCGCTGCCCTCGGGGCAGAGGTGGACGTTGTCGAGCTTGCGCACGCGCAGCCATTGGTCATTCGGCGCGTGCGGGTCGCCCTCGGGTGGGAGCCAGGCCGAGTACGTGCCGTGCAGCAGGACGGAGTCGGCCAACGGGAAGTACATGACCCGACCCGGGAACAGCGCGACCATCTTCTCCGCGATGTCGTTCCAGGCGACGACACCGGCCCGGCGTTCCCTGTTGTAGCTCGCCGTATCGGCCGGATTGGCCGCGGCGAGGTCTCCCGACTGCGGGAACTCCGTGAAGATGACGCCTTCGACGCCGTTGCCCGGCGTCAACATGGTGGCGACGGCGCTCTGCAGGAGCGCGGTGTACTGCTTGGGCTGATGCAGCGCGTTGGGCGTGGTCGGCCCGTACTGGTCCCAGCTCCACGACGCCACGATGAGTTGGGCGTGGGTCTGCTCTATGAGGCTGGGGATCGATGTTGGCCAGCTGGTCGCGGTGGTGAGCCCGAAGCCTGGATAGGTCTTGGTGCTCACCGTCGCCTCGCCGGTGGACTGGAGCGACGCCGTGATGCCGAAGGAGGCATCGTGCATGACGGAGTCGCCGATGATCATCACCCGGAGGGGATTCGGCCGGCGACGGGGCCGGCGTCAGCGCAATGGGCTGCTGGCCCGTGTACCCCCCGGCGCCCGGCACCGACCCGCACCGAGCCCGACGAGGCGACGTGGGTGGTGCCCGCCACGCTGGTCGGATCGGCGACGGCCGGAATGGTGGCGACGACGATCGCCACCGCGGTGACGACACCGGCCAGCGGGGCGATCCACACCCGGAGGCCACCCCGCCACTTGGCCAAGCGGATCGGGCGCTCCACGAGGTAGTAGCTGGCGGTCGAGACGAGCAGAGTGACAGCGACCCGGAGGAGATTCAGGGGCCACGTCGACAAGCCGGTCCGGGTGCCGTTGAGATAGACGATCACCGGCCAGTGCCACAGGTAGATCCCGTAGGAGATGGTGCCGATGAAGTGCAGCGGCCGCCAGGCCAGTGCCCGCGCGAACGCACCCGGGCTCGACGAGCCGGGCGTCGGCCACAATGAGCCCGCCCAGGGCGGCGCAGAGCAGGAACCCGCCCTCGAACATGAAGTTGGTGGGCAGCCCGCCGGACGTGCCGGCCCGCACCCAGAACACCGCGAGGACCGCGGCCGCGGCCGGACCGACCCAGTGCAATGCCCGTCGGGCCCGTGCGCCCGGCTGCCCACGCGAGGCGACCAGGAAGGCCAGGGTCGCCCCCGCCATCAGATCGAAGAGGCGGGTGTCGGTGCCGTAGTAGATGCGCGACGGATCCGCCGGCGGGTTGAACAGGACGGCCATCAGGACCGATGACCCGACGCCGAGGACGACGGTGAGCGTGACGCCCAGGCGGCGCCAGCCCCGGCGCCCGAAGCGCAGGAGTACGAGGAGGACCAACGGCCAGACGAGGTAGAACTGCTCCTCGATCGCCAGCGACCAGGTGTGCTGGAGCGGCGACGGCGTGGAGAACTGGGCGAAGTACGACTGGTGCGCGTAAATGAGGTGCCAGTTGTTGACGTACAGCAGCGTGGCGATGGCATCGCCCCGCAACCCCGACAGATCGATGAGGCCGTTGGCCCCGGGCCCACCGAACACGGCGTTGCAGACGAGGTAGAGCGCCAGCGCCGCCACGACGAGGAAGAGGGCGGGCAGCAGCCTCCGGGCCCGACGCCCCCAGAAGGCGGCCAGGTTGATTCGGCCGGACCCGGTCCACTCCTCCAGGAGGAGCGTGGTGATCAGGAAGCCGGAGAGCACGAAGAAGAGGTCGACCCCGAGGTAGCCACCCTTGGCCCAGCCGAGCTGGAGGTGATACGCCACGACGCCGATGACCGCGATGCCGCGCAGGCCGTTGAGGGCAGGCAGATGCCGGCCAGTGACGGCGGTGGTGGCCGACGGCGTCTCGGCCCGCTCGTGCACCAGGGTGGCGTCCGTCACAGCTGCTCCATGCAGGCACGTCGTCGGGCGTGCCGATCACGGCTCGAAGCTTCAGATCGCCCACGCCGGCCAGGAAGTCCGGCAGCTCGTCGCCCTCGGTGAGATCGAAGGCGATGAGGGGGCTCCGCTCCCCGGCCGGCCGGGCGCGGTTGGCGGCGGCCTGCACCGGGTAGTGCGGGCCGTCGTCGACCACCTCCCCCGCCCGCCAGAGGGCGCGGCAGAGGTGGGCCGCCTCGGCCAGCTGCTCGGTGAAGGGCGGAGCGAAGCAGAGCACGCTTCGCCCGCCGCAGGCCAGGTCGAGGCACGTGAGATCGCGGGCGAGCATGGCCGGATGACGCTCGGCGGGACCGAGGTCGATCCGGACCCCCAGGAGCACGTCAGGCACGACGGGAGCCAGTCCGGCCGCCAGGACGATCGGGTCACCCAGGGGACCCCCGCGCACGAACACAGCCGCCGCACCCTCGGCGGCGGCCCGGGTCGCTTGTCGGCGCAGATCGGCCACGTCGGCAGCCTGGAGGAACCGTCCTTCCACGGCGAGGCAGGTTAGGGCGCCCGAGGCCGCCCACCGGAGTCAGGCGGCTCAGGTCCGCTCCCACCAACCCCCGGCGTCGCGGGCCAGACCGGCCTGGGCGAGCCGCTCCAGACAGCCGCACAACTCGGGCCAGGTCGAGCCCGGTGAGCCGGACCAGCTCGTCCAGCGGAGCCGGATCCACGCTCAAGGCGTCGTAGACGGGACGGTCCCGACCCGGGTCCGGTGCCGGGTCCCCCGCCGCCATCGCCGCCGGCGACGAACGGCCCGCCGCCGTCTGCGGCGGAACGGTGACCGCGGCTCCGCCCAGGGCGAGCGCGAGCAGGATGTCGCCCGAGGAGCACACGGGGAAGGCGCCGTCGGCCAGGAGGGCGTTCGTGCCCTCCGAGGTGGCGCTGCGGATGGACCCGGGTACGGCCCCGACCGGGACCCCCCGGTCCATGGCCGCATCGACGGTGTGGCGCGACCCTCCGTGGTGGCGGCTCTCCACGACGACGACGACGTCGCTCAGGGCCGCCAACAGGCGGTTGCGCACCGGGAAGCGCCACCTCTGCGTCGGGACGCCCGCCGGGGACTCGGAGACGATGACCCCGGCCGACGCCACCCGTTCCCACAGCCGCTCGTGCCGCGACGGATAGACGTGGTCGAGTCCGCCCGCGACGACGGCGATGGGCGGCGCCCCGGCGCCGCAGGCGCCCTCGTGCGCGGCGCCGTCGATGCCCAGCGCCAGACCCGAGACCACGCTCACGCCCGCGGCGGCAAGGTCGGCCCCGAACTGTGCGGCCACGCCGATGCCGTAGCGGGTCGGGGCGCGTGTCCCCACCAGCGCGGCGGTCGGCCTCTCGGACAGCACGGCCGGGTCGCCCAGGCAGAAGAGCACCGCGGGAGCCTGGGGGTCGTCCGCCAGGCGGGCGGGGTACGACGGCTGGCCGGCCAGGACCACCTGAATCCCGAGCTCGGTCTGGCGGCGCCAGGCACGGTGCACGCGCGGCCGACCGCGTTGTCGCTGCCCTCATTGGCCCGCATGTAGGCGAGCGGGGGCGGGTCGGCCGCCAACAGCGTGCGCAGGCGGGCAGGGCCCGATGGACGGCATGGAGGCCAGCGCGGCGGCGAACGCCTCCGGCGGGAGGTCCGGCGTCCCGTCCGCGCTCATGCCGCCACCACCGCACCGCCGGCGCGCAGCGACAATGCCTCGGAGGCGTGGGCGAAGGACACCACCTCGGCGTCCGCCAGCGCGGCCACCGTGCGGGCGACGCGCGTGACCTTGTGGAGCCCGCGGGCGCTCAGGCCTCCGGCCCGCAGTTTGGAGGCGAGGAGCTCGGCGGCATCGGGAGCGAGCTCCCGCTCGCCGCTTCGTCCCGTCGCCGCCGCGCGTGCGGCGGCCACACGGCGGGCCACGAGGTTCGACGGCTCTCCCGGGGTGCCGGAGAGCAACTCGTCGGGATTCGGGCCGGCTCAGTGGCACGACGAGGTCGAAGCGGTCGAGCAGCGGCGCCGAGATGCGCCGCCGGTACCGGGCTCGAGTGGCGGCGCTGCAACGACAGGAGCCTTCGTAGACCCCCTCGCCGCACGGGCAGGGGTTCATGGCGGCCACGAGGAGGAAGGCCGCGGGGAAGGTCACCGTCCCGCCGGCGCGGCTGACCCGGATCACCCCCTCTTCGAGCGGCTGGCGCAGCGCCTCGAGCGCGGCCACGGGGAACTCGCCGAGCTCGTCGAGGAAGAGGATGCCGTTGGTGGCCAGGCTCACCTCGCCGGGGCGAAGCGACCAACTGCCCCCACCGACGAGGGACACGATGGAGGCCTGGTGGTGGGGCGCTCGGAACGGCGGCCGCCGGAGCAGCTCGCCCTCGGGCAGGGCGCAGCCGGCGGAGGAGTGGATGCGCGTCACCGTGAGCGCCTCGGCGGGAGTCAGCGGGGGCAGAAGGCCCGCCATGCGTTCGGCCAGCATCGTCTTCCCCGAACCGGGCGGCCCGACCATGAGCAGGTGGTGACGTCCCGCCGCGGCGACTTCCACGGCCCGTCGCCCGAGGGCCTGGCCCCGCACGTCGGCCAAGTCGGGCTGCTCCGGCGGTGGCCCACTCTCGGACCTCGGGGGGACGCTCGGCCAGGCGGCGTGCCCTCGCAGAACGGCCACCAGTTCGCCCAGCGTGGCCGCACCCCGCACCTCCTCGCCGCGGACGAGTGCCGCCTCACGGACGTCACAGAGCGGCACGACCATGCCGAGGGGGCCTGCCGCGTCGGCCAGGGCGATCATGCCGGGCACGTGGCGCAGTGAGCCGTTGAGGCCGAGCTCCCCGCAGAAGGACAGCCCCTCGACGGAGTCCGGGCGGCAGCTCGCCTGCGGCGACGAGGAGGCCCACCGCGATCGGGAGGTCGAGCCCGGCACCGCCCTTCCGTACCCCGGAGGGAGCCAGGTTGACGACCGTCCTTCGAAGTGGCCACGGCAGTCCGCTGGACAGGAGGGCGGCGCGCACGCGATCGCGCGATTCGCGCACGGCGGCGTCGGGCAGGCCCACGATGGTGAAGCCGGGCAGTCCGTTGGAGACGTGGACCTCGACCGAGACCGGGCGGCCGACGGCTCCGGTCAGTGTCGCGGACGCGATGGCGGCGTGTTGCACAGCGGTGAACGGTCGCCCCGGTCCGCATGCGATGCCGCACATGTATCGGACCCGGGATAACCGCAGAGCGGTCACCCCGATACGGCGCAAGGACCTCAGTGGCCGAGCGTTGACATATACCGATATCGGTATATGATCTTCCTTGTGGCCCGAACTCCGACGACGACCGATGCGTTCAACGCTGTCGCTGAGGGAAGTCGGCGTGAACTCCTCGATGCCCTTGGCTCCGGGGAGGCCACCGTCGGCGACCTCGTCGACCGCCTCGGGCTGAGCCAGCCCCAAGTCTCCAAGCATCTCGCGGTGCTCCGGACAGTTGGGCTGGTCTCGGCACGGGCCGAAGGTCGGCATCGCTGGTACCGGATCAACGGGGTGGCATTGCAGCCGGTCTACGAGTGGATCCGCGGCTTCGAGTCCACCTGGAACAACCGACTCGATCAGCTCGATGACGTCCTCGTCGAGCTCCAGAAGGAGGAAGAGCCATGACCGACACGATTGGCAACAGACATGGATCGGCCGTCGTCGATTTGCCCTCGGACAACGAGATCCTGATCACCCGAGTCTTCGACGCTCCGGCAGAGCTCGTGTTCGACGCTTGGACAACTCCCGACATCGTGAAGCGTTGGTGGGCCGGGGACCGTGGGAAAGTCACCGAGGCAGCGATCGACCTGCGGACCGGCGGTCGCTGGAGGTGGGTCATGATCGCCAACGGTGGCTTCGAGGTGGCCTTCAGCGGCGAGTACCGCGAAATCGACCGTCCGCACCGGCTGGTCAAGACCGAGGTGTTCGAGCTCGTGCCCGACGTCGAGGCCCTCAGCACCACCACCTTCGACGAATCCGACGGCGTGACCACCATGAAGATCCTGGCCCGCTACCCGAGCAGGGAGTACCGCGATGCGGCACTTGGATCGGGAATGGAGGGTGGCCTGCAGACATCTTTCGACCTCCTCGAGGAAATGGTCCGCCAGCCGTAATCCAGATGGAGGGAGTCTCGGGGAACGCAGAGCCTGCTAGCTCTGTTGCCCGCAGAACTTGTCGACCGCGGTCGCCGCGCGGGCAACCGTCTTGGTGTTGAAGACGCTGATATCGCCCGACTGGATCGCCTGGCGGGTCGCCTGGGTCAGCGTGCCGGCGGCATCGACGATCTTGGAAGGCGCCGTCGACTGCAGTTGGAGAATGACGGACTCGTTGGCTTCGAGGGCCGAGAGAAACGCTGTCGACGTCGTTGCCGCCGACAGCACTCGGTTGATGGTCGCATTGTCGGCGCAGAACGTCGCGCGGTCGGCGTGCCCGGGCGCTTGCCCGACCTGGATGTAGAAGTCGGCCGAGCTGCCGTGGATCGACCGAACCGTGACCGTCGCCGGATAGTGCACCGTCGTCCCGTACGGCACGACCGTGCAGTGCACGACGGCGCCCACCTTGGCCGCGACGCCGCTCGGACAGGTGACCTGCGGACGCTTCTGGCCCGTTTCGGCAGCAAGGATCTTCGCGCTCTGCGTCTGCACGGTGCCCTTCGACACCTGTGGGGTCCCGCGCCGGCGTCCCCACTCCCGAGGGCGAGGACCGGGACCGCGAGACCCGTGGCGACGGCGACCGATGCGACGAGGAGCGACCTTGGAAACGACACCCCAGCACTCAAGCACAGCGGCGGGATCGGGCGCCACGCCGGTTGCGCCTTGGTGACGACCCGGTCGATCGCGCGACGGCTTGGTGAACGGAACGTGGTCACACAGGCATCGCTCAGGTTGGACTGGGCAGCCGAGGGAGCGAGCCCGCCTGGCGGAAATACCACGGTTGCGGTGACCCCAGCCCCTAGGCTCGCATCATGGGGCAAGGCGATGTGCCGACATCACGGGGCGGCCCGCTCCGTCGCCGCAAGGAGAAGCGGCAACTCGAGCACCTGGCCGCATCGACGGCCCGGGACGGAACGCCGCAGGCGTCCGCCGCCCACGTCAAGCTCATCGGCGATCAACCGGCTGTCCCGGCACGGCGATCACGAGCAGCAGGAACCGGATGGTCCCGACAACCACGCTCCGCAACCACGCCCCGCCGGCTTCCACGTGCGGGCCGTGCCCATCGACCAACCCGTCGGCGACTGACGAACTCCGCCGGCCCGACCCGTCGCCGATCGGGCTCAGGCCGGAATGGTGCTCGTGCGGGCGTAGACGAGGGTCGTGAGTCGGCCGCTCGAACGATCCGAGAGCTCCACCTGTATGGGCGCGTCGGGGCCGTCGCCCAGCAACGTGCAGGCCGAGACGACGGGACCCGCGCCGGTCTGGGCCAGGTAGCGCAGATCGAGCTCGGTCACGACGGCAGGCAGTGTCGAAACGGGCCGACGCCAGCTCCTCTGCCGCCGCTTCGGCGAAGAGCGCCACCATGGCGCCCTGCAGTGTCCCGGCAGGGTTCCGGAGCTCGTGCGTCACCTCCATCTCGAGTGCACCGGTCGACGGGTCGAGCACGACGATGCCGGCCTCCTCGCGTAAGGGACGGTCCAGCGTCCGGGAGCCGTCGAACATGGTCGCCATCCGGTTCGGCGACGCCGGCGGCTTCACCGGATCGTCCTCCCGGCGCTGCACGCGGGTGAAACCGATCGCCCCGGTCGCGAACGGCCCACCCCCCTCGGTCACGACATCGACCGTCGCCACGGCTGACCGACGACCGCGCCGCAGAATGGTGGTCCGGGTCGAGACGAAGTCGGGCGCCGGCAGCGGGCGCATGCGCACCGACATGTCCGAGGTCAACGTCCAGGCTTCGGGGTCGTCGTCGAGCACGACGCCGGCCGCCACATCGACCAGGAAGGCGACCAGGCTGGCCCGCAGGGCGCCATGGCGGAGCAATTCCGGCCGCGGGTGCAGGCCGAGTCGGAACTCGCCGTCGTGGATCTCGGCCACGACACCCAGTCGGGCGGGAATATTGAAATTGTCATCGAGCAGGTCCGTCATCGGTGGTCCGGGACGCTATCGGCAGGCTCCCCGTCGCCACCAGTTGCCGCACCGGGCCCCGATCCCTGACAAGGTTGACGCCAATGGAGCCGATCGACACCGACGCCTTCGAGGCACTCGTCTCCGACGCCCTCGAGGCGATCCCGGACCAGCTACGCGCCGAAATGGAGAACGTGGCCATCATCATCGACGACGAGAGCCCGCCGGGCCGGCTCTACGGGCTGTACGAGGGGATCCCGCTCACCAAACGCGGCACCTACGCCGGCGTGCGCCCGGATCAGATCACGCTCTTCCTGGCCACCATCTGCCGTTCGGCCTCGACCCCCGAGGAGTTGGCCGACCGGGTGCGGGTGACCCTGCTGCACGAAGTCGGCCACCACTTCGGGCTCGGCGAGGCGCGCCTGCGCGAGCTCGGCTGGGCCTGAGGCGTCGCCCCTGCGCTACTGCGGCGGCAACTCGCTGTTGGGCGGTCGCGCCGGCGTCGCCACCGGTGGTGTCGAGCCGTTGGTCTTGGCATCACCCAGGTTCTCGTTCCGCAACGTCGAGAGCAGGACCTCGGCGGCGCCCATGAGGCTCGTCGCCTCGTAGGGCACGACGACCTTGGCGTTCTCGGACGACGCGATGTCCTGGAGCGCCTTGCAGCTGCAGGACGGCCAGCGTGTGCGGGTTGATGGTGGCGGTGTCGATGGAGGTCAGGCGGGACGCCTCGCCCTCGCCGCGGAGCTCGAGGGCCTTCTTCTCTCCCTCGGCCTGCAGCTCCAGCACCTTCATCTGCGCCTCGGCGCGCAGGATGGCCGACTGCTTGGCCCCCTCGGCCTCGAGGACGGCGGCCTGCTTGCGCCCGCCGGCGGAGTTGACGGCGGCCTGCTGCTCCCCCTCCGACTTCAAAATGGCGGCCCGCTTGTGCTGTTCGGCTTCCTTCTGCTCGGACATCGCCTGCACCACGTTGATCGGCGGCGTGATGTCGAGGATCTCAATCCGGTTCAGCCGCACCCCCCACTTGGCCGTGGCGTCGGCCATGTGGTCCTGCATCCGGCTGTTGATCGTCTCACGCTCGCGAGAGCGCCTGGTCCAGCGAGAGCTCGCCGAACACCGCCCGCAGGGCGGTGCGGGAGAGTTGATCGACGGCCAGCTGGTAGTCGTTGATCTCGAACAGCGCCGACTTGACGTCGATCACCTGGCAGAAGATGGTCGCGCTCACCTGGAGCGACACGTTGTCCTTGGTGATCACCGCCTGCTGGTCCCCCGTCATGGGGAACTCGCGCACGTCGACCTTCTCCATCTTGTCGATGAAGGGCATCAGGATCCGCATGCCCGGCTGGTCGACCGACTTGAACTCGCCCAGCCGCTTGACGACGCCGACGCTCCCCTGCTGGACGATCTTGACGAAGCGCGAGAGGAAGCAGGGCGCCGAGCCCCACTCCGGCCAGAACCGCGACGACGACGATCCCCACCACTTCTCCGGCCGATGCGACATGTCGGCACCTCTCTTCTAAGCTGTCGATGGCGTAGACGACGAGCAAACCCCGCTCGACGTCGGCGACGACGACATCGGTCCCGATGGGGATCGTCGCCTCGGGGTCGAGGGGGATGGCCAGCCACTCCTCACCCCGGGCCCGGATCCTTCCGGGGTGGTGTGCGCCCTGATTGCCTTGGTGACCAACGCGGTCTCGCCGACCATGCCTTGGACGCCATTCAGCACGACAACCAGTCTATTAGCGGCCGATGTAAAGGGGCTCCCGCTTCTGCGAAGGCGGCCAGGGCCTCCGGGTGTCCTGGGTCGAGAAGTTCAGGGCCTGGCAGCGGGCCTCGTCCTCCACCGCCTGCTCCATGGAGGCCATGGACGAGGCGTGTGAGCAGGGTCTTGGTCATGGACAGGGCCAGCGGCGGGCCGGCGGCCAGGGTGGTCGCCCAGTCGTCCACGAAGGCGTCGAGCTCGTCGACCGGCAACACCCTGTTCACCAGGCCGATGGCCGCCGCCTCCTCGCCGCTCCACATGCCGCCGAAGAGCGCGATCTCCTTGGCCCGGGCCAGGCCCGACCAGCCGGGGCAGCAGCCAGGAGGCGCCGTTGTCGAGCGCCAGGCCGCGCTTGGCGAAGATCATGGAGAGCTTGGCCCGGTCGCTGCAGACGACCAGGTCGCAGCCCAAGGCCAGCGACAGCCCGGCCCCGACGGCGAACCCGTCCACCTTGGCGATCGTCGGCTTCGAGACGTGGTGCAGGGCCAGGGCCACGTCGCCCGAGGCGCCGCATGCGGGCCAGGCCGGAGCGGGAGGGATCGGTGGCCGGGCCGTTGGGGTCCGAGAGGTCGGCCCCGGAGCAGAAGGCGCCGCCGGCCCCCGTCAGGACCATGACCCGGTCGTCGGGGTTGTCCTCCACCTCCTCGAAGGTGGCGCGCAGCTCGGTCAGCATCTTTCCGTTGGCGGCGTTCTTGCGCTCGGGGCGGTTCATCGTGACGGTCACGACACCGTCCTTGCGTTCGACGATCAGTGTCTCCATGGGCACGGACCCTAGGCCGCGCCGCCTCAGAACGCACCTTCGAGGACCTCGAGGACCCGTCCAGCACGGCGGCCACGTCGAAGCGGACATCGGCCCAGCGTCTTCCCTGTTGCCGCAGGTAGATGGCGGCGAGCCGGCGCAGCCGGCGCTGCTTGCGGAGCGGTCACCGCCTCGAGCGGATGACCGTGCGACGGACCCGGTCCGCGCCTTGACCTCGCAGACCACCAGCAGCGGTGCCGCGGGCGCAGACCAGGTCGATCTCGCCCGCCCGGCAGCGCCAGTTCCGCTCCAGCACCTCGTAGCCCTGCGCCCGGTAGTGCGCGGCCGCCCGGTTCTCGCCGAACCCTCCGAGTGCCGCGTTGTGCCGGTCGCCGTTCCCACCGACGGGGAACGGTCGCGGTCGCGCCCGGCTCCGGCGTCAGAGCTCCTGTTCGGGCAACCGCTCGATGTTCACGTCACGGAAGGTGACGACGCGCACCTCGGGGACGAACCGCGCCGGGCGGTACATGTCCCACACCCAGGCGTCGCGGATCTCGAGCTCAATGCAGGCCGGCGTCGTGTCGGAGCGCACGGTCAGCGAGACCTCGTTGGCCAGATAGAACCGGCGCTCGGTCTCAATGACATAGGTGAAGACCGGCAGGACGGCCCGGTACTCCTGGACGAGCCCGAGCTCGATCTCGGATTCGTAGCGCTCGAGGTCTTCCTCGCTCACGCTGCGACCGCCCTACGCGTCCGCGTCCTCCTCGACGCTCGGCGTCATCGGCTTCGACCTCGTCGACGACCTCGACATCCACGTCGTCGACCGCGTCCACGACGTCGACCTCTTCGAGCTCATCGACGTCCGCGCTCTCGACGTCGTCCTCGACCACGCTGCGGCGGCCGCCTTGCCCCGCGGGATGCGGCGCTCCTTGATCTTGGCGGCCTTCCCGTGCCGGTCGCGCAGGTAGTACAGCTTGGCCCGGCGCACGTCGCCCAGCGTGGCGACCTCCATCTTGGCGATCGTCGGCGAGTGCACCGGGAAGGTCCGCTCGACGCCCACGCCGAAGCTGACCTTGCGCACGGTGAAGGTCTCCTGCACGCCCCCGCCCTGGCGCCGCATGACGGCGCCCTGGAAGACCTGCACCCGCTCGCGGTTGCCCTCGACGACCCGGACGTGGACCTTGACGGTGTCGCCGGGGCGGAAGTCGGGGATGTCGTCGCGCAGGCTGTCGCGGTCGATCATTTCGGTGGGGTGCATGAGAGGCGTCCTTCGGTCACACCGGCTCAGTGCCGGACGGAACATCGTAGCCGTGCGCAGCCAGGGCCTGCACGTCGCCGGCACTGAGCGCCGACGCCCTGACCAGGCGCGCAAGCAGGTCGGGACGGCGCTCGGCCGTCCGCAGCAGGGCCTGGCGGCGGCGCCAGGCCGCCACGGCCCCGTGATCCCCCGAGCGCAGCACCTCGGGGACCGCCCAACCCCGGAACTCCGCCGGCCGGGTGTACTGGGGGTACTCCAGCAGCCCGTCGGCGAAGCTCTCGTCCCGGGCGGACTCCTCGTTCCCCAGCACGCCGGGCAGCAGGCGGGCCACCGCCTCGACCACGACCAGGGCGGCCAGCTCGCCGCCGGCCAGCACGAAGTCGCCGACGGAGAGCTCGCCGTCGACCAGGTGGTCGGCCACCCGCTGGTCCACCCCCTCGTAGCGGCCGCACAGCAGCGAGAAGCCGCCCGCGCACGGCGACGCCAGCTCGGCCGCCACCTCCTGGTCGAACGGCCGGCCGCCCGGGGCGAGGAGGAACAGCGGCCGCGGCAGCCTCGGGCACCGACTCCACGCAGCGGAAGACCGGCTCGGGGCTCAGCACCATGCCGGCTCCCCCGCCGAAGGGGCTGTCGTCGACCGAGCGGTGCGCGTCGGTCGCACCCTCTCGCAGGTCGTGGACCCGCACGTCGAGCGCGCCGGCCGCGGTCGGCCCGGCCCAGGATGGAGACGCCGCAGTACGCGGTCACCACGTCGGGGAAGATCGTGAAGACGTCGATCCTCACGGCGGACGCGTCACAGGTCGAGCAGCCCCTCGGGGATGTCGACGTCGACGGTCCGCGCCGTCGGCGTCGTGCGCGGTGACGAAGCGCACCGGGATCAGCCCGCCGGATTCGAGGACCATCAGGTCGCTGGCCGGATTGGCCTCGACCGACGCCACGACGCCGAGCGTCGTGCCGCTCGCCGTCCCGCACCGTGGCCCCCACCAGCTCGTGCACCCACAGCACGCCGTCCACGTCGTCGAGTGGCTCGGCCTCGAGCTCCACGCCGCGCAGGCTGTCGGCGGCGTTGCGGTCGAACACGCCTTCGAACTGCACAATGAAGCGGTCGGGCCCGAAGGGCGTCGACCACACGACCGTCAGCGTGCCGCGCGTCGGACGTCAGCTCCGACCCGGGATCGACGCGTTGCGTCTGGTCGGTCCAGAGCTGGACGACCACTTCGCCGCGCAGACCGTGGGCCTTGGTGACCCGGCCGACTTTGAGCAGATCAGTCGTCGACGATGTCCACGCTGGCCTGGACGCCGTCCTTGGCGCCGGCCACGTTCACCAACGTGCGGATGGCCTGGGCCGTCCGACCACGACGCCCGATCACCCGGCCCATGTCGTCGGGGGCGACGTGCAGGTTGAGCCGCACCCCGCCGCGGCGCTCCTCGGTCTCGATGACCACTGAGTCCGGGTCGTTCGACAGCGAGCGGGCGAGATACGTCAGGACGGCCAACGCGGTCCCACCGTCCTCGTCGCCGACCTCGTTGCCGGCGCCGACCTCGTCGTCGATGTCGTCGACGTCGATCGTCGACGTCGTCGTCGGCGCCCTCGGACTGGTTGATGTCGCCCGCCTCGTACAGGTCGGTCACTTCGCCCTCGCCGCGGCGAACTCGTCCCAGGCCCCGGAGGTCTTGAGGATGCGCTCCACCCGCTCGGTCGGCTGGGCCCCGTTGACCAGCCACTTGACCGCCTTGGCGTTGTCGATGTTGATCACGGCGTCCGGCTCGGCGGTCGACGAGCCCCGGGGCGCGTAGGTACCCACGATCTCGAGGAACCGGCCGTCACGCGGCGATCTGCTGTCAGCGGCCACGACCCGGTAGGTCGGCTGCTTCTTCTTACCCATCCGCACAAGGCGGAGCTTCACTGCCACGGACTGAATCCTCCACTGATCTGGACGTCTTGGCCGTCCATTCTGGCAGATGGCGGGGCTACCGGCCTTTCGGAGGGGTAACCCGCCCGCCCTTCTTCTTCTTCTTGGTGCCCTTGTTGCCGCTGACCACGGGCCGGGCCGGGGCCGGCGCGGGCAGTCCGGGGAAGCCCGCGGGCAGGTCACCGCCCTGCTCCATGAGCTGGGAGAGCATGTCGAAGTCGGCGCCGGGGGGCGCGGCGGGCAGGCCGGCCGCCCCCTTCTGGGCCAGTTTGCGGGCGGCACGACCGCTCATGCCGGCCATGTTCGGCATGCCGGGGAGGTTGGGCATGTTGCCCGAGGCCATCCCCTTCATCATCTTCTGCATCTCCTTGAACTGCTTGAGGAGGGTGTTGACGTCCTGGATCGACGTGCCCGAGCCCCGGGCCACCCGGCTGCGGCGGGAGCCGTCCAGGAGCGCGGTGTCGTTGCGCTCGGCCGGCGTCATGGAGCAGACGATCGCCTCCACCTTCGCCACTTCCCCGTCGTCGATCTGCCCGGCGGCCTGCCGCATCTCCTTGGACATGCCCGGCATCAGGCGCATGAGACCGCCCAGCGAGCCCATCTTCTTGACCTGGCGCAGTTGGGACAGGAAGTCGTCCAGGGTGAACTGGCCCTGCATGAGGCGGCCGGCGCTCTTGGTCACCTCGTCGGTGTCCATGGTGCGCTCGGCCTGCTCGATCAGGCTGAGGACGTCCCCCATGCCGAGAATGCGGTCGGCCATGCGGTCCGGGTGGAACAGGTCGAAGTCGGCCAGCCGCTCGCCCGTGCTGGCGAACGCGATGGGCTTGCCCACCACGCCCTTGACCGAGAGGGCCGCACCACCCCGGGCGTCGCCGTCGAGCTTGGTCAGGATCACGCCGCTCAGCTCGAGGGAGTCGTGGAACGCCTTCGCCGTGGCCACCGCGTCCTGCCCGATCATGGCGTCGACCACCAGGAACGTGTAGTGCGGCTGGGTGGCATCCGAGATGTCCCGGATCTGCTGCATCAGCTCGGCGTCGATGGTCAGCCGGCCGGCGGTGTCGATGATGCAGATGTCGCGGCCGAGTCGGCGGGCCTCCTCGAGGCCGGCCTTGGCGCAGGACACCGGGTCCGTGTTCTCGCTGAAGACCGTCACGCCGGCCTGTTGGCCGAGGACGCGCAGTTGCTCGACCGCGGCCGGCCGCTGCAGGTCGGCGCCGACGAGCAGCGGATTGCGGCCCTGCTGCTTCCACCAGAGGGCGAGCTTGGCCGAGTTGGTGGTCTTGCCGGAGCCCTGCAGGCCGGCCATGAGCACCACCGTCGGGGGCCGCGAGGCGTAGGTCAGCTTGAGCTCGTCGCCGCCCAGGACCCCGATGAGCTCCTCGTGCACGGCCCGCACGACCTGCTGGCCCGGGGTCAGGCTCTTGGCCAGCGCCTCGGTGCTGACCCGGAGCCGGATGCCGTCACAGAAGCGCCGGGCCACGCTGAGCTCGACGTCGGCCTCCAGGAGTGCCGTGCGGATCTCCTTGAGCGCCTCGTCCAGGTCCTCGTCGCTGATGCGCCCCTTGCCCCGCAGGCGCGTGGAGATCCGCTCCAGGCGGTCGGACAGGGCGTCGAACATGGTCACTCACGTTAGTGGCGACTGCGTCGGCATCAGCGGCTGCCCGGCGCCGTCCGCGCCCCTACGCTCGGCCGCGTGGGTTCTCGTTCCCCCGACCTCCGCTTCGTCCCCTACGGCGACCTGGCGGGCGCCCCCTCGGTCGTCGTGGACGGGTCGCCCGCCCCGGGGACCGTCCTGTGCCTCTCCCACTGGCCCGGCATCGCCAGCCCGCCGGAGTTCGCCGCGGACCTCTCGGCCGACATGGCATTCCGCTACCTGGGTGCATTCGACCGCCACGAGGGCGCACAGGTCGCCTCGAACAATCATTTCGACCAGGACGGCCTGGTCGGTCTGTTCGCTCTCGTGGCGCCGGCCGCCGCCCTGGCCCGCCGCGGAGCGCTCGTCGAGGTGGCGCGTGCGGGCGACTTCGCACTGACGTCGTCGCGCCCGGCAGCCCGCGTGTCCATGGTGCTGTCCGCCTTCGCCGACCCGGAGCGGAGCCCCTTGGCGCCCCTCCCCGATGGGTACGACGACACGACCGCCCTGCTCTACGACGACCTGCTCGGCCGTCTCCCCGAGTTGTGTGACCGGCCCGAACGCTGGCGGGACCTGTGGGCCGAGGAGGATGCCACTCTGCGCGCGTCGGAGCGGGCCTTGGCATCGGGCACGGTGACCATCAGCGAGGTGCCCGACGTCGATCTGGCCATCGTGCACGTGGCCGAGCAGGCGCCCGGCGGGCGGGGGGCACCGCTTCGCCGGCCAGTGGGTCTCGGGCCTGCACCCCATGGCGATCAACCGCACCACCGAGCGCGGTGCCGTTCTCACCCAGCGCGGCAAGCACTACGAGCTTGCATACCGCTACGAGAGTTGGGTCCAGTTCAGGAGTCGGCCCGTGCGGCCCCGGGTGGACCTCGCTCCACTGGCCGAGCGGCTCAACACCGAGGAGGCCGAGGCGGGCGGGACGGCCCGTTGGGTGGCCACACCGGCCTCGGCTCTCACGCCGACGCTCAGCCCGGCCGGCGGCGAGGAGAGCGGCCTGGCCCCGGCGGTGGTGGCCGCCGCCATCGAGGCCCATCTGCGGGCGGCACCGCCGGCCTGGGATCCCTTCCGGCTCACTCGCTGGGGCTGGACGGGCCGACCTCCTCCGCCACCAGGGTGTCGGGTGCCCCGACGGCCCGGCGACCAACGGCTACCGTCTCGGCCCATGCTCACCCTCACCCCGCGGCGCCGGGCGCTCGCCCTGGTGGCCCTGGCCGCCGCCGGCGCGCTCGGCCTGGCCGCCTGCAGCTCCTCGCCGTCCAACTCGTCGGGCGCGGCCAAGGTCTCGTACAACACGGGCAGCGGTCCCGACGCCACGACCACGACGACCAACGCGGCGGGACAGGTCGCCACCATCGGCACCATTCCGGCGGCCGACCTGTCGCCCGCCGGCACGGCCGGGCAGGCGCCGACGGTCACCGTCCCCGGCGGCGCCCCGCCCTCCGGCCTCCAGAGTGCCGACCTCATCGTGGGCACCGGGCGCGAGGCGGCGCCCGGCGACTCGGTCACCGTGCAGTACGTGCTGGCCACCTACTCGGCCAAGAAGGTGATCCAGTCCTCGTGGACGAGCCAACCCTTCACCTTCACGCTCGGCCAGGGCCAGGTCATCCCCGGCTGGGACCAGGGTGTCCCCGGCATGCACGAGGGCGGCCGCCGTGAGCTCATCATCCCGCCCGAGCCTCGGCTACGGGGCCAACCCGCCCCAGGGCGCGCAGGGCATCGCCGCCAACGACACGCTCGTCTTCGTGATCGACCTCCTCAAGGTCAACTAGGCACCACGGATGGAGATCCCCGTCCACATCGCCGCCGTGCGGGAGGAGGGGGCGCTGCTGGCCGACGCGGTGGCGGGGGCCGATCCCGATGGCACGGTGCCGACGTGTCCGGACTGGACGGTGCGCGACCTGGTCCGGCACACTGGGCGGGGTGCACCGCTGGGCCACCGGCTTCGTCAGGGGGAGGACCGAGCCCCTCCATGCCGACCTCGACGAGGTGGTGGGCACCTGGCCGGCCGACGCCGAGCTGGCCGCCTGGCTCGCCCAGGGCTGCGCCGACCTCGTGGCCGCCCTGGCCACGGCACCCGACGACCTGCAGTGCTGGACCTTCCTGCCGGCACCCTCACCCCGCGCCATGTGGGCCCGGCGCCAGGCCCACGAGACCGCCATCCACCGGGTCGACGCCCAGCTCGCCGTCGGCCACCCCCTCTCGCCCTGGGCGCCGGCCTTCGCGGCCGACGGCGTCGACGAGCTGTTGTCGTTGTTCGTCCCCCGGCGCAGCACGGCGCTGCGGGCCGACCCGCCGGTCACCCTGGCGGTGGACTGCGCCGATGTCGGGGCCTCCTGGCTCCTGCGCCTGGACGGGCACGGCGTCACCACCACGCGCGGCGCGAACGACGACGCCGGTGGCGCGGCCTGCGCGGTGCGCGGGCGGGCCGGTGACCTCTACCTGGCGTTGTGGAATCGCGCCGGTGCGGACGAGCTGACCATCACCGGCGACCGCGCCGTGCTGCAGCAGTTCTCCGAGGGCGTGCGGATCCGCTGGTCCTGAGCCGGCGCCGCGCCCGGCTCACGGTGCGGGCGTGCCCCGCCGGCGACCGAAGGTCCAGTAGGCCAGCGAGCCCGTCGTGTTCAGGCTCGCCCACACCCGCCACAGGCGCTTCGGTCCGCGTACGGCCGACTCGGGCCGGCGGCGGAGGTCGCGCAGCGTGAAGCGGGCCAGGATCACGTGCACGACGAGGACGACGAGGAGCAGTCGCTTCTGACGATCGTCGAGGTCGAACGGGCTGCGACCTCCCCCGCCGGCGCCGCCCGGCGCCTCGGGCGGCCGCGGCACGGCGCCGTTCGTGGTCTCGCTGTGCTGCTCTGTCACGTCGGTCATGTCCTACCCACCCTTGTGGTCAGTCCGAGGAGAGGAGGGCGTCGACGAACGCCTCGGAATCGAAGTCGACGAGGTCGTCGGGCCCTTCGCCGAGGCCCACCAGCTTGACCGGCACGAACAGCTCGCGCTCGACGGCGATCACGATGCCGCCCTTGGCGGTGCCGTCGAGCTTGGTCAGGACGACGCCGGTCACGTCCACCGCGTCGGCGAACTGGCGGGCCTGGGTCAGGCCGTTCTGGCCCGTGGTGGCGTCCAGGACCAGCAGGACCTCCGTCACGTTGCCGGGGTCGCGGTCGGCGATCCGCCGGATCTTCTTCAGCTCCTCCACCAGGTTCACCTTGGTGTGCAGCCGCCCCGCCGTGTCGGCCAGGACGAGGTCGTTCTTCCGCGCCGCCGCCCGCTGCACGGCATCGAACACGATGGCGCTCGGATCGGCCCCCTCTGCGCCGCGCACGATCTCGGTGCCGGTGCGCTCGGCCCACATGGCCAGCTGGTCGGCCGCTGCGGCCCGGAACGTGTCCCCCGCCGCCAGGAGCACCGACTGGCCGGCCGCGTGCTGCCGCCGGGCCAGCTTGCCGATGGTCGTCGTCTTTCCGACGCCGTTGACGCCGACGAACAGCCAGACGTCGGGGTGGTCCTCCCTGCCGTCGAAGCGCAGCGCACGCGAGCCCACGGAGTCGAGGAGCTGGCGGATCGACGCGCCCAGAGCCTCGAGCAGGTCGTCCCCGCCGCTGATCTCCCTGGTCTGGACCTTGGCCCGCAACTCGTCGAGCAGGACGCCGGTGGTGCTGACGCCGACGTCGGCCCGGATCAGCGCCTCTTCGAGCGACTCCCAGGTGGACTCGTCGATGCGGCCGGACCGCAGTGCGGACACCGCCCCGCTGAAGAGCCCGCGCACGCCGCCGAGGCGGCTCCGGTACGAAGGCGGCGCTCCCGGCGCCTCGGGCTCGGCGACTCGGCGCCGGCGCCGGTGCGGCGTGGGGGCCGGTGCGGCCTCGGGCTCGGCCGGGCGCCGGCGCCTGCGGGGGTGGGCTCGGCGGCGCGCTCGGCGGCGCGATCGTCGTCGTGCCGCCCGAGCGTCGGCGTGCGCGTGTCAGCGCGACGCCCCCGAGGGCGAGGGCCAGGACGAGCACCACCGCGATGAGGATGAGGATGGTGCCGATCACGTCAGCGGATCCTCGAATCTCCTCGTCACGTGCCGCCGCGGCCGCAGCCGCCTCTTCGGCCGCCTTCACCGCGGCAGCCTCCTCGGCATAGGTCGCCTCGTCGTCGTCCCCGCCGTACGCCGCCTCGTCCTCGCGCGCCGCCCGGCGGGTGCGTCCGACGGCGGTCACCCCGGCGACGACGCAGATCACCGCCGCCCCGATGAAGACGAGCCCGAGCGTGCCGGTCACGCCGGCTCCTTCTCCTTCTCCACCTTCTGGCTGACCACCTGGGACGAGCCGCCCGGGGCCATCGTCACGCCGTAGAGCGCGTCGCCGGTCTCCATGGTGCGCTTCTGGTGGCTCACGATGAGCAGCTGGGCCTCGTCGCGGAACTCGTGGACGAGGGCCAGGAAGCGGCTGAGATTGACGTCGTCGAGCGCCGCCTCGACCTCGTCCATCATGTAGAAGGGCGAGGGCCGGCTGCGGAAGACGGCGAACAAGAAGGCCAGGGCCGCCATGGAGCGCTCGCCGCCGGAGAGCAGCGAGACCCGGCGCACGTTGCGGCCCGCCGGGCGCACCTCGATCTCGACGCCGGTGTTGAGCAGGTCGTCGGGCTCCACCAGGATCAGGCGGCCCGTCCCGCCCGGGAACAGCATGGCGATCAACGTCGAGAAGTGCTCGTTGACGTCGGCCGCGGCGGCGGCGAACGACGTCATGATTTCGTGGTCGAGCGTGCGCACCACTTCGTGCAGCTCCCGGCGGGCGCCGCGGACGTCGTCCACCTGCGCTTCGAGCTCCTTGTGGCGCTCCTCCAGTGTCGAGAGCTCCTCGAGCGCCAGCGGGTTGACCGGCCCCAGCGCCGCCAGCTTGCGCTCCAGCTCCTCGGCGTGCTGCGGCAGCGTCGTGCCCTCGGGCGCCTCGGGCTCGGGCAATCCCGTCAATTCCTCCGGCGTGGCGCCGAGGTCGCGTGCGATGTGCTCGTGCAGCGCCTCGAGGCGCAGGTCCACCTCGTTGGACTCCAGGTCCAGCGTGCGGGTGCGGTTGCGCACCGCCTCCAGGCGCTGCTCCGTCGTGTGCCGGTCCTGGCGCAGGCGCTCGAGCTTCTCGCCCCCGGCCCGCACCGCGTCGACCTGGTCCTGATAGTCGTGCCGCAACGACTCGAAGACGCCGTCGAGCCGGTCGTGCTCGCGCTGGACGACGACCTCCAGGCGGGCCAGTGCGGCGCCCTCGGCCTCCAGCCGGCGCCGGCGCGACGCCGCCGTCGCCCGCTCCTCGGCGTGGCCCTGCAGCCGCCGCTCCACCTCGGCCTGGCGCTCGGCCAGGACACGCCGGCGTTCGGCCACCCCGGCCACGCGCACCTCGAGCTCCTGGCGCCTGCCCCGCAGCGCCACCCGCCGCTCCTCGAGGGCCTCCCAGGCCTCGAGGGCCTCCGCCAGTCCGGGCAACGACCCGGCCAGCTGCGCCTGCTCGGCCGTCACCTCGACCAGGCGCTGGTGCGCCGCCGCCAGCGCGCCGCGGGCCTCGTCGAGCTCGCCGGCGACGCGCCGCTGCTCCTGCGCCGAGCGGTCCTTGTCGGCCCGGCCCGCCTCACAGGCCGAGGCGTGGCGGTCGCTGGCCCGTTCGGCCGTGGTGCGGGCGTCGCGGCAGCGGCCCAGCACAATGCGGCTCTCGGCCAGCTGCGCCCGGGCCAGCTCGGCGGCACCCGCCGCGTCCTCGGCCCGGCGCCGCGCCTCTTCGACCGAGGCGGCCGTGACCACGCTCGTCGCCGAGCGCACGCGCCACCCGGTGGCCGCGAAGCGGTCGCCCTCGGGGGTCACCACGACGAGGTCGTCGCGGGCCAGCGAGAGGTCGATGGCCTCCTCCCAGCCGTCGACCCGCACGGCGCGCCCGACCAGGGTGTCGAGCACCGACTCGGCCGCCGCACCGCCCTGGCGCACCCGCACGTGGCGCCGGACCGGTTCGGCACTGCTGCCGGCGGGGAGCTCCCCGACCCCGGCGGCCGACGCCCGCGGCGTCAGGATGGCCCCGGTGACGCCGCCCTCGCGCAGGGTGGCCAGCGCGGCCTGGGCCGAGCGCCGGCCGTCCACCACCACGGCGGCCACGCCGGCGCCGATGGCGGCCTCGAAGGCGGCGTCCCAGCCCTCGTCGATCTCCACCAGGTCGACCAGCGAGCCGACGACGCCGTCGACGTCGCGCAGCAGCTCGCTGCCGCCGGCGCCCTGCAGGTCGGCCAGCGCGCGCTCGAGTGCCTCGGCCCGGGCCGCCGTGCGGTGGCGCGCCTCGTCGGCCTCGTCGGCCGTCACCTGCGCGGTCTCCGCCGCCTGCACGGCGGCTTCGAGCTCCGCGCTGCGCGCCGCCAGCTCGGCCGCCAGCGCCGCCGTCGCCCCTTCGAGCTCGTCGGCCTGGCGGGCCAGCAGGTCGGCCCGCACGGCGGCGCCCGCCGTCCGCTCCTCGAGGGTCGCCACCCGGGACCCCAGCGCGTCCATGTCCTGCTGCTCGCGTGCCGCGGCCCGGCCGACCGACTCGAGGCGCGACCTGACCCGGGCGATGGCCTGGTCCGGCGCGTCCTCGCCCAGCACCGTCGCCCAGCGCGCCCGCAGCGCCGCCGCCTCGTCCTCCAGGGTGGCCAGCGCCGCCTGGAGCTCGGCCCGCTCGGGCGACCCGCCGGCTTCCTCCTCGGCCTCGCGCCGCCACGAGCTCACTGGCCAGGCGCGCCGCCTCGGCCTCGAGGGTGGAGACCACGTCGACGTCGGCGGCGGCGTCGAGCGCGGCCACCACGCCCCGGCTCCGCTCCCGCAGCACGCCGGTGAGCCCACGGGCCCGCTCCACCAGTCCCTGCACCCGGCCCAGCGCGTTGGCCAGGTCCTCCTCGCGTCGCGAGGACAGCTCGGCCGTGGTGGAGCTCGCCTCGGCGTCCAGGCGCTCCAACGCGGTGTGCAGCTCGATCTCCTCGTCGCGGCACACGGCCAGGTGCTGCACCGCCGCCGCCCGCCGGGTGCTCAGGTCGGTCTGCTCGGCGCCGGCCAGGTAGCGCCGCACGGTCAGCAGCTCGGTCGCCACGCTGTCGTGCGAACGGGCCGCCGCGGCCTGGCGCTCCAGCGGCCTGATCTGGCGCCGCACCTCGCGCACCAGGTCGCCGAGGCGCTCGAGGTTCTCGGCCGTCCCGGCCAGCCGGCGCTCGGCCCGCTCGCGGCGGCGGCGGTGCTTCAGCACGCCGGCCGCCTCCTCGATGATGGCCCGCCGGTCCTCGGGCCGGGCGTTGAGCACGGTGTCGAGCTGGCCCTGGCCGATGATCATGTGCTGCTGGCGGCCGACGCCCGAGTCGCTCAGCAGCTCTTGGATGTCGAGCAGCCGGCACGGGGCGCCGTTGATGGCGTACTCGCTGTCGCCCGAGCGGAACAGCGTGCGGGTGATGGTCACCTCGGCCAGGTCGATCGGGAGCTTGCCCGCCGCGTTGTCGATGGTCAGCGACACCTCGGCCCGGCCCAGCTGCGGCCGCGACGAGGTCCCGGCGAAAATGACGTCCTCCATCTTCGCCGAGCGCAGCGAGCGCGGCCCCTGGGCGCCGAGCACCCAGGTGACGGCGTCGACGACGTTGGACTTGCCGCTCCCGTTGGGGCCCACCACGACGGTGACCCCGGGCTCGAATTCGAGCACCGTCGGGTCGGCGAAGGACTTGAAACCCTTCATGCTGAGCGACTTCAGGAACATCGGGGCGACCCTACCGGACGGCCTGCGGGCGACGTGGGGCTCAAACCTGGCAGTGCTCGCAGAAGAAGGTCGAGCGGCCGCCCGCCTTCACCCGCACGATGGTGTTGCGGCAACGCCGGCAGGGCTGGCCCTCGCGGTCGTAGACCTGGTGCGAGCCCTGGAAGTCGCCCAACTCGCCGAAGAGGTCGCGGTACTGCTCGTCGGCCAACGACGAACCCCGGTGCTTGATGGCGTCGGCCAACGTCTCGACAATTGCGCGGTAGAGCCGGCGCACCTCGGTGGCGGTCAGCGAGTCGGCCGCCCGGTCGTAGCGCAGGCCGGCCTGGTAGAGCATCTCGTCGGAGTACAGGTTGCCGATCCCCGCCGTGAAGCTCTGGTCCATCAGCAGGGCCTTGATGCCCCCGTGGTGCTGGTGCAGCAGGGCGCCGAAGCGGTCCCAGCTCATGAGGTCCTCAATGGGGTCGAACCCCAGATGGGCCAGCTCGGGGATCGCCTTGCGGATGGCGGCGCCGTCGCCGCCCGCCGTGCCCGAGACCGGGCTCAGCGGCGTCCCGTCGGCCTTCAGCGGCGGCGTGGAGACGAACATCTCCCCGAAGGTGCGCGGGTCGACGTAGCGCAGCTCGCCGCCCTGGGTGAAGGTGATGATGACGTGGGTGTGCTTGGGCTTGGGGTCCTTGGCCGACTTGACCCGCAACAGCTGCCCGCTCATCCCGAGATGCACGACCAGCGTGTCCCCGGTGTCCAGCGTCAGGAGCAGGTACTTCCCGAGCCGGCCCACGGACTTGATGCTGTGTCCCTCCAGCAGGGCCCGGAAGTGCTTGGCCGAGGCGTGGCGGCGGACGGACCGGCCGTTGGACACGGCCACGGCCTTGATCTTCTTCCCCACCACCTCGCGGGACAGATCCTGGCGCAGCGTCTCGACTTCGGGCAGCTCAGGCATTGGTGAGGCCCTCCCAGGCCGCTCGCGCGGCCTCCTGTTCGGCATCCTTCTTCGAGCGGCCTTCGCCCGACCCCCAGCGCGTCCCCCCCAAGAAGACCTCCGCCACGTAGACCCGGTCGTGGTCGGGCCCCGAGCCCACCACCACGTAGCGCGGGGTCCCCTCGCCGTCGCGCACGGCCTTTTCCTGCAGGCGGCTCTTGTGATCGAAGTCGTCGGGCTCCTCGCCGGCGCGCTCGATGGCCTCGCCCAGCTCGCGCAGCACGAGGGCGCGCGAGGCCTCCCAGCCGGCGTCGAGGTAGACCGACCCGAGAATGGCCTCGAAGGCGTCGGCCAGGATGGAGGCCTTGGCCCGGCCACCTGACCCCTCTTCCCCCCGGCCCAACAGGAGGACCTCACCGACCCCGAGCCGGGCGGCCACCTGCGCCAGGACGCGGGCGTTGACCACGGCTGATCGGACCTTGGCCAGCTTGCCCTCGGCGAAGTCGGGGAAGCGCTCGTAGGTGTAGCCGGCGACGATCAGCCCGAGGACGGCGTCGCCCAGGAACTCGAGGCGCTCGTTGGAGGGCGCGCCGCCTTCCTGCTCGCCGCACCAGCTCCGGTGGGCGAGGGCATGCTGAAGGAGGCTCAAGTCGGCGAAGGAATGGCCAAGTCGCTCGGCCAGTGCGGCCGCCCCCTCAGCGCCGGGGTCAACCCGCCTCGAGCTTGGCGTAGACGTAGTCAACTGCGTCCCGGACCGTGCGCAGGTCCTCGAGGTCCTCGTCGTTGATGCGGAACCCCACCGTTCGTTCGCCCAGCTCCTCTTCCAGGGCTTCGACCAGCTCAATCAGGGCCAGCGAATCGGCGTCGAGGTCCTCCACGAAGGAAGCGCCCTCGGTGATCGACGACGGGTCCGTCTCGAGGATGTCGGCCAGCTGGTCCCGGATCAGCTCGAAGACCCCGTTGCGGTCGAGAGGGCCCTGATTGGTGTGGGTTTCGGCTGGCACGGCGACAGTGTACGTCCCGCCGGGCCGTAACCGCCCGTTTATGCCCGTTGAGCTGGGCTTTTATGCCTATTCGACCGTTCGGACCGCCGCCGCCACGTGGTCGGCCAGCCCCCTGGTGGCGCATTCGTGCGCCACCAGGACCGCGTTCATCATGGCCGTCGCATTGGAGGAGCCGTGGCTGATGACGCAGACCCCGTCGGTCCCCAGCAGCATGGCCCCGCCGGTGTTCTCGGGCTCGAATTCGGCCGCCACCGGCAGCAGGTGCGGGAGCAGGACGCCCGCCGCCTCGGTGGTCGCCTCGTCGGTCCAGAACACGCCGAGCAGGGTGTCGAAGAGGAAGCGCAACGACCCCTCCAGGGCCTTGAGCGCCACGTTGCCGGTGAACCCGTCGGTGACGATCACGTCGGCCGGCGAGGGCAGGAGGTCGCGGCCTTCGAGGTTCCCGATGAACTCGAAGCCCCCCTCGACCCACCGTGGCCGCCTTGACCAGCAGGCCGTGGGTCTCCTTCACCAGCGGCGTGCCCTTGGTGGGCTCCTCGCCGATGGAGAGCAGCCCGACGGACGGGGAGGCGGTGCCGAAGCGGGCGGACACGTAGGCGGCGCCCATCTGCGCGAACTGCACCAGCATGGCGGGCGTGCACTCGGCGTTGGCGCCGGCGTCGACCAGCACGGCCGGCGTGCGGCCCAGCCGGGGCAGCGGCGTGGCGATGCACGGGCGCACCACCCCGGGCAGCCGGCCCATGCGCAGCAGCGCCGAGGCCATGGTCGCACCGGTGTTGCCGGCCGACACCATGGCGGAGGCCTTGCCGTCGCGCACCAGCTCGGCCGCCCGCACCAGCGAGGAGTCCTTCTTGCGGCGCACGCCGCCCGCCGGGTCCTCGTCCATGCCGATGACCTCGGTGCAGGGCAACAGCTCCAGGCCCTGGGTGTCGCCCACCAGGTCCGGCGGGCCGACGAGGAGGATGCCGATGCCGTGTTGCTCGGAGGCCCGGCGGGCCCCCTCGACGATCTCCCCCGGAGCCAGGTCGCCGCCCATGGCGTCGACGGCGACAGGGAGCGTGGCCAGCGTCTCGGGGCTGGGTCGCTCGCCCCGGCGGCTCAAGTCAGTCGACCTCGACGGCTTGGCGTCCCTTGTACCAGCCGCAGCTGGGGCAGACCACGTGGGGCGTCTTGGAGGCCTGGCAGTGCGGGCACACGCTGCGCGGCGGGCGCTCCAGGCGCCAGGCCCCGGCCAGGTGGCTGCGGCCCTTGGCCTTGGACTTCTTCTTCTTGGGGACGGCCATGACGGGACTCCAACGATCGATTCGGGCGCACGGGCGCTCTCGGACGGTGCCGGACCGGGACGGACCGGCTACCGGAGCACGTCGAGATTAGCCCACCGGGGGTCGCGTGGGGCAACGCAGCCGCAGTCGCCCTCGTTGCGGTTGGCCCCGCACTGGACGCACAGGCCGGCGCAGTCGTCCCGGCACAGCGGCGCCATCGGCAGCTCGAGCACCACCGCGTCACGGGCCAGCGGCCCCAGGTCGATCGTCTCGTCGACGATCGGATAGAGCTCCTCGTCGGAGGCGCCCGCCAGCGGGGCGTCGGCGAAGCGCTCGTGGACCGGGATGCGCAGCTCCCCCGAGACGGGCTCGGCGCAGCGGCGGCAGATCCCCGACCACGGTGCCGTGACCGTCCCGGCGACGTCGATGCCGCCCTCGAAGGGCATGAGGGTCACGTCGACCTCGATCTCGGCGCCGGCCGGGACCACGCTGCGGCCGGGGTCGATCCCCGCCTCGTCGATCGGGCCGGCCTGGGCGACCTCGCCCCGCCGGACCTCGTGCACCGGGGCTCCGGGCGAGCGGCGCAGCCGCGCCACGTGGACCACGAAGGGGTCGGCCGCCATCAGGTGGCCCTCACGTGGAGCGGTCCTGGTCGAAGAAGCCGTCCTCCTCCGTCCTGGCTGGGTCGACGACCGGCGAGGTGTCGACGGAGGGCGCGGCCAGCCGGGACCGGCCGGCCTGGACCGTCCGGGTGAGGCGGTCCAGCACGATCTCCATGCCGGCCAGCTTGGTGTCCACGAAGTCCTCGGCCTGATGGCGGAGCGTCCGGGCCTCCTCGTTGGCGTCGTCGAGGATCCGTTGCGCCACCGAGTTGGCCTGCCGCACGATCTCGGTCCGCTGGACCATGTGCTCCGCCTGGGCCCGCACGTCGTCCATCAGCGCCTCGGCCTCGCGGTTGCGCTCGGCCATGAACTCCTCCCGCTCGCGCAACAACCAACGGGCCTGGCGCAGCTCGTCGGGCAGGCACTCGATGGCCGACTGCACCAGCGAGGTGACCTCCTCGCGCGAGACCATGACCGAAGAGGACAGCGGCATCGACTTGGCGACCGCCATGATGTCGAGCAGCTGGTTGAGGAGGGACTCGATCCCGACGTCCTCCACCGGCGGCTCGTCGTCCACGTCGAGGAACTGGTCGCTCACCCGTCGTCACCCCCCGTGTTCCCGTCGGCGAACTTGGCCGCGATGTGCTTGGCCACGACCTGGGGGACGAAGGCGGAGACGTCACCGCCGAAGCGCGCCACCTCGCGGACGAGCTTGGAGGCGACGAAGGACCACTCCGGGCTGGTGGGGATGAAGATCGTCTCCACACCGGAGAGGTGGTTGTTCATCTGCGCCATCTGCATTTCGGCCTCGAAGTCCGAGACCGCCCGCAAGCCGCGCACGATCGCCGAGGCGCCCACGTCCCGGGCCACGTTGACCAGCAGCGTCGACATGGAGATGATCCGCACGGACGGAAGGTGCGAGACCAC
This sequence comes from uncultured Acidimicrobiaceae bacterium, assembly GCA_963755445.1. GTDB lineage: Bacteria > Actinomycetota > Acidimicrobiia > Acidimicrobiales > RAAP-2 > Bog-473. The sequence goes on along the minus strand of CAVWJQ010000003.1, from coordinate 48,943 downwards.
CTCCTCCAGCATCTCCTCGCGCTCCTCCAGGTCGAAGAGCGCCGTGCTCTTCTGGGGGTTGCGCAGGGCGGCGACGACCACCTCGTCGAAGAGATGGCTGGCCCGCTCCACAATTTCGAGGTGCCCGTTGTGGAAGGGGTCGAACGACCCCGGGAAGAGGCCGACTTTCACGAGCCGTCTGCGCTGCGATGAGCCACGGTGACGAGCGTACCGCCGTACCGGCGCTCTCTCGCGACCACCCAGGCGTCGGGCAGGACAATTGGTGCCGACGATTCCATGACGACGGCGTCCGCCCGCAGCGCGGTGAGCAACGCCGGCCACTCCTCGAAGTCGTAGGGCGGGTCGCACAGGGCGAGGTCGAACGACCCGCCGGCCCCCGACTCCAACCAGCCCGGCAGCGCGGCCCGCACCAGACTCGCCGGTTCGTCCTGCAGCCCGACCGCCGCCAGGTTCTGGCGGACGGCGGCCAACGCGTCCGGATTCGAGGTCGACGAAGGTGGACGACGCCGCCCCCCTGGAGAGAGCCTCGACCCCCAGCGCGCCGCTCCCGCAGAACAGGTCGACCACGGTGAGGCCCTCGACACCGCCCTGGGAGCCCAGGATGTCGAAGATGGCCTCGCGCACCCGGTCCGACGTCGGCCGGACCGTCTTGGGCAGCTTGGCGGGCAGCCGGCGCCCACGGCTCCGGCCTCCGATGACCCGCATCGTGCTCACACTACGGCGGAGCGACCGGTCCGCTCCGGTCGCCCGCAACTCTCGAACCGTCAACCCGTGAACCCGTGAACCGTCAACCCGTGAACCGTCAGCTCTGAACCGTCAGCTCTTGAAGAGGTACTCCCCCTCGTCCTCGCTCAAGAGCAACCTGACCTCGTCGGCCAGGTCGTCGTGCGCCGCCAGTTGGGGGTCGCCGTCGACCATCTCCTCGGCCACCTGGCGCGCCTCGTCCAACAGCGCCATGTCGCCGGGGTCGGCCAGCGAGGCCAGCCGCAGGTCGCTCTGCCCCTTCTGGCGGGCGCCGAGCAGGGTGCCCTCACCCCGGACCCGCAGGTCCGCCTCGGCCAGGGCGAAGCCGTCGGTCGAGCCGGCCACGGCGGTCAGCCGCTCGTTGCCCTCCTCGCCACCGAGCAGGTAGCACCAGCTCGCGGTGCCGCCGCGGCCCACGCGGCCCCGCAACTGGTGCAGTTGCGCGATGCCGAAGCGGTCCGCGCTCTCGACGACCATGACGGTGGCCTCGGGGACATCGACGCCGACCTCTATGACCGTGGTGGCCACCAGGACGCTGAGCTCGCCCGTGCGGAAGCGGTCCATCACCTCCTCGCGGGCGGCCGCCGCCATCTGCCCGTGCAGGAGCCCGACGCGCAGGCCCGCCAGCTCGCCTTCCGCGGCCGTCAGCCGCTCGAACTCCTCGCTGGCCGACTTGGCCTCCACCCGCAGGGAGTCGCTCACCAGCGGACAGACGACGAAGGCCCGGTGACCCGCCGCCACCTCGGCGCGCACCCGGTCCCAGGCCGGCCGGTCCCCGCCGGGCGCGTCGCCGGGGAGCCACTCGGTGGTCGACCGGCTGGCGCCCGGGAGGCATCTCGTCGAGCGTGGTGAGGTCGAGGTCACCGAAGATCACCATGGCGGCCGTGCGCGGGATCGGCGTCGCCGTCATGACCAGCAGGTCCGGATCACCGTCGGTGCCCTTGGCCCGCAGCGTCGCCCGTTGCTCCACGCCGAAGCGGTGCTGCTCGTCGATCACGACCGCGCCGAGCGAGCCGAACGCCACCTCCTCGGTCAAGAGCGCGTGCGTCCCCACGACGACCCCGACCGCGCCGGAGGCCAGGCCCTCCAGCACGGCGGCGCGCGCCTTGCCCTTGACCCGGCTGGTGAGCAGCTCGACCCGCACCTCGCCCCCTCCCATGCCGCCGGGGCCCTCGAGGTCGCCGAGCAGGGCGCGCACGGCGGCGAAGTGCTGCTCGGCCAGCACCTCGGTCGGCACCATCAGGGCGCCCTGGTGACCGCTCTGCACCGACGCGAGGAGGGCGGCCAGCGCCACCACCGTCTTGCCCGAGCCGACGTCGCCTTGCAGCAGGCGGTGCATGGGGAACGGCCCGGCCATGTCGGCGACGATGACGGCCAGGGCTCGGCGCTGGGCCTTGGTGAGCTCGTAGGGCAGGTCGGCCAGGAAGCGGGCCACCAGCGTGTCGCCGACCCCGCCGGTGACCTCGCGCGGCGACACCGCGTGGTGCAGCGCCCGGGCGTTGACCTCGAAGGCCCGCCGTCGCAGCACCAGGGCCAGTTGCAGCCGGAAGAGCTCGTCGAAGACGAGCCGGCGGCGCGCCGGCTCGACCACACTGAGCGACTCGGGGCCGTGGATGGCCCGGAAGGCGTCCGTGCGGTCCCACAGGTCGATGCGGTCGCGCCATTCGACCGGCAGCGGGTCGGCGAACTCCCCGGCCCGTTCGAGGGCCTCGGTGACGAACTCCCCGATCTCCCACGACGTCAGGCCGGCCTTGGCCGAGGCCGGGTAGACGGGGAGGATGCGCAGCGTCCGCCGGCCCGGCGTGACACCGGCCACGACGTCGACGACGGGGTTCGTCAATTGGCGGGCGCCCCGGTACTCGGTCACCTTGCCGAAGAAGATGGCCTCGGTGCCGGACTGGAGCTGCTTGGCCCGCCAGGGTTGGTTGAAGAAGACGACCTTGAGGCGGCCCGTGCCGTCGCTGACCACCACGTCGACGACGGCGCGCCCCGTCCGGGCCCGACGGGCGCTCGCCGATGTGCACGGTGGCCAGCACGGCCGCCTCGTCGCCCTCCTTGAGGTCCGAGACGTCGGCCTGGCGGGTGCGGTCGATGTAGCGGCGGGGGTAGGTCGTGATGAGGTCGAGGACGGTCTCGACGCCGAGCTCGGCCAGCCGACCGGCTTTGCGCTCGGACACCGACTCGAGCACGGACACCTCCCGCAGGCTCAGGTCGCTGAGTGTGCGGCCGCTACTCAATCCCCAACAGATACGGGTAGAGAGGCTGGCCCCCCTGGTGCGCCTCGACCGCGACGTCGGGATACTCCTCGGTGAGCCACTCCTCTATGCGCCGGGTGTCGGCGACGCGGGCCCCCTCGCCCTCGATGAGCGTCACCAGCTCGTGCGTCGGGTTCAGCAGGCGGCTCAACAGCAGGCGGGTGCAGACGACGATGTTGTCGGACACCGCCACGACGCCGTCGCGCGAGACGCCGATGAAGTCGCCCTCGTGCACCTCGCCGGCGTCGGTCGTCGTGTCGCGCACCGCCCGCGTCACCTCGGCCGGCACGACGCGGGCAGCCGACTCGGACATGGAGGCCACGTTGGCGTCCGCATCCGCCGCCGGGTCGTAGGCCAACAGGGCGGCGAAGCCCTCGACGATCGACCCGGTCGCCACGACCCGGACCGTCTTGTCGCACAACGCGTCGACCTGGTCGGCCACGGGCCGGATGTTCTTGTTGTTGGGCAGGATCACCACCTGGTCCGACGGGATGGACTCGACCGCCTTGACCAGATCGGCCGTGGCCGGGTTCATGGTCTGGCCGCCCACCACCAGATGATGGACGCCGAGAGAGCGGAAGATGCGCCCGATGCCGTCGCCCGAGACGACGGCGACCACGCTCGTCGTGGGCGGCGGGCCGGTCCCCTCGGTGCTCGGCCCGGCGCCGGGGGCGCCGACGCTCTCGCGCACCCAGCGCTCCTCTTCGACCTGCTCGTCGAGGTCGGTCACCCTGATGCGGTGTGGGCCGGCCGGCGTCGACGCCGGCCTCAATGGCGGTCCCGATGTCGTTGGTGTGGATGTGGCAGTTCCAGATGCCGTCGCCGCCGACGACGACGATGGAGTCGCCGACGCCGGCCCAGACCTCCTTGAAGGCCTCAATGGAGTCGTCGGGCGCGCTCGAGGAGGTACATGACCTCGTAGCGCAGGTCCCCGACGGCGTGCTCCCCGCCACCGACGCCGTTGTGGCCCTCGGCCGTGGTCGCCGACGCCGCGCTGAGGGAGCTCAGGTCCGGTGCGTCCACACCGGAGGGCTCGGGCAGCGGGCGGCCGTCGAGCACCAGGAGGAAGGCATCGAGCAGGAGCAGGTAGCCGGTGCCCCCGGCATCGACCACGCCGGCCTGGGCCAGCACGGGCAGCATTTCGGGCGTGCGGGCCAGGGCGTCCGCCGCCTCGTTCCGGGCGCTCTCCACCACGCTCAGCAGATCGGACCCCTGGGCGGCGCCCGGTGGCCGCGGCCGAGGCCACGGTGAGGATCGTGCCCTCCACCGGGCGCACCACGGCCCGCCGGGCCAGCTCGGAGGCGTGGCCGATGGCGTCCACCAGGACGTCGGGGCCGACGCCCCCCTCCCCGGCCCCGGCCATGCGCTCGCTCATGCCACGCAGGAGCTGGGAGAGGATCACGCCCGAATTGCCCCGGGCGCCCATGAGGGAGCCGTGCCCGATGGCCTTGCACACCTCGGGCAGGCCGGCCCCGGCCTCGACCGCCGCCAGCTCGCTGACCACGGCCTCGAGCGTCAGGGCCATGTTGGTGCCCGTGTCCCCGTCGGGCACCGGGTAGACGTTGAGCCGGTTGATGTCGGCCTGGTGCAGGCGGAGGGCGTCCCGGTAGCCCCCCATCACGGCGCGGAGATCGTCGGCGCCCAACGTCGCCGAAGAGGTCATGGCAGGGGATGCTAACCTTTCAGCCGTTCGTGAAGGCCTGCGTGGTCCGTCGACCGCGGCCTCCCCCAGGAAGGTTCTCCAATGGCAGCAGTGTGCGATATCTGTGGCAAGAAGCCCTCGTTCGGCATGAACGTGAGCCACTCCCACCGTCGTACCAAGCGGCGTTGGAATCCGAACATCCAGCGGGTGCGTGCCGTCGTCGACGGGGCGCCCAAGCGGCTGCACGTCTGCACCTCGTGCATCCGGGCCGGCAAGGTCACCAAGCCTCTCCGCCGGACGCACCAGCCCAGCGCCACCAGCTGACGCTCTCCGAGGCCGACGAGACGGCCCCGCTGCACCGGGGCGGGTCACCGCCGCTCTCCGGACTCCACAATCGGGGTCGAGCCTTTCGTGTTCCGGGTCGTCGCTGGTTCGTCTTCCGGGTCGCCGCTGGGAAACTCTAAACGAAACGGTTTAATTAAACGGATCTGTTGAGAGTTTCCGGAGGCGCCTAGCCCAAGCGGTGCTGCCAGCCCAGCCGTTCGAGCGGCCCGTCGCCGAAGAGCCGCAACGCCGGGTCGGCCATCACCGTGCCGACGCGGGCCGGGAGGCGCAGTCCCTCCGCTTCGAAGGCGCTGACGAGGCCGTCGGCCTCCGCCGCACTCGACGGCGAGCAACAGCTCGTAGTCCTCGCCGCCCCCGAGGGCCTCGTCGAGGGTCGCCCCGACGGCGGCCGGGACCTCGTCGAGGCGGAAGCCGACGCCCGAGGCGTCGGCCAGCCGGTGCAGATCGAGGGCCGAGGCCGTCGGAGACGTCGATCATGGCGTGCGCCCCGGCACGCCGCGCCAGCTGGCCCTCGCGCAGGCGCGCCAGCGGGCGGCGGTAGGCCTCGCCCGGGCCCGGTGCCCGCCCGGAGGATCCGCAGCCCGGCCGCTGACCCGCCGCACGGGCCCGTGAGGAGGAGCACGTCGTCGGGCCGGGCGCCCGACCGCGAGACCGGCGCTCCGCCGTCCTCGACCGTCCCCAGCACCGTCACCGCCACGACCAGCACGCCCGACTGCGAGACGTCGCCCCCGACGACGGAGCAGCCGGCGACCGCCGAGGCCTCGGCCACGCCGGCCATGACGCCGAGGGCCAGCTCCCCCTCGCCCGCGCCGCCGGGCACGCACAGCGCCACCAGCGCCCCGAGGGGCGTGGCCCCCATGGCGGCCAGGTCGCTCAGCGCACCCATCAGCGCCTTCCAGCCCACGTCACCGGGGCTGCAGAGCGACAGGTCGACGTGCACGCCCTCCACGACGCTGTCGACGGAGGCCAGCAGCGGGCGCCCCGGAGGCGAGCTCGAGCACGGCGGCGTCGTCGCGCAGCCCGAAGGCCTCGATTCCGTTTCCGACCATGCCTCGGATACGCTCTAAGACCTCGTCTTCCTCGACGGGACGTGTCATGTGCCGAGGTTTGGGGGATCCCACGTCACATGCCTAGCATTGGACCCCACCGAATCCGGCCGGACGAAGGAGCAGATTCCCCCGACATGCCGCCAACAAAGAACGCGAAACTCCTCGCCTGGGTCGACGAAGTGGCGACCCTGACCACACCGGACCGCATCGAGTGGTGCGACGGCTCGGCCGACGAGTACGACCGGCTCTGCCAGGAGCTCGTCGACGCCGGCACGTTCACCCGGCTGTCGGACGCCAAGCGTCCCAACAGCTACTGGTCCCACTCCGACCCCGGCGACGTCGCCCGCGTCGAGGACCGCACGTTCATCTGCTCGGCCGACGAGATCGACGCCGGGCCGACCAACAACTGGTGTGACCCGGCCGAGATGCGCCAGAAGCTGCAGGGCCTGTTCAAGGGCTGCATGAAGGGCCGCACCATGTACGTGGTGCCCGTTCTCCATGGGCCCCCTCGGCTCGGACATCGCCCACATCGGCGTGCAGCTGACCGACTCGGCCTACGTGGCGGTCTCCATGCGCATCATGACCCGCATGGGCACGGGTGCCCTGGAGGTGCTCGGTGACGGTGAGTTCGTGCCCTGCCTGCACTCGGTCGGCGCGCCGCTCGAGCCGGGCGAGCAGGACGTGGCCTGGCCGTGCAACGCGGAGAACAAGTACATCGTGCACTTCCCCGAGACACGGGAGATCACCTCGTACGGCTCGGGCTACGGCGGCAACGCGCTGCTCGGGAAGAAGTGCTTCGCGCTGCGCATCGCCTCGGTCATGGCCCGCGATGCCGGCTGGATGGCCGAGCACATGCTCATCCTCAAGCTCACCTCGCCCGAGGGTGAGACCCGCTACGTCACCGGCGCCTTCCCGTCGGCCTGCGGCAAGACGAACCTCGCCATGCTCATCCCCTCGATCGAGGGATGGAAGGTCGAGACGGTCGGCGACGACATCTGCTGGATGAAATTCGGCGCCGACGGCCGCCTCTACGCCATCAACCCCGAAGCCGGCTTCTTCGGCGTGGCACCGGGCACCAACACCCACACCAACCCCAACGCCATCCTGACGCTGGACGGCAACTGCATCTTCACCAACACGGCGCTGACGGACGACGGCGACATCTGGTGGGAGGGCATGACGGACCAGCCGCCGGCGCACCTGACCGACTGGAAGGGCAACGACTGGACCCCGGAGTCCGACACGCCCGCCGCGCACCCGAACGCCCGCTTCACGGCGCCGGCCAGCCAGGACCCGGCCATCGCCCCCGAATGGGAGGACCCCCAGGGCGTCCCGATCAGCGCCATCCTCTTCGGCGGCCGCCGCGCCTCGGTCGTCCCGCTCGTCTTCCAGTCCCACGACTGGGAGCACGGCGTCTTCCTCGGCTCCATCATGGCGTCGGAGACGACGGCCGCCCAGGCCGGTGCCGTCGGCAATCTGCGCCGCGACCCCTTCGCCATGCTGCCCTTCTGCGGCTACAACATGGCCGACTACTTCGCGCACTGGCTGCGCATCGGCGCGGAAGCACCCGACCGCGACGCCCTGCCGAAGATCTTCTACGTCAACTGGTTCCGCAAGGACGCCGACGGGAAGTTCCTCTGGCCCGGCTACGGCGAGAACTCACGCGTGCTCGAGTGGATCTTCAACCGCGTCACGGACAAGGCCGAGGCCGTCGACACCCCGATCGGCGCGGTGCCCACGCCCGACGCCATCGACACCGACGGGCTCGATATCAGCCGCGAGCAGATGGAAGAGCTCCTGCGGGTCGACACCGAGGGCTGGCGGGCGGAGGTGCCCCTCATTGAGGAGTACTACGCGAAGTTCGGCGACCGCCTGCCCCAGGCCCTGGCCGACCAGGCGAAGACACTGGGTGAGCGGCTGGGCTGAGGGGCCTCAGCCGCCCCGCCTCCGACTCCCGCCTCACCGACGTCCCCGAGGTTCCGGTAGTCGCGCTGCACGATCCGCGGTGCAGCGGGACGGCACGGCGACCCGACACGTAGGTCAACCCGCCGAGCGCGGCCAGCACGGCCATGGTGGCGTCGCCCTGGGGCAGCGTGAACACGATGATCAGCGGGATCAGCGAGCCCACCACCCACACCAGCTGCTGGCGCATGCCGAAGCGGGCGAAGGCCCTCCCCTGGGCGGACAGCGGTATGAGGCGCTGGGTCATGGCGTCGAAGGACGGCTGGGCCACCGCACCGCACAGACCGACCATGAAGGCCAGCACCACCTGCGCGAACAAGCGTGCCCCAGACGGCACAGCCGGCGGCCGAGATGGCGATGAGCCAGAGGGAGCAGAGCAGGAGTTGCTGCTCTGTCAACCGCTTGCGCAACCGCCCCACCAGCACGAGGCCGACGATCGCTCCGGCGCCGCTGCCGGCCAGCACGAGTCCGTACCAGTACAGCCCGACCCCGTGCATGCGCCGCAGCCCGAAGGCGAGCATGAAGATCATGAAGCCCGTGCAGGCCGCGCACGATGCACATGGCGGTGAGCCCGAGCATCACCTCGGGATTCGCCATCGGCTGCAGTCGCAGCAGGTCCTGTTCCCGGTCGAGCGCATCGCCCGCCTGGCCGTACTCGCGCACCTTCGTCGGCCTCGTCGGTCCACAGCTTCTCGGCCTCGCCGCCCGAGAGCACCGGGAGCCGGGCGCCCGCCACGGCGGCAGCCGACGAAGACGATCGTGGCCAAGACGAGCACCGCCGGAGAGCCGCCCAGCTTGTAGAGGATGACGGCGGGCACGGACGCGACGAAGCCGGCCAGCGTGCCGAGGAGCGTGAGCCGCGCGTTGAGCGTGGCGTAGCCGGCCTGCTCGCGCCTCCCGACTCCGAGCCGGTCGAGCGCGGCCATCTCGGGCACCAGCGCACCCTTGGTGACGACGTAGAGCTTCGGCACACCAGGACGAGGAAGGCGAGCGGGAACAGCAGCAGGCTGTGCAGATGCGTGCGCCATGAGCGGGCACAGCACGGCCTGCCCGACCGCTGATGTGACGACCATGAGGCGGCGCGCCCCGCGGCTGCGGTCGATGAGGGGCCCGAGCAGCGGCGACACGATGGCGAACGGGGCCAGCGTGAAGAGGAGGTACAGGAGGATCTTGTGATCCGCCGCGTCCGGCGAGATGGAGAAGAACAGTGAGCCCGCCAGCGAAATCGTGACGCGGTGGCGCCCCCGAGCATGGCGCACTGCACCAACGACAGCCGGCCGATCGGATGCGACTGGTCGAACAGGTCCTGCCGGGCCTGCGGGCCATGTCCTTGAACTGCTCGACCTTGGGGGACATCGCCACAAGGCCAATGTACGGTGTGTCGTGGCCGTCCACGCGTACGTGCTGATCCAGACCGACGTGGGCAAGGCGGCCCAGGTCACCCAGCAGCTCAGCGGCATTGCAGGTGTGGTGGTCGCCGACGGCGTGACCGGGCCCTACGACGTCATCGCCCGGGCCGAGGCCGCCTCCATGGACGATCTCGGGCGCCTGGTGGTCCGGGACATGCAGCAGATCGAGGGCATCACCCGCACCATCACCTGTCCCGTCGTCACCATCTGAGGCATCCGGCCGATCCGTTCCCGGCGTCACGACGAGGCAACGCGCGTTCCCGGCGGGCGCACGGAAAGGCGGGCGCTTCAATGTTGCGCTCACATGCCCATTGCGACGCAGCCGACGTTCTCAGGTGAGCGGGACGGGACAACGCCCGCTGCTCGAAGCCCCCGTTGGACCGCCGATCTGAGGGATTCTGCGGGAGTTTCCGGGTTCGCCGTCGTTCAACGGGGGTGCCATGGGTAACAGCAGTGGGCAACGCCAGTCGAGCTCTCTGCCGGAGAGCCGCCTTCGAAGGAGAACCCGTTTTGCCCCCTGTCGTCCGCACGGCGCCCGTTCGTGCTGCTGTCGGTCGTCCTCTTCGCCGTGATGACCATGGTGGCCGCGCAGTTGGTCACGGACGGGCCCGGTGACCTCGCAGCCGCCGCTCAAGGCCCAGCGGGCAGCGCACCTCGCCCAGCAGGCCGCCCTCAAGGAAGCCGCGGCGGTCATGGCCGCCGCCATTGTGCGGCCCATCACGCCACCGCCACCGCCACCACCGCCGCGCGCCGGCCCCAACGACCACGACCACCACGACCACCACGCACGCCTGCGCCCGCTCCTGCACCGGCGCCGACTCCGGCGCCCGTGGCGGCCACCGTCGCGGCCGCCCCCGCGCCGAGCGATCCCGGTGCGGTGCCACCCGTGGGACAGGCCACCGCCTGGGGCTGCGGTGCCGCGCTGGCCTACCTGCAGGCGTACGCCGCCAAGGGGTTCACGCTGGAATGCCCGGGCTACGCCGAAGGGCGGGAGGCGATGACCTGCATGAACCAGGCCGGTGCCTGCCCGGGCACGTGGGTGATCGCCATCGCCGACCCCTGCCCGCAGGCCTACATGAACGAGGCGTCCAACTCCTACGTGATCACGGGGGTGGCCGATACACCGATCGACCCTTTCGGTGCCTGCCCCTGAGCTGAGCCGACCGGACCCCGGCCGAACTCAGCTGCGCGATTCCGATCAGGACGAGCCGGCACCGTCGCCGCCCGCATGATCGGCGGGACGCTGCCGCCTCCGTCGGCGGCGTCCACTGCAGGTCGGACGTGTCCGTCACGATGGCTCCGCTCCAGCGCCACCAGCTCGGCCGAGGGTTCCAGTCCCGTGTCCCTCCCCGAGCTCGCTGCGCAGGCGCTGGAAGGCGCGCAGGGCCTCGACCTGACGGTTGGACCGGTACAGCGCCAGCATCAGCTGGGCCCAGCGACGCTGGCGAAGCGGCTCGGCCTCCACCGCCGGCCACAGGTCGGCCACGAGCTGTCGATGCTCACCGAGCTGGAGACGCCCGTCGAAGAGGTCCTCCTCGGCATCGGCTTTGAGCTCGTTGCAGACGTACGGACTCGGTCAGCCCCGGAGCCCGTTGACCAGATCGGGCAGCGGGCTCGCCGCGCCACAGCTCAAGGCCGCGCGTCAGCTGCGGCCACGGCGGCCCGGGGTGGCCCGACGCGAGAAGGGTGCGTCCGCGAGCGCAGCGCCGTTCGAAGCGGCACGACGTCGATGCAGTCCTTGGGAAGTGCGAGCCGGTAGCCCAGCGGGGACGATCGTCTCGATGGTGTCCTCCGGGAGCGACCTGGCGCAGCTCCGACGACGTAGCCCTGGAGTGCCTTGACGGCGGTCTCTGGTCTCTTGCTCGCCCCACACGGCCCACTCGAGGTCGGACGCGGAGACGGCGGAGCCCACCCGGAGGGCGAGCAGCGTCAGCACGGCCCGGCTCTTCGGCGGCGCCGATCGGGATCTCCTCCCCCGAGACGCGAGCGGAGGGGACCGAGCAGGTCGATCTCCACTGCGCCTGTTCGGCCGCGCCAGGTTCCGGGTGTCCTTCGAGGGGCGGCTGTCGACGTCGGCGTGACCCGGCCTGGCGCGGCGTCGAGGCGCTCCATGGTCACGGTGGTCCAGGCCCCGACATGGATCTTGTCGCCGTCGGACAGCGGGATCGGATGGTTCGGGGGGACGGGCTCGCTGCTCCGCGTTGAGATAGGTCCCGTTCGTCGAGTCCCTGGTCGACCAACGCCCACGTGCCCTCCGGCTGGCGCATCAGCACGGCGTGTCGATGCGAGACCCCGGTGTCCTCCAGGTGCCGGACGAGGTCGATCTCCGGTTCGATCCCCTTCGTCTTGCTGCGCCGCCCGATGGCTGACGAGGTCTCCGAGGAGGGGTACCCGACGCGAATGACGGTCGTCTCGGGGAACTCCATCCCTTCGGGCTCGAGCATCTCGTAGTACTCGCGGTCCGGGCGCACCACCACCTCCCAGTTCTGCTCCACCCACGGCGCTCGGCCGACCGGTGCGCTCAGAACGTGGCCGCATTCCGCGCAGGTCGATGCCGGTCCCGAGGGCTGCACCGCAGTTCGGGCACGGTCGGCTCCTGGAGTCGGGCGGGAGCGCCGGCGCCGTCGGGTCCATGGCGCTCCGCAGACGCTGCAGTAGTCCGACGTCTCGGAGCGGTGGCCGTTCGGGCACGGACTGGTCACGTGTCTTCTTCCTCCGCATCGTCTCCTTCCTGGCTTCCGCCGACTGCCTGTTCATTTTCGGGGTGATCCGCTTCGAGACTGCCGTCCTCCTCGACCGGGTGTCGAGCGTCATCATGTCGACGTTCTCCACCTTCGCCTTCGGACGGACACGGCCAGTGCATCGCCTCCTCGATATCGACCAGCTTCGATCAGACGCTCCAGGGCATCTGTCGTTGCCCGTCTCGCTCGCGATGCGCACGGCGCCGACCGAACCGATTCGTGGCGGTCTCGATCGTCTCCGGCCTTGTGGGCCTCGACGCCCTCGTCTGAATGGCGTCGGCCAGTTCCTCCACACCGATCGCCTCTGCCACGTGCTTGTTCATGCGGGTCGACTTCCCAGTCGTCGTCCGTCCACATCGGCCTTGACGAGTCCCTGGCCCGCCGGCTCGCCACCGACCACAAGCGTCACCCGTGCCGCCAGCATCTTGTCGTCGACCTGCGCCGGCGGGCGTCCGCACACTGAGGTAGTAGTCACGGCTCTCGTCGCCCCACGCGCCAGTGGTGTACTCGCCGACCAGCGGACCGGTCGGCAGCCCGAGTCCCCGTGAGGTCGAGGGGCGGGTCCATCTGCTTGAGGGCGACGACCTCGGCACCCTGTGGCGTCCACACGCGCAAGCGTGATCTCCGATACCTGCCGAAGCAGCGACTCCTGCAACATCTGGGAGAAGTCCCGCTCGAGCCCTTCGGGCTCGGCGACGATGTCGTAGGTGCCGCGCAGCGCCGTCGCCACCTTGCGCAGCTCCCCCACGTCCCAGTTGTCCCCGACGCCGCGGCAATCGCACTGGAAGGCGCCGTCGGCGTCCGCCAGGGCCCAGTCCAGATCGATCGGTGCCTCGCTCTCGTTCTTCCCGTCCGTCAGGAGGATGGCGTGGCGGATGCCCGGTTGCCTCCTTCGAAGGTGCTGGCCGCCAGCCGTATCCATGTACCCATGGCCGTGCCGCCGCCGGCCTCGAACTTCTTCACGGCCGTCCTTGGCCGCACCCCGGGACTCCGGAGACGCCACTGTCGGCTCGACCGCCAACGACGCCTGGTGATTGCCAGTGATGACCCCGAAGCGGACGCCGTCCGGAATGCAGTCGATGGCGGCCGCTGTCGCCGCCTTGACCGCTCGTAGCTTCTTCCCGTTCATGGAGCCCGACGTGTCGACGATCAGGAGTTCGGTCCTCTCCGTCGGCCCGCCCGGAGTCTCCGCCTGGCGCCGGCCCCCGACACAGAGACGGTCAGGACGGCGTGCATCACATCGCACGTCCTGGGCAGGAACTCGTTCTGGAAGCACTCGATCTGAAACTCGGCCATGGCGCTCGCCTCCTCCGTGGCATCGCTTCCCGGTCCGATCCCGCCCGGTCCGACCGGCATCACCACGACGGTGATGTTGTCCTGGCCTCCGGCCGCCAGGGCGGCATCGGTCAGGCGCCGGGCGATCGTCGACGGGCGAGGACGTCGCCCAGTCCGGGACCAGCGCAGAGAGCGCGCGGGATCTTCGAAGTAGTTCCAGAGGCCGTCGCTGCACAGCACCAGCAGCCCGGCTTCGGTGGCGTCGAAGCGTCACCACCGTCGGAACGACGGAATCCGCGTCGGCACCGATCCAGCGTGTGATCGTGTGTGCCTCCGGGTGGGCGTAGGCCACGCTCGGGCGTCGTCCCCTCGGCGATGCTCTCCTGGGCCCAGGAATCGTCGACGGTGAGAAGCCGGGTGTCCGAAGCGGTCCCGCCGAGCCAATAGGCCCGGCTGTCCCCGATGTTGGCCGACCGTGACCCGCCCGTTCGCCGCCGCGCCGACCACCATCGTCGTCGAGGGCGAGAGGTCGTTGCCGTCGGGCTCGTCGTCCGGTACGAGCATGACGGCCCGTTGCGCCTCCTCGAAGGCGCGGTCCGAGCAGGTCCTCGAGTTCGGACGCCGGCCAGGCCGCCCGATAGAGCAGCGGCTCCAGCACCGCCAGCGCCGCCGCCGCCGCCCCGTGCGCCGCCTGGTCGGGATTGGCCGTCGATGCGACCCCGTCGCACACGGCAGCGACGAAGCCGGCCGCCTGCTGCAGCGATGGCGAACGCGTCCTCGTTGCGCTGGCGCCGACGACCTCGGTCGGTGATGCCGGCGATCGAACCCAGGTCGGTCGTCTCCCGGTCCGCCGGCGAGCGAGAGGGCGGGAGGTGATGCGGCCGGCGGCTCCTGGCTCACCCTGCAGCCCGCAGGCCTCGCAGTAGAGCTCGTCGTGAAAGACGGGGGACTGGCAGCTGGCGGCAGGCGCGACGTCGGCATCGGTGTCGGTCGACCACCTCGCGTACTCATGTCAACGTCCGAGGGCCGGCAGGCGTTCGCCTGGTCCACCAGGGCGTACCGATCTTCGTCCGTCGCGGCGAGCTTGGCCAGGGACCGGAAGGCCCGCTCGAGCGCCGCCCGCTGCGCCTGCTCGTCGAGCTCGGCACCCATCAGTTGCACACTCGTCGGATCCGCCGGCGTCCGCCCGTCGAGCAGCATGGCCAAGGCGTGCTGGTGCAGGTCGCGCACGAGGGGCAGCCGGACCGAATTCTCCAAGGCGAGTCCACCCAGCACCTCCGATGTCGCGACGAGATCGCTCACCTGGGGCATCTCGCCCTCCATCGGCGCGCACTGCACCCGGCACAACGTGATCTGGGCGTCCACCCACGCGCTCGACGACCGGGGGATCCGGCGCAGCGCCGACACCGCTTCCTCTCTGTCCCCGAGCCGCATGGCGACGCGGGCCAGCCCGAAGCTGGCGCTGGCGTACCCCGGATCCGTCGCCGCCACCAGCCCGTAGTAGCGCGCCGCCTGCTGGAGGTCGCGGCGTGACGTCCTCCCCCGCCGCCTGTTCGAGGCAGGCCGCCAAGCGCCACCTTCGGGGCCAGCTCGCCCGGGCAGCTCGCCGGTCGACGGCGGCGAAGAACGACGCTGCGTCCGGCCCACGGCCCTCGGCCAGGCTCAACACGGCGCGCCACCAGGCCGCCCGCCACCCGCTCTGGCGCGCCTCCTCCGAATCGAGCTCCTGTGCCGCCGTCGGCGAACTCGCCCGGCGTCGATGGCGGAACGGGCAATGAAGAGGCTGAGCTCGGGCGAACGCGGCACGGTCTCCAACAGAGCCTGGCGCTGGTCGGCGCCCACCAGGGCCAGCGTGGCGAGCACGCCGGATGCCGGGTCGTTCGGGTCCACGGCGGGCACCGGCAGTTGCTGCCACGGGCAGCGCGTCGGGCACGGCTCCCAGTTCGGCGCTGAAGAGCATGCTCGGCGCCGGCGCCGGGGAGCCCCCGTCGATGGCGACGACCTGACGCAGGACCCCGACGAGCTGCTCGGCCATTTCGCCGGCCGACTGGAACCGGGTGCGTCGGGTCGGCCGCCGGTCGCCTTCTGGCAGGAACCGATGGAACGACTCGTAGCGCTCGAAGACCGGTACGTCCTTGCCGCGCCGGCAGCCGCACGGCATAGCGCTTCTCGTCCTGGAAGCCGGCGAAGTCGATGGTCAGCACCGCCAGCGTCCGCGCCACGGTGTAGAGATCCGACGCCACGCTGGCGCCCGATTGGGGCACCTCGGGCGCCTGGTAGCCGATGGTGCCGTACAGGTCGCTCTCCGCGTCGTCGGAGCCGCGGACCCCGCCCAGGTCGATCAGCTTGAGCTGCTCCTCCGTCTGGATCACGTTGTCCGGCTTGAAGTCACAGAAGAGAAGGCCTCGGTGATGCAGGTAGCCGATGGCAGGGAGGATCTCGAGGACGTAGGCGATCGCCTGCGCCACGGGAAGGGGCGCACCCTGCTCCTCGCGGTGGCGTGTCCGCACCTCGCGCAGCGATTCGCCGCCGACGTATTCCATGACGATGTAGCCGAAGTCGTCGTGCTCGACGAAGTTGTAGATCTTGACGATGCTTGGGATGCTCCACCTCGGCCAGGAATCGCCGTTCCGCGATTGCGGCCGCCATGGCGGACTCATCGCCGGCGTCCAGCAGCCCCTTCAGGACGACCCAGCGGTCCGAGACGTTCTTGTCCTGGGCCAGATAGATCCATCCCAGTCCGCCGTGGGCGATACAGCCGGCGACCAGGTACTGACCGGCCACGAGGTCACCGGGCCAGAGCTTGGGCGTGAACGAGTACGGCTTGCCGTCATGGGGGCAGAAACCCTCGGTGCGGGCCGGGCGCGAACCACGACTGCGGCCCACGGGATTGTCGCAGTAGGCGCAGAACCGCTTGCGCTCTGGAACCTCCGGGTCGGCCAGCAGAACGGACTGCGGGTCGCGATAGGGCACCGACGGCATTTCGACCAGCCCTGCCCCCAGATTCCCGCGGCTCCCGGCAGACCCCGCCGAGCCGACCGAGCGTCCAGAAGCGGCGGTCGATGTGGAGAGCCGCCGGACCGTGCTCGTGCCGCGTGACGCTGACGACGTGTTGACGCTGGGAGTTGCGCCGGCCGAGGGCGGAGGCGAGGACGTTTGCGCCGCCGGTCCTGCCGCCGGCCCCGGCGAGCCCTCTGGCGCGGCCATGCCGCACCAGTCGCAATAGCCGTCTTCCATGGACCCGCCGCATCCGGGCCGGACACAGCTTGCGCCGCCCCTGCCGCCGACGTCTCCAGGACCCTCTCCCGCCTCTCCCGAAAGATGCTCGGGCGGACCGGCAACCGGCGGGTAGCCGCAGACATCGCAATAGCCCGAGTCGATCTCGCCCGTACAGCCCGGCCGCACACACGCCGTCATGACAACCCCTTCTGCAACCGGAAGATGGTCTGCTGCAGCTCTCTGATGCAGGTCTCGGCAGCGTCGACGTCGCAGGGCGCGACGTAGAGCGCCTGCTCTGCCGCCCGCCAGAGCGCCTCGACCTCACTGTTTTCGGCCAGATCGACGCGCGTTGGCCTTGGCGCGATAGGCGGACAACAGCCCGCGCAGTTCGTCGCGCCGCGCCATCCTGGCCCTCTCGGACGAGGCGAGACGGGTGATCTCTTCGCCGAGGCGGGCACTCCGACGGCGCAAGTCCTCGGCGGCCCCTCCCTGACCGAGGCTCCTCGCCTGTGCGCAGTCCTGGCGGAGACGCTCGAAGTCCCGCTCCAACTCCTCGAGCGCTGCGATGGTCGAGCCGGGCACCACCATTTTCTCCGACCACTCGTCCAGCTGCGTCCGACAGGCGTGCAGCGATGCCAGCCCGGCACCGATGCCCTGCTCCGTCGCATCGAGCTTCGCGTCCTCTGCTCGTCGTTCTCGATCCGCTTCGTCCGCAGCGTCCCGAAGACGGCGGGCTCTCGACTCCAGCTGGGTCACCCGGTCCGGGTCCAGCGCCAGCGGATCGTGCCGCACCGTGGACTCTGCCTCCCGCAGGGCCCGCATCAACGGGTCGAGATCGTTCGGAGACCGGTGGCCTCGGGCCGCACTTCCAGGGCCCAGATCCGCCAGCAGAGCGCTGGCCTGCTGCAGGCGGTCCGTGGTCTCTCCCCACGCCTGCGCCACGTCCGCGAGCAGACGAGTGACCACGTCGAAGTCCGCCGACATGCGGTCGAATGCCTCCGCCACCGAGCAGGAGAAGGTCGGAGCCATCTGCTCGGTCAAGCGCGGGATGCCGTTCTTGCCTGGCTCGGGTAGCTCCACGGACGCGCCCTGGAGGAGCGCGTCGATTCGGACGAGCACCCACTGCGGCGCCGACCTGCGTGTCCCCCGCTCCTGAGCGATCCGCTCCAGAAGGCGTTCGAGGGCCAGTTGACCTTCCCAGAGTGCCTCGTGACGTCGTGCCGCGTCGTCCCATGCGGCGGCGGTCGACCCTCGGAGCTCGGCGGATGTCTCCAGCAGACGGCGGGTGACATCGGCGTCGAGGTCCACCAGGCGCTGCGTCGTCCGGTCGAGCACCGTGCGGACGCCGGCAATCCGATTGTCGACCTCCGTCGTTGTCAACCGCAGGTCCGAGGTCACCGGTAGGAAGCCACGGGAGGGGGCGGTGCGCTGCCACCGATGGCGCTCTGCAGGTTGGTGTCGTAGATCCGGGCCCAGGTGCCGTCCGCACGGACTTGGGCCAGCACGCCGTTGACGAAGGACGTGAAGTCCGGGTGGGCCTTGCTGATGGCCATGCCATAGGGCTCAGAGCTGAACGCCCCCCCGACGGCGAGTTTGGTGTTGGGGTCCTGCGCGCTGCAGGCCGAAGAGAATCGCATCATCGGTGCTGATCGCGTCGACCTGGCCCTGCTGCAGCATTACCAGGCAGTCGGTTGTGTCGTTCACGGCCCAGAGATGTATGGCGCGCGGCATACCCGGGGCGACGAGGTTCTCTAGTGACGTCGAGCCGGCCGGAGCACAGACCCTCTTACCGGCGAGGTCCTGGGGACCCGTGATCGTCGAATTGGCCGGAACGAGGATCCGCTGGCCGGCCTGGTAGTACACGGTCGAGAAATCCACCTTCTTCGCTCTGGCGCAGTTGATCGTCATCGTCTCGGCCACCACGTCGACCTCGCCCTGCTGGACGGCCTGCACCCGATCGGCGTTCGGGACGATGACGAAGTGGATGTAGTTCGGATCGGCGGAACCGAAGATGGCTTGGCTGATCTGGCGCAGCATGTCGATGTCGAATCCCGTCAGCTGTCCCGAGACCGGGTCGCGGTAGCCCCACAGGTAGGTGTCCTGTGCGACACCTACCTTGAGGTATCCCCTGGCCTGGATCTGCGCCATGTACGACCCCTTGGGCATCTGTCCCGGGGCCGGCATCACAGCCGGAGGAGGCAGGCTCGCTGTGGCGTCGCACGAAGGTGGAGGCGGCGAAGGGTGCACCACCTCTGCGCCCTTGGGCAGGACAGTGACCGTCTTCGACGCCGCTGCTCTGCTGGGCGAGGCCCCGCCACAGGCCGCCAGCGAGAACGCAGAGGCCGCCACGACAAGGACCACGAAGCCGCGTCCTCTCCGCCCCTTGGCGTGACCAGGCGCGTTCTTCATCGGTACTCCGCAATCCTGGGCTGGAAGCCGATCAGGACCAGCAGGGCGACGACGATCGACCCGGCGAGGAAACCCCACCCGAGCCCGTTCAGATCAGACCCCGCGTCCGAGGTGGATCGCACGAACGTCATCTGTGATCCATCGATACCTTCGGCCAAGGTGCCGTTCAGCCGGGACGACACAGCCGGAAGCTGCTTGGCGCCGTCTCCTGATGCCAGGATCACCGCGTCGGACAGGTCGCCCAGCGAGGCGTCATCGGTACGAATCTGTCGATGCAACGCCTGGTACGAGTGGAAGGCAGCATCGGCTTTCGCCAGTTGCATGCTCTCGAACGAACCTGCGGGTGCTTGCGCAGCGAGGAGCGTGCCGAGCGCAGCCGCCGTTGATCTGTAGTCGCTCTGGTACGACGGGTCGGAGTCCCGGGTCAGGAGGGTGAGCTCGTCATCCGCCCGTGCACGGAGCGCCAGGATGCGGGCGTCGGTGAACACCGAGACCGGATGTGACCCGTTCGCCTGGGCGTCGGAGACACCGGTGCCCTGGGTGACCAGTGCCACCACGGCCCAGATGCCGAGCACGAGCATGACGGCCGTGCCCACCGCCAGCGCGACGTTCCAGGAGCGGCGAAAGTGGCGACTGAGTCGCCGCTGCGCAACCACGAGCGCGACCAACAGGGCCACCAGGAAGACGGCAGCCAGCGCGACCAGCCACGCGGAGACAGCCGTCGTCTGGTCGCTCGCCAGCCGGTCGACCTCCGTCGCATACACCTGGGCCGCCGCCGGAAGGATGGACGACCGCATGAGGTTGTTGGCTTCCGCGAGGTACGCCGCGGCCAACGGATAGAACGACTGCCGCTCGTTGAAGTCGGCTTCCTGGACGATGCCCGCGTAGAGGGGCAGGTCCGTCGACAGCGTTTCCAGGCTTTGCGCGACAGCCGGGTCGGATCCGGCTTGGCGCGCCGCTTCTGCGACTCCCGTCGATGCGCTGGTGAGATCGGACTGATAGCGGCTCTGCAGCGCCGCCGGCTCGACACGGCCCTGGAGGAACGACGCTGCCGCTGTCGTGTCCGCATCCGAGAGGGAGGTGTCGACCGCCTGAGCCGTCACCATGAGGGGTTCTGCGTCCCGCCATGCCGCGACGGTCGCCGACTGCCGCTGCGTCGCAGCCAACAAGCCCACGACTCCGGTGAGCAACGCGAGGACAGCGATGGAGACGGCAGCGAAACGCAGCCGGGCGGGAGTGGCTCGGCGCCCAGAGCCCAGCTGGGCCCGGGGCCCATGCATTGCCCGGCTCAGCGGCGCCGTCATCGTCACTTCGCGCCTCCCTGAGTCTCGAGGATCCTCGTCCCGACAATCACGACCCAGCGGCCGACCAGTCCCGCCTCAGGTGATTCGCAGAATAGCTGACGAGCGCAACCGGCGTGAGGGCGTTGTGCGGGGCAGTGGCGCTGCATCGGCGTGACGGTAGGGCCCCTCGGTAAACGCTCGGTAAAGGTCGATGGCGGGGTCCGGCCCGCGTTACCCCCCGATTACCCGGCGTCGTTACAACACATGGCACGAGCATTGAACGGAGGAGCCATGAGAACACTCATCAGAAGGTTGGCGACGCAGAGAGCAGAGCCCCGGGTGTCGACACTGACGCCGGCGTCAGCTTCGTGCACGACGCCGGTATCGGGCCCGGGCATGGGGGACGTCTTGGACATGCGCGTCGGTTGCTGGCGTCCACCGGTCCACGTCACCCTCACCTGATGACGGGAACCCGTGGGTGTCGAGCGGCGGCCTTACCGCCGCCTTACCGGCGCCACGTACGTTGCCCCTCTCGTCCTCCGGCGTCGCCGGCGGGACGGGGATGGAGATGGGGATGCCACAGGGGAACGCCGGGACGCCGTACGCACCCGGGGCCTCGCGAAAGAAGGAGAGGGACACATGAAGAGTGAGACGCGGTACACGAGGCGAGCACGCGCAGGACGCCGGCTTCGTCTGGGGGGAACCCTGGCGGCCGCCGTCGGTTGCCTGGCATTCTCGGCCCTCATGCTGGGCGCTCCAGCCGGGGCGTCCGCAAGCTTCAGGGCCCATGGTGCGCCGGCCGCGCCGGCACCGGGTGGTATCGGTCCCAAGGTCCAGGGCCACAGTTCGGCCACCCCGCTGACGTTGGCGACGTTCGACGTGACGAATCTGGCCACCGGGGAAACGGACGTCTCCACCACGGCGACGGTGGCGCCGACGAGCGGCTGCCTGCAGAATCAGTCGTTCATCTGCCTGACCACCGGGGTGGGGGGATTCACGATGTCCACCGGCACGCCCCTGCAGGCGGGTCAGGTGTACAGCGACCTGACGGGGTCGGCCACGGTGTCCGTCAACGGGACCGGGTGCGGTGAGTTCGCTGCCAACGGACCGACGACGACTTTCGACGTGGAATTGGACCAGTTCGACTGGACGGGCCAGAGCCCGCCGTTCGACACGTTCGCTGCGCAGTTCGACTGCACGAACTCGGCCTACGACATTTCCGGGACGATCGCCTACAACATCGTCCCTACCGACCCCGGTGACGGGTACTACGTGTTCGGGCAGCAGGGTGAGCTGGCGGGCTTCGGCAACGACAACTATCTCGTCTACCTCGACGGTGCCATGAACTACGACCTGAATGCCCCGATCGTGGGCATGGCCCCGACGCCGGACGGCGCCGGCTACTGGATGGTGGGCTCCGATGGCGGCGTCTACGCCAGTGGCGACGCGCAGTTCTACGGGTCGACCGGGAACCTGCACCTGAACAAGCCGATCGTCGGCATGGCCGCCACGCCGGATGGGAGGGGCTACTGGTTCGTCGGGTCCGATGGCGGGATCTTCAGCTACGGCGACGCGCAGTTCTACGGCTCGACCGGCAGCCTCCACCTGAACAAGCCGATCGTCGGCATGGCGGCCACGCCTTCGGGCAACGGCTACTGGCTGGTGGCCTCGGACGGAGGGATCTTCGCCTACGGCGACGCGCAGTTCTACGGGTCGACCGGGAACCTGCACCTGAACAAGCCGGTGGTCGGCATGGCCCCGACGCCTGACGGTGGTGGTTACTGGTTCGTGGCCTCCGACGGAGGGATCTTCAGTTACGGCGACGCGCAGTTCTACGGCTCGACCGGCAGCCTGAAGCTCAACGAGCCCATCGTCGGCATGACCCCGACTCCGGACGGCAACGGCTACTGGTTCACGGCGTCCGACGGCGGGGTGTTCAACTACGGCTCGGCCGCCTTCGACGGCAGTCTCGGTGGAGCCGGGATCACCGACGTCGCAGGAATGAGCCTGGGGATGTAAGCAGCACGACCCGGCAGAAACGCGTGAGGAGGGCTCCGAATGGGGCCCTCCTCACGCGTTCGGAGTCAGCTCAGCGCACCCGACTCGCGCAGCTTCGCCACGACACTCTCGTCGACACCCCATTCGACGAGCCCGGACACCGTGTCGGCACCCGGCGGGGACGGCGGCTTCGACACCGCCGACGGCGTCCGGGAGAACCGGGGGGCGGGGGCCGGCTGCACGGCACCGTCGACCTCAATGAAGGTCGAGCGAGCCACGTTGTGTGGGTGCTCGTGCGCCTCCCAGGCAGAGAGCACGGGGGCCACGCAGGCGTCGGTCCCGTCGAAGACGGCACACCATTCGTCTCGGGTCTTGGTCTTGAAGACTGCGGCGAAGCGCTCCTTCATGGCCGGCCAGTCCTGTCGCGACTGCTGATCCGGCAGCGTCTCGTCGTCGGCCAGGCCGAGCCCTTCGAGCAGTGCGGCGTAGAACTGGCGCTCGATACCGCCGGCGGCCATCCACTTCCCGTCCGACGTCTCGTAGACCTCGTAGAAGGGCGCCCCCGTGTCGAGCATGTTGGCGCCGCGCTGCTCGTTCCACATCCCGCCGAGACGGAACGAGTGGATCATGGTCATGAGGGACGCCGCGCCGTCCACCATGGCTGCGTCCACCACCTGTCCCTCGCCGGAACGGGCCGCCTCGAGCAGGGCGGCCACCATGCCGAACGCCAGCAACATGCCGCCACCGCCGAAGTCACCGACGAGATTCAGCGGGGGGACCGGAGCCGAATCGGCCCGGCCCATCGACCACAGGGCACCGCCGATGGCGATGTAGTCGATGTCGTGGCCCGCCATCGGCGCCATGGGCCCGTCCTGACCCCAGCCCGTCATGCGCCCGTAGACCAGGCGGGGGTTGCGCTCGAAGCAGGCCTCGGGCCCGACGCCCAGACGCTCGGCCACTCCGGGCCGGAAGCCCTCGATCAGGCCGTCGGCCTCGGCCACCAGGCCGAGCACGAGCTCGACCGCGTCGGGATTCTTCAGGTCGATGCCCACCGACGGGCGAGACCGGTTGAGCAGGTCCCAGTAGGGCCCTGCGCCTGCCGCACGCATCTCCTCCCCCCGCTCCACCGCGCCGGCGCGGTGCCCGCTCGAGGCGCAGCACCTGCGCGCCGGCGTCGGCCAGCATCATGCAGGTGTAGGGGGCCGGACCGATGCCCGCCAGCTCAATGACTTTGATCCCATTCAGCGGTCCACTGCGGTCGGCCATCGCAGGATCGTGACCCGCGCCGCCCATGATGGTCAAGCCCACGCGTCTCCTGGGCCAAGCTGGGACCGTGCCGACCGCGAGCGCCCCTGGACGAGTGACCATCATCGGCGACCACACCGACTACAACGCAGGGCTCTCGCTGCCCATGGCCATCGAGCTGGCCACCGAGGTGGCGTTCACGCCGAAGCCGGGCAGCTTCCTCGTCGGGATCGACTCGGACCAGTTCCCAGGTCGGCCCGTTGAGATCATGCTGGGGGATGCCGCGCCGGTCCGGGCCGAGGCTGCCCTGGCGGCCGGCCTCCTCCGCCTGCAGCCTCCGCCGAGCGGCGGGTCGGTACGGGTCACCAGCACCATTCCCGTTGGCGCCGGCCTGTCCTCGAGCGCCGCCTTCTCCGTGGCGCTGCTGCTCGCCCTGGGGCACGATGCCGACCCGCTCGCCCTGGCCCGGGACTGCCAGGAGGCCGAGCGCAACGCCGACGCCCACGTCGGCCTGCTCGATCCCCTGGTCATTGCCGGCGCCCAGGCCGGGCACGCGCTCCACATCGACTTCGACACCCTCGAGACGCGGCAGGTGGCCGTGCCCGATGGGGCGGCGTTCGTCATTGTGCACAGCGAGGCGCCCCGCCTCCTCTCCAGCACCCCCTACGCCGACCGGCGCGCCGAATGCGAGCGGGCGGCGCACATTGTGGGGCGACCCCTCGGCCTCTGCACGCTCGGCGACCTCAGCGCGCTCCAGAGCCCGGTGCTGCGCCGGCGGGCCCGGCACGTCATCACCGAGTGTGCGCGGGTACGCGAGGCCGAACGGCTTCTCGCTCGGGGCAACCTCAGCGGATTGGGAGCCGTCATGACCGAGGGTCACCGCAGCCTGGCCGGCGACTACCTGGTCTCGGTGCCCGCCGTCGACGAACTGGTCGAGCACCTGCTCGGCCTACCGGGTGTCCACGGTGCGCGCATGAGCGGTGGCGGCTTCGGCGGGTGTGTCATCGCGCTGTGCGAGCCCGACTCGCCCGCGCTCGACCCCGAGACCCACGCCCCACGCCGGAGCTGGCGGGTCAGCCCGGTTGCCGGCGCAGCTCGTCTCGCGACGTAGCGATCAACGCATCGAGCACGTCGACGGCCCGGCCGCTGTCGATGGCGTCCGCCGCCAGCGCCAGGCCGCCTCGGAGGTCGTCGACCCGCTCGGCCACCATGAGTGCGGCCGCCGCGTTGAGGATCCCGATGTCACGTCGGGGCCCCTGCTCCCCCTCGAGCACCGAGCGGATCACGCCGGCATTGAACGCGGCATTGCCGCCACGAAGGTCGTCCATCGTCGCCGGAGCCAGGCCCAGCTCCTCAGGGTCCACGGACCACTCGGTCACCTCGAAGGCGCCGCTGCCGTCGCCGCGCACCTCCAGGAGCCGTGAGGGCGCCGTCACGCTCAGCTCGTCGAGGCCGTCGTCGGCGTGCACGATCAACGCATGCCGGCTTCCCGTCGCCCCGAAGACGCCCGCCATGATCGGTGCCATGGCCGGGTCGCTGACACCGACCAGCTGGCGTCGGGTCCGGGCCGGGTTGATCAGCGGCCCCAGGAAGTTGAACACGGTCGGCACGCCGAGGTCCTTGCGGACGGGCCCGACGAAGCGCATGGCCGGGTGGAAGCGCTGAGCGAAGCAGAATCCCATCCCGGCCTCGCTGACGCAGCGGGCGACGCCCTCGGGCCCGAGCTCAATGGCCACGCCGAGCGCCTCGAGCACGTCGGCGGTGCCCACAGACGACGAGGCGGCGCGGTTGCCGTGTTTGCACACAGGCACGCCGCAGCCGGCAGTGATGAACGACGCCAGCGTCGTCACGTTGATGCTCGCGAGCCGGTCGCCACCGGTGCCGACGAGGTCGACGGCGTCGTCGGCATCCTCTCTCCGACAGCGGGCACGGCACGGCGGCATCGACCATGGCCCGGGCCAGACCCGTGACCTCCTCGGCCGTTTCGCCCTTGGCGTGGAGGAGAACCAGGAACGCACCCACCTGGGCCGGCGTGGCCTCACCCGCCACGACCGTCTTGAGGGTCGCTTCGGCTTCCGCCGCACTCAGCGGCTCCCGTCGGCTCAGGCGGGCCAGGACCTCGGGCCAGGTCAGTCCCACCACAGGTCCTTGTCGAGCACACCCCGGGCGATGAGGCCGAGCTGCACCTGGGACGTGCCTTCCACGATCGTCAACTGCTTGGCGTCCCGGTACCACTGCTCCGTCGGGTGGTCCTCCATGTAGCCGGCCGCACCGAGGAGCTGGACAGCGAGCGAGGAGGCGCGCACCGCCAGCTCGGTCGCGTGGTACTTGGCCATGGACAGGTACGGGACGTACTCCTTGGTGAACTTGCCCTCGTCGGCCAGGACGGCCGCCCGGTAGGTCAACAAGCGGGCCGCCTCGATGTCCACCGCGCACTTGGCGATCTCCCATTGGATGCCCTGGAAGTCCGCGATGGTCTTCCCGAAGGCCGCTCGCTGCTGCACGTACTCGGTGGCGTACATGAGGGCGCCCTCGGCCAGCCCGATGCCGCGGGCCGCCACGATGGGGCGCATGGCATTCAGACCCAACATGGCCAGTCGGAAACCGCCCACCTCACCGATGACGTTCTCGGCCGGGACGTGGACATCCGTCAGCAGGAGCTCGCCCGTGTCCACCCCCCGCACACCCATTTTGTGGTCGGTTCGACCCACGTCGACCCCGTCCCAGGCCCGCTCGACGATGAAGGCGGTCACCGAGTCGTGGGCCCGGCTGGTGGGGTCGCTGGTCTTGGCGAAGACGGTGTACCAGTCCGCCTCCTGCACGCCCGACATCCAGCACTTGGTGCCGTTCAGCACCCAGCCGTCGCCACCCGCGTCGGGCACCCCCCGAGTCCGCATCCCCATGACGTCGCTGCCCGCCTGAGGCTCGGACAGCCCGAAGGCGGCGTGCAAGGTGCCGTCGCAGATGCCGGGCAGGTAGCGCTGCTTCTGCTCTTCGGTGCCTGCGATCATCACCGGGCCGGTCGGCAGCCGGGTCAGCAGCAGCATGAGGGCCGCGCTGTTCGAGTACTTGGCCACCTCCTCAATGGCAACGGCGAGGCCGAGGATGCCCGCACCCGATCCTCCGAACTCGACCGGGATGCACAGGCCCAGCAGCCCGGCGTCGCGGAACGCCTCGAAGATATCGGTCGGGTAGAGGCCCTCTTTGTCGATGGCCCGGGCCCGTGGCTTGACCTTGTCCTGTGCGAGGCGCCGGACGGAATCGCGCAGCTCCAAGAGCTCGTCGGGAAGTTCGAAATCCACCGGTGAAGGGTATCGGACCTCCCGGCCAGGTACTTTCTGATCCTTGACCCCCGACGAACCCGATTCCCCCGGGCCCTCCGACGCCTCCGCGGACCACGCCAAGTCGCGGGCGGACCTGCAGGCCGAACTCCGCTCCTCACGGAAGAAGGAGCGGAAACGCCAGCATCGCTGGCGCCGCCGCTCGCTCTACGCGCTCTCCTTCGTGCATTGTGCTGGCCGCCATCGGGGTCGGGGGGCTCTATGTGTACGCCAACTACCGCTTCGACCAGATCAAGAAGGTCCACGCCAAGCACCTGGTCGCCGCTCCCGCCGCACCCGGCAAGCCGTTCAACCTGCTCCTGGTCGGCTCGGACTCACGCGTCGTTCGTCTCCAACTCCACCCAGGAGAACGCCTTCGGCAACGAGGCCAACGCGGGCGGGCAGCGCAGCGACGTCACGATGGTGGCGCGCTTCGACCCCGCCGCCAAGACGGTGACGGTGCTCTCCATCCCCCGTGACCTCTGGGTCGACATTCCGGGCAACGACAGCGGCATTTCGGGAATGAACCGCATCAACGCCGCCTACGACGGCGGGTCCCGACCTGTTGATCCAGACCATCGAGCAGGACCTCGGGATCCCCATCAACCACTACATGGCCGTGAACTTCCCCGGCTTCTCCGGCATGGTCAATGCGCTCGGCGGCGTCACCATGAGCTTCCCCACCCCGGTCAAGGACCAGTACACCGGGCTCAACGTCAGCACCTTGGGGTGCCAGGTCGTCAACGGGACCACCGCGCTGGAGCTCGTCCGAAGCCGGCACCTCTACTACAAGAACGGCAACGGGTACTGGGAGTACGACGGCCTCTCGGACTTCAGCCGCATCCAACGCCAGGACGCCTTCTTCCGCGCCGTGCTGCAGAAGGTGAACTCGTCCATCACGAACCCGCTCACCATCAACTCGTTCATCGGCGCCGCGGTGGGCAACCTGACCATCGACGACACGCTGACCAAGGGCGACCTGTTGCACATTGCCGATGTCTTCCGGGGACTGCCCGCCTCACACCTGGTCACCGAGACCCTGCCCACCGTGGCCTACACGAGCTCGGGTGGCGCCGCCGCCCTGAAAGAGGCACAGCCCTACGCCCAGAACGTGATCAGCCAGTTCAACGCGATCGGCTCGACGCCCACGACCACGACCACGACGACGACGCCCGCGCAAGGGCAAGGGCACCACCACGACCACGACGACCACGCCCAGGTTGCCCGCCAGCCAGGTCGACGTCGACGTACTGAATGCATCGTCGGTCAGCGGCATCGCCCACACCACCGCGACAGCGCTCACGGCCCAGGGCTTCCACGTCAACGAGGTCGGCGACGCCTCCACCCAACTCAGCTCCGGCAGCCCGCCCCAAATCCTCTACGGGCCGTCGGGCACCGAAGCCGCCAACACGCTGGCGTCCGCGATCGACGGCCCGGTCACCCTGGTCCCCGACGCCAGCCTCACGGGCTCGACGATCGAGTTGCTGCTCGCCGGTGCCGCGCCGACCGTGGGTGCGCCCGGATCGTCATCGAACGGGACGACAGCCACGACGACGACCACCACGGCGCCCAGCTCGGCCACCACGACGACGATCCCGTCGGACGTCTACGCCAACGTCCAGCCCGAGCCCTGGAATCCCTCACCCTGCATTCTCGGCCAGCCGGCCACGACCACCACGACGGCCCACAAGGCCGCCAAGAAGAAGTAGCGTCAGGCCGACTTGCGGCGCTGGCGCACGATCCGCCGGCGCTCCCGCTCGGTCGTGCCGCCCCAGATCCCTTCACGCTCGCGGTGGGCCAGGGCGTGCTCCAGGCACGCTTGGCGGACCGGGCAGTCGGCGCACACAGCCTTGGCCTCGGCCGCATCGGCCTCGTCCTCGGTGACGGGATAGAACGCCTCGACGTCGAGGCCCCGGCATGCGGCTTGCTTGCGCCACGTGGTGGCGATCATTGGAAACACTTCCTCAATAACGGATGAAAAGGCGGATACTTGATTCGCCCTGTTCGGAGGCCCTTTTGGTCGATCGACCAGCGGCGGCAGCCCCGAATTCGGCGAACGACGAGTATGGCGCAAGTCCTGTGCGCCTGTAAAGACTTGCGCACGGAATTGTCCCTGGTCAGCCCATCGGAAGGGCCTTTGTTGTGCCGAGCAGATCGCCGAGCAGCTCGCGACGGACCCCCCGTGGCAGCTCGGTCCTGGCCTCGTAGGCGGGATGGGTCGCCACCAGAGCCACCTCCCCGGCCTGGGCGAACGCCTCCACCTGGGCAGGGCTGAAGGCGAAGCGGACGTAGTGGACCGCCGGCGTGACGGTCTCGCGGGTGAGGGCCGCCTCGTGCTCGGCCTCGGGGACGCTCGCCACGACGTCACCGTCGATCGACAGTCCGAGCCGGCGCTCGATCCCGACCAGGCGGGGCAGCCACTCGCGAAGGCCGTCGTCGGAGGTCAGCTCGATGAAGACGGTGGCCGAGAGCTCCCCCGGGGACGGCAGCAGCCGGTTGTAGATGTCGAGCTCGACCTGGATGCCCTCGTCGCTGATGATCTTCTCGGCCCGGGCCATCTCCTGGACCTGGAAGCGGACGGTGTCGACACACTCGAAGACCAGGGTCATCACGGGCCCCAGCGCCACCCGGCGATCGCGCTTGCGGGCGATGACCTTGGCCCGGTAGTCCTCACGCACCCGCTCGTACGCCCGCAGGTCGAGGACGTCACCCAGGGTCAGCTCGGCCGATGGCCGGCCGGCGGCCTGCCCGGTCACCGTGGCCCACCTTCCCCGGGGCCGCCCAGGCCATAGGCCCGGGCCATCAGCCGCATGGGGTGGACGGGCTGGGTGCCGGTCTCCTGCAGGATCGACCCGTTGGCCAGGTGGCAGTCGCCACACACGGTGTCGTTGCCGGCCGCCTCGATCTCGCGGCCCAGCGGACGGGCCACCTTGCGGGCCAGTTCGTAGTTCTCGGACCGGTATCCCCACGTCCCGTCGATGCCCGAACAGCGTTGGACGAGGGAGCACTTCACGCCGGCCACCTTGAGCAGGTCCCGGCTCCGCAATCCGGCGTTCTGCGCCTGCAGGTGGCAGGCCACGTGGTAGGTCACGGTGTCGGGCACGGTGCCGTCGTCGCGCCCGGGGAACCCGTCGCGCAAGGAGAACGGGTCGTCGGCGTCGCGCTGGCGACGCATCAGGTACTCGGCCGGGTCGAAGGTGTGCGCCGCCACCAGGTCGGCCTCAGGGCCCTGCGCGTAGATCGGGTAGTCGCGTTTCACGACATAGGCACAGGTGGGCTGGGCCACGATGATGTCCCGCCCCGCCCGCACCTCGGCGGCCAGAGCCGCCACGTTGCGCCGTGCCGCCTCGGTGAACTCGTCGACCCGTCCCGAGTGCAGCCAGGGTGCGCCGCAGCACTTGGTGCCCTCGGGCAGCGCTGCACTCCACGCCGTTGTGCTCGTAGACCTCCACGATGGCCCGGCCGATGTCCGGCTCCATGTACTCCACGAAGCACGTCGGGAACACCGACACGACTCCCTCGTGCCCGAGCGCGGCGGCACGGCCCCTGCGCTTCTTGAACCACGTCGTGAAGCGCTGCTTGGCGTACGGGGGCAGCAGGCGCTGGGCGGCCAGACCAGTCGTCTTCTCCATGACCCGGCGGGCCAAGGAGCCGGGGGTGCCGGTTGCCCAGTTGACGAGCGGCGCCGCCGCGACCGAGACCCGACCCAGAGCATCGGTGCGGCCCAGGAACTGGTCAGTGAGGCGCTCCTTGACGGGCACCAACTGCTTCTGCCGGACGGCGTGCACCCGGCTCATGAGCCGCGGGAAGTCGAGCTCCCATTCGTGCGGGGGCACGTAGGGACACTTCACGTAACAGAGCTTGCACTGATAGCACTCGTCGACGACCTGTCGGTGCTCGGCGTCGGTCAGCGCCGCGACGTCCCCGTCCTTGGCGTCGATGAAGTCGAACAAGGTCGGGAACGACGGGCACAGGTTGAAGCACAACCGGCACCCGTGGCACAGGTCGAAGACGCGATCCAGCTCCTCGCGGAGCGCTGCCGGGTCGAAGTACTTCGGGTCTGTCGGGTCGTACGTGGCGGTCATGGAGCCGCCGGTCCTAGGCGACCGACTCGAGTCCCTGCGTGAAGCGGCCGGCGTGCGACTTCTCGGCCTTGGCCAGCGTCTCGAGCCATTCGGCGATCTCTTCGAAGCCCTCGTCACGCGCCGTCTTGGCGAACCCGGGGTACATCTCCGTGTACTCGTAGGTCTCGCCCTCAATGGCCGACTTGAGGTTGTCCTCGGTGGCGCCGACAGGGACGCCGGTCACCGGGTCGCCGACTTCCTTCAGGAAGTCGAAGTGGCCGAACGCGTGGCCGGTCTCACCCTCGGCGACCGAGCGGAAGAGCGCGGCCACGTCCGGGTAGCCCTCGACGTCGGCCTTCTGGGCGAAGTACAGGTATCGGCGATTGGCCTGGCTCTCGCCGGCGAACGCTTCCTTCAGGTTGGCCTCGGTCTTCGAGCCCTTCAGTGCTGGCATGGTGGATTCGTGCCCTTTCTGTCTGTCTGTCGGTTGTACGTTGCTACCTGCTGGTCCTGCTGAGATCCCCTGCACTCGTCGCAGAGGCCGCGAAAGACGACCTCGGCGCTGTCCACTTCGAAGCCCTGCGTCGCCCGCCGGGGCACCCGGAGCCGGGGAAGTCCGCCGCGACGTCGCGCACCTTGCCACAGGACCGGCACACGAGGTGATGATGGGTCGTCTCCACGTTGGGATCGAAGCGGGCCGAGCCCGTCCCGACGTCGAGCACCGTGATCGCCCCCAGATCCGCCAGGTCGTTGAGCGTCTGGTAGACGGTCCTGAGCGAGACGTTGGGCATGTCGTGGCGCACCCGCTCGTGCACCCGCTCTGCCGACGGGTGGGTGACATCCCCCTCGAGCGCCCGGAAGATGCACTGGCGCTGCGCAGTGATTTTGCGCCCGTGGGCACGGAAGAGTTCGGTCAATTCGCCGGGCGTCTGCATGGCGCGCCACCCTAGCGGGGACCGGGACGATTCTGACAATCGTTGTTGAAATGTCAACCGCGGCATGCGACGGCGGCGCTCAGTCCGCCGCAGGACCTCCAACTCGCGCATGGTGAAGAGAGCGTGGAGGTCGATCCCCTCGGCCTCGGCCACATCCGCTCCCCCGCCCTCACGGTCGATCACGCAGACCGCATGCTCGACCACCGCCCCCTTCGGATCTGAGATCCTGCGCGGACAGCACGATCTGCCCGCCCGTGGTGACGACGTCCTCGACGATCACGAGGCGGCGCCCCGCCACCTCGCCGCCTTCACAGACCTGTTCGGTGCCGTACTTCTTGGGCTGCTTGCGGACGAAGTAGGCCGGGAGGCCGGTCACCGAAGAGAGCATCGTCGCCAGGGGCACGCCACCCAGCTCCAGCCCGGCGAGGCCCTCGGTGCCGGCCGGGACGAGCGGGACCAGTGCATCGACGATCTCGCGCAGGAGGGCCGGATCCGACTCGAAGCGGTACTTGTCGAAGTAGTGGTCGGCCGTGCGCCCGGAGCGCAGGACGAACGTTCCGGTCAGGTAGGAGGCGGCGAAGACGCGAGCGGCCAACGTCACGACGCCATTCTGCACCGCCATGGCCCGCCGCGGGCGGTTCCCGCTACTGGCGGCCCGCTCCCCCGTCGATCCGCGCATGATCCAGTCGGAAGCGCAGGTGCGATCGGCAGAGGGTCGTCGTGGCCAAGGCCCAGTTGACGCTCACATTGGGACGATTCAGCATTTCGCAATCGACGCACAGGCGAACCCGGGAGGCCCTGCACCTGCGTGATCAGAGCCGAGAGCTCGAAGAACTCGCCCATCCCGAGACAACCGCGTTCGCAGCGAGCCCACAGCTCGGAGAGCCGGAGCTCCGCACCCAGCTCGAGCTCGGCTCCCCCGTCAGCGAACAGGACAGCGCCGGACTCGGACCGATCCTCGGTGTCGTGGGACCAGACGCTCTCGGACCAATAACGGGGAGTCTCCTCGTCCGGGATGAGGCTGCGCCAGAGCTCTTCGGGGTCGGAATTGATCTCGAGGTCCGCGTTCGGTGCGCCGTCATCCCATATCTCGTCAAATTGCTCCATGGTTCCCCCCACAGGGCGCTTCGTGCCCGACGGCGCGCCGCCTTCCTGCAACAAAATCGGCGCGGGAGATGCCGGGCTGAAGCGAAAATCCAGGTTCGGAGGCTTCCAGCGCCTTCTCTGAGCGAAGAACAGCGCAGCTGCACCATTCCAGGGCATCAAGTCGGGCCGTGCCGACGGGTCAGTCGACGAAGAGGGGGTGCCGACGCCGCTCCGACGCTGCTGTCACAGGCTGTGGTCGCCCACGGTGAGCTCGACGACGAGGACGAGCACCGCCTGCCCCATCGCACCACCCGGCACGACGATGCCGGCCGAGCAGAGTGGTCCTGACTGGTGTCCTTCGCCCTGTAGGCCAACGTGCTGCAGTACGTCGACGGGGACGGCACCACGTGGCGGACCGCGCTGCCGCACGCACCGATGAGCTCTCGGCACGGCAGCATCGTCGGACTGACCCCGAAGGGCGAGAATGCGCAGCGGAATACGCCGGGTCCTGGCCACCACCGAAACCACCTGGCGGGCGAGTACGGCGCCGACCTCCTCGACGAGCCCGGGACGCTCGAGCCGTCGTCGGCGACGGCGACGCGCGTCTGGCGCCCGGTCTCGTCCCGCCCGGACGACTGGCTGCACCGTGGCGGCTACCCCGATGGCAGCTGAGGGAGCCCCGGTCTGGGGGCGCGAAGGATGTGGCAGTCTTGATCGGTGCACCCCTTTCGCCGCGCCGACGCGTTGCGACGCCTCGCCGACGAGGAGTTCGACGTGCTGGTCATCGGCGGGGGCATCACCGGCGTGGGCGTGGCTCTCGACGCAGCCAGCCGAGGCCTGCGAACCGCCCTGGTCGAGAAGGACGACTTTGCGTCCGGGACGTCCTCGAAATCATCGAAGATGATCCACGGTGGCATTCGCTACCTGCAACAGCGTGAGTTCCGCCTCGTCTACGAGAACCTGGCCGAACGCCAGCGCCTGCTCGACAACGCGCCGCATCTGGTCAGCCCGCTCCCCTTCCTCATTCCGCTCTTCGGCCGCGACGGTGTCGTTTCCAAGACGGTGGCCCGCTCCTATTCGACGGCGCTGTGGATGTACGACCTCACCGGCGGTTGGCGAATCGGGGAACGACACCGGGAGGTCACGAAGGACCAGGCCCTCACCCACCTCCCGACGCTCAGCACCGACCATCTCGTGGCCGGCTTCCTCTACTTCGACGCCAGGGCCGACGACGCGCGGCTGACGCTCACCGTGGCCCGCACCGCCGCCTTCGAGTTCGACGCCGTCTTGGCCAACTACACCCCGGTCGTCCGCCTCACGACGGGCGCCGACGGAACGGCGAACGGCGCCGTCGTGCGTCCGGTTCCCGACGACGAGGCCTCGGAGTTCCCCGTTCGGGCCCGGATCGTGGTGAACGCCTCGGGCGTCTGGGCCGACGCCGTCCGCACCCTCGACGAGGGGAGGGACCCCCACGCCATCCGGCCCGCCAAGGGCGTCCATGTCACGGTCCCCGCCGATCGACTGCCGTGTGACATCGCCGCTGTCATCCCGGTCCCCAAGGACAAGCGCTCGATCTTCGTCGTGCCGTGGCCCGAGACGGACCTCGTCTACCTCGGCACGACCGACACGGACTACCGCGGCCCACTCGACGATCCCTCCTGCACGCCGGAGGACGTCGACTACCTGTTGGACGCCGCCAACGCGATCACCACCTCGCATCTGACGCGGGCCGACGTGACGGGCGTCTGGGCAGGCTTGCGCCCGCTCCTGGCACCACCGGACAAGGGTGGCCATGTGTCGGAGCGGACGGCCGACCTCTCGCGGCGCCACACCGTCAGCACGTCGAGCCACGGCGTCGTGACGGTCACCGGCGGCAAGCTCACGACCTACCGAAAGATGGCCCAGGACACGGTCGACGTCGTCGTGGCCCGCCTCGGCGAGTCACCCCACCGACGACGCTGTGTCACCAAGGACCTCCCGCTCCTGGGCGCCACCACCACGCACCCGCGACCCGGTCACGCTCGCCCAGCCCCACGCCCGCCTCCTCCGCCGCTACGGCACGGGGTCGAGTGAGGTCCTGGCCCTGGCCGAGGGTCGCCCCGATCTGCTGGATCCGATTGTGGCCGGGCTGCCCTACACCGGCGCGGAGGTCCTCTACGCGGCACGGGAGGAGATGGTCGGGACGCTCGACGACGTGCTGTCGCGGCGCACGCGCGCCATGATCCAACGCGCCCAGCCCACCATGGACGCCGCCACCGCTGTTGCCGCCCTCATCGCCCCCGACATGGGGTGGGACGAGGCTGGAGACGCGGGAGCAGGTGGCCCGCTTCACCGAGGCCTGCCAGAAGGAACTGCTCACGGCTGGGCTCGATCTCGCATGACCCGGCCGACCCCGGTCACTCCGATCGATGCCGCAGGAGCCAGCGTCACCGATCGCCTCGGCGCGCGGGTCGTCGAGGTGCCGCCCGACCTCCTCGACCGCCTCATGGGCAGCGGCGCCGAAGTCCTGCTCGACGACGATGCCCGCGCGGAGGCCGGCAGGGACTGGTGGCCGATCGCCATCGGCTGGGCCGCCGAAGGCGCCGTGCCGCAGCGGCCGGCGGTGGTGGTGCGCCCCGGCTCGACCGAGGAGGTCTCGGCCGTGCTCGCCGCCTGCAACGAGGCCGGGGTGCCCGTCACGCCCGCCGCCGGACGCAGCGGCGTCTGCGGTGGATCCATTCCGGTGCACGGCGGCGTCGCACTCGACCTGACGGCGCTCCAGGGTCTGCGCCACGTCGACGAGACGTCGCTGACGGCGGACGTACGCGCCGGCACCTTCGGCCCTGATCTGGAGGTCGCGCTCGGAGAAGTCGGGGCGGGCTACACGCTCGGCCACTGGCCCCAGTCCATGGATCTTTCGACGGTGGGCGGCTGGCTGGCCTGCCGTGGGGCGGGGCAGTACTCGACCCGCTACGGGAAGATTGAGGACATGGTCATCGGCCTCGAGGTGGTTCTGGCCGACGGACGCGTCGTGCACACCGAAGGCAAGGGACCGAGGGCGGCCACCGGGCCGAACCTGACGCAGCTCTTCGTCGGCAGCGAGGGAACGCTCGGCGTCATCACCGAGGCGCGCCTGCGCGTGCACCCCTTGCCGCCGGCGCAGGGACGCCGCGCCTTCGGCTTCACGACGTTCGCCGCCGGCCTCGAGGCCTGTCGCATGATTCTCCGTCGCGGCGCGACGCCGGCCGTCCTTCGCCTGTACGACGAGACGGAGTCGGAGCGCAACTTCGAGCACGGCGACACCAACGTGCTGATCGTGCTCGACGAGGCCGAACCGGCGATCCTTTCGGCCACACTGCAGATCGTCGACGCGGAATGCTCGACGGAGGCCGGTGCGCACCCACTCGACGAAGGACTGGTCGATCGCTGGCTGGGGCACCGCAACGACGTGTCGGCCCTGGCACCGCTGTGGCGCGGCGGCATCGTCGTCGACACCGCTGAGATCTCGGGTCCATGGTCTGCTCTCCCCGGCCTCTTCGACGAGGTGATCGGCGCGCTCAAGGCGATCGACGGGACGCTGGCCGCGTCGGCCCACCAATCCCACGCCTACCCGGATGGCGCCTGCCTCTACTTCACATTCGGCGGTCGCGGGCCCGATGGCGATAGCGAGTGGCGCGAGCGCTACTACCGCCAGGCTTGGGACACGGTGACCGACGCCACACTGGCCCACGGAGCGGCCATCAGCCATCACCATGGCATCGGGCTGAACCGCTCGCGCTTCTTGCCCCGGGCGCTGGGCTCCGGATTCGACGTGCTCGAAGGCCTCAAGGCGACCTTCGACCCGAGCGGCATCCTCAACCCCGGGAAATTCGGCCTCGGCTCGCCCTTCGGACCGGCGCCCTGGTCATGAGCGCGGGTGGGGGGAGCATTCTCGTCGTCGATGTCGGGACGTCGGGCGTCCGCGCCGCCATCGTGCGCCCCGACGCCACCGTCGATCACGAGCACCGGGTCCCCTTGTTGCCGGACTCGCCCGCTCCGGGTCTGGTCGAATTCGACGCGGCGCGCATGGCCGATGCGATTCTGGAGACCGCGCAGGCCGCGCTCGCTGCGGGTGGTCCCGTCGCGGGGGTCGGGATCGCCAATCAACGCGCCTCGAGCATCGTGTGGGAGCGCGCCACGGGGAGGCCTGTTGCACCGGGCATCGGCTGGCAGGACCTGCGCACGGTCGGGACCTGCCTGATCCTCCAGGCCGAAGGGATCCGGCTGGCCCCCAATGCGTCGGCCACGAAGGTGATGGCGATCCTCGATGAGGTCGACCCCGAGCGGTCGCGGGCCGAGAACGGCGAGCTCTGTTTCGGGACGGTCGACAGCTGGGTCGCTTGGACCCTCGCCGGTGGAGCGGCCGCTGGCAGCGATGCCCTCCACGTGACCGACGCCACCAATGCGGCGGTGACCGCCCTCGTCGACGCGTCGATCGGATGGGACGAGGCACTGCTGCAGAAGCTACGGATCCCGGCGGCGATGCTGCCGAGGATCGTCGACTCCTCCGGGACGCCCGGCATCGCCACGGCACTCGCCGGTTCCCCGCCCATCTGCGGGATCGCGGGAGATCAACAGGCCTCCCTCATCGGGCAGGGCTGCACGCTGCCGGGCATGGCCAAGGCAACCTTCGGCACCGGCGGCATGCTCGACCAGTGCGTCGGTCCCGGCGCCGCCCCCGGGGCGCTCGGTCGGGGCGACGCGGGCACTTTCCCGATCGTCGCCTTTCGCGTCGACGGGCGGCCGACCTGGGGCACCGAGGCGGTCATGCTTTCCGCCGGCACCTGCATCGAATGGCTGCGCGACGACCTCGGGATCATCGCCACGGCGAAGGAGTCGCAGACGGTGGCCGCCGGGTGCGCGACCGCAGGCGATGTCTGGTTCGTGCCGGCGCTGCTCGGTCTGGGGACCCCGGTGTGGGACTTCGGGGCACGAGGCACGCTCGTCGGCCTGACCCGCGGCTCGGGCCGCGCCGAAGTCGTCCGCGCCGTGCTGGAGGGCGTCGCCCATCGGGGCGCCGACCTGGTCGAGGCGAGCGAGAGCGACAGCGGATATCCGATCGCTGCGCTGCGGGTCGATGGCGGCATGACGGACAACGACGTGTTCGTGCAGGCCCTGGCCGATGCCATCGGGCGTCCCGTCGAGATCTCACCGGTCCAGGAAGCCACCACGCTGGGAGCCGGTCTTCTGGCCGGGCTGGCCGTCGGCAACTACGGCACGACGGAGGAGCTCGCCGCCACGTTCTCGCCGCGCCGGACCGTCGAGCCCGAGGGAAGCGAGGTCGACCGGGTCGCTGGGCGCGAGCGCTGGCTGGCCGCCCGGCTCAAGGCTGAAGGCACCATCCCGGAGCTCTCGGGCATCTCCTTCTGAGGGAGCTTCCACCCGCCCCAGAAGGAGATATCGCCACCCGAGCGACCCCCCTTCCCAGCGATCTACTTCCAGGCAAGGTACGCCCGAAAGGGAGCTTTCGTTAGGGCCGAGTGGCCCTATTTCAGGGGTGTGGGCAGGGATTGGACCCTAGAGCGGGTGGGCGAGAGCGTCGGCCCAGCTGCTCCCCGCCTGCAGCAGTGGACGGAATCCCATGAGTTGCCGTGGCCTGCCGATGGCCATGACGGCGCGCAGGCGGTCATCGCGGCCGAAGAGCGCCACGAATTTCCCTTCCTCGGGTGATCCTTCGACGATCCGGATGTCGTCACTTCCCCGAGGACTTCCCAGCACCTGCAAGCGGATCCCGTACTGATCGGACCAGAAGTACGGCACGGGAGAGAAGGCCGGCGCGTCAGCCCGGCCGGCCAGCAGGCTCACCGCGGCGG
Source organism: uncultured Acidimicrobiaceae bacterium (assembly GCA_963755445.1). Taxonomy (GTDB): domain Bacteria; phylum Actinomycetota; class Acidimicrobiia; order Acidimicrobiales; family RAAP-2; genus Bog-473. Next base: position 10,131 of record CAVWJQ010000003.1, on the reverse strand, counting down.
CGACACCGGCCTCGGCCGCCACCTGCCAGTGCTCGATCCGGATGAGCTCTTCGCCACCGTCGCGCCGCCACTGCCAGCGCGCGACGTCTCCCGCCGCCACGATGCCGTCGGCCGCGAAGAGGCGGTGGTCGCAGACGACGCCGTTCTCGACGGTCAGCCCGGAGTCAGCCAGCCAATCCGTGGCGGGGATGACGCCGATGCCCACCACGACCACGTCGGCCGGGAACGTCTCACCGCCGTCGAGCTCGACCACGAGCCTGCCCGCCGTTCGGGGAGCGTCGCCGTCCACCGGTCTGATGCCGCTGACGCCGACGCCGGTCCGCAGATCCACGTTGTGCGATTCGTGCAGCCTGGCGAAGTGCGCGCCGATGGTGGACCCGAGCACGTTGCGCAGCGGGACGTCCAGTGCTTCGAGCACGGTGACACGACAGCCCAGACCGGCACACGTGGAGGCCACTTCCGCCCCGATGAACCCGGCGCCGATCACGACGACTCTCGCCGCATCCGCCGCGGTGACGGCGGCACGCAGGGCGAGCGAGTCGTCGAGGGTCCGCAGCATGAACAGGCCGTCGCGCTGCCCCAGTGCCTCGGTCCCCGGAAGAGGCCTGGGCCGCGCCCCGGTCGCGATGACGATGCCGTCGCCTGCGAGCATGGTGCCGTCGTCGAGCTCGATGGTCCTCCCCTCCGCGTCGAGCCGGACGGCGCGTCGGCCGAGGACTTCGTGCACCCTGTGCTCGCTGGAGCGCCGCTTGTCCGCCAGCACCGCCTTCTCCGGGGGCCAGGTCCCGGCCAGCACCTGCTTGGACAGCGGTGGGCGGTCGTACGGCAGGTGGCGCTCCTCCCCGACGAGGGAGATCTTCCCCTCGAAGCCCTCGGTGCGTAGCGTCTCGACCGCCCGCCATCCGGCGAGGGACGCGCCGACGACGAGGACCGTGCTGTCGCCCGACAATTCCTCGCTCGGACTCATGACCCGAACATCGCCATCCACTCCTGGGCCGAACGTGGCCGGAAGACGTAGTTCCACTTCCGCGTCTCCCCCATGCTCTGAGAGGAGTCCTGCGAGTAGAGGTGGCCCGGAAAGAGGATGGCCTCGTCCGGGACGCGTGCGAGCCGGGTGTGAATCGACTCGTACATCGCCAACGGGTCGGAGCCGGGAAAGTCCGTCCGTCCACAGCCCTCCAGGAAGAGCGTGTCACCGGCAACGAGGCGGCCGTCCACCAGGAAGCACTGGCTGCCGGGCGTGTGCCCGGGCGTGTGGATCAGCTCGACGGTGACCCCGCCGACCTGCAGCGACTCGCCGCTGTGATGCGCCACCAGGTCCGCCGCGCCGACGCCCGTCGTGCGCTCGACCCACGGGACCTCGTCGGCCTGCACGTGGATCGGGACCTGCACCTTTTCCAGCAGGGTGCTGATCCCCTCGAGCGACCATCCCCCCATCTGCCCGCCCAGGTGGTCCGGGTGGAAGTGCGTTCCCAGCACCCCCGTCAGCCGCATGCCGTCGGCCGCCAGGATGTCGAGGAGGTCCTGCACCGCGTAGGCGGGATCGACGGCCATCGCCTCGCCGGTCTCGCGGTCGCCGATGAGGTAGACGAAATTGACCATCTGCCGGGCCATCATGTCGCCCTGGGCGAAGTCGCGACCGGACAGCAACTGGCGGAAATAGAGCCGGTCATCGGCGCCGTCAACCATCGCTGCCCTCTCCCCCGTCGTTTCCGGCGAGCGCGTCGAGCCGGGGCACGAGCTCCTCGACCTGGGCCTGGGTCCGACGCAGGCGCTGGTCCAACTCGTCGATCAGCGCGGTCGCCCGCTCCAGCCGGCCGACCAGCACGTCCACGTCGACCTCGCGTTGCTCGAAGAAGTTCACGATCGAATCGAGCTCGCGGCTCGCCTCGGTGAAGCTCAACTGCCCTACCGGAACGGCTTCGTCCGGGACGGTCATCTGTTTCCTCCTGGCTCTTCTGCTTGCACCCGGCTCCGCACCGTACCGTCGGCGAAACGGGTGACGATCTGTTGATCTTCGGCCAGCGCAGCCGCGCTGCGGACCAGCTGGCCCTCGGCCGTGAGCGTCAGGCTGTAGCCCCGCTCCAGCTGTCGTTCGACGTCGTACGCCGCCAGCAACCTGCGCCACGACTGCACGCGCTCGTCCTGGCGGCCCAGATGGCCGAGGCTGAGCGGGCCCAGGCGCGCCGCCTGCGCACGCAGCTGTGCGGAGTTCGACACGAGCCTGTCCGGTGCGGCCCGGCGCAGCGAGAAGCCCTTCCGGGCCAGAGCGCCCCGATGCACACGAAGCTGCTGCCGCGCCGCTCCCGTCAGGCGGCTGCGGGCCTGGGCGTCGCGGGCTTGCGCGTCATTGAGGAAGCTCGGGACGCGCCGGGCCAACAGCGCGGCCGGCTCCGCCACATGTCGTGTCCACCAGTGCCGGGTGTCCTCCACGATCAACTGACCGCACTCGGTCGGCGTGATGCAGGCCCGTGCCGCGACGATGTCCGCCAACGTCTCGTCACCGGTGTGCCCGATGCCCGTCAGGACCGGCTTGGTGGCGGTTGCGATCGCACGCACGACCGCTTCGTTCTCGAAGGCGGCCAGGTCCGCCCGCGCGCCCCCGCCGCGCACGACGGCGATGACGTCGCAGTCACTCCGGCTGAGGGCGGTGACGGCGCGGGCGATGGAGGACGGCGCACCGGGGCCCTGCACGGTGACCCGCACATGGGAGACACGGAACCCGAACCCCGAACCCGTGAGCTGCCCGAGAAAGTCGGAGCACCCCTCGGTGCCCGGGCTGGCGACGAGACCGACGTGCAGCGGGACCTCGGGCAGCGGCAGGGACGCGTTGCGCCGGAGCAGGCCCTCGGCCTCGAGGGTCTGGAGGAGCTGCGCCCGGCGCGCCGCCAGTTGCCCGAGCAACGCGGTGACGTCGACCTCGGCGAGGATCAGGCTGATTTCGCCCTTGGCGCGGTAGAGGTCGAGCGAGCCGCGCAGGACCACCACCATGCCCTCGCAGAGCTCGATGCCCTGCTTGGACAGACCGTGCCGCAAGGGCGCCCACGAACTGCGCCAGCACTTGACGCTCAGCGTGGGGACGCCGCCGCGGGAGCGGTCCCGCCGGCCGCCCGCGTCCTCGGGGTCGACCAGGCTCAGGTAGAGGTGACCCGAGCGATGATCCGAGACATGCTGAATTTCGCCGCGGACCCAGAGGTGCCGGTTGCGGGGAAAGGCCTGGTTGAGCGCACCCTCGACCTGCTCGTACACGCCGCCGATGGAGTGGATCCCTCGCCTGTCCTCGGCCTCGTCCCCGCCGGACGCGGTCTGGAGATCCGAGGCGGCGGCCTCAGGCGGAGCTTCGGGATCGAAGAGCTGACGGGGTCCGCCGGACATCGACGACACCCTACCGATGCGCTGTCTGGTCACCAGCACATGCCTGGTGGTGGCACTATTGGTGCTGACGGTGAGTCGGCCAGGTGGCCGCGGCACGGGCCGCTCAGCGGGACCGTGTCGAGGAAGGTCGGGACTCCGCAGAGCAGGGTGCTGGCTAACGGCCAGTCGGGGCGACCCGCAGGACAGTGCCACAGAAAGGAAACCGCCGATGGCGGGCCTCGCGGTCCGCACAGGTAAGGGTGAAAGGGTGCGGTAAGAGCGCACCAGCATGGAGGGCGACCCCCATGGCTCGGTAAACCCCACCCGGAGCAAGGCCAAGCGTGGGAAATGGGCTGCTCGCCCGCCTCCTGAGAGGGAGGGTTCCCCAGGTAGGCCGCTCAGATGGATGGCCACCCAGGCTCTCCGCCTCTCATCGGGGCGGGGAGCTGGACAGAATCCCGCCTACAGGCCGGCTCACCGTCAATCACGTCTGTGATCCAAGAACCGCGTGTCGCACGCGAGCGCTCGTGAAGGCCTTGCTCCAGCCTGCGGAACCACGTGCCAGCGTCTCCCTTACATTCCACGGGATTGCTAAGGGTTACCAAAGAGGCGGGGGACCACCACCGCCACGGAGACTATCCACAGTGCAGATCCGGCAACCAGCACGATCACGCAAGCTCGTATCGATCGGAAGGCCTCGACCCAGGTGGAACTCGTCGCTCGCCGGCCCTCGACGGCGTGCAGCGCCGCGATGGCACCCGGGGTGACGAGGTAGGCGCCGGCCCAGAGTAGGCAGAGCAACACGTAGAAGTGAATCGCCGGACGGTTCGATCTGTGCCAGACGGCTGCCGACCACGAGAGCGCTCGCGACAAAGTAGGGAACGAGGAGACGGACGGGCAGGACGTCCATATCCACCTCACCCTTCGGCGTCACCTTGAAGTGCTTCACCGAATGGAAGACTCGCTGTCTCAAAGCCGAGGCACAGCCCCACACGACATAGGGCCAGCGAGCCAGCGCAAAAAGCCAAACCTCCCAACTGAGGATCTTCGTATCCACCGGTCGCATAACTCCCCTGCGTCGAAAGATCGCGTTGGCTACAACAAGGGGAAGCGACAGCAGTGTCAGCCAGATGAGGAACTCGAAGTAATTCACATTCATCCACGGCACCCCGGTCACCACGGCGATGGGCGCAACCAGCAGGCCTGCGATACGCGGTCAGCGCCAACATCGGGTAATAGATCATGGCCAGACCGAACCGCACCCGAACAGGCCATGAGAATCGTCTCCAATCGTGAACGGACATTCCGAGACCGAATGCAGTCAAGCTCCGCGACCATTGATGTTCCTGAACGAGAAACGCGGCGAAGGTGGGTGGACCTTCTCCATGAGCCTCCGCATCGATTGCGAAAGCTCCTTGCCACCCAGCGGCGTTCATGAGGAACGATGTCGTGAAGTCCTCTGCCAGCTCCGGGCCTATCCCCCCGATGGCGCGGAGCACTGCAGTCCTCACCGCATAGTGGGAGCCATGACAGACAGGGGCAAGTCCTTGGTTACAGCCAGACTGGCTCGGACCGTGGAGGCCGGCATCCTTATAGAGCCGACCTCGTGCCGCCCAGGATCGATTCGCGTTCGTCACAGATGCTCGGAGCAGCCACATAGCCAACGGTCCCGGACCGAAACGGCTTCAGGATCGACTGGAGGTATGAGGGCTCGGGGACATGGTCGGCGTCGAACTGGGCGACAACGTCGTACTCTCGATAGCCCCAGTGGTCGTAGAAATATGCAAGATTTCCCTCTTTGCACTTGGTGCGTCGCGGCCACTCGGCGCGGTGATAGCGATCGTCATCTCGACGCGTGGAGACGCGCACAGCGTGCTCGGCGCACCAATCAAGCGTGGCTTCGCTCGGGTCCTCGTCACACAGCCACACGTCGTCAGGAGTGGGGGTAATCCTGATGAAGCATTCCGGTGAGTGTCCTCAGCACCACCTCCCAGGGTTCTGAGGGCGTCTTCGTGACGACCATGGCCGTTCGGAGTGTCGGCGCCGGAAGGTTCGGGCTCCCGCGCGACACGCACCGCGTCAGATACAGATAGGGAGGCAGAGGAAAGACGATCGTGGAGGAGAAGAGCATCATGAACATGCAGGCAGTTCGACCTGGCGAGACCTGGTGCGTTGGTTCAAGCCACCACGCCCAGAAGCTGACGACGCTCAATGCCCGCCAGCACCCCAACACGGTGATCTTCATCCGATCGGCGCCGTTGCACGCCCACACGAACAGAGCCTCGATACTTCCCCGCAATTGCGGCTCCCTGCTTTTGGAGTTGCCTTACGGTGACCGATTCGTCGATCACGCGACGCGCTGCGTGGAGGGGTTCTCCCCACATCGCACGAACACCAGAGGACTTTTCGGCGAGGGGCTCGGCCCTGGTGGCATGGACGGCACGATGCTCGACCGAATGGAGGGGGTCACCCTTCTTCACGTGGTTGCCACGTGGGTCGTCAGCGAAGCGCGCAGCCGTCGTGGCATGGACGGCACGACGCTCGACCGAATGGAGGGGGTCACCCTTCTTCACGTGGTCGCCACGTGGGTCGTGGGCGAAACCGCGGCCGTCGTGGCATGGACGGCACGGAGCTCGACCGATTGGAGGGGGTCGCCTTTCTTCACGTGGTCGCCACGTCCGCAGCGAGGGCCTCGTCCTTCCTCAGATGGGCTCCACGGGCCGCGTTCGGCATGCTCCTCGTGGTCTTCGTGCGACGTGCGAGTGGCTACAGCGGCATCCGTGGACGCCCCGACGGGAGTTCGCCCGGGTGCACGCTCGACGGGAGGGGAGCAGAGGACGGCACCAGGGGCTCCGTGACAAGGAGGTCCAGCCCTTTGTTCGAGTGACGCTTCCCGTGGCGAGTGCGCAGGCGCCTGGTCACAGTGAGCTCCGTTCCGCGACCTGGTGCTGTTGGGTGATCCGTTGGTGGAAGCAGGCTCGGCGTCGAATGCAGGGCTCGTCATCTCAGGGACTGGTCCTCGACATTCAGTGCCTCACTGGCGTCACCACCGTGCACGTGGCGACGGTGCGTGGTCATGTGTCGTGGTGCACGGAGGCCCTGCCGGTCCACCGAGACCGCAACTCGGGTGGCCGCCTGGCATTGGTGCTCGTCCGGCGACTGCAGGAGTTGCAACAGCCCCGCATCGATCTCACCAGGGATGATGACCGGCGAAGCAATTGTCACGGCATTCGGTCCTCGAGCCGAGCGTGATGGTTTTGCTGGTCTGGGTCTCGTTCGTCACCGAGGCGGTGTCGTTCGCCCGCCACGCCTGTGGGCCGCCCAATGGCCTCCGAAGTCGCCCAGCCCGTGAGACCACGGGTCGCCCATTTCGCCTACGGGGGTTCATCAAGGGAAATTACGTCACGATGTCGAAATCCTCAAGCCGACCACGGGCTCGCTCCCTCTTGATCGAACGCGATCGAAAGAATCGTCGCCATCAGCGCTCAGCCAAACGCCCGTATGGCAACTACGGATTCAGAATGCGCTGCTGTCCCGTCTTGTGCCCTCCGCGAGAAGCAGGGCGACAGGCGCCTGCAGGGGTCGGCCTCGAGGGTCGGTCCAGAAGCCGCTGCGCACGTGCAGGACGCTCGAGGCGCCGCACTCGTTCGGCGTTCCGCGGAGCCCATACGGCACCACGGAAGTAGGACCCCGGCGCGGCAACATCGTCCGCATCACGGCGGGTGACCTGGACCTTCGGCGAGATGGGGCCAGACCACACCCAAGTTGTCTACTGATAAGTCGACGTCAGGCGGCTTCGAGAGACGGACACAACCTGTCCGTCGAAGGGGATCAGGCGCATTTCGGCCTCGGATGTTCGGGTCCGTGCGGCGGTGCCTGGCGTCAAGGAACCGGACCGATCAGTCGATACCCGGAGATGGAGGAGTCGCAGGGGCCGCCACGAGCAGAAATGGCGGGGGAAACGGGTCCCTCACGTCACGTCGATCGTCGTACTCGGGTGTCTCCTCGCCGCTTTGACCGGCTCGCTCTCGGTCCGACGGGAGGACACTCGAAAGATGGAAGGCTGGCCGAGATGACCCCACGCTCGGATACCCCGAACATGGATGTTCATCCGTCGAGTCTCTCGAGCCCGTCTCACGGCACTTCCGGTTCGCCCCCGGTCGCTTCCGGGACCCCTCCGGCAGCGCCGTCAAACTTGGTCTCATCGCCCCGCACCTCGACGCCGACGACAGACGCGACGAGCGTCCCGCCTGCACCTCCAAACGACTTGCCCGTCGGATCGAGCTCAACCGATGCCACCCCCTGGCGCGGGGCCGGTCTCATCGGCCTCCCCAGTTCGTGCAACGACATTCTCTCGCTGGGGCTGTCCTGGTACTACGACTGGTCACCCACGTCCCCAGTGCCCCAACACGGAGGTGCCGTTCGTCCCAATGGTGTGGGGTGACTGGTGCAGCGGCGGCACGGACTGCGACACCCTGCCGCCGGGCCTCACCAAAGTCTGGGGCCCAGCAACTCCTGACATTCAACGAACCGGACAATCCAGCTCAATCGAACATGACCGTGGCCAGGGCACTGCAACTCTGGCCCTACCTCCAGGCCACCGGGCTAGAACTCGGGAGCCCGGCGGTTACGGACACAGGGCGCGGTTGGACGTGGCTTAATGCCTTCATGGCCGGGGCGCACCAACTTGGGTATCACGTCGACTTCATTGCTGTGCACTGGTACGGGGATTGCAGCAGCGCCGCACAACTCAAGTCCTATCTGGCGCAGATGGCCAGTTTCGGACTTCCGCTGTGGTTGACCGAGTTTTCGTGCTATCAGCAGTCGCTTCCAGACCAACACTCAGTTCACAGAGCAGCTCGAGTTGCCCACGCTTGCCACTCTCCCCTATCTTCAGCGCATCGCCTCGTTTTACCAACCGCCCATTTTCTGACGAGACCGGGTACGAGTTCACGAACCTGGTCGACGGCACTGGTTCGCTTACTTCGGTTGGAGAAGCCTACGTAGCCATTCCCGCCTTCATCGACTCGGGCGGGGGCCTTGTACCAAGTTAATTGCGGGCAAACGCTCGTCTGAGCCGGATCGGGACCACCTGCATCATCACCGATCGCGTCCGCCATATTGAGTCACTCGCTCTCGTTGCACCAAGAGCTGGCTCGAGACCTCGCCCAAAATCTCTGGTCGAGCGACACGTTCGCCACATCACCCTCGACACTCGGGATCGACGTGGAGCAAGCGTCTCCGCCCTGGCCGAACTCTCACGACGATCCCAGCAACGTCGTTCGGTCTCCACTGCGTCTTGTCCAGAAGTACGTGAACTGACCCGACACGCTGGTGTTCGTCGTGGTGCCGCCGACGGTGACGACCACGTCCACTGCGCCCACCACGTACACCGGGGCGGTGACGGTGATCTGCGTGCCGGTGGCGTTGACGGTGATCGCCGACGTGACCGGTGTGCCGCCGAAGGACACGGCCGTCGGTCCGGTGAATCCGGCTCCCCTGATGGTGATCGCCGTCCCACCGAGGTGGCTCCCGAAGCCGGGCTCACCGCGGTGATGACCGGCCCATAGGTAAACTTGCCGGCCGCCACAACGTTCGAGCTCCCGCCCGGCCCCGTGACGATGATGTCCACCGCCGAGCTTGGCTGTGCCGCTCGGCACCGTCGTCGAGCTGACCGCGAACGGGGCGCCGCAACGATCCACAACGGCCGCACCCGGGACCGGTCCTCAATCGGTCCTCAAAACGATGGGTATTGCCGGTTAACGATGGGAAATGACCGGCAACATGAACCCAGGTCAGAGCCACTTGACGCGCGTCCTCCCTGGTCAGCGAGTCGGCGCTCACAGAATCCCGCCTACAGGCCGGCTCACCGTCAACTGCGCCGCCGACCCAGGGTGACAGCCCTGCGTTCAAACCTTTGTCCCTCTGGTGTCCCTCATATCTAATCCTTCGGACCTGAGCGCCCTATCGACGATGCCAGCCCGTTTCCTGATCGCGGTCAGGCCGACCAGGTGCTCTGGGCAGCTCCACACCCGCCAGTAGGTGCCATCGTCTCTCGGCGAATACCAGCGGCCGGTAAAGGTCATCCGCCTCTCGACAGTGCGTCGCCTGTCCTTGACGATCGTGGACCATCCGCCAGCAATGATCGACCTCGAGCGACGAAGGCGCTCGCGTAGGGGTCGCCGGGCTGCGGCATCTGCCGAGGGTAGACGCACCTGCTCGCGGCCCAACCCCTCGTGGAAGGGGGCTGGGCCGGCCACCGCCCAATTGCCGAGAGCACCGCTTGTGGGCACGCAGCCTCTCCGTGGTGACTCAATGTCGGAGGTCTGAAGGTGCACACCTGATACGGAGGCCGTCTGGCGGCCTCCCCCCACTATTGTGCGATCGTCTCGCGCACGCCTGCCCCTCTTCGGCACCCTGGGGATCCCGTTCAACCATTGAGCATCGTTTCCTGACTCCATATCGGGAGCCGCTGTTGTTGGTCTGTTGTTGGTCTGTTTTGGTCTTTTTTGTCTGTTGTTGGTCTAATCACGGGGCTAGTAGACGTGTTGCCGGGCCTAGGTGAACCATGGGTCGCGGCAGTGGAGATTGCCACCACACCAAACATTTGGTGAATGGCTAGTCTTCACGCCATTAGCAATAAGAAACAAGCCCTGGAAAACATGAAGCGCACGGCGGAGGAAGCGGCCGGAGCCCTCAGAGAAGTCATGGTGCTCGATGAGATTGCCCTCGACATGCGCTTCGCGCCAGACACGCCAACAGAAGGCCGCTGCGGCA
>CAVWJQ010000002.1:0-73304 GCA_963755445.1 uncultured Acidimicrobiaceae bacterium | reverse complement strand
CGAGCCGCCCCGAAGGCCTCAGCTGAGATTGATCGCGTTGGGCGGGACGGTGAGCGTGACGCCCTTGCCGTAGTGCTGGAAGACGACCGTGCTCACGTCGCCCGGCGTGTCGTCGACGATCTTGTAGACGAGGGCGGGGCCCTTGGCCGCGATGTACATGAGGCCCGTGCTCTTCCTGCCGTTGGTGGTGACCGTGTCCTTGACGATCACGACCTTGTGGCCGGCGAAGGTGGTGGGCTTGCTGACGGTGAGCGGTGCCGTGTGGCCCTCGAAGGCGGCGACGACGAGGTCGGCCGCATCGAGGAACTGGTCGAAGGAGGTGAAGCGGGCGTCGACCGCCGAGAACTCGATCCACTTCCCGCCGTAGGTCTTGGCCTGCGCCGCCGTGGCGTGGGTGGTCCAGAACTTGGTGGGCGCGTTGAAGTAGAGGAGCGGCCCGACGCGCTCGATCTTGATGAGGTTGCCGTCCTGGACGAACTCGCCCCCGCCTTCTCCGTCGCCGTTCACGAGGAGCTCGAGGAGGATCTGTGACTTGCCCTGGGTGATCTTGCCGACGACGTGGACGCTGCCGAACTTCTGCTCCGCGGCGATGGCCCGGATGACCCATTTGTCGGCGGTGGTGGCGCCGGCGGGGAAGGTGGTGGTCGTGGTTGGCGGTGGTGGTGGCTGCTGGTCGGCGGCGGCGTGCGGTGGTCGTCGTGGTGGTCGTAGCCAGCGGGGCCGTGGTGGTCGTGGCGGCGGCACCGGTCGTGGCCGCCGCGGCGGGGCCGGTGGTTCCCCCCATCCAGAGCGTCGTGGCCGAGAGGGCGGTCGCCAGGGCGGTCACGGTGGCCAGGTTGGTCAGGTTGGCCAGGTTGGCGGTGGCCGGGCCGGCGGTGGCGGCGGCGATGGCGATGGTGATGGTGCACACCCTTGGATCCCGTGAACGCAGCCGCCACGCAGAAAATCGTACTTCTGGGCGCCTGTGAAAAACGGCCATCGAGGGGCCGGGCGGTGCACCCGTCGTGCTCACACAGGGGTGCGGCCGCGGATGTTGTGCGTCGGGTGTGCTGCAGGTGGGCTGGCGGTGGTTCAGGCGGGGTCGGGATCGGAGCCGGGATCGGATCGGGCTGGTTCCACTCGATCCAGCCGGCGCCGGTGCGGCCGTCGTCCGTGCGGCACGTCACCATCGCCCGGGGAAATCGGCTGATCCGGCCGTCGACGTCGTTGCGGAGGAGCACGGGCCCGAAGGCGACCGGTGTCACCTCGAGGCCGAGCGTGTTCGCCGGCGGTGATGTCGATGCGCCCCTTGGACGGGAAGCCGTGCTGACCCAGGTCTTCGGACACCGTCAAGGCGGTGGCGGGGTGGAGCTCGCCGGGCTTCTGGATATATCCGAAGAACACCGGCATGTCCGGGATCCCCATGCGGATGTCGGCCAGGTGGACCCGGGTGCCGTCCTCGAGGCGGACCGAGCACCAGCACCATCCAAAGGCCCACCAGTCGCGCACGCCCCACGAGTGGTCGCGCTGGCCCTGCCCGTCGATCGTGAACGTCTCGCCGCCGAAGGCGACGGTGCCGGTCACGAGGCAGGGGATCTCGTAGCGGGTGGTGAGGTCGTAGTGGTAGGGGACGCCGTCGGTGGTCCAGGTGAGATCGAGCTCCAGACGCGCCGCCGGACCCGTCTGCTCGCCCGACGTGTAGACGGCCTCGGGCGGGTCGATGAAGTGGGCGGGCGCGCTGGCGGCCAGGCGGAACGATTCGAGCGGGCGCACGAGTTCGATTTCAATCCGCTGGTCGGCGGTGTCGTCGGGACCGATAGACGCCTCCGAGACCAGTCCGTCGCCGGGTGGGACGGGGGCTCTGTAGTCGGCCGAGCAGACGCCGGGACCGTCGGGCCGGACGATCCAGGTCGTCCACCACGCCACCTGGCGGTTCGGATAGAGGCCGAGCCGGAGCCAGCCGCCCAGCGAGCCGTCGGCCTGGACGAAGTCGCAGTAGTACGACTCGTTCCACAGGTCCTCCCCGTCGGGGGTGTGCCGTGCTTCGTCGTCTGGCAGGACGACGTGCTCCGCCGTCACCGATTCTCTCCCGGGTGCATGGCGGAAGAACCTAAAGGACCGGGCACCTCGACGATGGGATCGTCGCGGTCGTCGAACTCGGTGCGGAGGGCCTTGGACATCACGGCGTGCTGGAAGTACAGCGTCGTGATGTAGGTGAGCTCGAGCACGGCGACCTCGTCGAGGTGGCGCTGCAGCTCGGCGAAGAGCTCGTCGGGCACGCGGCCGTGGTCGTAGACGAGGCAGTCGGTGTAGGCGAGCACGGCCCGCTCGGCGGCGTTGTACGTGCCCTCGGGGGCGACGCTCCAGGCCGGGATGTGCGTGATCTGCTCCTCGGGCATGCCGAGCTCGCGCATGGACTTGGCGTGCTGGCTGAAGACGAACTGGCTGGCGGCGGCGTACCCGGCGCGGATCTGGCCGAGCTCACGCAGCTTGGGGTCGAGGGTGCGGTCGGGCGATTGATACAGCCCGAACCCCTTCACGCAATGGTCGAGGATGTCGGGGCTGTTGGCGAACACGGTCCACCAGTCGCCCGTGGTGCCATCCCAGCGGCCCGGCTCGGCCACGGGGTCGCGGCCCTCGAAGAGCCACTCGTACATGGTGGTGACGATGGGGGCGGTGGCTTCGTCCTTGGGGACCTGGCGGAGGCGGGGCATGGTGGCGGTGGCGGTGGCGGTGGCGGTGGCGGATCAGGCCCGGATCGGCTCGGCCGCCAGCTCGGGCTCGGCCGCCAGGTGGGCGCCCTTCGCCTTGTCCGGAGCTGTCGCCGGAACGTGGGCGACGTCGGCGGGGGTGAAGTCGCGCATCCAGCAGGCGAACTCGAGCAGGATCCCGTCGGGGTCCTGGAAGTAGACGCTGCGCACGAAGACGCCCGGGTGCATGGCGTCGCTGATGCCCCACTCGGACTCGTCGTGATTGGCGACGTCGGTGCAGGGGACGCCGGCGGCGATGAGGCGCTCCCGGTACTCCTCGATCTTCTCGGGCGCCACGTCGAAGGCGACGTGGTTCATGGAGCCGACCGCGCTCGTGAGGTCACCTTGATCGGGCCGCGCCGCCGGCGCGCTGATGCCGGGCACGCCGTCGGGCGCGTCGGGGAACCAGAAGAAGGCGAGGCAGTCGCCGCCGCCGCAGTCGAAGAAGAAGTGCTGCCCCATGCCGGCCGGCAGCTCGATCGTCTTGACCAGCGGCATGCCCAAGACGTTGGTGTAGAAGTCGACGGTCCGCTCCATGTCGCGGCACACGAGGGCGAGATGGTTGACGCCCCGCAACTCGAAGCCGCCGGTGCTGTCTGCCATGAGCCTTGCCCTCCCTCAGCGGTGCCGCACACGTGTGGCGGCGGGTCGCCGGCCCAGGATACGCCGCCGGTGCAATCTTGCCGCAGGCTCCGGCCGTATGACCCTCGAGCAAGCGAACCGGCGAAGGGACGACTCGAGATGGCGGCAGCGGGACAGGCAGGCACCGGCGGGAGCCAACCAGGCTCGCAAGATCATCAGGTTCCAGGTGGCAGGAAAGCAGAGCAGGCAGAGGGAGTCCCGGCGGGCGGGGCCGGACGAGGTCTGGCGTCGGGCCGTTGCCGGGACTCTCTCCGCCTTCGGGCTGGCCGCCGCGTCGCTCTCCGCTCGCCCTGGTGCTGGCGGTGCCCGGCGGGCCCGCCTCGGCCTCGTCGTCACAGCCCAAGACGATCAAGGTGTCGACCGCCAAGGTGGCCGGCGTCGGGACGGTGCTCACCACGGCCTCGGGCCTGACGCTGTACCGCTTCACCGAGGACAAGCCGGGAACGTCGGCGTGCACGGGCGCCTGCGCCAAGATCTGGCCGCCCCTCCTGGCGTCGAAGGGCGCCCACGTGTCGGGACCGAAGGGCGTGAAGGGCCTGGCGGTGATGAAGGTGGGCAACGGCCACTGGCAGGTGGCGTTCCACAAGATCCCGCTGTACCGCTTTGAGGGGGACAAGACGAAGGGGCAGGCGACCGGGCAGAACGTCGGCAAGGTCTGGTTCGCCGCGTTGAAGAGCGGTATCCCGGCCTCGAACGCGGCGCCGAGCGCGCCGACCGCGCCGACCGCGCCGACCACGGCGGGGTCCGGCACGTCGACGACGACACCGGCGCCGCCGACGACCCGACGACACCGACGACGCAGGTCTCGGGGTCGTCGAGCACACCGGCACCCGCCGTCACGCCGACGACGCGTGCGCCGGCGCTCGCCTCCGACCACGACGCCGCCCACCCAGCCAAAGCCACCGCCCACCACGACGACGACGGCGCCTCCCAGTACGCGGAGGGACCGCCTTCTAGCGGTTGGGCCGGGGCCTACGAGGCGTTGGTCGGGCAGCGCGTCAGAGGATCGGCGACGCGTTACGTCGCAGCGATGCCGACCATCGGCGCGTTGAGGTGACGCCCGCCCATCGATCCGTAGAACTCGGCGTTCCCGAAGGTGAAGATGCCGCCGTCCTGCCCCTGGAGCCAGTAGCCCGTGGCGTCGTCGTTGGCCGCCATCCCGACCACGGGCGCGTCCAGGTTCGTGCCGACCATGGAGCCGTAGGGCGCCGCGTTGCCGAAATCGGCCACGTTGCCGTTGGCGCTGGCCAGCCAGTACCCGCCGGAGCTCTGCGTCCCGGCCATCCCCGTGATGCGGTAGCCGCCGGGTGCGCCCGCCGGTTGCCCCTCGTTCTTGGCGTCGCCGAACGGGAAGACCTGGCCGTTGGCGTCGACCAGCCAATAGCCGCCGTCGAGGAAGCTCGTGGCCGCGGCCGTCACGGGGGAGCCCAGGTCGCCGGCGCCGGTGGAGCCGTAGAACGCGGCGTTCCCGTAGGCGAACACACCGCCGTCGCTGGCGATCAACCAGTATCCGCCGCCGTTGATCGTCGGCAACAGGGCGACGATCGGTTTGTTGAGCGTGATGCTGCCGGTCGAGCCGTAGAACTGCGCGTCGCCGTACGCGAACACACCGCCGTCGCTGGCCACCAGCCAGTAGCCGTTGCCGTCGGGTGTCGCGGCCATGCCGACGACGGGCTTGTTGAGGTGCATGGAGCCGGTCGAACCGTAGAACTGCGCGCCACCGAAGCTGAAGATGCCACCGTCGGAGCCGACTTGCCAGTATCCGGGGGCGGGTCTGGACGCGGCGGGACAAGTCGGGCTGGCCGCCGGGGTCGCCGCAGGCACGGCGGGTGTCAGGGTCGGCGTGGGCGGGTTGATGCCATTGGGCTGGAAGTTCAGGTCAGCCAGATACATGGGCCGGATGCCGCAGGTCAGGTAGCCGATCGTCGAGCCCTGCCAGCCGGCCAACGCCATCACCAGCTGGCTACCGACGGCGTACACGTCGGGGCCGCCGGGCCCGGAGAGGCCCGGCGACGTGCCGAGCAGGGGCGCCGTGGTCGACATGTCGGTGCAGGGCCCCGAGGGGCCGGCGGGGCAGCCGGCCCAGCCGATGGCGTAGGTGGAGGCGCCCTCGTCGCTCCCCGAATAGAAGAGGTAGTAGTTGTCCGTCGGCGGGTTGCTGCCGCTCGGTGTCTGGGTCTCGACCATGTCGGGGCCTTCCACGATGCCGCTCTGCCACGCCTGGTCGTTGCTGCATGAGCTGCGTCGGTGTCCCGGTGAATCCGGTGCAGGTTGGCGGCGAGCGGCACGGACCAGATGATGGTCGGCACGGTGCCCCCGAGATGGTTCCCGTCGCTCTTCCAGATCAGGAACGAGTTGCCGGAGTCGTCCGTGAAGATGTCGGGATCGATGCTGCCGCCCCAGTCGCCGTCGTCGATGGTGGGGGACTGGTCCCGCCCGTTGTCGCAGACGGCCGGTTGCGGGCTGCTGTCCACGTAGGGACCGGTGGGGAGGGCGGACGTGGCCATGCCGATGCACTGATCGCCGGTCGAGGTCTCGGTTGCCGTGTAGTACATGACGAAGTCGTTGTCCGTTGTACGCCACGCTCGGCGCCCAGGTATTGCCCTCCTTGGCCCAGGGCGGAAGGTGGGGCAGCGCATCGACGCGTGAGCGGGTTCCAGTTGATGCCGTTGAGCGACGTCGACACCTGCACGTTGATCGTCTGGCTCGGTGTGGCGAAGTTCTGGGTGGCGAAGCCGTAGTAGACGCCGCCGAACGCGAGGATGTTCGGGTCCGGGAAGTCGCTGCTGTGGACCGGGGCCCAGTTGGTGGCACTCGCCGGCGGGGCGGCGGCCACGCCGATGGAGGCCACGGTCCCGACGATGACGACGAGAGCGGCCAGTGTGGCGAGCGCGGTCCGGCGGGCGCAGACGAGGCGAGGCGGCCGAACCGCGTGCGCGGTCCACGGGGGAAGTATGGATCAACTGTCGCATGTGCCTGGCATGTGCATCGGTGACATGGTCACCGTCCTCCCTGTCGGATCCGTGATCGCCGTTCCCAACCGATTCCGCGTGAGGTGCGAGGACAATGGTACAGAGAGGACGGTCGCCCGGGCAGGCAGGAACCGGCGTTCACCCGAAGTTCATGAAGGCGTGACCGGATATTGCGCGGGTGTTGGGTCAGATCCCTACGGCCGTTCCCTATAGGTTCATCGGGGACAGCAGGGGCGACGGAGGACGCAGGCACGCAGACAGACGCAGACGCAGGCACACGAGACATGACGCAGCCGCGGTCGGTTTGGTTGCCTGGGCCGACGATCTGTAACCGAATTGAGACAAGGATGACCATGACCGAACAGCGCAAGCCCGTCGTCGACGCCGGATTCAAAGTCTTGAACCTCACCCACAAGGGTGTGCTGCGCCTGACGGGCGGCCGCTGGCCCAAGCTGCTCTTCGGCATGCCCGGCGTGGAGCTGGAGACCATCGGGCGCAAGTCGGGCGAGCCCCGCACGACCATGCTCACCACGCCCATTCACGACGAGAACCGGGTGGTCCTCATCGCCTCGAAGGGCGGCGACACCCGTGATCCGCAGTGGTACCTCAATTTGGCCGCCAACCCCGACGTGAAGGTCACCATGAACGGTGAGACCCGGTCCATGCGGGCCCGCACGGCGTCGCCGGGCGAGAAGGCGGCCATGTGGCCCGACATCGTGGCCGTCTACAAGGGCTACGACGGCTACCAGAAGAAGGCCGGGCGCGACATCCCGGTCGTGATCTGCGAGCCGCGCCCCGCCTGAGCCGCCACCGTCCACCCCGCAACGACCCCGGCGGACGGTGGCGGTACGATGCGCCCGATGTCAATGGAGCCTGCCGGCTCAGCAGGTGGATCGATCGAAGGCGCGGGAGACGGCACGGACGCGTCCTTCGACCTGAACATGGCCGTCGCGCAGCTGGCCTCCAACAGCACGGACCTGCACCTGATGCTCAAACTGCTGGTGGCCCAGCTGTCCGACGCGTTGGGCGACCGGATTGTGGTGGAGCGGGCCGGTCGCTTCCGCAAGTCCGACGAGATCAAGTCGGTGCGCATCACGCTCGGGGACGACACCCTCGAGGCGTCGGTCGAAGGCGGCACCGTCCGCTGCACCATCGGGCACTCCTCGGGCGGCATCCGGATCCGCAGCGAGAAGGTCGGCATCGATGCCTGGCTGACCCGGCTGCTGACCACTCTGCAGGCGGAAGCGACCAACAGCGAACAGACCCGTCTCGCGTTGGAGAACATTGTGATCGGAGGTCCATCGTGACCGAGGAAACCCCAGCCCCGTCGGCCCAAGCGCCGGCCGAGCGGCGACCGCAGCGCCGGCCGACGCCCGGCCAGCGCCGGCGCCGCTCTCCCACGACCTCCCCAAGGACGCCGCCCACCGCCTCGAGGAGCTGGAGCACGGCCTCTTCACCTCGGACCTGTCCGTCAACGAGTTCCTCCTCGTCAAGGAGGCCGGCTTCCATCCGCTGGGCTTCGTGATGGGCTCGTCGATCTACCACATCGGCCTGCAGACCCGGAAGTGGGGCCAGAGCCAGGAGCTGACCAAGCTGACCGAGGCCATGTACACGGCCCGCGAGCTCGCCATGACCCGCATGGAGGAGGAGGCGCAGGAGCTCGGTGCCGACGGCGTCGTCGGCGTGCGTCTCGACGTCAACTACTACGAGTGGGGCAGCGATTCGGCCGAGTTCATCGCCTTCGGGACGGCGGTCAAGGCTGAAGACGGGACGTCCTACCGCAACGTGCAGGGCAAGCCGTTCACCTCGGACCTGTCGGGTCAGGACTTCTGGACGCTGATGCAGACGGGCCACGTGCCCCAGGGCCTCGTCATGGGGACCTGCGTGTTCCACATTGCGCACCGGAAGTTCACGCAGGCGCTCGGCTCCATGGGCCAGAACGTCGAGCTGCCCAACTTCACGCAGGCGCTCTACGAGGCGCGCGAGCTTGCCATGACACGCATGCAGGACGAGGCGACGCAACTGGAGGCGAGCGGCATCGTGGGCGTGCGCCTCGAAGAGAAGTCGCACCAGTGGGGCTCACACACCATTGAGTTCCTGGCGCTCGGCACGGCGGTGACCAAGCGCAGCGGCGAGGTCACGCTGCCCAAGCCGACCACCATCATCTCGCTCGACAACTGATGGCGACCCGGGACGAGCCCGCTGCGGGCAGCCCACCGCCCGATGCCGCGACGACCACGGCCGGCGGGCCCGAGGGCGACCTGCCCGAGGCGGCGGTGCGCCGACTGGAAGCCGATTCCTTCTCCTCGGGATTGAGCGTGCCCGACTTCGCGGCCTGCCTCGACCTCGGATTGCAGCCGGTGGCACTGGTGCAGGGATTCTGCGTCATGCAGTGGGGCTGGTACGGGTCGAACTCGGGCACCATGCGCGGCATGTCGCCCTACATCGGTGGCCAGCAGACCCCCGGGGCGTACTCGGAGACCTACCGCTGCCCGCACGGCTTCGTCTCCAACGAGCACCGGTCCTGGGGCCAGAACCTCGAGCAGCCCTGGGTCGAGGAAGCCTGGGCCAACGGGTACCACACGGCATACGGCCGCATGCTCGAGGAAGCCGGCACCCTCGGCGCCCACGGGGTCATCGGCGTGCTCGACCGGGTCTCCAACGTGGCCGACAACGGGACGACCGAGTTCCACTTCCTCGGGACGGCGGTCACCGTGGAGGGTGGCCCGCCTCCGGCCGGCGGGGTCCCCTGGAGCACGTATCTGGCGGGGCAGCGTCTGACCAAGTCGATCGAGGCGGGCTTCATGCCGATCGCCGTGGTGGCGGCTCTGGCCTCGGTGCGCGTCTGGGCCTACTGCATGACCGAGTACTACATGGAGGGCTCCATGGGCGGTTGGGGCAACAACATGGGGCCGGCGCTGGTCGAACAGGTGAGCAAGGCGCACATGGCCTCGCGCCAGCTGGCCCGCAAGCACGTCCGTGCGCAGCTGGTCGGCGACGAGCTGCACGGCGCCATGATCGACGTGGTGACGCGGGAGCTCTCGGCCGGCGACGAGGTCATCGACTGCACGTTGCGGGGCAACCGGGTGCGGCGCTTCAAGGACTGGGACCCCGTCGTGCTGCCGCGGCCGACGGTGCGACTCTCGTGAGCGGCGCCGGCACCGGCCTCGGGCCCCCGCCCGTGCAGGACGTCCGGGCCGAGATGCTGAAGGGCGCCCAGTCGCTGGCCGTCGCGGCGCCGCCGTCCCAGGAACGCGGCATCACTTCGGACCTCTCGGTCGACGAGGCGCTGCTGCTGCACGCCGCCGGATGGGAGCCCCTCGACCTGGTGACTGCGGCGTCGCCGTGGTGTCGGTGCCGGTCGGAGTGTGGAACTGGGGGAGGGGTTCCATCTCGCTGGCGTCGGACGCCCATGACGCCGCGGTGGACCAGGCTGCCCGCCTGTTGCGCGGCGAGTGCACCAAGGTGCACGGGCACGGCGTGGTCGGGGTGCGGGTGGACGTCACGGTGAATCCCGCACCACATCGATGTCGAGCTGGTCGGGACGGCGGTGCGGCCCATGGGTGGCAAGGACAGCACCGGCCGCGGCACGGACGCCGCGCTCGCCATGCCCTTCGTCTCCGACCTCTCGGCCCGGGACTTCACCCTGCTCCAACGCGCCGGCTGGATGCCCGTCGGGCTCGCCTTCGGGGCGAGCTTCGTCTACGCGCCGCGGCGCACCGCCGGCACGGCCATCAAACAGAAGAGCCAGAACGTAGAGCTGACCAACTACACCGAGGCCATGTACTCGGCCCGCGAGTCGGCCATGGAGAAGATGCAGCGCTCCGCGCTGGAGGCCGGGGGACAGGGCGTGGTCGAGGTCAAGGTCACCGAGGGCCCGATGCGCTTCGCCCGCCACGCCATCGGGTTTACGGCCTGGGGGACAGCGGTCAGACTCGTGGCCGAGGCCCACCAGTTCGTCGAGCCGCAGGTGGTCCTGCCGCTCGACGACGCGGTGGTCACCTTCGACGCGGAGAGCCTGCGCAGCAGCAGCCAAGGAAAGGGACGGAAGCGATGAGCACGCAGCAGGGAAACGGCGGCAGTCGGGACTGGGATGCCTGGGCCCGCACCTTCGAGTCCATCGACGGGCCCGATGACTTCGCGGCCCTGTTCGCCCCCGACGGCCGGTTCTGTGACCCGGTGACCCCGTGGACCACGGACCTGCACAAGGTGGCCCGGGACACCGACGCCATCTTCCCGGACTGGAACCAGCGGGTCGACCGCATCCGGGGCGGCGAGGACTGGGCCGTCTTCGAGTGGACGGGGACGGCCACCTTCCACCCCGGCGAGGGCAAGGCCGGCGTGCCCATCTCCATGACGGGCGCCACGGTCATCGACGTCGACGGCGACGGCAAGGTCACCGCCTGGCGCGACTACCTCGACACCAACGAGCCCACCCAGCAGATCACCGCCGGCCTGGAGCGGGCCTTGGAAGGCGGCTGAGAGAGGCGTCGCCCTGCTGCTTCACTGCCGGATCTGCTCTGGCCGGGTGAGGCTGACGTGGACTCAGGTTGGCGCCGTGCAGCTGCCGTTCAGGAGGCAGGGCTGGAGCGTGTTGTTGCAGATCGGCAAGGTCGCCGGCTCGAGGTCGGGCAAAATGATCTGATCTCCGGATGTCATCGGCATCTGGAAATTCGTCTGGCTGTAGATCGTCAGAGTGGTCCGGTTCGAGAGCACGATGTCGAAATCACAGAGCAGTCCATCGGAGCAGTAGTCAATGGTCTGCGCAGCCAGCTGGTCCTTGGGGATCACGATCGGCACTTGATTCCTGCAGGTCGTGGAGGTGGCATTGTCCGCCGCGATCATCGCCAGTTCGAAATCTGCGCGGTGGGAAAGTCGAAGTCTCCTGCGGCGGACAGGAGAGGACGATGCTGAAGGCCGTGCCGGTGTCCGTCACGATCACCTCGATCAGTTCGTTGAACTCAATCTCGTTGAAGTACTCAATGATGTTCTCGTCGTCGGATGAGTTCGTGCAGTTCATGCCGTCGCCGAGGTAGGTCGGCGCACTGACGGCTTCGTTGGAGGGAGACGCGACGGGCGAATCGGGAGAGTAGCCCTGGAGCACAGGACCCGGGCTCGCCCACGAGACGCGGGTTTCCACTTCGTACTGCCCCTTCTGCTTGGGTGCCCGCACGCTCACTGCGCGCCATCCGAGCGCATCACCGAAGTTGGAGCCCAGTCCCGAATAGACCTGCGTCGAGCGCCAAGGCCCGTCCTTGCCGCCGCTCTCGAGTGAGCGCACCTGTACTGCGACCTGGACGTGTCTGTCGGTCAGCGACGGGTGGAGCCAGACCTTCAACTTGAAGACTTTGCCCGGGGAGACCTTTGCGTGGCCCGGCGTGGCGCCCAGATGCATGTGCCGCACGCAGTCCGACGTCGATCCGTGACCCACCGCATTGCACGCGGGCGTGACGGATTGGCTGATCGGGTGGCTCATCCCCAACGCGAACGAGCTGGCGGACGCCGTGACCGAGAGGACGAGGGTGGCCAGGGCCACGGAGGCGACGAGCCGCACGAGTGTTCCCGAACGCCTCGCCATTGCCGCCTCCTCCATGCACCGAATACCGAAAGATCGGCTTCATCTGTGGTGTCGACCCGGCACCAGCGGGACTTGAGGAGGAGCGGGCTTCGGATTGCGTTTCAGCCTGGGGTCGGCCGGCGGGTCAACCTGGGGCGGGGGTGCTCCGATCCTGCTGCAGCTCAATGGTGTTCCCCGCCGGATCGATCACCCAGATCTGCACGGTGCCCGCCCCTTGCACGGCCCGCTGATAGGGGATCTGCTTCTCGTCGAGCTCGGCGATCGCCTGGTCGAGGTCTTCCACGGCGACGCAGTAGTGGTTCCCGGTCGAATCGATGTCGGTTCCCCGCGGTGGGGCGCCGACCACGTGCAGCTCCTGGTCGGCCACGCCGAACCAGTGCCCGGGCACGCCCGGGATCTCCGGGCGATCCTTCGACTCCAGCCCGAAGAGACCGGAGTAGAACGAGACCATGTCGTCCAGTTCGGCGTCCTGTCGATTGACCGACACGTGATGGAACCTCGTCACCTTCACTTGCTGTCCTCCGCGTGCCGCCGCCGCGGCTGATTCCGATTCACTGGCTGTATGGAGGAACCGTAATGCAGGCGCAGACCCGGGCTGACGGGGCTGATGCCGCTCCGTGTCACAGCGGGTCTGTGTCTCAGCCGGGACCGGGTGCGGGTGTCGTATGCCCGGTCCACTGCTGGCCGTCCCAGTACCGCAGGGCGGCCGAGGCGCCCGGGTCCGGGAACCACCCTGCCGGAGCCCTCGGCTCTGGATACGCCGGTGGGACTGCCGGAGGCGTCTCCATGACCTCACTGCCGCCTTCCGGGGCCGCCGCGAGTGGCTGACTCGCGGTCGCCCACTGGTTCACGGCGGACTCGAGTGTCGGGGCAGGCGCGGCCACGACGGCGGGGGCCGGCAAGGACGGTGCGCCACCTGGGCCGCCGGCCCTCATGGTTTCTTCCTGGGAGCGGGCGCTCTCGACCTGCGCTTTGGAGACACCCTCAATGCGTTTGCAATTGGGGCACGCGGTGAAGTGCTTGAAGCTGATGGGAATCATGGGGATGAAGAACAGCGCGAACCACGTCGAGACGCGGAACAACACGAGTGGACTCGCCCCGCAGTTGGCGCAACGGAGCATCACCGGCCCCAGACCCTTCCTGAGCCTGCGCAATCCGAAGATGATGATCATCGGGCTCCCTCCATGTGCACGCCGCGTCCAACCAGCGGACTCATGCTAGATCCAAGCTGTCGCCGACGAATGAGAGGGCCGGGGCCATGCTGCACCAGAACGCGGTCCTCCCGTCGGAGCGGTCCTCCGTCGCGGCCCGCGCCAGTTGAATGAGAGTCAGCCCTCGGCCTCCGCATCCCCGGCAGCAGTCGCAGTCCCGGCAACCGCGTTCACGTGCGCCATGCGGGCGTCGTGGGCCTCGTCGAGGTCCTCGGCCGCCTTCTCGTCACTGGCCATCTCGGCGTCGATGTCGGCGTCGGCCCAGCCGATCACGCCCATCTCCTCGAAGGCTGACCGGAGCTTGGGGCCCCACAGGCCGATGTCACGCAGGATGGGCACGATGCGCATGAACAAGAAGTTGCGGAACTCCCGCAGCGTCTCGCTGTTCTCCACGTAGGTCCCGATCTCGGGCGGCAGCTCGAGGCGCTCCCAGACCTCGTCACCGAGGAAGCGGTCGCGCATCAGGTAACAGGCCTCGATGCAGAAGTCCTCCCGCTCACCGCGCTCGGCCTCGCTCAGCTGGGGGTAGTAGTCCCGCAGCGCCAGGCGTCCGAACATGACGTGACGCGCCTCGTCCTGCATCACGTAGGCGTTGAGCGCCTTGGCCAACGGGTTCTGCGCGTTGTTGCGGATGACGCCGAACGCGGCCAGTGCCAGCCCCTCAATGAGCACCTGCATGCCGAGATACGTCATGTCCCACCGGCTGTCGGAGATGACGTCGTCGAGCAGCGCCTTGAGGTAACGGTTGAGCGGGTACACCAACTGCACCTTCTCGTGCAGGTAGCGGCTGTAGACCTCGACGTGGCGGGCCTCGTCGATGACCTGCGTGGCGGCGTAGAACTTGGAGTCGATGTCGGGGACGGTCTGCACGATCTTGGCCGTGCAGATCAGCGCGCCCTGCTCGCCGTGCATGAACTGGCTGAAGCGCCAGGCCTCGACGTGCCGGCGCAACTCGCCCCGCCGCTCCTCGGACATCTCGTCCCACCACGGCGTGCCGAAGATCGGCATGATCTCGTCGGGCATGCCGACCGGGTTGGTGAGGTCGACGTCGGTGTCCCAGTCGAGCCGGTCGCTGCCGATCCACTGGCGTCGCGTGCCCTTGTCGTAGAGGCGCAGGAGCTGGTCCCGCCCTCCCGTGTAGTCGAAGTCGAACATGGTGGTCGACGGCGACGCGAATGCCCCACTTCGGATCGAAGGCGAACTCCGAGTCGGTGATGGACGGGCTCGTGGTCATGAGGCCCCCTTTGGGTCGGCTCTCGGCAACCTGTTGCCACCCGCGACGCTACCCCTTTGGGTGCCTCGAGTCAGTTGGGTGCCGCCCGACAGGGGCGGCTTCGCTCAGCGGAAGTCGAAGGCGACCTTGATGGCGCCGCTCTCCTCCTGGTTGGCCAGCACCGTGAAGGCCTCGATCCAGTCCTCCAGCCGGAAGGTGTGGGTGAGCATGCCGGTCATGTCGATCCGGCCCTCGGAGGCCAGTCGCAGGTAGTGCGCGATGCCGTGCATGCGCACGCCGTCGACCTCTTCGACCCCGAAGGCGTTGGAGCCCACCCACGAGATCTCCTTGAAGTACAGCGGCGACCACTCCCAGCGCTCGGGTGCGTGCACCCCGCTCTTGACCATGGTGCCGCGTTGCTTCAGGAGACGGACACCGATCTCGGCCGTCTGCGCGGTGCCGACGGTGTCGTAGACGACGTCGAAGCCACCGGGATGGGCCATGGGCAGCGTGGCGCCCTCGAACTTGTTGAGAACGCCGCCCGACCACGCGGCAGCTTCCTCGAGCAGTTGCTCGACCGGGAAGGGATCGACGACCGTGGCACCGAGCTTGCGGGCCAGGGCCGCCTGGGCGGGCCAGCGGGCGACCACCATGATCTCGACGTCGGGGTAGAGCGCCTTGAGGATGGCCACCGCCGTGCTGCCCAGTGCGCCGGCGCCGTAGACGAGGACCTTGCCTCCGGGCGGTGGCGGGTGCCGCGTGACCGAGTGCAGCGACACGGCGAAGGGGTCCCCGATCACGGCCACTTCGTCGCTCAGGTCGTCCGGGACGGGAATGAGCATCGACTCGTGCGCCGGCAGGTAGTCGGCGAAGCCGCCCGGGCGCGTCCTTCGATGTCCCGGTGTGGATGCCCGCCGCGATGGGGCCCTGGGTGAAGTGCCAGCACAGGCTGTAGTCGCCGGCCTGGCAGGACGGGCACGGCGGATCGATGCCCCGCGGGCCGCAGGAGAGCCAGGGGTTGAGGACGACCCGCTGGCCCACCTCGAGGGTGGTGACGGCGGGACCGACCTCGACCACGTCGGCCACCACCTCGTGCCCGAAGACGGTCGGGAAGGTGAAGAACCCGTTCAGCGCGCCGTCGTCGCCGAAGTCGTCGCCGAAGTCCATGAAGACCATCTTGGCGTCGGAGCCGCAGATGCCGGTCAGCCGCGTCTTGGCGACGCACCAGTCGTCGCGGAGCAACTTCGGCCGCTCGAGCTCCTCGAGGCGCATGGGCGTCCGGGACAGCCCCCGCATGAGGCTGTTGGACTCGTCCGGTGGGGTCCAGCGGTCACCGCGGACGCCGTAGAGCAGACCTTGCATTTCGTACGTTCCTCCCCCTGGCCAGAGTTGGCGTTGGTTTCAGTTGATGTGGGCGCCGAGCAGCAGTTGCAGCGTGAGCACGACCGGGTTGACGACGCCGTTGTTGGTGTTGTTGTTGATGGCCGACGGCGATGAGAAGCACCAGGAGGGCGATCCAGGCGAAGCCCACGATGATGCCGGCGATGGCCATCCCGTCACCCTTCTGCGTGCCTCTGGACTGCTTGATCTGGGAGCGGGCGATGAAGCCGAAGATGATGCCGAGCACCGCCGGAATGAAGAAGAGGAATCCGGCGATGCCGCAGACCAACGCCGCGACCGCCAGACCGTTCGTCTTGGGTGACGTGCCCTGGCCGTACGGCGCGTAGGGGGCGCTCCCGTAGGGACCGGCGGTGCCGCCGGGCGCCGCGGTGCCGTACGGAGGAGCGGTGGGATAGGGCGACGGAGTGGCGTAAGGCGATGGAGTGCCGTAGGGCGGCTGGGAGGGCGGAGCGGATCCGCCGTAGCTCGGGGCGGCAGTGGGCCCTTGGGCCGGGTACGTCGGCTGCGGCGGCGACGTGGGCTGCGTGCCGTACTGCGGCTGCGCGGGGGAGGTGGGCTGCTCCGGTTGGTCCTGCGCCGGCGCCCCGCCCGGCCGGGCCGAGGGCGGACCGGTCCAGAGCTCGGGCGGGTACCACTTGCCGTCGGAGGCCAACCACCATCCAGGGCCTTGCGAGGTGTCGCTCATGCCGTTCCCGTTCCGTCCGCGCCAAGTGCCGCCTGGAGCATAGGAGGCAGGCCGCAGCCCGTGGTGTTCCGGGCCCAGGACGTCCCAGACGGCTGCGGACCCGCGACCGTTCACCGGACGTAGGGACAGTGTCGACAGCCCGAATCGCAACATTGGCCGCGGCGCGCCAGGTAGGCGGCGGTCAGGACCGTGTAGCCCGAGCGAGGATCGACGTAGGTGTCGGCGCCTGCGCTCGAGAGCCTCGGAATGGGCCCCGATGATCTGTGCGTAAGCGGGATCGTCCGGCGACAACCGGTCGGGATGCGGTTCCGTGAGGGGCCGGTCAGCCAGGAGTTCCAGCTGTTCGGGGTGTGGTGCGCTCCGACCGCCGGCCGCCCCCACGTCGCTCTGCGGCTCGTCCATCGGACCAGGGCCGCAGAAGGCCGGCCCCGGGTGAGGGGACCGGCCTTGCGTGCTACCTCTTTGCAGCCCTCTTGGCGGGGGCCCGCTTGGCCGGAGCCTTGCGTGCCGGAGCCCGCTTGGCGGGAGCCTTGCGTGCCGTGGCGGCCTTGCGTGCCGGTGCCTTCTTGGCAGCAGCGCGTGCCGGCGCCTTCTTGGCGGCAGCCGGAGCGGCGGACTTGCCGGCGGCGGCGACAGCGGCGTCGCTGGTCGGGTACGCACCCTTCACCAGCTTGGGCGCCGTGGCCGGGGCCAGGACCGCATCCTTGAACGCCTTGACCGGCGTGATGCGCGCCTTCTTGGAAGCCTTGATCCGGATCGCCTCACCGGTGGCCGGGTTGCGACCCATGCGAGCCGCCCGGTTCACCTTGACGAACTTGGCGAAGCCGGGGATGGAAACCGGCTCACCCTTGGAGACGACGGCGGTGACGACATCAGTGAATCCGTCGATGACGGTGATCACGGTCTTCAGCTCGACGTCGGCCTGGACCGCGACTGCTTTTGCTAGTTCTCTCTTGTTCATGGCGCCCATTGTGGCCGACGCGCGCCTAGTGATGCACATCTTTCCGGGCACGAATGTAGATATTTGTGCTCAAAATTCGCTCTGACGGCACTCTGAGACGTGTCGATCCAACGCCCGTCACGCGTCACAACGGGCGAATTGGCACAGAAAAACGCGGCGCTGCACACGTCGCGACCGAGCCCGCTACGGCGTCCACTGCCCCCAGTACGGGCGGGATTCTTCGCTCTTCTCCATGAGGATGAGCACCGTTCCCCATGGATCGCGACACCATGTCGTCCGCAGTCCGGCGACATCGGCGATGCCGGCGGTGAGGAACTCGACGCCGCGACCCTCCAACTCGGCGCGCGTGGCGGCGATGTCGTCGCACACCATGCCGATATGGGTGATGCCGACCCTGGTGACAGCCGGTCTTTCCGGGTCCGGCGGAGCGACGTTCGCCGCCGGATATTCGATCAGCTCGATGACGCGGTCGCACTGCCAAAGCCCACGATTGCCGCGTGCACGACCACCGGAGACGGGACGAGCTCACCCATATCGTGCTCGATCTGCTCGCCCTCCATGCGGTAGGGAGGCGACAGCACCGTGAGGCCCAGGACCTCGGAATACCAGCGGGTGGCGGCCTCGACGTCGGGGACGCACACGGCGGAGTGGGCGAATCCGGTCAGCACCGGTTCAGCAACCGGGTCAGCCGTCACCGGGGGAGGGGCCGGCTCAGGTCCAGCGGGCGATCTCGTGCTGCAGCCGCTTGTTCAGACGGCGAACGTGCACCCGGCCGCGACGGTCGACCTTGCGCAGCACGATCACGCTCACGAACACCAGCGGCGCCAGGAAAGCCGAGAGTGCGCTGAGAACGACCACGCGGACCCCGACGGAGCTGCCCCCTTTTTGTTTCACAGGAACAGTCGTACACCGTCAAAGGCGTGCGCACCAGTCCATTTCGCACTAGGAAGAGGGGAATGCGAAGGTCCAGATGAGCGATACTGAACCCCAGATGCAACCTGACGACGCAGAAGGGGTTGACGCGGGGCCGGAGTCTGACGCGGCGCTGCTCGCCGAAACGGCCGCAGCGACCTCCCCGGCGAAGACCGCGACGCAAGGACGGCAAGACGCGTCGCGGGCATCTGCCCCGGCGCATCTCGGCGTGGGTGCTGCTGGTGCTGGCGTCGCTCCTGATCCCGATCTCGGTGATCTCGGTGTGGGCCATCAACACGGTGACGAACACCGACAAGTACGTCGAGACCATGGCGCCTCTGGCGACCAACCCGGTCATTCAACAGGGGCTGGCGACGAGGGCCACCGACGCACTGTTCTCGACCCACATCGTGCAGGACAAGGTCACGAAGTCGCTGCCGAAGTCGGCCAAGCCGCTCGTGGCGCCGCTGATGGCGCAACTGAAGACCGTACGTGCAGGGCTATGCGCTCAAGGTCTTCGAGAGCCCGAAGTTCGCCAAGCTCTGGGACACGCTGAACCGCCACAGCCACGCGGCCGTGATCAACGTCCTCACCGGCAAGCAGACGCCGGCGCAGAAGAAGCTCGCCAAGGCGGGTGCGATCGCCATCAACGTGTCGCCCGCGCTCAACCAGGTGATCTCGAACCTCGACGCCCGCGGCATCACGTATCTTCGACCCGCTCAGGACGCTGTCGACCAACAGCGTGCACTTCACCGTCGTCTCCAAGGAACAGGTCTCGAAGTTCTCCGGCCTGTTCAACCTCGTCGTGAAGTTGAAGTGGGCCATCCCGGTCGTCGGCCTGGTGCTGGCGATCCTGTCGGTGGCGCTGGCCATGGAGCGCCGCAAGACGCTGGTGCGTCTGGCCGTGGGCGTGGCGCTGATGTCCCTCTTCTTGCTGGGGATCCTGTCGGTCGGGCGTGGCATCTTCATCGGCCAGGCCGCCGGGGGTGGCTTCAACGCGGAGGGTGCCGCCGCCGTCTGGGACACCGTGTTGCGCTTCTTGAAGGCGAACCTGCGCTGGACCGTCCTGATCTCGGTGCTGGTCGCCTTCGGGGGCTGGGTGGCCGGGCCGGCCCGCTACGCCGTGTGGATCCGCAAGACCGTCGCCGGCGGGGCCGCCTGGGTGGCGGCGCAGTACCGGGCGCTCTCCTCGGGCGCCGGCCGGGCGGCCGAGGAGTCGAGCCGGGTGCGCCGCTCGGGCCGCTGGATCGTCGAGCACCTCGACGGCCTGCGCATCGTCGGCGTCGTCGTGGCGGGTCTCATCCTGGTCTTCAGCGGGAACCTCACGGGGTGGACCCTGCTGGTGATCGTGCTGGTGTTGGCCGTGTATCTGGGCCTGTTGCAGCTGGTGGCGGCGTGGGCCCGCAAGGTGGCGCTGGCCGGGGCCGGGTCCGGGACCGATGACCGGCGTCGGTGAGCGGCGGCGACGGCGGCGCCGGCGAGGGACGGCCGATTCCGGCGCCTCGGTGCCCATCGGTGCCCGCAGGCACGGCAGAAGGCAGAAAGCCCACCCGAAGAGGACCTTTGTCTCTGTTTCTGGTCGGCCGCAGGCCCCCAGACTGGAGAGATGGCAGAGATCGTGGCGATTGTGGTGGCGGCCGGATTGTTCATCGCGGGCTTCGTGGCCTGGTACACGATGTGGCATCGCCGCATGGCCGCCTCCTTCGAGCGGGTCCGGGTCGGGTCAGGCCGCTCGGCATCGGTGGTGCGCCGCGGGGCGGCATCTGCCCGGTACGAAGCGCTGAGCGATGGGACGTCCGGGCGGCCCGGAGTTGTCGGCCGCATCCCGTCCCACTCTCTTCGGGGCGATCCTCCCCTCACAGAGGATTCTTATGGCGCGTTTATCCGGCACCCGTAACCTTTCATGCCATGTCCATTCGGTGGCGGATCGGTCTGGCGGCGATCATCGCCGCCGCGATCGTCGGCGGCTTCGTGCCGCACGGCGTGCTCTCCGTCGCCGACACCTCGGCTACCCAGGTGGCGCGGGCTGTAGAAGCTCCACTGTCAGGGTCGGTGAACTGCGCCGACGCCACCTGCGGCAAGGGCAACACGGCACCCGCCGCGCCCTCGCCGGGCATTGCGCTGGCGGCCGTCGTGGCCGGTGTCCTGGGCGTCGCGGCAGCTGCCGTCAGCGTCCGGCGCCGGCGTGGACAGCATCTCGCGCTCCCGGTCGGAGCACGCGACCCCCTGTTTCACCCTCCGCAGTTCTCCTAGCTCGAACCTGCATCCCTCGGCCGTGCGCCAGCCGATCGCTGCCGGCCAGGGCGCACTGCAGGCAATCCGTGCAATCCGTGAGGCCGTGCCTATCGCCGGCCTCCATCTCGAGCCTCCGAGCGTGTGCCCAACGGCGCCGCTCGGTCCACACGAAGGAGAACACCACCATGTCGAAGTCCCCCACGGGGCCGTCGCGCCAGGCGCGCACCGCCCCCGCATCCAAGAGCAACACACGAACGCCAGGGCAACACCAAGGGCACAACGCCAAGGGCAGCAACGCCAAGGGCAACAACGCCAACGACGCCCGACCCGCACCGACGGCCAGCGTTCGACCAAGGGCCCGACGCCCCCGCCAGGCAGAGCCTGCGCACCCGCCACCCGGTCCTGACGGCCCTGGTCCCGGTGGTGCTGGTGGTGGCCGCCATCGCCACCATGGTCGTGATCAAGGCTGCCGGGAACTCCAACCCGCCCGCCTCGGCGTCCTCGCACGTCGGCGCCGGCGCCGGCGCCGGTGGTGCGGGAGCAGCGGCCACCGCCGACCCCGGGACCACCAAGCTGTCCCCCCAGGTCCTCGCCGCCCTCACCGTGCCGACGGCGACGCTCGACACCGTGGGCAGCCCGTCCTCGGTGGCCCTGCCCACCAAGACCGGTGAGAGCACCACGGCCAAGGACGCGCGGGCAAGCCCCTCATCACCTACATCGGCGCCGAGTACTGCCCCTTCTGCGCAGCCGAGCGGTGGTCGCTGGCCGTGGCCCTGTCCCGCTTCGGCACCTTCGAGAACCTGTCGGGCACCCACTCGTCGGACTCCGACGAGTACCCCGGCACGCAGACGCTGTCGTTCTACGGGTCGAGCTACTCCAGCCCCTACGTCGACTTCCAGGCCGTCGAGGAGGCCACGAACCAACCGGACGGGAACAGCTACCAGTCCCTGCAGGCGCCGACCGCGGCGCAGACGGCGCTGATGGCGAAGTACGACACGCAGGGGAGCATCCCCTTCCTCGATATCGCCAATCGCTACGTGATCACCGGATCGAGCTTCTCGCCCCAGATCCTCCAGGGGCTGTCCCGCAGCCAGATCGCCGCCGACCTGTCGAACCCCGACAGCGCGGTGGCGCAGGCGATCGACGGCGCGGCCAATGACATCACGGCCGCCATCGCCTCGGTCACCGGCAACCAGCCCTCCAGCGTGGGCAGCTCGGCCACCATTGCGGCGATCGCCCAGAAGCTGGGGGCGTGAGCATGGCCGACGTCGAGCACCGCGTCGCCAGCCGCGGCCGGCCCCGGCGCCGCCCGGCGCACGGCCGTGCCCGCTCTGGCTCCAGGTCGCCTCGCTCGGCCTCTCCCTGGTGGCGGTGGCCATCGCCGTCGTACCTCACCGTGACGCACTACAGCGACCCGACCGCGCTGGCCTGTCCCGACACCGGCATCGTCAACTGCACGCTGGTGACGACGAGCTCGTGGTCGGTCGTGCTCGGCGTCCCGCTGGCCGTCCTCGGCCTGGTGTGGGCGGTCGTGATGACGGGCCTCACGGTGCCGTGGGCCTGGCGGGCCGCGGCGCCGTGGGTCGACGGCGCCCGGCTGGTGGTGTCGGGCGCCGGCGCCGCCATGGTGCTGTACCTCGTCTACGTCGAGCTCTTCCGGATCGGCGCCATCTGCCTGTGGTGCACGGCCATGCATGTCACTGCCGTGTGCCTCTTCGGCGTGATCCTGGCCGGGCGGGCCGCCTCGTCGAACCGGGATCCGGCCGTTTCCTGAGGACGGAACCGGTGTGTCGGCGACAAGGACCGCGGACATTGGGACCTTCGCCTCTAAAGGACGCGGCGGGAACGCCCGACACAATGCAAGGAGCGGATGGTGACACCGCTCCCGTGGCGGGAGCGCCCCACGGCGGCAAGGGAGAGCACGACGTGCAGAACAGCGAGCAGTACACGGCATGCGGGACCATCGCGTCGGAGTGCGAGGCCTTCCTCGGCGGCACCCTGGCCGAGTACTGGGACGACAGGGGCATGGAGGTGCCGGTCTGGGCCTGGATGAACCTCCTCGCCCACGGCGACGCCCGCCAGATCGGCGAGTGCGTCCTGCGGCCCGGCCGGCCCCGGCGGGCCAGCCGCGAGCTGGCGCGTCGCCCGTTCGTATCTCGCCTACGAGGTGCTCGACCTGACCGACCTGGAGTTCACGCTGGCCGACCTGCAGGCGTCGGTCCTGATCCCGCTCGAGCTCGAGATGGCGGCCCGGGACGACGTCTGCCGGCTGGACGCCGCGCCAATGGGTGGACCTGGTCGAGGACGCGTTGCGCAACAACCTCTGCTTCGACCAGTAGGACGCCGCTCGGACGCTTGGCGCTTCGAGGGACTGGCGCTCAGGGGACTGGCGCCCGATCCAGCGTTCGACGGTGCGGCCCAGGGCGGGCAGCGGGAGGATGCCGGCCCGCAGCACCAGGTCGTGGAACTCCCTGAGGTCGAAGCGCTCGCCCAGCCGTTCGGTCGCCTCGGCGCGCAGGCGCACGATCTCGCGCCGGCCCACCATGTAGGCCAGGGCCTGGCCGGGGAACGAGATGTAGCGGTCGATTTCGGTCTCGACCTCCAGGCGGGGGAGGGGCGTGTGGTCCGCCATCCAGTTGACGGCGCGCCGGCGGGACCACCCCATGGCGTGCAGGCCGGTGTCGACGACGAGCCGGCTGGCCCGCCACGAGTCGGCGGCGAAGAGGCCCATGCGGGCCAGGTCGTCGGTGTAGAGGCCCATTTCGTCGGCCAGCCGCTCGCTGTAGAGGCCCCAGCCCTCCGCGCAGGCCGTGTCGCCGAGGACCTGGCGGGCCGGCGCCAGGTCCTTCGACTCCATGGCGATGGTGAGCTGGAAGTGATGGCCCGGGACCGCCTCGTGGAAGGCGATGTCCTCGGCCACGTAGCGGTGGCGGTTCTCGGGCTGGGACGTGTTGAGGTAGTAGGTCCCCGGCCGCGAGCCGTCGATGGCGCCGGGCATGTAGTACGCGCTGCCCATGCCCGCTTCCTCCGCCTCGGGGACGGCGGCCACCGTGCAGGCCACGTCGGGGACGGTGGCGAACCACTTGGGCGCCTCCGCCTCGGCGGCGGCGACGACCCGTTGGGCGTGCTCGAGCATCTCCTCCCGGCTGCGGTAGCGCAGTGAGGGGTCGGTTCAGGCGCTCGAAGATCTCGAAGATGTCGGTCGTGCCGAAGAGGTCCGAACCGGTCCCGATCATCTCCTCCATGACCTGGTCGACGATCTCGCAGCCCATGGCATGGAGCTCCTCGGGGGAGGAGTCCATGGACGTGTGCAGCCGGGCCAGGGCGCGGTACATGTCCTCGCCGTCGGGCAGATGGCAGAGGCCCGGGTGCTCGTCGTCGCGGGCGTAGGGGAGCACCGAGGTCTGGAGCGCGTCCCGGTAGGCGGCCAGTGCGGGACGGGCGTGGTCGTCGACGGCGGCCGACGACCGCCTCGGCGAAGGCGGCATCGGCGTCGGCGTCGGTCCGGACCATGGCCCCCATGGTCGGGTCCTCGATCATGAGGTCGAGTTGCGCGATGGCGGCCTCGACGAGCCGGGTCACCGCCGTGCGGCCCTGCCGGGCGCCGTCCTCGTGGCGTTGCGCCACCGTGGCGAGCATGTCCGACAGGCCGCGCAGCCGCGCCAGGTAGCCCTGCGCGCCGCTCGTCGGTGTCCACCGGGACCTTGGGCAGCGAGGCCAGGACGTTGCCGACCGGCGCCGCGAACGTGTCGCTGATGGTGAATTCGACGATCGGCACCGTCGGCGGCGCCGGCCATGCCGCGGGCGAGGCAGCGCACGAAGTCGAGCGTCTGCAGCTCGGTCTCCGCCAGCCCGTCCTCGGGCGCCTGCCTCGGCGCGGGTGGCGATCGACGTCCAGCAGGCGGGCGTGCTCGGCCTCGGCCTCCTGGCTGAAGTCGGGCAGGCTCTCGTCGTAGCCGGGGAAGCCGAAGAGCGAGCCGTCCAGGGGATCGGCGGTGAGGACGGCCTGCAGCAATTCGGCGGCAAGCTCGTCCCCGGGCACCGGGGGAGGCTAGCGCGGACCACTGGTCCGGCAGGGCCGTGACCAGGCAGGCGAGCCGTGACATGGCGGATCGCCGGCACCGGATCCGCTCGGCCCGGGCATGCACGCCGCCTGCAGCGACACCGTGCACCGGGACCACCGGACCTCGTGGCCGGCGGCGGACCCTGTTCAGCCGATCACGTCGCCCCGTGCCGCGAGGATGGCCGCGCAGGCGCTCGTCGACCTGGTCGGTGCTGTGGTCGTCCGTGAAGACGTAGTGCCGCCCATGGCGGATGGCGTCGACCACGTTGGCCGCCACCGTGGCGGACGACACGTGCCCACGGGGTTCATGCCGGTCTTGATCATGCCGGGCATGACGACGCTCACGCCGACCGGTGCCTGCAGCGACACCATTTCGGCGCGCAGGACGTCGGAGAGCCCGAGCACCCCGTGCTTGGCCACGGTGTAGGGCCCGAGGCGACCCAACGCCATGACGGACGCCATGGAGCCGGTGTTGACGACATGGCCTTCCTCCTCGCGAGGCCAGGATGCGGGGCACGAAGGCGCGGATGCCGTGGATGACACCCCACAGGTTGATGTCGATGACCCGGTGCCACTCCTCGAGGCGTGAGCTCCCACGAGTAGCCACCGTTGACCACGCCGGCGTTGTTCACGGCCACGTGGAGCTTGCCGAACTGCTCGACGGCGGCGGCACCGACGCGCTCGACCGCGTCGGGATCGCGCACGTCGACGCCGACCGCCAGGACCTCGGCACCCTCGTCGCGTGAGCCTGGCGGCGTGCGAGCGCAGGCTCTCCTCGTCGATGTCGGCCATGACGACGTGCATCCCCGCCGCGGCGAACGCCTCGACCACGGCCAGCCCGATGCCGCTGGCCGCTCCGGTCACGACGGCGGTCCGTCCCTTGAGCTGCTCCATGGGGTGCCGATGGTAACGGGAGGATGTGCGGAGGCCCCGGTTGTGCCGTTGCCGTGTGCCGTCGCCCGTCGGCGAAGATGGTGGCGGGATGGAGCGGCGTGACTGATTCGGCCAGCGAGCACCTGGGGGCGGTTGGGGACCCTCCGCCAGGCGCTGCCCGGGCGCAAGGTCGACCAGGAGGGCGAGCTCCTCACGGTGCCGCTTCCCCTCACCTTCGTCTGGTTGGTCCTGGGCGTCCTGACGGTCCTGGAGGCGCTCAACGACATCTTCGGCCTCGGTCCGGACTGGATCTTCGACAACTGGATCCACAACGTGATCCTGGGCGCCTGCGCGGCACTCGTCCTGGCCCGTGCCGCGTTCGAGCCGGTGGCCCGGAAGGCCTGGCTTGCCGTTCGGGATCGCCCTGCCGCTCTGGTTCCTCGGCAGCGCGGCCTGGGACGTGGCCTACGCCGGGAACCCCAACCCGCCGTACCCGTCGTTCGCGGACGTGCCCTGGCTGGCCTGGTACCCGCTCGTCGCGCTCGGGATCTTCTACCTGATCCGGGTGCGCGTGCCGCAGTTCGAGCTGCACCGCTGGATGGACGGCATCGCCGTCACCCTGCTGGTGCTCGCCGTCGGCTTCGCACTGGTGATCCAGCCCGCGACGCAGCACAAGACGGTCGGGACCGCTCGCCGCGTTCGTCGCCTTCCTCTACCCGGTGCTCGACGTGCTGCTCATCGGCGCCATTCTCGGCGTCTACGGGCTCTTGGCCTGGCGGCCCGACACCATGTGGCTCCTGGTCGGGTTGGCGATCGTGAGCACGTCGGTGGCCGACGCCGTCTTCGCCGTGCAGGAGGCCGAAGCGCGGGCCGTCGTCTCGGCCAACAACTACAACTTCATCTGGACGGCGGGCGCGCTGCTCCTCGCGCTGGCGGCCTGGGCCCGGGCCCCCGAGGCCGACGAGAACGCCGAGGCGGTCGTCGGGATGCGCGCCGTCGCGCTCGCCCTCTTCGCCCAGGCGCTCGCCATCGGCATTCAGATCTACGCCATCTTCCACGAGGTCGGCAAGAGCGAGCGCATCGTGACGATCGTGGTGCTGGTGGTGGCGTCGGTGCAGATCATCCTGACCCGGCCCCGGCGGAACGAAGCCGGGGAGCTGACCTCGCGTGGCGGACCGGACACGCCGGCACACCCCGGCAGACGGTCGAAAACGCCCTTAGTGTGGCCGCCGTGTCACCCGAACTGATGCCGGCGGCCGTCTACGTGGGCGACGGCAGGATTGCGTTCGACGAGGTCCCACGGCCGGAGCCGGGCCCCGATGAGGTGCTCGTCGAAATCACCGCCTGCGGGATCTGCGGCTCTGATCTGCACATGGTCCTGGAGAGGTACGCCAGACCCGGATCGATTCTCGGCCACGAGTGGTCGGGCATCGTGGCGGCGGCGCCGAGCGACTCCGGCTGGGCCCCCGGCGACCGGGTCGTGGGCAACGCCGCCGCGGGGTGTGGCACCTGCCGGCCCGTGCCGGCGGGGCCGCCCGTCGGTGTGCCTGCACCGAGCCATCGGCGGACTTCGCCGGCTACCGCGGTGCGTTCTGTCAGTACAAGACGGTGGCGGCCGACGGCCTGATCCGGATTCCCGACGCCCTGGCGACGCGGCCGGCGGCGCTGGCCGAGCCGACGGCCATCACCCTGCACGCGCTGCGGCTGGCCGACGTCCGACCCGAGGATCGGGTCCTCGTGACCGGCGCCGGGCCGGTCGGGCTCCTGATCATCGCCGTGCTGCGGGCGCAGGGCATCAACGACATCACGGTGAGCGAGCCGTCGGCGGTGCGCCGGCAGCAGGCACTCGACGTCGGCGCAGCCCGGGTCGTCACGTCCCGACGCCCTCGAAGCGCCGCCGATGACGCTGCCCGTCGCCGAGCCGTTCGCGGTCGCCTTCGAATGCTCGGGTCATGCCAGTGCGGCCGAGGCCGCCTTCGGCCAGCTCGACTACGCCGGCACCCTGGTCATTGTGGGGACCGGGTTCGACCCGCCCCGCTTCAACCAGAACCGCATGATCATCTTCGAGCTCGAGGTCATCGGGGCCTACAACTACAACGACGAGGGCTTCGCGCCGGCGGTCGACCTGCTCGGGAGCGGGACCCTGCCGTTCGAGGCGCTGATCGAGCCCGAGGACATTCCCCTGACCGAGGTGATGGACGCCATGGAGCGGCTGGCCCGGGGCGAGATCCCGAGCAAGGTGATGGTGCAGACCGGGCCTGTCGTCATGAGCAGGACACCGTTCGCACCGCGGATCAACCACGTGGCGATCAGCGTGGACGCCGACCTCATGGACGAGGCAGGCCGGGCGGCGCTCCTGGACTTCTTCTCGGAGATCTTCGGCTGGGTGGAGGGGGACAACAGCACCGAGAAGGGCAACCCCCTCATCCTCTACACGGGCGCGCTCGGCCAGTTCCTCTACCTGCTGCCGGCCAAGGACGAGTTCATGGTCACGCCGAACATGGACCACTTCGGGATGGAGGTCTCCTCCATGGAGGAGCTGACGGAGATCCTCGAGCGGGTCAAGGCCTACAAGGCCAAGGACGACCGGGTCCGGTTCACCGAGGTCGGCGCCATGGTGACGCGGTACGGCGAGAAGCAGTACACGCTCAGCAACGCCTACATCTGGTTCCTGATCCCGCTGTGGATCGAGCTCCAGCACATTGAGGAGCGGACCGGCGCCTGACGAGCGCTGGCTCAGGTCGATGTGGTCGTCGCTTTCGCGCCGCTCGCCGACGACTGAATATTGGTGATGAGGTCGTGGAGCGGCTTTGTCCCGGCCCCGACGACGAGCCCGGTGACGACCAGGTCGACCCAGCGGTTCGGCGGGCTGCTCGGGGCCTTCTTCGACCGGGGAGCCCGGCGACGTTGGTGAGTGTGCTCGCGGCGGTCGAGTGCTCGCGGTGGTCGCGCTGGGCGCCGGCGTCTCGACGGAGCGGAGGAGGAAGATCCCCACCCAGGCACAGACCACCATCGCCAGCGTGGACGCGAGGGCCCACATGAGGACCGCCCGGTTCGCCTGCGACCGGTGATGCTCCTTCTCGGCGACGGCGGCTTGCGACTGCGCCGTCTGCACGGCGGCGGTGGCAGCCTCGGTGGTCTGCACCAGAGCTGCCGCGGCATCCGGCGCTGCCGCCAGCGCGACGACAGGCACGGCCGGGACCGCAGCCTTGGCCCGTGCGACCTTCGCCGCGGTGGCCTTGGCTTGTGCCTTCTTCAGGGTGGTCGAGGGAACGATGTAGCCGGCGAAGGGCTCGAGTATCCGCTCGATGGCCAGAGCCATGATGAAGAGGCCGGCATAGACCGCGTAGTTCGACGACGGCAGGAAGTCCGATGGTCGCACGGCGCGCCAGCACCACGTATCCGGCGGCCACACCCGCGCCGAGAATGGCGAACGCCCCCACCAGGAACAGCCAGGAAGGAGGGTTGGCGGCCAGGACGGCCACGACCTGTTCCTGCACGTCGGTGGGATCGCCAGCGGCGGTCTTGCCGCCGTTGTCCGGCGTCGCCGCCGCCTTGACTGCGTTCGTGACCTTGGTGGTATGGGTGTCGGCCTCTTTGTCGACCGCCGCCTCGAGATCGCTGCCGATTCCGGTCATGTGCCCTCCCCACCACCTGCACGCCAGCCGCCTGCGACAGGAGTCTGACTGAACAAGAGGGCGACGACAAGTGGCTTTCGTGTCAGATCCATCGAGATCTTGGCAGCGCCCCGTTTCACGGGCGTGACAGTCCGATTGCATCGGTGCGCTCCCGTCGGGGAGGCTGGTTCCAGGGCCCCGACGGCCCCGACGGCGCTGCGGGCGTGGGGGCGCGCGGGCGTGCGGTTCAGTCGTATGAGACGTCGACGGGCTTGCCCAGGCGGTGCGACTCGAGTCCGGCCACCAACACCGCGAGGATCTCCCGGGCGACGGCGCCGTCCATGAGCGGGGTCGGCACCTCGCCGGTCAGGTAGGCGACGTTGCGTGCCGCCATGGCGGCGAAGGCATCCGGTGGGGTATCGGCCAGGGCGTGGTAGCCGCGGATCTCACCGTCGCGGTACACCACCACGGAGGGCTCCTGGACGCCTTGCGCGCTGATCCGATTGCAGCGCACGTAGCCCTTCGATCCGGTCACCTCCATCCGTTCATCACCGCCGTAGTGCGTCGACTGGAAGAACGTGTCCACTGCGAACGTGATGTCGACCACGGTACGCACACCGTTTTCGTGCTCCCAGACCAGTGTGGTCGGGGCATCCATCACGATCTCGGGGATGATCTCGGTGCGGCCGATCCAGGCGAAGATCCGGCGCACCGGTCCGAAGAGCCAGAGGGCGATAGCCAGCTGATGCCAGCCGTGATCGAAGACCAGCATGCCGCGCCCGTCGAGCGCCTGCTCGAACTGCCAGACGTAACTCTCCGGCAGCACTTCCCATCCTCCGAGGCCGGTGGCGACGATCTTCATGTGACAGCCGACGGGCTCGCCGATTTCCCCGCTCCGCACGATCTCACCCAACCGAACGATGGGCGGATAACACAGGTAGTCCTCCAGGACGTTCAGCATCACGCCGTTCTTCGCTGCGGCCGCCAGCATGGTGTCCGCACCCTCGCAGGTCGCGGGCGATCGGCTTTTGCACCTGGACGTGGAACCCCCGCTCGAGGATCGGCGTGACAACCTCGGCGTGCAGCGGCGTCGGGACCAATACGTCGACGACGTCGGGCGTCGTAGCGAGGACTTCGTCGACGTCGGTACCGGCAAGAGCGTTGGGAAATGCCGCGGACCAGCGTTGGAGCCGCTCGGGGTTGCGGTCGCAGAGGCCGACGACGTCGATCGACTCGTTGGCGGCATAGGCGGGGAGCATGAGTTCGGAAATCTGGCCGAGGCCGACGACGGCCAAGCGAATCGGCGGGGTGAGGGGGAGACGGCTCGTCATGGGCGGAAGTATCGCATCGGCCGGTTCAGTTGATCGCGATCAAGGCCAGTCCGGCCAGAGCGATCAGCAGTCCGACCAGTTGCAGACGCGAGACACGCTCGTGCAGATACCACCAGGCGTGGCCAGCGGTGAAAGCAGGCGCCAGCGACGCCACCGGGGCGATCACCGCCGTCAGGTTGGACCTGAGGGTTACCAGCAGGATCATGGAAGCACCGACGTCGAACACCCCGGCCGCCGATGCCTGCGCTTTCGGCACGACGGCCAGTGACGGCGTGCCCTTGCGGAGTAGCAACACGATCCAGACGGCGAGACAGGCAGCGCCTCGGGCACCGAGGACGGGCCACATGCCTCCGTGATGGCTCGCGGCGGCGAAGAGCAGGAGTGAGACGCCGAAGCCTGTTCCCGCAGCGACCGCCAACAGCATCGCGGGTCCGAACCCTGATCCGGATCGCTCATCGGGTTCGCTCGCGAGGAGCGCGCCGGCGACGACGGCCAGGACGATGCCGATGACCTCATAGATGCTGAGCGACTCGCCGCGGACGACGCTCCACACCACCGGCAGGACGGCACCGATCACCGCCGCGACCGGCGCGACCCGCCCCATCTGCCCGATGGAGAGGCCTCGGTAGAGACAGCCGATCGCCATCACGTTGAGTAGTCCCGCCACCACCCCGTACCCCATGTCGTCGGCATCGATCGGTCCTCCGAGACCGAGCGTCACGACGACGGCGAGGATCAGTGCTGCGATCTGGGCGACTGCCAGCACCGACAGCGTGGGTGCCCGACGCGAGGCCAGCCCGCCGAGGAAATCCCCACTTCCGAAGCTGGCGGCGACGAGCAGCCCGAGGAAGACCCCCACTTGAACGGAGTGTCAGGCCTCGGGTGTTCGGGCGTCGGCGGCCCGGCGGAACAGGACGACCAGATCCTCTCTGCGCTCCTCGCACCGGTGCGGCCCATTGAGAGTGGTCTCAAGCATGCATTCCTCGTTCCGGCTCCGCCTCGATGAGCGCAGTGGAATATATAACCGTCGCTCCGGGCGGGGCTGGTGGCCCACGACCTTCAGTCGGTGACAGGGGACAGGCGACAGCGGTGAGCCAGGGCCGGCTCGGAGGGACCTGGCGGTCCACCCACCGCTCGGGGTGAAGCCAGCGACACGAATTCACGAAGTGGAGGCGATGGGACTTGAACCCACGAACCTCCTGACTGCCAGTCAGGCGCTCTACCAGCTGAGCTACGCCCCCAGTGGTGGAGGACGACGATAGCAGTCGGGGAGACCCTCCTCGTCCCGTCCCGGGCGTCGGATGACACCCCGAATTGGGTGCCGACCTGCCCTGCGACAGCCTCGAATCGGCCCGGACCCCACCAGGGCGTCGCCTACCCTGGTGACATGGCACGCGCATATGACGTCACTGCGGTGGAGCGCAAGTGGCAACGCCACTGGGACGAAGAGGGCACCTACCAGATCGACAACGACGACCCCAGGGAGAAGTTCTATGCGCTGTGCATGTACCCCTACCCCTCGGGGGCGGCGCACCAGGGTCACGTGCGGAACTACACCTTCGGAGACCTGACGGTCCGCTACCAGACCATGCAGGGCAAAGGGGTCCTCAGCCCGATCGGCTTCGACTCCTTCGGGCTCCCCGCCGAGAACGCCGCCATCAAGACCGGGACCCACCCGCGGATCTTCACCGAAGCCCGGATCGCCGAGCTGACGGCGTCGCTGCGGCGGCTCGGAGCCGTCTACGACTGGCGGCGGGAGATCCACAGCCACGATCCCTCCTACATCAAGTGGAACCAGCTGATCTTCCTCCGCCTCTGGGAGGCGGGCCTGGCCTACCGGGCGAAGGCGCCGGTCAACTGGTGTCCCGGCTGCCAGACCGTGCTGGCCAACGAGCAGGTGCTGGCCGACGGCACCTGTGACCGCTCGGGCGACATCGTCGAGAAGCGCGACCTGGAGCAATGGTTCTTCCGCATCACCAAGTACGCCGACGAGCTCCTCGAGGCCCTCGACGACCTCGAATGGCCCGAGCGGGCCAAGACCATGCAGCGCAACTGGATCGGGCGGTCCGAGGGCGCCGAGTTCGACCTCGCCGTCGAGGGCCGCCCCGACGTGACCGTCAGGGTCTTCACGACCCGGCCCGACACCACCTTCGGCATGACGTACGCCGTCATGGCTCCCGAGCACCCGCTCGTCGACGAGCTGACGACCGCCGAGCAGCGGGAAGCCGTCGAGGCGCTACGCGTCCTGGCCGCCGCCTCCACCGACATCGAGCGGATGGCCGAAGGCGACGCCACGGCACTGGGCAAGCGCGGCGCCTTCACCGGCAGCAACGTCATCAACCCCTTCACCGGCGAGCCCGTGCCGCTCTACGTGGCCGACTACGTGCTGATGGGGTACGGGACCGGGGCGATCATGGCCGTCCCGGCCGAGGACGAGCGCGACTGGGCCTTCGCGCAACAGCACGGGCTGCCGATCGTGCGCACCGTGGAGCCGCCCGAGGACTGGGATGCCAACGGGGGAGGGGCGTACTCCGGCGACGGCGTCAAAATCAACAGCGGCTTCCTCGACGGCCTCGACATCGTCACGGCGAAGGCGCGCGCCATCGACTGGCTCGAGGAGCGGAGCGTCGGCGAGCGCAAGGTCAACTACCGCCTGCGCGACTGGCTGGTGTCGCGCCAGCGCTTCTGGGGCTGCCCGATCCCGGCCGTCTACTGCGAGGAGCACGGCGTGGTGCCGGTGCCCGAGGACCAGTTGCCGATCGTGGCGCCCGACGACGTCGAGTTCCTGCCGACCGGGCAGTCGCCGCTCGTCGCTCCACGAGGGCTTCCTGCACACGACGTGTCCCATCGACGGCGGCCCGGCCCGTCGTGAGACGGACACCATGGACACCTTCGTCGACTCCTCGTGGTACTTCCTGCGCTTCTGCGATCCGTGGAACACCGAGCAACCCTTCGCCCCGTTGGCGGCACAGCAGTTCATGCCCGTCGACCAGTACATCGGCGGGATTGAGCACGCCATCCTGCATCTGCTCTACGCCCGCTTCTACACGCGGGCGCTGATCGACGTCGGGCTGGCGCCGGGTATCGATCGGGAGCCGTTCCGGCACTATCTCGCCCAGGGCATGATCCGCATGGACGGGACGAAGATGTCCAAGTCCAAGGGCAACCTGATCGCGCCCGAGCACTACTTCGACACGGTCGGCGCCGACGCCCTCCGCCTGTTCCACCTGTTCGTCGGGCCGCCCTTCGACGACATGGACTGGTCCGAGCAGACCGAGCAGGTCATTGAGGGGTGCGGGCGCTTCTTCGACCGGCTGTGGCGCACCTGCACCGCCGAGCAGTCGCTGCGCACGGGCGAGCAGACGCCCGCCGACCTGGCCGTGCGCCAGGCGGTGCACCGCACCATCGCCGACGTCACCAAGGATCTCGAGCGCTGGTCGTACAACACGGCGGTGGCGCACTGCATGGAGCTGCTCAACCTGGTGCAGCGCTACGGCAACGCCACCGATGCCGAGCCCCACGCCGATGTCTGGAACGAGGCGCTCGACGCGCTGCTCAAGCTGCTCGCCGTCATGTCCCCGCACGTGACCGCCGAGCTCTGGGAGCAGCGCCACCCCGGGGAGCCGTCGGTCCACCTGCAGCCCTGGCCAACCTTCGACCCCGAGCTGATCCGCCAGGACACGGTGACGATGGTCGTTCAGGTGAACGGCAAGGTGCGCGACCGCA
This sequence comes from uncultured Acidimicrobiaceae bacterium, assembly GCA_963755445.1. Lineage (GTDB taxonomy): Bacteria > Actinomycetota > Acidimicrobiia > Acidimicrobiales > RAAP-2 > Bog-473. The sequence goes on along the minus strand of CAVWJQ010000002.1, from coordinate 39,155 downwards.
TTGAGGTCGACGCCGGCATTTCCGAGGCGGACGCCGAGGCGGCCGCACTCGCCTCGGCGAAGGTGATCGAGGCGTTGGGCGGCGCCACAGCCCAAGCGGGTCATCGTCCGGCCGCCGCGCCTCGTCAACGTCGTCGTCTAGGCCCGCCCGAAGGCCTGCCCGAAGGCCGCCCAGCAACGCCGGCCCTAGTGGAAGCCGGCCAGCACGCCCTTCCACATTTCGGGGTCCACCTTGTACGGCGCGTAGAAGCTGAAGCGGTCGACGAGGCCCTCGAAGCGGTTGCGCACCTCGGTGGCCACCTGGTCGAGCGGCGCCACGACGGCGAAGGCGTTGAGGATGTCGTCGTTGATGAGCTCGCCCATCTTCACCCACTCGCCGCGCTTGGAGAGCGTGTTGAGCTCGGGCTGCAGGTCGCCCCAGCCGTGCAGCTCGAGCACGGGGCGGTAGGCCGGCGTCGAGCCGTAGAAGGCGATCTGCTCGCGCACGCCCTTGGCGGCCGCCTCCATGCTCTGCTCGTCCGGGCCCGTGACGACGAAGCCGGGGTACGAGACGGTGAGGTCGAGCCGGGTCTTGCCGCCCTTGGCGGCGCCCCGCTCCAGCGCGGGCAGGCTCACCTCGCGCAGGTAGCGCTCCGTCGAGAAGCCGTGCACCAGGAAGCCGTCACCGACTTCGCCCGCCACCTCGGTCATGAGCTCGCCCACGGCGGCCAGCAGGATCTTGGGGTTGCCGTACGGGTTCGGTCCCGGGTCGAAGAAGGGCGTCATCAGGGTGTGGGTGTAGAACTCGCCGCGGAAGGCGAGCGGCTCGCCCGTCTCCCACGTCTTCCAGATGGCCCGGATGGCCAGGATGAGCTCCCGCATGCGGGGCGCCGGGTGCGACCACGGCATGGAGAAGCGCTTGGTGATGTGCGGCTTGATCTGGCTCCCCATGCCGAGCATGAAGCGCCCCTTGGTGAGCAGCTGCAGGTCGTTGGCCAGCACGGCCAGTGTCATGGGGTTGCGGGCGAAGGCGACCGCGATGCCGGTGCCGAACTCCAGCTTCTCGGTGGCGGCCGCGCCGACGGCGATCGGGAGGAAGGGGTCGTGGTTCGTCTCGGCCGACCACACGCCGTCGTAGCCGCTCTCCTCGGCCTTCACCGCCTGGGCCGCGATGCCGTCGGGGTCGAACCCGATGCCGCCGTCGATCTTCATTGGCAACCGACTCCCTCTCACTCTCAGCTCGCACTCGCACGCCACCGTCCGACTCACTGCTCCTCGCCCCGCAGGAACCGCTCCAGCTCCGCCGCGATCTCGTCGCCCGACGGCACCGCGTCGACCCCCATGGCGTTGCCCTCCGAGGCGTCGATGTTCTCCTCGAGCTTGCGCACCATGTCCTGGTGCTCCGCGTTGTCGGAGATGAGCTGGTCGACCTGGCGCCGCGAGCTGTCGCCGGCCCGGCGCAGCGCGGACGAATCGAGCGACAGGGAGCCCACGGCGGCGAGCCCCTCGATGAGGGCGGCGCTCGCCTCGGGGAACGGCATGCCCGCCACGTAGTGGGGGACCCGCGCCCACAGGCTGACGGCGGGCGTCCCGTTGGCGCCGAACGCCATCTCCAGCGCGGCCTGCACGCCGGCCGGCACCTCGAGCTCGCCCTGCACGATCCCGACCTGTTCGATCAAGTTGGCCGACTCCGCCGGCGCCGTCGCGGCCAGCTTCACCGGTCGCGTGTGGGGCGCCGGGGCCGGGAAGGCGCCCAGTCCCACCACCATGCGGACGCGCCAGGAGCGGGCCAGGCCCACCACGGCGTCGGTGAAGGCGCGCCAGTGGAAGTCGGGCTCGGGGCCGACCAGGAACAGCATGTCCCGCCCCGACTCGTCCGTCCCGTGGCGGACGATGGTGCGGGGCCAGTTCAGCTCGGTCGTGATGCCGTTGACGATGCGCGCCACGGGGCGCCGGGCCCGCTGGTCGAGGAAGTGCTCGCCGTTGAAGGTGACGAGGGGCTCGGTGTGTCCCTGGCCGAGCAGCGTGGCGATGGCCGTCGTCGCCCCCAGGCCGGCGTCGACCCAGCCCTCGAGGGCCACGACCAGAATCGGCTCCCGCAGGACAGGCTCTTGGTGGACCTCGAAGATCTCGGTGAGCCCGTTGCCCTCGGGGCTCACGGGGCGCTCTCCAGTGCCTCCGCCGCCATCTCGAAGAGATGCCCGATCTGCACCGGGAAGCCGTCGACGCTGCCCTGGTCGCCCGCGCCGGCGCCCGCCACGTAGCGGGCGTAGACGCCCTGCAGAATGCAGGCGAGCTTCCAGTAGCCGAAGGCCTGGTAGTAGCCGATGCCCGAGACGTCGAGGTCGGACACGGCGTCGTAGCGCTCCTTGATCTGGGCCTTGGTCGAGAACCCGGGCACCGTCGTCGGCGCCAGCCCGAGGAGGACACCGCCCGACTCGCCGGGATCGGACCAGTAGTCCATCAGCAGCCCGAGGTCGGCCAGGGGGTCGCCCAGCGTGCAGATCTCCCAGTCGAGGATGGCCCGCACCGTGCCGTCGTCGGCCAGCACGACGTTGTCCATCCGGTAGTCGCCGTGGACGACGGAGGTCCGCTGCTGCTTGGGGATGCGCCGGGCCAGCTCGTCGCTGACCCGCTCCACGATGCCGCCGTGGTCGACCCCCTCGACCTGCATCTGCTCGTACTGCCCGCGCCACCGCTTGAGCTGCCGCTCGATGTACCCCTCGTGCCGTCCCAGATCGCCCAGCCCGACCGCGTCGGGGTCGACGGCGTGCAGGGCGGCCAGCGTGTCCGCCATGTGACCGCCGACGGCGCCCCGGGTCGGCTCGTCGAACGCGGCCTCGGCCTCGGCCGCGTTGCGCAGGATGTGGCCCTCGACGAACTCCATGACGTAGAAGGGCCGTTCGTTGACCGCCTCGTCGGTGCAGAGGCCGACGGTGACCGGGACGGGGACGCCCGCCGGCCCGAGCGAGTGCATGAGCCGGTACTCGCGGGTCATGTCGTGCGCGGTGGGCAGCACGTGGTGCAGCGGCGGCCGCCGCAGGGCCCAGGCCCGTCCCTCCGCGTCCTCGACGCGGAAGGTGAGGTTGGAGCGGCCGCCGGCGATCAAGCGTGAAGGTCAGGGGCCGGACGATCTCGGGGAGCTGCGCCACCATCCAGTCGGTGACCTCGGCCTCGTGTATGCCTTCGGGCGCCTGCGACACGCGAACGACGCTAATCGGTGCCGTGTCGCCCGGTCGGACGCCCTGCGCCCGGCGGCCGCCCAGAAGTCCGCCGTCACCTGCGCTCCCCACGGCGCCCACGAGGGCCGTTTCCCCCGACGGGGACAGCCATTAGCGTCTTGCCCGATGGACGTCACAGATCAGACATTTCAGGCCGAGGTGCTGGACCGCAGTGCGACGGTGCCGGTGATCGTGGACCTCTGGGCCGAGTGGTGCGGGCCCTGCAAGACCCTCGGGCCGATGCTCGAGAAAGCGGTGGCCGACACCGGGGGCGCCGTCGAGCTGGCCAAGGTCGACGTCGACAACAACCCGGCGGTGGCGCAGGCCTTCAACGTGCAGTCGATTCCCGCCGTCTTCGCCCTCAGCCAGGGCCAGGTCGTGGACCAGTTCATCGGCGCCGTGCCCGAGGCGCAGATCACCGCGTTCGTGCAGCGGCTGGCGCCGGCCCCGAGCGAGGCGGACACGCTGGCCGCGGCCGGTGACGAGGCCTCCCTCCGCAAGGCCCTCGAGCTCGAGCCCGACCACGCCGGGCGCCACCGAGGGCCTGGCGCGCATCCTCATCGACCGTGGCGACCCGGCCGAGGCGCTGGCGCTCCTGGCGCGGCTGCCCGAGACCGAGTCCGGCCGGACGCTGGCGGCCGAGGCCCGCCTGCTCGAGGCCGGGGTCGACCTGTCGGGCACCGGCCGGGCCGAAATGGAAGCCAAGCTGGACGAGCTGCTCGAGCGGGTGCGCGACGACGACGCGGCCCGCCAGGAGTTCGTGGACCTCCTGGAGGCCATGGGCCCCGACGACCCGCGCACCAAGGAGTACCGGCGGGCGTTGACCGCGCGCCTGTACTGATGGCCGCGCCGGCCACCGGGACGCCGACGACCGACGACGAAACCGACACCGGCGCCTCCGCCTCACTGCTCAACCTCGGCGGCAGGCGACTACGACCTGACGCACCGGGCCCTCGTCATGGGCATCCTCAACCGCACCCCCGACTCCTTCTACGACAAGGGCGCGACCTTCGAGCTCGACAAGCTCTACGGGCGGGCCGAGCAGTTGGTGGCCGACGGGGCCGACATCCTCGATATCGGTGGCGTCAAAGCGGGGCCCGGGCCCGAGGTGACCGAGGCCGAGGAGCTCGACCGGGTCGTGCCCGTCGTGGCCGGTCTCGTGGCCCGCTTCGACACGCCGGTCTCGGTCGACACCTGGCGCGCCTCGGTGGCGCGCGCCTCGTACGCCGAGGGCGCGGTGATGGGCAACGACATCAGCGGGCTGGCCGATCCCGACTACGCGCCCGCCGCGGCCGAGCACGATGCCGCCGTCGTCATCACGCACATCCGCCTCGCCCCGCGGGTGGCCGATCCCGACCCGCACTACGACGACGTCGTGGCCGACGTGGCCCGCTTCCTCACCGAGCGCGCCGACGGCGCCCGCGCCGCCGGCCTGCCGCCGGAGCGGATCGTGCTCGATGCCGGCCTCGACCTCGGCAAGACCGCCGAGCAGTCGCTGACCCTGTTGCGGGCGTCGGCGAGCTGGCCGGGCTGGGCTACCCGCTGCTGCTCTCGGCCTCCAACAAGACGTTTCTGGGCAAGATCCTGGATTTGGAGCTCACCGAGCGGCGTGAGGCTTCCATCGGCGCGGCGGCCCTCGGCATCGCCTGGGGCTGCCGCATTGTGCGCGTGCACGACGTCAAGGGCACCTGCCGGGCCCGCGACGTGCTGGCCGCCGTCAGCGAGGCCCAGCGAGTGAGCACCGTGAGCGCGGCTCCGCAGTCCGTCTATCTGGTCAAGGGGGACGACGCCGCGCTGGTGGCCCAAGCGGTGCACGCACTGCTCGACGATGTGGTGGGCGACGGCGACCATGCGCTCATCGTCGAGGAGATCGGCGGGGGTGCCGGCGACGAGCTGAGCGTCGGCGCGGTCGTCGACGCCTGCCTGACGCCGCCCTTCCTGGTCGACCGCCGGGTGATCGTCGTGCGCGAGGCCGGCCGCCTGCTGACGGCCGACGTGCCACGCCTCGTCGAGGTCATCGGCGACCCGCTCCCGTCGACCGTGCTCGTGTTCGTCGGCGGGGGAGGGACGATCCCGGCGCCGCTGGTCAAGGCCATCACTGCGGCGGGTCAGGTCATCGACGTCGCGACGAGCAAGGCCGGGGACCGCAAGGCCTGGCTCCACGACCACCTCAAGGCGGCTCCGGTGAAGCTCGAGCCACGGGCCGCCGACCTCCTGGCCGGTCACGTCGGCGAGGACCTCGGCCGGGTCGAGGGCCTGCTGAGCGCGCTGAGCGCCGCCTACGGCGAGGGGGCCCGCATCACGGCCGACGACCTGGCGCCGTACCTCGGCGAGGCGGGCAACGTCCCGCGCTACGAGCTGACCGGCGCCATCGACAAGGGCGAGGCGGGTGAGGCCCTGAAGGTGCTGCACCGCATGCTCGAGGCGGGTGGCCTGGCCCCGATCCAGGTCCTCACCACGCTGCACATCCACTTCACCAACATGCTGCTGCTCGATGGCGACGACGTCACCACGGACCGCGACGCCGCCGCCGTGCTCGGCACCGCTCCCTTCGTGGCCAAGAAGGCGCTGGACCAGTCCCGGCGCCTGGGCAGCACGCGGATCGCCGAGGCGATCAACCTGATCGCGGCGGCCGACCTCGACGTGCGCGGCGCCAGCGGCATGGACGCCGAGATCGTGGTCGAAATCCTGGTGGCCCGCTTGGCCCGCCAGACCCGGCCCGTCCGTTCGTCGCGTCCTCGCGCCGGCGCCCGCCGCTAGCGCCGCGCGCCCGCGGCGCTCGCGGCAGCGGCGCCTGCACGCGCAGCCGGCGACCTCAGGCCAACGGCGTGGCGAACCACCAGCGGTGGTTCTCCGAGGTCCCGCACGCCGTACTCGCGTAAGCCGTAGGGCTGGTCGGTCGGCTCACCGTCGATCCGTGCCCCGGCCGCCTTGACGCGGGCGTAGTGCGCGTCGACGTCGGGGATGCGGACGGAGAGACCGCCCTGCGACGTGGCGGCGTGCAGCGGGGAGTCCATCTCGCTCTCGGCCGAGACCCGGTGCAGCCAAATGGGGGCGTCGCCGTTGCGGACCTCGCCGTGCACGACGGTGCCGTCGTCGAGCCGGTGCAAGCCGCCGGAGGTGAGGCCGAAGGTCCCGACCAGGAAGTCGTGGGCCGCCTCGATGTCCTCGTAGACGAGGATCGGCACGACGACGCCGGTCGTCGGGGGAGGAGGGCTGGTGGTGTCATTGGCCGTGGTCACGGATCCACTCTGCCCGAGCCGCACGGCTTGTCTCGGGGGAGCCGGCTGTACACCCCGGCACGGCGAACAGCCCGGTGCTGGACTGGATCGCATGCTCGAGACCCCCGAAGAGATGGCAGAGCCTGCAGGCCCTGTTGGATGCCTCCATGGCGGCCGCCGGCCCGCACCTGCGCGACATCATCACGGACGAGCGCCGGCTCAGTGCGGTGGAGCTGACGGAGCGCCTGCAGGGCATGCGGCTGTTGGTCCTGGCCACGGTGACCGCCGACGGGCGCCCGCTCGCCGGGCCGGTCGACGGCTACTTCCTCCACGGGACCTTCTGGTTCAGCACCGGGGAGGCCGCGGTGCGCCGGCGCCACCTGGCCCGGCGTCCCGCCTGCAGCGCCACCCACCTTCCGGGGGATGAGCTCGCGGTCACGGTGCACGGGAGGGCCGAGGTCGCGCCCTCGACGACCCCGCCAACGCCGACCTGCTGCAGGCCATGCTCGACGAGTACCTGCCCAAGGTCGGCCCGAATTCGAGCAGGGGCTTGAGGAGATGGACGCCGTCGGCGTCCGTATCGTCCCGGAGAAGATGTTCACCTTCCACATGGACAGCTAGTCAGCGGGCCACCACCGGCAGGACGCCTTGCGAGGCCTCCGGGCGGGGCGCGGCGCGGCTCCGGACGCGGCGGGAAGCCGGAAATCCGTGGGGCGGGAAGCGAGGGGCGGAGAGAGAAGAGAGAAAGAAGAGGTGAGGCTGCCGCTACTCGGCGGCGGACGCCTCGATGGCAGCCACCCGCCGCACCAGGCGCGACTTGTGGTTGGCCGCCGTGTTCTTGTGGATGACGCCCTTGGCGGCGGCCTTGTCGATCCGCTTCACGGCCAGGCGCAGCGCCTCGGCGCTGTCCTCGGCACCGCTCTCGGCGGCGCTCACGGCGGACTTCGTGCGCGTGCGGAGCTCGGCCCGCACCGACTTGTTGCGCAGCCGGCGCTTCTCGTTCTGGCGGTTCCGCTTGATCTGGCTCTTGATGTTGGCCACAGGTCGATCCTCAGTCTTCTTCGAAAGGGGGCGGCGGCGGGCCGAGGCCTCACCGGTGCGGAGGACAACTGTAGCAGGTGGCGGGCCTCTTTCGGCCGGCGCCGCCGGGGCGGGGCTGTCGCAACCGTCCTGGCCAGGCGACCGAGCCCGCCGACCTGGGCCGGTACGATCGACGGACCGTGCCGCCCCCCGTGACCGCAGCTGGACCCGTTGCGGTCGAGCTGATCCGCAACTTCTCCATCATCAGCCATGTCGACCACGGCAAGTCGACCCTCTCGGACCGCATCCTCGAGATCACCGGGGCCGTCGACCCCCGCCTCATGCGGGAGCAGTACCTCGACTCCATGGACATCGAGCGGGAGCGGGGGATCACCATCAAGGCCCAGAACGTCCGGGTCGTGCACGACGGCCACATCCTCCACCTGATCGACACCCCCGGCCACGTCGACTTCGGCTACGAGGTGTCCCGCTCGCTGGCCGCCTGCGAGGGGGCGGTGCTGCTGGTCGACGCGTCGCAGGGCATTCAGGCCCAGACCCTGGCCAACTGCTACCAGGCCATTGAGAACGACCTCGAGATCGTGCCCGTCCTCAACAAGATCGACCTGCCGGCGGCCGACCCGGAGCGCTGCGCGCTCGAGATCGAGCACGTGCTCGGGCTGCCGGCCGAGAGCATCCTGCACATCTCGGCCAAGACGGGGGAGGGCGTGCCCGCCCTGCTCGACGCCATCATCGCCCGCATCCCTCCGCCCGAAGGGCGACCCCGACGCGCCGCTGCGGGCGCTGATCTTCGACTCGTCCTACGACCAGTACCGCGGCGTCGTCAGCTCCATCCGCATTGTGGACGGCGTCGCTGCACGCCGGGGCCCGCCTCCGTTTCATGCAGGCCAATGCCGTGCACGACATCGAAGAGGTCGGCGTGCGCACGCCCGTGGCGGTCCCGGTGGAGAGCGCTCGGGCCGGGCGAGGTGGGCTACCTCATCGCCGGGATCAAGGACGTCGGCGAGGCCCGCTCCGGTGAGACCGTCACCACGGCCCAGCACGGCGCCACCGAGGTGCTCGCCGGCTACCGCGATCCCAAGCCCATGGTGTTCTGCGGCCTCTACCCGGTCGACGGCGACGAGCTGCCCGACCTGCGCGACGCCCTGGACAAGCTCAAGCTCAACGACGCCAGCTTCACCTTCGAGCCCGAGTCGTCCCACGCCCTCGGGATCGGCTTCCGCTGCGGCTTCCTGGGCCTGCTGCACATGGAGATCGTGCGGGAGCGGCTCGAGCGCGAGTTCAACCTGTCCCTCATCGCCACGGCGCCGAGCGTGGAGTACCGGGCCTTCCTCACCGACGGCACCGAGCTCGACATCGACAACCCGACCGAGCTGCCCGACGCCAGCCGCATCGACCACATCGACGAGCCCATGCTCTCGGCCACCATCATCACGCCGACCGAGTACACCGGCACGGTGATGGAGCTCTGCCAGAGCAAGCGGGGCGAGATGACCCGCATGGAGTACCTCTCGCCCGAGCGGGTCGAGCTCGTCTACACGCTGCCCCTGGCCGAGGTGGTCATCGACTTCTTCGACCAGTTGAAGAGCCGGACCAAGGGCTACGCCAGCCTGGACTACGAGCCGGGGGACTACGCCACGGGCAACCTGGTGCGGGTCGACATCCTCATCAACCACGCGCCGGTGGACGCCTTCTCGACCATCGTGGACCGGTCCACGGCCGACATCTACGGGCGCAAGATGGCCGAGAAGCTGCGCGAGCTCATCCCGCGCCAGATGTTCGACGTCCCGATTCAGGCGGCCATCGGCGGGCGCATCGTGGCCCGGGAGACCGTCAAGGCCAAGCGCAAGGACGTCCTGGCCAAGTGCTACGGCGGTGACATCACCCGCAAGCGCAAGCTCCTCGAGAAGCAGAAAGAGGGCAAGAAGAAGATGAAGAACATCGGCCGGGTCGAAGTGCCCCAGGAGGCCTTCATCTCGGCGTTGCGCCTGGGTGACGACTGAGAGCTGGGAATCCGGCCGCTCCGTGCCTCCACGCCCCCGCACCGCCCACGGCTCCGTGCCTGGCACTCGGTAGACTTGAGTGCCAGGCACCCCATGACACCGCCCACCGACTCAGCCCCGCACGCCGACCCTGCCGGTGACGAGCGCGCCCTGAACGACCGGCGGGCGGCCATTCTGGAGGCCGTGGTCACCGAGTACATCGGGACGGCCGAGCCGGTCGGCTCCTCCCACGTCGCCAATGCACCCGGGGTGCAGGTCTCCTCGGCCACCGTGCGCTCGGAAATGGTCGCCCTCGAGCGCGAGGGGTACCTCGTCCAGCCCCACACCAGCGCCGGCCGCATCCCGACCGACAAGGGCTACCGCTTCTTCGTCGACCAGTTGACCGGGCCCGGCGTCCTCGGCCCCAGCCAGCGCAAGCAGGTCACCCAGTTCTTCGACCAGGTCCACGGTGAGATGGAGACGGTGCTCGAGCGGGCCTCGGGCCTGCTGTCCGAGCTGACCTCCTACGCCGCCGTCGTCGTCGGCCCCTCCCACGAGAGCGCCACCATCCGTTCCGTCCAGCTCGTCGGCCTCTCACCGCTGCATGCGCTGTTGGTCGTGGTCCTCTCCGACGGTGCCGTCGAGAAGCGGACCATCGACCTCAAGGCCGAGACCTCCGAGGAGGTCCTCGCCCGCGCCGGCATGCAGCTCGCCTCCCATCTGATCGGGCGCACGCTCACCCAGCCCTGGACCGTCGCTCCGAGCGGGTCGGCCGAGGTCGACCAACTGGTCGCGGCGGCGCACGGGGCCTTCGACTCGCTCGAGGGGGCCATGGAGGCCGACCAGGTGTTCGTGGGCGGTCCGGCCCGCCTGGCCGAGTCCTTCGACGCCGTCGAGACCGTGCGCTCCGTCCTGGCCATCCTGGAGCAGCAGCTGGTCGTCGTCTCGCTGCTGCGCGACGTCCTCGACCGTGGGCTCTCGGTGGCCATCGGGACCGAGCACGGCTTCGAGCCGCTGTCGTCGTGCGCCGTCGTCGTGGCGCCGATGTCGATCGACGGGCAGGACCTCGGCGCGGTCGGGCTGCTCGGCCCGACGCGCATGGACTACGCCCGGGCCATGGCCGCCGCGCACGTGGTGGGCGAGCGGCTCGGGCAACGCATCGGCGGGGGGAACGATGGCCGTCACTGACGGACTCGGTGACCTCTACGCGCTGCTCGGGGTCGGTCCTGACGCCAGCGACGACGAGATCAAGCGGGCCTACCGCGCCCGCGCCCGCGAGCTGCATCCCGACACGAACCACGGCAACCCCGAAGCCGAGGCGCAGTTCAAGCAGGTGACGGTCGCCTACGAGGTCCTGCGCGATCCCGAGCGCCGGGCCCGCTACGACCGCTTCGGCCCCGAGGGCGTCTTCGGCTCGCAGCCCGGTGCCGGCGGCGGCTTCGGCTTCGAGGGCGGCCTGGGCGACATCTTCGAGGCGTTCTTCGGCCAAATGGGTGGGAACGGCGGCCGCCGGCGCGGTCCCCAGGTCGGCGCCGACGCCGAGGTTCGTCTCGACCTCGAGTTCGCCGAGGCCGTCTTCGGCGCCCGCAAGGAGATCACGGTCCGCCTGCCGGCCACGTGCGCCACGTGCGAAGGCCGGGGCACCGCGCCGGGAACCGAGCCGGTCACCTGCACCGACTGCCAGGGCACGGGCGAGCTGCGCCGCGTGCGCCAGTCGTTGCTCGGGCAGGTGGTGACCAGCGTCGCCTGCTCGCGCTGCAGCGGGACGGGCGAGATGATCCCCAACCCGTGCGCCGACTGCCGGGGCGAGGGGCGCCGCATGGAGGAGAGCACCTTCACCGTCGAGGTGCCCGCCGGGGTGGAGGAGGGCTCGACGTTGCGACTCGCCGACCGCGGCGCGGCCGGGCCAGCGCGGCGGGCCGAGCGGCTCGCTCTTCGTGCACCTGGTCATCAATCCCGACCCGCGTTTCGAGCGCCAGGCCGACAACCTGCACACCACGCTGACCATCAGTGTGGCCCAGGCCGCCCTCGGGACCGAGACCGACGTCGAGACCCTGGACGGGCCACAGCACCTGACGATCGGCCCCGGGACCCAGCACGGGCATGTCGAGCGGATCCGCAGCCTCGGCGTGCCGCACCTGCGCGGCCGTGGTCGCGGCGACTTCTACGTCCACGTGCATGGTGGCGACGCCGACCGATCTCACTCCCGAACAAGACGAGCTGCTGCGCCAGTTCGCGGCGTCACGTGGCGAGACGGTCGCCGCTCCGGGGACGGGGGGCGGCGAAGGCGTGTTCTCGCGCCTGCGCTCCGCCTTTGGCTAGCGCCGGCATCACCGTCGCCGCGGTCGCCGTGCGGGCGGCCGCCGCCGCGCAGGTCTTCGTCGACGATCCGGGCCAGCCGGTGCTGTCCGAGGAGGACGCGCACCATCTGGGGCGGGTGCTGCGGCTGCGCGACGGCGAAGAGGTCATTGCCGCCGACGGGCGCGGCCGCTGGGCGCGCACGGTCTGGCGCGGTGCCGACACGCTCGAACCGGTCACGGGACGCGCCGGCGTGGGCGGCGACGGGTCCGTGCAGTCCGAGGCGCGGGCCGAGCCCGCGCTCACGGTCGCCTTCGCTCCGGTCAAGGGCGAGCGGCCCGAGTGGGTCGTCCAGAAGCTGACCGAGCTGGGCATCGATCGCATCGTGCCGCTCCGCAGCGAGCGCAGCGTGGTGCGCTGGACCGGGGCGCGCGGTCAGGCCAGCGTCGAGAAGCTGCGCCGGGTGGCGCGCGAGGCGGCCGCGCAGTCCCGCCACGTCTGGCTGCCCGAGGTCTGCGACACCGTGGCCTTCGCCGAACTGCCCTCGCTGGGTGGGCCGGGCGAAGTGGTCCTGGCCCAGCTGAGCGGCGATCGCCCGACCGTGGCCCAGCGTGTCGTGGCCGTCGGGCCCGAGGGCGGCTGGAGCACCGAAGAGCTCGCATCGGGGCTGCCCACGGTGGGTTTCGGGTTGAGCGTGCTCCGGGCGGAGACGGCCGCCGTCACGGCCGGCGCCCTCCTGGCCTCCCTCCGGACGGGGACCGTGGCGGCAGCGGGAGGCGAGCCGGCATGAACGGCCCCCATGGTCACGGCGGGACCCGGGGACCGGTAAGTTCGGAGCAGTGATCAGGCTGGCGCAGAGGGAGGGCGACCCCCGGGCATGACCGACGCCGCGACCCACGACTGCCTGTTCTGCCGGATCGTGGCCGGGGAGATCCCGTCCGACATCGTGCACGAGACCCCGACCACGGTCGCCTTCAAGGACATCAACCCGGCCGCGCCGCTCCACGTGCTGGTGGTGCCGCGCCGCCACATCGTCGACGCGTCGACGGTCACCGCCGAGGACGGGCCGGTCCTGGCGGACATGCTGCTGTCCGCCCGGGCCGTCGCCGACGCCGCCGGCCTCGCGGTGCCCGAGCGGGGCTACCGCCTCATCTTCAACATCGGGCCCGACGCGCTCATGTCGGTCCCGCATCTCCACCTCCACGTCTTGGGGGGCGAACCTTTGAAAGGACACCTTGGCCTCACGTGAACGCACCATGACCACGGCCCTGCGCGCCGAATGCTTCGTCCCCGGCAACCATCTGATGGCCGGGCTGCTCGGGACGCGCGACGAGCACCTCCGCCAGATCGAGCAGGCGTTCCCGGACGACCAGATCGTGGTGCAGGGTGATCGCATCTCGGTCGAGGGACCGCACGCCGAGCTGGTGGTCCAGCTCTTCGAGGAGCTGATCCTCATGGTGCAGGCCGGCCGGAGCCTCGACCCGTCGACCGTGGCCCGGGCCATCGACATGGTCCGCGAGGACATCCGCCCGAGCGACGTCCTGCGCTCCGAGGTCGTGCGCGCCGCCGGCGGCAAGACCGTGCGTCCCAACACGGCCGGGCAGAAGCGCTACGTGGACGCCATCTCGCAGAGCATCATCACGTTCGGGATCGGGCCGGCCGGAACGGGCAAGTCCTACCTGGCCGTGGCCCAGGCCGTGCACGCGCTGCAGTCGCGCCAGGTGACGCGCATCATCTCTGACCCGGCCCGCCGTCGAGGCCGGCGAGCGGCTCGGCTTCCTGCCGGGCGACCTCATGGCCAAGGTCGACCCGTACCTCCGCCCGCTCTACGACGCGCTCTACGACCTGCTCGAGCCCGAGGGCGCGCAGCGGCTGCTGGACCGGGGCACCATTGAGGTGGCGCCGCTCGCCTTCATGCGGGGCCGGACGCTCAACAGCTCGTTCATCATTCTCGACGAGGCGCAGAACACGACGCCCGAGCAGATGAAGATGTTCCTGACCCGCATCGGGTTCGGCTCCAAGTGCGTGGTGACCGGCGACGTGACCCAGATCGACGTGCCGGGAGGGCGCTCGGGACTGATCGGTCTGGAGCCGGTGCTCGGCGGGATCGACGACATCTCGTTCGTCCACCTGAGCCGTCGGGACGTCGTCCGCCACAAGATCGTGGCCGACATCGTCGACGCCTACGAGGTGGCAGAAGGGCGGGCGGGTCCCACCCAGTGACGATCGACGTCTTTGCCGCCGACGAGCAGCAGGACCATCCGATCGACGTCGGCTTCTGGGCCGGGTTGGCCCGCCAGGTCCTGGTGGCCCGCGGCATCAAGGGCGAGACCGAGGTGTCGCTCCTCTTCGTCGACGAGGAGGCCATCGCGGCGCTCAACAGCCAGTTCCTCGGCAAGACCGGGCCGACCGACGTGCTGTCGTTCCCGATCGAGGACGAGCCCGGCCCGACCGGCCGCTCACCCGACCTCGGGGGCAGCGGCCCGGGCGCCTCGCCCGAGCAGGGCGCCCTCATGCTGCTCGGCGACGTGGTGATCTGCCCGGCGGTGGCCGCCCGCAACGCGGTCGAGCACGAGGTGTCCTTCGAGGACGAGGTCGCCCTGCTGGTCGTCCACGGCCTGTTGCATCTGCTCGGCCTGGACCATGAGGCCGAGGCCGAGGCCGAACGGATGGAGGCGATTGAGCAGCAGCTGCTCAGCCGCTTCTACCGGGTCAGCCGCGGAGGTGCTGAGCGTGCTGACCCTGCTGGCGGCAGCGGGCTTCCACGCCGAGGACGCCATCCTCATCCTCATCATCGCGGCACTGCTGGCTGCCTCGGGCGTCCTGGCCATGGCCGAGACCAGCCTCGTCCGCATGACCAGGATCAAGGCCAAGTCCCTGGTCGACGAGAAGAAGCGCGGCGCCCGTCAGCTGGCCCGCCTGGTCGAGAACCCGGCCAACTTCCTCAACCCGATTCTGCTGCTGGTGCTCATCTGCCAGCTGGTCTCGGCCACCCTGGTCGGCATTGTGGCCGAGCACCTCTTCGGCGGCCTGGGCGTGGTGCTCGGCATCGTGTTCGAAATCGTGGTCATCTTCGTCCTCTTCGAGGCGGTGCCGAAGAACTGGGCGGTGCAGCACGCCGACCGGGCCGCGCTGCTCAGCGCGCCGATCGTCAGCGCGCTGATCCGCTTCCCGCCCATCCGCTGGCTGTCGACCGTCCTCATCGGGCTGGCCAACCTCATCATCGGGTCCAGCGGCGACGAGGAGGGCCTGCGGCACTCGTACATCACCGACTCCGAGTTCAAGGCCATGGCGGACGTGGCGCACGAGGAGAACGTGATCGAGAAGGACGAGCGGACCTTCATCCACTCGATCATCGACTTCGGTGACACGGTGGCGCGCGAGGTCATGACGCCGCGCCCGGACATGGCCACGGTGGAGGCCGACGTCACCGTGCGCGACGCGCTGGAGGCGGCGCTCGGGGCCGGGTACAGCCGCATCCCGGTGGAGGCGGACGGGATCGACGACATCGTCGGGATCGCCTACGCCAAGGATCTCGTGCGGGCCGAGCGGGTGGGCAAGGCGGCGCAGCCGGTGCGCGACAGCATGCGGCCGGCCAAGTTCATCCCCGAGTCCAAGGAAGTCTCGGACCTCCTGCGCGAGATGCAGGAGGAGAAGTTCCACATGGCCATCGTCGTCGACGAGTACGGCGGGACCGCCGGGCTCATCACGCTGGAGGACCTCCTCGAGGAGCTCGTCGGTGACATCGTGGACGAGTTCGACGTGGAGGAGCCCACGGTCGAGCGCTGCGAGGACGGGTCGCTGCTGGTGAGCGCCGCCTACTCCGTTGATGACGCCGACGACCTGCTCGGACGCCCAACTGCCCCAGGGGCCGTGGGACACCGTCGGGGGGCTCATGTTGGACCTGGTCGGGCGGGTGCCCGACCCCGGTGACTCGGTCGACATCGACGGGTTCCGCCTGACCGCCGTCAACGTGCGGGGCCGGCGCATTGAGCGCGTGCGGATTGAGGCGACGGGTGCGCACGGCGAGGCGGACGCCGAGGGCACGACCGCCGACAACGTCTCGCACAACGGGAACTGAGGGCGCGTGCGCTCGGGCTTCGTGGCCGTCGTCGGCCGCCCCAACGTCGGCAAGTCCACCCTCGTCAACGCCATGGTCGGGACCAAGGTGGCGATCACCTCGTCACGGCCGAACACGACGCGCCACCGGATCCTGGGGGTCCTGCACGACCCCGCCGCCGACGCCCAGGTGGTCTTCGTCGACACCCCGGGCATCCACCGTCCCCGCAGCACGCTGGGGAGCCGGCTGAACGAGACGGCCACCGATGCCCTGAACGACGTCGACGTCATTCTGGTGATCGTCGACGGCACGGCGGCCATCGGCCCGGGAGACCGCACCGTGCTGGAGCGATCGGTGCGTCAGGTGCAGCGGGTCACCGCGGCGGCGGCCGCCGCCCGGGCGCGCCTCGAAGGCGGCCGGGACCCGACGCCGAGGCCGACGCCGACGCTGGCCGAGCACAGGCGCCGAGGAGCCTCCCGCCACCCTGCGCGACGCCTTCGACGACGACGACGACGACGACGACGACGACGAAGACGAAGACATCAGCGAGCCACCCGGCCTGATCGTCGTGGTCAACAAGGCCGACAAGGCCAACAACGCACAGGTGATGGAGCGGCTCCTCCAGGCCAAGGCGGCGGTCGAGGCGCTGACCGCCCCGGACGGGCTCGAGGACGTCGAGTACTTCCCGGTGTCAGCCCGCACCGGCAAGGGCGTCGAGGACCTGACGGCCTTCCTGATCAACCGCCTCCCCGAAGGGCCGCCCTTCTTCCCGCCCGACGTCATCACCGACACGCCCGAGGCGCTCTGGGTGGCCGAGCTCGTCCGCGAGCAGCTGCTGGCGAAGACCCGGGACGAGCTGCCGCACGCCATCACCTGCCGGGTCACCGAGTGGGAGTGGCCGCACATCCGCGTCGAGATCATCGTCGAGCGCGACTCGCAGAAGGCCATCGTCATCGGCAAGGGCGGCGAGGTCCTCAAGGCCGTCGGCATCGCGGTGCGCGAGGAGCTGCCCGAAGGCACCTATCTCGACCTGCACGTCAAGGTGGAGCGTCACTGGCAGAACCGCGACGAAATGCTCAACCGCCTCGGTTACTGAGCTGCAACGGCCTATAGGGGCCGGACGCTCCTCGCGGGATTGGGGCGCAGGGACGCCGGTGCTGTCTCCAGAAACTCTAAGCAAGATCGTTTATAGTTTTTGAACATGTCCCCGGCCCGCTCACGCCCAAGCTCACGCCCAATCCTCGCCCAAGCCCTCGCCCACGCCCACTCACGCTCGGGCCCACCCGTCCCAGAGTTCGAGGTCGGGCGGACGAACCCCCCGACACTGACGGCTGTCTCGGACAACGAGTCGCTCGAGCTGTTCTTCCGGGCGCTGGCGAACGAGACCCGGCTGGAGATCCTCGCGCACGTTGCACGACTGGGGCAGCCCGATGAGCTCCCACGACATCGCTCGCCGCTTCGAGACCACATGGCAGGGCATCTCCCGGCATCTCAGGATCCTGACCGAAGCCGGTTTGCTCAATTGTGAGGTGGAGACGAACCAGCGGTCCTACAGCCTGAACAAGCCGTATATCCGGGACATCGGGGGTCGGTGGATCATGCGGGTCGCCACCGAAGGCACACGGGACAAGCAGGGCCGTCTCGTCTTCGACTTCGGCGACGAGGCCCGCTAATCGGCAGCGAGTCAGCCGGAGTTCAGGACGCCTGCTCCGCCTCTGCCCGTCCTCCAACGCCCGCCGGAGGAACGACTCCACCTCGTCGATGTCCACCGAGCGCCGCATCGGCGGCAACGTCGCCAGCAGCACGCCGCGGTACGAAGCCGTCGCCAGCCGGGGGTCGAGCACGGCCACCACGCCCCGGTCCTCCGCGTTGCGGATGAGCCGGCCCGCACCCTGCGCGAGCAGCGTCGCCGCCCGTGGCAGGTCGACCAATGAGAAGGCACCTCCGCCGGCCCGGTCCCGGCGCGCCTGGAGCAGCGGGTCGTCGGGCCGGGGGAAGGGCAGCTTGTCGATCGTCACCAGCGACAGCGCACGGCCCGGGATGTCCACGCCCTGCCAGAAGCCCATGGTGGCGAACAGGCAGGAGGTCTCGTCGGTGGCGAACTTCTCGAGCAGGAGGTTCTTCGGGAGATCGCCCTGCAGCAGCAGCGTGTAGGGGAGCTCGGGTGCCAGGGCCGCCGCCGCCGCCTCGGTCGCCCGCTTGCTGGTGAAGAGCGCCAGGGTGCGCCCGCCGGCGGCCTCCAGCAGTTGCGCGAGCTCCTCGTGCAGCGCTTCTTCGGCTCCGGCGGCACGCCGGTCGGGCAGGTGGCGGGCGACATAGAGCAGCGCGTGGGACCGGTAGTCGAACGGGCTGCCGACGTTGAGCTCCTCGGTCGGGAACGACTGCAGCCCGACCCGCTCGACGATCCGGGGCGGGATGGTGGCGCTGGTCAGCACCGAGGTCACCTCACCCCAGAGCATGGTGGAGAGCACCGGGCCGACGTCGATGGGGGAGAGGCGGAGACGGACGTTGCGCCGCGTGCCGTCGACCCAGGCCACCTCGCCGTCACGGCGGGTCTCGAAGCGGTGCAGGTCCTCGGTCAGATGCACCGCCGCCTGCAGGGTCCGCGTCTTGCGGCTGGCGCGGTCGGGATCGGCGTCGGACCCCCCGTCCTCGGGGAGGAACGAACGCTGCGCGCCACCGCGCCGCAGCGCGTCGGTGACGCGCCGGCTGACCTCGGCGCCACGGCCCAGGAGCTCGGCCAGCTCGCGGTCGTCGACGGGCGGTCGGGCCTCGTCGTGCAGCACACGCGTCCCGACGCGGTCGGCGAGCAGCGTGCCCAGCTGATCGCCGATCGTCGCCAGGGATTCGAGCAGGTCGGCGTCCTTCGGCTCCACGAGGGAACGCCCGGAGGTGACCAGCGAGCGGAAGCGGCCCGGCGTCACCTCCACGCCGAGGCTCGCGGTCATGACCTCTTCGAGCTCGTGCGCCTCGTCGAAGATCACGACGTCGTGCTCGGGCAGGACGACGCTGCCGCTGGCCAGGTGCGCCCCGTAGAGGTGGGTGTTGACCACGACGACGTCGGCCACCGAGGCCCGCTCGCGGGCGGCCTCGGCGAAGCAGCTCCCGCCGGAGGGGCAGTTGTAGGCGCCCGGGCACTCGCGTGGGCCGACGCTGACCATGTTCCAGGCCCGGTCGGAGGGCTCGAAGCTCAGGTCGGCCCGGTCGCCCGTCTGCGACTTCTGCGACCAGGCCACCAGCTGGCGCACTTCCTCCACGATGCCCTCGGGCGGTGCGCCCGTCGCATCCGCCGACGTCCCGGCCCCGCCCTCCTCGATCCCCGCCGCGGCGGACGGCTCGTCCGCCCGCCCGGCCCCCTGATCGCCCAGCTCGGCCTGAATCCCGCCCGAGCCCACCTCGGCCACCCGCTGCCGGCAGACGTAGTTGCTTCGTCCCTTGAGGACGGCGTAGTCCAGCGGCGCCGGCAGCCCGAGCCCGGCGTCCACCTGGGGGAGGTCCTTCTCGGCCAGCTGGTCCTGCAGCGCCTTGGTCGCCGTGGCGATGACGACCTTCTTGCCGCTCAGCGCGGCCGGGACGAGATAGGCCAGCGACTTGCCCGTCCCCGTGCCGGCCTGGACGACGAGGTGGGTCCTCGTGACGATCGCCTCGGCCACGGCCCGGCACATCTCCTGCTGCTCGGGGCGGTGCTCGCCGCCGGACATCTGCGCCGTGATCTTGTCCAGCCCCTGCACGCCGTCGTCGCCGGCCTGCCGGGCGTCCGCTTCGGACCCGCCCGAGGAGCCGAAGACGTCCAGGTCGTCGAGGCCGTCGGGCTCGGCGAAGGCGTCGGCGAAGGCGTCGTCGAAGTCCTCGTCCGTCATCGGAGATGACGCTACAGCCGGCGCGTCGCCGCCCCGATCCCGGCCCTGGTCAGGCCGATGGCACCCCGACGGCCGTCCGACCGCACACCTGCTCAGGCGTGGTTGACCACCGGCACCTCGACCACGGCCGAGTACTCCTTGAAGGCCTGCTCGCCGAAGCCGGTCCACATCTCGAGCGCCGGCGGCGGCATGTGGGCCATCATCGCCGCCCGCTGCTCGTCGGTCATGCGCTCGCGGATGAGGCCGAGGATCAGCCAGATCTTGTCGCCGTCGAAGGCGGCCATGCCGTGGCCGGGCAGGGCGCCCCATTCCTCCATGGAGAGGTTGGCGCCGGCCAGCGGCAGCACCTTCTGCTCCTCCTCGGCGAGATGCTCGCTCAGGTGCGAGCACAGTTCGTCCAGCCGCTCCTGGGCCGCCTGCTGCGCCGCGGCGTCGCCACCGGGCCAGGCCGCCAGGGCCGCCTTGGCCTGCTCCAGCAGCTCCAGCGCCTCGTGGTGCTCCTCGGCCATGCGGTCCATGAGCTCGCCCGCGCCGTCGCAGCGCTCCCGGAGGAGCGGGAAGACGAGCACCTCCTCGCCGTCGTGGTGCGCGTGCAGGAACGAGAGGATGTTCTCGTAGTAGTTGGCGATCAGCGCCACCCGTTCCGCGTCGCCGGGCGCGACGCCGCCGACCAGCGTGGGTGCGGCACCGAGGGTGTCGCGGAAGACGCCGTGCACGGCGAACATGTCCGTGGTGTCGGGACGGGGTGCAGCGCCTGGCTCGGACATGGTCCCTCCTGATCCTCGATCCTCCGCCCCACACCGCCTGGCCCGGGGGTGCCGACACTTCAACACGAATTGCAGCCCCCGTGCCAGAGTCCCAGCCAGAAGGCCCACCACGGCCCCCGAGCCAGCCCCTGCACCGAACCGACCCGGATCGCCGCACCGCCCACCCCGCGGATCGGCGGCCCGGTGGGCCGCGGTAGGTTCATCGGGTGACCTCTGCCGTCCGCGACCCGGGCGATGCCCAGGGACCGGACCAGGGCCCCGGCCCGGCGACCCACGACCCGGCGCACGCCACGACCCGGCGACCCACGACCCGGTGCCGCCCGAGCTGGATCTCTCCAAGGTGCCCGTCCACGTGGCCTGCGTCATGGACGGCAACGGACGCTGGGCCAACGCGCGGGGCCTGCCCCGCACCGAGGGGCACGGCGCCGGCGAGACCGCCCTGCTCGATGTGGTGAACGGCGCCCTCGAGATAGGCATCAAGTGGATCACCCTCTACGCCTTCTCCACCGAGAACTGGCGCCGCCCGCCCGACGAAGTGCGCTACCTCATGAACTTCAACCAGTCGCTGCTGATGCGCCGGGCCGACGAGCTCAACGAGAAGGGCGTGCAGATCCGCTTCGCCGGACGCCGGGACTGGCGGGTGCCCCGGCGGGTGCTCAAGCGCATGGACGAGTCGATCGAGCTCACCAAGCACAACCGGCGCATGGTGATGACGATGGCGTTCAACTACGGCGGCCGGGCCGAGATCATCGACGCCGTGCGCGCCCTGGTCGCCGAGGGCACCCCCGCCAACAAGATCGACGAGAAGGCCATCCGCCGCCACCTCTACTTCCCCGACATGCCCGATCCCGACCTGGTGATCCGCACCTCGGGCGAGACGCGGATCTCGAACTTCTTGCTGTGGGAGATCGCCTACAGCGAGCTGGTCTTCCCCGAGACGTTGTGGCCCGACATGCGCCGCGGCGACCTCTACCGAGGCGGTCATCGAGTACCAGCAGCGCGTGCGCCGCTTCGGGGCCGTCAACCCGTAGCCGGAGGGCCGGAATCCGTCCCGGACCCGACCCGGCCCGCCCGGCTGCGAGAATGGGGGAGTGAGGATCTTCAGCCGGATCGCCATCGCGGTCGGGATCGCCCTGGTCGCCATCTTCGTCCTCGCCGTCGTCACGGAGGGCCACGCCGGCGCCGGCGCGGCCGTCGTCGCCTTCATCGCCATCGCGGTGCTGGTCGGAGCCGGCAACCTCCTCTACGGCCGCCATTCGCACGGGAAGAAGGCCATGGACCGGGTCCGGGCCGCCCAGGAGGCCCAGAACCAGGCGGCCGACCGGGCCGCCGAGGCCCGCCGGGCCGTCGCCGAGGCCGAGCGCCGGGGCGAGCGCTACTGCCCGCTCGACCCCGCCCACCGCGCCGCCACCACGGACACCCCCACCAACGTCCACACGTGAGCCTCTTCCGCGACAAGGGCGTCGTCCTGCGCACGTACCGCCTGGGCGAGGCCGACAAGATCATCGTGTTCCTCACCGAACGCCACGGCAAGGTCCGGGCCGTGGCCAAGGGCATCCGCAAGACCACGTCGAAGTTCGGCGGGCGCCTCGAGCCGCTGACCCAGGTCGACCTCCTGCTGTGGCAGGGGAGGGGCGACCTCGACATCGTGAACCAGGTGGAGGTCGTCCACGCCTTCCGCCCGATCCGAGAGGACCTCGAGCGCATGCCCCGTGGCATCGCCCTCCTCGAGGTGAGCGACCAGATGGCCCAGGAGCGCCACCCGGACCCTCGCCTCTACGCCATGCTCGTCGGCGCCCTCACCGCCCTGGCCGACGACGACGACCGACCCGACGCTCGTCGCGCCCTCGTTCTTCTTGAAGGCGCTCGTCCTCGAGGGCGCCGGGCCCGGTGCTCGACGAGTGCGCCTCGTGCGGCGAGCCCGACGGCGCCGTGGAGCTGGTGGCCTTCGACCTCGTGGCGGGCGGGACGCTGTGCCGGGCCCATCGCAGCGGGCGGCACATGAGCCCGGGCGCGCTGGCTGCTGCTGCGCCGCATCCTCGGCGGGGACCTGGCCGGCGGTGCTGGCGGGGCCGCCGCCCCCGTCGGCCGACGAGGTGGCCGAGCTGGCCACGGAGGCGATGGAGGCGCATCTCGACCGGCGCATCCGCTCGGTGCGCTCCACCGCCGGGCTTTGACCCCCTTCGGCGTCTACGTCCACGTCCCGTTCTGCCGGGAGCGCTGCGACTACTGCGCCTTCGCCACCTACACCGACCGCGACCATCTCATGGAGCGCTACGCCGACGCCTGCGTCCTCGAATTGCAGCGCGCCTTCGGGGCAGGTGACCTCGCGCTCCCGACGTCCGTCTTCTTCGGAGGGGGCACCCCCTCCCGCCTCCACCCCGACACCCTGACCCGCATCCTCGACGCCATCCCGCGTGCGCCCGACTGCGAGGTCACCGTCGAGTGCAATCCCGAAGATGCCGACGAGGCCCACCTCGGGCACCTACCGCCGCGCCGGCGTCACGCGCGTCTCCTTCGGCCTGCAGTCGACCCAGGCCCACGTGCTCGCCGGTCTGGGCCGGCGCAACGTGCCGCACGCGGCCGAGACCATCGCCGCCGCCGTGCACGCCGCCGGCTTCACCACCTGGAACCTCGATCTGATCTTCGGCGCCGCCACCGAGAGCGACGACGACTGGGCCGCCACGCTCGACCACGTCCTCGCGCTGGACCACCCGCCGCCGCACCTCAGCGCCTACGGCCTCACCGTCGAGCCCGGCACGCCGCTGGCCGCCGACCCGGCCCGCCATCCCGACGACGACGTCGAGGCGCGGCGCTACGAGCGGGCCGAGGCCGTCCTCACCGCCGCCGGCTACCACTGGGAGGAGATCTCCAACTGGGCCCGGCCCGGGCACGAGTGCCGGCACAACCACCTCTACTGGGAGCAGGGCGACTACGTCGGCATCGGCTCGGCCGCCCACTCGCACCGCGCCGGGGTGCGCTGGTGGAACGTGCGCACGCCGGACCGCTACATCGACGCCGTCGAAGCCGGGCGCTCGCCCGAGGGCGGGCGCGAGGAGCTGACGGCGGAGCAGCGCGCCTTCGAGGCGCTCACGCTCTCGCTGCGCACGCCCGCGCGGCGTGCCCTGGGAGGCCTCGAGCGGCCCGAGGAGCTGGAGGAGTCGGACGGCCTCGTCGAGCACGTCGACGGCCGGGCCGTCCTCACGCTGCGGGGCCGGCTGCTGGCCAACGAGGTCAGCGCCAGAATCCGCTCCGGTATCCTGCACCGATGACAGAGACCGCCGAGGCGCCCGAGGCCGCCACCGACGACCTGATGGAGAAGGTGGTGCGGCTCTGCCGCCACCGCGGCTTCATCTTCCCCTCGGCCGAGATCTACGGCGGGTTCCGCTCCACCTACGACTACGGCCCGCTCGGGGTCAACATGCTGCGCAACGTCAAGAACGCCTGGTGGCGCGCCATGGTCCAGGAGCGCGACGACGTGGTCGGCCTCGATGCCGCCATCCTCGGCCCGCCCGCCGTCTGGGCCGCCTCGGGCCACCTGGCCACCTTCACCGACCCCCTGGTCGACTGCAAGAACTGCCACGAGCGCTGGCGCGCAGGACAAGATCGACGGCGTCTGCCCCAACTGCGGCTCGAAGGACCTCACCGAGGCCCGGGCCTTCAACCTCATGTTCAAGACCCACGCCGGCCCGGTCGAGGACGAGGGCCACGTGGCCTACCTGCGCCCCGAGACGGCCCAGGGCATGTTCACCAACTTCGCCAACGTGCTCGGGACGACGCGCAAGAAGCCGCCCTTCGGCATCGCCCAGGTCGGCAAGTCCTTCCGCAACGAGATCACGCCGCAGAACTTCGTCTTCCGCACCCGCGAGTTCGAGCAGATGGAGATGGAGTACTTCGTCCCGCCCGACGAGGCGCAGAAGTGGTTCGAGTACTGGCTCGAGGAGCGCATGAACTGGTACCTCGGGCTCGGCATCCCGGCCGACAAGCTGCACCTGCGCCACCACGAGCAGAGCGAGCTGTCGCACTACTCGCGGGGCACGGCCGACGTCGAGTTCCTCTTCCCCTGGGGCTGGGACGAGCTCGAGGGCATCGCCAACCGGGGCGACTTCGACCTCACCGCCCACGCCAAGGCCTCGGGCGAGAAGCTCGACTACTTCGACCCCCAGACCAACGAGCGCTACACGCCCTACGTGATCGAGCCGGCCGCCGGCGCCACCCGCACCATGATGGCCTTCCTCCTGGCCGCCTACGACGAGGACGAGGTCGGGGGAGAGCCGCGCACCGTGCTGCGCCTGCACTGGCGCCTGGCGCCGTACCAGGTGGCCGTGCTGCCGCTGTCGAAGAAGGACACGCTCGAGCCGCTGGCCCGCCAGGTGCTCAAGACGCTGCAGCCGCACTTCATGTGCGACTACGACGTGACCCAGGGCATCGGCAAGCGCTACCGGCGCCAGGACGAGGTCGGGCACGCCGTGGTGCGTCACCGTCGACTTCGACTCGCTCGAGGACAACGCCGTCACCGTCCGCGACCGCGACACCACCGACCAGGTCCGGGTCCCCATCGCCGACCTGCTCGGCGAGCTGCGCCGGCGCACCGGCGAGGAGTAACCACCAGCAACGGGTAGGGCACCGGCGAGGGGTGAGCGGCCTCAGGCCACCTTGCGGTACTTGCGCACGGCGACCGGCGCCAGGACGACCAGCAGGCCGACGGTCCACAGCAGCGCGGACCACACGGCGCCCGAGTCGTGCAGCACGCCGCCGACCATGAGCGAGCGCGACGGCGTTGACCACCTGGGTCACCGGCTGGTGCTCGGCGAAGGCCTGGAGCCAGCCCGGCATGGTCGCCACCGGCACGAAGGCCGACGAGGCGAAGAGCAGCGGGAAGATCAGCGGGAAGACCATGACCTGGGCCGTCTCGGCGTTGGGCGCCGACAGGCCGATGTAGGCGAAGCCCCAACTCAACGCGTAGGCGAAGAACAGGATCACCAGGACCCCGACAGAGGAACAGCGCGAAGTTGGTCCCGATGCGGAAGCCGACGGCGTAGCCCACCACGGTGATCGAGCGCGACCACGAAGACGTTGCGCACCAGGTCCGACACCGTCCGGCCGGCCAGCACGGCCGAGCGGCTCATGGGCAGGGCGCGGAAGCGCTCGATGATGCCCTTGTGCAGGTCCTCGGCCAGGCCGGACGCCGAGGCCATGGCGCCGAAGATCACGGTCTGCACGAAGATCCCGGGCATCAGGTAGTCGATGTAGTGCCCGCCGGGGACGTGGATGGCCCCGCCGAAGACGTAGGTGAACAGCAGCACGAACATGATCGGCTGCAAGCGTGGTGAAGAACAGCGCCTCGGGCGTCCGCATGACGGCGAGGATGTTGCGCTTCGCCATGGTGACGATGTCCGCCACGGCCCACGACAGCGCGTTGCCCTGCTCGGGCTCGAGGAGCCGGACAGGTGGGTTCAGGGTGGTCGTCATGCGGCATCCTTCCCGTCGGTCGCGTCGCTCTTGCGTCCCCGGCCGAAGCCCCGCTTCGGTTTCACCGGCTCCTCCTCGTCCTGCTCGCCCTCCTCGATGGTCGTCTTGTGGCCGGTGAGGGTCAGGAAGACGTCGTCGAGGCTCGGCTCGCGCAGGGCCAGGCCGGCGATCGGGATCTCCGCCGCGTCCAGCGTGCGCAGGACGTCGGCGCCGGCCTTGGGGCCGTCGTTGACCGTCAGCTCGACGATGAGGTTCTCCACCAGCGGCGCCTTCTCCGACAGGGGCGCCAGGAGCTCGACCGCCCGCGCCACGGTGTCGTACTCGCCCAGCGTCACCGAGACCACCGAGGTGCCGAGGTCGGCCTTGAGCTGGGCCGGCGTCCCCTGGGCGATGACGCGCCCGTGGTCGATGACCACGATGTCGCGGGCCAGCCGGTCCGCCTCCTCGAGGTACTGCGTCGTGAGCAGCACGGTCGTGCCCTCGCGCACCAGGTCCTCGATGGAGGTCCACAGGCCCTGGCGGCTCTGCGGGTCGAGGCCGGTGGTCGGCTCGTCGAGGAAGAGGACGGGCGGGTTGGCCACCAGCGCGGCGGCCAGGTCGAGGCGCCGGCGCATGCCACCCGAGTAGGTCTTGAGCACCCGGTCCCCGGCATTGGACAGCCCGAACTCCTCGAGGAGCTCGTTGGCCCGGCGTGCCGCCACCGGGCGGCTCAGGTGGGAGAGCCGGGCCACCATGTGGATGTTCTCCCGGCCCGTCAGGTTCTCGTCGACCGCGGCGTACTGGCCGGCCAGCCCGATGATGCGGCGCACGGTGTCGGCCTCGGTCACCACGTCGTGGCCCGAGCACCGTGGCGTGCCCGGAGTCGGGGCCGAGGATGGTGGAGAGGATGCGCACGGCGGTGGTCTTGCCGGCGCCGTTGGGCCCGAGCAGCCCGAGCACGGTGCCGGCCTCCACCTCGAGGGAGACCCCGTCGAGCGCCCGGACGTTGCCGCGGGGGAAGACCTTGACCAGATCGTGGGCCTCCACGGCCAGAGCTGATTGCGAAGAATAAGCCATTGCCAAAGAAACTTAGTGATAAAGTTATTTACGTGTCAAGACAATGGTCGCGCTCGGAGCTGGGGCAGCAGCTGCGCGCCGAGATCATGGGCTACCTCGGCGCCGCCACCGAGTTCGACGACGGCGTGGCCAAGAAGCTGAAGCTGAGCAGGACCGACATGCGGTGCCTGGAGCTGGTGGCCAGCCACGGCCCGCTGACGGCCGGCCGGCTGGCCGAGGAGAGCGGGCTGACGACCGGGGCCGTCACCTTCATCCTCGACCGGCTGGAGGAGGCGGGCATGGTGACCCGGCGCCGCGACACCGAGGACCGCCGCCGCGTCTGGGTCGAGATCGTCCCGGCCGCCCAGGAGCGCCTGCAGGGCCTGCAGCAGCCCGTCGCCGAGGAGATGCGCCAGGTGGCCCAGCGCTTCAAGGCGGACGAGCTGGCCATCGTGCGCGACTTCATGCGCCAGGCCAAGGAGGTCTTCCAACGCCAGGTCACCGGAGCGGTGACGGGCGACGCCGGGCCGTGGGACGGCGATCCGGACCCGGCACGCACGGCCGCCGGGCGCTCCGGAGGAGCGTCGGAAGGAAAGTAGGCTGCGCCTGGCCTGTCCCAAGTTGGGAGGCGCAATCACTTCGAGTGAACCGCGCTCGCTACGCGGTGCGCCCGAACAGGGCAAGGAGGCCCGATGCCGTTCGTCTTCGACTTCGACCACACGCACGCCCAGCCCCCCATGGAGCTCAAGGACCTCCTGGGTGGCAAGGGCGCCAACCTGGCCGAGATGACGTCGGTACTGAAGCTCCCGGTGCCCCCCGGCTTCACCATCTCGACCGACGCCTGCCGGGCCTACATGGCCGGCGGCTGGCCCAAGGCGCTCGACGCCGAGGTGGCCGGTGCCCGCACCCGGCTGGAGAAGGCCATGGGCAAGACGATCGGCGACGCCAGCGACCCGCTGCTGGTCTCGGTGCGCTCCGGGGCCAAGTTCTCCATGCCCGGGATGATGGACACCGTCCTCAACCTCGGCCTCAACGACGAGTCCGTCGAGGGCCTGGCCAAGCAGACCGGCGACGAGCGCTTCGCCTTCGACTCCTACCGGCGCTTCATCGCCATGTACGCCCGCATCGTCCTGGAGCTCCCCGGCGAGGAGTTCGACTCGCTCTTCGACGCCGCCAAGGAGCTGGCCGGGACCACGTCGGACGCCAAGGTGCCGACCGAGCTGCTGCGCTACCTCGTCGACTCGTACCAGCAGATCGTCGAGCGCCACACCGGCAAGCCCTTCCCGCAGAAGCCGGTGGAGCAGCTGCGCGGCGCCATCGAGGCCGTGTTCCGCAGCTGGAACGGCCCCCGTGCCATCGCCTACCGCGACCGGGAGCACATCGCCCACGACCTCGGCACCGCCGTCAACGTCCAGGCCATGGTCTTCGGCAACCGCGACGACAACTCGGGCACCGGCGTGGGCTTCACCCGCGACCCGGCCACCGGCACCAAGGGCGCCTACGGCGACTTCCTGGTCAACGCCCAGGGCGAGGACGTCGTGGCCGGCATCCGCAACACCGAGCCCATTTCGGAGCTCAAGAAGAAGTTCCCCAAGGTGCACACCGAGCTGACCAAGATCTTCGCCCGGCTCGAGGGGCACTACCAGGACATGTGCGACACCGAGTTCACCATCGACCAGGGCAAGCTCTGGATGCTCCAGACCCGGGTGGGCAAGCGCACCGGGGCCGCCGCCCTGAAGATGGCGGTGGACATGGTGCGCCCGAGCGACCTCGGGATCTCCAAGGAAGAGGCCGTCTCGCGCATCACCGAGGACCACCTCGACTCCGTGCTGCACCCCCAGTTCGCCAGCTCGGGCTACGCCACCTGGGCCAAGGGCCTCGGTGCCAGCCCCGGCGCCGCCGTGGGCCGCATCTACTTCACCGCCAACGACGCCGCCGCCGCAGCCGAGCGCGGTGAGCCGGTCGTGCTGGTGCGCAACGAGACCTCGCCCGAGGACGTGCACGGCATGCTCGCCTCCGAGGGCATCCTCACCGCCCGGGGCGGGCTGGTCAGCCACGCCGCCGTGGTCGCCCGCGGCTGGGGCAAGCCCGCCGTCGTGGGGGCGGAGGTCCTCCGCCTCGGCGACCGCCAGGTCACGGCCAACGGCATCACGCTCATCGAGGGGGACTGGGTCTCGCTCGACGGGGGAGCGGGCATCGTCGTGGCCGGCGAGGTGCCGCTCACCGCGGCCAAGCCGCCGGCCGCCTTCGACACCGTGCTGTCGTGGGCCGACGCCATCCGCAAGGGCAAGCTGGCCGTGCGGGCCAACGCCGACACCGGCGACGACGCCGCCAACGCGCGCAAGCTCGGCGCCGAGGGGATCGGCCTGTGCCGCACCGAGCACATGTTCCTCGGCGAGGACCGCCTGCCGGTCGTGCGCCGCATGATCCTGGCCGACACGCCGGCCGAGGAGGCCGAGGCGCTCGAGGAGCTGCGCGTCGTCCAGCGCGAGGACTTCATCGCCATCCTGGCCGCCATGGACGGCCTGCCGGTGACCGTGCGCCTGCTCGACCCGCCGCTGCACGAGTTCCTGCCCTCGACCGAGGAGCTGGCCCACAAGGAGGACACCGTCGGGCTGAACCCCGAGGAGCGCCGCATGTACGAGGCGGCGCTGTCGTGGCGTGAGTCCAACCCCATGCTCGGGACCCGTGGCGTGCGCCTCGGGGTGATCAAGCCCGGCCTCTACGCCATGCAGGTGCGCGCCCTCATGGAGGCGGCCCGCCAGCGGGTGGCCGACGGCGGGCACCCGATCGTCGAGATCATGATCCCCCTGACCGTGACCCGCGCCGAGCTGGCGCTGGCCCGGGGCTGGGTCGAGGACGCCGTGAGCGACGTCAACAAGGAGCCCGCACCGCGCGCCTCGAGGGGCGCCAAGGCCGGCACGGCCAGGCGGGGCAAGCTCGAGGTGACCATCGGGACCATGATCGAGACGCCGCGGGCCGCCCTGCGGGCGGCCGAGATCGCCGAGGTGGCCGACTTCTTCTCCTTCGGGACCAACGACCTGACGCAGATGACCTTCGGGTTCTCCCGCGACGACGTCGAGGGCCGCATGATGGACGCCTACCTGGAGCTCGGCCTCCTGCCGCGCAACCCCTTCGACGTGGTCGACTTCGACGGCGTCGGCGAGCTGGTGCGCCTCGGGACCGAGCGGGGCCGCTCCACCAGGCCGGGCCTCAAGGTCGGGGTCTGCGGCGAGCACGGGGGAGACCCCCAGTCGATCGGCCTCTTCTACGACGCCGGGCTCGACTACGTCAGCTGCTCGCCCTTCCGGGTCCCGGTGGCCCGCCTGGCGGCGGCGCAGGCCGTCCTGGCCGAGAAGGAGTAGCCGCCGCGGGCGGGCCCGCTACGAGGTGGCGTCCCCGGTGCCCAGCGACCAGGTAGCGCCGCAGCGCAATGAGGGTCCAGATGGCCTCGACCACGCCGAAGGGCCAGGCCCCGGACAAGAAGCCGTAGGAGCTGGACAGGGCACAGCCGAGGGCGAAGGCCAGGACGAATATCCGGCCCCGCCCCTCCAGGGCGTACATGCCCATCATGAAGGTCAGGGCGCAGACGCCGTAGATGGTGACAGCCATCGGCCGAACCTAGGCCAGAGACCGGCCGGCGGCCAGGCACGAGCCGGGACAGCGCCGCGGTACCGTCTGGTTCGTGGGTATACCGGACGAGGAAGTGGCCCAGGTCCGGGCGGCCACCGACATCGTGGCGCTCATCAGCGAGCACGCCGCGCTCAAGAAGGTCGGCCGGCGCTGGTGCGGGCCTCTGCCCCTTCCACACCGAGAAGACGCCCTCCTTCAGCGTCAACGCCGAGGAGGGCTTCTACTACTGCTTCGGCTGCCAGGAGTCGGGCGACGCCATCACCTTCGTGCGGGCCATGGACCACCTCGATTTCGTCGACGCCGTCCGCTTCCTGGCCGACCGGGCCGGCATCACGCTGCACGAGGACCAGGAGATGGGGCGCGACCACAAGCGCCGCTCCGAGTTGCTCGAGGCCATGGAGCGCGCCGTCGCAGTGGTACCACGAGCGCCTCCTGCGCTCGCCCGACGCCGGCCGGGCCCGCGACTACCTCCGCTCGCGCGGCTACGACGGCGACGTCGTGCGCCAGTTCCGCCTGGGCTGGGCGCCCGACGACTGGGACGCCCTGGCCACGTCGCTCAAGCTGCCCGAGAACGTGCTGTCGGACTCGGGGCTCGGCTTCGTCAACCGGCGCGGCCGCGTGCAGGACTTCTTCCGGGCCCGCGTGCTCTTCCCGATCTGCGATCCCTCCGGGCGGCCGATCGCGCTCGGCGGGCGCATTCTGCCGCCGCGCGCCGGGCCAGCCGCCGCCCGACCGTCCCGAGGCGAAGTACAAGAACTCGCAGGAGTCGCCGATCTACTCCAAGCGTCGCACCCTCTACGCGCTCAACTGGGCCAAGAAGGGCGTGATCGAACAGGGCGAGGTCGTGGTGTGCGAGGGCTACACCGACGTCATCGGCACCTTCCAGGCCGGCGTGCCCTGGGCCGTCGCCACCTGCGGCACCGCGCTGGCCGAGGAGCACTTCACCTTGCTGCGCAACTTCGCCAAGCGCATCGTCCTGGCCTACGACGCCGACGCGGCCGGGCAGAGCGCCACCTCGCGGGTCTACGAGTGGGAGCGCAAGCACGAGGTCGACGTCGTGGTGGCCGACCTCCCCCGGGGCAGCGATCCCGGGCGAGCTGGCCCGCACCGACCCGGCCGAGCTGGCCCGGGCCATCAAGGAGGCGCGGCCCTTCCTGCAGTTCCGGGTCGACCGCATGCTCCAGGCCGGAGATCTGACGCACCCCCGAGGGCAGGGCCCGGGCGGCCGAGGCGGCCCTGACGGCGGTGGCTGAACATCCCGACGATCTGGTCCGTGACCAGTACGTGATGCAGCTCGCCGACCTGTGCCAGATCGACACCGGCCAAGCTCCGGGAGCGGCTGGAGTACCTCCGCGCCCATCCGCCGGCGGAGAAGCCGACGCGCCGCACCCGGGGCGTCGCAGGACGAGCCCCCGCTCGCAGGACTACCCCGAGGACGACGGCGATTTCATGGCGCCAGACGGTCACGCGGGAGGCGTCCAGCCTGGCCGCTGGCGCTCCGACCTGGGCCTGGGCTCGAGGCTCTCAAGTTGGCCGTGCACCGACCCGAAGATGTAGTGGATCGAGTGCATGCCGTTTTGTTCACCGACCGCTTGCAACGGCAGGCGTTTGTCGCGCTCTTGGAGAACGACAGCGTCCATGAAGCAGTGGAGACCGCGTCACCGGAGGTGGCCAGCCTGTTGCGACGCGTCATTGTCGAAGAGCCGATGGCGGGTGACCCTGACCTGGGCGATCCGGTCGACTCCGTCGTCGTCGTCATGCTCCGCGACGCGGCGAAGCGCGCGCTTGAGTGACGTCGAGATCGCATCGCGGGTGAGCGATGACTCCTGGGAGGCCCGGGCCGCGGAAACCGCCCAGGTGCAGCTCTGGCTGGACGAACTCGGAGAATCCGGATCTGGACGCGACGCGGCCGATCGGTTGGTAGCGTGGTTGATTCAGAGAGAGCCCGAGGGGTGAGCACGGCGTTGGCAGGGCGAGCGTGAGCGAAGAGTCTGCGGTGGCGATCGACGACGGACACGTCGGCTTGTCGAACGCGCCGACGCGTCTTCGGACACGTTGGCGCCGATCGCGCACGTCGCGCTTGCCACCGGGTGTGTCGCAGGTCGACTTCGAAGCCGCGCTTGCGGCGGGTCGCGCCAAGGGTCACCTGACGCAAGCCGAACTGATCGAGGCGCTGCGCACGGTCGAGCTCACTCCCGAAGTGCTGACGATCGCTGATCGACGCGTCACGGCCGAAGGCGTCGCGCTCGTGGCGGACGAAGACGAGGACCTCGGCGTCGAGGTGGCGCCGCCCAAGGAAACACGGGCGGTCCCGAAGTCCAACGGCGCGCTCCGTGCCGATGCCCGGCGCGAGAGCAACGGGAAGCGGACCGCCTCCAGCGGCGATTCGGGCGGCAGCTCCGAGGACCCGGTGCACACGTATCTCAAGGAGATCGGCCGGGTTCCGCTGCTCAACGCCGAGCTCGAGGTCGAGATCGCCAAGGCCATTGAGGGGGGCAACGCCGCCGCCGCCAGGCTGGCCGCCCACGAGCTGGCCGTCGCCGGCGAGGGGCCCCCGGAAGACGTGCTCGATGCCGGGGGACTGTCCCGGAACAAGCGGCTCATGCGCAACGGGCTCAAGGCGAAGGACGAGCTCATTGAGGCCAACCTTCGCCTCGTCGTCTCCATCGCCAAGCGCTACCGCAACCGCGGCCTGGCCTTCCTCGATCTCATTCAGGAGGGCAACCTCGGCCTGATGCGCGCGGTCGACAAGTTCGACCACACGAAGGGCTTCAAGTTCTCGACCTACGCCACCTGGTGGATCCGCCAGGCCATCACGCGGGCGATCGCCGACCAGGCGCGCACCATTCGGATTCCGGTGCACATGGTCGAGACGATCAACAAGGTCGTGTGGGCGCAGCGCCAGCTGCTGCAGGAGCTCGGACGTGAGCCGACCATCGAAGAGGTCGCACAGCGCGTCGAGCTCCCGATGGAGCGCGTGCGCGAGATCCTCCGCATCAACCAGGACACCGTCTCACTCGAGCAGCCGGTCGGCGACGAGGACGACTTCAACCTGTCGGACCTCATCGAAGACAGGGGAGCGGTGGTCCCGGACGACGCGGCGACGCGCTCGCTGCTCGACGCAGCGGTACGCGAGGCGCTCGGTCACCTGTCGGAACGCGAGCAGGACGTGGTCCGCCTGCGCTTCGGCCTCGACGACGGCAAGATCCGCACGCTCGAAGAGGTCGGCCGGGAGTTCGGCGTGACCCGGGAGCGGGTCCGCCAGATTGAGTCCAAGACGCTGGCCAAGCTGCGCCGGCCCGACGCCGCCCACCTGCTGAGGGACTACCTCGAAGAGTCCTGATCGCGCCTGACATTCGGGGCGGGACTCTGCACGTTGGCGGTGCTGGGTCGCTGATATCGTTCGGGTCCGGTTTTCTCGACCCTTTCCGGGGTAGCTCAATGGCAGAGCAAGCGGCTGTTAACCGCTAGGTTGTGAGTTCGAGTCTCACCCCCGGAGCACTCCTCTTCGTTCTCGCTGGTCAGGGGTCTAAATCGAAGACCTCTCCCTCGTCTCCTTCCGTTTCAACGTCGTGCGCGCTACGTGCGCGATCTCCTGGTGACGTATTCGTGATTGAGACCACGTTCGAGGGCTCTGCGAACTGGTTGAGCGCAGGGCGATTCGGCTCAAAGCCCAGTGATCGCACGCGTGTACGGGGCATTTGATCAGTCGCCAGTCTGTGCGGAGCCGCCTCGTCCCGCCGACCGCTGTCAGGCCTCGTTCACAGCCCGCTGGCGCTCCAGACGATCCAAGAGCTGGTCCATGGCGAGTGACGCCTCGTCCTGGGCGGTGTCAAAACCAGCGGCCTGGTCGTAGGCCATGGCGAAGGCGAGACCCTGAATGGTTGGTGCTACCAGCGATGGGGGATAGGCGTCACGATCGATGCCGTATTCGTCCAGCAGATGATCGAGCGCTTCGATCTGCAAGCGCCGGGTCTCTCGGGCAAAGGCTGCCACCTCGACCTGAAGGGCAGGACGGTGGTTCGCCGCGGCAGTTATCTCAACCAGCAGCCTGCTTCCTCGACGATCGGACGCCAGACGCCACCACGCCCGCAGCGGTTCGCTTGACGACAAGGCCTCAGCCATCAATGCCAGGTTGACCTCACCTCGCCGGCGGACAGCTGCGATGAACAGGTCATCGATGCTGCCAAAGTGGTAGTGCACCTTGAGGCCCGTTTCGGTCTCCAGTCGCCTCGAAGTCACTGCGGCGTACCCATCACGCAGCATGATCTGTTCGGCCCCATCGAGCAGCTTTCGTCTTTTCTCGGGCGTGGCCGCCCTGAGGCGTCTTGTCGCCCCGGCTTGAGCCGGCGACGTGGAAACCGAGCGTGCAACCATTGAGCTAGAGCATATGGTCCGCTATGACCACTGCCGTACGATGGCCAGTGGAGAGCCCATCCCAGCCCTGGGCTGGGTTGCTTGACACGGCTGCACCTCTAAGTTAGAACGAGTGCTCTAACTTTAGAGAGGCGATCGATGGTTGTCAGTGATACCGAGGTTTACTTCGACCCATACGACGTCGAGATCAACGCCGACCCCTATCCGACCTATGAGCGCCTTCGCGAAGAAGCGCCGATCTACCACAACGAGCGGTACGACTTCTGGGCGCTGGCACGGCACGAGGACGTTCAAAAAGCGCTGGTCAACTGGGAGGTCTTTTCCAGTAGCCGAGGGGATCTGCTGGATGTTCTGCGGGCGGGCATTGAGGTGCCTACCGGCGTGGTGATGTGGGAAGACCCGCCGGTCCACACCACTCATCGCGGGCTCCTCTCGCGGGTGTTCACGCCCAAGCGAATGGCGGTCCTCGAGGAGCAGGTGCGCTCCTATTGCGTTCGCTGCCTCGACCCCTTGGTCGGTTGCGAAGGCTTCGACGTCATCGCCGAATTGGCGTCGATGTTGCCCATGCGCGTGATCGGAATGCTCCTCGGTATCCCCGAAGAAGACCAGATCGCCGTGCGCAACAAGACTGATCGCGATCTGCGCACCCGGCCAGGTCAGCCGATGCGCATCGAGCAGTCCGAAGTGGTCACAGGGGAGATGTTCGCTGACTACGTCGAGTGGCGCTCGCACCACCCGTCCGATGACCTCATGACGATGCTGCTCAACGCTGAGTTCGAGGACGAATCGGGGGTGACGAGGACCTTGAGTCGCCAGGAGGTCCTGACCTACACGTCCGTCTTGGCCGGCGCCGGCAACGAAACCACCGGGCGGCTGATTGGATGGCTCGCCAAAGTCTTGGCGGATCACCCCGATCAGCGTGCGCTGATCTCCGCCGACCGTTCTCTCATTCCGAGCGCGATCGAAGAAACGCTGCGCTTCGAGCCCACGGGTCACGCGTCGGCCCGCTACGTCACCGAAGACGTCGAGTACTACGGCACGACGTTGCCTGCGGGGAGCGCGGTTCTCCTCATGATGGCTTCGGCCAATCGAGACCCCCGGCGCTTCAAGGACCCCGCCTCTTACGACGTCAGGCGCACCGACGGCCAGCACATGACCTTCGGCTACGGCCTGCACTTCTGTCTGGGAGCGCACCTGGCCCGGCTCGAAGGGCGCGTGGCGCTCGACGAGCTCCTGAACCGGTGGCCCGAGTGGGATGTCGACTACAGCGGGATCAAATTGGCCTCGACATCCACCGTTCGTGGATGGGAAAGATGCCCATCGTCGTCCGATGACTGCGTCGGATCCGCTCATCATCGTCTCGAACGACACGCACATTGGCCCGCGCCTGGTCGAGGATCTCCGTCCCTACTGCTCCGCGAAGCATCTGGAGGAATTCGATCGCTTCGCGGAAAGCATGGCGTCAGAGCGGACCAGATTCACCACGATGCTCGAGGGCAGTGGATATCTCGAGCACCCGAACTTTCGGACTCGTGGTCACTATGAATCTGCGGCTCGTCTGGCTGACTACGACTACGACGGGGTCGCAGCGGGGGTGATCTTCCACGGCAGCACGAACATGGAGCCGATCCCCTTCGTGCCCCAGTCGTTCGGCGAGACCGTTCCCAAGCCTGACCCCGAGATGGCGGCGGAGGGACAGTCGATCTACAACCGTTGGTTGGTCGACTTCGTGGCGCAGGCTCCGCATCGTCACATCGGGCTGGCCTATCTCCCTCTCTTCGATCTCGAACGGGCGGTCCGCGAGGTGCGTTGGGCGCACGAGCACGGACTAAAGGGCGTCAACTTCCCTGCCATGCGAGATGGCGAGTTGCCCGAGTACAACCGCCGGCGTTGGGAGCCGTTCTGGACAGTGTGCGAAGAGCTCGAGATGCCGCTCGTGACCCATGTCGGGGGAAGGACCAGCGCCCGCTACTCGGGCCTCGAATCCATTGCCCTCATCCAGCTGGAGTCGGCCACCCTGTCGCAACGCGCCGTGCCATGGATGATCTTTGGCGGGGTCTTCGAACGCCATCCCGGCCTCAAGCTGGTCATCACCGAGACTCCTGGCAACTGGGTGCCAGCGATGGCGGCCGAGCTCGACGCCATTCGGGCCTTCTACGAGTTCAAGCGGGACGAGCCGCTGAACAACGCGCTCTTGCAGCAGGTGCGGCTTCGCCCGAGCGAGTACATGGCTCGTAACGTCTTCTTGGGTGCGAGCTTCGCCTCTCCCTACGAGGTGCAGCAGGCGACAGAGCATGGCCTCAGCTCTCAGGTGCTGTGGGGGTCGGACTATCCCCACTTGGAGGGCACGTTCGTGTACGACGAGGACCGGAAGGTCTCGCCAGTGACCCGTCTGGCGCTCCGTCACACCTTCAGCGATACCCCGCTGCAGATGTTCGGCGCATGGTGGGGGGAGAACGCGATCGGCCTCTACAACCTCGACCCCGTCGTCCTCTCGTGTATCGCATCCGAGATCGGGGCACAGAGCATTGAAGAGCTGACGACACCGATTGAGCGGGTGCCCGAAGGGGCGAGCGTCACCGCATTCCGTGTCGGCGCCGGGAGCTGGAGCTGAAGCGTGAGATTCCTCGGAAGCGCAGGACGAGCATGAATCCTAAGGGCCGATCGGCCATCGTGGCCGGTGGCGCCGGCGGTTTGGGCAGTGCGACCGTTCGTCGTCGGTGGGAGTCGGCGTCGGAGTTGTCGTCATCGATCCCGACGCGGAGCGGTCTGCAGAGCTTCGGTCAGAGCTCGGCGACTCGGTCAAGACGATCCTCGGTA
Organism: uncultured Acidimicrobiaceae bacterium; assembly: GCA_963755445.1. Lineage (GTDB taxonomy): Bacteria > Actinomycetota > Acidimicrobiia > Acidimicrobiales > RAAP-2 > Bog-473. The sequence continues at coordinate 1,393 of CAVWJQ010000002.1, read as the reverse complement.
CCGCCGAAGACGACCAGGCTGTATCGGAGGCCATCACAGTCGCACAGTCGCTCGGGATATTTTCGATTGCGGTCAGTGCGACTGGCGTCCTAATCAGAAGTCCTCGCCTGGTCGACGACGAGGGCACCCCGATCTCGAAGGACATCCTGAAGGCAAATCTCGACGTCCATGTTGTGGGACCGTTCAACCTGGCCCGACTCGCGGCCGCCGCCTTCGCCACGAACGTGCCCGACGAAGATGGGCAGCGTGGCGTCATCGTCCAGACCGCCTCCATCAGCGCTTTTGACGGACAAGAGACCATGGTGCCCTACGCCGCGGCCAAGGAGCCATCGAATCCATGACGCTCCCGATGGCTCGGGACCTGGCTCCGATCGGAGTTCGGGTGTGTGGGATCGCACCCGGCTCGTTCCTCACGCCGTTGACGTCGTCACGCTTCGTTCAAAATCTGCTCCTCGAGGACATCTTGTTTCCGAGGCGGTTGGGTAATCCGGATGAGTACGCCAGCCTCGTTGAGGCGATCGTCCGGAATCCCTATATGAACGGGAGGTCATTCGGCTCGATGCAGGCGCCCGGCTCAGCATCGCGATAGGACCGAGATCTGTATAGCAATCGCCGAACGGTGCGAACCGAGTCGAAAGGGAGACAAATGGGAAAGCTCGACGGCAAAGTCGCCTTCATCACCGGAGCTGCCCGCGGGCAGGGTCGCAGCCACGCTGTGCGGCTCGCGCGGGAGGGCGCCGACATCATCGCTGTCGACATCTGCCGCCAGCTCCCGGCAGCGGGCTACGAGATGTCGACGCTCGAGGATCTCGACCAGACCGTCAAGGAGGTCGAAGCGCTCGATCGGCGGATCGTCGCGCGCCAGGTGGACGTCTGTGACGTACAAGCGATGCAAGGCTTTCGACGAGGGCTCGGCGAGCTTGGGCCGGTGACCATCGTCCTGGCGAATGCCGGCATCGGGCCGGGCGGGGTGCCCGCCGAGGAGCAGTGGGACGCGGCGATCGCGGTCAACCTGACCGGTGTGTGGAACACCGGCCGGGTGGCGATCCCGTCGATGATCGAAACCGGCCAAGGCGGCGCGATCGTTCTGACAAGTTCGACGGGCGGGCTGATTGGCGCGGGCCTCGATGCCCCAGGCATGCTCGCGTACACAGCGTCAAAGCACGGCGTCATTGGCCTGATCGGTCGTGGGCCAACTACCTCGCGCCGCACTTCATCCGGGTCAACACCGTCGCTCCGACCACTGTGCGGACGCCGATGTCCGGGGACGGGAATGTCGCCGAAATCATCGAGCACGTCCCGCAGCTCGCCGGATCGCTGCTCAACGCCATGCCGGTCGAGGCGGTGGACGCCATCGACGTGTCCAACGCGATCGCCTGGCTGGTGTCGGACG
>CAVWJQ010000001.1:0-167934 GCA_963755445.1 uncultured Acidimicrobiaceae bacterium | reverse complement strand
GATTGGTGAATGGCAGTCCGAGCAGAAATCCGAAGAGCACTTGCACGCCGAGTCCGGCGACCCGGAGCTCCTGGAGCAGATCGCTGAGATTTCGATTGTTCCGTTCGGCTTCCGACTCACCTGTCTCGGTCTTGGCGAGCTCAGCACCATCCATCGCGCCTCGAATCCAATCGTGCACTCGTGTCTCGTCTGACAGCTATTCCCGCACGACGGCAATCGAAGCGAGGGCCCGAGTGACGAGGCGCACGGTGTCACTCACGCATGGACGACACGGATACAAGGCGGGAGAAGGATCCCGGGAAAGGAGAAGGTGACAGTGGGCACTTCATCGAAGGACGTCGAAACGCGAGCCGAGGGGCGGCCTCCCGAAGAGGCGGAGAGCGACGATCCCGAGGCGCAGGCAGCAGCCATCCTCGACGACTCTGAGGGGCGGCTGGAAGAGGCCTCGCAGGAGTCCGCAAGGAAGAAGACCTGATGGACCGCAGGATTCGATGGGTAACCCTCTGAAATCCGGGTAGAGGAATGGCCATGGCACTCTCTCGTCGACTCGCTCGTCCTCTGCTCGCTTCGATCTTCGTCGTCGGGGGTTGGGACGCCCTCTGGAACCCAGAAGGCAAGGTCAAGAAGGCTGTCGCCGTGACGGACCCGCTCGCGGAGAAGGCGGGTGTCGAGGGCCTTGACGCAGCGACGCTGGTGCGCGTCAACGGAGCTGTGCAGATCGCCGGTGGGGTGCTCCTGGCGGTCGGCAAGTTTCGTCGGCCTGCCGCGCGTGGCCCTGATCGGCTCCATCATTCCCACGACCTACGCCGGCCATCGCTTCTGGGAGGAGTCGGATCCGACCACCCGCGCCCAGCAGAAGATGCACTTCCTGAAGAACGTCGGCCTCCTGGGCGGCCTCATTCTCGCTGCGTTCGACACCGAAGGTGAGCCCTCCCTGGCGTGGCGAGCGAAGCGACAAGCGCGCCAACTCGAATCCACCGTGATCGCCGGGAGGGCGTCGAGCCGTCGCAAGGTCCGGCGGGCTCGACGAAGCGTCGCGCCGGCAGTGGCCCAGGCCTCGACCGAGGCGATCCGTCGCGGGCGGGCGGCCGGTAGGCACGCCCGGGCGGGCGGCCTCGACCTTGCTGACAAAGTGACTCCGGACCCCGAAACGCTCAGCCACGCCCACGACGTGGTCGCAGACGTGGTCAAGGGTTCGGCGGAGACGGCCGGCCATGCCGTCCAACAGGCCGCCTCCTTCGTCTCGGATGCCGCTCGGCAACTCGAACCTCTGGCTCGAAGTTCCTCCCATCCGTACCTGGGGGCCGTCGTCCCCTACGTTGCCTCGGGCGCAGAGCACACCACCGAGACTCTGGCGAAGTTGCGCGAGCGTCTGCCGGTCGACTGACGAATTCATGAGGAATTCACGTCAGTTCTCTTTGCCGCCCTCCGATGGCTCCGCTGCGTTTCGACGCGGCCACGCTTCTGTCGCGGAGAGCGGGAGCGGCCGTGACGCGACAAGGTTTCGCGCCATTTTCCCCGTTGACATGCGATATGCACGCGTTAGCCTCTACGTCCATGCCAGGCACGATGGATAAAGCAGCCGAAGTTGTCGGAGATGCCGTCGGTACCGTTGAGGCGGCCGCGGCGGCCGCAAGCTCAAAGGTCCGGGAGGGCTTGAGCGACGCAGCGGCGACGATCGGATCGTCGAAGACCGCGGAGCGCGTGGAGAAGCAGGCGCGCCCCCTCAAGAAGGCCGCGGCGAAGAAGGCCAAGAGCATCAAGAAGACGATCAAGAAGCGGGCTGCAGTGGCCAAGCGCAAGGCCACCGGTGTGAAGAAGACGGCGGCGAAGAAGGCAACCGTCGCCAAGAAGGTCGGTGCGAAGAAGGTCGCAGTCGCCAAGCGCAAGGCCACCGGAGCCAAGAAGACGGCGGCCAAGAAGACCACGGTCGCCAAGCGCAAGGCCACCGGAGCCAAGAAGACGGCGGCCAAGAAGACCACGGTCGCCAAGCGCAAGGCCACCGGAGCCAAGAAGACGGCGGCCAAGAAGACGACGGCGACCGGCGTCAAGAAGACGGCGGCCAAGAAGACCACCGTGGCCAAGCGCAAGGCCACCGGAGTGAAGAAGACGGCGGCCAAGAAGACCACCGTCGCCAAGAAGAAGGCCACCGGGGCCAAGAAGACGGCGAAGAAGAGGGCGACCCCCGCCAAGAAGGCGACCAGGAAGCGGAGCTGATTCGTCCCTTCGCTGGCAGCACGACGGCGGGCTGACAAGCGGCAACTCCCACTGCAACGGGATCTCGACCCGCCTCGGGCTGGTCGCCGTTCCGGCCGGGTGCCCACGTCGATCGTTCGCGAACGACTTCGTGACAGCAGGGTTAACTGCCCAGGTAACGTACCGTGCGCATGGCGGGAGGCGGGGAAGAAATCGACGGCATCGAGGCCCGCATGGTGCAGCTCTTCGCCCTCGTCTCCGAGGCCCTGGCCGGAGCCACCGACGCCCTCTTGAGCAACGACGTCGCGACGGGCTTGCAGGTGGTCGAAGGCGACCAGGCGATCGACGATCTGACCGCAGAGGTCGAACTCCTGGTCTGGGAGCAACTGGGCAACGCGTCGCTGTCGCCTTCCGAGCTGCGCCACCTCGTCGGCGTCCTGCTGATCGTCCCCGAGTTGGAGCGAAGCGGCGACCTGGCGGAGCACATCGCCCAGCGGGCCGCCAGCAATCTCGGGGCCGCCATGAGCCCGCTCAGCCGGGGCATTGTGCAGCGGATGGCTGAGGTCGCCCTCGAAATGTGGAGGGCGGCCGCCGACGCCTACGGCGACCGGGCCGCCAATGCGGCGTCACTCTCGGAAGACGACGAGGAGATCGACATCCTGCACGACCGGTTGACCGGTGAGGTTGCGGCCGGGGCGATGCCCACCTCCATCGGTGCACAGGTCACCCTGCTGGCCCGCTTCTACGAGCGCATCGGCGATCACGCGGTCAACCTGGCCCGCCGCATCGAAATGCTGCACGGCGCCGCCTGACGGTCCGGACGTCGTTTCACCGTCTCCTCACGCGCGCCGGAGGCGTCAGCCATTAGCGTGAGTGGTCGTCACGCCAGACCGTGGGAGGGACCGTGCAAACCGAAGCTGCCGTTCTGTGGGACAGGGAGGCGTGGAGCGTCGAGCCCATTGAGCTCGATCCGCCCAAGGCGGGCGAGGTGCTCATCAAGCTCGCCGCCTCGGGCATGTGCCACTCCGACGAGCACCTGCTCACCGGTGACATGCCCGTCCCGCTTCCCGTCATCGGCGGCCACGAGGGCGCCGGCGTGGTCGAAGAGGTGGGCCCCGGAGTGACCGGCCTGGTGCCGGGCGACCATGTGGTGCTCGGCTTCGTCCCCGCCTGCGGGAAGTGCCCGCCGTGCGCCACCGGCCACTCGAACCTGTGTGACGTCGGCGGCATCCTCATGTCGGGGAAGCAGCTGGACGGCACTGTGCGCCATCACGCCCGGGGGCAGGACGTCTCGACGATGGTCTGCCTCGGGACATTCGCCCCCTACACGGTGGTCAACCAGGCCTCGTGCGTGAAGATCCTCGACGACATCCCGCTCGACAAGGCCTGCCTGGTCGGATGCGGCGTGACCACCGGCTGGGGCTCGTCGGTCTACGCCGCCGACGTGCGGCCGGGCGACCACGTGGCGGTCATCGGCATCGGGGGCATCGGGGCCTCGGCGGTGCAGGGCGCCCGCCTCGCCGGCGCCGAGACGATCTTCGCCATCGACCCGGTCCAGCTCAAGCGTGACCTGGCTCCCACGTTCGGTGCGACCCACACGGCGCCTTCCATCGAGGAGGCCTTCGGGCTCATCCACCAGGAGACCTGGGGTCACATGTGCGACAAGGTCATCTGCGCCATCGGCATCGGATCGGGCGGGTTGATGGACTCCATCCTGAACCTGGCCGCCAAGCGCGGGCGGGTCGTGGTCACGAACATCCATCCCTACAACGAGACGGCCGTCACCATGAACCTCATGATGCTGACCATCTACGAGAAGCAGGTCGTCGGCAGCATCTTCGGCTCGGCCAACATCCACTCGGACATTCCCAAGCTGCTGAAGCTCTACCGCAACGGGCAGCTGGACCTGGACTCCATGGTCACCAACACCTACAAGCTGGGCGACATCAACCAGGGCTATCAGGACATGCGGGACGGCAAGAACATCCGGGGCGTCCTCATCTACGACGACTGACCGACCTGCCGCGACGCCGCGCGCGGCGCTACGCCGCGGCTCGGCCGGCGCCCCAAATGTCATTGCAGCGCTCGCAGACCTCTTCGGGCACCACGCCGACGCGCATGAGGACGGCGAAGGCTTTGCAGCCGAGGCAGAGGCCGAAGGCGGACTCGAGGAAGGCCGCCGCGGCCAGCAGGCCGAGGAACACCTCGGCCGCCGTCCAGAAGCCGAGTCCCGTGAGGACGAGCGCCGTCACGGAGAAGGCCACGCCCATGCCCTGGGCGAAGCGCTTCGGCGGGCCCGCCACCGGGCGCTCGGCGATCCCCAGACGCGGCGTGACGACGCGCGTGACGAACTGTCCGAGCGGGCTGAGGGTGGGACCGGTCAGGACCCGGGCCACGAAGCCGTAGGCGATCACGATGGTCGCCCACCGCAGGTCGAAGGCGATGGTGAGGACGCACATCACGACCACGCCGGCGGCGACCAGGCGGGCCGAGACCTCGTTGACCGGATTGGGGAACGAGAAGAGGGCGCGCAGCCGGCCGGACGTGCCCGCCGGCGCGCTGTCGATGGCCATGAGCTGCTCCTTCCCGAAACCTTTGAACCCTGACCAGTTTAGTCGGGTTTCGCTCGGGGAGGGCCAGTCCGGTCCCGGGGGGACCGGACCGGTCAGGCCTCGGGGAGCGGGACCGGCTGGGGCGGGGGCGGCCCGACGTAGCGGGCCGCCGGACGGATCAGGCGGTTGTGGGCGGCCTGCTCCATGACGTGGGTGCTCCACCCGATGGTGCGACCCGCCGCGAAGGTCGGCGTGAACATCTCACGTGGGATCCCGCACGTGTGCATGACCACGCCGGCGTAGAACTCGACGTTGGTGTACAGCTGGCGGCCCGGCTTCAGCTCGGCCAGCACGTCCACTGTCGTGCGCTCGACCGACTGGGAGAACTCGACCAGCGGGCCGCCCAGCCGCTCGGTGACGGAGCGCAGGAGGAGCGAGCGCGGATCGTCGGTCTTGTAGACGCGGTGGCCGAAGCCCATGATGCGGTCGCCGCCTTCGACGGCCGTGCGGATGTAGTCCTCGGCCCGGTCGGGCGTGCCGATGGCATCGAGCATGTCGAGGGCCCGGCTCGGGGCGCCGCCGTGGAGCGGCCCCGACAGTGCGCCGATGGCCGCCACGATGGCGGCTCCCAGGTCGGCGCCGGTCGAGGTGACGACGCGGGCGGTGAAGGTCGACGCGTTGAACCCGTGGTCGATCGTGAGGATCATGTACTGCTCAATGGCCCGGGCGTGCAGTTGCGGTCGGCTCGTCGCCGGTCAACATGAAGAGGTAGTTGGCGGCAAAGCCGAGGTCGTCCCGTGGCTCCAGCGGCTCGTTTCCCTGGCGCAGGCGGTGGGCCGCGGCAAGGATCGTCGGCACCACCGCGCAGAGGCCGAGCGCCTGGTCGTACAGCTCGTCCGGCGCCGATGTCGTGGGTGGGGCGCCAGCCGAGCTCGGCCGCCAGGAGCGACACCGCGGTGCGCAACACGTCGAGCGGTGCGCCGCGCCGGCAGACGGCCGGCAGCACGGTGCTCAATCCGGGCGGGAGCGCGCGGCGCCGCCGCACCTCGGCGCCGAAGGCCTCGGCCGCCGCCGCGTCAGGGAGCTCGCCGCGGAAGAGGAGATGCCAGACATCTTCGAGCGAGCGCTTCTCTGCCAGCTCGACCGCCGAGTACTGCCGGTAGTGGAAGAAGCCTTCCTTGCCGCGGACGTCGCCGATCGTCGTCTCGGCCACCACCACGCCCTCGAGGCCCGCCGGGACCTCCCCGCTGGACTCGCCGGCCGGCCGGATGCGGGCCACCGCCATGAGGTCGCGCAGCGACACGACGCCGACGCAGCGGCCACCGTCCACGACCGGCAGGTGGCGGTAGTGGTGCGAGGTCAGGCTGGCCCAGGCCGCGTCGGCCCGCTCGTCGGGCCCGAGGACGTCGGGCCGGGAGGTCATCCAGAGGCGGACGTGCTCGCGGTCGGGGTCGGCCTCGCCGGCGGCGGCCCGGAGCAGGTCGCGCTCGGTCAGGATGCCGACGACCTTGCCGTCGTCGGTCACCACGACCGAGCCCGTGTCGGCCTCCTGCATCGCTCGGGCCGCCCCGGCCAGGGTGTCGTCCGCCGCGCACGTCACCGCGGGGGAGGTCATGAGATCGCGCACGATGGTTTCCATGCATCCCACTATGACGCGCCTTCCCTGCGTCTGTAAACGTTGATCAAGTCAATGTAAGATGGACGGCATGGAACGCATGCTGAGCACCGAGGAGGCGGCGCGCCGGCTCGGGGTCAAGGTGCCGACCCTGTACGCCTACGTGAGCCGCGGTCTGCTCGAGTCCCACCCGGACCCGTCGCGGCGGGGGAGCCTCTTCGACCTCGATGCCATTGAGGCACTGGCCGTGCGCAGCCGGGGCGGGCGGCAGACGGCCACCCGCCTCGCCACCGTGACCACCGGTGTGACCCAGCTCGACCAGAAGCTCGGCCCGATCTACCGCGGCCGGGCCGCCACCGACCTGGCGCGGACGCACAGCTTCGAGGAGGTGGCCGAGTTGCTGTGGCAGTCCGAGGAGGCGGGGGACTGGGGCGTGCCCGACATCGGTCCGTGCCCGCTGACGCCGACGTTGGACCGCATGCGCTGGGCGCTCGTGCTGTGCGGGGCGACAGATCCCCTGCGGGCGGACCTGCGGGCGGAGGCGGTCGCCCGTGCCACCCGGCGCGCCATCGCCGCGCTGACCGATGTCGCGGGCCCCGGCCGTCCGGCGAAGACCCCGAGCGCATCCATCGCCACGCGGCTGGCGGCCCGGCTGACGGCGGCGGCCGGGGCGGCCGACGTGCCGTCGGCCGCGGTCAATGCCGCGCTCGTCCTCATGGCGGACCACGAGCTGGCCACCTCGACCGTGGCCGTGCGGGTCGCGGCGTCGGTGCGCGCCGATCCCTACGACGCCCTCCTGGCCGGGTTGGCCACGCTGGCGGGGCCGCTGCACGGGGGAGCCAGCCAGCAGGCCTACGAGCTGCTGGTCGTGGCCGAGCGCGACGGCGTGCCGCGGGCCCTGAACGACGCGCTGCGCGAGCGCGGCCGGCTGCCGGGCTTCGGTCACGCCGTGTACAAGAGCGGGGACGCCCGGTTCGACGCCCTGTTGGTCCTGGCCGAGCCGTTGCTGAGCGAAGAGCGTCGCGCCCTCCTCCACGAGGTGATCGCGCTGGCCGCGGCGCACAACGTGCCGCCGGCCAACTGCGACCTGGCCCTCGCCGCGTTGAGCTGGGGGACCGGCATGCCCCCCGACACGGGTCGCACCCTGTTCGCGGTGGCGCGCCTCGCGGGGTGGGCGGCGCACTACATGGAGGAACTGACGGAGCCGCCCCTGCGCTTCCGGGCCCGGGCGGTCTACAGCGCCTGAGCCCGGCCGACCGCGCGGCCAGCCGGCGCGGATCAGCCGGCGCCGATGACGATGGCGGACGGGTGACCGCCGAGGTGCAGCGGCGGGCCCACCTTCCCGGTGGCCAGTGCCACGGAAATGAGCGTGCCCGCCTGCTGGGTCACCCACGCCGTCGAGCCGTCCGCGCTCAACGCGATCCCCTGCGCCACGTCGGGCAGCGCCACCGGCGGGCCCACCGTCAGGCCGACCACGGCCACTGCGACGACGGCCGCGCCGCCGCACACGTAGGCCGTCGTGCCGGCCGCGTTCACGGTGATGCCGGTCGGGTTGAGCGGGAGCGCAACGGTGCCGCCCGCCTGCCGCGTCCCCGGGTTGATGGCGGTGAGGGTCCGGTTGCCGAAGTTGCCCACCAACACCTCCCCGGGCGCGGCGGCAATGGTCTCGGGTGCCGACGCCGACGGGAATGGCCGCGCCGGGCTGCAGGGTGGCGACGTCAATCGGCGTCACGGTGTCGGCGCCCGCGTCGGCCACGAACGCGGTGGCGGCGCCCGGTGCCGTCACCGCGACGGCGATGGCCACCGGCTCCGCCCCGACCGGAATCGGCGTGCCGGCGCGCCACGTGCCGAGGTCGACCGGGGTCACGCTGTTCGAATCGAGGTTGGCCACCAGTGCGACGCCCTTGCCCCCGCTGCCGCCGGGCGCCACCGCCACGGCGTCCGGCTCCACTCCCACGCCGACGTGGTGCACGACCTGATGGGTCGTCGTGTCGACCTCGTGCAGCTGGTCGTCGCCCTGCGTCACGACGAGGAGGTCCCGGCCTCCGGGTGCGTAGGCGAGGGCGGAGGGCAGGCTGCCCACCGTGACCTTGGCCTTCACGTGGCCCCGGGCCAGGTTCACCGGCGTCACGCCGGTCCCCGGCAGCGTCACCGAGGCACCCGTCGTCACCCAGGCGACGTCGTGGGAGGAGGTCCCGCCGACGGGCTGGGCACAGGCCGCCAGCGCGGGGACGACCGCGACCAGCGCCGGGACGACGAGCCGACGCCACCGCACGCCCGCGCTCACCCTCTGGCGCAGGCCGCGCCGGCCGGACGGTCCGTCGTGCGCCACCCGGCCGCATCGCCCTCCGGCCAGAAGTCCCCGGTGACGGCGTCCTGGACGTAGGGCACGGGCGCCGGCTCACCCGAGGCCAGGGCGTGCAGCGCCTCGAGCAGCGCGTCGACGTCGTCCTCGTCGGTCCCCAGCCCGCAGCTGGCGCGCACCGCTCCGGGAATGCCACTGCGGTCGCCGCGCTGCACGGCCGCCCGCGCCTGGTCGACGCCGTCGCGGCCGACGCCGAGCAGGCGGATCAGGTACGGGTGCGCACAGAAGCAGCCGTGGCGGACGCCGATCCCGAACTCCGCGCTCAACCGGGCCGCCACGAGCGCATGGTGCATGCCGTCCAGCGTGAACGCCGCCACCGCCAGCCCGTCGTGCTCGCCGGGCCCCGACCGCGGCCCGAGCACCCGCACGCCGTCGATGGCGTGCAGGCCGTCGTACAGGCGCGTCGACAACGCGCGCTCGTGGGCCGTGATGGTCTCCCAGCCGAGGCGCATCCAGATCGTCCATGGCCTGCCCGAACGCCACGGCGCCGACCACGTTGGGCGAGCCGGCCTCCTCGCGCTCGGGCGGATCCGTCCAGATGACCTCGTCCAGGTCGACGAGATCGACCGCCCCGCCGCCGGCGAGGAACGGATCGCCGCGCTCGAACGCCTGCGCGGGGACCGATCGAGCGCGCCGGCGCCGAAGGGCGCGTAGAGCTTGTGGCCGCTGAAGGCCACGAAGTCGGGGCCCGTCGGGAGCGGACGGTGGGGCGCCAGCTGGGCCGCATCGAGGAGGACCGGGATGCCGCGGGCGTGGGCCTCGGCGCAGATCTCCTCCACGGGGGGCAGCCAACCGGTCACGTTGGAGGCTCCCGTGAGAGCCAGCAATGCGGGGCGTCGTCCGTCGTCGAGGACCCGCACCACATCGGCCGTCTCGAAGGTGCCGGCGGTCCCGCACTCGACCCAGCGCCGCGTCGCCACCCGCGCCCAGGGCAGCAGGTTGGCGTGGTGCTCGACCACGGTGGTGGCCACGACGTCGTCGGGGCCCAGGCCCAGCCGGTAGGCCAGGTGGTTGATGGCCTCGGTCGTGTTGCGCACCAGCACCACGACGTCGCCCCCGCCGTCGGGTCGCCGGGCGAAGCGGTGCACGCTGTCGCGGGCCTCCTCGTAGGCCGCCGTGGCCCGTCGTGACTTGTAGCCGGCCCCCCGGTGCACGCTCGAGTACCACGGCAGGAAGTCGGTGACGCGGTCGGCCACCGACTGCAGCGCCGGCGTCGAGGCGGCGCAGTCGAGGTCGCGGTAGGGGCGCTCGGTGCCGTCGATGCAGGGGACGAGGGCATGGGCACCCACCAGCGCGGCGACGGCTCCCTCTTTCGGCACGCCGTCACACTACGGAAGTGGCGGCGTGCCGCGGTACCCGGGCTCAGGTCGGCCCGGGTCGGTCCTCCTGGCGCCGGGCGGTCAGGACCACGATGTCGTCGGAGGACCGCACGCCCGAGGTCATGGCGTCGATGACGAAGTCGGCCACCCGGTTGGGCTCGTTGTCCGGGAGAGGCCCGCAGCGACGACTCCAGCAGGCTGAAGCGCTCGTCGAGGAGGGTGCCGCGTCGTTCGAACAGGCCGTCGGTGAACATCACGAGGCAACCCCGGCCCAGGTGGAACTCGTGATCCTTGTAGTGGCAGTGCTGGACGCCGAGGGGCGGGCCCGGCGGCACCGGGAGCTCCACGGCCTGTTCCGCCTCGACCCGCACCGGGGAGGGGTGGCCGGCGGAGGAGAAGACGATCGAACCGGTCCGAATGTCGAGCACGCCGACCAACGTGGTGGCCAGGCGCCCTTCGACACCGGCCAGCGAGACGCGGTTGAGCCGCTCCAACGCCCTGCCCGGCGTCTGCTCCTCCGTCAGCAGCAGGCCGAGCATGTGGCGCAACCGGCTCATCATCCGGGCCGCTTCGAGGTCGTGACCCTCGACGTCGCCGACGACGAGGGCGACCAGGTGCTCGCTGATGGGGATCACGTCGTACCAGTCACCCCCGACCTCGACACCGACGCCGGCCGGCCGGTAGCGGGCGGCGACGTCCCAGCCGCGGATGGGTGGGATGGCGTCGGGCAGCAGGTGCCGCTGCAGCTCGTGGGAGATCCGGCGCTCGCGGTCGAAGGCCCGGGCCCGGATGACGACCGAGCTCACCTGTTCGGCCAGTTGCTCGGCCAGCCCGAGGTCCCTCTCGGAGAAGCGACGGCCCGACCCGGCGGACACGAGGGAGACGGTCCCGAGGACCTGCTCGTCGCGCAGGCGGAGCGGCACGGTGACGTAGGAGGTGAAGCCGAGCGTCTTGAGGATGGCGTAGTGGCGTTCGTCCCGGGTCGCCGAGCGGAGGAACTCGTCGTCCACCTCGGCACTCCACATCGACTTGCCGCTCCGGATCACCTCCATGGTCGGGTGCGTGCCCCCGGGCTTCAGGCGGGTACGAGGTGCGCAGCTCCTCGGTGAGCGCCCGCTTGTCCGGGTCGGCGTGCCAGGCCGCCATCCGCCGCATCTGTCCGTCCTCGTCCATGATGTCGATGAGGCACAGGTCGGCCATGACCGGCACCGAGACCTGGGCCAGGCGCTCCACCATTTCGCGGTAGTCGACCACCTCCGAGAGCACCTGGGTGGCGAGGAGGAGGAACTCGTTGCGCCGCCGCGCCTCGAGGAGCTCTTCGACCAGATGCTCACGTTCGGCGGACTGGGCCGACGCGTGCAGCAGCTCGCCGAGGTTGTCGCCCACGGCGTCCATGAGCTCCACGACGGAAGGGTCGCGCTCACGCTGGTGGCGGCTGAGCATCTTCACGATCCCCACCGAGGCGCCGTGGTAGCGGACGGGGAAGGCGTAGGCACTCTGCAGCCCGTCCTGCACGAGCGCGTCCGTGACGAAGCGCTGATCCTCGACGAGGTCCGCCACCCACAACGGCTCGCCGTGTTCGAGGACCCAGCGCGGGAGGCCGTCGCTGCCGCTGGTCGGATCGGCCGCCTTCTCCCGGGCGAAGGCGGGGGCGATGCTCGGGCTGCGCGTCCACACGTGCCGGCAGACCAGCTCCCCGTCGGCCGTGATCGCCCAGAGCGTGGTCACGTCCCAGTCGAGGCGCCGCCCCAGGGTCGAGAGGATGCGCTCCGCCGGTGGCTCCTCGACCGGGGCGTCGGCGAGGATGTCGAGCAGCTCGCTGGTCAACTCCGACCAGCGCTGGAGCTTCTTCTCGTCGCGGGGCCGGATGATGCCGACGACGACCGGTCCCGCCAACGGGTGGTCGAAGATGCTGATGACCAACTCGGTGCGGACGTCGGTGCCGTCGGCCCGCTTGATGTCGACGTCGAGCGGCCGGCCGACCAGGCCCGACGCCTGCGAGTGCACGAAGGCGTTGTAGTCGTCACCGACGGCCGCCGTGAGCGAATCGGGCACGAGGTCGAAGACGGTCCGCCCGACCAGGGTGCCCGGCGGCCAGCCCAGGAGCCCCTCGGCCGCCTTGTTGACGTAGCGGATGGTGCCCCCGTCGTCGGTGGCCACCACGGCGTCGCGCAGCCCGTCGAGCACGACCCTGACGCCGGGGACGGGCCAGGCCGGCTCGTGGGACGCCGCGGCCGCCGCGGTCGCCGCCGCCGGTACCGCCGGCGTGGCGCGTGGCGGCGTCCTCCCCGACGTGGGCCGCGTCGAGGCCGGATGGTTGCTCGTGACCGCCGCCGTCCGCACCGCCGCCGTCCCCATCGCCGGCCACGGCACCGACAGGGGCAACGAGAACCACACGGTCTTGCCGGGCCGGTCGCGCCGCATTTCGATGCCCCAGGCGTCGGCCAGCGCCCGCACAATGTGCAGGCCCCGTCCGTGCGGTGCCTCCGGCAGTTGCTCCGGTGGCGTCGGGAAGCCCGCGGAGCCGTCGCTGACCTCGACCCGTACCCGGCGGCAGTCGGGTGCCACGTGGACGGCCACCTCGAACTCGGTCGCCGCGTGCTGCACGGCGTTGGTCGACAGCTCCGAGAGCATCAGCACCAGCTCGTCGGCCTCCTCGCCGCGGGCGGCGGCGGGAAGGTGGCTCAAGAGGAAGCGGCGGGACTGGCCGACCGAGGCCGTCGTGGCCGGGAACCGGCGCGTGGCAGTGGCGGTCGGCGGGTCGACGGTGCGCGTGTCGGCCGTGGGCTCTCCCCCCGCGGGATTGGGGCCATTCATACCGGTTGCCGTAGCTCTGCCCTGCCCTCGCAACCCCTAAACCACCAGGATCTACCGGCCGGATCGACGCGCAGTGCCGCCGGGCGCGACCGGAACGCTACCCTGCAGGTTCGTGGAAGAGCGCTACGAATCCGAGCTGACCCGGGCCGCCATCGGTCCTCGATGGCGTCGACCGGGCCCTCGAGCGGCTCAGCGACGGCACCTACGGGCAGTGCGAGACCTGTGGCGCGCCGGTGCTCGAGGCCGACCTCGAGCGCGACCCCACCCGTCGCATGTGCGAGCAGCACCTGACGCTGGCCTGATTCTGGGTCACGCCGGCCCGGTCGTCCGGGCCGGCTCGCTCATCGCCGACGCCCGCTGCGGGCGAGCCGCGCGCTCGTCAGCCGGGGATGGTGAGCTTCTTGGCCGCGTCGAGCCGGCCGGCCACGTCGGTCCAGTTGACGACGTTCCACAGGGCGGCGAAGAAGTCGGCCTTCACGTTCTTGTACTGCAGGTAGAAGGCGTGCTCCCAGGCGTCGAAGACGAGGAGCGGGACCGAGCCGTGCCCGACGCTGCTCTGGTGGTCGTAGACCTGCTCGACGATGAGGCGGCCGGCCAGGGGCTCGTAGGCCAGCACGCCCCAACCCGATCCCTGAATGGTGGAGGTCGCCTGGGTGAAGTGGGCCTTGAACTTGTCGAACGAGCCGAAGTTCTCGTCGATGGCCGAGCCCAGCGCGCCGTCGGGCTTGTCGCCACCGTCGGGGCTCTGGTTGTTCCAGAAGATGGAGTGCAGGACGTGGCCCGAGACGTGGAAGGCGAGCGTCTTCTCCAGCCCCACGATGGCGCCGAAGTCGTCCTTGTCCCGGGCGGCGGCCAGCTTCTCGAGCGTCTGGTTGGCGCCGGTCACGTAGGCGGCGTGGTGCTTGTCGTGGTGGAGCTCCATGATCTGCGCCGACACGTGCGGCTCCAGGGCGGCGTAGTCATACGGCAGGTCCGGAAGGGTGTACTCGGCCATGGTGGATCTCCTCGGTGGTCGTCGGCGGCGTCGCGACGCGTCGTGCTGCGTCGTCGTGGACCATACCCGAAGGGGGCCCGAATCCAACCGAGGCCCGACGGGGATCCAACCGGCGTACGACCTGCACCCGGGCCGCGTCGGAGCACCGGCACACTTCGGCGGGGACTCCGGCGTCCGCCGAGACGGCGGTACGCTTGCTGGAGTGAGCACCGATCCCAAGGACCGCTGGCTCGACCTGGGCTCGTTCATCCGGGAGCAGCGGGGGACGGCCCGGCTCTCGCTGCGCCGCCTGTCCGAGCTGGCGGGGATCTCCAATCCGTACCTCAGCCAGATCGAGCGCGGCCTGCGCCGGCCCTCGGCCGAGATCCTCCAGCAGATCGCCAAGGCGCTGCGCATCTCCGCCGAGACGCTCTACGTGCAGGCGGGGATCCTCGAGCCCCCGTCGGGGACGCCCGACCTGACCCGCTCGATCATGGCCGACCAGTCGATCAGCGAGGAGCAGAAGCAGGCCCTCGTGCGGATCTACCTCTCCTTCCGGCGCGAGTACGAGGACGAGCAGCGCACGGCCCGCGAGGCCGCGGCGGCGCAGGACCCGGTCGCCGAGGCGCCGCGCCGGCCGCGGCCGACGCACCCGTGCCGCCGGCCGCCGACGAGCCGGCCGGCCCGACCGAGCGTGTCGCCTCGGCCTGAGCGGCCCACCGGACCCCGCCCGCCAGACCGCGCACCAGGATGCCTGGCCGGAGCGGTTTTCGCGGCCGCCGGTAGGCTCTGAGCGCCATGCGCCGGCTCGCAGTCCTCTCTCTCCACACGTCCCCCCTGGCCCAGCCCGGGACGGGGGACGGCGGCGGCATGAACGTCTACGTCCGTGAGCTGACCTCGGCGCTGGCCCGCTCCGACGTGGCCTGCGACGTCTTCACCCGGGCCTGGTCGCCGGATCTGCCGCCCGTGGTCGACGTCGAGCCGGGGCTGCGGGTGCACCACGTCCCCGCCGGACCGCTCAGCGTGCTGCCCAAGGAGTCGCTGCCCGGTGTGGTGGACGAGTTCACGGCGGGCGTGCTGGAGCGCATGGCCGCCGCGCCGGCCGCGGGCGAGGCGCCCTACACCTCGGTGCACGCCAACTACTGGCTCTCGGGGTTGTCGGGGCACGTGATCAAGCACCAGATGAACCTGCCGCTCGTGTGCACCTTCCACACGCTCGACCGCGTCAAGGCCGAGTCGATGCCCGAAGAGGTCGAGGCCGACATGCCCCACCGCCGGGCCGAGGCCGAGGCGTCCATCATCAACTGCTCCGACGCCGTGCTGGCTTCCTGCACGGTCGAGGCCGATCAGATCGCGTCCCTCTACGGAGGCGAGCCCGGGCGCATCCGCATCGTGCCGCCCGGCGTCGACCATGCCTTCTTCGGTCCCGGCCACCGGCCGCAGGCCCGCCGCGCCCTCGGTCTGCCGGTCGACGGGCGGCTCCTCCTCTTCGTCGGGCGCATCCAGCCGCTCAAGTGCGCGGACGTGGCCATCGAGACGCTGGCCGAGCTGCGCCAGCGCGGCGACGGGCCCGCCCGCCTCGTCGTCGTCGGCGGCCCGAGCGGCCCGCACGGCGAGAAGTCGCTGCAGAGCCTGCACGATGTGGCCGACGCCCGCGGCGTGCGCGACCACGTCCACTTCGTCGACCCCCAGCCCCACGAGCTGCTGTCGTCGTACTACCGGGCGGCCGACGTGTGCATCGTGCCCAGCCGCTCCGAGTCCTTCGGGCTGGTGGCGTTGGAGGCCGCCGCCTGCGGGACGCCCGTGGTGGCCTCGGCCGTCGGCGGGCTGACGACGCTGGTGGACCACGGGCGCACCGGCTATCTGGTCGACGACCCCGACCCCGTGGCCTACGCCGCCGCGGTGCGCCGGGTCTTCGACGAGCCGCTGGCGGCCGAGCGGCTCTCCACCGCCTCGGTGCTGCGGGCCCGCCGCTACACCTGGCGGGCCGCCGCCGCGCACACTGGTCGAGCTGCACGACGAGCTGGCCGCGGGCCGTCTCGTCGAGTGCGGCTGAGCGCGCGCCGCCCGCTCCCACCGATCCGTGCCGATCGTCGACCTCCCCGCCGACGAGGAGATGGCCGCCGCCGTCGCCCGCATCGACGCCTGGGCCGCGCGCGAGCTGGCGGCGGACGGGCCGCTGGTGGCGGCCGAGCGCCAGGAGGTGACCGACCGCACCGCGTCGTTCCAGTGGTATCTCCGCTTCAAGGGCGAGGAGAAGGACTTCATCACGGTGTGGCTGACGCTCAAGCAGCGCACGCTGTGGCACGAGGCGCAGTTCATGCCCGCACCCGAGGAGCACAAGGAGGAGGTCTTCGCCTATCTCCTGCGGCGCAACAGCCAGCTCTTCGGCATGGCCTTCGCCCTCGGGCCCGAGGATGCCGTCTATCTGGTGGGCCGGGTGCCCGCCCGGCTCGTCGACGACGACGAGCTGGACCGCATCGCCGGGGCGTCGGTCGTCTACACCGACGACCATTTCCCGACCGCCATGACGCTGGCCCACCCCACGGCCTACCGCGCGCCGCTGCGGCGCTGACGGCACAGACGGCGCTGACGGCACGAGTCACGGCGCCGCTGACAGCGCGCCCTGGTGGTCGGTAACGTCGCGTCCGTGACCACTCTGCTCATCGTCGGCGGCGGGAAGATGGGGGGCGCCCTCCTCGGGGGGCTCCTGCGCTCCGGCTGGGCCGAGCTGGCCGACGTGGCCGTGGTGGAGCCGGTCGCCGATCGCCGGGACGAGCTGGCCGAGTCGTTCCCGGGTCTGCGCGTGCTGGACGCCCCCGAGGCCGGCGTCCTGGGCGAGGAGGGCGAGCGGCTGGCGGGGGCCGTCCTGGCCGTGAAGCCCGACGTGGCCGAAGGGGCCTGCCGGGCCCTCGGGTGCCGCGGGAGTGAACCGGGTGCTCTCCATTGTGGCCGGCGTGCCCAGCGCGCGGCTCGAGGCGGCGCTCGGTGGCGAGCCCGCAGTGGTGCGGGCGATGCCGAACACCCCCGCCCTGGTCGGCGCCGGTGTCACGGCGATTTCGGGGGGATCGTTCGCCGGTCGCAGGACCTGTCCTGGGCCGAGGAGGTGCTCTCCGCCGTGGGGACGGTGGTGCGCCTGCCCGAGCGCCTGCTGGATGCGGTGACCGGGCTCTCGGGTTCGGGCCCGGCCTACTTCTTCCTGGTGGCCGAGGCCCTCATGGAGGCGGGCGTGCAGATGGGGTTGAGCCGCGACGTGAGCCGGACGCTCGTGGTCGAGACCATGCGCGGCTCCGCCGAGCTCCTGGGTGAGACGGGCCAGGACCCCGAGGCCCTGCGCGCCATGGTGACGTCGCCGGCGGGGACCACGGCCGCCGGCATCCGGACCCTGGAGTCGCGCGCCGTGCGCTCGGCCTTCATGGAGGCGGTCGCGGCCGCCACCGAGCGATCGCGCAACCTGCAGCGCTGAGCGCCGAGCCATGACGAGAGAGGCCCCCCGCACCGTCTTCTTCCTCTCCGACTTCGGCACCGAGGACGAGTTCGCCGGCGTGGTGCACGCGGTCATTGCCGCGCAGGCACCGGGGACGACCGTCATCGACCTGACGCACCACATCCCACCCTTCGACGTCCGCGCCGGCAGCCACGCGCTGGTGCGGGCGGTGCCGTACCTCGGGCCCGGCGTGGTGCTCGGCGTCGTCGATCCGGGCGTCGGCACCGACCGGCGCGGCATCGGCCTGGAGGTCCCGCTTCCCTCCGGCGCCGCCCTGTGGTTCGTCGGTCCGGACAACGGGCTGTTGGTGGCGGCGGCGGAGGCGGTGGCCGAGGCGCCGGTGGCGCACGTCGTGGAACTGGCGCGCCCGGCCACGCCACCCGACCGGGGGTCCACGTTCGACGGGCGCGATCTCTTCGGGCCCGCCGCGGCCGCGCTGTGCAACGGCGCCGCACTCGAGGACCTGGGCGAGCGGATCGCTCCGGCGTCGTTGCGGCGCCTCGTCGGCGGCGTCGTCGAGGAGGGCAGGCTGCACGACGGCCGCGCCTGCCTGCGCACCGAGGTCACCTGGGTCGACCGCTTCGGCAACCTGCAACTGGCGGCGACCGTCGCCGACGCGCGGGTGGCGGGCATGCCGCCGACGGGTTGCGTCGAGCTGGCCGCCCGGCTCGAGTCGGGACGCCAGGATCCGGACGGATTGCCGCGCTCGCTCGTGCCCGACGGCGTCGAGCTGCGCTGCGTCGATGCCTTCGGCCAACTGGCGCAAGGCGAGTTCGGCCTGCTGGTCGACGCCAACGGGCACCTGGCCGTGGTGGCCGGCGAGGCGTCGGCCGCCCACTGGCTCAACGTCGTGGCAGGGGAGTTGCTGGTCCTGGCCTGGTGAGAGGGGCGCCCGGGGGTTGGTCCGGTCGGTGTCGTCGAACACCCGAGCGGCGGTTTGGCTCCGCCGGGAGTGCCCTCGGTACCATCCGACGCAGTGAACGACGAGCGGCGGAGTTCCGAACCGCCCGCGCCACCGAGGCGGATCCCTGAGGCCACGGTGCTGCGGCTGCCGATCTACCAGCGGATTCTGGCCGAGCTGGTCCGTGGCGGCTCGCGCACCGTGTCGTCGGAGCAGCTGGCCGACCTGGCCCGCGTCAACGCGGCCAAGGTGCGCAAGGACCTGTCGCTGCTGGGCTCCTTCGGCACCCGGGGCTCCGGGTACAACCCGGAATTCCTCATCGCACAGATCGATCGCGCCCTGGGCGTGGACGAGAACTGGTCGGTGGCCATGGTGGGCATCGGCAACCTGGGCCGGGCGCTGACCAACTCGGCCGGTTTCGCCTCGCGGGGCTGCCAGGTGACGTCCCTCTTCGACGTCGACCCGGCCGTCGTGGGCGAGGAGATCCGGGGCATGCGGGTACGCCACATGGACGACCTCGCCACACTCCGGGACGGGGAGTGCCCCGACATCGGGGTGATCACGACCCCGGGCTGGGCGGCCCAGGGGGTGGCCGACCTCCTCGTCCGGGCCGGCGTGACCTCACTGCTCAACTTCGCCCCCCGGGTCCTGGTCGTCCCGCCCACGGTGCATCTCCGCTATGTCGATCTCTCCATTGAGCTGCAGGTCCTCGGCTTCTACCGGGCCCGCGACGAGGAGGCGGGGCAGCCCGGGCCGCATGCCCCGACCATGCGGTCGGTCGGGCTCTCCCAGCACTCGGAATTGGCCTGACGGCACCGAGGCCGCGCGGGCCGGCGACTGGCACTCTGGAGGTCGGGACCGGCACAATTGTGATCCGACCCAGGAAGGAACCGAGTGTCCGTCGTCGTCATAGGGCTCCAGCACACGCAGGCCCCGCTCCCGCTGCTCGAGGCGGTGGCCGTCCCTGACGCCGACCTGCACAAGGCGCTCAGTGCCCTGAGCCACCGGCGCAACGTCCAGGAGGCCGTCGTCCTCTCGACCTGCCTGCGCACCGAGGTCTACGCCGTCGTCGACCGCTTCCATGACGCCGTGGCCGAAATCTACGAGGTGCTGTCCGAGCAGTCGGGCCGGCCCGTCGAGGAGCTGTCGGCGCATGCCGTCGTCCGCTTCGACGACGACGTGACCTCCCACCTGTTCTCGGTGACCTCGGGCCTCGAATCGGTGGTGACCGGTGAGACCGAGGTGGTGGGCCAGGTGCGCCGCGCCTTCGAGCGGGCCCAGGAGGAGCGCACCGCGGGACCCGTCCTCTCCGCCCTCTTCCGCCACGCCCTGCAGACGGGCAAGCGGGTGCGCACCGAGACCGGCATCAGCAAGGGCACCACCTCGTTCGCCTACGCCGCCGTGACCGTCGCCCGCGGGGAGGGCCAGGCGGGGTTGCGCGGTGCCCGGGTGGTGGTGGTCGGCGCCGGCGACATGGGCCTCGGGGTCTGCCGTGCCCTGTCGGACATCGCGCCGGCTGACGCACCGCAGCGCGTCGTGGTCGTGAACCGCTCGGTCGACCGGGCGCGCGACCTCGTGCTGCAGGCCGCGAGCGGGTCCTTCGACATGCGGGCGGCGCCGCTCGACAGTGTCGCCGCCGAGCTGGCCGAAGCCGATGTCGTGTTGACCGCGGTCGCGGCCGAGTCGCACGTGCTCAGCGTGGCGGACTTCGCCGGGGTCGACGGCCCCCTGCTGGTGATCGACCTCGGGGTCCCGCGCAACGTGGAGCCCGCCGTGGCCGCCCTCGAGGGCGTCACGCTGCTCGACATGGACACCCTGAGCGTGTCGGTGGCGCGGGCGCTGGGCGATCGCGCCGAGGAGTCGGTGGCCGCGCGGGACATCGTCGCCGCCGAGGTCGACCGCTACCGCAGCGCCAGCCGCCAGCGTGGTGCCGCCCCGATCATCGCCTCGCTCCGGGGCCGCCTCGAGACGCTCCGGGTTGCCGAGCTGGAGCGCCACCGGGCGCAGCTGGCCGACCTCAGCGAGGAGGAGTGGGACCACGTGGACGCCGCCACGCGGGCGGCCCTGGCCAAAATGCTGCACGAGCCGACCGTGCTCTTGAAGGAGACGGCGGGGACACCCCGGGGCGAGCGGCTGGTCGAGGCGCTGCGCATCCTCTTCGACCTGTAGTCGCGGCCATGGGATAGTCGGTCCATGGGATCCCTGCGCCTGGCCACCCGCGGCTCACCGCTGGCCCTGCGCCAGACCGAGCTGGTCACCGAGCTCCTGCGCCGGGCGCACCCCGGCCTCGACGTCGAGCCGGTCGTCGTGCGGACCCAGGGCGACCGTGACGCCGCGACGCCGCTCGACCAGATCGGGGGTCAGGGCGTCTTCGTGACCGAGGTCGAGGCGGCCGTGGCCGAGGGACGGGCCGACGCCGCGGTGCACTCGGCCAAGGACATGCCATCGGTGATGCCGGCGCAATTCGTGCTGGGCGCCGTGCCGCAGCGCGCCGACCCGCGTGACGGGCTCGTGGGCGCCACGTTGGCCGGCCTGCCCGCCGGCGCCCTCGTGGCGACCGGATCGGCCCGGCGCCGGGCGCAGCTGGCGGCGTTGCGCCCCGATCTCGTGTTCACCGACCTGCGGGGGAACATGGCCCGCCGCGTCGCCATGGCGGACGGGGGAGCGGTCTCGGCCGTCGTCGTCGCCGTCGCCGCCATGGAGCGCCTCGGCTGGATGCACAAGGTGCGCGACGTGCTCGACCCGGTCGACGTGCTGCCGCAGGCGGGACAGGGTGCCATCGCGCGTGCAGTGCCGGAGCGACGACGCGGCCACCAGGGCGCTGCTCGCCGCCATCGACCACGGTCCGAGTCACCGGGCCCTGCGGGCCGAGCGCGCCGTCCTGGCGACGCTCGGTGGGAACTGCTCGCTGCCCGTCGGCGCGTTCGCCGAGCCGGCCGGCTCGGCCGACCGGCGCGGCCGACGTCCTCAGGGTCTCGGGGCTCCTCGCCAGCGGGGACGGGCACACGGTGATCCGCCTGGCCCGTCACGGTGACGACCCCGAAGCGGTCGGCGCGGCCGTGGCGCGCGCCCTCCTCGACGGAGGGGGCGCGGCGATCGAGGGCTTCGACGGTCTGTTGGACGCGGCGCCATGACCGTGTACCTCGTCGGCGCCGGCCCGGGCGATCCGGGGCTCCTGACCCGGCGGGGCGCCGCGTTGTTGGCACGGGCCGACGTCGTCCTGCACGACCGCCTGGTCAGCCCGGCGCGTCCTCGACCTGGTGCCGTCGTCCGCGCACCTCATCGACGTCGGCAAGGACCCCGACACCCCGGCCGGGGGCGCGGCGCGCCAGGAGGAGATCGCCCGCATGCTGGTCGAGCACGGGAGGGCCTCGGCCGTGGTGGTCCGTCTGAAGGGTGGCGACCCCTTCCTCTTCGGCCGCGGCGGGGAAGAGGTCGAGGCTCTGGCCCAGGCCGGCCTGGCCTGGGAGGTGGTGCCGGGGGTCACGTCGGCCTTCGGCGTCCCGGCCGCCGTGGGCATCCCCGTGGTCCAGCGCGGCGTGGCGGCGTCCGTCACCGTCGTGACCGGACGCCTCGGCGCCGAGGACGGCACCGGCGAGCACGACTGGGAAGCCCTGGCCCGCGTGGGCGGGACCCTGGTGATCCTGATGGGCATGGCCACCCGGGCCGCCATTGCGGCGGCGTTGGTCAAGGGTGGGCGCGCCCCCGAGACGCCGGTCGCCGTCATCGCCAGCGGGACGACCGCGTCCCAGCGGGTGCAGCGGACGACGCTGGCCGGACTGGGCGACGTGGAGCTCGGTCCTCCCGCCGTCATCGTCGTCGGCCCCGTGGCGGCGCTCGGCCAGCACGACGCATCGCCGGGTCCCGACGGTCCGCTGGCCGGACGCACCGTGGTGGTGACCCGCTCCGGCGGGCGGGCGAGCGGTCTCGTCGACGCGCTCGAGCGGGCGGGCGCGGTGGCGCTGGAGCTGCCGCTGACGCGTCAGGTCGAGCCCGAGGACGGCGGCGCCGCGTTGGCGGCCGCGGCCTCGGCCGTGCGGGAGAACGAGTGGGTGGTCCTGACATCGGTCAATGCGGTGGACCGCTTCATGGGTGCGCTGCGCGACGCGCGGGCCCTCGGGTCGGTGTCGGTGGCCGCCGTCGGGCCCGCCACGGCCGACGCGCTGCGCCGGACCGGCGTGGAGCCCGACCTGGTGCCGGCCGAGCACAGCGCACGCGGGCTCGTGGAGGAGTTTCCCGACGCGCCCGGGCACCGGCACCGGCACCGGGCGTGTCCTGTTCCCGAGCGCCGACCTGGCGCCCGGGACCATTCCCGAGGGCTTGGCCCAGAAGGGCTGGGACGTCCAGCGCGTCGTCGCCTACCGCACGGTGGCACGGAGCGCGCCCGAGCCGGCGTTGCTCGAACGGGTGGCCGCGGCCGACGCGCTGACGTTGACCGCGACGTCGGGCGTGCAGGCGTTCCTGGCCCTGCGCACGCCCGATGGCACGCCGGTGCCGGCGCCGGCGCACGTGGTCTGCATCGGGCCGACGACGGCCGACGCAGCCCGGGCGGCGGGGCTCGCCAACGTGCACGAGGCCTGGGGCGCGTCGGCCCAGGGCATCGTCGACGAGCTGATCGGGGAGCTGGGCCCCCGCCCGGTTGACGGCCCGTAGGCTGGGACGATGGCCGACACCTCCACCGCGCCCACGCCGGGAGGATTCCCCGTGCGCCGGCTGCGCCGGTTGCGGCGCACACCGGCGCTCCGCCGGCTGGTGGCCGAGGCCCGCCTCGGGCCCGATGACCTGGTCGCCCCGCTCTTCGTGCGGGAAGGGATCGCGGAGCCGGTCCCGATCGCGTCCATGCCGGGAGAAGTGCAGCACTCCCTCGACTCGTTGGTGGTCGAGGCGAAGCGCCTGGTCTCGCTCGGCGTCCCCGGGCTGATCCTCTTCGGCGTCCCCGAGCGCAAGGACGCGCAGGGCAGCGGCGCCTGGGATCCCCAGGGCGTCGTCCAGGTCGCGCTGCGAGCCGTGCGCGATGCGGTGGGCGACCAGCTCGTGCTGATGGCCGACCTCTGTCTCGACGAGTACACCGATCACGGGCACTGCGGCATCGTCGGCCCCACCGGCGAGGTGCTCAACGACCCGACCCTCGAGCTCTACCAACGCATCGCACTGGCGCAGGCCGAAGCCGGGGCGGACGTGGTGGCGCCCAGCGGCATGATGGACGGCCAGGTGGCCGCCATCCGCGCCGCGCTCGACGGCGGCGGTCACGACCCCGTCGCCATCCTGGCCTACGCCTCGAAGTACGCGTCAGCGCTCTACGGGCCCTTCCGGGACGCGGTCGACGTCACGATCGCCGGGGGCGGTGACCGCCGGGCCTACCAGCAGGACCCGCGCAACGGGCGCGAGGCGCTGGCCGAAATTGAGCAGGACGTGGCCGAGGGCGCCGACATGATCATGGTCAAGCCCGCCATGACGTCGCTCGACGTGTTGGCCACCGTGCGCCCGGCGGTCTCGGTGCCGCTGGCCGCGTACCACGTGAGCGGCGAGTTCGCGATGGTGAAGGCGGCCGCAGCCGCAGGCTGGATCGACGGGCCCGCGGTCGCCCTCGAGCAGCTCACCGTCCTGAAGCGGGCCGGCGCCGACTTCATCCTCACCTACTTCGCCGCAGAGGTGGCCGAGGCGCTCGGTGCCTGACGTCCCCGCGGCGTCGAACGCGGCCTGGTTCGACCGGGCGCGTCGCGTGATCCCGGGCGGCGTGGACTCGCCCGTCCGCTCCTTCGCCTCCGTGGGCGGGACCCCGTACACGGTGGTCTCGGGCGAGGGCGCGTTCGTGGTCGACGCCGAGGGCACGCGCTACCTCGACATGGTGCAGTCCTACGGCGCGGTGCTGCTCGGTCATGCCCACCCCGTGGTGACCGGGGCCATCACCACGGCGGCCGCACGGGGCACGACCTTCGGGGCGCCGACACCGGGCGAAGTCCTGCTGGCCGAGGCGATCTGCGCCCGCGTGCCCGGCTGCGAACAGGTGCGACTGGTCTCCTCGGGGACCGAGGCGAGCATGAGCGCCGTGCGGCTCGCCCGCGGGGCGACCGGGCGCGACCGGGTCATCAAGTTCGACGGCTGCTATCACGGCCACTCCGACGGCCTGTTGGCCGGCGGGGGCAGCGGCGTGGCCATGCTCGGCCTCCCCGGCTCGGTCGGCGTGTCCGCCGGCGCCGTGGCCGACACCGAGGTCGTCCCCTACAACGTGGTCCCCCACCTCGACGAACGGGTGGCCTGCGTGATCGTGGAGCCGATCGCGGCGAACATGAACCTGGTCGCACCGGCGCCGGGGTTCCTCGAGGGTCTGCGCGCCGCCTGCACCGCGGCCGGCGCGCTGCTCATTTTCGACGAGGTCATCAGCGGCTTCCGGCTCGGCCCGGCGGGGGCGACGGGTTGGTCCGGGGTGACGCCCGATCTCTGGTGTTTCGGCAAGGTCATCGGCGGCGGCCTGCCGGTCGGCGCCTTCGGCGGGCGACGGGAGCTGATGGCGGAGCTGGCGCCGGGCGGCCCCGTGTATCAGGCCGGCACCTTGTCGGGAAACCCGCTCGCCACCGCGGCGGGCCTGGCGGTCCTGGACGCGGTGACGCGCGGCCGACTACGAGGCCCTCACCACCCGGGTCGCGTTGTTCGCCAAGGACCTCGAGTCGGCGGTGGCCGGCGGCGGACTGGCCGTCGCCGTGCCGACGGTGGGGCCGCTGGTCGGCTTCTTCGTGGGCCCGGCCGAGGCCGGACCGCTCGCGCCGCCGACGGACTACGAGAGCGCGCGGGCGATCGCCGTCGGGTGAGACCTACTCCCGCTTCTTCCACGCCATGCTCCGCCGCGGCGTCGCGCTGGCCCCGGGCGCCTACGAGGTGATGTTCCCCGGCCTGGCCCATGACGACGCCGTCCTGGCCCGTGTCGTCGACGCGGCGGGGGAGGCGGCGGCCGAAGTCAGCCGCTGACGCGGCACGTCGCTCAGAACGAGCGGATGACCGAGTCCGGCCCCATGACGATCACGGGGTGGAGAGCCGGGTTCAGCCAGTCGAGCACGGCGTCGAGGTCGCCCAACGGGAGGGAGACGCAGCCCGCCGTCGGCGACCCGGTGTTCGCGTGGAGGAAGATGCCCGACCCCAGGGGTCCCACCGGCGGTGCGTTGTAGTCGATGACGGCCATGGACGGGTAGGCGTTGCCCTCGGTCCAGAGCGCCTCAGATCGGGCGGCGAAGGGCGGCGTCGTCCCGCAGGGCACGTGCTGGAACGTGTTGTAGGTGGCGCTGGCGGAGTCCTCGTCCCACCAGTCGCCGCAGACCAGCTGGTGGTACGGGAAGTGCGTGCCGGGGTCCGCGCTCGTCCCGTACATGGTCGGGCCGATGGCGTACATGCCCTCGGGCGTGGTGTCGTCCCCTTCGATGCGGCTCTGGCCCGGGAGCCAACCGTTGGCGCCGTCGACGGCGGGCAGGGCGCCGAAGACCTGGTACCAGCCGGCGCCGTCGTTCTCGTAGGCGGTCAAGGTGGCCGTGGTGCTGCCGGCGCCCGGCGCGTCGACGATCACGACCTGTTGCGCCCCACCGGTCGAGGCGAGCTGGCTGACCAGCAGCGGGTTGATGTCCGCCGTGGCCGACCCGTCGAAGGCGGCGGAGCCGAAGTTGAAGATGCCGCCGTCCGCCGCCACCAGCCAGTACCCGCCCGCGGCGGGACCCGGCGCCATGCCGTCGATGGGCTCGTTGAGACGGATGGATCCGGTCGAGCCATGGAAGGACGCGTCGCCGAAGCTGAAGATCCCGCCGTCGGCGGCGACGAGCCAGTACCCGCTGCCCGATGGCGTGGCCGCCATGCCGACCACCGGCTGGTTGAGGCGGATGGAGCCGGTCGAGCCGTGGAACGACGCATCGCCGTAGCTGAAGATGCCGCCGTCGCTCGCCACCAACCAGTACCCGTGTCCCGACGGTGTGGGCGCCATGCCCACGACCGGAGCATTGAGTCGCAGGCCACCCGTCGAGCCGTGGAACGATGCGTCGCCGTAGCTGAAGACGCCACCGTCGGCGGCGACGAGCCAGTACCCGCGGCCCGACGGCGTGGCCGCCATGCCGACGATGGGCGCGTTCAGGCGCAAGCCCCCGGTGGAGCCTTCGAACGATGCGTCGCCGAAACTGAAGATGCCACCGTCGGATGCCACCAGCCAGTAGCCGGCACCCGACGGCGTGGCCGCCATGCCGACGATCGGCGCGTTCAGCGCGGCCCCGCTCATGCTGCCGTAGGAGTGCGCGTCCCCGAAGGCGTAGACGCCGCCGGTCGACGCCGCGACCCAGTAGCCGCCACCGTCGGGCGTGGCGGCCATGGCCACGGCCCGGGAAGGCCCGGGCGCTGCCGCGGCAGCGGCCGTCGTCGCCAGCGGCGGTCCGACGGACCACGCCAGCGAGGCCAGAAGCAGTGTGCCCATGACCGGGAAGATCCCCCGGCGGAGGATGGCGAGGCGGGACACCAAGAACCCCAGGTTAGGGAGGTGCAGGCGACGTCCCGGGTCGTGTGGCGGGCCGATGGGCAGACTGGGAGGCATGTCCGGGAACGGTTGGCCACCCGACTTTCCTGCGCTCCGTCGTGGCGAGGGGTGCACCATGTGCGGACCCGGCGCCGACGAGACGCCCCACGGCGTCCGCGTGTTCGAAGGCCGGTGGGCCGACGGCTACGTCGGTCGGCATCCCGTGCGCCCCGGCTACTCCTATGTCATCTGGAAGGGCCGGCACGTCGCCGAGCCCACCGAGCTCCTCGCCGAAGAGGCGGCAGGGTTCTGGTCCGATGTCGCCGCGGTCGCCGCCGCCGTGGACGAGGAGTACCGGCCGGCGAAGATGAACTGGTTCAGCCTGGGCAACGGCGTGCCCCATCTGCACGTGCACCTGGTGCCCCGTCCCCTCGACGACCCCCGGCCCGGGTGGCCCGTCGAGTCCGAGGCGTTCGACTTCGGTGCCATCCCCGCCGTCGACCCCTCGGAACTTGCGGCGGCCGCGGCGGCCCTCCGGGCGCGCCTGCGGTCCTGAGTCCATGGCGCCCTGATGGAGCTCTTGGCCGAGGGGCGCACGGCCGAGGTCTTCGCGGCCGGCGAGGGCCGGGTCCTCAAGCTCGATCGGCCCGAGTGGAACGGCCTGTCCGTCTTCGAAGCGTCCGTGCTGACCCTGTTGGCCGACGCCGGTCTGCCCGTGGCCCGGCCGCACGGCACGCGCACCGTCGACGGACGCTCCGGCGTGATCCTCGACCGGATCGAGGGTCCGTCACTGCTGCAGGTGCTGAGCGCCGCCGGCCACGGGGAGGTCGACCGCCTGGCGGGCGAGTTCGTGGCGTTGCAATTGCAGTGCAACGAGACGATCGTGGTCGGCCTGCCCGAACTGGTGCCGCGACTGCGACGCGAGCTCGAGATCGGCGTGCCCGACGCCCGCGCAGAAGGACGGACCTCCTGCGCATGCTGGAGGCGCTGGACGACGGCGGGCGCGGGGTCTGCCACTTCGACTTCCATCCCTCCAACGTCCTGGTCGGCCCCGACGGCTGGGTCGTCATCGACTGGCTCACCGTGGCCACGGGCCCGTCGGCCGCCGACCTGGCCCGCACCCTGGTGCTGTGGGGGCTGCGGTCGAGCGGCTCGTTCGGGCGCTTCCACGCGCGCCGTCCGGAGCGAGGGCCGGGCCCGCCGCGGCGCTGGACGACGACGCGCTCGACGCCTGGATCCGCATCGTCGCCGCGGCCCGCGTCACCGAGGGCTTCGAAGGCGAGGAGAAGGCGTGGCTCCAGCGGGTGGCGGCCGGGTCCGAGCGCCTGTTCGTCTGAGCAGGGCGGCGCTGCTCAGGCGGCGGGAGTCTCCAAGCCGTCGTGATCGGGCAGGACGCGTGACACGAGCTCCATGGCGCGGAAGCCGAGCTCGGCCGGGCCGGCGGCGTCGGGCCGCATGAGATTGGCCATGATCCGGAGCAGCTGGGTCATGAGCAGTTCGGACCGCATGCCCAGCCCGACGCAGAGCCGCATCGCCTCGGGGTTCGAGATCAGGTGCACGAAGGCCCGCGCCACCTTGTAATAGGGGCCGTAGGCCGCGGTCAGCTCGCGGTCGTAGTCCGTCAGGGCCCGCTTCGCCCTCACCGGTCAGGGCGTGCCCCAGCGCGGCGGCGGCCAGCCGGCCCGTCTCGTACCCGTAGGCGATCCCCTCCCCGTTGAAGGGGTTGATGGCGCCGCCGGCGTCGCCGGTGATCACCACGTTCCCGCCGGCCCGGGGGCCCACCGAGAGGCCCATGGGGAGCTTCCCGCCCGTCGGCGGTCCCAGGCTCGTCTCGGGCCGGATCCCCCATGAGGCCGGGGCGAAATCCACGAAGGCGTCCATCAGGTGGCTGGTGTTGAGGCCCTTCCAGCGCTGGTCGGTCGAGAGCAGGCCGACCCCGACGTTCACCCGGCCGTCGCCCATGGGGAAGATCCAGCCGTAGCCCGGCACGACGTTGCCCTCGCCGTCGCGGATGTCGAGGTGCGACTCAATGAAGGGATCGTCGTGGCGCTCGGACTCGTAGTAGCCCCGCAGCGCCATGCCCATCGGGAGGTCGCGTCGCCGGGTGGTGCCGAGCATGCGGCCGATCCGGGAGTTGGAGCCGTCGGCCACCACGACGTAGCGGGCCTTGATCGTCCTGGTGGCGCCGCTGCCCTTCTCCTTGACGGTCACGCCCGTCAGCACCGGCAGCGGGCCCGAGGAGGTGGCGCCCTCGTCCAGGACGGGCCCCGTGACCTCGGTGCCCTGCAGCAGGGTGGCGCCGGCCGCCTCGGCGTGCCCCGCCACCAGGCCGTCCAGGTCGTGCCGGGTGATGGTGTACCCGTAGTTGGGGAAGTTGGGGTGCTCCGGCCACTGCATGTCGATGGAGCGGCCGAAGCCGAAGGCACGCAGCCCGCCGTAGCGGTGGGAGCCGGCCAGCGCGCCCTCCAGGTCCATGTCCGCCAACTGCCGGACGGCCCGGGGTGTGAGGCCGTCGCCGCAGGTCTTCTCCCGGGGGAACTCCTTCTTCTCCACCACGACCACGTCCCAGCCGGCCTCGGCCAACCAGTAGGCGCACGAGGCGCCGGACGGGCCGGCGCCGACGATCACCACGTCGTGCACCGGGTCGGGGGCCTGCCGCGCCGCCGCCGTGGCCGTCGTGGCCGGACGGGGAGACCGGGTCGCCTTCTTCGCCGCACCCTTTGCCGCGGGGGTTGCCGTCTTCTTGGCGGCCGCCTTGGCCGGCGACGCCTTCTTGGTCGCGGCCTGCTTCTTCGCCGGGGCTTTCGCCGTCCGCGCCGCCTTCTTGGGGGCGCCGGGCCCGGGGGTCTCGTCGGAAGCCGTCACGTAGGCATCGTAGGTCCCCTGCCGGGGCCTCTGACCAGCGGCGCGGATGTGCCTGGCCTGGGAGTCGCATGGTAGAAACGGAACTCAGTGGTCCAGTACCTCCCGATCCTGATCCTGGGCGTGCTCGCCCTCGCGTTCACCGTCTTCTCGCTGGTGTCCTCAGCGATGCTGGCGCCGCGCAAGAAGCCGACTGCCGCCAAGCTGGCGCCGTACGAATGCGGGATCGTCCCCAACCAGGAGCCGCCCCAGCGCTTCCCCGTGCGCTTCTACCTGGTCTCCATGATCTTCATCATCTTCGACATCGAGATCGTGTTCCTCTATCCGTGGGCGGTGGTGTTCCACCAGATCGCCACGTTCGGCCTCATTGAGGTGATCGTGTTCGCCGCCGTCGTCTTCGTGTCCTTCCTGTACCTGATTTCGAACGGCGCCTTGACCTGGGGCCCGCCGAAGACGCTGCAGTCGGGCATGCCGAGCCGTACGTCCGAGTCCACCATCACCCGCATCAGCGCCTCGAAGTCCCCTGGTGAGGCGGCCTGATCGATGGGTTTCGAGGACCTGCAGCACAATTTCCTGACGGGTCGCATTGAGGATCTGGTCAAGTGGGCCCGCCGCAACAGCGTCTGGCCGGCCACGTTCGGCCTGGCCTGCTGCGCCATTGAGATGATGTCGGTCGGCGCCGCCGACTACGACATCAGCCGGCTGGGCATGGAGGTCTTCCGGGCCTCGCCGCGCCAGGCCGACCTCATGATCGTCGCCGGGCGGGTGTCGCAGAAGATGGCCCCGGTCCTGCGCCAGGTCTACGACCAAATGATGGAGCCCAAGTGGGTCATCTCCATGGGCGTCTGCGCCTCCACGGGCGGCATGTTCAACAACTACGCCATCGTGCAGGGCGTCGACCAGATCGTGCCGGTCGACGTCTACGCGCCGGGCTGCCCGCCCTCGCCCGAGACGCTGCTGCACGCCATCCTCACGCTGCACGAGAAGATCCGCACCGGCGAGATCACGCGCCGCCCGGGGACCTCCATTCCGCCCGGCGAGCAGGCCACCGGCGGCTGGGTGCCCACCGTGCCCGACGCCGTGCGCGTGGCCACACCGCGGTGAGCAGCACCACCTCGCCGACGTCGCCGGCGGGCATCCTGCCCGAGGTGCCGCGACTGCCCGACCGGCTCGTCGACCAGCTCGCCTTCCCGCCGCGCGAGACCTACAAGCAGATGGTGGTCGCCTTCAAGGACTCCGGCTTCGAGACGTGCTCGGACCTGTGCGCCGTCGACTACCTGACCCACCCGGGCCGGGCGCTGCCCGACGGCGTGAAGGCCGAGCGCTTCGAGGTGGTGGTCAACCTGCTGTCGCTCTCCATGCGCCAGCG
This sequence comes from uncultured Acidimicrobiaceae bacterium, assembly GCA_963755445.1. GTDB lineage: Bacteria > Actinomycetota > Acidimicrobiia > Acidimicrobiales > RAAP-2 > Bog-473. The sequence continues at coordinate 136,996 of CAVWJQ010000001.1, read as the reverse complement.
GGTGCGGATCCGGGTGCAGGTGCCCGAGTCCGACCCCACGCTCGACAGCATCACCGACGTCTACCCCGGCACCGACGCCATGGAGCGCGAGGCCTACGACATGTTGGGCGTCGTCTTCGCCGACCACCCCGACATGACCCGGATCCTCATGCCCGAGGACTGGGAGGGCCACCCGCTGCGCAAGGACTACGGCGTGGGCCGGGTGCCGGTGCAGTTCAAGGAAGCGCCGGGGCCCCGATGAGCGACCACGACGGGCACGACCGCAGCGAGGACGCGCACACCGAAGAGGACGCCGAGCACGAGGCGTTCGAGCAGGAGGAAGAGCGCGCCCTGGTGGCCGAGACCTCGGAGGGCGCCCAGGAGCTGATGCCCCGGGGGACCACCTCGGCGGGGGAGCTGCGCCAGGAGGTCGGGGCCGTCCTCCGCCTGCCCGAAGGCGGCTTCGTCAACCCGGGCGACATCGACATCGAGCGCCGCGACGACCAGACCATGATCATCAACATGGGTCCCCAGCACCCCTCGACCCACGGCGTGCTGCGGCTCATGCTCGAGTTGGACGGCGAGACGGTGCTGCGGACCAAGCCGATCATCGGCTACCTGCACACCGGCATGGAGAAGCAGGGCGAGGAGCTCACCTACGTCCAGGGGTGCACCAACGTCACCCGCATGGACTACCTCTCGCCGCTGCACAACGAGCTCGTGTTCTCACTGGCCACCGAGGCGTTGCTCGACGTCGAGATCCCGCCGCGGGCGGTGTGGATCCGCATGCTGATGGCCGAGCTCAACCGGGTCTCGTCCCACCTGATGTGGATGGCCACCAACGGCATGGACCTCGGGTCGACGTCCATGATGATCTACGGGTTCCGTGAGCGCGAAATGGTCCTCGCCTTCTTCGAGAAGACGACCGGGCTGCGCATGAACCACAACTTCATCCGTCCCGGCGGCGTGGCGGCCGATCTGCCCGACGGCTGGCAGGACGACATGGAAGTCCTGTGCGACACCGTCCTCACCCGCAGCTACGAGTACGACGAGCTGCTCACCGGCCAGCCCATCTTCCGGGAGCGCACCGAAGCGGTCGGCAACATCTCGGCCGAGGAGGCGCTTGGCCCTGTCGGTGACCGGCCCCATCCTGCGTTCGACCGGCGTGCCCTGGGACCTGCGCCGGACCATGCCCTACCTCGCCTACGACAAGCTCGACTTCGATGTCATCGTCGGGACCTACGGCGACAACTTCGACCGCTACTCGGTGCGCCTCAACGAAATTCGCGAGTCGATCAAGATGATCCGGCAGATCACCGAAATGATGCCGCCCGGCGACTACCGCGTGCAGGACCGCAAGGTCACGCCTCCGCCGCGCGCCCGTATCGACGAAAGCATGGAAGCGCTCATCCACCACTTCAAGATCTTCACCGAGGGCTTCCGCGTGCCCGAGGGCGAGGTCTACGTGGCGATCGAGTCACCCCGGGGCGAGCTCGGTTGCTACATGGTCTCGGACGGGACCTCCAAGCCGTATCGCATGCACATCCGGGGCCCGAGCTTCGTGAACCTGCAGGCGTTGCCGTTGCTGCTGCGGGGCGGCCTGATGGCCGACGCCGTCGCCGTGATCTCGTCGGTCGACCCGGTCATGGGCGAGGTGGACCGGTGAGCCACCTGCGCAGTGACCTCCGGACACGGGCCGAGGAGCTGGTCGCGCTCTACCCCGAGAAGCGCTCCGCGCTCATTCCGCTGTGCCACCTGGCCCAGGAGCAGGACGGGTGGCTGACCCCCGAGGCGACGAGCGAGATCGCCGAGCTGTGCGGCGTGACGGCGGCCGAGGTGCAGGGCACCGCCACCTTCTACGACATGCTGCACACCGAGCCCGTCGGCACCTACGCCGTGGCGGTGTGCACCAACATCGCCTGCCTCCTCGGCGGCGCGCTCGAGCTGCTCGAGCACGCCGAGGCGACGCTCGGTGTCCGCGCCGGCGGGACGACGCCCGACGGCGTGTTCACCCTGCACGAGGCGGAGTGCCTGGCCGACTGCGACAAGACGCCGTGCGTGCAGGTCAACCACCGCTACGTGGGTGCCCAGACGCCGGCCAGCTTCGACGCCCTGGTCGACGACCTCCGCGCCGGCCGCCTGGCGGAGACCATTCCGAACCACGGCACGCTGGTCCGGGTGCGCCGCACCGTGGGCCTGCAGGCCGACCGCGACGCCATCAAGGCGGAGCGGGCCACCGTGGCCCAGGAGCAGGCCGCCCGCGCCGCCACCGCGGCCGCCGCCGACGGGGAGAAGAAGGCCTGATGGCTCATCACCGACGCCCCCAAAATCGTCACGGCCCGTCTCGGCTACGACGACTCCTTCACGCTGGAGCGCTACCTCGCCACCGGTGGCTACACCGGGCTGCGCAAGGCGCTGACCATGACGCCCGAGGCGGTGGCGGCCGAGGTGGACGCGGCCAGCCTGCTGGGCCGGGGCGGCGCCGGCTTCCCGGCCGGGCGCAAGTGGTCGATGCTGCGCAAGAACCCGCTGACCTACCTGGTGATCAACGGTGACGAGTCCGAGCCGGCCACCTTCAAGGACCACATGCTCATCGAAGGTGACCCGCACCAGATCCTCGAGGGCGTGCTGATCTCGGCCTACGCGTTGCAGGTCAGCCAGGCCTTCATCTACCTGCGGGGCGAGTTCGCCCTGGGCCTCGAGCGCCTGCAGACGGCGCTGAACGAGGCCTACGCCCATGGCGCGGTGGGGAGCAACATTTTCGACTCCGGCTTCTCGCTCGACATCGTCGTGCACCCCGGCGCCGGCGCCTACATCTGTGGCGAGGAGACGGCGCTGCTCGAGTCGCTCGAGGGCAAGCGCGGCTTCCCCCGCATCAAGCCGCCCTTCTTCCCGGCCGCCATCGGCCTCTACGGCGAACCGACCGTGGTCAACAACGTCGAGACCATGGCCAACATCCCCTGGATCGTGAACAACGGCGGCGCCGCCTTCGCCGCCCTCGGCGCCGGCCGCTCCACCGGGACGCGCCTGTTCGCGCTGGCCGGCCACGTGCGCAACCCGGGCAACTACGAGCTCGAGATGGTCAAGACGACGTTCCGCGACCTGATCTACGCCCCCGTCCTGGGCGGTGGCATCCGCGGCTCCAACACGCTCAAGGCCTTCATCCCCGGCGGCGTGTCGGCCCCGTGGTTCGGCCCGGACCAGATCGACCTGCCGCTCGGCCAGGACGAGGTGGGCAACGCCGGCTCCATGCTCGGCTCGGGCTCCGTCGTCGTCATGGACTCGGCCACCTGCATGGTGCGCGCCGCCTGGCGCATCACCAAGTTCTTCTCCCGCGAGTCGTGCGGCCAGTGCACGCCGTGCCGCGAGGGGTCGGGCTGGCTGGAGCGCATCATGTACCGAATTGAGAATGGCGACGGGCGCGAGGAAGATCTGGACCTCCTCATGGACCTGTGCGACAACATCTCTCCCGGCGTGGCCTGGCCGCCGCAGCAGACCACCATCTGCGTCCTCGGTCCGTCGATCCCGTCGTCCATCGCGTCGGGCATCCGCATGTTCCGCGACGAGTTCCTGGTGCACGTGAAGGAAGGGGGTTGTCCCTTTGACTGACACGGCCAAGACCGACAAGCCCACCGACGCCCTGGCATCGGGCGGCAAGGACGACGGGACGCACACCTTCACGCTGGACGGCCGCGAGGTCAGCGCCAAGAAGGGCGAGCTGCTGATTGCCGCGGCCGAGCGGGCCGGGACCTACATCCCGCGCTTCTGCTACCACCCGCGCATGGAGCCGGTGGGCATGTGCCGCATGTGCCTGGTCGAGGTGGAGGGCCCGCGCGGCGCCACGCTGCAGCCGGCCTGCTTCATCGAGGCGGGCGAGGGCATGGTCGTCGACACGACGTCGGAGAAGGTCAAGAAGGCCCAGGACGGCGTGCTCGAGTTCCTGCTGGCCAACCACCCGCTCGACTGCCCGGTCTGCGACAAGGGCGGCGAGTGCCCGCTGCAGGACCAGACGCTGGCCTACGGCCCGGGCGAGACGCGCTTCATCGAGGAGAAGCGGCACTTCGAGAAGCCCATCGCCATTTCGGACCTGGTCCTGCTCGACCGCGAGCGCTGCATTCAGTGCGCCCGCTGCACCCGTTTCGCCTCCGACGTGGCGGGCGAGGCGCAGATCGACTTCGCCGGACGGGGCGACCGCGTCGAGGTCTCGACCTTCCCCACCGAGCCCTTCTCCTCGTACTTCAGCGGCAACACGGTGCAGATCTGCCCCGTGGGTGCGCTCACCGCGACGCCCTACCGCTTCACCGCCCGCCCCTGGGACCTCGATCAGGTCGAGTCCACCTGCACCGCCTGCTCCGTCGGCTGCCGGGTCGCCGTGCAGTCGTCGCAGAACCGCCTGACCCGGCTGCTCGGCATCGACTCGGAGCCGGTCAACCACGGATGGCTCTGCGACAAGGGCCGCTTCTCCTTCGAGTCGGTCAACGGCGACGAGGTCGACAACGGCCCGGAGCAGCCGACCGAGGTGGCCGACGAGGCCGTCGACGTCGTGCCGGCCACCGCATCGCAGGTCGTCAGCCTCGGAGCGAGCCGGGGCCAGTTCCTCGGCGAGGCACGCGAGACGGGCCGCTTCGAGCACGGCCGCCTGGTCGAGCCGCGTATCCGCAAGGAAGGCGAGCTGGTGGCCGTCAGCTGGGGCGAGGCCCTGGCCGCCGCCGCGGCCGGTCTCGCCGCGGCCAAGAGCGCCGGTGGCGCCGGCGCGGTGGCGCTGATCGGCGGCGCCCGGCTGACCAACGAAGCCGCCTACGCCTGGGCCAAGCTGGCCAAGGGCGTCATCGGCACCGACTCGGTCGACGCCCAGGTGGGCGACGGCCTCCCCGCCGAGCTCGTGCTCGGCCTGCCCCGCGCCACCATCGACGAGGCCTGCGCCGCGCCGGTGCTGGTGACCCTGGCCGGCGACCTGCGCGAGGAGCTCCCGGTCCTCTTCCTGCGCCTGCGCGAGGCCGTGGTCGGCGGCGGGACGCAACTGATCGAGGTCGCCTCGACGCCGACCGCGCTGACCGCGCTGGCCACCACGTCGTTGCGCCTCCGCCCGGGCGATGCGCCGCTGCTCGCCCGCGCGCTGACCGGCGACAGCGCGGCGACGACCACCTTGGGGACGCACCCCGAGGGGGCGGCGGTGACGACGGACCAGCTCGAGACCGCACGCGGCCTGCTGGCCGCGCACCCCGACGGTGAGGGTGTCGTGATCGTGGCCGGCCGGCCGTCCTACGCCGAGTCCGGGGAGGTCGCGGCCGAAGCGGTGCGCGTCCTGGCCGCCGCCCTCCCGAAGGCCAAGTTCCTGCCGGCGCTGCGGCGCGGCAACGTCTTCGGCGCCCTCGACATGGGCCTGGCGCCCGGGCTGCTGCCGGGCCGGATCAGCCTCGATGCGGGCCGCCAGCGCTTCACGACCGCCTGGGGCTCGGTGCCGGCGAGCACCGGCCTGTCGACGGCCGACATCCTCGCCTCCATGGCGGGCGAGGCCGACGGCGGCACTGCCGCTGCCGGCACCGCGGTGCGTGCGCTGGTGCTGCTCGGCGCCGACCCGCTCGACGACTTCCCCGACCGTGCCGTGGCGGCCAAGGCGCTCGGAGCCGGGCACTTCGTGGTGGCTGTCACCGGTCATCCCTCCGAGTCGGTCGACGCACACGCCGACGTCGTGCTGCCCTGCGCGGTGACGCACGAGCGCGCCGGCACGACCACCAACATCGAGGGGCGGGTCAGCCGGCTCGGCCCCAAGCTGTCGGCGCCCGGCTTCGCCTGGCCCGACTGGATGATCGCCGCCGAGCTCGCGGCCGCGCTCGGCTCCGACCTCGGCCTGGCCAGCGACAACGACCTCTCGGACGAGCTGACGCGGACGGCGCCGGCCTACGCCGGGCTGACCCAGCAGGTGCTGCACTCCGACGTGGCGCACGACGGGATTCTGGTGCCGCTCACCGGCAACGAGGACCACCGCGACGACGTCAGCCCGATCGACCCCATGGCGCTTCCCGGTGTCGAGTCGGTCGAGCGCCAGGGCGCGCCGCCACGCGTCGGCACCGGCACCAGCAATCCCGCCTCCGAGTCCGTGGCCGAACTGGGCAGCCCACCGCCCCTGCTCTCCGGGACCGGTACCGGCGGGGCCGAGCCGCTCCAGATCCCCAAGGCCGACAGCTACAGCCTGCGGCTGACGTCGGGCCGCCGCCTCTACGACGCCGGCAGCTCGGTGACCGGCTCGCCGTCGCTCACGCCGCTCGTGCCCACGCTTGGTGGCGCGGGCCAATCCCTACGACCTCGACCGCCTCGGCGCCAAGACGGGGGACCGCGTCAAGGTGCGCTCGGCGCGGGGCGAGCTGATCCTGGCCGCCGAGTCCGACGAGGGCGTGGCCCGGGGCGTCGTCGCCATCGACTTCAACGTTCCCGGTGGCGAGAGCGCGCCGCCCAATGCGGTGGCCACGCTCATCGACAGCCGCCAGCTGGTGACCGACGTGCGACTGGAGTCGGTGTGATCGCCGCCGCCGCCCTCCTCTCCAATCTCGGCGCCGCTGCTGACGCACAGCGCGGACAGCGGCAACGGCGACCCGCTGTTCTACTTCGGCCTCAACTGGGAGGTCTGGCTGATCCTGATCATCAAGTGCCTGGTCGCCTTCGTGGCGCTGCTCGTGGCCACGGCGCTGATGATCTGGTTCGAGCGCAAGGTCATCTCGGACATGCAGAGCCGCGTCGGTCCCAACCGCGCCGGGCCGTGGGGCCTGCTGCAGACGCTGGCCGACGGCACCAAGCTCGTCTTCAAGGAGGACCTGCTGCCCGACCGGGCCGACTCCTTCGTCTTCAAGCTGGCGCCGTACCTGTCGGTGATCCCGGCCGTGCTGATCTTCACCGTCGTCCCCGTGGGCGGCGTCATCACCATCGGGAGTCACACCTTCGAGCTGCAGGTGGCCGACCCGCCCATGGGGATCCTGCTCGTGCTGGCCATGTCGGGCATCGCGGTCTACGGCGTCATGCTGGCCGGCTGGTCCTCGGGGTCGAAGTACCCGCTGCTCGGTTCGGTGCGGGCGTCGGCCCAGGTGATCTCCTACGAGGCCGCGCTCGGCATGACCACCGTGATGGTGGTCCTGGTGACGGGCTCGCTGTCGACCCGGGCCATCGTGGCCTCGCAGGCGAACGGGTTCTGGAACTGGAACCTCATCCGGCTCGGCTTCCTGCCCTTCATCTTCTTCATGATCGCCATCACGGCCGAGCTGACCCGGCCGCCCTTCGACCTGACCGAGGCCGAACAGGAGCTGGTGGGCGGCTTCCACACCGAGTACTCGTCCATCCGCTTCGGCCTGTTCTTCCTGGCCGAGTTCATGAACACCATCACCATGTCGGCCATTGTGGTCACCCTGTTCTTCGGCGGCCCCAACGGCTACATCTTCCACATTCCCGGCGCGACCATCTACATGCCGATCATCTACTTCCTCTTGAAGACGGTGGCCTTCTGCTTCATTTACGTGTGGTTCCGCGCCGCCCTGCCCCGCCTCCGCTACGACCAGCTGATGGATCTCGGCTGGAAGCGCCTCATCCCGATGACCCTGGGCTGGCTGCTGCTGGTGGCCGGCGTCATCGCCTGGGGCTGGGCCATGCTGTGGCTGCTGCCCGTCGTGATCCTGGCCTCGTTCCTCCTCATCCGGGCCAACAAGCTCGGGAACGGGCGCAGCGACGACGACATCATCATTCCGGTGATCGGGAGCCGGGTGACGCGGGCGCCCCGGCTGTCGACGGTCCCTGACCCGGTATCGGGAGGGAAGGCCTGATGGGCGTCGGCGACGAAATCAAGGACCAGCTGTCCTTCCTGGGCGGCTTCAAGCTGACCTTCCAGCACCTGCACGCGGCCGCGGGTGACGACCAAGTACCCCGACGAGAAGAAGCCGAAGCAGCCGCGCCAGCACGGTCGCCATGTCCTGAACCGCTACGAGGACGGCATGGAGAAGTGCATCGGCTGCGAGCTGTGCGCCGGCGTGTGCCCGGCCGACTGCATTTACGTGCGCGGCCTCGACAACCCGCCGGACCACCCGGTGTCGCCGGGCGAGCGCTACGGCTACGTCTACGAGATCAACTACCTGCGCTGCATCCACTGCGACATGTGCGTCGAGGCCTGCCCGACCGAGGCCATCACCGAGTCCAAGCTGTTCGAGTTCTCCTTCACCAACCGCTCCGACGCCATCTACACCAAGGAAGAGCTCGTGGTGAACGACGACGGCACGCCCAAGAAGCTGCCGTGGGAGGACTGGCGCGAGGGCGACGACAAAATGACGTCCGGCTGGATGCGTGCCACGGCCCCCTCCGGCAACGCCGCCTACGAGGGCGAGGTCCAGTGGGAGGGCGAGCTCGGGTACGGCGTGCGCGCCCCCGAGGGCGGCCAGTCGACGCACCGCGACGACGAGGCCACCGGGTCCAAGCCGCTGCGCGAGGTGCTCGAGTCCCACCTGCTCGACGAGGACATCCCCCTGGCCCACCGCGGCATGCAGGGCCGCGTCTGGCGGGCCAAGGAAGGGGCGGCCGCCAACCGCAAGAAGATGGACGCCACGCGGGCCCGGATGAAGGAGATGCGGGCCACGCGCAAGGCGGCCAAGGCGGAGGCCAAGGCCGAGAAGGCGGAGACCAAGGCCGGCCAGGCGAAGGTCGAAGCCGCCAAGGCCGAAGAGGCGATCACCGGCGCCGTCGCCAGCGGCCGCCGAGGGGAGCGACTGACCCATGCTCCACGCCGTGCCCCTGCTGGCTGCCACGCGCGCCACCTGGCCCGACATCCTGGTCTTCGCCGCCTCCGCGGCGGTGATCCTGGTCGGCGCCATCGGTGTCGTCACCTCGCGCAACCCGGTGCACGCCGCCCTCAGCCTGGTCCTGACGCTCTTCGGCGTGGCGGTGCTCTTCATTGAGCAGGAGGCCGACTTCCTCGCCGCCGTGCAGATCATCGTCTACGCCGGGGCCATCGTCGTCCTGTTCCTGTTCGTGATCATGTTCCTGGGCGTCGACCGCTCGGAGGACATTTCGGTCGAGCCGCTGGCCGGCCAGCGCCCCCTCGCCGTCATCGCCTCCGTCATCACCCTCGGCGGCGTCCTGGCCATGGTGGCCACCGCGCACTGGGTCACGGGCGCCAAGCAGGTGGTGGGGCCGATCCAGGGCCACGTCGCCGGCCTGAACTCGCCGGCGGGGGAGCCGGCCCAGCTCGGCAAGCAGCTCTTCACGACCTACCTCTTCGCCTTCGAGGCCACGGCGGCGCTCCTCGTCATTGCCGTCGTCGGCGCCGTCGTGCTGGCCCGCCGGCCGCCCACGGTCCACGCCGACCGCAGAGCGACACCGCGACAGCGCCGACCGACGAGCGACAGCCGACAGCGAGCTGCCGGCATGAGCCTCTCCGGAGCCTGGTACATCGGGCTGGCCGCCATCGTCTTCACCATCGGCGCCATCGGCCTGCTGGTGCGGCGCAACGTCCTCATCATGTTCATGTGCATTGAGCTCATGCTCAACGCCGCCAACCTGACCTTCGTCACCTTCGCCCGCATGCTCAACGACATCGGCGGGCAGGCCATCGTCTTCTTCGTGCTGGTGGTGGCCGCGGCCGAGGTCGTGGTGGGTCTGGGCATCGTGGTGACCAACTTCCGCCGGCGCGAGACGACCGTGGCGGACGACCTGGACTCGTTGAAGGGCTGACCCGTGGTCCATCTCGCGTACCTCATGTTGCTGCTGCCCCTCGCGGGCTTTTTGGTCCTCGTGACCTTCGGTCGCCGCCTCGGCGACCCGGTTGCCGGCGTGGTGGGAACCGTCGCCATCGGCGGCGCCTTCGTGGTGGCGTGCTTCGTCCTGGCCGGGCTGCTCGGCCTGCCCGACAACGGCCGGGTGGTGGTGGACAACTTCTTCACCTGGTTCCAGGTGGGCGGGCTGACGGTCCCCGTGGGCACGCTGGTGGACCCGCTGTCGATCACGATGTGCATGTTCATCACCTTCGTGAGCGCGTTCATCCACCTGTACTCCATCGGGTACATGAAGGACGACCGCGACTACACCAAGTTCTTCATCTACCTGAACCTGTTCGTCTTCTCCATGCTGCTGCTGGTGCTGGCGGACAACCTGCTGCTCACCTTCGTGGGCTGGGAAGGCGTGGGCGTCTGCTCCTACTGGCTGGTGTCCTTCTGGTTCCAGAAGGAGTCCGCCGCCTCGGCCGGCAAGAAGGCCTTCATCTACAACCGCATCGGTGATGTCGGCTTCCTGCTCGCCATCTTCCTGATTTTCGAGCGGACCGGGACGCTCCAGTACGAGAGCGGCCCGGGCGGGGGCATCTTCGGCCAGATCAGCCACCTCGACGGCGGTGTCGGCCTGGCCGCGGTGCTCCTCCTGTTCCTGGCCGCCGCCGGCAAGTCGGCCCAGATCCCGCTCTTCAACTGGCTGCCCGACGCCATGGAGGGCCCGACGCCGGTCTCCGCCCTCATTCACGCCGCCACCATGGTCACGGCGGGGGTCTATCTGCTGTGCCGGATGAACCCCCTGCTGCACGTCACGGCCACGGGGTCCGAGATCATCGCCGTCATCGGGGCCGTGACCGCCTTCGTGGCGGCCACCATCGCCTGCGCGCAGCAGGACATCAAGAAGGTCCTGGCCTTCTCGACCGTCTCGCAGATCGGCTACATGATCCTGGCGGTCGGCACGGGCGCCTACATCGCCGCCGTCTTCCTCATGGTGGCGCACGCCTTCTTCAAGGGCCTGCTCTTCCTGGGCGCCGGCTCGGTGATCCACGGGTTGGAGGACGAGCAGGACCTCAAACGGATGGGCGCGCTGCGCCGCTACATGAAGTGGACCACGGTCACCTTCACCATCGGCTTCCTGGCCATCGCCGGCATTCCGCCGCTGTCGGGCTTCTGGGCCAAGGGCGACGTGCTCGACAACACCTTCGCCCACTTCAAGCCGCTGTGGGTCCTCGGCCTCCTGACCGCCGTCCTGACGGCGTACTACATGAGCCGGCTGGAGACCCTGGCCTTCGGGGGCAAGGAGGAGCGCTTCAAGAAGGAGGGCCCGCACGGGGAGCCGGTGCTGCACGAGCCCGCACGAGTCGCCCTGGGTCATGCGGCTCCCGCTCGTGGTCCTCGCCTTCTTCGCCTTCTTCGCCGGCGCGCTCGACCTGCCCTGGGTCCACACCGACAACCTCTCGAGCTTCCTGGCCCCCGTCTTCGCCGGCACGCTCTACAACGACCACCTGGGCGGCGGCGCCGAGTGGGCGCTGGCGCTGGCCGACATCGCGGCGGCGGTCATCGGCGTGATCATCGGCTGGTGGCTGTGGCGCGGCGAGGTGGTCTACCAGCCGAAGCTCGAGCCGGCCTTCCTGCAGCGGGTCTGGTACTGGGACGACTTCTACGACACCATCATCGGCCGCCCGGCCCAGCGGCTGGCCACGTTCTGCGCCTGGGTCATCGACGTCCGCATCATCGACGGCGCCGTCAACGGCACCGCCCAGCTGGCCAAGGCCACCGGCAACGCGGCCCGCAAGCTGCAGACGGGCTACGCCCGCAACTACGCGCTCGGGATCGCCATCGGCATGGCTCTCATCATCGCCTTCATGCTGAGCCGGGTCTGGTGGGGCTGATGGGACACTCCGTTCCGTTCCTGACGCTGCTCATTGTGCTGCCGGCCATCGGGGCCGTCGCCCTCGGCCTGCTCAGCCTCGACCGCTCGCTGCACAAGGAAGTCGTCTACGCGCTGGCGCTGATCGTCTCGCTGGCCACCGCCGTCATCGCCGTGATCTCCCTCATCGCCATGAAGGTGCACGACGGCGGCTTCCAGCTGGTCTCGAACCACGACTACACCGGCACCAGCCTCGGGGTGCACTGGTACCTCGGGGTCGACGGCATCTCCATCTTCCTGGTGCTGCTCACCGCGCTGCTGTTCCCGCTCACCATCATCCTCGGGCGCAACCGCGAGAACCCCCGGGCCTACTTCGCCTGGATCCTCCTGCTGGAGGCGGCGGTGATGGGGAGCTTCCTGTCGCTCGACCTCATCGTCTTCTTCTTCATGTTCGAGCTGACCCTGGTGCCGGCCTACTTCATCATCGCCGGCTGGGGCCACCAGCGACGCGCCTATGCGGCCATCAAGTTCTTCCTCTACACCTTCCTCGGCTCGGCCTTCCTGCTGGTCGGGATCCTGGCGCTCGCCTTCATCCACGAGTCGCAGTACCACTACCTGACCTTCGAGCTCGGGCCGTTGATGCAGACCCACCTGTCCTCGTCGACGGAGATCCTGCTCTTCCTCGCCTTCACGGCGGCCTTCGCGGTGAAGGCGCCTCTCTTCCCGCTGCACACCTGGTCGCCCGACGCCTACACCGAGGCGCCGGAGGAGGGCTCGGTCCTGCTCTCGGGCATCCTGGCCAAGCTGGGCACCTACGGCATCATCCGCTTCGACCTCAGCCTGTTCCCCCACGCCACCCGCACCCTGGCGCCGCTCTTCCTGACGCTGGCCGTCATCGGCATCGTCTACGGCGCCATCGTCGCCTGCGCCCAGCGCGACATGAAGCGGCTGGTCACCTACTCGTCCCTGGCCGGCATCGGGTTCATTGCGCTCGGCACCTTCTCGTTGAGCACCCAGGGCCTGTCCGGCGCGGTGCTGCTGATGCTCAACCACGGGATCATTGTGGCGGCGCTCTTCATCCTCATCGGCTTCATCTACCAGCGCCGGGCCACCTGGCAGACCAGCGAGCTGCGCGGCCTGCAGAAGGCGGCACCGGTGATGGCGGCCGTGTTCACGGTGGTCATGCTGGCCTCCATCGGTGTGCCGGGCCTGAACGAGTTCGTCGGCGAGTTCCTGGTCCTCTCGGGCACGTTCATCACGCACCGCTGGTGGGCCGTGGTCGCCATGCTGGGCGTGATCGTGGCCGCCATCTACCTGCTCTGGGCCTACCAGCAGGTCTTCCACGGCGAGCCGCGGGAGGCCGACGAGAAGACGCGTGACCTGGTCCTGATCGAGCGCCTGGTCATGGCGCCGCTCATCATCCTCATCGTGTTCCTGGGCGTCTACCCCAAGCCGGTGCTCGACCGCATCAACCCGTCGGTCAACCAGCTCATCGCCCACGTCGAGTCCTCGACCGGCCACGCCGAGCCGCCGGTGGCCGTCCGGGGCGTGGAGGGAACCAAGTGATCGCGTCCCTGCTCGCCGCCACGCCACCGCCAAGCACGCGGCCGCCGCCCACGCGGCGTCGAACTCCATCGCGGTGCCGCCCATCCGGTGGCTGGCCATCCTGCCGCCCATCATCATGATCGGCGGCGCCGTCCTGCTCCTCGGCCTGGCGTCGCTGGTGTCCAAGCCGCTCCGGGTGCGCGTGGGCACCATCGCCACCGTCGTCATTTCGGGGGGTGCGCTGGGCATCGCGTTGTGGCAGTGGGCCGACGTGCAGCAGCACGGCGCCCATACCTATGTGAAGCAGGCCGTCGTCATGGACGGCTTCAGCGTCTTCATCGTCATGCTGGTCGCCATCGCCATGCTGCTCAGCGCGCTGGTGGCCGACGGCTACCTGCGCCGGGAGGGCATGGAGGGCGCCGAGTTCCACGTGCTGGCCATGGTGTCGGCCTCCGGCGCCATGTTGATGGCCATGGGCAACGACCTGATCATCATCTTCCTGGGCCTCGAGATCCTCTCCATCGCCCTGTACGTGCTGACCGCCTTCAACTACAAGCGCGGCACCTCGGGAGAGGCCGCCCTCAAGTACTTCATCCTCGGCGGCTTCTCGTCGGCCATCTTCATCTACGGCATTGCGCTGACCTACGGCGCCACCGGGTCGACCAACCTGACCCAGATTTCGGACTTCCTGTCCAAGAACGTCGTCCTGACCAACGGCCTGCTGCTGGCCGGCCTCGCCCTCATGATCGTCGGCTTCGCCTTCAAGGTGGCGGCGGTGCCGTTCCACATGTGGACGCCCGACGTCTACCAGGGCGCCCCGTCGCCGGTCACGGGCTTCATGGCGGCCGTGGCCAAAGCCGGCGCCTTCGCCGCCATGCTGCGCGTCCTCTTCTCCTCCTTCGGGGTCGTCGAGACCGACTGGCGCCCGATCGTCTACGGCTTGGCCGTGCTGTCGCTGGTCCTCGGCGCCTTCGTGGCCCTGCGCCAGCGCGACGTGAAGCGGATGCTGGCCTACTCGTCGATCAACCACGCCGGCTTCATTCTGCTGGGGGTGGCGGCCGGCACGGCCCGTGGCGCCAGCGCCTCGCTCTACTACCTCTTCGCCTACATGTTCATGACCGTGGGCAGCTTCGCCATCGTGACGGTGCTCGGGCGCGAGGCCGACACCGACCACGACCTGTCCCGCTACCGGGGTCTGGCCGGCCGCCAACCCGTGCTGGCGCTGGCGTTCGCCGTGCTGCTGCTGGCCCAGGCGGGAGCGCCGTTCACCACCGGGTTGTGGGCCAAGCTGCAGGTGGTCTTCGCCGCGGTCGGTGCGGGCGAGGTGCCACTGGCGGTCATCGCCATGGTGAGCGCCGCCGTGGCGGCCTACTTCTACCTGCGGGTCGCCGTCCTCATGTACGCCGGCGGCGGTCTCGGCGAGACCGAAGGCGGCACAGGCGGCTCGGCCGAGCTGGGCGCCGGCGGCGGCATGACCGGGGGCAGCCTCATCACGGCGGCCGCACCGGCCGCACCGGCGGCGGACAGCAGCACCGGCGACAGCGGCCGACGGCAACGCCGCAGCAGGCGGGCTGGCCTGGGCCACCCCGGCCGCGGCCGCCGGCACCGTGACGACGCTCAACGAGCAGATCCTGCTGGACGACGAAGGCGCGGCGCGCTGCGGAGGACACACGGTCCCGGTCCCGGCGCTCAGCGCCCTGGCCATCGGGCTCTGCACGGGGGTGACGGTGCTCTTCGGCGTGTGGCCGCAGCCGCTCATCGACTTCGCCCACCAGGCCACCCTGTTGTTCCTGCCCCACTAGGGGGCCAGCGCCGGGCTCAGGCGATCGAGCCGGGTTCAGTCGAGGACGGTCTCGGCCTTGCCCTTGCGGATGGCGGCGATCAGTGCCGCGTGGTCCCGCTCGTTCTGGTCGGCGTAGCGGCGGGCGAACCGGCGCATGGCCTTGGTGAAGGCGTCGCCCTTCCCGATGTAGGCGTCGATGGTCTCGGGGTCGCCGGAACGGGCGTGCGCCCGGGCCAGCGTGTTGCCGCAGGCGATGGCGAACTCCACCAGGACCGGAGCGATGAGGTCGGTGGTCGGGATGAGCTTCATGTCGCGGAACTGGCGGACGTAGAAGTCACGCCCGCCCATCGATCCCCACCCGACGAAGATGTCCGTCGCGCTCTGCACCATCCGCTTGCCGGCGATGACGCGGGCCCCGTGGTTGTCGTGGCCGCTGGCGTAGGTGTACGACTCGTAGACCGAGGGGCCGGCCTGCTTGCACTGCAGGAAGAGCGGGTCACCCGTCGCGCTCCCCTCCAGCAGGACCAGGTAGACGACCATGCCGACGCTGCCGACGCCCACGACCTGGCGGACGACGTCCACCGGGGTGAAGCGGTCGAACAGGCGCCGGCGGTCCTCCTGGAGCGTGAGCCGGTATTCCTCGAGCAGGCCTTCGACGATGTCGCCCTGCTCGTCGTCGTCGAGCGTCACCCGCAGCGGCGGCTGCGGCGTGATGCGCGCCCGCCCGCGCCGCTCGGTGGTCAGCTTCTGGAAGGCGCCGCGGCTGGTGCGGGTGTCCTTGTTCTTCTCGAACTGCACCTTCACCTGGCCGCGGTCGGCCGGCTCGAAGGAGTCGATGAACTGGTCGAAGCGCGTGCCCTCGTACCAGATGTCGAGCAGCGGCAGGGTGGAGTAGTACCGCATGCGGTTCCGGTAGGCGTCGACGCAGGCCGTCACCGCGGCGTCCGCCTTGCTCTGCTTCACCCCGTTCTCCCGCGCCGCGACGACCAGGCTGGCGGCGAGGCGGGCCACGTCCCACTCGAAGGGCCCGGGCAACGTCTCGTCGAAGTCGCGCAGGTCGAAGTTGAGGTTGCGCTCGGGGGTGGCCCACAGCCCGAAGTTCAGGACGTGGGCATCACCGCAGAGCTGCACCTCGATGCGGCTGTGCGGCCGCGAGGCCAGATCGGCCGCCATGATGGCGGCGGCGCCGCGGTAGAAGTTCCACGGCGAAATCGTCATGCGCTGGTGCCGCAGCCCGGCGAGCTCGGGGAGCCGGATGTGGTTCTGGGCCAGGAGGGTGTCGACGGGATCGTGGCCGCGGGAGCGTTCGTCCCAATCGCCCAGGTCGACCCGGGGCGCCAGGATCCGCGCCTGGCGCCCGATCTCCCGGCGCTCGTCGGCGGTCGCCGCCAGGTCGTGCTTGGCCGCCACGGTGGTGCTCCCGTAATGCCCATTGCTCATGGCGGTCCTCCCTTCGACCTCTCCACCCGTGGCCATCTTTGCCCAGGTCGGGCGCACGCGCCCTTCGGGCCACCGCAAGCCGGTCCGCCCGCCTCCGTTTTCTCAGCCATGGCGGGACCTTGGAATGGATCGACATGAACGCCGACGGGGTTGAGTCGGCGTCCGACCCGGCCGGACCGCCTGCGGGCGCATGACGACGAGCCGGTCCCGCCGCGCTCACACCGCCGAGGCATGCTGGCCGGGCTGGGCGTCGTCGGCCTGCTCCTGGCGGGGCTCCTGTTGTTCGGCCCCGGCGGAGCCCGGCCCCGGCCCGCTGCGCAGGGCCAGGCCGGCCGGAGCCCGGTGACCATCCCGCTCAGATCGGAGACCACGACGCCGGCTCCGTCCACGACGACCACGAGCGCGCCGCCGGCGCCGATCGCCGAGACGGGGCCCGTCACCGATCTGGCGGCGTCGACCTACCAGGTGCGCGCTCCTACGGCGGCACGCGCCGCCGACGCCGTCGCCGGGCACCGACGGCGCCGCGCCCGACGGCACCCGCCACGACGACAACCACGACCACGGCCGCGGTGGCGCCACCGCCGACGACCACCACGACGTCACCGCCCGTCACCACCACGACGTTGTGCCTGCTCATTCTGTGCGACTGAGCGCGTAGAGGGCGGGGGCGACTCCCAGACAAACCTCGCCACCCCCGCCCGCAACCGCAATTGTGGCTCCCGTGCCCGTCGCCGAGTAGGGCCGTTCGAACCAATCAACCCAACCCTCTGACAACCTTCATCGCTACTGCAATCAGTTGCCCTTGCCGTAGTCGGAGGTGCGCCAGTGCTCCGGCGTCATGCGAAAGGCCACGCTGCTGGCCGCCTGTTCGGCCGTGGCCGCGATGTAGAGGTCGCCGGCTTCGGCCCCGAGGTAGCGCCGGGCCAGCGCACGCCGCTCGTCGGTGGTGACCGTCTCGTCCACGGCCGTGATCGGTCCCTCCACGCTGACGTAGCGGTAGGGGCTGGCCTCGGTCTGCACGCAGAGGGAGAACCGCCCCGCGGCGCGCAGGCGCTGCGCCTTCACGCTCTGGCTCCCGGTCACGACGTTGACCATCCCGCCGGGCTCGTAGGCGTACCAGACGGGGACGCTGAGAGGGCCCCGTCCGGGGTCGTCCACGCTGATGACGCCGACGTGCAGCCCGGCGAGGAAGGCCTCCCGTTCCGCCACCGTCATGGTGAGTGTCATGGCGCACCTCCGGATGCGACGTGGTGTGGTGGTCGCTCGCGTCGTTGCTGGTCGGCCCAGCAGCGGTCGCAGTCGTCGCAGGGCCCGTTGTCGCCCCGGCTGTGGTGGACGCCCGGATGCCCGCAGCGGGGGCAGAGCGACTCGCTCATGGCCGCGGGACGGCGGTCGGGGTCTCCGTCGCGACGGGGCGCCGTGCCGGCGCTGCCGTCGCCGTCGCCGTCGCCATCGCCGTCGCCGTCGCCAAGATGCTGCTGCGCGGCGAGGACCTCTTCGGGCACGGCCGGACCCGACCGCTTGGCGACCCCGGTGGTGAGCAGTCGGCCGAGCACCGGCACTTCGGTCAGGGACTCGGCCCGCATGATCTGCACGACGACCGGCACGAATTGCTCGGCCGAGTCGAACACGATGTAGCGGGGCAGCCACCTGGGCTCGTACTTGGCGTTGAAGCGCCACAGCGTCTCGATCTGGAGGACGCCGGACAGCCGGCGCAGGGCCCAGCGCTCCACCCGCTGGGTGACGCCGTCACCGTTGTCGCCCTCGAGCACCGACCGGAAGGCGGCGAAGTTGAGGCTGAGACCCTTCATGCCCATCTCCTTGAGATGGTCGATGGTCGAGCAGAGGGCGAAGTCGAGCAATCCGTTCGGATGCTCGCCCGGGTCGCGGCGCATGAGGTCGAGCGAGTAGCCGTCGATGGCCGGCGAGGGGACGAACTGGCACATGGCGACCGGCGCGCCGTCGGGGCCCTCCACGAGCGTGAGGAGGAGCCCGGTGTCCCGCCGGTCGAACAGGCGGCCCAGCATCATGGAGAAGCCGCGCTCCTGTTCGCCGCGGCGGCTCTTGGCCATCAGCTCGGCCATGCGGGCGGCGTCCTCCGGCTGCAGGCGGGCCGGATCGAGGAAGCGGACCGTGTAGCCGTAGCGGGCCACCCGGTTGACGGCCTGACGGAGCCCCTTCATCTTCCCGCCCTGGAGCGAGAACTCCCTGGGGTCGACCACGGCCTCGTCCCCGATGTAGAGGAAGCGCATGCCCGACGCCTGGTAGGTCGGCAGCCACTCCTCGCCGGCCCCCATGACGCCGAGGCCCCAGCCGTTGCGGTCGACGTAGTGGCGGAACGAGTCCCAGACGTGGGCCCGTTCGGAGAACGGCCCGATGGGGTCGGGCGAGACCAGGCAGACGCCACCGAAGACGCCGTAGGCGACGAGCGAGTCGCGGTGGAAGAACCACTGCTTGTCGTCGCGCAGCGCGAAGTAGTCGAGCGTGCCGGTGCCGTGGCGCCGCACAATGTCGCGGGCACGGATTTCGGCGGCGCGCCGGCCGATGGCGGCGCGGCCCGACGAGAGACGGCGGTCGACGACCGGCCGGGTCAGCAGATACAGCGCCACCACAATGAGGCTGAGGCCCATGGCCAGCAGGCTGACGGAGGCGTAGCGGTCGATCGTGGGCGGGAAGGCGACCCAATTCACGCCGACCAGGCGCTCGGCGGAGCCGAGGAGCACGTCGGGCCATCCCGGCAAGGGGTGATGGTGGACGTGGCCGGCGACCTCGACGGCCACGAGGCCGCCCAGGGCCGCAATGACCCCGCCCACGGCGAGGATGACGAAAGCGGTGACGACCGTGCCGCGTTCGGCCTGCGCCCGGAAGCGCTCCCGCTCCACGATCAGCAGCGTGAGGACACCGGCGCACACGACGAGCGTGATGATGTCGGCGGCGTGCAACAGGTGGAGGGCGAGCGAGGCCATGAGCAGCAGCACCGCCACCAGCCAGGAGCGGCGCTGACCGCGCAGGACGCCACGCGAGAGCATGATCATGCCGATGCCGGCGATCGCGGTGAGCGCGCCGGCGGCCTGCACCACGGCGACGGGCAGGTACTGCGCAATGAGGTGCAGGTGCTCGCGCAGGGGAGTCGTGACCGACGACAGCAGGTCGATCGCGCCGGCCACGAACAGCAGGACGGCGGCGAGACGGCGGATGCGGCGCACCCGGATGTGGTCCGCCGCCACCTCGGGCGCGGGTGGCCACGACGCACCGCCCGGCCAGCTCGCCGCCAGCTCGGCGTGGACGTCGGCGGCCTTGGACCGGCCCTTCACGACCGTGTCGGCGGTGACGAGCCGCTCGCCCATGGTGGCCAGCGGCAGGTCGGCCTCGGCCAGCAGCAGGCGGACGTGCAGCTCCGCCCCTGTCTCAATCTCCAGAGTGGACTCCTGGCGGTGGTGCAGGAACGTCGGCGGGAGCCCGAGGCGGCCCCGGTGCTCCTGGACGACCTCGGAGGTGGCGCCGGGGCAGGCGAAGAAGCCCGTATCGAGGTGGGTCAGCTCCGGGACGAGGGCGCCGCCGACGATGACGCCCGAGACCCCTGACTCCACGGCGGCCCGGGTGGCGTCGAGGGCGTCCGTCCCGTCCAGCTCGAGTTGTTCGTGCGCGATGGGACGGGTGCCCGACGGGCCGCCGGCCCAGGGGGCGGGGAGCCCTTCGCCCCCGAGCGCCCGCCAGATGCCGCGCGACGTGAGGGCGACCACGAGGGCGAGGACGGCGAGGAGGGCGACGGCGATCACGATCGTCACGATGAAGCGCGAGAGCCAGGTGGCGTCGTAGGCGCGCTGGAGCGCGGTCTGCTGGCGTGGCGTGCGGAAGACGCGGCCGAGGCTGTCGACGACGAACTCGACGCGCAGCAGCAGCGCGATCACGGCCAGCGCCAGCGGCGGGGCCCAGAGGTAGCGGCGCAGGCGGCGGTAGAGCACGCGCGAGGTCACGAACCGACGCGCCAGCCTCGGATCGTCCAGACGTTCCATGCCGGCCAACCAGGGCCGGTCATCGGAGGGCGTGGCGTCGAGCGGCGGATTGCTGTCGGGGCGGAGGGTGCCGGCGCGCACGAGCACCGTGCGCGTGCCCGCACCCGTTTCGCAGCGGAGGTCGACGCCGTCGCGCACGGTGACGCCGTGTCGCTCCAGGGCCTGCACCAGTGCGGGGTCGCGCTCGGAGGGCTGCAGGACGACGATCACCTGCGAGTCGGCGCGGGCGGCGAATTTCTCGAGCGCCTCGGTGAGGGCCCGCGTGCTTCTCGACGACGACGGCGGGCTCGTCGGCGGAACCCGGTGCCACCAACCTTCCGCAGACGACCACGATGCCGGGGCCCTGCCACTCGTCGAGGCGCTGGGCGATGTCGCGGCAGGCGGCCCGCGAGCTGTCGGTGGGCTCGGGGGGAAGCAGGAGGTCGCCGATGACCTCCACCCGCCGACCGAGCGCCACCGGGACGGTGCAGGTCGGCGTCGGCGCGGGTCGGTCATCGGCCGTCGCCGTGGCTCCGGCCGCTCCTACCCCCGTTTCAGCTTCGGATTCCATTCGCTGTCCATCGTCTCACCTTCGACGCCTCCGGCCCCTCCTCAATTGGGCGGATTCCCCTCCGCCGAACGTCGGCGACGCCGTAGGCTCCACCTTCGTGCCCGAAACCAGGCCGAGAGGCCGACGGCGCATCGACGCGGCCAGAGGCCGATCGGATCAACTGGACCTGGAACCACCGCGGCCAGAGCCGCACCCGGCGGGGCGGCTGTCATCTTCGACATCGACGGGGTCCTGTCCGACGCCGCCGGCCGCCAGCACTTCTTGGACAGCGGCCGCGGGCGGCGGGACTGGGCCGCCTTCTTCGAGGCCTGCGGAGACGACCCGGTGATTGAGGAGATCGCCCGCCTGCTCGAGCTGCTCGATCCTTCGCTCGCCGTCATTCTGCTGACCGGGCGTCCCCACCGCGTGCAGGCCCAGACGCTGGCCTGGTTGCAGCGCTACGGCCTCCGCTGGGACCTGCTGGTCATGCGTTCGCGCGGGGACTACGCCCGGGTGACCGAGTTCAAGCAGTCGGTGGTGCACGACCTGCGGGCCTACGGCTTCGACCTGCGACTGGCCTTCGAGGACGATCCGTCCAACCACGCCATGTACGTGGCGGCGGGCGTGCCCTGCGTCTACATCCATTCCGGCTACTACGAGTAGCGCGAATCGCAGTTGCCGGGCCCACCCGGCGACCAGCGCCGCCGCGGCGAGCACCAGCACGGGGAGATCGCCCCAGTGGTCGTAGGGCGTGAAGCCCGAGCGCAGGGCGACGGTGGCGAAGAGCACCTGGCGCCGGCCGAGCGCGCTGCGTTGCACGACGACGCCACGCTGGGTGACCGCCGCGCTGAACCCGGTGGGGGCGGCCTGCACGAGGTCGCGCCCGGTCTCGACGGCTTGGACGATCGCCGCCGCGATCTCCTGCGTCGGTACCTGGGAGGTGCTGTACGAGGACGTGTTGGTGGGCACGGCCAACAGCTGGGCACCGGCCCGGACCGACTGGTGGCTGCGCCCGGCGTAGAAGATCTCGAAGGAGACCAGGAGTCCCAGCGGCGCGGCGGGCGTGCGCATCAGGCCCGTGCCATGACCGGGCACGGCATCGACCGGCACGCCGGAGAGATCGGCGAAGTGTGAGAAGAAGGAGCGGAGCGGCACGTACTCGCCGAAGGGCACCCGGTGCACCTTCTCGAAGACGCCGACGATGTGGCCGCTCGGCCCCCAGGCGACGACCTCGTTGCGGAACGAGGTCGTCGACGCCGGCTCGGTGACCCCGACCAGCAGTGTCGTCTGGAGCTGCCGGGCCAACCGGCTCAGGAGCGCCGCCTGGGGCGAGCCGGCCAGCGGGCGGTCGAGCGCCACGACGTCCTCGGGCCACAGCACGAGGTCCGGCGACGCGATGCGCGTCGGCCACGGCGAACGTGGCCGCCAGCTGCGCGGCCAGGACGGAGCTCGGCGAGACCTGCTCCTTGCTCAGACCCCGTTGCCCACCACCCTGCACCAGCGCCACGCGCACGGTCCGGCGCGGCGCACCGCCGTCGGGCGCGACCAGGCCGACCACGGCCACGACGACGATCCCCGCCGCGATGACGAGGGTGCCGACGAGTCTCGGCGTCCCGGCTCGGCGCCCGGCCTGCTCGGTCCGCCTGCCCGGCCCGGCGCCGGCCGACCGAACGCCAGAGGGCCGTGCCCGCCGTGGCCACGACCACGCCGCCGGCCCACACGCCGGCCGTGATGAGAAGGGGGCCGCCGAGGCGGGCGAGCTGGACCAGCGGTCCCCGGGCCTGACCGAGGAACACGCCACCGAGCGGGAGCCCGCCGAAGGGCCATGTCATGCGCACGGCTTCGGCGAGCGTGCAGGCGCCCACGAAGGCGAGTGCACGTCCGCGCCGCGGCGGGGTCGCCGCGGCAGCGGCCGCGAAGAAGAGCGCTTCGACGAGGATGAGGACGACGGCGCCGTACCAGTTGAAGGCGCGGGCCCAGAAGAGCCCGATGGCGTAGCAGCCCAGCCCGGCCAGCCAGCCCGACCAGACCCGGGCCCGCCACGACAGCCCGGCCAGGCGCCAGTAGAGCAACGCGGCCCCGACCAGACCCAGAGGCCACCAGCCCCAGGGGGGAAGTGAGAGCGCCAGGAGGACGCCTGCCGCGAGCGAGGGGATGGCGATGCGGCCCCGGCGCGGCAGTGCCGCTCACAAGAGCGAGAGCGTGGCGGCCGCGCTGCGGCCGCTGGCGATGCAGGCGGGGATGCCGACGCCCCGGTAGGCCGCGCCCGCCACGGCCACACCGCCCAGACGGGCCAGGGCCGACTCGACGCCGGCGGTCCGCAGCAGGTGGTGGACGCGGTACTGCGGGAGGGCGTTGTGATAGCGAGTGACCAGGGCGCTGATCGGCTGTCCCTCCACCCCCATGAGGCCGCCCAGTTCGTTCCAGGCCCTGTCGGTGACTTCTTCGTCGCTCCAGTCACCCGGCCGGGTGTCGTCGACGCGTCCGAGCGACGCGCGCAGGAGAACGTCATCGTCGCGTGCGAGGTGCGACCATTTGCGGTCCAGGTACGTGCACGCGGTGACCGCCCAGGGCTCGCGCCCCTTGTGCGGGCTTCGGCGCGGCACGAGGAACCCGGTGCCGTGCAGGTTGTCGGGAACGTCATCGGTGCCGACCCGGAACGTCACCAAGACCACCGAGGAGTAGTCGACGGTCTGCAGCAGTCCTGCGACCTCGTCGTCGTGCGGCTTGAGAAGGGCCGCCGCCGCCGGTGCCGGTGTGGCCAGCACCACGGCGTCCGCCTCGAAGGTCCGATCTGCCGCGACCACGGTCCAGCCCCGCGGCGTCGCGCGTTCGAGTCGGTCGGCGGGCGAGGACGGTGCAGATGGTCACGCCGCGCTCTTGCAACGCCGCGGCCAGCGCGGAGACCAGTGAGGCCATGCCGCCGTCGAGTGCCCAGAAGAGCGGTGGTCCGTCGGGGTCGGGCGCCGGCACTTCTGCGCGCAGGCCCCGCATCAGGCCACCCCGGCGCTGCGCGGCCGCGAGCAGCGGTGGGAAGGTCGCGGCCGCCGACATGTCGTCGACCGAACCGGCATGGATCCCGCCGATGAGGGGATCCACCAACAGGTCGACCACGCGCTGGCCGAGCTTGCGCGACACGAGCGGTCCGATGGCGCGGTCGCCGATCGGGCCGCGCACATCGGGTCGGGGGAGCACCGCATCACGGGCGAGGCCCAGCGAACCGCGCACACCGACGATGCCGGAGCGGGCGGTCGGCCAGAACCGGGTCGGAATCCCGAGGGCGAGGCCTTCGGGCAGCGGGCGCAGGCGCCCGCGGGCCCACACCGACGCCCCCCGGGCCGCCACGGGCTCCAGCGCGTCGCCCAGCCCCACTTCACGGCACAGGTCGACCGCCTCGGGCCGTCGTCCGAGGAAGCCGTCGGGGCCCAGGTCCACGACGCGCCCCCCGACCTCGACGCTCTGCAGCGGGCCTCCGAGTCGGGGCGAGGCCTCGAGCACGGTGACAGCCGGGGCACCGGGCCGCGGGGTGGCGCCGCCGCTGAGCTCCCAGGCCGCGGTCAGGCCGCTGATGCCGCCGCCCACGACGACGACGCGCTCCATGTCAGCCTGCTCCGTCGGCCGCAATGATCACATCGGCCAACGTGGCGATGAACGCGGGGTCGTCGTTCAGCGATGTCGTGCGCCGGTAGCCGAGGCCGAGTGATGCCGCGACGTCGGCCACTTCGATGTCGAGGTCGTACAGCACCTCGAGGTGGTCGGACACGAAACCGATGGGGCAGCTGACGACGGCGTCGGCGAGGTCGTCCGCCGCCAGTGTGCGGACCACGTCGCGCACGTCGGGGCCGAGCCAGGGCTCGGGGGTGCGCCCTGCGCTCTGCCAGGCCACCACGTAGTCGTCGAGGCCGGCTGCTTCCGCCACCAGACGGGCCGACTCGGCAAGCTGGTCGGGGTAGGTGTCGCCCTCGTCGACGACCCGCTCGGGCAGTGAGTGCGCCGAGAAGATCACCGTGGCGCGGCCGGTGGTGTCGGCCAGGGCTTCCTGCACGCGGGCCGCCAGGAGCGCCACGAACGAAGCCTCGGCGTACCACGGGCCGACGGCCACGAAGGGTGTCGGGCCGAGCGCGGCCGCGGCGCGCTCGAGGTATTCCTGCGAGCCCATGGAGGAGCCGTGGGGGGTGAGGACGAGGCCGATGACCCGTTCCAGGTCGGCCCCGCCCAGAAGGGCAGCCGACTCCTCAATGAGCGGGTCGGTGTGCTTGGCGCCGAACGACACCACGTAGCGGCCCGGTGCCCGCGCCTCGAGCGCGGCACGCACGGCGTCGACCTGCGCCGCCGTGCGGACGGTGAGGGGTGAGACACCGCCGATCGCGGCGTACCGGCCCTCCAGCTCGGCCAGCTGTTCGGGTGAGGGTGGGCGGCCGCGGCGGATGCGCGTGTAGAAGGGGGCGATCTCCGCCGTGCTGGACGGCGTGCCGTGCGCCATGAGCAGCACGCCGGTCGTCATGTTCGTGCGGTCTCGGCGTGGACCAGCTCGACCACGGCGCTCAGGATGCCCGGGTCCGACTCGGGCAGCACGCCGTGGCCCAGGTTGAAGACGTGGCCCGTGCCGCTGCCGTCCGCCGCACTGGCCAGGATCTTCCGGGACGCGTCGGCCACCACCGGCCACGGGGCCAGGCAGAGGGCAGGGTCGAGGTTGCCCTGCAGCGCGCGTCCGGCCCCGACGCGCCGACGGGCCTCGTCGAGGGGGACGCGCCAGTCGACGCCCACGACATCGGAGCCGGCGGAGCCCATCAGCGCCAGCAGCTCACCGGTGCCGACGCCGAAGAGGATGGAGGGGACCCCGAGGTCGGCGATGCCCTCCAGGACGGCGCGGGTGGAGGGGAGGGCGAAGCGGGCGTACTCGTCGGGCGAGAGCGAGCCGGCCCAGCTGTCGAAGAGCTGCACGGCCTGGGCCCCGGCCTCAATCTGCGCCCGCAGGGAGGCCACGGCCATGGCCGCCAGCCGGCCGGTCAGCTGTTGCCACAGGTCGGGGTCCCTGTACATCAGGGACTTCACGTTGGCGAACGTCCGGGAGGGCCCGCCCTCGACGGCGTAGCTGGCCACGGTGAAGGGCGCCCCGGCGAAGCCGATCAGCGCCACACCCGACCCGTCGAGCTCGCGGCGCACCAGGCCGACCGTCTCCGCCACGTAGGGAGCGTCGGTCGCGGGCTCGAAGGGCCGGAGCCGCTCCAGGTCGGCTTCGCTCCGGAAGGGCTCGGCCACCACCGGCCCCTTGCCCGGCTCGATGTCGACCCCGAAGCCGATGGCGTGGAGGGGCACGACGATGTCCGAGAACAAAATGGCGGCGTCCACGCCGTACCGCCTGACCGGCTGCAGGGTGAGCTCGGCGGACAGGGCGGCGTCGCCGATGGCCGAGAGGATGGAGCCCGTGCCCCTCGCCGCCCGGTACTCGGGCAGCGCGCGGCCCGCCTGGCGCATGAACCACACGGGCGTGCGGGAGACGGGCTCCCGCAGGCAGGCCCGGACCAGGTCCGTACCGGCTTCGGCCGACGGGCTCACCCGTTCGGCTCTATGACGACGGCCGTGCCGTAGGCGCAGATCTCCGTCCAATTGCCGCCCATGTCCGAGGTGTCGAAGCGCATGGCGAGCACGGCATTGCCGCCGCGGCCCTCCGCCTCCTCCACCATGCGGTTCACGACGTCCTGGCGGCTCAGCTGCAGGTTCTTGGTCATCCCCTTGAGCTCGCCACCGGCCAGGGACTTGAAGGCCGCGCCGAACTGGGATCCGACGTTGCGGGACCGGACGGTGAGGCCGAAGACCTCGCCCAGCACCGAGGTCACCTTGTAGCCGGGGATGTCGTTCATGGTCGAAATGAGCATCGCAATCCTTTCGGTCCGGCTCATCGTACGTGGGAGCACCCCGGGCCCCCGGCGTACCGGGCGTTGTCAGCCGTCTAAACTGAACCGTTTCCCCGTGGGCGGGGGGAGGAAGGGGAGAGGTGCCCGAACATCCAGATCTGGAGGATGAGCAGGAGTTCCTCAACCGTGCCTACGACGGGTTGGAGTTCATGCGGGGCGAGGCGCGCCTCATGCTGCAGGGCGTGCTCGACCTGGGCCGGGGCGGGACGTTCCAGTCGCGCACCGAGCGCGACATTGTGGTGCGGACCAGCCTGGCCCGCCTGGAGCAGCTCGACATCGGCGATCAGGCGCTCTACTTCGGACGGATCGACCGGCTCCCCGAGCCGGGGGTGGAGTCGACGTCGGACAACCCGTTGCTGGGCGAGTCGTTCCACATCGGCCGACTGGCCGTCTCGGGCCCCGACCATGATCCGCTCGTCGTCGACTGGCGCGCCCCGGTGGCGGAGCCCTTCTACCGGGCCACCGGCCTCGACCCACAGGGGCTGGCCCGCCGCCGCCACCTGGCGGTCCGGGGCCGGGCGGTGCTCGGCCTCGAGGACGAGTACTTCGTCGATCCCGAGGGACGGGCCGGCGCGGCCGCTCCGGGGGGAGCCGGCGGGGCGCAGATCCGCGACGGCGGGGAGCGCCTCTTGGCCGACGGCCTGGTGCTGGGCGGTCCCGGTGCACTGCTCTCCGCCCTGGGCCAGGCGCGGACCGGCCAGATGGGCGACATCATCGGGACGATCCAGCGCGAGCAGGACGAAATCATCCGCTCGCCGCTTGCCCGGCGTGCTCGTCGTCCAGGGTGGGCCCGGGTACCGGGAAGACCGCGGTCGCCCTCCACCGGGCCGCCTACCTCCTCTACACGCACCGCTTCCCGCTGGAGCGCCAGGGCGTGCTGGTGGTCGGGCCGAACCCGCTGTTCCTGCGCTACATCGAGCAGGTCCTGCCGTCCCTCGGAGAGACGGGTGTCAGCCTTTCCACCGTGTCGGGGTTGGTGCCAGAGGTGCGCGTGCGCGGCGTCGACGACCCGGCGGTCGCCAAGCTGAAGGGCGACGTCCGCATGGTCAACGTGCTGACCCGGGCCGTGCGCACCCGGCAGCGCCCGCTGCGCCGTGACGTCGAGGTCCCCTTCGGCGCCGGCGTGCTGCGCCTGCGGGCCCGACTGACCGAGGACATCGTGGGCATGGCGCGGCGCCGGCCCGGGACGCACAACGCACGGCGGCGTTTCGTCGAGGCGCAGGTCCTGCGCGCGCTCTCGGACGAGTACCGGGCCAGGCTCGGACGGAGCGGTCTCGAAGGGATCGACGGCGAGGACGAGACGCCCACGGCCGAGGAGCAGCGGGATCTGGCCCAGCGGCTCCGGCGGGTCCCCGAGGTCGCCGAGGCGCTCGACCGCATGTGGCCCCGCCTGTCGGCCCACGAATTCCTGCACGACCTGCTGGGCGCCCGGGCGCTGCTCACCGCCGCCGGCAAGGGAATCTTGAGCGCCGGCGACGTGCAGCGGCTGTACCGGCCGCGCAGCACGGCGCTCGACGCGGTGCCGTGGACCGTCGGCGACGCCGCCCTGATCGACGAGGCACGCACGCTCCTGGGCCCCCGCCGGGGCCGGCCCACCCGGACGCGGGCCAAGCGGGCCGAGGAGGGGATGGCGTCGGAAATGGGCTTCTGGCCCCAGGGCCTGGCCGCCTCGCCCGAGCCGACATCCGCCGCCGTGTCGACGACGGAAGACGAAATCCGGGCCTTCGGCCACATTGTGGTCGACGAGGTGCAGGACCTGTCGCCCATGCAGTTGCGCATGCTGGCCCGCCGGTCGCTCTCGGGGTCCATGACCGTGGTGGGCGACATCGCCCAGGCCACCGGGCCCTGGGCCCCGGGTGGATGGGACGACATCACCCGCCACCTGACGCCGCAGCGCCCGCCGCGACTGGTGGAGCTGACGGTGAGCTACCGGACCCCGGCCGAGGTGGTGGCCCTGGCCGCCCGGGTCCTGGCCGTGGCCGCGCCCGCCATCACCCCACCGCGCCCGGTGCGCGAGTCGGGCTTCCCTCCTCGCATCGTCCCCACCAGCCGGTTCGGGCTGGGCGAGACGCTGGCCGAACTGGCCCGGGAAGAGGTGGCGGAGGTCGCGCCCGGCCGGGTGGCCGTTCTGGGCCCGGCGATGATGCTGCCCGAGCTGACGCGGTGGCTCGACGAGGCCGGCCTCCATCCCATCGACCCCCGGGATCCCTCGGGCGACGGCCTGGCGGCGGGTCTGGTGGTCCTGCCGGCCGACGAGACGAACGGCCTCGAGTTCGACTCGGTCATCGTCGTGGAGCCCTCGCTCATCGCCGCGGTCGGCGACGATGTCGCCGGCGAGGGGCCGCCGGTGCCCACTACACGGGGCTTGCGGACCCTCTACGTGGCCTTCACGAGACCGACCCGGCGGCTCACCGTGCTGCACGCCGAGCCGCTCCCCGTCGAGTTGCGCTGACCTGGGCCTTCGGACCCCCGGTCCGAGCGCAGATTCCCACCCCTCCTAGTTGGCGTGGTCGCGGCTCGGGTCGACTAGAAATTCACCTGTGACCCAGGCTCTCTCGGCGGAGGCCCCCGCTCCCCAGGGAAAGATCGTCCACGACCGGCCTCCGATGCTGGCCATCGGCGTCATGATCTGGCTCGGGTCCGAGCTGATGTTCTTCAGCGGCCTCTTTGCCGCCTTCTTCACCATCCGGGCCAACACCATCGGCCCCTGGCCGCCGGCGGGCACCGACCTCGACACCCTGCGGGCCGGAGCCTTCACCGTGGTGCTGGTCGCCTCGAGCTTCACCATGCAGCGGGCGGTGTTCCAGCTGGAGTGGCGCAAGCGGCGATCGGCCCGCATCTGGATCGTCTCCACCATCATTCTGGGCGTCGCGTTCCTCGGGAACCAGGTCTACGAGTGGCTGTTCAGCACCACGCGCTGGTACACGAACTCGTACGGGTCGCTCTTCTACATCATGTCGGGCCTCCACGGTCTCCACGTCTTCATCGGGCTGGTCGCCATGGTCTTCCTCCTGGGTCGTCTGCGCGGCGAGTTCGGGGGCGACCCCGGGGAGCTCTCGGCCGTCCAGGGGGTCTCGTACTACTGGCACTTCGTCGACATCGTCTGGGTCGGGCTCTACAGTTGCCTGTTCCTTCTCAAGTAGGCATGCGAGGCGTGCGCGTACCACTCCGGAATACGACGATCAGCCGCTTCCTGTTGCCGGCCGGCCTTCTCGGCGTGGCCACCCTGGCCTCGCTGGCCATGATCTTCCCGGGTGCCACTGCCGATGCCAGCGGTCACGCCGACGCGAGCCAGGTTTCGATCAACCCGACCCACGTCACGACCCGTGCCTGCGGCACGGTCAACGTCAAGGGCGTCACCAACGCGGTGCCCAACGCCGGGAACCCCTTCCTGAGCAACTCGAAGACGTGCCTCAACGGCCACCTCATCTCCTATGGCAACACGGCCATCACCTACGCCAACCCGCCGCAGTCGTTCATCTCGGCCGGGCGTCTGCTCTTCGCCCAGACCTGCTCGAGCTGCCACGGCAACTGCCGCCAACGGCGTCGGTCCCGACGGCCAGGCCACCATCGGGCCGAACCTGCAGGGCGTCGGGCGCCGCCACGGTCGACTTCTGGGTGACCACGGGCCGCATGCCCGCCACCGACGTCAAGGCGGTCGAGGCCGAGCGCAAGCCCCCCCGCCTGACACCCGTGCAGGCGCTGGAGCTCGCCGCCTGGGTCAACTCGCTCGACCCCTCCGTCCCGGCCGTGCCCAACCCCCACCTGGGCCGGGCCGACCAGTCGGTCGGCGCCGACCTGTTCTCGCTCAACTGCGCGGCCTGCCACACCATTGAGGGATCCGGAGACGCCCTGGCCTTCGGGACCAACGCCCCGTCCCTGCAGGACCGCGAGGTGACGGCGCAGCAGGTGGCCGAGGCGGTCCGCACCGGGCCGGCCAACATGCCGCGCTTCTCGGGGAACCT
Organism: uncultured Acidimicrobiaceae bacterium; assembly: GCA_963755445.1. GTDB lineage: Bacteria > Actinomycetota > Acidimicrobiia > Acidimicrobiales > RAAP-2 > Bog-473. The sequence goes on along the minus strand of CAVWJQ010000001.1, from coordinate 106,214 downwards.
CAGCGACGCCCAGGTGGCCGACATCACGGCGTACGTCACCGAGAAGCTCCAGCACCCGCAGAACCCCGGTGGCTTCGCCCTCGGTGGCGTCGGCCCGGTGGCCGAGGGCTTCGTCGCCCTCCTCATCGGCGTGGGCGGCCTCGCCCTCGTCTGCTTCTGGATCGGTGAGCGTTCGCCCTCCGAGGACGACGACTGACGAGCACGACGGCGACGGCGACGGCGACGGCGACGGCCCGGGGACGGCCATGACCCGGAGAAGGCTGACGTCCTGGCACAGAGCGGGCAGGAGCACTCGTGAGCGACGCTGACCACCAGCCCTCGCGCACCCGGGTCCCCATGCCGGTGGCCGCCCTGAGCGACCCGCACATGGGCGACGCGGCGAGGAACCCCGAGCGCACCGAGAAGATCATTGCGATCATCCTCTTCCTGGCCATCGTCTTCTTCGCCGTGGCCGGCGCGGCCTACTGGCAGAACTGGAGCGACTGGATCTTCGGTGGCGCCCTCGGCATCGGCCTGTTCGCACTGGGCTTCGGCCTCACGGCCTGGGGCAAGTACCTCATGCCGCAGGGCCCCTTCGTCGAGGAGCGCCACACGCTCGCCTCGACCCCCGAGGAGCGCGACGTCATGTCGGCCGCGCTGGTCGAGCGCTCCGCCGTCGTCGTCAAGCGGCGCCGTGTGCTCGGCGGGCTGTTCGCAGCGGGTGCCGGCGTCTTCGCGATCGTGGCGGCCTTCCCGCTGATCCGCTCCCTCGGGCCCGTGCCCGGGACCTCCCTCGAGACCACGGGCTGGCGCAAGGGCACGATCCTGGTGGACTCGAGCGGCCGGCCCGTGCGCAAGAACACGCTGGTCGTCGGCGGCATCATGACCGTCTACCCGATCGACACGGTCAGCCCGCAGACCGGGTTCATCTCCGACCAGGGGCAGGCGGTCGACCAGACCGTGCTCATCAGGGTGTCGGACCAGCCGTTCACGACCGAGCCGGGACGCGAGAGCTGGACCCCCGACGGCTATGTCGCCTACTCCAAGGTCTGCACCCACCTCGGCTGCCCGGTCGGCCTCTACGAACAGCAGCTCGAGCTGCTGGTCTGCCCGTGCCACCAGTCGATGTTCAACGTGCGCAACGGGGCCGTGCCGCAGTTCGGCCCGGCGCCCCGGCCCGCTGCCGCAGATGCACCTCGGCTACAACGGCGACGGGTACCTGATCTCCATGGCCCCGTACGACCAGGCCATCGGACCGGGCTTCTGGGAGCGCAACTCGTGAGCCCCAAATCCGCCGACACCAAGCGCAGCCGCAAGGCGGCCCTGGGCCCCTACGGGCACGTGGGCAAGGTCGTCGGCGAGCTCGACGACCGCCTGGGCGTGGCCAAGGGCGGCCGCGTCTTCCTCGACAAGATCTTCCCGGACCACTGGTCCTTCATGCTGGGCGAGATCTCGCTGTACTCGTTCGTGGTGCTGCTGGCGACGGGCGTGTTCCTGTCGCTCTACTTCGTCCCCTCGACGCAGCAGGTCATCTACCACGGCAGCTACAAGCCGCTGAACGGGCAGTGGGTCTCGGAGGCCTACCGGTCGACGGTCGGCATCTCCTTCGACGTGCGCGGCGGCCTCCTGGTGCGCCAGATGCACCACTGGGCGGCCGACATCTTCACCGGCTCGATCATCGTGCACATGGCGCGCATCTTCTTCACGGGCGCCTTCCGCAAGCCGCGCGAGCTGAACTGGCTCATCGGCACCAACATGCTGATCCTGGCCATCCTCGAAGGCTTCATCGGCTACTCGCTCCCCGACGACCTCATTTCGGGCACCGGCCTCCGCATCGGCTACTCCATCGCCGAGTCGATCCCCTTCGTGGGCAGCTACCTGGTGACGTTCCTGTGGGGCGGTCAATTCCCGGGGACCGGCATCATCATCCCGCGCTTCTTCATCATCCATGTCCTGATAATTCCGTTGGTCCTGATCGGCCTGCTCTCGGCCCACCTCGGTCTCCTGGTGCGCCAGAAGCACACCCAGTTCAAGGGCGAGGGCCGGACCGAGAACAACGTGGTCGGTTCTCCCATGTTCCCGACCTTCATGGCCAAGACGACCGGCTTCCTCTTCATGGTCACCGCGGCCACGGCGCTGCTCGGTGCCTTCGCCCAGATCAACCCGATCTGGCAGTTCGGCTCGTACGACGCGTCGAAGATCTCCTATGCCGTCCAGCCCGACTGGTACATGGGTTGGCTCGATGGCGCCCTGCGCATCATGCCGTCCTGGGAGCTGGCCTTCTGGGGCCATACGGTCCCGCTCGAGGTCTTCCTGCCGGCCGTCGTCTTCCCCGGCATCGTCTTCACCCTGGCCATGCTGTGGCCCAACATCGAAGCCAGGATACACCGGCGACACCGCGATGCACAACCTGCTCGACCGGCCGCGCGACAGACCCAAGCGCACGGCCTTCGGCGTCGCCTTCTTCGCCATGCTGTTCACGCTGTTCGCGGCGAGCTCGACCGACGTCCTGGCCAACTTCTTCCACATTTCGCTCAACGTGGTGCTCTGGTTCTTCCGGTTCGCCTTCTTCATCGTTCCGATCATCGCCGGCCTGGTCACCTACCAGCTGTGCCGCGAGATGCAGGGCGTGCGCGACATCGGGCAACGCAAGCGCGCGCTGATCGTGAGCCTGTCGCCCGAGGGCGAGTACTCGACGGTGCCCGCGGCGCCGCGGCCCGGCGACGAGCGCGACGAGCTCGACCCCGAGCCCGTGCCGGTGCGCATCGACATCGAGCCGCTCAGCAACGGCGGCATCACCGTGCCGGAGAGCTCGCCCACGGGCGCACGGCAGGTCACCCGCTGAACCCACGGCGGGGCCGCCCTCCCGCCCGCGACCTCTGGGTCGCCGTCGAGACCATCCACGCCGTCACCTATTTCGCGCCGGCATGTCGTACCGCGCTCCGTGAGGCCGGGCTGCGCGGCTTCTGGTCGGGGTACTTCGCCGCCCGGGCCGCCCCGCTCGGCCGTGTCGGCGCCGGTCCCGTCGCCGCCGCCTTCTTCAACTTCCATCCGGCCATGGTGGCCAAGGCCGTGCCCGCCTGCTGGGACGCCGTGGCGCCCGAGACGTTGTGCCGCGTGCGCGCCATTGCGGCGGCGGAGGCGCTCGGCGAGCTGTGTCGCACTGATGCGCGTTCTGCTCTGCTGGCCTCGCTGCCGCTGCTCCGACGGGCTGCGGAGGGGTGCGACGGGGCGGGACGAGTCATGGCGGGGGCCAACCGTTCGCTCTGGCCCCGCATCGCCACCGCGCTCGGCACCGGAGGGCTGGGCGAGGTCTGGCAGGCCTGCACGACGTTGCGCGAGCACCGTGGCGACGGGCACGTGGCGGCCCTGGTGGCCCAGGGCCTCAGCGGCGTCCAGGCGCACGTGTTGGCGGCCGGCACCAAGGCGATCCCGGTCGACGTGCTGCGGGACAACAGGGGCTGGAGCGAGGAGGCATGGGACGGTGCGGTGGCGGGGTTGGCCGGCGCGGGCCTGTTGCATGCCGACGGTCGCGCCACCGACGCCGGGCGCACCCTGCACGGCCGGGTCGAGGAGCTGACCGACGAGCTGGCTGAGCCTGCGTACGCCGCGCTCAGCGACCAGGCTCTCGAGGACCTGCACGGTGCGCTCGGCGCCTGCGCCGCCGATGTCGTCGCTTCGGGTCTGCTGCCCTTCCCCAATCCGATGGGGTTGCCCGCAATCGGGGACGCGCGAGCCTCGTAACGGCTAGCCCGACCGGGGCGGGGGCCAGCCGGGCACGAGCGAGAGCTCCTTGCACAGCTTGCGCGACGACACCATCTGGCCGGCGTACTGCAGGGCGTCGGGATCGTCGCCCAACCACGCCGCCACCTCGCCCGCCACGTCCGGCGGGGCCGGGATGTGACCGGCCCCCACGAGCACCTCGTCCATGCCCGAGGCCCGCATGGACTCGGTCAGGGTGAGTCCGGGTGCGATGGAGAAGGCGGCGATGCCCTGCGCCGCGAACTCCACGTGGCACATGTCCGTGACGCGATGGAAGGCCGCCTTGGCCGCCGCGTAGGCCACGCCCCAGCCGCCGGCGCCGGCGGGAGCGGGCGGCGTGGTGAACGCGGCCTCGGACAGCATGTTGACCAGCCGGCCCTCACCGCGCTCGAGCATGCCGGGGAGGAGCAGCTGGGTCAGGAGCAGCGGATGGAGGTAGTCGCCCACCAGGCAGCGTTCGGCCAGCTCCAGGGGCAGGTCCAGAATGCGGTCCATGGTGCCCGGCCCCTGGTAGATGGCGTTGTTGACGAGGACGTCGACCCGGCCCATGCGCTCGAGCGCCACCGCCGCCACGTTCTCGACCGAGGCGCGGTCCATCAGGTCCATCGGCACGGGCAGGCAGGTCCGCCCCAGCGCCTCGATCTCCGCCGCCGTGGTGTCGAGGCTTCCGGCGATGGGCATCGGCTCGTCGCGCACCAGCGTGCTCGAGGCGTGGGCGCGCCCGTCGCCTTCGTGCACGGTGCGGGCGGTGATGACGACGTCACAGCCGCGCCGGGCCAGGGCGACCGCGGCGCAGCGGCCGATACCCCGGCTGGCCCCGGTGACGAGCGCCACTCGACGCGCCTGCGCTTCAGCCACCGTCCACCTACATCATCCCGGCGATCTGGTGCCCACCGTCGACGTGGAGCACCTGGCCGTTCACATAGGCGGCGGCGTCGCTGCAGAGGAAGACGACGACGTTGGCGATGTCGGCGGGTGTGCCCAGGCGGCGGGTGGGATTGGCCTCGGCCAGGCGGGTCTGGATGTCGGCCGGCACCTGCGTCTCCGCCGTCTCGGTGAGGATGAAGCCGGGCGCGATGGCGTTGGCGCGTATGCCGTCGCGGCCGTAGCGCACGGCCAGGTGGCGCGTGAGTTGGTTCAGCGCGGCCTTGGCGACGCCGTAGGCGACCCGCGTCGACTCGCCGATGGTGCTGGTCCCCGACGAAATGGTGACGATCGAGCCCCCGCCGCCGGCCGCCATCACCGGGATGGCATGGCGCGCCAGCAGGAGGGCGCCACGCGTCGTGATCTCGATCGCCCGTTCCCAGACGCCGAGATCGACGCCGACCGCGTCCGTGTCGAGCCGCGGGTGGCTCCAGGCGGCGTTGTGGTCGACCGCGTCGACCGTTCCGAACTCGGCGACGGCCCGCCGGACGAACTCGGCGACCGACTCCTCCCGGCGGACGTCGCAGAGCAGCCCGACGGCACGCCCCCCGCCGCCGGCGACCTCCTCGGCCACCGACTGGGCGCCTTCGAGCGACACGTCGCCGATCACCACGGCGGCGCCGGCGGCGGCCAGGTGGAGTGCCGTGGCGCGTCCGATGTCCGAAGCACCGCCGCTGACCAGGGCGACCTTTCCCTCGAGCTGTCCCCCGGCGGTGCCATGGCGCCATCGTAGGAGGGACGCCCGGCGGCCACCATCCCGTGCCTGCGCGCCCGCGGCAATTGGGCCGGGGCCCGGCCCACATGGGAGCATTTCGGCGTGCGGGTGCATCGCAGCTTCGCCTTTGTCGACGTCTCGGGCTTCACCGCGATGACCGAGATGGAGGGGGACGAGCGTGCGGTCGACGTGCTGACCGCGTTCCGGTCGCTCCTGCGCGACATCTGCTCGCGGCGGGGCGTGCGCATCGCCAAATGGCTCGGTGACGGCGTCATGCTGGTGTGCGTCGACACCCGCCCGCTGCTCGAGACCATCCTGGAGCTGCACTACGTCGTGCGCGAGGTCGGCGCGATCGAGACGGTCTCCATTCGCTCGGGGGTCACGTGCGGGGACGTGATCCTGATGGAGGGGGACGACTACATCGGCCACTGCGTCAACGTGGCGGCCCGCCTGTGCGACCTGGCGTCCGCCGGCGAGGCGTTGGCGGCCCCGGCGGTGATGGAGTACCTGCCGAGTTGGGGTCAGGTCGTGTCCGAGACCCATGTCAACCTGCGGGGGGTCGAGAAGCCGGTGCCGGCTTCGAGCATCTGCATGGCCGGGAGCGACGCCGACGGGTCCCACGACCCCATCTGCGGGCTGCCCCTGACCGAGGACACGGCCGAGGAGATCGCCCACGACGTGCGTGGCCGCATGGTGCTGTTCTGCTCGCCCGGCTGCGTCGATACCTGGCGCCGCCGGCCGGCACGCTCGCTCTCCCGCTGAGCTGCGTCCCCGGCGGTCCGCGAGCCGGGCCGCGGGCCCCGACCGCCCTGTCTTCCTTCCTCAACATTCGTTCGGAATCGGGCCGATATGAAGGGGACCGACAAGGGAACCGAGGTACCAGGCATGCGTCAACTCCCAGCGCTCGACATGTCGTCCAACGTGACCAAGTTCTGGCGTAGTTACGTCTACATCGGCGTGCTGACGTACAGCCTGGGCGCCTCCGCCGTCCTCGTCTACTCGCTGACCACGCCGGGCCCGCACCGGCAGGCGATGGTCGATCCTGAGCGGGCTCAGCCTGATCGCCTCCGTCGCGGGTTTCCGGCTCCTCGGTCTTCGCCTCGTCGAGACGCAATGGTCCAAGCTGTTCTTCACCTCCTGGGCCGCCTGCACGTTCGTGTTCATCGCCGTCGGCGCCGTCCTCGACGGTGGCGTGCGGAGTCCCATCTCGTATTTCCTGATTCTGCCGATGCTCTTCGCCGGCCTGGCCTACTCCGCCGGAACGGTCTCGTTCCTGGCCGGCTTCGGCGTCCTCACGACCCTGGTGGTCGGCGTCCTGACCCCCGATCGCAGCTGGTCCACGACGGCGTTCCTCGCGGTCGGGATGGTCATCGCCGGCGTCATCACGGCCGCGGCGGCGGCGCAGCGGGACCGCCTCATGCGTCAGCTGATGGCTGCAGCCAGTCTGGACGCCCTCACGGGATGCCTCAGCCGTGGCGCCTTCCAGGAGCGCCTGGACCACGAATCGCTCCTGGCCGAGCGCCAGTACGCCACGTTCAGCGTCATTGTGGCCGACCTCGACGACCTCAAGACGCTCAACGACGCCAACGGTCACCACTGCGGGGACCGCGCCCTGAAGCTCCTCGCCAGCGTCCTGCGGCAGGCGGCCCGCGAGACCGACGTCGTGGGCACGGCTCGGAGGCGACGAGTTCGCGCTGTTGCTGCACGAGACCGATCAGGAGGCGGCCATGGCCGCGGCGACCCGGTTGCGCGCCGCGCTGCACGACGTCGACCGGCTCGGACTGGGTCACCGCCAGCATCGGCGTCAGCACGTGGCAGGGGCCGAACGACACGGCGGATGCGTTGCTCCGTCGGGCCGATGAGGCGCTCTACGTGGCCAAGCGCTCCGGCCGCAACTGTGCCGTGCCGTGGGAGCCTCCGGTCGCCGACCCCTCCAGCAGCCTGCAGTGGCTGCGCGACCGCTCGCGCCACATCACCTCGCTGCTCGCCTCCCCTGCCGAAGCGGTCGGCTGAGCGTCACCTGGCGCCGTCACCCCGGCTCGGGGAGGTGCACACTGCCGTCCTCGGCCAGGATCCATCCCGGGTTGTGGGCCACCTCCCACGGATGGCCGTCCGGATCGATGAAGATCCCCGAGTAGCCGCCCCAGAAGGTCGCCGCGCCGGGCCGACCGATGGTGGCGCCGGCCGCGGCGGCCGCCTGCAGCACGCTGTCGACCTCGGCGGGCGAGCCGGCACAGTAGGCGAGCGTGACGCCGCCCCAGCCGCCCGGGTCCGCGACGACGCTGTCCCGTGCCAGCAGGTCCCGCCCCCACAGGGCGAGCACCATGCCCCCGGCCTGGAAGAAGACCACCTCGCCATCGGGTGACTGGCCCTTCCACCCCAGGGCCTCGTAGAAGGCCCGGGCCCGGGAGATGTCGGCCACGCCGAGGGTGATCAGTGACACGCGATTGTCCATCCCCGGTTCTTAGTCCGCAGGTGTGTCGAGCGGATCGGCCGAACCGGTTGACATGTGACTAAAAGGTCACATATAGTGCAGGCGTGGATGAGGTGTTCAAGGCCCTGGCCGATCCCACCCGGCGTGACTTGCTCGACGAGTTGTTCCGGCAGGACGGCCAGACCCTGGGCATGTTGGAAGAACGGTTCTCCATGACCCGCTTCGGGGTCATGAAGCACCTCAAGGTGCTCGAAGAAGCGGGACTGGTGGTGACCAGGCGCCGGGGTCGCGAGAAGCTCCATTTCCTCAACCCGGTCCCGATCCGGCTCATCCACGACCGCTGGGTCAGCAAGTACGCCGAGCCCTGGGTGGCAGGGCTCAGTGAGATCAAGGAAAGACTGGAGAGCCAGATGGAAAAGGTGTACGAGATCTTCATCAAGACCACGCCCGAGCGGTTGTGGGAGGCCATCATCGACCCCGACATCCGGGCCAAGTACAACTTCGGCGCCGCGGTCTACTCGGACTGGACGGTGGGTGCGCCGATCAGCGTCGACGTCAAGAGTCACGACGTGCACCTGGGTGAGGGCGAGGTCCTCGAGGTCGACCCGCCGCGCCGCCTGGTGCACACCATGGCCGCTCTGTGGGACGACGACGTGAAGGCCGAGGGCGTCTCCCGCGTCACGTGGGAGATCGAGACGGTGGGCGACGACTCGTGCCATCTCACGCTGACGCACGACCAGATGCGCGAGGGCGCCAACTCGCAGATCTACGGCGGCTGGCCGATGATCCTGTCGGGCCTCAAGACGTGGCTCGAAACGGGCGAGGAGCTCACCACGCCCGGGTCCATCCGGTACAGCTGAGCGACGTGCGACAGCTGACCGTGATTGAGTTCGTGACGCTCGACGGCGTCATGCAGGGGCTCGGCTCACCCGACGAGGACCGCGACGGCAACTTCGCCCATGGGGGCTGGGGCGCGCCCTACGGCGACCACGTCCAGCAGGAGGCCGCCCTCGAAGGCATGCAGACCACGACCGCCTATCTGTTCGGGCGCCGCACCTACGAGAAGATGCTGTCCTTCTGGCCGCAGCAGCCGGACGCCAATCCCATGGCGGCGCATCTCAACGCGGCGCCGAAGTACGTCGCGACCCGCACCCTGGAGGACGCGCAGCTGACATGGTCGAATTCCCGGATTCTGTCGGGTGATCTCGAGGCCGGCGTGCGCGCCCTCAAGGCCGAGGGCGAGGGCACCGTGGCGGTGCTCGGCAGTGGGGTGCTGGTCCAGCAACTGGCCGCGCTCGACCTCATCGACGGCTACCGGCTCTTCCTGCACCCGTTGCTCCTCGGCACGGGCAAGCGCTTGTTCAGGGAGCTGGACACGTCCGCGGCCGCTCCGTTTGCTGAGTGCGGAGCCCACCAGTACCGGTGTCGTCATGCTGAGTTACCAATGCCTGTGATCACCGGCCTGCACGCGGTGGGCATCCCGGTCACCGACCAGGGCAGGGCCCTGGCGTTCTACGGGGCACTGGGCTTCGAGACGCGGCTCGACGTGCCGATGGGCGACGGCGCCCGGTGGATCGAGGTCGCGCCCGCCGGTTCCGAGGTGACGCTCGCCCTCGAGCCGGCCCACGCCGAACGGCCCGCCGGAGTGGAGACGGGGATCCGCCTGACGACGGGGGACGCCGATGCCGCCCACGCGGCGTTGCTGGCGCTGGGGGTCGATGCCGACGACGTGCTGCGCTGGCCCGGCGTGCCGCCGATGTTCGCCTTCCGCGATCAGGACGGCAACGGGCTGGAGATCGTCGAAGGCTGACGATCTCCGGTCGGGGCCGGCGGCCGCAGGCGGTCGTAGGCCGACATGCCCAGCGTCAGGACGCCGAAGCCGGCGCCGAGGAGGCAGACGCCGGCCCAGCCGTGCGTGCCGTAGACGGCACCGGCGGCCAGGGAGCCGATGGCGCCCCCGAGGAAGTAGCAGACCATGTAGGCGCTGTTGATCCGGCTCCGGGCGTCGGGACGGAGGGCGTAAATGATCGCCTGGTTGGTGATCTGCATGCCCTGGGTCCCCATGTCGAGCACGACGATCCCGATGACGAGGGCCGCCAGTGACGTGCGGCCGGTCCAGAGGAGGGCGAAGGACGCGGCCAGCAGGACGCCGGCGACGACGGTGGTGGCGGTGTGCCGGGCCGAGTCGGCCAGCTTGCCGGCGAGGTTGGCCGCGAAGATCCCACCGGCTCCGACCAGGCCGAAGAGCCCGATGACCAGATTCGAGTAGTGGTACGGCTGGCCCGAGAGCAGGAAGGCCAACGTCGTCCACAGCACGCTGAAGGCGGCGAAGGCACAGGCGCCGTGCCAGGCGCGGCGCCGCAGCACCGGCTCGTCCACCAGCAGGCGGAGTGACGAGCCCACGAGCGCGGGGTAGCTGCGGTGCGGGCGCGGCCCCTCGGAGGGCAGAGCCCGCCAGAGCACGACGGCGAACACGACCATCAGACCGGCGGAGAGCCAGTAGATGGCCCGCCAGCCGGCGGCCTGGGCCACCAGTCCCGACACGGTGCGGGCCAGCAGGATGCCCAGGAGCAGCCCCGTCATGATGCGGGCGACGAACGCGACCGCGCCGCTCCTCGGGCGCCAGGTCGGCGGCGAAGGGGATCATGACCTGTCCCGCCACCGAAGCACCGCCGACGAGGACGGACGCCACCGCGAAGACCCACAGGTTCGGGGCGAGCGCGCAGCCGACCAGTGCCAGCGCGCTGAGGCAGAAGAGGCGGGTGACGAGTCCCCTCCGCGGGTGGAGGTCGCCCAGGGGGACGACGAGCAGCAGCCCGGCGGCGTAACCGATCTGGGTGGCCGTGATGATGGTCGAGGTCGGACCGGGGCCCGTGTGGAACGTGCCGGCGACCTGATGCAGGACGGGCTGCGCGTAGTAGAGGTTCGCGACCACCGCGCCGGTGGCCACCGCGATGAGGACGACGAGGCCTCGGTGGAGCTCGTGGCCCTGCTGCGCTCCGGTGCCCGTCGTTGCCACCGGGTCAGGCTACCGGCGGCCTCTCGCGGGTCAGACGGTGCCGCCGCGGCGGCTCTCGGCGGTGACGCCGGTCAGCGCGGTGAGGATCAGCGGCACGCCGATGAAGAGGAGCCAGGTGCCGAAGACCAGCGCGAGCACCGTCATGAAGGCGCCCATGCCGAGGACGAAGGGCCAGATGGAGGAGCCGGGAAACGAGTCGATCGTCCCCGCACCGTCATCGATTGCGGCGTCCTCGCGGTCGGAGGGGCGGTCGCCTGCGCCGTGGACCTTGCCCCAGTAGAAGTACTTGTGGCCGTGGAAGCGGCGGTGCCAGAAGAAGTAGTAGAGGCCGGGGAGGAAACCGAGCAGGGTGGCGCCGAGCAGCATCACGCCGCCACCGTCGTCGTAGCCCCAGAACCAGTAGACCAGCCCGACGATGCCGAAGAAGACGCCGAGGAAGAGAAGGAAGATGGACGTGACCTTCATACGCCCGCCGTCACCTTTCCGCTCCCGTTGCCGTGGCCGTTCGACTTCCCGTTCCCGTTCCCGTTCCCGTTGCCGTTCGTGTGCGCGCCACGACCGTGCGGAACGGTCAGCGCGCTCAGGGTGGTTGTAGTCCCACGTCGGGCGCTCCGAGCGGATGGGGGGAAGGTGCGTGTAGTTGTGGTGCGGCGGAGGCGAGGTGGTGAACCACTCGAGCGTGTGGGCGTCCCAGGGGTTGTTGCCGGCCGGCACCGGCTTGCGCCACGACACGAAGAAGTTCACCAGCAGGAAGGCGAACGAGATCGCAATGATGAAGGCGCCGACGGTCGAGACGACGTTGTAGCTCTGCCAGCCCAGGTTCGACGGGTAGCTGGCCACACGACGGGGCATGCCGAGCAGGCCCACCACGTACTGCGGCATGAAGGTGACCCAGAAGCCGATGAACATCAGCCAGAAGTGCCACTTGCCCAGGCTCTCCCGCAACATGCGGCCGAACATTTTGGGATACCAGTAGTAGACGCCTGCGAACCCGGCGAAGACGGCGGTCCCGAAGAGCACCTGGTGGAAGTGGGCCACGACGAAGTAGGTGTCGTGGACGGCGAAGTCGATCGGCGGCGAGGCCAGCATGATGCCCGTCACGCCACCCATGAGGAAGGCGAACAGGAACCCGATGGAGAACAGCATCGGCACGGTGAAGGTCAATTGGCCGTGCCACATGGTGCCGATCCAGTTGAAGAACTTGATGCCGGTCGGCACGGCGATCAGCAGGCTCAAGAAGGAGAAGAAGGGGAGGAGCACCGCACCGGTGGTGAACATGTGGTGCGCCCACACGCCCGTGGACAGCGCGGCGATCGCCATGGTGGCGAAGACCATGCCCTTGTACCCGAAGACCGGCTTGCGCGAGAAGACCGGGAGGATCTCGGTCACGATGCCGAAGAAGGGCAGGGCCAGGATGTAGACCTCCGGATGGCCGAAGAACCAGAAGAGGTTCTGCCACAGCAGCGGCGACCCGCACGAGGCCATGTGCGTGCCGTTGACGTGGAAGCACCCCAGCGCCGTATAGATGTGGGTGCCGAAGTGGCGGTCGGCGAAGAGCATGATCAGCGCCGCCGTCAGGACCGGGAAGGCGATGAGGATCAGGATCCCGGTCACCAGCATGTTCCAGGTGAAGATGGGCATGCGGAACATCGTCATGCCCGGCGCGCGCAGGTAGAAGATCGTCCCGCAGAGGTTGACGCCGGTGAAGATGGCGGAGAATCCCGTGAGGGCGAGTGCCATGATCCACAGGTCCGGCCCGGCGCCCGGGGAGGCGGTGGCGCCCGAGAGCGGGGGGTAGGCGACCCAGCCGTACTGGGCGGCGCCGCCGGCCACGAAGAAGCTCATCAACATGGTGATGGACCCGGTGAGGAAGAGCCAGTAGCTCAGCGCGTTCAGGCGGGGGTACGCCATGTCGGGCGCCCCGATCTGCAGCGGCACCACGTAGTTGGCCAGGCCACCGAAGGCGACCGGGCCGGCGAACAGGTAGAGCATGAGGCTGCCGTGCATGGTGAAGAGGGCGTTGAACTGCCCGAAGCTCAGCAGCGAGGAGTGCGGCGAGGTCAGCTGCAGCCGCATGATGAGCGCCATCACGCCCGACAGGTAGAAGATGACGATGGCGGTGATCATGTAGCTGAGCCCGATGACCTTGTGGTCGGTCGAGGTCAGCCACTTGAGGATGCCGGTGGGCCCGTGGGCGTCGTGGCCGCCGTGCGCCGCCTCGTGGCCGTCACCGGGGGCGGACGGCGGGAGGTGGAGCTCTTCGTGCTCCTGGGCGCCCGGGGGGGCGATGACGTCAGTCACCGTAGAGGATCCCTCCTGTATTGCCGGTGTTCCCGCTGCCGGAATTGCCAGAGTAGCTGGGCACGGTCCCGTTCGGGTTTGCATGCAGGTCTGCCGGGAGTTGGCCGATGGACGAGGGATGTGCCACCTGGAAGGCGTGCGTGGTCCGCAGCCAGACGGCGTACGCCGCCGGGGACACCGACCGCACGTTGAAGAACATGATGGAGTGGTACAGCCCGCACAGCTGCGTGCACTGGCCGCGGTAGACGCCGTTGTGCAGGACGTTGAGGTCGAAGCTCGTCCAGTAGCCGGGGCTGGCGTAGCGGCTGAAGTTGAACTCGGGGACGTAGAACCCGTGCAGCACGTCGTAGGAGCGCAGGTAGATGCGCGTGGTCGTTCCCGTGGGCATCACCATGGTCGGGGCGTCGGTCGTCTGGCCGATCACCTTCACGCCGTTGGGGTACTCGAACTCCCAGCCCCATTGGAAGGCGTAGACGTGGATGACCGCGCCCGGGTTGGGCTCGACGGCGGTGACCTTGTTCTCCACCACGACCGTCGCCCAGAACAGTCCGAGCACAATCAGGATGGGCATGACGGTGTAGATGATCTCGGTGAGCGTGTGGTACTGCGTCTGCACCGGCAGCTGGTCGGAGCGCCGCCGGTAGCGGAAGATGGCCCAGCAGATGAGCAGCAGCGTGAAGCCGCCCACGATGATCCCGGCGATGAAGAAGCCCTGCCAGAGGTGGTAGGTGGACTGCGCCTGCGACGTGGCGCCCTTGTAGGCGCCGAAGCTGGGGAGCTGGCAGCCGGTCAGGAGGAGGGCCCCGAGCCCGACCACCACGGCGGCCAGACGGCGGCGTGGCTTCTTGGCGCTGCGAGCTGGGGTTTCGGGTGTCTCGGAAGACGGGCTGGTCAGCGACGAGTCCACCGCGCCGACACTATCGAACCCGGCAAAAAAATTGGAAATCGTCGGACCGTTCGGACGAGGCGGCGCCTGATGGGTCAGTGCGGATGCCCGTGGGGCGGTGCCGTCGACTCGTTGGCGGCCCAGTTGAAGACGCCCCGCGCCATGGTGGAGGTGGCCCGGGAGGCCCGGGCGGCGAAGACCTGCTGGCGCGCCCGCTGCACCCCCTCGTCGTCGGGCCGGGCCTGCCAGGCGTGCTCGGCCAGGTGGCCGGCCAGGCGCAATGCCCCTTCGTCGTCCATGGCGAGCAGCTCCAGGGCGCGGTCGGCCAGGGCGCCCGCCCCGCCGGCCAGCTCCGCCAGCTCGAGCGCCAGGGCCCGTTCGGGAGCCGGCTGCAGTGAAGCGGGATTGCCGTCCCACCAGCCCCCGTACTGGCGCCAGACCGTGTGGACGATGAACTCGGGCTCGTCGTAGACGGGTTGGAGGAAGGGGCGGTCGGCCAGGGCGGCGGGCACCCGCACGCCGTGGATGGCATCGTCCAGGCGCCCGCCCGCGTTCATGACGGCCAGGGTCTGGTCGACCAGGGAGTCGAGGAGATCGGCGGTGTCGGTGAGGGCGGTGCGGACCCGGTCGGCCCCGATGACCGGGAAGCCGTGGCCGGGCAGGAGGAACGCGGCGTCCAGCTCGAGCATGCGGCGCAGGGCGGCCGCCCACTCCCGGGGGTAGCGCTGCACCTTCTGGGGATTGCCGGCGTTGGGCGAGGCCCAGATGAAGAGGTCGCCACAGCACAGGACCCGGGTATCGGGCTGCCAGGTCACGGTGTGGTCGTCGGTCTCGCCCTTCTCGTGGCGCAGCGAGAAGCCGCGGCCGCCCACCGAGAGCTCGAGCGTGTCGTGGTACGTCCGGTCCGGGTAGCGGTACTCGGTCGGCCAGTTCAGGTCGGTGAAGCCGAACTGCCGCCGGTTGATGATGGTGTTGTAGCCGGCGGTGAAGATGTAGCGGTCGAAGCGGGCGGGCAGCGCGTGGTGGGCGATGACCTCGGGGGCGGCCCAGCCCTGCGCGGCGGCCTCCTGTTCCCAGACCGGCACGCCGAAGACGTGGTCGATATGACCGTGGGAGTAGACGGCGGTGTTGAGGCGGGCCGGGCTCCAGGTCCGGATGTCGTCGTGCACGATCTGCGCCAAGGGCGCACTGCCGGTGTCGACCAGCACCAGCCCGTCCTCGGTGGCGAACGAGGAGACGTTGGCGAAGGAGGGGCAGAAGCCGACGCCGTCGGTGATCTCGACGAACCCGCCGATGTGGTCGACCGGGTGGAAGGTGGACGTCGACAGCTCGCCGTTCCACAGGCGGTCGGCGACGGCGAGGACGTCAGATGGCATGAGCCCCCCGGGCGATGTGCGAGAACCTGCGCCGGCCGTGGCGCCGGCCGCGTCAGGCGCCCGGCGTCTTCTCCTCGGCCGCGGGGGCCGGGGTGTCGGCAGCAGCGGCGGCACCGGCGGCAGCGCCTGCGGCGGCACCGGCCGAAGCACCGGCGGCAGCGGCGGTGTTGTCCACGGCACCGGCCTTCTTGCCCTCGTCGAGGCCCTTCTCGAATTGCGTCTTGGCCGAGCCGAGGCTGCGGGCCAGCTTGGGAATGGCCGCACCGCCGAAGAGGAGGATGGCGATGATCACGACCGCCCAGATTGCGTCGAGTCCAAATACGTCAGCCAGCATTGGGTTCTCCTTCACCTGAGTCCAGAGGCGGTGAACTGGGTTCCAGGTTAGACCCATTCCCGGGCGCAAGTTCCCTCACACCGGGCCGTCGCCACCCCCTATTCGGAGTCACCCCGCCAGCAGGATGCCCATCACCAGCGCGGCCACACTGGCCAGCCCTCCGACCGAGCCCCAGACGGCCAGGCCGCGCCGGGTGGTGGCCCGCTGGTGGAGCAGGACACCCACCCCGGCCAGGACGACCACGAGGATCTTGGCCATGAGGACGGCCTTCCAGGCCGTGTCCATGTTCGAGTACCCGACCGCCGAGATGTTCCAGACCCCGGTCACCAGCAGCACCAGGTAGGCGGGCCAGGCCAGGCGGGCGAAGGCCCGGGCCAGGGTCTTGGGGGCGTCGGGGCCCAGGCCCCGGGCCGGGCCGACCAGGCCCGTCATCACGATCTGGCCGCCGACCCACACGGTGGCCGCCAGGACGTGCAGGGTGAGGCGGATGGTGTCGAGCGCAGGAGCGAGCACGGCGCTATTTGCCCTGCCAGTTGGGTGCCCGCTTCTCGGCGAAGGCGATCGGCCCCTCCATGGCGTCGGCCGACGAGAACACCACGCCGACGGCGGCGCCGTTGATCTTCCAGCCCTCGGCCTCGGACACCTCCGCCGCCTGCTTCATCACGCTCTTGGAGTAGCGCACGGCCAACGGCGCATTGGCGGCGATGCGGTCGGCGAGGGCGACGGCCTCCTCCACCACCACGCCCGACGGCACGACGCGGTTGACGAGCCCGAGGTCGTAGGCGCGTGCGGCGTCGATGGGATCGCCGGTCATCGCCATCTCCAGCGCCACGGCGATGGGCAGGCGCTTGGGCATGCGGAGGAGGCCGCCCGCCCCCGCGATCAGGCCCCGCTTGGCCTCGGGGATGCCGAACATGGCGTGCTCGGCGGCGACGACCAGGTCGCACGAGAGCATGATTTCGAAGCCGCCGGCCAGCGCGGAGCCGTTCACCGCGGCGATCAGCGGCTTGGGGAATTCGCGCTGCGTGAGCCCGCCGAAGCCGCCGCTGGCCCCCATGATGTCGCCGCCCTCGCCGCTGCTGAAGGCCTTGAGGTCCATGCCGGCGCTGAACGCCTTGTCGCCGCTGCCCGTCACCACGACCACCCAGCAGTCGGGGTCCTCGGCCAGCTCGTCCATGAAGCCGGACATGGCCAGGCTCACGGGCCCGTTGATGGCGTTGCGCGCCTCGGGGCGGTTGATGGTGAGGACCTCGACATGTCCCATGCGTTCCCGCAGCACTACGTCGGCCATGGTGCGCTCCCTTCGTTTTGCCGCCGAGGCTACGTCAGGAGCCGCCCCGGTCAGGGCTGCGGCGGACGCGGCGGGGTGGCCCCGCCTTCGCCGCCGGACTCCGCAGCGGGCGACGGCGTCGCGTCGCCGCCGAGGGCCCAGAAATCGGTCCGTTTCGTGTACACCACGGTGAAGACGACCAGGCTGCCGAGCACGCTGCCCGTGATGAACGGGGAGACGGCGATGAAGGTGCCGGTGGGCAGCATCTTGGCGAGCGCCAGGCGCGACGAGGCGTCGACCACCAGGCCGATGCCCCAGATCACCGACAGCGTGCGGAAGGTGTGGCGGCCCCGCGGGACGTCGTGCAGCCGATCGAACGCCGAGTTCTTGACCGGGTCGTTGCCGGCGGAGAAGTAACGGCTCACGTAGAAGAAGGCCGGGCGGTCGTGGGTGTAGAGGGTCACGATGCAGGCGATGCCGAACAACAGCGTGAGGAACCCGTCGCGCACCTTGAGCATGTAGTCGTTGCCGCCGAAGACCAGCGACGTGATCACGCCGGCGGCGAACCCGAGCGAGGACGGCGACCCCGACGATGTCGACCGTGCGCCGGCGGACGAACTCGATGAGCACCCAGGCCGGCGGAGACGCAGCCGGCGAGGATGAGCGCCGGGGTGTCGCCGTGCACGTGGTTGCGCGCGATGAAGTAGACGCCGATCGGCAGCACGCCGCCGAAGAGGACGCTGGGCAGGTGCTCCCGGACCGAGGGGAGGCCGGGCTGCCAGGGCTGGGCGCCGGCCGGCGGCATGGTCGCGGGCACGCGGCGACGGCTGCGACAGGGGCCCGAGCTGGGGCGATGGGTCCCCGGGTGCGTCCGGATCCATGCGTCGAGGGTACCGCCCGAAAATCCGGACCTGGCCGCGTAGCATTGGACCCGTGACCTTCGTGGCCCACGTGCTCGAGTTCTTCCTGATCGCCGCCGTGGTGGTCGTGCTGGGCATGGTGGCGACCTTCTTCGTGGCCCGCAGCTACATCCGCCGGCACTGGCGGTTGCTGCACGGGCATGTGCTGGTGCGCGGCCTCCTGGCCACGCTGGCGCTGTTCGGCGCCGGGCGGGAGCGCTTCGTCGGCCGGGCCACGCCCGAGGACCTGAGCCGGGGCGCCGCCTCCCGGGTGCGCCGGCGCCTGCGGGTCGCCGTCGAGGACGCCGAGATCGCCGTGGCCCACGCCGAGTCGCGTGACGCCCCCGTGGCCGAGCTGCCCTCGGTGTGCCGCTCGCTCGCCCGGGTGGCCGACGAGCTCGATGGCCTGCTCAAGCTGGAGCGCCGCCTGCCCCCCGGCGCGAGCCGGGCCGACGTGCGCCGCCAGGTGGCCGAGGTGATCGGCGCGGCGCGCGACGTGCAGGCGGCCGCCGTGCGGGCCGGCAGCGACGCCACCGAGCCCCAGGTGCGCTCGTTGGTGCGCCACGCCAGCGACGAGGTCGACATCGTGTCGACCGCGCTGGCCAGCATGCGCTCGACGGCCCGGCCGCGATACTCCCGGAGCGCGCCCGGGGCGCAGGCCGGGCGCGCACCCGCTGCGCCTGCCAAGCTGAGCGGATGCCCCCGTCCGCCACGACGCGTCATCTATGACCTCGCCCGATCCCGACCCGACGCCGACAGGTCCGCATCGCCGAGCCTCCTCGGCGAGGGCTTCGCCATCGGCGTGGCGACATCGGGCTACCAGGTCGAGGGCGGCTACAACGGCGACGGCGAGCCGCACAACAACTGGGCCGCCTGGGAGGGCGCCGGCCGGGCCGCCCGCTCCGGACTGGCCTGTGACTTCTGGCGCCACCCCGAAGAGGCCCTCGACCGTGCCGCCGCCATCGGCTGCAACGCCTTCCGGCTGTCGGTCGAGTGGGCCCGCCTCGAGCCCCGCCCCGGCGCCTACGACGACGCCGCCCTCGAGCGCTACGCCGCCATCCTCGCCATGTGCGTCGACCGGGGCCTCGAGCCCATCGTCACCCTGCACCACTTCACCCACCCGGCGTGGCTCGGCGAGGAGTTCTGGCTGCGGCCGGGCTCGCCCGACATCTTCGCCCGGCACGTGGCCCGGATCCTCCCGTCCCTGGCGCCGTACTGCCGCCGCTGGGTGACGATCAACGAGCCCAACATCGTGACGCTGATGGGCTGGATAGAGGGCTCGTGCCCACCCGGACGCCGCATGGCCGTCGCCGACGCCTTCTGCGCGCTCGACAACATCCTCACCGGCCACGTGCTGGCGGCCGATGTCGTGACGGGGGTGCAGCCCGAGGCCGAGGTCACGGTGAACACGAGCTCGTCGTCCATTTACGAGCACGACCGCATGCTGCTCGACCTCCTGCAGGTGCGCGAGGCCGGCGTCGATCCCGACGAGGTGGACCGCTACGTGGACGAGCGTCGGACGGTCCACGACGCCGCCTTTCCGCCGCGCCACGCCGGGGAGGCGGTGATACGCCGCTTCTTCGCCTCGGTGTCCCCGTACGGCGCGGTGCGCGAGCCGGGCCGTGGTGCCGCCTGGGCGCGGTTGCGCGGTGCGACACGCCGGAGCGCCCCCCGGCGCGTGCTCGATGCGGTGTACGCGTCCCCCGTCCCCGTGCCATGGATGCGGTCGGCTTCGACTGGTACGACCCGGTGGCCAGCCATGCCATGCGTGTCCCGGGCCGGCGCAAGCCGTCGGGCGGGCGCGACTGGTCGTTCAGCCGGGCCTACTGGGACGTGGAGTCACACCCCGCGGCGTTGCGCGCCTGGTGTGTGACCGAGTCGGCGCTGCGGCCGGGACTCCCGCTGTGGGTCGTCGAGAACGGGATGGCGACGCGCACGGTCGACGGGCGGGCGGTCCACCGCGAGGACGGCATGGACCGGCCGCGTTACGTCCGCGAGCACCTGGGCGCGGTCGTGGACGCCGTGGCGTCGGGGGCGCCGGTCACCGCCTACTTCCACTGGTCGCTCATGGACAACTACGAGTGGGGCACCTACGAGCCCCGCTACGGCCTCTTCGGGGTGGATCGGAGCGACCCCGCCGCGGTGCGGTTCATGGACACCGACGCGGTCGGCGACGATGCGGCGGGCGAGTTCGCCCGGGTCGTGCGTGGTCTGCAGGCCGGCGATCGCTCGGTGCTGGGCGGCCCGGCCTGATCAGCCGCCGCCGTCACCGGCCGTCGGCGAAGACGACGGCGAGGTCGACGGCGGGGCGAATCGGCGGGTCCTTCGAACTCCTGCTTCTCCTTGCGGAAGTGGCGCACGACGAGCACCACGATCACCAACAGGATGAGGCCGAGGATCACGTCGGACACGATGCCCGTCGCCTTCTCGACGCTCTGCCCGACGAAGTAGCCGAGAAGGACGTAGAGCACGCCCCAGCACAGCCCGCCGGCCGCGTTGGCCCACAGGAACGTCCGGTAGTGCATGGAGGACAGGCCGGCCAGTCCCGGGACGACGGCGCGCAGGAAGGCCGAGAAGCGGCCCACGAACACCGCGACAGGGCCCCGGCGTTTGAGTTGGTCCAGCGCGGTGGTGATGCCCTTCTGCCGTTTCTTCAGCGGCCGGAGCTCCAGGAGCTTGGGGTCCCCATTTGTCGCCGATGGCGTACCCCACCGAGTCGCCGACGATGGCGCACACGACGACGACGGCGAGCATGGCCTCGAGGTTCACGCCGCCCTTCGATGCCAGCACGCCGCCCACGATGGCGGCCGTCTCGCCCGGGAAGACGAAGCCGAGCATCACGGCCGCCTCGGCGAAGACCAGGAGGCCGACGAGCGTGTAGGCCGGCCAGCCGTGCAGCGACAGCAGCGGCTGGAGCAGACGGTCGATCAACGGGTCAGGAGGTCAGTTCACGGCGCGCAACGTGTACTCGCGCGGGGTGAGCTGGCGCCAGCGGTCCTCCACCTTCGACATGAACGCCTGGCCCTGGACGAGGTGCGTGAGGATGTCCGCCTGGCCCTGGGGCCGGGCCAGCATCCAGCTGTGACCGCCGGGCACCCACAGTGCCGGGGACCGGGCGATGGTGGCGAACTCGTGGGCGGTGCTCCCGGGCGTGATGCGGTCGAAGCAGCCCCACTCGGTGAGGATCGGCATCTCCTGGGCGGCGAGGTGCCGCACCTCGCTGCGCTGGTCCACCCCCATGAGCATGCTGCCGACGGGGAGCGTCTGGGACATGGTGCGGATGTTCTGGCGCATGTCGGGCAGCACGGCGCGCACGGTGGAGTACATGCGGCCGATGAAGAGGTCGGGCAGGTCGAAGACGACGGCGGCGGCCATGTCGACCATGGGGGTCACGTCCGGCAGGAACGGGGAGAGCAGCGTCGGCAGGATGCCGCGGCGCTCCTTCCAGGAGGGGGTGCTCACGCCGTCGCGGTAGACCAGGCCCGAGCGTGCGCCGCGGGTGGTCGTGGGCGAACTGGACGGCCACCGCGCCACCCATGGAATGGCCGAGGAGGACCGCCGGCCCGGCGTCCACCTTGTGCACGATGGCCATGACCGCGTTGGCCAGGCTCTCCATGGACACGTCCGACCAGTCGAGTGGGTCGCTGCCGCCGAAGCCGGGCAGGCTCGGGTTGATGACGCGCCAGCCCAGCTGCTCGGCGAGGCGGGCGCTCTCGCGCCAGTACATGCCGCCACCGGCGAAATACCCGTGGATGTTCACGGCCCAGATCGGGGGCGACCCGGGGCCGTCGGGGCCGTGGGCGTCGACGTTGTCGGAGACGGCGAAGCGAAGCCGCCGGCCCTCCACCATCATGGAGCTGGGCACCATCCGGATGGTCGGGCTCTTTCGGATCTTCCGGGCGAACTGGTCCCGGACGACCCCCAGGCCGTGCGGGGCCCGGCCGGCGTCGACGAGCTGGACGGGGGAGGGGCCGTCGGAAGGGGCGACGATGGCGCCCGAGATCTGCAGGGAGTCGTCAGAGGGTGGCGTCGCCTTGGACTTGAAAATCCGAACCGCCATGCGCCCTCCATTCCCGCTCACGGCAATGATCTCCCTGCCCACGGTATCCGAACGCCCCGGCAATCCCCCCATCACGCGTGCAACGGGGCGTGGGGGCTGCGACGATGGGCGCATGCACGCCGACATCGTCATTCGTGGAGGAACCGTGGTGGACGGCACGGGCGCTCCCGGCAGCCCCGCCGACGTCGCCATTACGGGCGGCCGTATCAGCGACATCGGGACCAACCTGGCGGGCGATCGCGTCCTCGATGCGTCCGGCCAGGTCGTGAGCCCCGGGTTCATCGACATCCACACCCACTACGACGCCCAGGTCTTCTGGGACCCCTCGCTGACGCCGTCGTCCTTCCACGGGGTGACCTCGGTCATTGCGGGGAACTGCGGCTTCTCCATTGCGCCGATCCGCTCCGACGGCGTGGCGCTCCTGGCGCGCACGCTCCAGCACGTCGAGGACATGAGCTTCGACACCCTGGCCGCGGGAGTGCCGTGGGGCGAGTTCGAGACGTTCCCGCAGTATCTCGACGCGGTGCAGGCTCGTGGGACGGCGCTGAACTTCGGGTGCTACGTCGGCCACACCGCGGTGCGGCTGTATGTCATGGGCGAGGACGCCTACGAGCGCCCGGCGACCGACGAGGAGATCTCGCTGATGCAGGCCGTGGTGGCCGACGCCATGGCGGGCGGTGCCGCGGGCTTCGCCTCGAGCGCGTCGCCGACGCACAACGGCGACAGCGGCCGGCCGGTCCCGTCCCGGGTGGCCGACCTGGCCGAGCTGCGCGCCCTGCTCGAGCCGGTGAAGCAGAGCGGGCGTGGCGTCGTGGCACTGCTTCCGGGCGGCGTCTTCTCCAACGAGGAGGTCTTCCGGTTGCAGCGCGAGGTGGGGCGACCGTTCACCTGGACGGCGCTCCTGACCGTGAAGGGCTACCCGTATCACGAGAAGGTGATCGCAGAACACGATGCGGCCTGGGCCGACGGGGTCGAGGTGTGGCCGCAGGTGTCCTGCCGGCCGCTGGTCTTCCAGATGAACCTGTCCGAGCCCTTCACCCTCAACATGCGCCCGACCTTCGCCGCGTTGATGGGCAAGTCGAAGTCGGAGCGGGTCGCCGCCTACCGCGACCCGGCGTGGCGGGCGACGGCCTGGGACGACGTGAGCGGCAAGGCGGGCGGCTTCCCGCTGAACTGGGCCGCGATCTCGGTGGCCGAGTCGCGCAGCCACCCCGAGCTGGCCGACCACCCCGTGGCCGTGCTGGCGGAGGAACGTGGCTGTACGCCTCTGGACGTGATGCTCGATGTCTCGCTGGACGACGACCTCGAGTCGCGCTTCTGGTCGGTGCTGGCCAACGACGACCCCGAGGCCATCGCCTGGCTGCTGCCGCGCGACAACGTGCTGCTGGGCCTGGCCGATTCGGGCGCCCACGTCTCGCAGCTCTGCGACGCCTGCTTCTCGACGGACCTCCTCGGGAACTGGGTGCGCGACCGCGGCGTCATGCCGCTGGAGCGGGCCATCCACAAGCTGACCGCCGAGCCGGCCGCCGTCTACGGGCTGACCGACCGGGGCACGGTGGCGGTGGGCAAGGCGGCCGACCTGTGTGTCTTCGATCCCGACACGGTCGGCCCGGGGCCGTTGCGCCGCGTGCGTGATTTCCCCGCCGACGGTGAGCGCCTGACCGCGGACGCACCGGTGGGGATGACCCACACGCTGGTCAACGGGGTGCCCATCCGCGTCGATGGCGCACCGGCCGAGGAGGGCCTGGCGGCCCGCCCCGGCCTCCTCTTGCGCAGCTGAGACCGCCGCCAACGCCGCCGCCGTCGCCACCGCCGCCGCCATCGTCGTGACGGCAGCCGGACCGAGCGACGGCCCAACGATGAAAAGGACGACACCATGACGAGAGTCCGCGTCGAACGGATTCTGTGCGACAACCCCGACTGCGTGGTCTACGTGGACGAGCTCGTGCGCGAGGAGGCGGCCGACGGCGACGCCGACGTCGACGTCGAGTTGGTCGAGCACATCGTGGAGATCGGCTGGACGCAGGTCGACGGCCGCGACTTCTGCCCGGCGCACGGATAGGTCGGCGACGCAGCCGGATCGGCGGCCGGCGAGCCGATGCCGAGCCGAGCCGTCAGGTGACGTCGCGGCGGAACGTGGTGAAGTAGCCGATCGTCAGCGGCCCGAGGCCCCAGGCCAGGAGCACGAGGCCGCCCTGCCACCACGTCAGGAGATGGAACGCGTTCGGCCCGTTCCCGCCGTCGCCGCCACCGCCACCGCCGAAGCCCCGGGCGATGTCGCCGGCCAGCGCGGCGCCGGCGCCGTTGGGGAGCCAGTTGAGGTCGTAGTGGAAGATGGCCTTGGCCAGCGCGATGAGGATGCCCTCGAGGATCAGGGTGCCCCCGATGGTCAGCAGAATGGCGGCCACCTGGTTCTTGACCAGCGTCCCGAAGCCCAGGCCGAAGAGGCCGAGCAGGACGGCCGACGCCAGCAGGCCCGGGATCACCGCGCCGACCTGATCCGTCACCTGCGACGTGACACCGCCGAGGGCGGCGTTCCAGGGCAGCGCCACGGCGGCGATGGCGACGAGGCCGAGCAGCGCAATCAAGACGGACCACAACGCGGTGGCGATGACCTTGGCCAGCAGGACGCGGCTGCGCACCGGCACGAGCACCAGCGACGTGGTGATGGTCTTCTGGCGGTACTCGCTGGTGATGCACAGCACGCCGATGATCGGGGCCAGGATCTCTATGCCGAAGAAGCCGGCGCCGAGAAGCCGGCGGCGCTGGCTGAGCGACGTGACGAAGTAGAAGGTGTGGCCGGAGAAGCCCCCGGCGGACGCGAACACGATCAAGATGCCCAGGACCGTCAGCGGGAAGGCGAGTCCGAAGGTCACCCACACGCCGGGCATGGTGCGCATTTTGAGGAGCTCGGCCCGCAGGGCGTTGATCATGCGCCCGCCACGTCGCCGAAGCCGAGCCCGGCGGTGAGGGAGAGGAAGACCGACTCGAGGTCGCCGCCCTCCTGCGTCAGCTCGTACAGGATGATCTGGTTGGCGGCCAGCAACGGGCCCACCTGCTCGGGGGTGACGCCGTCCATGGCGATCTCCTCGTGGGTGATGCGGCGGAAGGCGATGCCGGCCTCGGCGAGGACGCCGGCGAGCCGGTCGGCCTCGGGGCTGCGGGCCCGCATGACGATGCCCGTGATGCCCTTGGTGATCTCCTCGAGCGTGCCCTGCGCCTTCAGCTGCCCGAACGAGACGATGACCGCGTCGTCGATGGTCTGGGCCATCTCCGAGAGCAGGTGGGAGGAGACCAGCACGGTGCGGCCCTCGCCGGCCAGGTAGCGCATGAAGTCGCGCAGCCAGGCGATCCCTTGGGGGTCGAGCCCGTTGGACGGCTCGTCGAGGATGAGGACGTCGGGATCGCCGATGAGGGCGGTGGCCAGCTCCAGGCGTTGGCGCATGCCCATGGAGAAGCCGCCGATCTTGCGCTTGGCGTCACCCGTGAGGCCCGACCAACCCGAGCACCTCGTCGGCGCGCTTCTCGTCGTGACCACCGGCGCGGGCGGCCATGCGCAGGTGGGTGCGGGCACGGCGCGCCGGGTGGAAGCTGGTCGCCTCCAGGACGGCACCGACGCTGGACGTCGGGTTGGCCAGGTCCTGGTAGCGCTGCCCGGCGATCGTCGCCGTGCCGGCGGAGGGGTGCACCAGGCCCAGCAGCATGCGCAGGGTCGTGGTCTTCCCCGACCCGTTCGGCCCGAGAAAGCCGGTGACGCGTCCGGGCTCGACCGTGAAGGACAGGTCGTCCACCGCCACCACCGTCCCGAAGCGCTTCGAGAGCCCGCTGATCTCGATCGGCAGCCCGCGGGTGGTGGCGCCGGGCGTCATCGAGAGGCGACGTTAGCGCGGACGGTCCCGGAGCTCCGGGCGGGTCGGTCAACGCGCCGGGTGACGGAACGACCAGGTCAGGCGGGCGTGCGGCGCTCGACGAGCTGATCGGGCAACAGCAGTCGCACCGACACGGCCAGCTCGTCGTAGACCCGGGCCATGGTGGACCAGCCGTTGACCCAGCCGACCAGGGCCGAGTACCAGACGTGGCCGATCATGCGGGCCCGGTCGGCGAAGTCGGGGACCTCGTTCTCGCCGATGGCCCGCGGAATGATCCCCTCCATCAACAGGGTGATCTGCTGTTGGCACCCCACCGCCGCCGGGTCCGGCGAGGAGAGCGAGGTGAACACTGCCGTCACCAACTTCGGTTGGCGGCCCATCGCCCGCAGGGCGCGGTCCAAGACATCGAGGACGCGGTCGGCCGGATGCTCGCCGCGGGGAGGGTGCTGGCCGATGCGCGTGTCGAGCAGCTCGACCCAGTGCACGAGGGTGGCGGCGAGCAGATGATCCTTGCTCGTGAAGTAGCGGTAGACGGTGCCCATGGCCACGTCGGCCCGGGCGGCGACGTCGCGCATCTGGACCGCCTCGTAGCCCCCCTCGAGCCCCAATGCCATGGCGGCGTCGATCACGCGCTGCCGCCGGGCCTGCTGGGCGCGTGTGAGCGGGCGGGTCAGCGTCTGCTCCATGCCCGACAGCGTATCCGCACCGCCACCTGCGGCTTCGGGGGCCGGGCCGATACGCTGGGCCGCCATGTCAGGACGGAGCAATGTCGTCGACCTCAGTTCGTACGTCGACGCCGAGCCCGAGCAGGTGGCCACCACCGACGGGCGGGTGCCCGGCGAGCGGGGCCGCCAGACCCGCCAGCGCCTGCTGGACGCCACGGTGGAGCTGCTGGCCACCACGTCGTGGCGCTCGGTCAAGGTCACCGACATCGCGCGGCAGGCCCAGACCTCGCCGGCGACCTTCTACCAGTACTTCGCCAATGTGGAGCAGGCCATTCAGGTGCTGGCCGAGGGGATGGTGGACCAGGCGGGACAGCTGGCCGACCTCGTCGGCGGCGACTGGTCGGAGGCGGCGAGCTGGGAGACCGCACTGACCGTGACGGAGGGCTTCCTCGCCTACTGGGAGGACAACCGGGCCGTCTTCCGGGTGGTCGACCTGGCCACGGAGGAGGGCGAGGGGCAGCTGCGGGGCATCCGGGTGCGGGCGCTCAACGCGGTGACCGTCGCCCTGGCCCAGGTGATCGCCACGGCCTCGCCCGCGGTGGACGGCGGCAGCGGGGGCGCCGGGGTGGCCGGCGCCACCTGCTCACCCGCCGGCAGCGACCCCATGGCCGTGGCCGGCACCCTCGTCGCCATGTTCGCCAGCGTGTCGGCGCACCGCTACGGGTTCGAGTTCTGGGGGATCCGGACCCGGAACCTCATCGACACCCAGGCCCGCACGCTGCACTGGGCCGTCACGGGCCGGCTGGCGCCCCCGGCCGACGTGCCCGCCGCGTGAGAGCACCCGCCCGCGCACCGGCCCGATGCTGGGCGGCGCCACGGCGACGGCACGGCGTCGTCGGGCTGCTCCTACTTCACCGCCACCGGATTGAGGGGTGTGCCGAGGCCCTGGGTGAGGGGCAGCGGGGTGGCATCGAGCAGGAAGCTGTAGCGGCCGTCGGCGGCACAGTCCTCGGCGAGCGGGTCGAGCACCCAGTTCTGGCCCTGGGTCAGTCCCATCTCGACCAGGTGGAGGAGATGGACCGGCAGGTAGGCGTCCTCGTACTGGCTCGGGTAGACCTCGAAGACCAGGGTGTCGGTGGCCACGGCGGCGACGTCGTGGCGGTGGAACCACTCGGCCGTCTCGATGGTGAGGCCCGGTGAGGGCCAGGTGTAGGCGAGGAGGTCACGGGCGTCACCCGGGCCGCAGGTGCACCATCTGGCCCGTCCGGACGAGGACGATGTCGCCCGGCTCGAGGTCGACGCCGGCCAGCGCCACGGCGGCGTCGAGGTCGGCGGGCATGATCGGGTAGCCGGGCTCGAGGACGTCGTCGTGGCCGCCGTCGCCCACGACGGCACGGCCGACGTCGAGCAGCACGCCCCGGCTGACCACGGCGCCGAGCCGGTGGATGCCACAGCGGGCGGCCCCGTCGGCCGAGACCGTGGACGCCGGGTAGCCGTTATAGATGACGCCGCCGTAGCTGGCGTGGGCCAGCGCGTCCCAGTGGGTGGCGCACTGGGTGGCCAGGGAGAGGACGTCCTCACTGAAGCAGACCCAATCGGGCTGGTCGGCGTTGACCGGTTGGTTGACCTGGACCATCGTGCGGGTGGGGTTGACCCGTCCCTCGACGAATCCCAGCTGGATCCCCTCCGCCTCCGACAAGGGCAGCCCCAGGGCGAAGGCCTGCCCCGACACGACCGCCGCCGCCCCACGCCGCCGGGCGGCCGGGTCGATCAGATTGAGGGTGCCGATCTCGTCGTCGGGCCCCCAGCGCCCCCAATTGCGCACCCGGGCCGCCATGTCGGTGAACACGGGGGGAGCGGCCACGTCGCGCAGGCTACCGCGCGGCCGTGGGCCACCCCCGGCCCGGTTGTCCCCGACCGGGTGGGGGGCGATACTGGCTGCCAGATACTTACTATGCAGTACGACGCGTGCGGGCCGGCGACGTGACCGGTTCGCCGCAAACCTCAGGGAGGGATTGCCGATGACGACGGTGCGTGCGGCGGTGTGCACGGGGCTGAACGAGCCCTGGAAGACGGAAGAGATCGAGATCGACCCTCCGGGCAACCGCGAGGTCAAGGTGAAGATGGTCTGGTCGGGCATGTGCCACTCCGACGAGCACCTGCGCACCGGCGACATCAGCCAGACGCCCGAGGTCCTCGAGATGATGGGCGTCAAGTCCATGTTCCCCGTGGTCGGCGGCCACGAGGGCTCCGGCATCGTCACCGAGGTCGGGACCAATGTGACGCAGGTCGCTGAGGGTGACCACGTCGCTGTTTCGTTCATACCCTCCTGTGGGACGTGTCACTGGTGTGCCTCCGGACGACAGAACATGTGCGATCTCGGGATGATGACGCTGGCGGGCGGCATGATCAGTGACGGCACCTACCGCTACCACCTCGGTGGCGAGGATCTGAACCGCATGGCCCAGCTCGGCACGTTCGCCGACGAGATGGTGGTGCACGAGAACTCGCTCGTGAAGATCAACCCGTGGGACAACATGAAGGCGGCCGCGCTCATCAGCTGCGGCATCGCCACGGGCTTCGGCTCCGCCGTCGACCGGGCCAAGGTGAAGCCGGGCGAGACCGTCGTGGTCGTCGGCTCCGGTGGCGTCGGTTCCGGCGCCATTCAGGGAGCACGCATCGCCGGGCGCTCGCACGATCATCGCGGTGGACCCCGTGCCCTTCAAGCTCGAGAAGGCCAAGGAGGTCGGTGCGACGCACACCGCGCCGTCGATGCTCGACGCGCAGATGATGCTGCCCGAGCTCACCATGGGCCGCAACGCCGACGTGGTCATCCTGACGCCGGGCGTGCTCAGGGGCGAGCTCCTCGCGGGCGCTTGTGCCCTCGGGTCCAAGGACGCCCGCATCGTGGTGACGTCGATCGCACCGTTCGACCAGATGGACGTGCAGCTCAACCTGTTCAACCTGGCCATGTTCAACCAGGCCATCCTCGGCACGGTGTTCGGGTCGCAGAGCCCGCGGGTGCAGGTGCCGAACCTGCTCAACCTCTTCGAGGCCGGTCAGCTGAAGATCGACGAGATCGTCACCCAGGAGTACACGCTCGACCAGGTGCAGCAGGGCTACGAGGACCAGGCCGCCGGCACCATCGTGCGGGGCGTGGTCAAGTTCGACGGCTGATCAGGCGTCGCGTCACCGCACGTCGCCGATCAGCCGATCAACCGAGGTGGCGGCTGAACCCCTCGGGGATCACGAGGTCGTCGGGGCTCAGGTCGTGGACGGACGCGTGACCGAGCCCGAGCAGCGCTGACTCCATACCGCTGCGCATGATGTCGAGGACGTTCTCCACGCCGGCCTGCCCGTTGGCGGCCAGCCCCCACAGCGAGGCGCGGCCGATCATGACCGCCTTGGCCCCGAGCGCCAGTGCCTTGACGGCGTCGCCGCCGCGCCGGATGCCACCGTCGAGGAGGACGTCGATCTCTGCTCCCACGGCTTCGGCCACGGCGGGGAGGGCGCGGATGGTGGCCGGGGTGCCGTCGAGATTGTTGCCGCCGTGGTTCGACACCGAAATGGCGCTGACGCCGGCGTCGACGGCGCGCTTGGCATCGTCGACACGGCCGACGCCCTTCAGCATGAAGGCGCCGCCCCACTGCTCGCGCAGCCAGGCCACGTCGTCCCAGCTCGGCGGCGGCGTCCCCATCCACTCGCCGTAGGCGCCGAAGAACGTCGGCCCCTGCTGGCCCTTCGGCACCATGTTCGGCGTCGTCAGGTCCGGATACTTCCCGGTGCGGGCGAAGGAGAGCAACCAGGCCGGGTGGGCCAGCGCCTCGGGGGCGAAGCGCAGCATCGCCTTGAGGTCGACCGACTCGGGGATGGTGGGACTGCCCCAGTCGCGTCCGTGCGAGAAGGACCAGTCGAGGGTGGCGATGAGGCCGACCGCACCGGCGGCCCGCGCCCGCTCGACCCGCTCGGCGATCTGGTCGCGGTTGCCGATCCAGTAGATCTGGAAGAAGGTCTGCGGGTTGGCCGCGACGACGTCCTCGACCGGCATGCTGGCGAACGAGCTGAGCCCCATGGCGGTGCCGCGGGCGGCCGCGGCGGCGGCCATGGCGACCTCGCCGCCCGGGTGGACGGCCTGGACGCCGGTGGGGGAGATGAGGACCGGGAACGAGATCTCCTGGCCCATCACCTTGGTCGTCAGGTCCCGGCTCTGGGCCAGGCCGGCCACGTGGGGCGCGAAGCCCAGCTCCGAGTAGGCGGTGATGTTGTCCTCGAGCGTGAGGCCCCGCTCGGAGCCGGCGATCAACGCCCCGTACACCGACTTGGGCAGGCGCTTCTTGGCGCGCCGCTGGGCCTCCGCCACCGTCTCGAACCATTTGTTAGCCATAGCGAACCTCTCGTAGCGACCGAGAGACTCTACGCGCTGGGGTGGAAACGCCCCACTCCGGACAGGCTGGGCGGCCCCGAATAGGGTCGGCGGCATGCCTGAGCCGACCCCCCTTTCTGCGGAAACCAAGGCAGCGCGCGCATCGAGCTTCGGTGGCGCCGCCTCCCTCTACGAGCGCTACCGCCCGGGCCCGCCGGTGGAAGCGGTGGAGTGGGTCCTGCCGGAGCGGGTGGGGACGGCCGTCGACCTGGGTGCAGGCACCGGCGCGCTGACCCGGTTGCTGGTCGGGCGCGCCGACGAGGTCGTGGCCGTGGAGCCCGACGACCGCATGCGCGCCGTGCTGGCCGAGGCGGTTCCCGGGGCGCGGGCGGTCGCGGGCCGGGGCGAGGCGATCCCGCTTCCCGACGACAGCGTGGACGCGGTGCTGGCGTCGTCGTCGTGGCACTGGATGGAGACGGTCCCGACGCTGCAGGAGATCGCGCGGGTGCTCGTGCCCGGCGGCGTGGTGTCCGCCATGTGGTCGGGCCCCGATCCCGACGCGGGTCTCGTCGCCCAGGCGCAGGCGCTGCTCGCCGGCGGTGGCGGTGGCGTGGTGGCGGTGAGTGGCGCAGCGGCAATGGGCATCGACGAGCAGAGCCAGGCCGAGCTGTCGGCCGCCATGAGCGACCAGAACAATCTGATCCAGGCGCTCGAGATCCCGCCCGGGCTCCCGTTCGACCAGCCCGAGAAGAAGGTGATCACCTGGAACGTGGCCCTCAACGCCGACGAGCTGATCGGGCTCCTGGGTACGTTCAGCTGGGTGATCCTCATGGAGGACGCGGCCCGGGAGAGGCTCTTCGAGACGGCACGGCGGGTCCTCGACGACGCGCTCGGTGTCTCGGGCGACGCGACGGTCGACGTCGGGTACCGGGCCGAGGTGTTCAAGGCGCGTCGCCAAGGCTGATCGGCGGTTCGTAGCATTGCCCCGTGCAGAGTGAGCTTCTCCCGTCCCGCCACCGAGGACGACGTCGCAGCCGTCCTGGCCTTCTGGCGCGAGGCGGCGGAGCCGACGTCGACCGACACGTCCGAGGTGCTCGTCAACCTGGTCCGTCACCATCCGGGTGCGCTGATCGTCGCCGAGGCGGACGGGCGCATTGTGGGGACGGTCATTGCCGGGTGGGACGGCTGGCGCGGCTCCATCTACCGGTTGGCGGTCGGGCCGGACCAACGACGCAGCGGGCTCGGGCGGACGCTCCTCCGTGCGGCCGAGGACCGCCTCGCCGGACTCGGGGCGCAGCGCCTGCACGCCATTGTGGTGGAGTCCAACGACGTCGCCGTGGCGTTCTGGACGGCATCGGATTGGGAGCATCAAGCCGGGCAGCTCCGGTTCGCCAAGGGCTAGCTGTCGTACGTTGCGGTCTGGTTGTCGTGTCGCGCTCGGCGGTGGCGGCCGATCGCAATCCCTGCTGCAGGGCGGGCTTCGACCACACGCGGGCGCGCCATGCGATGCGGGGGATGAGTGGCACCACCGTCCTGGCCCGGACGCAACCGATCCAGACGCCGGTGCCGTACGCGACGTCGTCGGCCACATGGACGGCGACCGCACGCACGGGGTCGACCCCCCGCCGGTCGGCCGCCCATTCGTGGAGCGCGGGGACGACGAGGGCCAGGGCCGAGGCACGACGGGTCCGGCGGAACACCAGTCCCAGCACGAAGGCCGGCGCCCAGGCCCGCGTCAACGAGGCGAGCGCAGGCAGCGCCGAGCGGGTGGTGCCGCGGCCGGCGATCTGTGTCGCCACGCCGACGGGGTCGCGCACGAGCCCGCGCAGCCGACGAGCCAGCACCACGATGGACACCGACAGCGCGGTCAGCGCGAGCACCGGCCGGCGGGCGAGCAGCAGGGACCAGACGAGCAGCGACCAGCCGGAGACATGCACCGGCGCCACGGCCTCCCCGTGCCGTCGGCTCAACGGGCCGGCCGTCGTCCCGTAGAAGGCGCGCCGGATCAGGAAGTCCTTCAGGTTGGCGGGGCCCTGGTGCGTGACCGTGCTGGACGGGACGTAGCGCACCTCCCAGCCCGCCTCGTGCAGGCGCCAGACCAGGTCCACGTCCTCGCCGCCGCGTAGCGCAGGGTCGAACAGGTCGGATCCCCGGGCCACGTCGGTCCGGACCAAGAGGGCCGCGCTCGGTACGAAGGGGATGCGGCTCCCCGGGCGCACCGGCCCTTCCCGGTCGCCACGGTCGAGCGACGAGCGGGACGCGGCGTCGACGATGCGGGGCGCCACCGCGGCCACCGCGGGGTCGTCGAAGTGGCCCAGCAACGGACCGAGCCACCCATCGGACGGCACGCAGTCGGAGTCGACGAACGCGGCGACACGGCCGTGCACCGCGGCCAACCCGGCGTTGCGCGCGCCGGCCGGTCCGACGTTCGACGCCAGCCCCATGAATGCCGCACCGTGGCGCTCGGCGATGTCCGCGGTCGCCCCCGCATCGGCCGACGCATCGTCGACCACGATGCACGCCAGCCCCTCGCCCTCCACTTGGTCGAGGAGGCGGTCGAGCTGCTCGGGCCGGTCGCGCACCGGCACCACGACGGTGACGTCGGCGGGCCCGAGGGTGCTCGAGGTCGGTTCGGGGTTGAAGGCGCCGCCGGCGGTCAGCCGCCGCGCCAGGAGTTGGGCAGAACGGCGCGGCCCAACCGCAGCGCCGTTCTTCCAGCGGTCGAGCAGCTCCCGGGCCCGCTCGGAAATCCGGAACAGGCGCAGCGGGCTGCCCCCGAGCAGCACGGTCCCGCCGTCGAACGCCTGCGTCGAGGGGTCCTGGCGCAACGTGAAGGAGCCGGGGAGCGGCGCCACGGGGGGCGCAGGCCGCAACGCCGAGGGCGGCGCGAGTGCTCTGGGCTGGGCCATCGGGCCATCTTGGCAGGGCGGGACCGGAGGTAGGCTGGCCGGGTGCCCAGAGGAGGTCGGGATGCTGGCTGAGGACCAAGACACCCAGGACGTCGAGGAGCTGTCCGATGAGGACGTCGACGAGCTCCTGGTGGAAGAGGTCTCCATCGACGGGATGTGCGGCGTCTATTGAGCGTGACCGAGGCGGGGCCGGCTGCGGCCCCGTTCGCAGTCGAGCAGGCGTGGCAACTCAACCCGCAGGTGGCGTTGCGCGACGAGTCGTTCGGTGCGCTGGCCTACCACTACGGCAACCGGCGGCTCGTCTTCTTGAAGTCGCGCCTGCTCGTCGAGTTGGTGTCGTCGTTGGGTGACTACCCGAGCGCCGGCGAGGCGATCGCGGCGATGGTGCCGGCGGCGCAGCGTGACGCCTACGCGCGTGCCCTGGCCCGCTTGGCCGCCTCCGAGGTGATCGATGTCCGATGATGCGGCGATGCCCGCTTCCGCACCGATGAAGCTGCAGGACCGGTTCAGCCGCGGCCTCGACGCTCCCATCTGCCTCACCTGGGAGCTCACCTATGCCTGCAACCTGGCCTGTGTGCACTGCCTGAGCTCATCGGGCCGTCGTGACCCGGACGAGCTCACGCCGGCCGAGGCGCGCCGCATCATCGATGACATGGTCGACATGAAGGTCTTCTACATCAACATCGGCGGGGGCGAGCCGATGTTGCGGCCCGACTTCTTCGATCTCGTGGGCTATGCGGTCGATCGGCAGGTCGGCGTGAAGTTCTCCACCAACGGCACCCGGCTGACGGCGGAGCGGGCCCGGCAGTTGGCGGCGCTGGACTACTTGGACGTGCAGATCAGCATTGACGGGGCGACCGCTCTCACGAACGACGCCGTGCGGGGGGAGGGCTCGTTCGCCGCCGCCCGTCTGGCCATGGACAACCTGGCCGCCGCCGACTTCGGGCCCTTCAAGATCAGCGTGGTCATCACCCGGGAGAACGTGTCGGAGCTGGACGCGCTGGCCGCCATCGCCGACTCGTACGGCGCCCAGTTGCGGCTCACCAGGCTGCGGCCCTCGGGCCGGGCGGTGGACACCTGGGATGCCCTGCACCCGACGGCGGCGCAGCAGCGGGATCTGTACCACTGGCTCGTCGAGCGTCCCGGCGTGCTGACCGGTGACTCGTTCTTCCACCTCTCCGCGCTCGGGGAGCCGCTCGACGGCTTGAACCTGTGCGGGGCCGGGCGGGTCGTCTGCCTGATCGATCCCGTCGGCGACGTGTACGCCTGCCCCTTCGTCATCGACCGCCAGTTCCTGGCCGGCAATGTGCGCGACGCCGGGGGCTTCCCTTCGGTCTGGCGTGAGTCGGCTCTGTT
Organism: uncultured Acidimicrobiaceae bacterium; assembly: GCA_963755445.1. Lineage (GTDB taxonomy): Bacteria > Actinomycetota > Acidimicrobiia > Acidimicrobiales > RAAP-2 > Bog-473. The sequence continues at coordinate 71,093 of CAVWJQ010000001.1, read as the reverse complement.
CCGCGAGTTGCGGGAGCCGCAGAGCGCCGGCGCCTGCGCGTCCTGCGGCTCGTTCGACGCCTGCCGCGGCGGCTGCATGGCGGCCAAGTTCTTCACCGGCCTGCCCCTCGACGGCCCGGACCCCGAGTGCGTGCACGGTCACGGCGAGGCGGCGCTGGCGGCTCTGGACACCGACACCCGGCCCCAGTCCTCGGTGGGGCACTCGAAGGTCGGCCGGGACGGGACGCCGATTGCGGTGCCCACACCGGTGCGCGTCCGCTTCGGGTCGCCGGCCCGCACTCGCACCAGCGTCTGAGCTCGTGGAGCTCGGCGGCGCCACCTGGCCCCAGGTGGAGGCGACCGGGGCCCGCACCGTGTTGGCCGTCCCGCTGGGCTCGCTCGAGCAGCACGGGCCGCACCTGCCCCTCGATACCGACACCCGCATTGCCGTCGCCGTCGCCGCCGGTCTGGCCGGCCGCTGCCCGGGCGTGGTGGTCGCTCCCGCCGTCTCCTACGGGGCCAGCGGCGAGCACGCCGACTTCCCGGGCACGCTGGTGGTCGGGCATCCGGTCCTGTCCGCTCTCCTGACGGAGCTCGTGCGGTCGGCCCGGGGCTCGTTCGCCGGCGTGGTGTTCGTCAACGCCCACGGGGGCAACGAGGAGGCGCTCGTCTCGCTCGAGCACCGCTGCGCGGCCGAGGGCGACGACGTGCTCGTGTGGCGGGCGAGGCCGCCGGGCGGGGGCGACGCGCACGCCGGCCGGACCGAGACGTCGCTGCTCCTGGCCATCGACCCCGGGGCGGTGCGTCTGGAGCTGGCCGAGCCCGGCCGCACGGAGCCGATCGCCCAACTGCTGCCCCGTCTCCGTGCCGAAGGGGTGCGCCCGGTATCGTCCAACGGCGTGCTGGGTGATCCGACGGGGGCAAACGCCGAAGAAGGCCGGGTGCTGCTCGACGGCCTCGTCCACGACCTGGCGGCGGCCGTGTCGGCGCACTGGTCGACTACGACCTCGACGCTCGTGAGCCCGGTCGCCGTCGTCACGGGCGCCGGGCGCGGCATGGGGGCCGCCACGGTCGACCTGCTCGTGGCCGCCGGATGGCAGGTGGTGGCGGTGGACCGCTCGGCCGACGACCCCGACCTCGCCTACTCCCTGTCGACCAAGGCCGATCTGGAGGCGGTGGCCGGGCGCCACGGCGATGCCGTGCGCGACGGTGGTCGGCGACGTGCGCAGCACTTCGGACATGCGGGCGGCCGTCGAGGAGGCCACGACCCAGTTCGGGAGCCTCGACGCCGCCGTGGCGGCCGCCGGGGTGATCAGCGGCGGACCGCTGGCGTGGGAGATCCCCGACGCCCAGTGGGAGGTGCAGTTCGACATCAACGTGAAGGGCGTCCGCAACCTGGTCGGCGCGGCCGTGCCGGCGATGCTGGCATCGCCGAAGCCTCGTCATGGTCGGGTGGTGGCGATCTCCTCGACCGCCGGGGTGCTGGGCCTGCCACGTCTGAGCGCCTACAGCGCGTCCAAGCACGCGGTCATCGGTTACGTGCGTTCGCTGGCCGCCGATCTCGCCGGCAGCGACATCACGGCCAATGTCGTGTGCCCGGGATCGACCCGTGGCCCCATGCTCGACGCGTCGGCCGCCGTGTACGACCTGCCGACGACGCGACGAGTTCGCCACGCACCACCTGCTGCAGCGACTGCTCGAGCCGGGGGAGCCCGCCGCCTTGATCGCCTGGTTGTGCAGCCCGGCGTCGTCGGGCCTGACGGGGGCCGTGCTCCCGGTCGACGGCGGCATGACCGCTTCATAACCAGCGAAGGAGAGCTCCATGGCCGAGTGCACCCATCTGGACCAGATTGCAGGACGTCGACCCGCAGACCCCCTCGGGTTGCGGCGAGTGCATGAAGATCGGCGGGCACTGGCTGCACCTGCGGCTCTGCCTGTCCTGCGGCGAGGTCAACTGCTGCGACTCGTCGCCCAACAAGCACGCGACGGCGCACTTCCACGATTCGGGCCATCCGCTCGTGCAGTCCTTCCAACCGGGCGAGGACTGGATCTGGTGCTACGTCGACGAGCTGACCATGGAGCCCGGCTGACCGTCGGTCAGGTCTGACCGTAAGTGGTGTCGCGCTGATCGGTGCGGGTGGTCCCCACGCTCTTTGACCGCCCGCCGCAGATCGGCCACCAGCGCCGGGACAGTGGGCGCGCTGCCGGCGTGGACCGTGGCGTGGAGCGAGTCGGGCCGGTTCTGCCGATCGAGGTACCAGCCGTCGGCCGTCAACCGTTCACCGACGGCGAAGATGTCGAGGGCGTCGGGGTCGACGGCGCCGAAAGCCATGACCGTGGCCTGCGGGTCGCCCCGCACCTCGAGGCCGTCGATGGACTCGATGCCGGCCCGTAGTTCCAGGGCTGCATCGTGCGCCGTCCGGGTCAGGTCGAGGTACCCGTCGCGGCCGATGTGCATCAATGCGGCCCAGGCCGCCGCCACCGGTCCTGCGGGCCGGGTCCCCGCCATGGCCGTCGAGGCGTAGAAGCCGCCCAGCCAGTCGGTCGTGACGAAGAGCTGCTTGCGGGCCAACTCGTGGGTCCGGTACAGGATCACCGAGACACCCTTCGACGCGTAGCCGTACTTGTGGACGTCGGCCGACATGGAAGTCACGCCGGGAAGACGGAAGTCGAAGGGCTCGGTGAGCCGACCCAATTCGGCCAGGAACGGCAGGAGGAAGCCACCCATGCAGGCGTCGACGTGGCAGAGGATGCCGCGGTCCAGCGCCAGCGCCGCGATGTCGGCGATCGGGTCGATCACGCCCTGGGGATAGGTCGGGGCCGAGGCCACCACCATGATGGTGTCGTCGGTGCAGGCGTCGGCCAGGGCGTCGGCCCTGACCCGGAAGTCGTCGTCGACCGGCACCCGCACCAGGTCCACGTCGAAATAGTCGGCCGCCTTCGTGAAGGCGGCGTGTGCGCTCTCGGCGGCCACGACGCGGGGCCGTGCGATGCCACGATCCCGGCCGACGTCGCGGGCCGTCTTCACCGCCTGCAGCAGGCTCTCGGTCCCGCCCGAGGTGAGATAGCCCTCGACCGCGCCCCCGGCGGCCGGGTCGTCGGCGCCGAGCAGCGAGGCGGTGTTCGAGACGATGTCGTGCTGCATCACGCCGATGCTCGGGAAGGCCAGGACGTTGAGGCCGTTCTCGGCGCTGTAGAGCGCCAGCGCATCGGAGAGCAGCTCGTGCACGTCGTCGCCCGCCGAGTAGACGAGGCTGAAGACGCGACCGCCACGCCAGTCCTGGTCGTCCTGCTTCATGGCGATCAGGCGCTGCATGACTTCGTCGCGGGGGATGCCCTGCGCCGGCATCGGCGTGTGGGGGAACGTGGCCATGCACCGTTCTTAGTCCACGGGCGTCCCGGCGTCGTACGGTGGTGCCATGACCGACGAGTCCGCAAGCGGCGACGACGACGACGGCGACGGCGGCGGCGAGCGCCGTGCGTTCATCGGGGCGCTGGCCAAGCAGCGCAAGCTCCTGTTGCGTACCGTGCGCGGGCTCTCGGAGGAGCAGGTCCGCCTCCGCCCGACGGCCAGCGCACTGTGCCTCGGTGGAGTGATCAAGCACGTGACGCTGGCGGAGCAGAACTGGTGCCGGTTCATCAGCGAGGGCGCCTCGGCCATGGGCGGGGACGATGCGGGCAGCATCGCCCATCACGCCACCACCTTCGAGATGACCGACGAGGACACCATCGCGGGCCTGCGCCTTCGTTACGAGGAGACCGCCCGGGCCACCGACGAGCTCATTATGTCGCTGCCGTCGCTCGACGTCTCGCACCCGCTGCCCGATGCGCCCTGGTACGAGAAGGGAGGGTGGTCCGCACGACGGGTCCTCCTGCACGTCCTCGCCGAGACCGCCCAGCACGCCGGCCACGCCGACATCATCCGCGAGACGATCGACGGCGCCAGGACGATGGGCTGAGGTCGTCTATGAGCTCCAGATGATGGCCTGGGGCTCGGTGTAGGCCAGCAGCCCGTAGTCGCCGCCGTCACGCCCGACGCCCGACATCTTGAAGCCGCCGAAGGGCGCGTCATGGTGGCGCTGCGCGGTGTTGACGCCGACGTGCCCCGCCTGCAGCCGCTTGGCCACCCGCAGGGCGCGGCCGCCGTCCTTGGAGAAGACGTAGTCGTAGAGCCCGAACTCGGTGTCGTTGGCGATGGCGATGCCCTCCTCTTCGTCGTCGAAGGGGATCATTGTGATGACGGGCCCGAAGATCTCCTCGCGGGCCACCCGCATGGTGTTGTCGCCGGTGATCAAGGTCGGCGCCACGTAGAAGCCCGTCGGCAGGTCGGCCGGGCGCTCGCCGCCGATGACGATCTCGCCGCCGTCCTCGAGCGCCGTCTGGATGTGCGCCTCGATCCGTCCACGCTGCGCCGCCGAGATGACCGGCCCGATGATGGTGGCGGTGTCGGTCGGGTCGCCCACCTTGAGGTAGCCGGCCATCTGCACCAGCCCGTCGCGCACCTGGTCGAAGATGCTCCGGTGCACGACCGCCCGTGTCGGCGCGGTGCAGATCTGCCCGGAGTGGAAGGACCAGGTGGAGCCGATGCAGCCGATGGCGCCCTTCACGTCGGCGTCCTCGAAGACGAGGCAGGCGCCCTTGCCGCCGAGCTCGAGCAGCGTGCGCTTCATGGTGCGCGCCGCCTGCTCGCCGATCTTGACGCCGACCTGGGTCGAACCCGTGAAGCTGACGCAGTCGACCTCGTCGGAATCCACCAGGGCGGCGGAGGAGGCCGGACCGTTTCCGTTGACCAGATTGACCACACCCGGGGGGAAGCCGACTTCGTCGAGGATGCGCACCAGCTCCACGATGGCGAGCGGGTCCTGCGGCGCCGGCTTCACCACGACGGTGTTGCCGGCGGCCAGCGCCGGCGCCACCTTGCCGGCCATGTTGACCATGGGGAAGTTGTACGACGTGATGCAGGCCACCACGCCCAGGGGCTGGCGGTTGACCATGGCGCCGATGATGCCGCCCGGTGCCAGCGGCGTGGCGGTGGCCGTCTGGGGGACGAGCGGGGTCTGGAGGACGGCGCGGGGATCGCGCGAGTAGCGCTCGAAGCGATCGGCGGCCACCGGGACCTGCATGCGGGAGCCGACGGTGGCCGTGGCCCCGGTCTCGGCGATCACGAGGGGCAGCAACTCGGAGGACTTGGCCCTGATGGCTTCTGCGGCCTCGCGCATGAGGGCGCTGCGGTCCTCGGTCGACCAGGCGGCCCACGCGGGCTGTGCTTCCTTGGCCGCCGCGGCGGCAGCCACCGCGTCGTCCGCGCTGGCGTTGGGTGCCAGGCCGACGATCTCTTCGGTGGCGGGGTTGACGATCTCGTAGGTGCCGTCTGACGCGTCGACCCACTTGCCCCCGATGAGGAGCTGGTGCTCGTTGCGCTGGGTGGTCTCGGCCATGTCTGCTCCCGGCTCGGGCGCCGTCAGCCGATCTGACGGCGCGTCACATTCAACCCCGCCAGGGCGGCGTTCCGCCAAAGCCCCAGCGCCGTGGCCACGCCCCACCGGGGCCGGACACCTTCTCTGGAGGAGACCCCGGCGGGCGACCCCCGGATGATCCTGCGTCGGCCCGGGCACCCGATTCGTCATTGTGATGTCGAAATAGGGGTTCGAGGGGTACTTATCGGCCTGAAATATGACTTTTGTCACTTCGCAAGGTCATATGACCTGTGTGATTCTCTAAATTAGAAACGTCCTCGGGGGAGTGAACGGAGTCGGTCATGAGCAGGCCTGGCGAAAAGGTCCCCGCCCCTCCACGCCCCAGCGACGTCGCAACCCATGCGGTCTCGGGGATCGTGGGCGACACCATCCTCGCCAGCGCCGACGTGGCCCGCGCCCGTGAGCGCCGCCGGATCGCCCGCCTCCGCCGTCTCGTGGCGGTGAGCGCGCTCGTCCTCGGCTGGATCGTCATCCGCCGCGTCACCGGCCATGGCATCTTCCCGACGTTCCACCTGCCGCACGGGCTGGGCACGGCCATCCCGATCCTGTTGATCGTCGGCATGCTCGGGGCCGTCATGCTGGCCCCGCTTCTCGCGGCCGGACGTTCACCCCACACGCTCATCCGGCCCGGCGAGACCGAGGTCGGCCTGGAGGACCTGGTCGGCATCGACCCGATCAAGGCGGAGGTGGTGCGCTCCATCAACCTGTTCCTGGCGCACCAGACCTTCCGCGACACCATGGGTGGTTCGTCGCGGCGCGGCGTGCTCTTCGAGGGCCCGCCCGGAACGGGCAAGACGTTCGTCGCCAAGGCCATGGCCAAGGAGGCCAACGTCCCCTTCCTCTTCGTCTCCGCTTCCGCCTTCCAGTCGATGTACTACGGGCAGACGAACCGCAAGATCCGCTCCTTCTTCAAGCAGCTGCGCAAGCACGCCCGCAAGGAGGGCGGCGCCATCGGTTTCATTGAGGAGATCGACGCCATCGGCGCGAGCAGGCGCGGCATGGGCAGTGGCGGGGGAACCGAGGGCGTCTCCGGCGTGGTCAACGAGCTGCTCGTGCAGCTGCAGTCCTTCGACACCCCGACCCGCGGCCAGCGCGTGGCCTGGGCCTGGATCGACCTGCTCAACCGCTACCTCCCCGACGGCAGCAAGCTGCGCAAGCCACGAGTCGTGCCGGCGAACGTGCTCGTCGTGGGGGCGACCAACCGCAAGGACGACCTCGACGCGGCGCTCGTCCGCCCGGGACGCTTCGACCGCTCCATCTACTTCGGCCTTCCGGGGCGTCGTGCCCGGGCTGACATCATCGCCTACTACCTCGGCAAGAAGGCCCACGGCCCCGATCTCGACGAGCACGGCGCTGTCGACATCGTGGCCGGCATGACCTTCGGCTACTCACCCGCCGCGCTGGAGCGGCTGATGGACGAGGGCCTGGTGATCGCGCTGACGCACGGCCGCTCGGCCATGACGATGTCCGACGTCGCCGAGGCCAAGATGCTGGTCGAGCTCGGCGTCACCGACGAGACCATCTACACCCCGAACGAGCGCGACCGCGTGGCCACCCACGAGGCCGGTCACGCCACGGTGGCCTATTTCGTGGGCCAGACCCGCCAACTCGATGTGCTCTCCATCGTCAAGCGCCGCGACTCCCTCGGCCTCCTGCAGCACTCCGACACCGAGGAGCGCTTCACCAAGAGCAGCGATGAGCTGCACGCGCTCCTGCAGATCGCCATGGGCGGCATGGTGGCGGAGGAGCACTGGTTCGACGAGGTGTCGACGGGCCCGGCGTCGGACCTGGCCGCGGCGACCACCATCGGGGCGCAGATGATCGGCGCCTGCGGCATGGGCACGTCGCTCATTTCGGTTGCCGCCGCCGGCAACGGGTTCATGGAGGGCGGCCTGGTCGACAAGGTGCTCGGTGACAAGGCGGCCCGGGCCGAGCTCGACACGCTGCTGATGGGCAGCTGCGACGCCGCCAAGGAGATCGTCTCCACACACCCCGAGGTCGTCGAGGCCCTCCGGGACGCCCTGCTCGAGCGCGACGAGCTCGTGGGCGCCGAGATCACCCAGGTGATCGAGGCCGCACTGCGCGCTCCCGAGCCCGCAGCGATCGCCGAGCTGCGCCCGTCGGGCACGGACGGCGGACTGGCCTGATCCGTCCCGGCGTCAGTGCGGTGGAGGGGTCTTCCCTCCTCCCAGAAGGCGGAACACCAGGCGGCCGAGCCTGCTCGGAGGCTTCGCCGCCTGCGCCGCCTTGGCTGCGGCTTCGTGGTCCTTGGTGAGCGGGCCACCGAGCCGCCAGTACCGCCTGCCCCCGCCGGTGTAGCGCACGTAGTCGGGGACAGGTGGAAGCGGGCGCTTGGGCTTGCGGCGCTTCTTCCGGTTCGAGCCCTGACTCACCCGATGAGTGTGGCGTACGGCCGGCCCCGCTGCTGTGCTCCATGAGCCAGTTAGCTCAGCTCGCCTCCGTCGACGCTGACCCGGCGCCGGCCTCGACGCCCTCGGTACGACCCGTCACCCGTGTCCAAAGCACCGAAGGGCGCGACGCCGTGACCCGGCCACCGGGATTCTCGATTCTGAGCTCCTCATTCGGATTGCCGGTCATGGACCAGCCGTTGCGGTGCACCGTCCCATGATGGTGTTTGCACAGAAGGACCAGATTGTCGAGATCCGTCCCGCCGCCGAGGCTCCACGGCATGACGTGGTGGACGGCCACGAAGGTGCCGTTCGAACAGCCCGGGAACCGGCACGCGCGGTCCCGGCGGATCACCTCGCGTCTCTGCGCCCCGGTGGGAAAGCGCCGGGCCCGCCCCTCGTACATGGTGTGGCCCTTGGCGTCGTCGACGGCGACGACGACGGAGGCGTCACAGGCGATGCGCCGCACCGTCTCGACGTCGATCAGGCCGTGGTGCTCGAGCTCGCCCGCCAATTCGCTCGGGTCACCATCCCCGTTGACCAGGTCCTGGATGGGCACGTGGGCCACCACCAAGAACGGATCGGGTCGACGGGAGGATCCAGATTCGGAGCCGGAGCCGGAGCCGGAGCCGGAGCCGGAGGTCGCAAAATCGACGATCCCCATGAAGCCGTCGCAACGACGCTGGTCCAACGGCATCTTCTTCTCAGAGACCACCGTCTCGGCGAAGGCGTCGACGCAGGCCTTGGTCTGGGCGTAGGACTCTTTGGGCAACTGCACCGACATCGTGCGGTGCTGATCGTTGAAGCGCAGGTAGCGGCTGTCGTGCTCCGAACGCGAGGGTGAGACCGAAGCCGACCGGGCCCGGGCCGCCGCAGTGCGGGCCACCTCGGCCAGGTCGCGGACACTGAGCTCCTTGGCCTGGGCGCACAGCGCTCGGTCGTTCTTGGGCGTCGCCACATCGACGACCGTGCGCACCTTGTCAAAGGAGATCTCGCCCGCACGCAAGGACCCCACCAGGTGGGGTAGCCCAAGAGACTTCTCGGCCAGTTGGGCGTACGCGCGAGCCGTGGCCACCGACACCCCGAAGGTCTCCGCGGTCCAGGACTCAGGAGAGGTCGCCCCGTCGTCGCGGTACATCTCGCGCTTGGTGGACTCGGCCAGGCAGACGGTGAACTCGCCCTCTGCGGCCGTCTTCGCCTTGAGTGCCGCCGCCATGCGGACTCTGAGCTCATCTTTGGACAGGCCGGCCACGGCGTTGGCCAGGTCGGTGGCGATGGAGGCGGCAATCGGGGTCACGCCGTCGGGAGTCTGGGCCATCGGAAGTGAATGGTCCCCTCCGCCGGGAAGGAGCGCGCAGAAGCGGGGCGGTCAGCTCGCCGAAAGGGGAGTCATTCGCCGAGCGCAGCCGGCGATCGCCGCGCCGGTCGCGGAGGAGTTCAGATAGGGCTCGGGAGCATGGGCCCGGTGGCCGTTGTCGATGACCTGCTCCTCGACCCGCGGCCCGAAGTGGTCGGCCAGGCACGTCTCGCAGGCCTTGTCGTCGAGCGCCCGCACGTTGACCCAGCGCTGCACCGACCCGGGCCAGACCCCGAGGCCGTCGACGGGCGCAGGCTCCAGGCTGTTGAAGAGCATCGGCACGGCGAGCGGGGAGCCCAGCGTCACGAAGGTGTGGACGGGCCAGTCGTCGTGTGCGGCCAGTGCCGAGTAGGACAGGACGGTGCCGAGGGAATGCGCCACCAGGACCCTCGTGTCGTCGGTGACCTCCGCCTCGATGCGGGCCCGCAGCCGCTCGTGCAGACCGGTCTCGGACAACATGGCCGTCGCCAGGTCGACCGTGCGGTCGAAGGTCGCCTCGCCGGCCGCCTGGGCCAGGGCGGGGATGGCGTCACCGCCCATCTCGGTCAGCATGTCGGCCACGCCGGCCCGGGACGCCGACAGCCGGCGGTCCTCCTCGCTGCCGGGATGGTGCCGGAAGAGATCGCCGTAGAAGCAGACGGCGACGTCATCCGCGTCGACCTCGACGCCGTGGTGCCACAGCCCGTCGCGCACCGCCGGCAACCATCGGGCCTTGAGCTCGTTGGGCCCCCACAACTCGTTGAAGGCCCCGTGGACGATGACGATGCGTGCGGCCATCGGGCCTCAGGCCTCCAGGTGCGACGTGTCGTTGTAGCCACGGATGATCCAGCGATCGGGGGTGACGACGAGCCGCGAGATGGACGCGTTGTCGGGGCCCACGAAGGCGAAGGGCTCCGAGCCGGTGGCCTGCGCCAGGATCTCGCCGATGGCCGCTCCGTGGCTGAACACGACGGCGCGGCCGCCCGGGTGTGCCGCCGTGATGCGCTCGACGGCCCGCCGCAGCCGTCCCGCCGAACACCTCCCGGGACTCGGCACCGGGGATCACGTCCCAGCGTTGCTCGGCCAGGACCTGCGCGAAGACCGGATCGCCGTCGGCCGACTTCATGCGCAGCAGGCCCCCCTCCCACTCGCCGAGGAACACCTCACGCAGATCGGCCTCGACGACGGCCGTCATGCCGCTGCGGGCGACGAAGGGCGCCGCCGTCTGGACCGTGCGCTGCAGGTTGGTGACGTACAGGGCGTCGAAGGGCTGCTGCGCCAGCCGGAGGCCGACCTGCTCGGCCTGGTGGCGACCGGCCTCGGAGAGCGGCGGGTCGCCCTGGCCCTCGACGAGCTCGAAGGTCTCGCCCTCCAGCGAGTCGGCCGACGCACCGTGGCGGACGAGCCACAACTCGGTGGAGCCGGGCGGGCCGACATAGGGCCGCTGGCTGAAGCTACGGGATTCGAAGTCGGCGTCGACGTCGGTGTCACGGACGCCGAGTGTAGGGAAGTCGTCAGCGCGGGGGTGCGTGCAGCTCGGGCGGCCCGTGGTCGTCGTCGTCCTCGACCACCTCGGCGTCGATGATGTCGGGATCGTCGGCGTAGCGCGCCCGCCCGGCCGGCGGACCATTGCCGGCGCCGGGTCCCGCACCCCATCCCGCCGGCGTGGTGAAGCTGGCGAAGAAGGCGCCGGGGGACTGTGTGAAGGCCTGGGTGAATTGCACCGACAGCGGCCGGCCGGCGTCGGGCCCGAGTTGGGCCCACAGCGGCAGGGCACGGCGGTGGACGACGTAGGCCTGCACGGCCAGCGTCACGCCCAGGTACAACAGGAAGCTCGCTCCCTCGAGCCCGGCCGCCCCGGCATGGCTCTGCCCGTTGTCACCGACGAAGTGCACCAGCAGGGACACGAGCCACAGCCCCATGGTGACGGCGTTGCCCTGGCGCAACACCCAACCGTTGCCGGGCCAGACCCGCATGGAGACGCCCCGCAGCACGCCGAGGCCGATGCCGCCGACGACCAGGGTGCCCAGGACCCACAGCCATGCGCTCGAAGAGACGTGATGGCTCCCCGCATAGGAGAACATCTCGAACAGGCCGATGACGCCGATGACGATGGGGAGGCGGGGCTGGAAGACCCGCGGCACGGGGCGCACCCTGACCTGGCGCAACAGCACCAGAACGAGGATCAGCGCCCCCAGTGCGTAGGAGAAGAACGACATCGCCAACGAGCCTATGGCCGCGGCCTGCTCAGTGGTTCAGCAGGGCTCCCACTTCGACCCCGAAACGGGCCGTCTGCTCGCAGAATTCCTCCGCCGAGCGGGCCATGAAGCGCACCTGCAGGTGGTTGACGCCCATGTCGACGAGCTCGCGCAGCGACGATGCGACCTCGTCCGCGCCACCCGACAGCACCCAGCCGGGCAGGTCCCAGCCCGAGCCGCCCGACGTCAGGTAGATCGGCTCCACGATGGTGCCGATGTCGACCGGCGCCCCGCCGCGCAGCTCGTCCCGCAGCTCGCGCAGCCGGGCGATCTGGCCCGGGAGGTCGCGCCGGCGTGTCCCCTGGGGCAGCCAGCCGTCTCCGTATTTGGCGGTGCGGCGGATGGCCGCCGGGGACGAGCCGCCTATCCAGATCGGCGGGCGGGGTCGGCGCGCCGGACGGGGCGCGATCCCCATGTCCTTGGCCGGGAAGCGGGGCCCGGGCAGCTCGGGGAACTCGTCCGTGAAGGCCAGGGCCAGCGCGGACACCGCCTCGTCGGTGTGGCGGCCGCGCTCGGCGAAGTCACCGGTGAGCAGTTCGTACTCCTCGGGGACGTGGCCGGCGCCCACCCCGACGATGAGCCGTCCACCCGACAGGTGGTCGATCGTCGAGAGCTCCTTGGCCGCTCGGAGCGGGTGACGCTGGGCGAGGATCAGCACGTGGGACAGCAGGTGGGTGCGTGTCGTCACCGCGGCCAGCCAGCCCAGCGTGGCCGTCGTGTCGTACCAAATGGTGCCCATGGCGTCGGCCAGTCGACGCGGGATCGCCGTGTGGTCGCACACGCCCAGAGTAGAAGAAGCCCGCCTCGTCGGCCACCCGCGCGATCCGGGCCAGCTCGGCCGGACCGGCCTCCTTCTCCCAGTCGGCCACGTACAGCGTCGACTGGGACTGGATCGGCAGCTGCATGCCGTAGACGACCTCGCCCTCGGGGACGGCTCGTACGACGTCGGCGGCGGTGGGTTCATGGGGGCTCCGATCAATCAGGCGGCAGGGGGTCGGACCAGGCTGCCGAGCAGGGTCGAGAGGAAGGCCGACGTCCCGAAGGTGGTGGCGAGCACGCGGGACCGCTTGAGGTGCAGGTGCAGCGGCACCTCCCACGTGTAGCCCATGCCGCCGTGCACCTGGATCGCCACCCGGGCGTTGGTGATCGCCGCCTCGTCCGCCAAGAGCTTGGCGCCGGCGGCGGCGCGTTGCTGCCAGGCGGACGGCGTGGTCCCCGCCGCGGCGGCCTCGGCGGCCGACACGTCCGGCGCGTCGGCCAGGCAGGCCGCCGCATGGACCGCGGCCCGGGCCACCTCGGCGCGCACGAGCATGTCGGCGCACATGTGCTTGATGGCCTGGAAGGTGCCGATCGGCTTGCCGAACTGCTCGCGCTCCTTGGCGTAGGCGACAGCGAGGTCGAGGGTCTCGGCCGCGTGGCCGACCTGGAGCGCCGCGGTGAGGATGGCGCCGTCGCGGAAGAGCTCCTGGTCGGGGTCGTCGAGATTGGGCGGCGCCGGCAGCTGGGACAGCTGCCACAGGGGCGTCAGCGGATCGAGCGGGGTCGTGACCCGCTGCGCGGTGGGCGCGTCGCGGATGTCCGTCATCAGGCTGCGGCCCCCGCCGATGCCACCGCCGGGGAGGGAGAACGCGGCGTCGAGCGACGACAGGTGCTCGACCAGCCAGGGCGGACCGCCGCCCGAGCTCGCCACGACGCCCACCATGGCCCGACCCTCCGCCGCGCCGGGCACGAGGTCCCTCGTGGCGGCGAGGAACGTGCCGACCAGCGGCCCGGGCACGAGCGCCCGGCCCAGTTCCTCGAAGACGACGGTGGCGTCGGCCAGCGCCAGTCCGGCGCCGGCCGGCTCGGGCAGCGTCAACGAGAAGACGCCGGTGTCGCCGAGGGCGGCCCAGTCGTCCGCGCTGATGACGCGCTCGTCGCCTTCGCGGGCGCGGATGCGCTCGAGTGGCAGCCGCCCCGCCACCATGGTGCGGATCCCCTCGGCCAGCTCGCGCTGGCCCTCGCTCACCCGGAAGTCCATCAGCGCGTCCTGGGCAGGCCGAGGATGCGCTCGGCCACGATGTTGCGCTGGACCTGCGAGGTGCCGGCGGCGATGGTCAGGTTGATCGACTTGTACCAGTTGTGCACCTGCTCGGCGTTGCCGATCGGCCCGCCGTGTCCGGTCAGGGGATCGGCCGTGAGCGCGGCCGTGTCGAGCATCTCCATGGCCAGGTCGCCGAGCGCCTGCGCGTGCTCGGAGAACGAGAGCTTGAAGACCGAGCCGCCGATGCCGGGCACGCCGGTCTGCGCCGCTTCCGACACGTTGCGCTTGGTGAGGGCCCAGAGGGCGTCGAACGCGGCGACCAGGCGACCGATGCGCTTCTGCCAACCGGAGTCGTCGCGCGAAGAGGTCGAGCCGCGTCCCGATGTCGTGCAGCTCGCCGAGCAGGCGCATGCACTCGAGGAGCTCGCCGACGAAGGCGGTGCCCCGTTCGAAGGACAGCGTGACCATCGTCACGCGCCAGCCGTCGTTCTCGTCGCCGACGCGGTTCGTCACCGGGATGCGCACGTCGTTCAGGAAGAGTTGGGCGAACTCCGTGGTCCCCTCGATGGTCCGCAGCGGCTGGATCTCTATGCCGGGGGAGTCCATGGGCATGATCAGCCACGAGATGCCCCGGTTGCGCTCCTCGCCCGTGCGCACCAGCAGCTCGCAGAAGTCCGCCACCTCGGCGTGCGAGGTCCAGATCTTCGAGCCGGTCACGACGTAGTCGTCGCCGTCCCTGACGGCTCTGGTCCGCAGGGAGGCCAGGTCGCTGCCGGCGTCGGGCTCGCTGAAGCCCTGGCACCACACCTCTTCGCCGCGCAGGATGGCCGGCAGGTAGCGCTCCTTCTGGGCCGCCGTCCCCTCGGCGATGATGGTGGGCCCGGCGTGCAGGAGGCCGACGAAGTTCACGCCCACGTAGGGGGCGCCGGCCCGCTCGCACTCCTCCTTGAAGATGAGCTGCTCCACCGGCGACGAGCCCCGCCCGCCGCCCTCGGCGGGCCAGTCCACCCCGGCGTACCCGGCCTCGAACAAGAGCTGCTGCCAGCGCAGGTCGTAGGCCCGGCGCGCCGCCCAGTCGTCGTGCGGTGGCGGTGCACCCACGCCGGGCAGCGTGGCGGTCAACCAGGTGCGCAGCTCGTCACGGAAGGCCTGCTCCGGCGCGGTGTAGCGGAGGTCCATACGGGAGGCGGTGGTGCGGAGCCGGGACGGCGACGTCAGGCGGGGAGGTCGAGGCCGAACAGCTTGATCGCATTGCCGCGCACGATCTTGCGGCGCTGCTCGTCGGTGAGGTCCGCCATCTGCTCCTCGGCGATCTCGCGCGTGCGGGGCCAGGTCGAGTCCGAGTGCGGGTAGTCCGACTCGTACGTGATGTTGTCCTCACCGATTTCGTCCACCGACTTCAGGCCGTGGGCGTCGTCGAAGAAGCAGCCCCAGACGTGGTCCTTGAAGTAGCTCGAGGGCTTCTCCGGCACGATGTCGGCGACCCCGCCCCAGCCGCGGTTGTCCTCCCAGACCCGGTCGGCCCGCTCCAGAATGTAGGGGATCCAGCCGATCTGGCCCTCCGAGTACGCCACCTTGAGCTCGGGGATGCGCACGAAGACGCCGCTGAAGAGGTAGTCGACGAGGGAGAAGGTGGCGTTGGTGTGCGTGAGCGTCGAGCCGACGGCGGGCGGGGCGTCGGCCGACGTCGACGGCATCTTCGACGACGAGCCGATGTGCATGTTCACGATGGTCTGCGTCTCGGCGCAGGCGCGGAAGAAGGGGTCCCAGTAGTGGTCGGGGTCGTGCACGCTCGGCAGGCCGAGGAAGGGGGGGATCTCGCTGAAGCACACGGCGCGCACGCCACGGTCGGCGTTGCGCCGCACCTCGGCCGCCGCCAGCTCGGCGTCCCACAACGGGAATGAGGCAGAGGGGGATGAGGCGGCCGCCCGAGTCGCCGCACCACTCCTCGACCATCCAGTCGTTGTAGGCGCGGATGCAGAGCAGGCCGAGCTCGTGGTCCTTGGCCTCGGTGAAGGTCTGGCCGCAGAAGCGGGGGAAGGTCGGGAAGCACAGCGCCGCTTCGATGTGGTTGGCGTCCATGTCGTCGAGGCGGGGCTTGACCTCGTAGGAGCCCGGGCGCATGTCCTCGTAGGTGACGCCCTTCATGGTGACCTCGTCGCGAGGGACGCCGACGGCGGAGTCGACGCGCAGCAGCGGGCCGCTTGAGGTCCTCGTAGTACCACCAGTCGACGGGCAGGCCCTCGGAGCCCGGCTTCACCTTGAGCGACCCGCCCCGGTACTCCACCTCGGGCATGGGGGCGCGCACAATGCGCGGCCCGACGTCGGCGTACTTGGAGGGGAGGCGGTCCTGCCACACGTTGGGCGGCTCGACCACGTGGTCGTCGACCGAGATGATCATGGGCAGGGGCTCAGGCATGGCCATTCAGCGTAGTCCCCACCTGACGGGGCGTCAGATGCGCCGAGCAGCCGCTCAGAACACCTCGTCGAAGAGGTCGACCATGGCCTGCCAGGACCGGCGGTCGGTGGGCTCGTGGTAGGCGATGCCGGGAAAGGTGTCCGGCGAGGCGAGCTTGTTCGTGAAGGAGTGCACGGCGCCGCCGTACACGTTCAGCTCCCAATCGACCCCGCCCGCCCGCATCTCCTCCTCGAAGGCCCGGCGCTCGTCGGCGTGCACCATGGGGTCGTCGGCGCCGATGAGGGCCAGCACCTTGCCGGTGATGTTGCGGGCGTCCTCGGGGTGCACGGTGGAGAGGCCGGAGTGGAAGCCGACGACGGCCTTGAGGTCGGCGCCGCCGCGGGCCAGCTCCAGGGAGAGCGTCCCGCCGAAGCAGAACCCGATGGCGGCCAGACGGCCGGGGTCGGTGCGGGGCTCGGCCTGCAAGATGTCGAGGCCCGCCGTCCCGACGGCGAACGCCCGCGCCGGGTCGGAGCGCAGCTCGCCGATGCGGCCCATCATCGCGTCGCGGTCGGTGATCGGGGTGCCCCCGCCGTGGTAGTCCAGGGCGAAGGCCACGTAGCCCAGCTCGTCGGCGATCCGCCGGGCCCGGTCCCGGGCGTGGTCGTCGAGGCCCGGCCCCTCGTGGCAGACCAGGACGCCGGGGCGCCGGTCGCCGGGGGCGCCGGCGGCGTCGTCGGGCAGCGCCAGTGTGCCGATCATGGTGCGGCCGTCGGCTTCGTACGTGATGTCTCGGGTGGTGGCCATGGGTGCACCGTATCGTCCGGCCGCCGGACCCATACTGGCGTGTATGCGCAGGAACCCTGGTCAGCGGCTGCAATTCGGATTGGCGGCCGCCGATGCGCCGCGCCGCTGCTGCTGGCGGCCTGCGGATCGGGAGGGTCGCCGACGCCGACCTCGCCCCGCCAGACGTCGACCACGACCACCGCCGGGGCCGGCGTCCGACCACCACGGTCCCGGCGCCCGCCTCGGGGCCGTTGACGCTGGGCGCCCCCATCGCCCTGCCGTTCTCGGCCGACCGGGTGACGGCGGCGGAGAGCCCCGACGGCGCCGTGTTCGCCGCGCCGCAGGATCCGACCAGCCCGGCCCCCGCCATCGCCTGGGTCATCGACGGCAACGGCCCGGCCCTCGTCGCCGAGCACGTGGCGACCGGCATCGCCGCGCTGGCCGCCGACGGCACCAACTTCTACGTGGCCACGTACTCGACGCTGTTCGCCTACAACCGCACGAGCGGGAACCAGGACGGGCAGTGGACGATGCCGCAGGTCCCCACGGCGAACAGCTCCAACAACGATCTGGTCGCGCTGGCGGCGGCGAACGGCACCGTGTTCGTCTCGGTCACGCGGGGCAACACGGTCAGCGTGTACACCCTCAACCCGGGCGCGGCGACCGCCCCGCACCTGCTGCTGCGCGGGCTGGGTGCGGCCATCGGCTCCGACGGCTCCGTCTACTACGAGCGCACGGACCACCACCTGGTGGCCCGGCGGCCGAATGGCTCGACCTCCGTCGGCCCCGTGCTGGCCGACAAGCCGAACGGACTGGGCGGCGGCGTGCAGTACCTCGACGTGGTGGCGGGCGGGGCGGTGTGGGTCAGCGAACCGGCCGGCCAGGGGCTCGATGCGACCTTCGCCACCTACGACGCCGCCACGCTGCACCAGCTCGGTTCGTTCCAGGGCTCGGTGACGAGCACCGTGGTGGACTCCAGCGCCGGCGCGCTGGTGCTCGAGCAGGCCGGCAGCGACCCGGCCTGCCCGCAGGCGACGCCGTCCTCGCCGACGTCGTGCGTGTTCAACATTGTGCCGCAGGGCTCGGTCAGCAATGCCGTGGGCGTCGGCTCGGCCGTGACGCTGCTCGGACCCGACCCCGCCGTCATCGCCTCGGACACGGCGTCGGGTCAGTTCGACCTGATGCGCCTGTCCTGACGCGACCGCGTCGCAGCGCCATCAGTAGGACATGGAGGTGCCGCCGTTGGGACTGAGCAGCTGTCCCGTCACGTAGCTGCTGGCGTCCGAAGCGAGATACAGCACGGCGAACGCGATCTCCGACGTCTCGCCCACGCGCCGCAGCGGGGCGAACTTCGCCATCGGCGCCAGCGTGGCGGCCCTGGCCTCCTCGTTCACGCTGCCGTCGGGGTTCGTGTAGTAGCGCGCCGTCATGTTGGTCGGGATGAAACCCGGCGCCACCGAGTTGACCCGCACGCCGTGCTTGCCGACCTCGACCGCCATCGACTTGGTCAGCTGCGCGACGCCGGCCTTGCAGATGGCGTAGGGCCCGATGCCGGGCGCGGGCGACAGGACCGCCGCCGAGGTCATGTTGATGATGGAGCCGCCGCGCTGGCTCACCATCACCTTTCCGGCGGCCTGACACCCGTACAGCACACCCTTGAGGTTCACCGCGAGGATGCGGTCGAACTCGTCGGGGTCGACGTCGATGATGGTGCTGTCGATCATGATGCCGGCGATGTTGCACATGATGTGCAGCCCGCCGTGCCGGGCCGCGATGTTCTGCACGAGCGTCTCCGCCGCGCCCCGCGCCGCCACGTTGAGCTCCGCGCTCTCGGCGCGCCCGCCCTGGCCGAGAATGGCCGCCGCCGTCTCCGAGGCGGTGGCGCTGTTGATGTCGGCGCAGACGACGGTGGCGCCGGCGCCGGCCAGCACCTCGGCCGTCGTGCGGCCGATGCCGCTGCCGGCTCCGGTCACGAGGGCCACGCGGCCCGTCAGGTCGAACGCGTTGCGGACACTCTGGGCCGTTTCCATCGGCGCACCCTATGCCGTGACGCCTATGCGGTCACACCCTCGAGGGCGAGCAGCGCACGCTTGCACGGGAGCCCGCCGCCGTAGCCGCCGATGCCGTTGCTCGCCACGCACGCGATGGCAGGGCACGATGATGGCGATCGGGTTGCGCCCGTTGGCCTGGCCCACGGCGCGGGGTCCGCGTGGCCGGCCGACCCGACGGGCCAGCTCGCCGTAGCTGATGGTCTCGCCGTAGGGGATGCGCGCCAGCTCGGCCCACACCTCACGCTGGAACGGCGTGCCGTCGAGCTCCATGCGCAGGTCGAACGCGGTGCGCTCGCCGGCGAAGTACTCCTGCAGTTGCGTCGCGGCCTCCTTCAAGACGGGCGTCTCCTCGTCGCGGCGTCCGAGGCCGGCGTCGTTGGGGAGCCGGAGACCGATGAGCACGTCGCCGTCCGCCTCCAGGACGATCTGCCCGATCGGGGTGTCCAGCGGCATGGTGGCGGTGAGGTGGTGGTGTTCATGCGGCACGTCCTTTCATGGGGAGTCGTGGTGTGGCGGCGACGGGCATGGCCCACAGGTGTGCCATGGCGTAGCTGCGCCATGGTCGCCAGTGTTCGGTCATGGCGCGCAGGTGCGCCGGGTCGTCGGGCAGGCCGAGTGCGGTGGCCGACCGGCGGATGCCGAGGTCGGTGGGCATGAAGGCATCGGGGTCGCGCAGCGCCCGCATGGCGACGTATTCCGCCGTCCACGGTCCGATGCCCGGGAGCGCCACCAGGGAGCGCCGGAGCTCGGCCGGGTCGGCCCCGGGGTCGATCACGACGTCCCCGTCGGCGACGGCCCGGGCCAGGGCCACGACGGCGCGGCGCCGGCCGGCCGGCATGGAGAAGGCGCCCGGATCGCTCTCGGCCAGCGCGACGAGCGCGGCCGGGGTGGGGAAGAGGTGGGTCACCGCGCCGAGCGGGGCGGGCAGGAGCTCGCCGGCGGCGAGCACCAGCCGTCCGGCCACCGTGCGCGCGCCGGGGACGGAGACCTGTTGCCCGATGACGGCGCGCACGGCGAGCTCGAAGCCGTCGGCCGCGCCGGGGACGCGGCGTCCCGGATCACGCCGCACCATGGCGCCGACGAGCGGGTCGTCGCGCAGGGCCTCCCAGATGGCGACGGGATCGGCATCGAGGTCGAGCAGCTGTCGGCAGCGTGCGACCGCGGTCTGCAGGTCGCGCAGATCCGACAGGACGAGCTCGCCCTCCACGTAGGCCGGGCCATCGGCTGCCGTCGGTCTCCGGCGCGCGCAGGGTGACGATGCCGTGGCCGTGGGGGAGGCGCAGGCTGCGGCTGTAGTTCCCCGTCGCGCCGTCGAGATCCTCGACGCCGGGCAGGGCGCGCAGCCCGAGGAAGTCCAGCACCGACGCCGGGTCGAAGGGTCGCCGGCAGGGGAGGCGAAGGCGGATGGCCTGGGTGGCCGGCGCCCGCTTGGCGCGGCGGCCTTCGGCCGTGCGCGCCGCCCGGGAGCGCAAACCGCTCGGCGTGTCGGCGAACGTCTGGCGCACCGTGTCGTTGCACTGGCGGACGCTGGCGAAGCCGGCGGCGAAGGCCACGTGCGCCACGGGGAGGTCGGTGGTCTCCAGGAGGACCCTCGCCGTCTGGCTGCGCTGTGCCCGGGCCAGCGCGAGCGGCCCGGTCCCGACCTCCGCCGTGAGGAGGCGGTTGAGCTGCCGGGCGCTGTAGCCGAGCCGGCTCGCCAGTCCCTCCACGCCCTCCCGGTCGACCACGCCGTCGCGGATCAGCCGCATGGCGCGGGCCACGACATCGGCCCGGATGTTCCACTCCGGCGAGCCGGGCGTGGCGTCGGGCCGGCAGCGCAGGCAGGCCCGGAAACCGGCCTGCTGGGCCGCCGCCGCGGTGGCGTAGAAGCGCATGTTCTCGCGCTTGGGCGTGCGGGCGGGGCAGCTCGGGCGGCAGTAGATCCCGGTCGAGGTGACGGCGCAGAAGAACTGGCCGTCGAATCGGGCGTCCTTGCTCTGTGCCGCCTGATAGCAGCGGTCCGGGTCCTCCATCACGGGTGCCAGCGTGCCACGCGGCTGTGACGAATACTGGCGGGAATCGGACATGTCCAGGTGGCCGTCGTGACACCTGATCGGGCGCCCCCCGCCGACATCGGCGGATCGACGAGGGCGTATCCTCGAGCCATGGCCGAGCCCGAGGTCTTCGACTGGGACGAGTGGGAGCACGGCAAGAGCTACCAGCTGTCGAACGACGAGCTGGTCGGTGCCCTGCTCAGCGAGGTCAGCGCGCTGCGGCAGCGGGTGAAGGCGCTCGAGGAGCGTCAGAGCCGACTGATCAGCGGGCGCGCAGCTGCGCCAGCACCAGCCGGCGGTGGGTGGCGGCGTCGCCCCAGGCCCGCGACAGGGCCCACGTCTGCTTCAGGAAGAAGTGCAGGTCGCATTCCCACGTGTACCCGATGGCGCCGTGGACCTGCAGCGCCACCCGGGCCGCCCGGTCGGCGGCGTCCGACGCCATCGCCTTGGCCATGGACGCATCGTGGGAGAGCGTGGGCTGCGCCGTGGCGAGCGACCAGGCGGCACGGTACGTGGCGGGGCGGGCGAACTCGAGTGCCACCCGGGCGTCGGCCAGCAGGTGCTTGACGGCCTGGAAGCTCCCGATCGGCTTGCCGAACTGGTGGCGCTCCTTGGCGTAGTTGGCGCTCATCGTGATCATGCGGTCGGCCAGGCCGATGAGGAGTGCGGCGGTCCCCGCCGCGGCGCGGTCCGCCACCAACCCCACCGCCGCCTCGGCCGCCACGCCGTAGGCCAGCAGCGTGTCCGACGACAGCGGCCATTGGACCGTCGACAGATCGCGTGAAGCGCTCAACGCCGGCGTGCGGACCGCCTCGCACGAGGCGGCGGGCACGGCGTGGAGCTGCCAGCCCGAGTCGGCGTCGCGCACGGCCAACAGCAGGAGGTCGGCATCGCGGGCGCCCACCACCCGGGGCGTGCGCAGCGTGCCGTCGGCCGACACCTCCGTCGGTGACACGACGCCGGCCGGCGTCACGTCGATGCCGCCCACGGCGAAGCTCACGTCGTCCCGCACCAGCGCCGCCAGTGCAGCCGCCGCCGCAGCATCGGGCAGCAGCGCGGCCAGGGTGGGGGCGGCCAGGGCGGCCGTCTCGAGCAGCGGCTCGGGGAGCCCCGCCCGACCCGCCTCCTCCAGCACCCCGACCAGGTCGACGTCGCTCAGGCCCAGGCCGTCGGCGGACTCGGGAACGACGAGTGCCGGTGCGCCGAGCTCGGCCAGCACGGCCCAGCGGTTCTGCGACTGCGCCACCCGGCCGTCCTCGTCCGCCGCCTCGAAGGCGCGCAGCGCGTCGGGGGTGCACTCGGTATCGAGGACGATGCGCACGCCCTCGCGCAGCGCCTCCTGGTCCTCGGTGAACGCGAAGTCCATGTCATTATCCCCGGGGCAGCCCGAGCAGGCGCTCGGCCACCACGTTGCGCTGGATCTCGTTGGTGCCGGCGTAAATGGGGCCGGCGAGCGAGAAGAGATAGCCGTCGAGCCAGTCACCGGGCGCGCCCGCCTCCAGGAGTTCGGCCTCGGGACCGAGCAGGTCGAGGGCGGCGGTATGGATGGCGACGTCGGTCTCGGACCAGAAGATCTTGTTGCAGCTCGCCTCCGGCCCGACCGCGTGGCCGCGCGCCACGTGCGAGGCCGTCCAGTAGGTGTGGAGCTTGTAGGCCTCGGCATCCATGTGGGCCTGGGCCACGGCGTCGGCGGAAGCGGCCGGGCCGCCGCGCGACGCGTAGAGCTGGACGAGGCGGTCAGCTGCCTCCGTATAACGGGCCGGCGAGCGGAGGGAGAGGCCGCGTTCGGACCCGGCCGTCGCCATGGCGACCGACCAGCCGGCGCCGACCTCACCGAGCACCTGGTCCTCGGGCACCACGACGTTGTCGAAGAAGATCTCGGCGAAGCCCGTCTCGCCGTCGATCTGGGGGATCGGGCGCACGGTGACGCCGGGTGCGTCCATGGCGATCAGGAAGTAGGTCAGGCCGCGGTGGCGCTCCGCGTCGGGGTCCGTGCGGAAGATGCCGAAGCACCACTCGGCGAAGGCGCCGCGGCTGGCCCATGTCTTCTGGCCGTTCAGGATCCAGTTGCCGTCGTGTGCCGTGTCGCGCGCCGCCCGCGAGCGGATGCCGGCGAGGTCGCTGCCGGCGTCGGGCTCCGACCATCCCTGGCACCAGATTTCGTCGCCGGCCGCCATCGGCGGGAGATACCGCGCCTTCTGCTCCTCGGTCCCGTACTCCAGCATGGTGGGCGCCAGGAGGAAGATGCCGTTCTGGCTGACCCGCTTCGGCGCCCGGGCGCGGTAGTACTCCTCCTCGAAGATCGAGCCACTCGAAGATGCCGACGTCGCGCCCGCCGTACTCGACCGGCCAGCTGACCACCGACCAGCGGTCCTCGAACATGGTGCGCTCCCAGGCGCGGTGCGCCTCGAAGCCCTCGGCGGTATCGAGGGAGGGGAGGGGGTCGGCGGGGACGTGCGCCGCCAGCCATGCCCGCGCCTCGGCCCGGAAGGCCTCTTGTTCGGAGCTGAAGGTCAGGTCCATGACGCAGGGAATCTTCCACAGCACCTGCGTCGGTGCCAACGCCGCCGACGATCAGGCGCCCGGGGCCGGGGGCTTGTGCTGGACGAGGGTGCGCACGAAGAAGTCGACCACCGCGGCGACGACCTGTGACTCCGAGGGGACCTCGCCGACCGTGTCGAACGCGTGCCCGCCGTCCTGCACGGTCAACAATTCGTGGGGGACGCCGGCCAGCCCGAGGAACCAGGCCAGCTCCTGGGACTGCTCCGGGTAGACGATCTCGTCGTTGTTCGAGTCGAGGATGAGGAAGGGCGGGTCGCCCTTCTTGACGTACGTGGTCGGGCTGGCCTTCCGCAGGTCGGCCCCGATCTGCCCGCTCGGCACGGCGCCGAGGAGCGAGATGAAGCTCTCGGCGACGATGACGGCGTCGCCCTGGTCCCCCATGGTGAGGAGATCGCTCGGCCCCGCCATGTCGACGACCGCCTGCACGCCGCTCGACTGTGCGGCATAGGCGCCGACGTCCCACCCGGCCGAGCGCCGGGCCGTGCCGAGGAGCGCCACGAGGTGCCCGCCCGCACTCTGGCCCCAGGCGCCGATTTCGGCGGGGTCGATGTGGTAGCGGGCGGCGTTGGCGCGCAGGTAGCGGATGGCGCACTTCACGTCGACGATCTGGGCGGGCCAGTGGTCGTGCGGGCCGAGTCGGTAATCGAGGCTGACCACCACGAAGCCGTGGGCGGCCAGCGCGGGCCCGATGCGGTTGATGATGAAGCCGCCGGTGTCGTAGTCCCCCGAGACCCACGAGCCGCCGTGCACGTAGACGGCGGCGGGGGCCGTGCCATGGAACGCGGTGGGCTCGGCGATCCGTGCCTTCTGGTTGTTGCAGTAGCGGATGGTCACCTGCTGTCCGGCGACCAGGTCGCGGGCCGGGGCCGGGGCCGGCGGCGGCGGCCATGGCGGCGTCCGGGCCCAGCCCCCGGCCCGGCCCCAACCCGGTCGCCAGGACGGCCAGAGCCAGCACGGCCGGAGCCAGTCCGAGCCCGGCGACGATGGCGCGTGGTCGGCCCCTCCCCATGCCCACCAATGTTGCTCCATGGCGCCGCCGGAACCGGTCGCCCCCTCGCCGGAGGCGAAGGAGCCGCTGACACGGGCATCGCCGGATCCAAATTGTTTCTGCCCCTCCGTCCGGGGGTATGGCGCCCCGTGACACTGCGCGTGCACGTGTCGACGACGAACGGGGATGAAACATGCGATCGGGGATTCTTCTGCGGGGTGCTCTGGGACTGGTCACTGCACTGGCCCTCTCGACCACGGGCCTGTTGGCCTTTGCGACCACAGCGGCGCCGCCTGCCGGTGCGGCCGCCACCGGCACCATCACGGTGACGCCGAGCACGGGGATCCAGCCCACCGGCTCGACCTCGGTCACGGTCACCGGCTCGGGCTTCGCCGCCAGTTCGGCCGGCGCCCTCGTCGAGTGCAACAACGATCCCGCCCAACCGACGATCGTCGTGGCCGGGAACGCGACGCCCGTGTCCTGCGGCCCGGCTCCGCTCGGCCCGAACGGCGTCGATCGTGGCGACCACCGCCTCGGGCACGTTCTCCTCACCGTTCACCGTGACGACCGGCACGGTCGGCCCTCCGGGGACGGGCACCGACTCGACCGGTGGCGACGCCGCGACCGACGCCGCCAAGTACCCCTGCCCTCCGACGACCGCGCAACAGGCCGCCGGGGACTCGTGCTTCATCACGTTCGGTGACGCATCGGGCACCGTCGGCATGCAGAACATCTCGTTCGCGGGCGCCTGCGTGGCGCCCCAGACGCCGGCGGGCTACGACATGGCCGCGTCGGACGGTGGCGTGTTCGCCTTCGGGAACCTCCCGTTCTGCGGCTCGGCCGGCGGGACCAAGCTCAACAAGCCCGTGGTCGGAATGGCCATGACCCACGGCGGCGCCGGGTACTGGCTGGCGGCGAGTGACGGTGGCGTCTTCAACTACGGCAACGCCGCCTTCCACGGATCGGCCGGGAGCCTGCCCCTCAACAAGCCCATCGTGGGGATCGCCGCGACCAAGGACGCGGGCGGCTACTGGCTCGTGGCCAGCGACGGCGGCATCTTCAACTACGGCGACGCCGTCTTCCACGGCTCTTCGGGTGCCCTGGCGCTCAACAAGCCGATCGTCGGCATCGCCGCCACGTCTGACGGTGGCGGCTACTGGTTGGTGGCCAGCGACGGTGGCGTCTTCTCCTACGGGGACGCGGTGTTCCACGGCTCCTCGGGGAGCCTGAAGCTCAACAAGCCGATCGTCGGCATTGCGGCCACGCCTGACAACGGTGGCTACTGGCTCGTCGCCAGCGACGGTGGCGTCTTCGCCTATGGCGACGCCGTCTTCTACGGCTCGACCGGTGGGACCCCGCTGAACCAGCCGATCGTGGGCATCGCCCCGAGCGACAGCGGCCTGGGCTACTGGCTGGTGGCATCCGACGGCGGCATCTTCAACTACGGGGACGCCAAGTTCGCCGGCTCCACCGGCAACATCAAGCTGAACCAGCCCATCGTGGGCATGGCAGCCGCCTGATCCGAGCGCCCGGCCGGGGTCGTCCCGGCCGGGCGTCTGGCGGTTCACCTGATTCGGCGTCAGAATTGGGTCCTTATGCCAAATGCCGTGATCGTCGACGCCGTCCGTACCCCGGTGGGCCGCCGCGGTGGCCGCCTCTCCGGATGGCACGCCACCGACCTGGCGGCCCAGCCGCTGGCGGCCCTGCTGGCCCGCAACGACCTGGACCCCTCCCTGGTGGAGGACGTGATCATGGGCTGCACCATGACGGTCGGGGAGCAGGCGATGAACATCGCCCGCAACGCCGCCCTGGCCGCCGGCTTCCCCGATTCGGTGCCCGGCACGACGGTCGACCGCCAGTGCGGCTCGGCCCAGCAGGCCATCCACTTCGCGGCCCAGGCCGTCATGGCGGGTGCCATGGACGTGGCCATCGGCGCCGGCATCGAGTCGATGAGCCGGGTGCCGATCGGATCGACGACCGAGCCCGGACCGGGGGAGGCGTACGGCCCGCTCTACAAGGAGCGCTTCGAGCTGATCCATCAGGGCGAGTGCGCCGAGGAGATCGCCCGGCGCTGGAAGGTCACCCGTGAGGAGATGGACGAGTTCGCCCTGCGCTCGCACCTGCGCGCCGCCGCGGCGCAGGACGAGGGCCGCTTCGCCAACGAGATCGCCCCGCTCGAGGCGCGGGTGCACCCCGACGTCCCGGGCGCGGCCGACGTGACGGGCCTGTTCTCCGCCGACGAGGGGGTCCGGCGCGACACGTCGCTCGAGAAGCTGGCCAACCTGAAGCCCGCCTTCTCGGAGACCGGCACGGTGACGGCGGGGACGTCGTCGCAGATCTCCGACGGCGCCGCCGCCGTGCTCATCATGAGCGAGGAGCGCGCCTCGTCCCTCGGTCTCACGCCCCGGGCCCGCTTCCACACCTTCGCCGTGGCGGCCAACGACCCCCAGATCATGCTCACGGCGGTCATTCCCGCCACCGAGCTGGTGCTGAGCAAGGCCAAGCTCTCGCTCGACGACATGGACGTGGTGGAGATCAACGAGGCCTTCGCCTCGGTCGTCCTGGCCTGGCAGCGCGAGTACCAGCCCGACATGGCCAAGGTGAACCCGAACGGCGGCGCCATCGCCATCGGGCACCCGACCGGCGCCTCGGGGGCACGCCTCATGGCGACGCTGCTCAACGAAATGGAGCGCACGGGCGCCCGCTACGGCCTGCAGACGATGTGCGAGGGCGGCGGGCAGGCCAACGCCACCATCATCGAGAGGCTCGGCTGATGACCACCACCGACACGAACGCCGCACGAGTCCCCGCCATCGAGGGGTGGTTCACGACGGGCGACGACGGCGCAGCGCCGGCGTTGCTCGGCTCGCGCTGCACCGAGTGCGGCACCTACGCCTTCCCGGCCGAGACCAGCGTACTGCGGGAACCCCGACTGCGGCTCCACGACCTTCGAGACGGTCGAGCTCTCGCGCCGGGGCCGCATCTGGTCCTACACCGACGCCCGCTACCAGCCGCCGCCGCCGTACGTGGCGGCCGATCCCTACGTCCCCTTCTGCCTGGCGGCCGTGGAACTGGCGGCGGAGAAGCTCGTGGTGATGGGCCAGGTGGTGCCCGGGGTGACGGTCGACGACCTCACGGTGGGCGACGAGGTCGAGCTCGTCATCGACACCTTGTACTCCGAGGACGGCACCGACTACCTGGTCTGGAAATGGCGCCCGACGAAGTCAGCGACGTCAGGGGAGGCCTGAGCCATGAGCGCCAAAGCCACAGACGACAAGAAGGTGGCGGTCCTCGGTGCCGGCATGCACGAGTGGGGCAAGTGGGGCCGCCCCTTCGTGGAATACGGCCTGGCCGCCGCCCGCGACGCCATGGCCGACGCCGGCCTCGGTTGGCGCGACATGCAGTTCGTCTCGGGGGCGGACACCATCCGCAACGGCTACCCCGGCTTCGTGTCGGGCGCGACCTTCGCCCAGGCGCTGGGCTGGACGGGCGCCCGGGTCTCGAGCGTGTACGCCGCCTGCGCGTCCGGTGCGGTGGCCATCGCCAACGCCCGGGCCCAAATTCTGGCCGGGCTGTGCGACGTGGCGCTCGTGGTCGGGGCCGACACGACGCCCAAGGGCTTCTTCGCGCCCGTCGGCGGCGGCGATCGCAAGAACGATCCCGACTGGTTGCGCTTCCATCTGATGGGCGCCACCAACCCGACCTACTTCGGCCTCTACGCGCGGCGGCGCATGGACCGCTTCGGCGCCACCGAAGAGGACTTCGCACAGGTCAAGGTGAAGAACGCCCGCCACGGGCTGGCCAACCCCTATGCCCGCTACCGCAAGGAGGTGACGGTGGACGAGGTGCTCGCCTCGCCCATGGTGGCCGACCCGCTGCGCCTGCTCGAGATCTGCGCCACCTCCGACGGCGGGGCGGCCCTCGTGCTGACGTCCATGGACTTCGCCCGCCGCCACGCCGGCGGTGCGGAGCCCCTGGTGACGATCGACGCCGTGTCCACCGTCACGCCGACCTTCCCCAACACCGTCATCGAGATGCCGAACTTCTCGACCGACTCGGCCGCCGCGACGGGTCATGACGGCGCGGCAGCGGCCGCCGCCGGGTTCAGGCCTTCCATCGCCACGGCGGCCTACGCCGAGGCCGGGATCGGCCCCGAGGACGTCAGCCTGGCCGAGGTCTACGACCTCTCCTCCGCCCTCGAGCTCGACTGGTACGAGGACATCGGCCTGTGCGGGGAGGGTGAGGCGGAGAAGCTCCTGCGCGACGGGGCCACGACCCTGGGCGGGCGGGTCCCGGTGAACCCCTCGGGCGGCCTCTCCTGCTTCGGCGAGGCCATCCCGGCCCAGGCCATCGCCCAGGTCTGCGAGTGCGTCTGGCAGCTCCGGGGCACCGCCACGGGGCACCAGGTGGAGGGGGCCCGGGTGGCCGTCACGGCCAATCAGGGCCTGTTCGGGCACGGTTCCTCGGTCCTCTTGAGTCGCTGAAACCCTGGTAGCGGGGAAGTTGACCGCATCGTGTGTGAGCGAGGACGTTTGGGGTATTGGCTGGGCTGATGCCGCAGGCGACTGCTGCCCACCGGGGTGGCGATTGCTGAGAAAGCCAAAAATTTCGGGGCCGGCGCGGAACGGTCCCCGATTGGAGGAACATGCATGTTGGCCACTGATGCGACCGAACTGCGTCAGCAAGAGACGCGGCGAAGAGGAGCTGAAAGCCCAATGCCGGACCAGAACGACGACCGGAGCGGGACCGGGTCGGACGAGGTGCTCAAGGCACTCGACGAACTCGAGACCGTCCTGCGGGAGAACGCCGAGAGCGAGCGCCTGTTGGCGCAGCGCATCGCCGAGGTCCGCTTGGCTCGTCAGAACGGACGGGAATGGAAGGGCATCCTCGGTGACGAGGACGACCCCGGGCACGGTGCAGCTGGTGAGCACCATCCTGCGCCGCCAGTCCGAGGCGAGCGGCTATCTGCGCCGCGAGCTCGTGGTGGCGTTGCGTGCCGAGGGCCAGAGCATCCCGAGCATCGCCCACCTCTTCGGCGTGACGCACCAGCGGGTGTCGAACCTGCTGCGCCGGGTGGCACAGGGCAACGCGGCCGCCGCGGCGGCCAACGGCGACAGCGCTTAGGCGCCGGCGCTCCAGCGCCGCAGCACGGCGTCTGCCTCCTCCATGATGGTGCCGACGATGTCGGCCACGGTCGGCAGCGACTCGATCACGCCCACGACCTGACCGGTCGGCAGCACGCCGACATCGGTGTGCCCCTCGACGAGGGCGGCCTTGGTCATGACGGGCGCGTTGGCGGCCATGACCACCTGGGCCCAGGTCAGCTCGTTCCCCTCCTTCATGGCCCGCCCTTCGCGCAGCAGGGAGCCGAAGGTGGCGCCCGTCTCCTGACGGAACCGGTAGGCGCTGCGCAGGGCGCGGGGCAACGAGCGCAGCCAGGACTGTGACTCCAGGTGGTCGACCAGGTCGGTGCGCACGACCCGCTGGGGCGCGCCGTCGACCTTGGTCGTGACCACGGTGCCCGTCACGGGCGTGCCGAGATAGAGCGCCTTGACGGCGTCGGGCACCCGGCTCTCGGCCGAGAGCAGGAAGCGGGTCCCCATGGCGACGCCGGCGGCGCCGTAGGACAGGGCGGCCACCAGGCCCCGCCCGTTGAAGAAGCCGCCGGCCCCGAGCACGAGCACCCGGTCGCCCACGGCGTCGACCACCTGGGGGAGCAGCAGCGTGGTGGGGACCGTCCCGGTGTGCCCCCCGCCCTCGCCGCCCTGGGCGATGACGGCGTCCACGCCCCACTCGGCCACCTTCTCGGCGTGGCGCCGGGCACCGACCGTGGGGACGACGAACAGCCCCGCCTCCTTGCAGCGTGTGACCAGGGCCGCGTTGGGGGCCTGGGCGAAGCTGGCCACCCGGGCCCCGGTCTCGATCATCAGCTCGATGCGCTCGTGGACGTCGGCCACGTCGGTGCGCAGGTTCACGCCGAAGGGGCCGCTCGTGCGCCGGCGGACCTCGGCGATGGCGCGCGGCCAGCTCGTCGAGGTTCATGGTGGCCGAGGCCAGGATGCCCAGCCCGCCGGCCTCGGTGGTGGCGGCCACCAGCCGGGGCCCGGCCACCCAGCCCATGCCGGTCTGCACCAGCGGGTAGCGGATGCCGATCCGCTCGCACAGCTCGGTGTGCAGCGCCGGGTGCAACGGTGCGGGTGCGCCGGCGCCGACCGCACCGTCGGCGCGCCGTCGGCGCTCAGGGCTTCACCTCGCGGTCGCGCAGCGAGCCCGGGTCGAGCACGACGCGGATGAGCTCGAGCTCCTCGGGCGTGGGCAGGCGGGTCTCGGCCACGTCGTCGGGGACGCTCAGGGCGAATCCGGTGGCGGCCACGATGTCGTCGACGGTCACGCCGGGGTGGTGCGAGCGCAGGCGCATGGTGTGGTCGGGCGTCTCGAAGTCGAACACGCCGAGGTTGGAGACGACGCGCGGAATCCGGTGGAAGCGCGTGGCGCCGGCGCCGGCCGCGGCGGCCCGGGCGTAGCCCACGCCGCTCACGACGTCGACCTGCTCGACGAAGGTGCGCACCGTGTGGTCGGGCACCCAGTAGCTGGTCGGGTGGTTGACCGAGTTGCCCGGCGCGCCGCGCACGCCCACCAGCTGCACCTTGGGCTTGGCGTGCGGGCCGATGGCCGAGATGTTCTGGTTGCCGGTGCGGTCGATCTGGCTCGCCATCATCATCATGTTGCGCCGGCCCGACCACACGACGTCGAAGACGCTGCGGTAGGGCATGGCGGCCTCGCGCACCAGCTCGGCCGGGCGGGCGGCGATCGGCGGCGCGCCGACCATGAGCGCGGCCTCGCCGTCGGTCAGGACGATGTCGGGCGAGAAGGTGCGCTTGGCCAGGCGGGCGCCCAGGGCGGGAATGGTGCCGAAGGGACTGACCATGACCTCGCCCGCCTCGCGCCAGACGTCGGCGCAGGCGATGACGCACGACTCGGCCCGGGTGACGCCGATGTCGCTCACTGGTCGGCGCTGCCGTTCGGCCACGTTGGCCTTGTACTCGTCGTCGCCGACGAAGACGTAGCGCTTGGCGAACGCCTCCCACTCGGCCGGGTCGGCGGCCGATGCGGCGTACTCCTTCTGGAACTTCTCGTCGCGCCCGTAGTCGGGCGGGTTGGCGGTGAAGTGCGCGCCACCGGCGGCCTCGGCCACGCCGTCGACCAGCATGCGGTGGATGGGCACGCTGGCGATCGGGTGGGCGTCGTCGGCCAGGGTCCCGTTGTCGACGATGGCCTCGGTCGTCATGAAGCGGCGTTCGGCCGCCCCGAGGAAGAGCGGGTCGAAGAAGGCGTCGGGGCTCAGGATCTGGCCGTTGCCGGCGGCGTCGGCCCGGTTGGTGTGGACGATGGCGGCATCGAGATGGAGGGCCGGCATGGCGACCAGCTCCACGTCGGCGTCGGCCGCGTCGGCCAGGTACGGGCTGTCCGGCGCCGTAGGGGGAGCGCACCAGTCGGAGGTCGGGGTTGATGGTGAGGACGTCGGAGCCCAGCCCGGCCCGTGTGGGCAGGAACGGCACCCGCCACGAGGCGGCCTGCAGCCCGAGGAAGAACATGCCCTCGTCCACCTCCATGACCTCGACGCGGCCGTGCTGGCGGGCGGCGCGCCAGTGCGGATCGAGCGCAATGGAGTCGAGGGTGACGAAGCCGCACACGACCTTGCGCACCTTGCCGGTGGCGCAGAGCAGGCCGACGTCGGGGCCGCCGTAGGCCACGACGGTGAGGTCGGTCAGGTCCGAGCGGCAGATGGCGCGCACCACGGCCATGGGCTTGCGTCGCGAGCCCCAGCCGCCGATGCCGACGGTCATGCCCGAGCGGAGCTCCCCGACGATGTCGTCGACGGTGGTGCGCTTGTCGGCCATCAGGTCGAGGTGTCGGCGTCGCGCTTCTCGACGAAGGCGGCCCGCTGCTCGTCGGCCACGCCGCGCACGTGCAGCTCGTAGGTGAAGCCCTGCTCGAAGCGGTAGCTGCGCTTGACGTCGACGGGGTCGATGCCGTTGAGCGACTCCTTGGCCCGGCGGATGATGGTGGGGCTCTTGGTGGCGATCTCGGCGGCCAGCTCGAGCGCGGCCGCATGGAGGCGGTCCGGCGGCACCACGGCGGCGACCGATCCATAGGACGCCAGCTCGGCGGCGGTGATCGGCTTGGCCGTGTAGACCATCTTGCGCATGGCGTGCTGGGGGACCAGGCGGGCCAGGTGCGTGGCGGCGCCGAGCGCGCCGCGGTCGACCTCGGGCAGACCGAAGGTGGCGTCCTCGGAGGCGACGACCATGTCGGCGTTGCCCGCCAGGCCGATGCCACCGCCGAGGCAGAAGCCCTGCACGGCGGCGATGACCGGCACCTCGCAGTCGTAGACGGCGGCGAAGGCGGCGGCGCAGCCCCGGTTCACGCCGACCAGCGCCTCGTCGCCCTTGGCGTTGATCTCCTTGATGTCGACGCCGGCGCAGAAGCCGCGCCCGGTCGCCCGCAGCACGGCGACCCGGTTGGTGGGCACCCGGCCCACCGCGAGGAGGGCGTCGGCCAGCTCGAACCAGCCCGCCACGTCGAGCGCGTTGACCGGCGGGTGGTCGATGACCACCTCGGCGATCCCGTCGTGCTCCTGGACCACGGTGATGGGCATGCGGACGCTGATTCTCCTCGGTTTCCGGCCCTGACGCCGCGTCAGAAGCCCCGGAGGAACTTAGGCCAGCGCGCGCGGCCGCGCGGCCAACGCGGGCCGAGAGGGTGGTGCCGTAGGGTCTGGTTGGTGACCCGGCCCGTCTACGACTTCAGCGAGCGTGTGGTGGTGGTGACGGGCGGCTCCCGGGGGGTCGGGGCCGGTGTGGTGGCGGCCTTCGTCGCGGCCGGGGCGCACGTCGTGGCCTGCGGGCGTCACGAGGCGACCGTCGAGGGGGCCGTGTTCGTCACGGCGGACATCCGCAAGGCGCCGGAGGCCGAACGCGTCATCGCCAAGGCGGTCGAGCACTTCGGCCGGCTCGACGTGCTCATCAACAACGCCGGCGGCTCGCCCAACGTGCTGGCGGCCGACGCGTCGCCGCGCTTCGTCGAGGCCATCGTCAACCTCAACCTCCTGGCGCCGCTGTGGTGCGCGCAGTCCGCCCACAAGGTCATGGCCGTCCAGGAGGACGGTGGCTCCATCGTGAACGTCTCGAGCGTCTCGGGCATGCGCCCGTCGCCCGGCTCCTCGGCCTACGGCGCGGCCAAGGCCGGCCTCATCAACCTGACGGCCACCCTGGCCGTCGAGTGGGCGCCGGTGGTCCGGGTCAACTGCGTCACCGCCGGCCTGCTCGACACCGGGGCGGGGGCCGACTTCTACGGCGGCCCCGAGGGCATGGCGCGGGCGGCCGCCACCGTCCCCGTCGGCCGCATGGGCACGCCCGGCCGACGTGGCCGAGGCCTGTCTCTACCTCTCGAGTGACGCCGCCTCCTACGTGACCGGGGCCAACCTGGTCGTGCACGGGGGCGGGGAGCCCCCGCCGTATCTCGGAGCCGTGGCCGGGACCTGATCGGCGCCGTCCGTGCGTGCGGCGGCGTATTGAGTGCCCTTCTTCGGGCTCGATTAGGGGGAAACAGGGGATCAGCTGCTAGACAGACTGACCGTGAAATTGGCGGTCCCCACCGAGACCCGTCCCGGAGAGCGCCGCGTGGCCCTCGTCCCCGACGTGGCCAAGAAGCTGGTCACTGCCGGCTGGGAGGTCTGCGTGCAGTCCGGCGCCGGCACGGAGGCCGCGTTCAGCGACAGCGCCTACACCGACGCCGGTGCCACCGTGGCCCCCGACGCGGCCGCCACGCTGGCGGGCGCCGGCCTGGTGGTGCGGGTCAACACGCCCAGTGCCGATGACGCGGCCGCCCAGCCCGAGGGCGCGGCGCTCCTGAGTTTCTTCGGTGTGGCGCAGGCCTCCGACGCCCTGCGGGCCCTGGCCGCCAAGAAGGCGACGGTCTTCAGCTTCGACCTGTTGCCGCGCATCAGCCGGGCCCAGAGCATGGACGCCCTGAGCTCGCAGGCGACGGTGTCGGGGTACCGGGCCGGGCTGACCGCGGCCGAGCACCTGGCCAAGTTCTTCCCGATGTTCATGACGGCGGCGGGGACGGTGCCGCCGGCCAAGGTGTTCGTCATGGGCGTCGGCGTCGCCGGGCTGCAGTCGATCGCCACGGCGCGCCGGCTCGGCGCCGTCGTCAAGGCCTTCGACGTGCGGGCCGCAGCCAAGGAAGAGGCCGAGAGCCTGGGGGCCACCTTCTTCGACACCGGCGTCTCGGCCGAGGGCAGCGGCGGCTACGCCCGCGAGCTCACGCCCGAAGAGCTCGACCGCCAGCGTGCGGCGCTGGCCGAGGAGGTCGGGCGCTCCGACGTCGTCATCACCACGGCGGCCGTGCCGGGGCGCAAGGCACCCGTCCTGTTGACCACGTCGATGGTCGAGGGCATGAGCGAAGGCGCGGTCGTCGTCGACATGGCGGCGGACCAGGGCGGCAACTGCGAGTTGACGGTGGCCGGCGAGGTCGTGAACCACAACGGCGTCCACGTGGTGGGCATGGCCAACCCGCCTTCGGGCATGCCGACGCACGCCAGCTTCCTCTTCTCCCGCAACGTGGCCAACGTGCTGGGTCTGATGGGCCCCGAGGGCACGCTGGCGCCGGACTGGGACGACGAGATTGTGGCCGGCATGTGCGTGCTGCGCGACGGTGCCGCGGTGGCGCCGGCCGCGGTGGAGCTGCTGGGCGGGACGCCTGGCGGGACACAAGGCCAGTCACAAGGAGCACAGTCGTGATCCATCTGCTGGCCGAGGCCACCCCGACCGGTTCGACGACGGGGATCATCGAGTACCTGACCGTCTTCGTGCTGGCGGCCTTCGTCGGCATCGAGGTCGTCTCGAAGGTGCCGAGCATTCTGCACACCCCGCTCATGTCGGGGTCCAACGCCATCCACGGCATCGTGCTGGTGGGTGCGCTGACCATCATGGGCGAGGCGCACGGCGCGGCCGAGGTCACCCTGGGATCCCTGGCCGTGTTCCTGGCCACCTTGAACGTGGTGGGCGGCTTCGTGGTCACCGACCGCATGCTCGAGATGTTCAAGGGCAAGCCCGGGGACCGGCCGCCGCGGGACAAGGCGAAGGGGCAGACGGCGAAGGCTGAAGACGCTGCGGCCACTGCACCGGCGGCGGCGAACGTCGTCGGCGCCGCTGCGGCGCCGTCACCCTCGACGCCGACCGAGCCCAGCGGGGGCGCCGCCTGATGCTGGCCGTGTCCTTCACCCTGACGACCGCGCGCGACCTGGCCTACCTGGTCGCCATCGCCGGCTTCATCTTCGCCCTCAAGGGCCTGAGCTCGCCGCGCCACGCCCGCCTGGGCAACCTGGTCGGCGCCGCCGCGGCGACGCTGGCCATCGCCATGACCTTCACGCTGCCGTCGCTGCGGCACTCGGGCTGGAACCTCGTGCTGGCGCTGATCGCCATGGCCATCGGCGCGGCCATCGCCGTGCCGGTGGCGCGCTACGTGAAGATGACGGCGATGCCACAGCTGGTGGCCATCTTCAACGGCGTGGGTGGTGGCGCCGCCGCGCTGATCTCCATCGTCGAGCTGCTGCACCTGCACTCGCTCGGGCTCCAGCCCGCCGTCTACGTCACCGCCGAGGTGCTGCTCGGCGTGCTCATCGGGTCGGTGTCGTTCTCGGGCAGCGCCATCGCGTTCGTGAAGCTGCAGGAGCTCATCACCGGGCGTCCCATCACCTACCCGGGCCAGCAGGTCATCAACGCGCTGGTCGGTGCGGCCATCGGCGTCTTCGTGATCCTCGCCCTCGTCACCGGCTCCATCATTTACGTCTGGATCATTCTGGTGCTGGCCCTGGTGCTCGGCGTCATTCTGGTGCTGCCGATCGGCGGCGCCGACGTGCCGGTGCTCATTTCGCTGCTGAACTCGTTCACCGGACTGGCGGTGGCCGCCTCGGGCTTCGTGCTCGACTCCAACCTGCTGATCGTGGCCGGCACCCTGGTCGGCGCCTCGGGCATCATCCTCACCCGGTTGATGAGCAGCGCCATGGGCCGGTCCCTGCCCAACATCCTCTTCAGCGCCTTCGGCTCGGTGATCACCGCCACCGGTGGCGAGGAGGGCGACGCGGCGCGTCCGGTCCGGGCCGGCACGCCCGACGACGTGGGCGTCCTGCTGGCCTACGCGCGCAAGGTCGTGATCATCCCCGGCTACGGCCTGGCGGTGGCGCAGGCCCAGCACACGGTGCGCGAGCTGGCCGACGCGCTGAAGGAGCGCGGGGTCGAGACCTTCTTCGCCATCCACCCGGTGGCGGGCCGCATGCCGGGCCACATGAACGTGCTCCTGGCCGAGGCCAACGTGCCCTACGACGAGCTCAAGGAGATGGACGAGGCCAACCCCGAGATGGCCACGGCCGACGTCGCGCTGGTGGTGGGTGCCAACGACACCGTCAACCCGGCCGCCAAGTCGACGCCGGGCAGCCCGATCTACGGGATGCCGATCATCCACGCCGACGAGGCCGAGAACATCATCTTCCTCAAGCGCTCCATGCGCCCCGGCTTCGCCGGCATCGACAACGAGCTGCTCTACGACCCCAAGACCACCATGCTCTTCGGGGACGCCAAGGACACCCTGCAGAAGCTGGTGGCCGCCGTCAACGAAGCCTGAGGCGGCTGCCCCGACCGGGGTTGCAGTCCGGCGCTGCCGCTCGGCGCGGTCGTCGACCCGACCGTGATTCTCGGCGCCCCCGGCCCGTTCCCCCAGGGATGGAGCTGGCTGACAGGCTGGCCCACCTCGTCAGGGGGGGTATCCCGTCGGGGTTGGGGAGGGGAGCTGCGAGCGCACGGGCTCGGGTCCGGCAGTACGCGCCCCTCCTGCGTCAGCGGAAGGCGGTCGTCGGCGCCGTCGCCTTCTGCCTCGTCATGCTCTGCGTGGGCTTCACGGTCGGACTGAGTGGTTCGGCCACGGCCAAGGCGCACGCGGCCGCCGGTCACCGCGTGCCGCGCCGCCGCCCGGGTGGCCGACAGTCCCGGCAACGGCTCGATGAAGCAGCTGGGCGCCACGGCATCGCTGGCGCTGGCGCCGGCCACCGGCGCGCCGACGGCCGCCCCCGCCACGCTGACCGACCAGCCGCCGCTGGCCGCACGCGAGAACTTCGCCTTCGCGCCCTATTGGACGCTGGCGCAGTCGCCCTCCTTCGACATCACGGGACTGTCGACGCTGGCCTACTTCT
The DNA here is from genome assembly GCA_963755445.1 of uncultured Acidimicrobiaceae bacterium. Taxonomy (GTDB): domain Bacteria; phylum Actinomycetota; class Acidimicrobiia; order Acidimicrobiales; family RAAP-2; genus Bog-473. The sequence continues at coordinate 33,542 of CAVWJQ010000001.1, read as the reverse complement.
CCATCGACGTCAACGGCAACGGCACGTTGGACGAGAGCGGCCCCGGTTGGAACGGGTTCCAGAGCCAGGATCTGTCGGACCTCATCAGCCGGGCCCACGCGGCGGGGGAGCGCGTCGTGCTGACCGTGACCGACTTCAGTCAGAGCTCGCTCAACGCGATCACGTCGTCGCCCACCGCCCCGGCCACCTTGTCGGGCACGCTCATTCCGCTGTTGCAGGCCAAGTCGCTCGACGGCGTGAACTTCGACTTCGAGGGGGAGGGCAGTGGCGACCAGGCCGGCCTCACCAACCTCATCACGTCGGTGGCCGGCTCGCTGCGGGCGGCCGATCCACACTGGCAGATCACCATGGACACCTACGCCTCGTCGGCCGGCGACGCGGGCGGGTTCTACAACATCCCCGCGCTGGCTCCCGCCGTCGACGCCTTCTTCGTCATGGACTACGAGCTGAACCTGGCCGGTACCGCGTCGGCGGCGTCGCCGCTCACCAGCGGCATGTTCAGCAGCCAGACGACGCTGGCGCAGTACGACGCCGCCGTCCCTGCGTCCAAGGTCATTCTCGGCCTACCGTTCTTCGGCATCGACTGGCCGACGAACAACGGCACCTTGGGGGCGACGGCGACCGGCGGCGCGGCGGACATCCCCGATTCGCAGGCGGCGGGCAACGGGCCCGAGTACTGGGACCCGGTCACCGACACCGCCTGGACGAGCTACCAGGCCGGCGGGCAGTGGCACGAGTCGTACTACGAGGGCGAGAACGGGCTGTACGACGTGTCGCAGCTGGTGACGAAGGACGGCGCCCGCGGGGTCGGCATCTGGGCGCTCGGCATGGAGAACGACGACGCGCAGATGATCGCGGCGCTCGACGGGATATCGCCGGGGGCCCCGCCGGGCACCGGCCCCCAGTCGACGTCTTCGAGCGCGCCCGCCGTGGCGGCCCCTGCGCCGGCCACGGGGTCGCAAGCCCGTGCGGGTGGCTCCGCGGCGCCGGCCGGCGCCGCACCCGCTCCCGCCGCACCCGCCGCGACCGCCGGCTCGACCGCCGGCACCGGCTCGCAAGCGGCATCACCGTCGTCGCCGGCGCCAGCCCCGACGACCACGACCACGGTGGCGTCGATCACCGGCGTGTACAACGGCGCCACCGTCAACCTGACGCCGGTCGCCTCGAGCAGTGTCCTCGGCCTGATCGGGGCGGGCACGCTGAGCGACTTCCAGTCGAACGTCCCGGCCTACTCGTGCCTGAACGGCTCGACGTTGAACGTCTACGACAACGTCGACGGGAAGCCCGTGGCGGAGGCGGTGACCCCGACCAACTGCATCGCCCAGGACTTCGAGCTGCCCTGATGGGAGGGCTGACCCTGACATCCCCGGGGCCGCCGGTAGCGTAAAGCAGGGCATGGACACCGACCGGGGCACGCAGGGCGACAGCGAGGCGCCGGAGACGGCCGAGCCGGCCCCGCGGGCCGATCACGGTCGTTTCCCGCTCGCGGTCCGGTCCCAGCGGGTGCTGCAGGTCGTCCTGGGCCTCTTCTGGATCCTCGATGCGGCCCTGCAATTCCAGCCCTTCATGTTCGGCCGCGGCTTCGTCGACACCAACATCCTGGGCAGCGCCAGCGGGCAGCCGTTCGTCCTGGCGGACTTCATCACCCACATCGGGAACTTCCTGTCGCCCGACATCGCGGTGTGGAACACGTTCTTCGCGCTCATTCAGCTCTTCATCGGGATCGGCCTGCTCTACAAGGGCACGGTGCGCACCGCGCTGGCGGTGTCGTTCGCCTGGGTGCTCGGCGTCTGGGTCATCGGCGAGGGGCTGGGCATGCTCCTCACCGGCAACGCCTCCGCGCTCACGGGCGCCCCGGGCGCGGCGCTGCTGTACGGCCTCATCGGCCTGATGGCCTGGCCCCGGCCGCCACGGCGCTTCGCCGTCGACTGGAGCGACCGAGCCGTCGGGTGTGGCCACGTCGGCGGCCGCCCAGGGCATCGGGGGACGATCACGCCGCTCGCCGTCTGGGCCGGGTACTGGTCTCTGGCCGCCGTGCTGTTCCTGCTGCCCGCCAACCGGACCCGGACCTCGGTGCAGAGCGCCATCTCGGGCATGAGCGACGTGCGTGCCCGGCTGGTACGCCCACTTCCTCACCAGCCTCGCCAACTTCTTCTCGACCACCGGGACCCAGACGGCGTGGATCCTGGCCGCCGTGTCGGTCACCATCGGCCTCGGCCCGCTGGTCGCCCGCCGCCCGGGCTGGTTCCTCGCCGCCGGTGCGTTGCTGTCCTTCTTGATGTGGATCGCCGGCCAGGGCCTCGTCGGCAACGTGTTCAGCGGCTCGGACACCGACCCCAACACCGGACCGCTGGTGATCCTGCTCGCCGCGGCCATGGTGCCGACGGTGATCGCCTCCAAGGCGGCCTGGCGTTCGCCCGCCGGCGAAGTCCTGCGGCGGAGCCCTGCGGCGGCCGTCCTCGGCATCGGCGCCCTCGGCGCAGCGCTCGCGCTCAGCGCCAGCTATCCCGCCGTGGCGGCCGAGTCGTCGAGCAGCGCCATGAGCGGGATGGTCATGGGCGGCAGCGCAACGGCGCGTCCGACGCCGGCTCCGGCTCGCGTCGTCGTCGCCGTCGGCCACCGCCAGTACCTGCGTGCCGCACCAGAGCGGCCTCAAGATCTCGGGGCTCGACCTCAACAACACCCCGTACATGATCATGAGCGGCAGAACGGCATGGACATGAACGGGTCCGATGCCAGCGCGGCCGCCGGGTTCAACACGACGACACCCAACTGGCACTACACGGGGCAGGCCATTCCCCAGGCCGAGGCGAGCGAGCTGCTGGCCGCCGGCAACAACGGGCCGATGACATCCACATGGCCGTGAGCGGCTGCGCGCCGAGCCTGACCGCGGCCGACGACATCGGTGCCGTGCAGTACGTGCAGGCGACCAGCGCGGCGGTGTCGGGTTACACCACGCCGGCGGCGGCGATGGCCGCAGGGTTCGAGCCCGCATCACCGACGGACTACCCGGTCGTCGTCTACGTGAACCCGGCCGTCGTGGCGGCGAACGCGGCGGCGAAACGGACGCTCGACCCCCAGCACGTCGACGGCCTCGTGTACGCCTCGACGCCGTCGGGGGGCGACGTGCTCGTGGCCGCCATGTACATACTGCCGTCGACCGTGAACAAGGTGCCCATGCCCTACGGCGCGCTGGTGCAGTGGCACCGGCGGACCCAGGTGTGCGGGCCGGCCGACCCGTCGCCGACCATGCCCTTCGACATCACGGGCTTCCCGCCCTGCGCGGCGGGGACGCAGCTGCAGCCGACGCCCTACGTCTCCTTGGTGTGGCAGGTGCCGGTGGCGGGCGGCCCGCTGGCGATTCAGCCACCGGACATCCAGATCGTGGAGGCGGCGGTGATGCAGCAGAACGGGACCTCGGTTGCGTCGCAGGGATGAGGGAGGACCGCCTCATTCCCCCTCGCGGCTGATTCGGCGGGGGCACCCCGGTCCGTAGGCTTGTCACCATGGCGGCTCGCACCCGATGTCACCGAGCGCGCAATGGCCCTGGCGCGCATCGACTTCTCCCCACCGCACCGGCCACCGGCGTGGTGGCGGGTCGCGCTGGCCACCGTCCTGTCCGTGGCCGGCTCCCTGGGGGCCGACGCCCTGCTGGTGTTCATCGGGACACGGCTGTTCCCCTCGACCAAGGGCTATGTGCACTTCCAATTCCACGACTACGCCAAGCTGACCGTGATCGGCGTGCTCATCGCCTGTGCGGCCTGGCCGGTCGTGGCGCGCATCAGCTCGGCGCCTCGCTGGCTGTTCTTCCGGCTGGCCATCGTGGTGACGCTCGTGCTCCTGCTGCCCGACGTCTACATCTGGCACCAGGGCCAGCCGGCCCAAGGCCGTGGCCGTGCTCATGGCGATGCACCTGGCCATCGCGCTGGTCACCTACAACCTGCTGGTCCACGTGGCGCCGGTGCGGGCGGCCACGCAGCGGGGTCCCGAGACCCGACGCCAGATCCCGTAAGGCCGACGAGCGGGTCCGGCCACCGGGCCGGCCGCAGCCGGTTCGGGCTAGCGGGGCGCGATGGTGTCGACGGCCGCCAGGACGTCCGCGCCGGGCCGCCAGGCGCCCGCCGCCACGTTGGCGGCGATCTGCTCGGGCTTGGTGGCGCCGGCGATGACCGAGGCCACGGCGGGACGCGACAACAGCCACCCGAAGGCCAGATCCAAGACGGTGTGGTCCTCCCGCTCCGCCAGTTCGTCGAGGTCGGCCACGGCAGCCAGGCGCTCGTCGGAGAGCTGACTCTTGGCGCCGTCGCCCATGGCGGTCAGGCGGCTGCCTTCGGGCAGCGCCTGGCCCGCCCGGTACTTGCCGCTCAGCAGCCCGCTGGCCAACGGGAAGAAGGGCAGGAAGGCCACGCCGGCGCTCTCGCACCACTCCAGGACGCCGTCCTCGGGCTCCCGGAAGAGGATGTTGTAGTGGTTCTGGACGCTCACGAATCCGGGGCTGCCGTCCGGCGTCGCCGCGGCGGCCTCGTTGAGCATGTCGACCGTGAAGTTGGAGCAGCCGAACTCGCGGACCTTGCCCTCGGCCACCAGCTCGACCAGCGCGCCGATCGTCTCGGCGATCGGGGTCTTCGGGTCGGGCAGGTGCAGCTGGTAGAGGTCGATGCGGTCGGTGCCGAGCCGGGTGAGGCTGTCCTCGACCGCCGTGCGGATGTAGGCGGCCGAGCCCCCGCCCTCGTGCCCCTCGTAGGGGGCCCCGAACTTGGTGGCCAGCACGATCTCGTCCCGGCGCGAACCCAGTGCCTCGCCCAGGTAGGTCTCGCTCTTGGCCCCGCCGTAGATGTCCGCGGTGTCGAAGAAGTTGATGCCGGCGTCCAGCGCGGCGTCCACGACGGCCACCGTCTCCTCGCGGCCGATGCGCATGCCGAAGTTGTTGCAGCCGAGCCCGACCACGCTCACTTCGAACGAGCCGATCGTACGCGTCTCCATCGGCAGACTCCCTCTCCACGGCCGGTCTCCTGCGGGGTGGACCGGGTCGGCAGTACTGTACCGGCGACTTCAGGTTGGGGAACCACGAGCACGAGGAGACCGCAATGGCAGCAGGCGCAGTTGACGTGACGATCGCGGCCACGCCCGACGAGGTGTGGGCGAAGGTGGGTGACTTCGGCGGCGTCGGCGTGTTGTTCCCGGCCATCGAGTCCTTCCGCCTGGAGGGCGACGACCGCATCATCGGCATGTTCGGCATGGAGATCCGTGAGCGCCTGTTGGCCCGGGACGACGAAGAGCCGGGTGCTGACGTACTCCGTGGTCGACGGCGTGCCCATCGAGAGCCACACCGCCACCGTCTCGGTCGAGCCCGACGGTGAGGGGTCCAAGGTCATTTGGGCCTACGACGTGTCCCCCGACGAAATGGCACCGATCTTCGGCGACACCTACAAGGGCGCGCTGGCGGCGTTGGTGGACTCCTTCGCCTAGCCGGATGCGTCGGCATGGCGGCGCCGCGCCTACCCTGAGCCGGTGACCCAAGGCGCGGCGGACGCACCTGCCGGCACGACACCCCCGGTGCAGGCGCAGGCTGGGAAGCCTGCGGCGCCCGCCCCGACGGTGCGCCCGCTGACCGAGGACGTGCCCCGCATCTACCCGAGGCAGCTCCCGGACCCGACGCGTCGCGAGTTGCTCCGCCGGAGCCGGACCATCGCCAAGGTGGTGGCCATCCATTTCACCCCGACCGCGGCGCGCCAGGTGCTGCACATCCGTCAGGGTGTGCTGCCGGCGGCGCAACTGGCCCGGCCGTTGCGCAAGAGCTTCCAGGACCTGGGTGGGACCTTCATGAAGTTCGGCCAGATCATCGCCTCGTCGCCGGGCATGTTCGGCGACGACGTGGCCGACGAGTTCCGGGCCTGCCTCGATACGGGGCCGGCCGTCCCGTTCCCCGACGTGCGCCAGCGGGTGGAGGAGGACCTCGGCCTGTCGCTGCGCGACGCCTTCGCCGAGTTCGAGCCCGACCCCATCGGGACTGCGTCCATCGCCGTGGTGCACCGGGCCCGCCTGCTCGACGGGCGGACGGTGGCGGTCAAGGTGCTGCGGCCGGGCATTGAGCACACCGTGGCGACCGACCTCGACCTCATGCAGCCCCTGCTCGAGATCCTGGTGCGCCAGACCGGCGACCAGATGGCCGGCTCCACCCTGCAGCTGCTCGACGGGTTCCGGGTGCAGATCGGCGAGGAGATGGACCTGCGCAACGAGGCGCGCTCGCTGCTGCACTTCCGCCGGCTGCAGAACGAGTTCGACCTGAAGTTGATGGCGGTGCCCGAGCCCGTCGTCGACCTCTCGGGCCGCAACGTGCTGACCATGGAGTTCTTCGACGGGGTCCCGATCGACGACCTGGCCCGGGTGGCCGACCTCGGCTTCGACCCCACCCCTTTGGTCCAGGAGGTCATGCGGGCCTTCTTCCTCACGACGGTGCGCTGGGGCGCCTTCCACGGCGACGTGCACGCCGGCAACATGATGCTGCTGCGCGACGGGCGGATCGGTGTCATCGACTGGGGCATCGTCGGCCGGCTCGACCCGTCGACGCACCGCTTCTTCATTTCGCTGCTCTCGGCCGCCATGGGCGACGAGTCGGCCTGGCCGGTGGTGACCAAGCACATCACCGACGTCTACGGGCCGGCCATCGGGGTGGCGGTGGGCCTGTCCGACGAGGACCTCACCGCGTTCGTCCGCTCCGTCATGGAGCCGGCACTGACCCGGCCCTTCGGGGAGGTCAGCCTGGCCGGGATCATGCAGACCATTCAGCTGCAGATGGCCAAGGCGCAGGGGGTCGAGGCCCACCAGCGCAGCGTGCGGTCGATCCTGCGGCGGCTGCGCACCCAGCGCAAGGTGCGGCGCATGGCCGACCAGTCCGGCGGGCTCATGTCCGAGTTCGACCGGGGCACGTTCCTGCTGGCCAAACAGCTGATGTACTTCGAGCGCTACGGCCGCATGTTCGTCTCGGAGGTGCCGATCCTCAACGACCGGGCCTTCATCGAACAGCTGCTGGCCGGCGTGGACATGTCCGACCTGGGCTGATCGCCCGCACCCGGCGAGCCGGCCGGGCCGGGTGGCCGGGACCCGGGCTCCGGCGGGCTCGAGGCCTGGGGACCTGGCACCAAACTGGAATCTGTTCTAGTTTCAGCGACGGCCTGCTGGAGGCCCTTGGACCGGGGAGGTGACATGGCAGAGGACGCGGTGATCTACCGCTCCGACCACGTCTTGGAGTACCCCTACGTGCGCTCCGTCGGCCCGGTCGTGGGGGCTTTTCTGACCGGGCTGCGCGACGGCAAGGTCGTCGGGATCCGGGGCTCGGGCGGGCGGGTCATCGTGCCGCCCACCGAGTACGACCCCGAGACGGGGGAGGAGACCGACGGCATCGTCGAGGTCGGGCCCGAGGGCACGGTCACCACGTGGTCCTGGGTGGCCCACCCGGCACCCAAGCATCCCGCTGCAGGAGCCCTTCGCCTGGGTGCTCGTGCAGTTCGACGGGGCCGACACCTCGTTCCTGCACGTGCTGCCGGCGGCGTCGCCCGACGAGGTCTCCACGGGCATGCGCGTGCGACCCGAGTTCGCCCCCGAGGACGAGCGGGTCGGGCACGTCAAGGACATCAGCCACTTCGTGGCGGCCGGAGGTGCGCAGTGAGCGAACGTGAACCGGTGACGATGATGGCGGCGTCCACCCGCCTCGACTACAACTTCACGGCCGGCGTGGCCATGAGCAAGAACCTGCACGGCTACGAAGAGGGCAAGTTCATCGGCCAGCGCTGCCCCAAGTGCAAGAAGGTCTACGTCCCCTCGCGCGGCTCGTGCCCGACCGACGGCCTGCCCACCGACGAGATCGTCGAGCTGCCCAACACCGGCACCGTGACCACCTACTGCGTGGTCAACGTGCCCTTCGCGGGCCAGTCGATCGAGATCCCCTACATCTGCGGGCAGATCCTGCTGGACGGGGCCAACCTTTCGTTCATGGGCCTCATTCAGGAGATCCCGATCGACGAGATCCGCATGGGCATGCGGGTCGAGGCCGTGTGGGTCGACCCCGAGGACTGGGGGCCGACATTGGCCTCGGTCAAGTACTTCCGTCCTCTCGACGAGCCCGACGCCGACTACGAGACGTACAAGGAATACCTATGAGCGGCTTCCCGGATCTGACGTCGGGCTCCCGGCCCGTCGGCGTGGTGTCCTTCGCCCAGTACGACAACGTGCGGCGCGAGGACAACCGCAACGAGGTCGAGATGCTGATGCCGGTCGTGGCCGAGGTGTTCGGCAACATCGGCATCACCAAGGACGACGTCGGCTTCATCTGCTCGGGCTCGACCGACTACCTGATCGGCGGCCCGTTCTCGTTCGTGGCGGCACTCGACGCCGTCGGGGTGTGGCCGCCGCGGGCCGAGTCGCACGTCGAGATGGACGGCGCCTGGGCCCTCTACGAGGCCTGGGTGCTGCTGCAGGAGGGCGAGATCGACGCCGCCCTCGTCTACGCCTTCGGTCGCTCCTCCATGGGCCACCTGGGCGAGATCATGTCGGTCCAGCTCGACCCCTACTACCTGGCGCCGCTGTGGCCCGACCCCACCTCGCTCGCCGCGCTGCAGGCGCAGGCGATGATCGACAAGGGGGCGGCCACCGAGGCCGACTTCGCCGCCGTGGCCAGCCGCTCCCGCCGCTCGGCGCTGTTGAACCCCAAGGCGCAGATCGCCTACGACCGCACGCCCGAGCAGCTGCTCGCCGAGGACTACGAGGTGGCGCCCCTGCGGCGGCACGCGCTGCCGCCGCTCACCGACGGCTGCGCCGCCATTGTGCTGGCGGCGGGCGACCGGGCCTACGAGCTGTGCGAGCGGCCGGCCTTCATCACCGGCATCGACCACCGCATCGAGACCCACGCCGTGGGCGCCCGCGACCTCACCGCGTCGCCCTCGACGAAGCTGGCGGGGGAGAAGGCCGGGGTCGGGGCCAAGAAGGTCGACGTCGCCGAGCTGCACGCGCCCTACGCCCACCAGGAGCTGATCCTGGCCGAGGCGCTGGGCCTGGGCGAGGGCGTCGACGTCAACCCCTCGGGCGGCGCGCTGGCGGCCAACCCCATGATGTCGGCCGGGCTGATCCGCATCGGCGAGTCGGCCCAGCGCATCTGGTCGGGCGACGCCGACCGGGCCGTGGCGCACGCCACGTCGGGGCCGTGCCTGCAACAGAACCTGGTCTGCGTCCTGGAGGGTGTGTGATGGCCGAGCGTTGCGCAGTCATCGGAGTGGGCCAGACCGTGGCCAAGTCGAAGCGGGAGGACGTCTCGATCGCCGGGCTCGTGCGGGAGGCCGCCGTGGCGGCCCTCGAAGACGCCGGCCTGACGTTCGCCGACATCGACGCCGTGGTCGTCGGCAAGGCGCCCGACATGTTCGAGGGCGTCATGATGCCCGAGCTCTACCTGGCGCCGGCCCTCGGCGCCGTGGGCAAGCCGATGTTCCGTGTCCACACGGCCGGTTCGGTCGGCGGGTCCACGGCCATTGTGGCGTCGCACCTCGTGGCCTCGGGCATTCACGAGCGCGTGCTGACGGTGGCCTTCGAGAAGCAGAGCGACTCGGACGCCATGTGGGCCCTGTCGGTCCCGCAGCCCTTCTCCGCCCCGCTGCTCGCCGGTGCGGGCGGCTACTTCGCCCCCATCATCCGGGCCTACATGTACCGCTCCGGCGCGCCACGCGACATCGGCATGATGGTCGCGGTCAAGGACCGGCTCCACGCGTTGAAGAACCCCTACGCCCACCTGCACCTGCCCGACATCTCCATGCAGATGGTCGAGGAGTCGATCATGCTGTGGGACCCGCTGCACTACCTGGAGTCGTGCCCGTCCTCGGACGGCGCGGCCGCCATGGTCATCGGTTCGGAGAAGGCCGCCGGTGCGGCGACGGCGTCGACCGGGCGGCCACCCGCCTGGATCCACGGCATGGCGATGCGCTCGGAGCCCACGATGTTCGCCGGCCGCGACCAGGTGAACCCCCAGGCCGGCCGGGACTGCGCGGCCGACCTGTACAAGCAGGCGGGGATCACGAACCCGCGGGAAGACTTCGACATGGCCGAGGTCTACGTGCCCTTCAGCTGGTACGAGCCGATGTGGCTCGAGAACCTCGGGTTCTGCCCCGAGGGCGAGGGCTGGAAGCTCACCCAGGCCGGTGCGACGTCGATGATCGAGGGCGGGGACATCCCGTGGAACGTCTCGGGCGGCGTGTTGTCGTCCAACCCGATCGGCGCCTCGGGCATGCTGCGCTTCCTCGAGACCGCCCTGCAGGTGCGCGGCCTGGCCGGCGAGCACCAGGTGCCCGATGCCCGTCGGGCCCTCGGACAGGCCTACGGTGGTGGCTCCCAGTTCTTCGCCATGTGGGTCGTCAGCGCCGACAAGCCCTGAGGGCGGAGGGCCAGGCCGATATGCTCGGCGGGACTCAGCCCCCAAGCGTCTGACCAGGAGGTCTCCGTGAAGGTCGTCGTGGACTTCGACGAGTGTGCCAGCAACGCCGTCTGCATGGGAATCCTGCCCGAGGTCTTCGAGGTGCGGGACGACGGCTACCTGTACGTGCTCAACGAGAACCCGCCCGAGGAATTCCGGGCCCGCCTGCGCGAGGCGGTCAACGGCTGCCCGACGGGCGCCATCTCCATAGAGGAAGACTGACGCCGGCTCTTCCTTCCCGCATCCCGCCGGCGCTCGGGGTGCACCCATGACTGCCGTGACCGCACCGCCGCGGGCCCGCTTCGCGCCGTCGCCCACCGGGTACTTCCACGTCGGCAGCGCGCGGGCCGCGCTGTTCAACTGGCTCTTCGTGCGCCAGCACGGCGGGACCTTCATTCTGCGCATTGAGGACACCGACGAGGCGCGGAACCGGCCCGAGTGGACCGACGGCATCATCACGGCGATGGACTGGCTCGGCATGGCGCCCGACGAGGGGCCGTACTTCCAGTCGGCCCAGGGGGAGATGCACCAGGCCGCCATCGAGGCGTTGTGGGACAGCGGTGCGCTGTACGCCTGCGCCTGCACGCGGGAGGAGATCGACGAGCGCACGCGTCTGCGGGCGGAGGCGGGGGACCCCACGCCGGGCTACGACGGGTTCTGCCGGGACCTGGGCCTGGCCCGGGGCGACGGGCGTGCCCTGCGGTTCCGGACGCCCGACGAGGGGGTCGTGGAGGTGCACGACCTGGTGCGGGGCGACGTCGAGTTCCCGTTGCGGGCGCTCGAGGACTTCATCTGCGTGAAGGGCAACGGCAAGCCGATCTTCGTGCTGGCCAACGTCGTCGACGACCGGACCATGGCCATTTCGCACGTGATCCGCGGCGAGGACCTGCTGCCGACCACGCCGCGCCAGATCATGCTGTGGGGCGCGTTGAACCGGGCCGAGGGCGTGGACCTGGCGCTGCCGGCGTACGCGCACCTGCCGCTGCTGGTCAACGAGCGCGGGAAGAAGCTCTCCAAGCGGCGTGACCCGGTGGCGGTCGAGATGTACCGCGCCCAGGGCTACCTGCCCGAGGCCTTCCGCAACTACCTGGCGCTGCTGGGCTGGAGCCCGGGCGACGAGGAGATCGTGCCGCTGGAGGTGATCCTGGAGCGGTTCCGCCTGGAGGACGTGCAGCGGTCGCCGGCCTTCTTCGACATTCAGAAGCTGTCGCACATGGACGGCGTCTACCTGCGGGCGTTGCCGGTGGAGGGTTTCGTGGCGGCGGCGGGCCCGTGGGTCGCCCCGGTGCCGGGGGAGTGGTCGCCGCAGTCCTGGCGCGATCCCGGACAGCGGCGAGCCCGTCGTGCCGCCACTCCCGTGGGCGCCGGAGCGCTATGACGCCGGCGTCTTCGCCGCGCTGGCCGATGTGACGCAGGAGCGTGTCACGGTGTTGGGCGAGGTGCCCGAGCTGGTCGACTTCCTGTTCCTGGCGGACGCGCCGGACGATCCCGACAGCTGGCAGAAGGCGATCGCCGGCGACGAGGGGGCGGCGCAGATTCTGGGCGAGGCCCTGGCGGCCTACGAGTCGTGCCCGTGGGACAAGGACGCGTTGCACGAGGTGACGCTGGGCATCGCCGAGGCGGTGGGACGCAAGCTGGGCAAGGCGCAGGCCCCGATCCGGGTGGCCGTGATGGGGCGGACCCGGGGCCTCCCGCTCTTCGACTCGCTGGCGGTGCTGGGCCGGGACGAGACGCGCCGGCGTCTGGCGGCCGCGTTGGCCCGCCTGGCGGCGTGACCCCAGCCGTCTTTGTTCGCTGATGCTCCTCGCACCGCTGCGCTGGGCGCTGCGCATCGCGTTGTTGTTCCTGGCGGTCATCGTCCTCTACTTCGCCGTCACCTTCGTCCAGGTCTGGCTGACCTCACGCCAGTACGACCCGCACCAGGCGGGGGCGATCCTCGTCATGGGGGCGGCGCAGGACGACTGTGTCCCCACGTTGGACCTGGTGGCGCGGCTGGACCAGGCGCTGACGCTGTACCACCAGGGCTACGCCCACTTGATCATGCTCACCGGCGGCAAACAGCCGGGTGACAAGTGCACGGAGGCGGAGTCGGGTGCGATGTATCTCGAAGCGAGGGGTGTGCCGAGTGCGGACATTCTGCAGGCGGGCGGCAACGACAGCTACGAGAACATCGCCGACGCCAAGTCGGCGCTGGTGGCCCATGACGCCCGGGTCGTGCTCGTGACGACCGACCCCTTCCACGAGGACCGCTCCATGGCGATCGCCTCGAACCTGGGGCTGCAGCCGTCACCGACGCCGACCCAGACCTCACCCATCCGGGGTTGGTCGACCGCTGCCCTATTTCGTGAAGGAGACCGTCGGGGTGGGCCTCGGGCGGATCATCGGCTACAACCACCTGGAGTGGCTGCACGCCGCCTGAGCCGTCGGGATGGGCCTGGCGACGGGCCGGCGGTCAGCCGGCGGCGTGGTCGACGTCGACGTCGTGGTCGGTGGCGTCGGGGCGGGTGCCGTCTTGAAGCTGATGCGCACGACGGTGCCCAGCCCCTGGGCGGTCCCGACGCCGATGACGCAGGTGGCATGCCCGGGCGTCCCGCAATAGCCGTCGCCGATGATCCCGGTCGTCAGCCGGTAGTGGGCATTGAAGGTGCCCGCCTTGGTGACCTTGATGCGCCTGGGCGTGGGTGATGTCGCAGTGGGGTGTATCCGTGGAGGGGTCGACCCTGCCCCGGACGGCGGCGGTGCACTCGGTCAGGAACCAGGTCTGGGGGCTGGTGCCGGCGGACTTCGGCAGGCCGTGCCCGCTGACGGTGACCACCTGACCGGCCTTGAGGCCTTGGCCGGGGGTCACCTTGACGACCATTCCGGGGGTGCCGGCCTGGGCCGCCAGCGCGGGGAGCACGGCACTGCCCAGCACCCCAGCCAGGGCGGTTGCCCCTACCGTCCAGCGCTGCATGCCGAGGACCTCCGAATCCGGCTCATTCCCCCAGGGACCCCGGAAACGCCCGGGCGACGCATCCTTCCACCGTGCCGGACCCGATACAACGCGGCCTGCCCGTGCCTGGCGGCCGAACTTCTGCTCCTGGCCGCTCGGCTAATCTGAACGCCCACCCATTCGGGGGTGGTGTAATCGGCAACACGACTGGTTCTGGTCCAGTTATTGAGGGTTCGAGTCCTTCCCCCCGAGCACCGGCGGTGTCCACACGTGTCGTGGAGACCATCGCTCGGCCCCATCGTCTAGAGGCCTAGGACACCACCCTCTCAAGGTGGCGACACGGGTTCGAATCCCGTTGGGGCTGCAAATTGGGCTAACCCCCATCCAGTGGACAGCTTGGGCTTGACCCCGTGGGGCTTGAGACATCGTTGACAGATGTTCGCGAAGCCAGCGACCGCATTGGTTCCAGCCACCCGGAGTCCTAGAAGCCCACATCCAAGGGCACCGGGTCTGACCTCAACTCGTTCCCGGTGGGTGGGCTGATGCGTGGGAGTCCACCGGATTGATTGCCTTGCGCAAATCATCGATTGCTCGGTAGATCAGGAATGCAAAGTCGTGCGACCCGTCCGTATGGGCCCAGCGCTCAAATGCGGTTTGAATACCGCGACCCCTGCCTGAGCGGTGAGACTCGCCTCCGAACCTGGGATACCACACGCTTGCAAGGCACCTCCAATGGCCTCCTTCAGGGCGATCATCTTGATCGTCTCGCGCTCTTGGAGGTCGCTCGAAGACTCGATGAGGCGCTGGCGGGCCCTGGCTCCCTCACCGATCTCGGTGATTCCCTGCCAGCGGTCGCGAGTGCAGCGACTACGGCATCGATCGGGGCGACATTTTCCGGCGCCGTGGCCACCGCCTCGACCACGGCGTCCTGCATGGCAGGAGCACGGCGAAGAGGACCTCACGTTTGTCATCGGAGGACCGAAAGAAACGTGCGCTTCGTGAGCCCAGCCCTTTCGGCGATCTCTGCCACCGTCACCCCATCGAACCCGCGCTCCACGTAGAGCTCGTATGCGGCCTGGGTCAGCCTGGCCTGGGCTCCCGCCTCCCAACGTGGCATTTCCCGATCGTAGGGGAAGCCTAATAACGCACGCGGTGTCATCCTTGGTATGGTTGCTATGACACCCGATGTCATCAGGCCTCCAAGGGGGGTCTGCCCACGATCCAAGCCCACAGGGAGTCCTCATGAAAGTCTTCGTCACTGGCGCATCCGGCCATCTCGGCTCCGTCATCATCCCCGAACTGATCGGCGCTGGCCATGAAGTAGTTGGGCTCGCCCGCTCGGACGCCTCCGCCGCCGCGGTCCGAGCGCTCGCGCCGATGTGCAACGTGGATCGCTCGACGATCTCGACAGCCTGCGGGAAGCCGTGAGCGGCTCGGATGGCGTCATCCACCTGGCGTTCAAGCACGATGAGCTGAACGCAGGTGACCTCGACGGGCCGTTGGGCGCCGATCTTTCGGCCATTGAGGCGATGGGTGAGGTGTTGGCCGGCACCGGCAAGCCGTTTGTGGGTACGTCGGGAACCATTCCTCTGGCCTTCGGGGGCGTGCAGGGAGTGGGAACCGAAACCAATATCTTGCCCGCTGGCCCTCGTATCGACGCCGAGAATGCTGTGATCGCGTTTGCTGACCGCGGTATCCGGTCGTCCGTCGTGCGACCACCTCCCTTGGTGCACAGTCAGTTCGACCACACCGGCTATACGCCGGCCTTGATCTTGTTCGCTCGAGCCAAGGGCAAGGCTGGCTACCCCGGTGATGGCTCGAATCGGTGGCCAGCCGTGCACTCGGTCGATGAGGCGCGTCTCTACCGCCTCGCGCTTGAAGGAGCTCCCGCCGGGTACCGATTGCACGCCGTCGCCGACGAGGGTGTGCCGCTGCGGACGATCGCCGAGGTGATCGGAAGCAATCTGGGTGTGCCGACTGTCGAGCATCGAACCCGAGGAGGTCGTCGATTACTTCGACTTTCTGGCCTTCTTCATCTCCCTGGACAATCCGGCCTCGAGCGGGCTCACCCAAGAACTCTTGGACTGGCATCCGACACATCCCGGGATAGTCGACAACCTCAACGAGGGCCACTACTTCCGAGACTGATCGGCTGCAAAGAGTGGGTCTCCCAAAGTAGGAGAATTCAAATTGTCCGTTGTCTGTCTATCACGCCGGCTTCGACTCAGCATCAGCAGCATCGCAGAAGTTTCCTCCAGGCTGCTGCGGCAGAAATAAGCGCGGGCGAACGGTGCCTCGGGAACCCGTGGAATTCGCGTACTTCGGGATGCCAACGAGGTCTTCAATGGACGCGGACCGTCTGGGTCGATCGGGGTCCTTACTAGGTTTTCGAATTCGCTGATCCTCACCTTCGGAATGATGGCCGCAGGGCGTGGATCGCGGCGGCACAGCGACCGTAGTAAGACCCGGTCAGTCGTATGGGACGGCCTGTCATTACTGTGGCAGAGCTCTTGACGCAACCAGATGGTTGCTATAAAGTAGCAATCAGTAGGTTGCTATAAGCGCTCACTCACTCAAGGAGACCAAAATGACCACCCGCACCGACTACCGAACGACCATCCGTGTCAACGCCCCGGCCGACGTCGTGTTCGACGCCGTCACCACGACCGAAGGGCTGACCGCCTGGTGGAGCCCGGTGACGGGTTCGGGCCTGACGGATGGCGAGTTGCGGTTCCCGATGGTGGCAGAACAGCCGCCCCTCCTCGTCCGCGTTGACGAGGCGACCCGCCCGACGACCGTCCGCTGGACAGTCGTCGAGTGCACGTTCATGGAGGACTGGGTCGGCACCCAGCCAACGTTCACCATCACGCCGCTCGACGACAGCTCGAGCGAAGTCACCTTCGAGCACCGCGGTCTGAACGACGAGCTCGAATGCAAGGACATGTGCAGCCGCAGCTGGGATCACTTCGTCGGCACCAGCCTCCGCGAGCTGGTCGAGGGTGGCCCCGGCGCCCCCAATCGCAGCCCGCGTGATCTTGCCCGCCGGGCCGCCGAGGAGGATGCCTAAATCCCGATCCCCGGGGCGGCCTGGGTGACCAGGCTGTCCTGGGGGCCGGCGACCCATTCGCGGCATCGACCATAATCGCCCCCCTCAAGGAGGTAGTCATGACGTTCCCCGACCGCATAGAGCGCACTGTGACCCTGACTCGCGCACCGAGCGAGGTGTGGCGGGCCCTCACCACAGCCGAAGGTCTGAGCGCGTGGTTCGGTGAGAGTGCGAGTATCGACCTTCGCCCCGGCGGCTCGGCCACGATGACCTTTTCTGGCGGCATGACGGTCGAGATGCGCCTCGAGCGGGTCGAGGAGCCAGCAGTCTTCGCATACACCTGGCGACTGCCCGACCTGCCCGAGGACGATCCACGCCGCACCTACGTCGAGTTCACCCTGGAGCCCGACCCCAACGGCACGCTGCTCCGCGTCGTCGAGACCGGCTTCGCCCAGCTTCCAGTCGAGACACGGCGCCAGACCTACGACTCCCACAGTGAAGGCTGGTTGCGAGAGCTGGCGGAGCTGGCGGAGTACGTCGATGACGCCTGACATCGAGGCCGTCGCCGAGCAGGTCTTCGTCGCGCTCGCTGACCCGACGCGCCGCGCCATCCTCGCCGCACTGGCCACGGATGGCCCGTCCACGGCCACTGACCTTGCCGCTCGGCTGCCGATTAGTCGGCAGGCGATCGCCAAGCATCTCGCCCTGATGGCCGACGCGGGCCTCGTCGCCCCCGAGCAGGGCGAGCGCCGGCGGGTGCGTTACCGACTGCGGTCCGCTCCCGTCCAACTCGCCCAACAGTTTCTCGCTGCGCTTGCCCACGCCTGGGACGACCGTCTCGACGCCCTCCAGGACTATCTCGCGACGCCCTGACCACACGCGACTCTGTGCCACAGCGGTGGCGGCGCTCGCGGCTCGTCGCAGGTCAGAATCGTCCCGGTGGGTTGACTGAAATGCAGCGCCGGAACAATCCCTAGAGTTCGACCATGGGAGCAGGGGAGAAGGCAGTGGTCGAGGGATATCCCGACCGCGCGAGCGTGATGCCGGGCGAGACGGTCGGCCTTTGTTGCGCCGGCCGCGGACCATTCTCGGTCGAGGTGGCTCGCCTCGGAGCGACCCGTGAGATGGTGTGGCGCCGTGACGGACTGGAGGCCTCCGACCACCCCGTCCCCGACGGTGCTGCGCAGAACGGTTGCGGCTGGCCGGTCACCTTCGAGGTGGCAGTTGGTGACGATTGGCGTTCAGGCTGCTACGAGGTCGAGTTCTTACCGGCCGATGGGTCGCCGTCGCGGCAGACCTGCTTCGCCGTCCGCGCCCCCCTGGGCCGTCGCGCCCCCTATCTGCTGGTTATGGCGACCGCCACCGACGCGGCATACAACGACTGGGGGGGCCTGAACCTCTACACCGGTGCTGTCGAATCCAGCTTGCGTCGCCCATGGGGCCACGGCTTCGTGCGACGACCTGAAAGTGCGCACCTCAGCCACTCCCATACCATCCGCCCCGGCCCGGGAACCATCGACGACGTCGACGTGAGTGGCACGCGCCGGCTTGCCGACATTGAGGCGAACAACCTCAGCCCATGGGTGGCCGAGGCGGGCTGGTCGAATTGGGAAGGTCCCTTCGTCCGCTGGGCCGAGTCAGAGGGCTACTCGATCGACGTGGCCACCTCGATCGACCTGCATGCTGATCCCCTGTGTCTTGCGGAGTACCAGGCGATGTTGTCGGTGGGCCATGACGAGTACTGGTCATGGGAGATGCGCGATGCGGTCGAGGCGTTCGTGGCTTCGGGTGGAAATGTGGCTTTTTTCAGTGGCAACAACGCGTGCTGGCAGGTTCGTTTCGACGCTGACGCCGCACAGATGACGTCGTACAAGTTCATGGGACCCTTCAACGATCCGGTTGTCGGCACGGTAGACGAGCGTCGGATGACCGGCCTGTGGTCCGATCCGATGATCGGTCGTCCGGAGAACCACCTCACCGGCGTGAGCTTCACCCGCGGTGGTTACGTGCGGTTTGGCTACGGGGTGCCCCGGGGGTCGGGTGGCTACACCGTGTGGAGGCCCCGGCACTGGGTCTTCGAGGGAACAGGACTGGCCTATGGGGACCAGTTCGGTTCCGATCCGGTCATCGTTGGCTACGAAGCCGATGGGTGTGCGCTGACGCTCGAGAACAACTTGCCGGTTCCCACTGGAGAGGACGGCACGCCCCGGGACATGGTCGTTCTCGCCACGTCGCCGGCGCACCTCTGGTCGGGCTTTGCCCAGCCCCCAGAGATGCCGCCGCCCCAGCGCCCGGCAACGACGATGCCCGCCGACCTCGAATACGTGGCGATGCGGCTCTTCGGTGACTGGTCGGCGGCGAACGTCGCCAAGATCGCCGCTGGCAACGCGGTGATGGGCGTGTTCTCGCGCAGCGGCGGTGGCACGACCTTCACATGTGGTTGCACCGACTGGGCGCGGGGACTCGGCCCCGCCCCGGATCCCCTCGTGGCGCGCATCACGGCAAATGTGTTGGACCGGTTCGGAGGCGTCGAGCGGGGCTGAGCCGTCAAGGCCTTCGCCCTCCCGACGTCCGTGCCACGGTGCCGTGCGGCGGAAGCTGCAATCCTCAGACTTCATCCCTTGAGTGCTCCAGGTGGCACAAAAATTTCGGAATTTGGTCTAGCACTCTCGGTAGGAGAGTGCTAATAATTCCACTGTCACGCTCAAGTGGCGCTGAGGTTGGGAGCTCACACAGAAGGAGGAGCAGCAATGGCTCTCGTACGTTCAGACCCGTTTCGTGATGTTGACCGGCTCTTTCAGCAGTTGGCCGGCGGCGCCCAACAGTCTCGTCAGATGCAGATGCCCCTGGACGCATTTCGCAAGGGCGATACCTTCTTGATCACTCTCGACTTACCCGGCGTCTCGGCTGAATCGGTCGACCTGACGGTGGAAGACAACGTGTTGACGATCAAGGCCGAGAGGCCCGCACCGCCCAAGAGCGACGAGGTCGAAGTTCTGATCGCCGAACGCAACTACGGCAGCTATGTCCGCCAGGTTTTTCTCGGAACGAATCTCGATACCGAGCACATCGAGGCGCAGTATCAGGCTGGTGTCCTCACTCTCTCGATTCCGATTGCTCCGCACGCCAAGCCGCGGCGGATCCAAGTCCAAAGTCGGGCCGAGAGCGAACTCATCTCCGCATAGACACAGCCACCCCTGGAAGGTATCCGATCAGGACGACCAGAAAGGAGGCATTGTCACAACTTCTGGGGTGGGAACCGTTGAGCCTGGCCGCGAGTGCCGCGTGAGCAGTCGTCGGGCTGGGCTCTGGCAGGAAAGAGGTGGCCCCGGGCGGATGGAGTCATTGGCGATTTCGCCCGGGGCCGGGGCCGATCAGTCACTGATGAGAAAGGAGTTGTGCCGTGACGACGACCTTTCATTTCGAAACAAGCGAGCCTCAGTACGAGTATTCCTCCGAAGGTGCCGATGTGCAGCTTCGTTGTCTGGGTCTGGTCGCAGTGGCGGCCGGGCCCGCACACGCATTCGATGAAACCGTGCCCGGTACGTGGTTTGAGCTCTCCCCGATGAGTGGGAAGCGAATACTGGCCGGGGTCGGAAGAAGCGTGCCAACGGCGACTACCTCAGTCCTCGAAATGAAAGAGACTGTGTGGGCCCACGCCATGGCGGGTCTTGTCCCACTCGAACTGACCGAAACCGTTGCCGCCCTTGCTGACTGCGTCTATCTCATGGTCGACCCGACCAATGGACGTGTCGAACTGGGGAAAGTCGGACACGGAGCTAGCGCACTGATCTTCCATGGCACCGCTACTCGGCTGGTTCACCCTGCGCCGTCCGAGTCTGGTGCCGGTCACCCAGCATCCTTCGAGCTTTCCGCCGGGTCCACGCTCCTTCTCTTCACCCACGATCCGGCCGAAGGCGAAGCGGTGACCTCGGCCATTGAGGGAATCGTTGCCACCCATTCGGTGCGGAACGACGAAGTAGGACCGCTCCTTGAGCGGTGCCTGGAATTGCGGAAGGACCCACTGCGGCAGTGTGACTCCATTCTTGCGCTGCATTTCGAGCGTCTCGGGGGAAGTCACGTCTTCAAAGGTCCGACCAATCTTCGCCCCGTTAGCGGAGAAGTTCTCCAAGAAGATGTCCTTGCACCCGATGGCACGGGTGACGCGCCATTGCGCCGTCATCAACCTCACGTCCACCCCAGGCGATGTCGCAGCATCCATCCGGTACGGCACGTCAAGCGGGGGCAGACAGCTGCCCTGGGATGTTGAGCGAAGGGCTAGGCCCATTGGCGGACGTTGCGGAGTGCCAGCGCCATGATTGTCAGTGTTGGATTGTTGCCACCCGAGCCGTGACCGAGTCTGGTGGGATCGTCTCTCCGATGCGCATCCCACCCATCACGTGCTCAGGCGTTCTGCCAGCTTGCGTCCCGCATTGAGCTGGAACTCACTGATGCCTGCGGGGTCCCAGGGACCCACCGAGCCTGCGGCGACGGCCTCGGGCGATTTGTCCACCACTCCGAATCGTCGTCTGGCGTCTGTGACCGACACCTCGGCAATCTCGAACCAGTCGAGGTGGAGATAGTCGATGCTGTCGATGCCGACGACCGAGTCCCGACAAAGGGCGCCTCGCCGCATCGCATCAGCGATCCGAATGGCGACACCATCATGCGAGGAGATATGTCCCGGACTCGCCTCGAACAGTCCGGCGCCGGTGCGCAAATAACCGGTTTCGAAGAGGGCGACGACCATGGCCAAGAGGCTGAACGCACGCATGTCGTCGTTGGCCCGGGCGATGAAGGCGAAGACCTCAAGCTCTGACTCGACGGTGGTGCCGTAGTCGGCGAGCACATGGACCCAGTCGTGTTGGGCGAGCAGCGGCGGCGCCGAACCGGGGAGCCCCGGGAATATGAATCCCCTCGACTGGTAGAGCGCAAAGACGGCCCGGCCGAGAGTCCCCTCCGGCAGCTGTCCGAGTTCGGACCATCGCCCTGCGAGCTCGCGGTCGTCCACGGCAAGATCCCACGCGGTGGCGAGCTCTTTCGAGGTGTGGAGTGCCGATGCTGAGTCTGGCCGCCACTCCGCGGTGTAACCGTTGCGTTCGAAGTCGACTGCGGCGAGGCCAAGCGAGCCAGACGCGAACCTCCGGGCGACACCGATCAGCGACTCATCCACGCTCAGTTCCCGCGCACAGCTCCCCACCTTGTCCACCACGGACTCTGGAAGGGGGCGGAGAACGAGGGCCGCCAGCAGCATGATCTGCACAATGCGGGTTCGAAACGGCAGATTCCTGCGTCGGAGTACCTGAGCGAGCTCGGCCGGGGGCAACGGCTCGAAATCGTTCAGGGGGACATCGTGTCCCGTCATGGCCGTGAACACCGATTCCAAGAGGATGCGTTGCAAGTTGGTCAGACCATCCGGAGGCGACACGGCTGAAGCGATTCCTCGGGCTGTGGAGGCGGTCTCTTCCCATCCTG
Source organism: uncultured Acidimicrobiaceae bacterium (assembly GCA_963755445.1). Classification (GTDB taxonomy): domain Bacteria; phylum Actinomycetota; class Acidimicrobiia; order Acidimicrobiales; family RAAP-2; genus Bog-473. The sequence continues at coordinate 11,633 of CAVWJQ010000001.1, read as the reverse complement.
GGGGAATCAGATCTGTTTCGCTCGGGTTCGGGAGCGGTGTCGGCACGGCACCACGTTATGGCCTGTTGGTCGTCGCCACTCCTCCAGCCCTGCTCGGTCGGTCGGTCGGTCGGCCGGCCGCCGCTTGGCTTGTCATGAGCACAATTACGCGAAGATGTCCTTTTCGGGCTCGGTCATTCGTTCCCTAAGTGGATCCGGCCGAGTGAGTCGGACCACGAGAGAAAGGAGATACAAGTGCCCCAGTACGCCGCACTCATCTACGAAAACGGGGACCCTGACTGGTCGACCCTCGACACCCCTGAGAAGCAGGCCACAATGGCGGAATACGGCGCATTCGGCGCTGCTGCGTCGGCGGTCATGCGGGGAGGAGCTGCCCTCTATCCCACCTCGACGGGCACAACGGTCCAGGTAGAGGGGGGCAAAGGTGGCAAGGTTGTCACCTCTGACGGCCCGTTCGCCGAGACGTCCGAAGTGCTTACCGGTTTCTACCAATTCGAGTGCGCAGACTTGGACGAGGCCATTGGGTGGGCTGCCCAGATACCGGCCGCGTGGAGCGGAAAGGTTGAAGTTCGTCCCATCATCGACTTTGGTGCGAACGCTTCCTGAGCCGGCACCAGCATCGGCGGGTCGCGCGACCCTCGTCCGGCTCGTCCGGGACGAGGGTTCGCGTGTCCTTGCCACCCTCACCCGCACCACCGGGTCCTTGGATCTGGCTGAAGATGCGGTGCAGGACGCGATCGTCAAGGCACTCGATGCGTGGTCGCGCGACGGGGTACCTCCCGAGCCTCGGGCCTGGTTGACGCTTGTGGCCCGCAACCGGGCTGTTGACCTCTTACGCCGGGAGACCCAGCGGCCGGACAAGGAGGCGGCAGCAGCGGCGGCAGCGGAGGCTTTGCTGGCTCCAACGTCTCCCCTCCCGGCTCCCGAGGTAGTGGATGACGACCTGCTCCGATTGATCTTCACGTGTTGCCATCCATCCCTCGCGGCCGAAGTCCAGACCGCCCTTGCCCTGCGGACACTCTGTGGACTCACAACGGCCGAGGTAGGACGCGCCCTGCTGGTACCAGAGGCCACCATGGCGAAACGCCTGACTCGGGCTCGACAGAAGATCGTGGTCGCGAACATTCCCTATCGGGTCCCAACGGACAACGAGCTACCGGGGCGACTCTCAAGCGTCCTGGCGACGGTGTACCTCCTCTTCAACGAGGGCTACGACGCAAGCCTCGGGGACGATCTGATCCGACGTGACCTGACTGCGGAGGCCATCCGGCTCAGCCGATTGCTCTACGAACTGCTCCCACGTGAGCCCGGTACGAGCGGGCTCCTGGCGCTCCTGCTCCTCCAAGCCTCCCGCCACGAGGCTCGTCTCGACGCTTCCGGCGACATCGTCCTCCTGGTTGACCAGGACCGCACCAAGTGGGATCAGACCGCAATCTGGGAAGGCATGTGCATGCTCGGCGTGGCGTTGCGCCGCACGCCGACCCGCCCTGACCTCTACGCGACCCAAGCAGCGATTGCCGCGTGTCATGCGCTCGCTCCGACGTGGGGCGAGACGAAGTGGGAGGCCGTCTTGAGTTGGTACGACGTCTTGCTGTCGATCAGCGACACCCCCGCGGTCCGGCTCAATCGCGCCTGTGGCCGTCGCTCAGGTGCACGGACCATCCGCCGGTCTCGATGCACTCGAAACCGTGGGCTCGCTCGGCAACTCAAACAGGGTCGACGCGGTTCGTGGAGATCTTCTGTTCCAAGCAGCCAAATTGCCCGAAGCAGCGGCTGCGTATCGCGCTGCCCTCTCACGACCAGGCAACAGCGCCTGGCGCCGATATATCGAGAAGCAGCTGGCGGACTGCACCACGTAGAGCCGCGAGACGACGCCGGCGGCCGTGAGGGCCGACTCGGGCGGCCGAGAATTCGGCATCCGGCTGTCGGATTCGTGAAGAGGGAGACATTCTGCCGGTCAGGACGATGCAGTGATTGAGGCAATCATTGCGTCCCCCCAGGCTCGTTCACCACGCGTCGTCCGAAAAGGGCGCTCTCGAGCATGTAGAAGAAGGCGATCAGCGCAAAGAGAACGATGCTCAGGGTTGGCCACCCAAAGGCGAACAAGGTGGCCGTGAGGTAGATCCAAGGCCCCGGGAGAAAGCTCCGCGAGATCCCGGTCACCGTCTTCGCATCGGCATCGGCACGCAGGAGTCGGCCACCTTTCGCTGCGTACAACCACAGTGCGTTGTAGGCGACGGCGGTCAGCGTGAGGGTGAATCCGTAGGTCAACGCGGCCGCTTCGAGCCCCGGACGATGAATGTTCTCGGCGACGAGCTTCGTGGGGAAGGGAACGAATGCCACAATCATCAGGAAGACAACGTTGATCATCAGGAACGTCCGATCGACCCTGCCGATCTGCGAGAAGACGCCGTGGTGGTTCACCCACATGATCCCGATCGTGAGAAAGCTCACCGCGTACGCCACATAGGACGGCCAGCCGTGGAGCAATGCCTTTCCCAGGGGGGCTCCGGTGACACTTACGTTGAGGATGAGCAACGTGGCCGCAATGGCGAACACGCCGTCACTGAAGGTTTCGAGTCGTGCCGTGCTCACGGCGGCAGGCTATCCGTGCCGGAGGTGACGACGGGCCTTGGGATTGAGCTCAGCCATGGGGACGCCGAACCTGCTGACGCTGGACGATGGATGACCTGTCGGGCCGAGCGGGTGAAGGCAGTCATGAACGGGAGCACTTCGGTGGTCGACTCATCAAGAGGTCCCGCCGGTCAACAAGTTGGACATGATCACCCGGTACAGATTTGGCAGGCCATGGGCGCATCCTCTGTCGGACGAGCAGAGCGACCATCCGCTGAAGCCGCCTGGGCTGCGTGCAACCATTGTGTATGGGGCGGCATGCGTTGTGGTCGTGTACGTGACGGGTGCATTCGACGCCGTGGCGCCGCCTTCTGGAGCGTCGCCCTCGCCGTTACTGCGTTGTTCGGGGGCTCCTGGGTGGTCATCGACGCAGACGGCTGGGGCCGCGCCATCAGGGTGGTCCGTCGCCACGGTTCCCGGAACGGGTTCAGATGATGTTCTCATCAGTTCGACGTGCGCCAACGCGCTCCAGTGCTGGGCTGTCGGCGTCACGCTCACGAACCTCGGCGGCAGTCAGTCATTCCCGACACCCGCTCGTCGAAGCCTGGAACGGCACGACGTGGACAATCGTCCAGACGCCGTTGCCTGACGGAGACGGTGGTGGACTCTTTGGCGCCACCTGTGTCACCGGTTCTGACTGCTGGGCGGTCGGAGGCGCGGTCACCGCCGGCAACGGGAATCCGACCGGCACTCTCATTGAGCAGTGGAACGGCACGTCGTGGACGATGGTGCCGAGTCCGACTCCCAGTGGCCCGGGCGTGGTGGGAGCCGTCCTCTCGAGCGTGAGCTGCGCGTCGGCGTCCAGCTGCATGGCGGTCGGCTATGCGACGGACCTCAACGGGGACAATCTCACCGACGTGACCGAGCAGTGGAACGGACTGAGCTGGTCCATCGTTCCCGCTGCGCAGACGGGTCAGGCCTTTGATCAGCTCATGAGCGTCCAGTGCCTCTCGGCGGCCGACTGTTGGGCTGTCGGCAATGCCGGTCCGGCTGCACAGATGTCGGGATTCCTCCCGATCTTCCCCGGTGCCGTCGGCGACCAGGGCCTCATCGAGCACTGGGACGGATCGGCCTGGTCGATCGTGCCCAGCACCGTTGAGCCGCTGCCCAGCGGCGGCTACCTGAGCGGTCTGGAGTGCGTCGGGGACAGCGACTGTTGGGCTTCTGGCGCGACGACCGACACCAGCGGGAACGCGGCGGGGATCCTCATGGAGCACTGGGATGGCAACGTCGTGGAGCGACGCGTCAGCATCGGTGCCCGGCTCCGACGGCGCCGGGAATGCTGGCGGGGATCTCCTGTCTGGGCGCGGGGAGTGCTGGGCGGTTGGTTCGACGGGCTCGTTCAACAACGGCGGCTCGGGTCCGCAACCGCAGAGTTTGATTGAGTACTGGAACGGGTCGTCGTGGTCGGTGCAGCCCAGCCCGAACGTCGCCTTCCTCAGCTTCCTCAATTCCGTGACCTGCGTGCCGAGTGTCGGTTGCCTGGCTGACGGCAGCACCTTGACAACTCCCAACGGCAACGACCCGGGACTCCGGGCATACGTCGAACAGATGACCTTCCCGCCGGCATCGAGCCAGGGCACCGTGCTCGCAGCGCGCGATGGTGGCGTGTTCGCGTACGGCACCGCTCCCTTCGAGGGCTCCATGGGCGGCCGTCACCTCAATGCGCCGATCGTCGGTGTCGCCGCCACGCCCGACGGCCAGGGCTACTGGCTGGTGGCCAGCGACGGCGGCGTCTTCGCCTTCGGTGACGCCCGCTTCGAAGGCTCCATGGGCGGCCTGTCACCTCAACGCGCCGATCGTCGGCATTGCGCCTACACGTGACGGCCAGGGCTACTGGCTGGTGGCCAGTGACGGCGGGGTCTTCGCCTTCGGCAACGCCGAGTTCCACGGCTCCATGGGCGGCACCCGGCTGAACGCCCCCGTCACCGCTGTCGCCGCCGCCGACAACGGCGGCTACTGGCTCGTCGCCTCCGACGGTGGGGTCTTCAGCTTCGGCGGCGCGTCCTTCTACGGCTCCGCCGGCGGCACCCGGCTCAACGCACCGGTGACGGGAGTCGCAGCGCTGCCCGATGGCCAGGGCTACTGGCTCGTGGCATCCGACGGAGGTGTGTTCACGTACGGCAGTGCCGGGTACTTCGGCTCCGTGCCGGGTCAAGGCATCACCGGGCAGGCACCGGTCGCCGGCCATCACGTCGACGCCGACAGGGTCGGGCTACTGGATCGCCGGTGCGAACGGCGCCGTCTACACCTACGGTGACGCGTCATTCCTCGGTGCACCCAACGCGGGCCACCTCGTCGCCCCGGTGTCCGGGATCGCGGGTTCCTAGCTTCGCGGCAGCGGCCGTCAGGAGCCGATCGGTCGTGACACGGTGTGCGCCTCAATCTCGAGGTGGGCCTCCACGTGGTCGAGCGTCAGCGTGGCCGGTTCTTCCGGAAACCAGTCGTAGGCGACAGCGGTCCCGAAGGCGACGTCTTCGAGGCCTCGATTGCGTCGGTCGAGGAGCGCCCAAAGCAGTACCGGAAAGAATGTTGCACACAGGAGCGCCCGCAGGAACGCACGCGGCAGCCTCAGCCGGCTGCCATCCGAGCGGATGACCCGCAGGCCCATCACCTGCTTTCCGAACGTACGCCCGGCCGTTCCCCAGCCGGCCGTGAGGTACACGACCAGAATCACCCACACCAGGGTCTCGTTGAGCCAATGTGGCGGAACCGACACTGCGACCGACTGCGAGAAGAAGAGATCCCAGGCGATGCTGCCGATGACGTACCCTCCCACGTAGACGCACAGAACGAGGAGGACATCGATCCCGCTCGCGACAGCGCGCGAGACGAAGCCGGCCCTCCTTCCTTGAAGGGCTTGTGCCCGTTGATTCCGGATCTCGCGTTGCCGACTCACGGCAACACCTCCATTGTTCCCGTCACCATGGGCGGGGGCGATGGTGCGGGAAGGCTCAGGTCACGCGAGTGCTTGCGTCGGAGGATCTTGTCCACTACTCGGGCGCTCCACACGTCCATGCCCATGAGTCCGGACCTGAGGCCATCGAGGGACTCCCCACCGAGTCCGGTCGTAGCTTCGCGGACGACCCCCGAAAGGTCGATTGCGTCGATGACTGCCGGCAGATCGACCCTGGCCACGACCCTGTCGATGGGCACATGGTCGATCAATTGCTCCATGTCCAGCATGTCGACGATTTCGACGACGACCCTGTTGAGCACCGACTCTGCCGCACTGGCGACGTCGCCCAGACCCTGCTGTTCATTCCGGCGAGCGTCCTGTTCGCGGCCCTTGACCTGCCGTTCGATCGTTTCGAAGACGCCTTCGCCCATGCCGGTTGGTAGGACCACCCGGGCGACCTTCACGGACCGGGTGGCGATTTCGCCGGCGACGAGCACCGATGCGCTGAGACCCACCTTGGTGGTTCCCGCCATGAGATCGAGGAGCCGCGATCCGGTCCGGACGGCGATGTGCTGTTGCTCCGACGGGGTGTCCGTTGCCGCCGCTGGTGGAAGAGCTTGGGCGGAAGCGAGCCCGCTCACCTCCGTGCGATCTGTGGGCTCGGGCATGACGTGGCTCGGATCGTCGATCGACCTTCTCCTCCAGGGTGGAGTTCACTTCTCTAGCGCAGCCGATCAAGGTCTGCAACCACCTCCCCGACGCAAGACCTGACATCCGATGGTGACGGGGACGCCTGCCCGGCCTGGTGGATCGACCGACGACGGGCGCCGGCTGCTGTCGAGGATGAGGTGGGTCGGGCCCTCTCTCCTAGTGCTCAGGCAGGCTGGCGACAGCCAGGAAGAAGTAGTCGATCTGCTGCACCGCGGTCAAGAACGAGTCCAGCCCGACCGGCTTGGTGACGTAGGCGTTGGCGTGGAGGTCGTAGCTCCGAGCGATGTCGTCCTGGGAGTCCGACGTGGTCAAGACGACCAACGGGATCCTCCGCAGCGACTCATCGCTCTTCACAATGGCGAGAACCTCCCGGCCGTCCATGCGGGGGAGGTTGAGGTCCAAGAAGATCAGATCGGGGCGCGGGGCGTCGGCATAAGGACCCTCCTGACGCAAGAAGGCGATGGCGGCCTCGCCATTGTCGACCACGTGGAGGTCGTGGAGGACCTTGGCCTCGGCGAGCGCCTCGCGCGTCATCGTGACGTCACCCGGATCGTCCTCCACCAGGAGCAGAACGATCGACGAGTCTCGGTCCGCATGCATCATGCTGGAATCTCCCTCCGTGCCATCGGAAGAGTAAAGCAAATCCGGGTCCCGACAGAAGCTTCGGCATCGAGCCAGATCTGCCCGCCGTGGAACTCCACGATCTTCTTGCAGAGGGCCAGGCCGATGCCGGTCCCGGGGTAGGCGTCCCGACCGTGGAGGCGTTGGAAGATCACGAAGACCTTGTCCGCGAATCGCGGCTCGATCCCGATTCCGTTGTCGCTGACCGAAAGCATCCAGAATCCGCCCCGGGCCCGCACGGCGATATCGATCCGGGGCGCCGCCTCGGATCGGAACTTGAGCGAATTGCCGATCAGGTTCTGCCACAGGGAGGTCAGCAGAATCGGATCCCCGACGATCTCGGGCAGATCAGCCGGCACGTTCACGACGGCCGACGTCTCGCGCAGTGCGATGTCCGAGATTGTCGAGGGCGGCCCCAACCGCTTCGGCCAGTGGCGTCACCTGGAAGCGGTCTGCATTCCGCCCCACCCGCGAGAAGGCCAGCAGGTCGCTGATGAGTTGCTGCATCCTCGACGCTCCGTCGACGGCGAAACCGATGTACTCGTCGGCCCGCTCATCGAGCTGGCCCTCGTAGCGCTGTTGCAGGAGCTGCACGAAGCTGGTGACCTTGCGCAGCGGTTCCTGGAGGTCGTGCGAGGCGACATAGGCGAACTGCTCGAGCTCCTGGTTGGACCGGTCGAGCGCGATGTTGCGCTCCGCGGTCTCGGCCCGAGCCGACTCCACTTCCCCCAGCTCCCGCACGATCCGGACCCGCATCGCCTCGATGTCGGCGGCCAGGGCCCGGATCTCCGACGGCCCGGTGACGCTGATCGGATGGGCGAGCTCACCCGAGGTGACCTGGCGGGCATCGTCGGTCACGGACTCGAGCGGCCGGGTCACCCACCGGCGCAGCGCGACCGACACCGCGATGGTGCCGCCCACCAGGAGCACGAGTCCCACCAGGAGGGCGATGACCAGCTGCTTCGTGGCCGTATTCACGTTGTCGCCGTACTGCTGACGGCTCGCTGACAGCTGGTTGTTCAGTGTCGTGAAGGCGGCACGGGCGCGATCGAGCAGCGTCTTGCCCTGGGCGAGCTCGGTCGGGGTGGCGTAGGTCGAGGATGCCGGCGGCCGTGGCCTTGAAGGCCGGGAGGGCCCAGCTCGTCTGCCAGACCTGGCCGAGCTGCTCCGCCCGCTTGGCGGTCCGCAGGAGTGCGGGTTGCTCAGCCAATGCCGCGTTCAGCTGCTTGGTGGCCGATGTCTGCTCTTTGATTCCGGAGATGGCCGGCTCCAGGTAGGCGAAGTTGCGGCCCAGGATGTATCCCCGGATGCCCGTCTCCTCGTCGACGTAGGCCAGCAGGACCTGGCCGGCGCTGAGACTGGCGGGGTCGATCTGGTTCAGCAGGCGGTGGCGGGCGTCGGTCAGGTTGAGGAAGGCGGCGGTCGAGACCGCCGTGACCACAATGATCACCACGGACACGACAGACGATGAGGATGTTCAATCGCGCTCGGAGGCTCTGCACCATGGTGGCCTGGTCCTTGTCCGGTTCGCGCTGTCGACGACGTCGCGGGCCGCGGTTGCTAGGGCAACCAGTGCGTCGAGGTCGAGAGCAGCAGGAGGGCGACATCGTCGCGCAGCGGCGCCCCGTTGGCCCGCTCGGCGCCCGCTATCAACTGATCGGCCAGGGACTCCAGGTCCCGTGTCTCCTCAAGTGCTTGGTGGGCCAGGCGTGCGAGTCCGGTCGTCTTGAACCGCTCATTCTCGCCCTCTCCGTTTCCGGCCCGGCCCTCGACGATCCCGTCGGTGAACAGGACCAGGGTCCACTCGGGTCCGAGCTCCACCCGGTTCGCCGGCCATTTCGAATCCTCGAACACACCCAGGAGAGGGCCGCGGGCCTCGACGGCCAGCTCCAGGACATCGTCACCGACCAGCAGGAGCGGGGACGGATGACCGGCCAGATACAGCTGCGCATGCTCCCGGTCGGGATCCAATTCGATGTCGCAGACGGTGGCAAAAATGTGATCCTGTTGCCGCTCCGCCTCGACCACTCGGTGGAGGCAGGAGAGCGTGACATCGGGGGCTTGCCGGGCGAGAACCAGGGCGCGCCAGGCCACGCGCAGCGCGACACCGAGCGCCGCCTCGTCGGGTCCGTGGCCGCACACGTCGCCGACGACGGCGCGGATCGATCCGTCCTCGAGCTCAATGGCGTCGAAGAAGTCGCCGCCCAACAGGACCCTGCTCCCGCCGGGCCGGTAGCGGGTCGCCCAGCGGACGGTGTCGTCGTGCAGGATCGGCCGCGCCAACAATCCCCGCTCGAGCCGGGAGTTTTCGGCGCGGCTCAATTCGGCCTCGCGCAAGCGCTGCGTGGCGTCCTCGCCCCGCCGTCGAGCGATGGCATAGCGAAGGGACCGTGCCAGGGTCTCCGCGGTCACCGATCCCTTGGTCAGGTAGTCCTGTGCGCCCTGTTCGAGGGCCAGCGCGCCGCGGTGCTGGTCGTCCAAGCCGGTGAGGACGACGACGGCGAGCCCGGGGTTGAGGTCCAGCAGCGTGTGGAGCGCATCGAGCCCCTGGGAGTCCGGCAGGCCCAGGTCGAGGAGCGCGCAATCGAACGTCGGGTCGAGGCGTCCGACCGGCCTCGGCCATGTCCCGGACCCAGGTCAGCTCGTGGTCGTCAGGGCCCGTCTCGAGCTGGTCGCGCACCAAATAGGCGTCGCCGGCATCATCCTCGATGAGGAGGATCCGGATGGGCGGGGCCGACTGGGTCTTGGTCGGTGAAAGCTCCTGCATGTCGCCGCCATTGTCCCCTTTAGGGGCGCCCCGCTCAAACATGGGCTGCTCTCACTGTGCAATCCACATTGCAGACCGGGATCTGGCATGGTCGGGCGGGGGAGGCCCTCCCGGGGTGCCAGCCGTCTCGCCGTGACGCTAGGAGACGTCGACCGCTTGTGCCCGCCGCTGTTCGAGGGCAGAGCGGAGCGCCGACGCCGTCCCGGCCCGCATCGCCGTCTTGGTCCGCTGGTAGCTGAGCGGCTCCAACCCGGCGAAGTGACCCGCCATTTCCACCGCGCTCGACTCGAGGTCGTCGGCGGGCACGACGTCGTCGACGTAGCCGGCCCGCTGCGCGGCCACCGCGTCGGAGAGGGTTCCCCGCAGGATCTGGTTGTGCGCAGCGGGCAGGAGGCGGTACCGGGCCAGCTCCAGGACGAACGGTGAGAGCTCAATGCCGATGGCGGTCTCGTTGAACCCGATTTTGACCGGCGCATCACCGACGAGGACGTGATCGGCCGGGAGCAGCAGGAGTGTCCCGGCGGCGATGGCGTGACCCGTGCAGCACACGATGACCGGGATCGGCGCCTCGAAGATTTTCAGGGCGAGCTCGAGCCCGGCCAGGACGAGTGTCTTCCTGGCCGCTGCATCGCCGCGCATGACGGAGAGGTCGAACCCCGCTGACAGGAAACCCTTCCGGCCCACGATCAAGGCGGCCCGGTCCTGCGCCATTGCGAGGTCGAGCGCATCCGACAGCGCAGACAGGAGCTCTTCGTTGAAGGCGTTGGCTTTGCCGTCGTCGATCCGAATGGTTGCGACGTCGTCGGCTTCCTGCAGCTGCACGACGACCGATGGGGGCGTCATGGCACGGCGATGTTCGAAGGACGGGGCATGCGGCGCACGATAGCCGGAGCGGTTTTGTCGTCCGCCGGGCACGGGTGGTGATCGGTGGCGTCGCTCTCGTTCACCGGGTGCACGGGACGGACGTGGGATACATTCGGATCATGGACCCGGTCGGGTGGAAGCCGCTGCCGTACGACGCCTGGGCCCCTACCTGCGACACCCTGCACGCGCACGCCCAGCTCCTCGGCAAGCTGGCCGTCGCGCTGGCTCCCCCGGAGCCGCAGCTCCAGCACGCCGCGCTCCGGCTCACGGCCCGGGGCTGGGAAACGCTGCCGCTCCCGGCGCCGGACGGGTCCGGTGCGCTCGTGGTGACGCTGGACCTGCAGCGGCACGAGAACGTCGTGGAGCACAGCGACGGACGAACGGAGCGGATCGCCCTCGGGCCGAACCGGGCGGTGGGCCAGGTCACGCGCGAGGTCCTGGGCGCCATCGGGCGCATGGTCGGCCCCGTTCGTATCAACACGACGCCACAGGAGGTGTCGTGGTCGGCGCCGCTCGACGAGGACGACGAGCACACCACCTACGAGCCCCATCAGGTGGCCGCCTACTTCGCGGCGGCGACGCGGGCCGCGCTGGTGCTCGCCGCGTTGCGCGCGCCCTACCGGGGTCGCTGTTCGCCGGTCAACGCCTGGTGGGGGACCTTCGACCTGGCCGTCAGCCTCTATTCGGGCCTCCAGGTCGATCCACCCTCGCAGGGTTTCATCATGCGCAACGCCGGGAGCGCCCAGCAGATAGAGGTCGGCTGGTGGCCGGGGATCCGCGGCATCCGATGCCTGCCTTCTTCGGGTTTGCGTCGCCCGCCCCCGACGGCTTCGCCGACGGGAGCCTGACGTCGGGCATGGGCGCCTGGAACGACGGGCTCGGCGAGTTCATCGTCGAGTGGGACGACCTGATCACCACGTCCGATCCGCACGGAGCTGCGCTGGAGTTCGCACGGGCCGTCGTTGCGCACGCCTGTCTGAAGTGTGCCTGGGACCCCGCCCTGGCGGCCAGCGTCCAGGGAGATCCTCCGCCGGTGACGTGACCGAGGGTGACGGACCCCGGACCGTTGCCGGCGACGCTCGGCCACCATCGAGGGCGACGCTCTGACCTTCGCCGAGGAAGGGTGGCTCCTCGGGG